>CALMBW010000018.1 GCA_937863385.1 uncultured Actinomycetes bacterium | reverse complement strand
CATCGTCGGAAGCTTCGTCTGACCCGGAGCCCGGCTCGTCGTCACCGTCATCGTCGGAAGCTTCGTCTGACCCGGAGCCCGGCTGGGTCTCATCCGAGCCGCGTCGTTCGTCGCTGGGGCTCCCATCGCCTTGGCTGGGGTTGCTGCCCTCGATCGTGGAATCGTCGACTCCCGCAGGGCTCTCGGAGTCATCGGTTTTCCCCGACCCGGGGTTGGCATCCTCTGTATCGTCGGGGTGAGGTAGCTCGATCCCTACGACGCGAGCAACGTTGGCTGCAGCTCGCTGAAGCGGCTCGGGGAGTACTCCTGCGTAGGCCAGTCCCGAGAATGTGGCGGACAGTGACAGGCTGGCCGCCGCGACCTTTCTTGCTGGGATGGCCGAGAGTGCGCTCAGCCGGGCTCGCCATCCGGGCCGCGAGGGGCGTTGTAGCGGTGCGATGTCGGACCTTAGGGCGGCGGCGCTCTCTACGATCTTGGCGATCTGGACGTTGGCCATCTCTGGCGTGATGACCGGCATGGGCACCAGTTCGTCGATCTGCGTGATCAACGTCGATAGATCTTGGTCCAGGGGATCCGCAAGCGGTTCCTCACCGGCCAAGAGCAGTTCGAGTCGGGCGTCTAGTGCCTTTGCGTGGGTCATCTCTACTATAGGAACGACGCGGCCGCCCATCAGGAAACGGCCTTTCCGTCGGTTATCGCTTTGGGGAGGTTGCGCCGGAGTGCGCCGACAGCTCGGGCCTGAAGAGACTTAACGGCACCGGGGGACTTGCCTGTCGCAGTAGCTACTTCGGCGATGCTGAGGCCTGCCAGGATCCGAAGGAAGAGGATGTCTCTCTGGTCCGGGGAGAGCTCGTTCAGGGAGCTGATGAGACTTCTTGTGGTCAGATCTTCGAGAGCTTCGTGTTCGACGTCTGTGGCTCCCGCAATAGACGTCAGGATGTCGGTATCGAGGGGGTCTGCCGGTCGTCGTTCGCGCGAACGGAATGCGTCGATACAGCGGTGATGGGCGATCGTGATCACCCAGGCGCGGAACTCTGACTCGCCGCCTTGGAACTGATGCAATCTTCGTACGACAAGCAGGAATACGTCGCCCGTGAGGTCTTCAGGGTCGATGGCCCCTCGAGCGCGCAGGTAGCGGAGAACGGTTGGAGCCAGGTCTTCATAAAGACGGCGCCAGGCCCACTCGTCTCCAGATCTTGCGGCTTGCAGGGCTCTTTCGAAGTCGCTGCCTAATGGCATCTCGATCCTTAAGGGAAGGAGAAAGGTGGGGCCCGGCGGGCCCCACCTTTAGCTTCGTCTCGGTCGGACGAATCCTTTAGCCCAGCCTAGTCCTGGTCGGGCTCGTCCCCGTCGTCGTCGGGCTCGTCCCCGTCGTCGTCGCAGTACAACTCGATCTCTTCGAGGGCACCGGTGCTCTCATCGAGATCGAGATCGGAGACCTGCACGCCCGGCTGGAGGTCGGCCGTGGTGCCTTCTTCACTGCCGCTGGGGCTGCAATCGGCGTCTTCCCACTCGATCTCAGTCGTTTCGGTCACGGTCGCAGCGACGCTGTTGCCGCTCGTTGTCTGGAGGGTCAGAGTGCCTGTGGACTGGTCGAACGAGACTATCGTGGCGAATGCATCGTCATCGTCTTCCCCGAGCTCTTCGTCTTCGCACTCGTCGACGTCCGCATCGTCATCGTCTTCTTCGTCGACGCCATCGTCGTCCAGGTCCTCGTTGCCATCATCGATCCCGTCGTCGTCGGAGTCGGCGTCATCGGGGTCGCTCTCGTTCTCGTTCTCGTCCTCGTCGTCGATCCCGTCGTGGTCGGAGTCGTCGTCATCGGCTCTGCAGCTTTCGCCGGTGTCGTCCTCGTCCTCGTCGTCGACGCCATCGTCGTCGGAGTCATCGTCGCCGTCTTCGACGCCATCGTCGTCGGAGTCATCGTCGGTAGGGTCGGTGTCGAATTCCTTGACCTCGTCACCGTCGTCGATGCCATCCTCGTCGGTGTCTTCTTCCTTGGGGTCGGTATCGTTGCGGAATTCCCCAAGGTTGCGCAGTGAGTCGTGGTCCGGGTTGCCATCGGCGTTGGGTTTGTCGGGGTTCAGGCCGTTGGCGGCTTCCCACTTGTTCGGCATGCCGTCGCCGTCACGGTCGCGGCTGCCGCCAGCGAAGGCTCCGGCGCTGAGGCCGATCGTGTAGTAGGCGGCCAGGATGAGACCGGCCAGGATGGTGAAGGGTTTGGCCCTCAGGGTGGTTCGTGACATGCGGTGCTCCTTTCGGTAGCCAGGCTTCCTCACTTGCGCGAGGCCCTGTGACTTTGCGCCCCCGTCTCACGGCGGGTTTGCCCTTTTCGAGAAGCTCATCGTTTCTCGCTTTGATAAACGGTGGGCGTCGGGATTCGGATACGGGCTGGAATGGTTTTTTCTCGCCCGCCGGGCCCGGCCGCGAAAAGGGCTTCCCGGCAAGACTGCCGTTATCGGGTCGAGGGCCGCCCGGCGAGCTGTGACAGGGGCATGGGCCGCGAGATCAAGAACCCCTGTCCGAAGTCGCAACCCAATCCCACCGCCGCTCGTTGGGGCATCTAGATGCAGGACCACCGACCCGACGCTCTGTCTATCGCTGGTGACTCAAGACGTAGTTGCCGACCAGCGCGGGGACGTTTCGATCTATCTGGGCGGGCAGAATGGGGTGACCGATTTTCAGGGAGAAAGGAGAGTTGTCACACAGCAACCGTCGCGTTGGCTGTGTGATGCAAGGGGACGCGCCGGAGGAGGTTCGCTAGCGGACCACGGGTGCCGCCGCAGCGGAGTCGTCGTGCCTTACTGGTTCCGGCCCCCGGGCTTCCACGCTCTCACGTGGCCGATGACATCAACCGCTCTCATGAACAACAGCCCGGCGAACGCGAGCAAGGACGATAGAACGATGATCGTCATCACCCATTCGGCGAAAGCGCGCATTCCGACACCTCCCTCATGAGCGGCCTCCGAGGACTCAGCTATGCAGCACCGGCGGCGCCCGACATATCTCTGACCGGGATCGCTCCCTACCTCGTATATCGGTACTTAACGCCCCTCACTGTAGGAAACGGGTGTGTCTGAGGGGCAGCGCCTCCGCTAACGACCGGTTAATTCACGGTCGCGCTTCGTCCCCGCTCCTGGGCTGTCCTGCTGATAGCGTGGCCGGGTGATCGCAGCCCTGGCGTCGGCCACCGCAGGAGCTCTTTGTCTCCGCCGGGCGATGCGTGTTGTGCGTCGGCGTTACGGCCGGCCCCCTCGACGGCCCCCGGCTTCCGATCCCCCGAGCGACGCCCGCGACGTCAGTCTTCGAGCAGCCGACGGGCTCTGCCTACGGGGCTGGTTCCTCTCTCCCGCGGCGCGGCGCTGCGATTCCGTTCCGGCTGTTCTTCTAATGCACGGATGGGGCGCCGGAGCAGCGGACATGCTTCCCTTGGGCGAGCCCTTGCGCGCCGCCGGCCTCGCCGTGCTACTCCTTGACGCCCGCTGTCATGGCCGTAGTGACGATGCGGAGGTGGCATCGATGCCGTCCTTCGCGCAAGACATCGAAGTGGGGCTCGAGTGGCTTCGGCGGCAGCCCGGAGTGGATGCCTTCCGGATCGCGTTGATCGGGCATTCCGTGGGGGCGGGCGCGTGTTTGCGGGTCGCGGCTCAGGACCCCGGCGTCGCGGCGGTCGTGTCCATGGCCTCCATGGCCCACCCCAGAGAGTTCATGTCGCGAACGCTAGGCCGGCGCCTGTCCCCTTCTTTGAGCAGGGCGGCCCTGCGATTCACAGAGCACGCCATCGGGCACCGTTTCGAGAGTTTTGCTCCGGTGCGCACGATAGGCGAGGTGCGAGCACCCGTCCTGATACTCCACGGGCAGGACGATCTCGTCGTCCCGGTCACCGACGCCCAAGCACTGCTGCGGGCAGCGGGAGACGGTGCTTCTTTGCATCTGGTTCCTGGAGCCGGACATACGAGCATCGAGGCGTTGGCCGTGGTTCTTCCCCGGATACTCGGTTTCCTGCGTGAAGCCGGCGTGACCGGTCCCCCAGGGGATTAGAACTCCAGGACCTGTTGGAAGGTGGGACGGTTCTGCCATTGGATGTTGTCTTGGTCTTGGACGCCAACGGGGGTGAAGTCGATCTGATCGATGGTCTCGTCCACGTCCCACGTCGCGGGATCTTCAGAGAACGCAGCTTCTAGCTCGGCGATGGCCGCGTCGAGGCTGGCGAGCAGAGCAGCCCGGCAGACCTTGCGCTTGCCGCAGTACTTCACCGAGTGGGCGCCACGGACCTTGCGGCCGAGACTCGACCGAAGCGCTTTCTCGACCTGGCCGTAGAAGCCACCCTGGTAGGCGCTACCAACACCGCTCGGCTCGTTGTCGAACCCTTGTGGGATCGCATCGAACGCAGCGCCAAGCTTGGGCCGGAAGATCGCCTCGATGGCTTTCTCCCACCACGCGTCCATCAGGGCGATAGCAGGGGAGTGCTCGTAGTCGGCCCCCGGTTCGGGCGCTTCTCGATGCGCGCCCGAACGCTTCCACGCCTTGAGCAGTCCCGTTGCGGTTCCGATGCGCTCGTCGGGAGCCTTACCGATGACCTTGAGCATGTAGCGCAGCACGCGATATCCACGCAGGTCCGTCGTTGCTGCGCTTCCCATGATGTCCACTGCCTGCAGCAGCGTCATCTTTCCGCCGCGCCGTAAGACCTTGCGCGCCGGGTCTTCGAGCAACTGGCTGCGATAGATGGAGCTGTATGCCCAGTTGGCATCGTTGGAGGTGAAGCGTGGTGCCTGCTTGTTGTTCCACGAAACGATGTAGCCCGACTTGGGACTGATGTCCTTGGGCGTCTTGGCGAACGACAGCATCCCCTTCCAATCCCACTTGCCGTTGCCCCAGACGGGCAGGTCGGGTTCGGTGTGCTTGGGCCGGATCGGGTGATAGCCGCCTAGCTGGTATGCCGTGTCCTTCTTGTCGACGTAGAACCAGTTGAAGGTGAACGCGAAGCGGCCGAAGGCGCGTTGGAAGTCCGCTGCCGAGTTGATCTTCGACGCGTCTTGGATATCGACGTAGGTCAGAGCAGAATCGACTTCTTTACCCCAGCTAGCGCGCTTGGCGACGAAGGCAACCGGCTTGCCACCGACCGTGCCCCGCGATTGAACGATGCCGTCATCGGTGCGTTGGGTGGTCATCTCGACGGTCACGTTCTCTTCCGAGGGTGGGAACGGCGGGATGCCTCCCGCGCTCGGTTTCGCCGTCCAGGAGTCGGTGCGCGTGTACATCTCCACGCACTCGCCGTCGTCGAGATAGAAGTTGCTGTCTTGGGTAACTTCCCCGCCTTCGGGGTCGCAGAGTTCCTCGGCATAGGTGTCGACCTGATCCCCACCGGCCGAAGTGGCGCTCCACGCATAGTCGCGACCACGTCCGAGCAGGATGTACAGCGAGATCCCGGGGAATCCGACCCCCCGGGCGTCGATACCGGGGCCGTGCAAATCCAACTCCATGAGGATCTGGGGCGACCAGTAGCCGGTCTGTGGCCCCATCACGGCGATCGGGTTCCCGCTCTTGGATCTGTTGGCGTTGACCAGCAAGGCGTTGCTCATGCCGTCGGGGAAGGCCCACGGGATCTTGCCGAAGGGACCATCGAGGTGATCGGGTGGGCTTGCGACCCGTTGCGCCCGTTCCGCGGCTTGTGGAAGATCGGGAAGTGCCACGGATGCCTTGTTGAGCTTCCCCAGCCGGTCGTTGAAGGGGAAGGGTGTCTTGGTGGTAACCGGAGCCTCCGGGTCGTTCGCAGAGCGCAGATCTTCGAACATGCGGCGCGCCTTGCGGAAGCTTGCTCCCTCGTTCATCAACGTGGAGAGGAACGCCGCGTTGGCAAGCTCGCCGCCGCCACCAACGCCGAGTTGCGAGCCGATCAACGACGCAACCGCGACGGTATCGGTCGGCAACCATTCACTGGGCACCTGCTGGAGGGCCTCGTACTCGCCGGGCAATTTCGAGGGATCGGCGAGCGCCTCGTCGATGTACTGATTGATCCCCTCGGTGTAGTCCATGACGTCTTGAACGGCTTGAGGGCCGCGCTTGGGGTCGATGTCGGGGAGTCGGTCGATCATCGCTTGCAGCTCGCCCTCGTCGTAGCCGGAGGCCGCGTTACAAGCCCGGTCCATGTCCAGGTTGGCTTCGCTTGCGCCCAACAGCTCGGAAGAACGGCACCTACCCACGTGACGAAGGGTGTCCATCATGAACAGCCGGTCCTCGCCAGAGACGTAACCGGCCCCGAACATCACATCCGCTCTCGTTGCGCCGTAGACGTGAGGAACCATGAATGGGTCGTCCCGTTGGACCACGACACCGTCGCGAGGGCTGTACTCGTCCGCGATCTTGTCTTCGGGCACGCCGAAGGTCGCGTCCTTGAACAACTCGGTGAGTTGTGTGGTTGTGATCCCGGGAGTCGCTTGAACCAGCGAGTCGTACATCGCCGACTGATTGAAGTTCATCTCCGGCTGGGGGCCTCCAGCTTGTGCTGCCGCCAGTTCGGGTCCGTTCAGGTAACGCCCTTGTCCCGGGGGGAGGATGTTCAGGACGGTTTTTCCACCGTCGTTGGTCCCGTAGGGCTGGACGACCGCGGCGTCCTGAGCGGTTACAGCGGTCAGGGGCGCGAATGTGGCTACAGCAGCGATGGCACAGAGAAAGCGGCGCATGGGTCGTCCTCCCGGATCCGGATGCGTTCTGTTAACAGATCCCGCCGACAGTTGGCCGGATCTGTTAACAGAAGGAGCTTAGAGGCGTTTGAGCAGCTCTTGTTTCTTGGACTCGAACTCCATCTCGGTGATGGCGCCGGAGTCCTTGAGCTTCGCCAGCTGCTCGATCTGCTGGAGAACGTTGTCTTGAGGTGGGGCCGCGGGGGCTGCAGCCGTGGGAACGGGTTGCTCGGGGCCATCGGCTTGGGAGCGAGAAGGACCATCACCCTTCATCATCCGGTTGTTGTTGGCTTCGGTCTCCTTGTAGATCATCAGTTGCACGTCTTCGGGCTTGCGGACGTTGGTGATGCGGGATTGGCCGCGCTCCCCGGCCGACTCGATCATCAGGTCGCCGGCCCCCAGCGCTCTCTCCAGAACGCTCTGGGAGAAGGACACATCGTTGATGCGCTCGAGTGGGATCTCACGTGAGTGCTTCGCGATGATCCCGTGCCGGGTGATGAGGCGGTCGCTGGTGAGAACGAAGTGGGTGGTCGCCCAAGTCAGGGTGGGAAACACGCTCAGGTAGAACATGGCGGCCACGCTGCCGATCGAGACGGCGTACTTCATCGTCGTGCGGAAACTTCCCGCATCGAGATTGTCTACCCAGTTCAGTCCGAAGAAGAGAACCACCAACGCCGCGACCATCCAAAGGGCGGGACCGAACAGCGCTACCCAATGCGGTTTCAGGTCGAAGACGATCTTTTCGTGCTCTGCCAGCAGCTTGCGAGGAAAGGGGGCCATCCCGTCACGTTAGCAACCAACCCCGGTCTGTGGGAAGGACCAACATGTTTCTGACGGCGGCGTCTCACGGAAAGGATGTCGGACGGCGCTGCTCGAAAAGCCCGCCGATCATCACGCACTAGGATGCTGGGCCTATGAGCATCGATAGGAAAACGGTCGACCACGTCGCCCGGCTTGCCCGCCTGGACCTTTCCGAAGAGGAACGAACCCGGATGCAGGGCGAGATGACGGCGATCTTGACCCACGCAGGAAAGATCCAAGAGCTGGACCTCGATGATCTCGAACCGACCAGCCACGCGATCCCGTTGCGCAACCACATGCGACCGGATGTGGCAGGCCGGTGCTTGACCCAAGAGGAAGCTCTCGCGAACGCCCCCAAGGCCGAAGACGGGCGGTTCTGGGTGCCTCGGATCGTGGAGGACTCGGGTGAGTGAGCTGCTCTGGAAGTCGGCCAAGGAACTGTCTGAGGCTCTCAGCAACAAAGAGGTGTCGGCGGTTGAGCTCGCCCAGGCGATGCTCGCCCGCGCTGACGAGGTCGACCCAAAGATCCACGCGTTCCTGAAACGCACCGACGAGATCGCTCTCGAGCAGGCGAAGGCTGCCGACGAGCGGCGTGCCAGGGGCGAGACCAGCTCCGCTTTCGACGGGGTGCCGGTTGCCTACAAGGACATCTTCTGCACCAAGGGCGTCACGACGACGATGGGCAGCAAGATCCTCGAGACCTTCGTGCCGCCTTACTCGGCGACGGTCGTCGAGCGTTGCGAGGCGGCCGGGTTGACGATGCTGGGCAAGCTGAATCTGGACGAGTTCGCGATGGGGTCTTCGACCGAGTGGTCGGCCTATGGCCCGACCAAGAATCCTTGGGACCTTGAACGTGTGCCCGGTGGCTCGTCTGGTGGACCACCTGCTCTGATCATGAGTGGCGGAGTCCCGTGGGGATGGGGTACCGACACCGGGGGCTCGGTCCGTCAGCCGGCAGCGTTGTGCGGCTGTGTTGGTGTAAAGCCGACGTACGGACTGGTTTCCCGCTACGGGATCATCGCCTTCGCTTCCAGTCTCGATCAAGCCGGCCCGTTCGCCCGCACGGTCGAAGACGCAGCCATCCTGTTGATGCTGGCGGCAGGACACGACCCGATGGATGCAACCTCGATCCCGCAGGAGGTGCCGAACTACCTCGACGGTATCGACGCCGGGATCCAAGGCATGAAGATCGGCATCGTCAAGGAGTTCACGGACACCGAAGGGCTCCAGCCCGGAGTGAAGCAGCGCGTCGACGAGGCTTACACGCGCCTGGAGAGATTGGGGGCCGAGCTCGTCGAGATCTCGTTGCCCTCGTTCCAGTACGCGATCTCTGCCTATTACCTGGTCGCGCCCGCCGAGGCATCGAGCAACCTCGCTCGCTACGACGGGGTGCGCTACGCACTGCGCTCGGACGAAGGCACGGACATAGTCAAGATGACGTCGCGTACCCGCGATGAAGGGTTCGGGCCCGAGGTGAAACGCCGCATCATGCTCGGTACTTACGCATTGTCGGCCGGCTACTACGACGCCTACTACGGTAAGGCGCAGAAGACGCGTTCGCTGATCATCAAAGAGCTCGATGCCGCCTACGAGAAGGTGGACCTGATCGTCTCGCCGTCGTCGCCCGACACTGCTTTCAAGTTCGGTGCCAAGACCGCCGACCCTCTGTCGATGTACCTCAGCGACATCTTCACCGTGCCGGTGAACATGGCAGGCAATGCCGGTATCAGCATCCCCTGTGGCCTGTCGCCGGATGACAATCTACCGGTCGGCTTGCAGATCATCGCCAAGTCGCTCGATGAGAAGACGATGTTCCGGGCCGCGCATGCCTTCGAGCAGGATCTTGGATTCGCCAGCGACCCAGGTATGAGGCCTCAGATATGAGCACGACGGCGTCAGAGATGTACGAGACGACCGTTGGGCTTGAGATCCACGTCGAGCTGTCGACGAACTCCAAGATGTTCTGCGCTTGTCCGGTGGACTTCGGGGGAGATCCGAACACGCGGGTGTGCCCGGTGTGCCTGGGGATGCCCGGTTCTTTACCGGTGCCTAACCAGATGGCCATCGAATACACCATGAAGATCGCAGCGGCGCTGCATTGCGATATTGCTCGGTTCCACGAGTTCCACCGGAAGAACTACTTCTATCCAGACATGCCGAAGAACTATCAGATCAGTCAGTACGACCATCCGATCGGAACCAAGGGGTACGTCGAGGTCACAGGTGACTTCGGCACCAAGCGCGTCGGCATCAACCGGGTTCACCTCGAAGAGGACACGGGGAAGTCAACCCACGTGGGAGGTTCCGGACGGATAGCAGACAGCGATCATTCGCTGGTGGACTTCAATCGGGCGGGGACCCCGCTGGTCGAGATCGTTTCGGAACCAGACATCACTTCGGCCGAGGAGGCTCGGGCGTTCGTCACCGAGCTTCGGGCGATCCTTGAGAGTCTCGACGTTTCGGACGTGCGCATGGAAGAGGGCTCGATGCGGGTCGACGCGAACATCTCGACCCGGTTGACGGGTGCACCCGAGTACGGCGCGAAGGTCGAGGTCAAGAACATGAACTCGATCAGATCCGTGGGCCGGGCACTGGAATTCGAGGAGAAGCGTCAGCGAAAGGCCCTCGATGACGGCGAAACCCTTGTCCAGGAGACCCGCCACTTCGACGAGAAGACCGGCACCACGTCGTCGCTTAGGACAAAAGAGTTCGCGTTCGACTATCGCTATTTCCCCGAACCCGACATGGTGCCCTTCGAACCCGACCAGGCCTGGATCGAAAGGGTGCGAGGTTCGCTGCCGGAGTTGCCTGCCTCAAAGCGAGCGCGTTTCGCGGAGATCTACGGGCTGTCGGATAAAGAGATCCAGACCTTGACGACTACGTCTGCAACGGCGGGTTGGTTCGAAGAAGCGGTCGCTGCCTACGGAGGCGAAGCCAAGAAGATCTCCAACTGGATCCTTGCCGACCTCTATGGTTTGCTCAACGAGTCCGGGCAGGAGCTCAGCGACGGCAAGATCGCGCCGGCCCAACTGGCGGCGTTGGTCAAACTGGTCGACGACGGAGCGATCTCCGGCAAGCAGGCGAAAGAAGTCATCACGGTGATGTTCGAGACCGGCGACGACCCTGCCAAGGTCGTCGAGGAGCGCGGCCTCAAGCAGGTCAGCGATACGGGTGCGATCGAGGTGTTCGTGGACGAGGTGATCGCCGAGAATCCCGACGCCGTCGAGAAGATCCGTGAGGGCAAGGACGGCACGTTGGGGTTCCTCGTCGGCCAGGTGATGAAGAAGTCACGCGGGCAAGCTAACCCCGCCATGGTCAACGACCTCTTACGTTCGAAGATCAACTGAAGCCGGTCCGGCCGGAGAGCGAGTCATGAGCGTGCTTCGTACGATCTTCAAAGGGTGGCCGACCGTGATCGAGATGGGACGGGTCATGCCCGGCCCCCCCGACGTGGTCTGGCACCTCATCACAGACTGGGAGAACCAAGACCTCTGGATGCTCGAAGCGCGTGACTTCGTCGTGACGTCCCCACATCGTGAAGGGCTCGGCGTCGAGGGCCGCGCCACCGTCTCCATCGGCGGCATCACGACCACCGACACCGTCGTGGTCACCGGATGGGATCCCAACAAGAGGCTCGCTATCGAGCATCGAGGATGGGTATCGGGCAAAGCCGAGATGCGCCTTACCGAGCTCGAAGAGGGCGGTACCCACATCATCTGGCAAGAGAAACTCTTCCCGCCGCTGGGCATCCTGGGGGCCATCGGATTGTTCTTCTTCAAGCCTTTCATGAAGCGCATCTTCGAACGCGATCTGCGCGTCCTCGACGACCTCACCCTGGCCGAGGTGACCAACCGGGACCGATGAATCCGCCGCCTAACCGATGGGGGATGGCGGAAGGACACCGGGGCTAGGCGGCGAACCCCTTTGTCCATGAGGACTACACGGACGATTTTCGCCATCATCAGCACGGCTCTATTGGTAGGTACGGCTGCGCCCGCCTCGGCCCGCACGGCTCCCGAGCGAGCGGCAGACAAGAGTGACAACGTCGATCTTGTAGCTACGTTCCCCTACATCAACGAGTCGAATGACTTCTTCTCTGGAGGAACCGATATCGCTTTCTCCGGCAAATACATCTATGCCATGCAGCAAGGCAATGCCAACGGCGGTGTCCACGTGATCAAGCAGGGAAGCAAGCCTAAGAAGGTTGGCTTCATCGCGTGCCCGGGTGAGCAGAACGACGTCGCTGTCGTCAAGCCGGGCCTGATCGCGCTGGCTTACCACAGTTCTACGTGCGGCGGGGCTCCGGGGTCCGGTGTCAGGCTCGTTGACGTCAAGGACCCCAGCAGGCCCAAGTTCCTTGGGATGGTGGAGACCCCAGGGGGAACCCATACGCTGACGGTGTACCCGGGCAAGCCGATCATCTACGCCAGCCCCGGTGGACTTCCCACTAATGGCGGCGCGGTCGAGCAGATCATCGACGTTTCGGATCCCTCTAAGCCTGAGATCGCGGCAACGTTCAAGCCGAACAACTCTGGTTGCCACGACCTCAGCTTCTACTTTGACAAGGACACGAAGATCGCAGCGTGCGCCGGTGAGGGAGAAGCCCAGATCTGGGATGTGTCCGACCCCTTTGCCCCCGCCACGATCGGGCGGATCGTCCAACCGTTCAACCAGTTCAACCACTCTGCGGAATTCACTGACGACGGCAAGTACCTGGTGCTTGGAGAAGAAGCGATCGTTGGGAATGAGTGCGCGGGCGGTCCCACCGGAGCGCTGTGGATCTACGACATGGCCGATCCCACTCTTCCGGTTCCTCTGGGCTACTACGGGGTCGATCGCGGACCGCTGCCTGCAGGTTCTTCGAACTACAACCGCAACACGTGGTGCACCTCGCACCTCTTCAACTTCATCCCCGGTACCTACACACTTGTCACCTCCTGGTACGCAGCAGGGATGAACGTCGTCGACTGGAGTGATCCTTCTGCACCCGTTGAAGTCGCGCATTACATGGGGACCGGCGAAGACATCACCAACTACTGGTCGGCGTACTGGTACGACGGCCGTATCTGGGCTAACGACAGAGTGAAAGGCCTCGACGTGTTCGAGGTCAAAGGCCTCAAGGAGGGCAGATGAACCGCACGAAGCGCATCCTGCTGTCGCTGGCAGTCGTCAGCTCCGCAGCGCTGGTCCCGGGCGTGGCCCAGAGCCAAGCCGAGATCGTAAAGAGCGACAACGTGAAGGAGCTCGGTCAGAACGCCTACATCGGGGGGACCGAGTTGGCAACCGATGGCGGCAAGTACCTGATCTCCGGCGCCATGAACGGCGAGACCAACCGCAACCAGATCCCCGAGAACGGGGGAATGCACATCATGGACATCTCTAAGGGCGGAAAGCCTAGAGAGGTTGGCTTCCTTGCTTGCCCCGGCAACGACAACGATGTTGAGTTCGTTCGTCCAGGCCTTGCCATCATGGGATTCGCGACGAACCAGTGCGCGCCCGCGGCGGGCAATGGGATGGTTACGGTTGACGTTAAGAACCCTGCAAAGCCCCGGATCCTCGGCATGGTCAACACCGGCAAGAACCACACTTTCAAGCCGGTCCCCGGCACCAACTACGTATACACAGCCGGCGGTGGGCTGGCCGGCGGCACCGGTGCAGGTCCTGCCATCGTGGATATCTCCGATCCCAGCAGGCCCAAGGTCGTCGCCAAAGGGCAGACCCTAACCATGGACTGTCACGACATCTCCTTCTATGTGAAGGGCGATACCCGTCTTGGCTTTTGTGCCGGAGCGATCGGTACGGGTGAGGTGCAGATCTGGGATATCAGTGACGCCGAGTCTCCTGCTCTGCTCGGCAAGATCGTCAACCCTGCGATCCAGTACTCGCACTACGCGGTGGCATCGGCCGACGGTCAGCTCTTGGCGATCGACGATGAAGCGTTCGCTGCACATGAGTGCAACACAGGGGCCAGCCCTACAGGTCGAGTTTGGATCTACGACATCAGCAACCCCGCCATGCCGCTTCTGCAGTCGAGCTTTGCACCACCGCGTGGTGGGGACGGTACTGCTAACGTCGGCACTTATCCCGGCTGGGTCGACTCGTGGTGCTTGAGCCACGGGCTGGACTGGTCCCCCAAAGGACGCAATCTCGCCGTAACTTGGTTCACTGGTGGATGGAGCGTCTTGAACCTGGACGACCCGCTGGCACCTAAAGAGGCTGCTTACTACCAGGCCGAGAACTCTGCTACCTATTCGGTGCTCTGGGCCGGGAAGTACCTCTACAGCAACGATATGCACCGTGGCACCGAAGGTTTCCTGATCAAGGGCCTCAAGTAGCGGTACCTCTAACGGTAAGAACGGCCGCCCCTAGGGGCGGCCGTTTCATTCCAGACGGCAAAGATCAGGAGACGAGGTCGGCTATGCGGCCTATCCCTTGTTCGATGTCGTCGTCGCTGAGCGCATAGCTGAAGCGGAAGTAGCCGGGGGCGCCGAAGCCTTCGCCGGGCACGACCGCAACCTTCGCTCGTTCCAGGATGATCTCGGCGAGCTCGACGGTGTTGGATGCGTTGCGGCCTCCGATGTCGCGCCCGAGGAGTCCCTTCATCGAAGGGAAGGCGTAGAAGGCGCCCATCGGCTCGGCACAAGACACGCCGGCGATCTCGTTGAGCATCTTCACGATCAACCGTCGGCGACGGTCGAACGCCTCGCGCATCATCTCGACGGCCGAGAGGTCGCCCGTCACCGCTGCAAGTGCTGCAACCTGGGCGACGTTGCCGACGTTGGATGTCGCATGACTCTGCAGCGAGGAAGCGGCCTCGATCACGTCCTGGGGACCGATCGCCCAACCCACCCGCCAGCCGGTCATGGCGTAGGTCTTGGCGACCCCGTTAACGACGATGCACGTATCGGCGATCTCGGGGACGCGCACCGGCATCGATGAGAATTCTGCATCGCCGTAAACGAGGTGCTCGTAGATCTCGTCCGTCAGCACCCAGATGCCGTGCCGTGCTGCCCATTGTCCGATCTCATCGACCTCCGATGGGTCGTATACGGCCCCGGTCGGGTTGGACGGCGAGACGAACAGCAACATCTTGGTGCGCTCGGTGCGGTTGCGCTCGAGATCATCGACGGTGACCTTGAAGCCCGAGGACTCGTCGGTCGGGATCTCGACGACGCGGCCCCCTGCCAGCCGGATCATCTCGGGATAGGAGACCCAGTAGGGGGCCGGGACGATCACTTCGTCATCGGGGTCGATCGTGGTGAGAAACATGTTGAACAGCGCGTGCTTTCCGCCGTTGCTGACGAGCACCTGTGAAGCGGAAACGTCGTAGCCCGAATCCCGCTTGGTTTTGATGGCTATCGCCTCGCGCAGCTCGGGAAGGCCCGGCGCTGGGGTGTAGCGGTGGTACTTCGTGTCGTGAGTTGCAGCGGCTGCAGCTTCGACTATGTGATCCGGGGTCGGAAAGTCGGGCTCGCCTGCGCCGAAGCCGATCACTTTCTCGCCGGCGGCCTTCAAAGCCTTGGCCTTGGCATCCACGGCCAGTGTCACAGATTCGGTGATCTCCGAGACCCTGCGAGAGAGTCGTTCGTGGTCGATCGTTCCCACCTCCTGTGCCGGCTCCCGCTGCCGCGCGATTAGATTGCTCGTGTCTCACACCCTAAAGGTTAGGAACGCTGTTGCCGCCGGATCAGATCGCTATCCCTCCAGACATGAAGCCTGCCGACGGGCGTTTCGGGTCCGGCCCCTCGAAGGTCCGGACCGACGCGCTTGCCGCTCTGCGGGCAACCGGAATCTCGCTGATGGGCACCAGCCACCGTCAGGCGCCGGTCAAAAGCCTGGTCGGGAGACTTCAGGAAGGTCTCGTCTCTTTCTTCGAGCTGCCCGATGACTACGAGGTGGTTCTCGGCAACGGTGGGACGACGGCTTTCTGGGACGCACAGGTCTTCGGGCTGATCGAGCGACGCAGCCAGCACGTTGTATTCGGGGAGTTCAGCGGTAAGTTCGCCGAAGCAGCCAGGCTCGCCACTCATCTAGAGACCCCCGACGTGATCGAGACCGAGCCGGGCACGGTGGCGACGCCGATCGCGCGCGCTGGGATCGATCTCTACGCCTTGATCCACAACGAGACCTCGACCGGTGTCATGGCTCCGGTCACCCGGCCCGCACCGGACGCTTTCGTAACCGTCGACGCTACATCGGCCGCGGGAGCATTGCCGGTCGACGCCTCGGACTTCGACGTTTACTACTTCGCACCGCAGAAGACCTTCAGCTCTGACGGTGGACTATGGATCGCTTTGTGCTCTCCCGCTGCCATCGAGCGCATCGGGTCGGTGGCAGCCTCCGGGCGCTATATCCCACCGAGCTTGGATCTCAAGATCGCCCTCGACAATTCGCGCAAGCAGCAGACCTACAACACTCCGGCTCTTGCGACGCTTTTCCTGATGGCCGAGCAGTTGGATTGGATGATCGACAACGGTGGTCTTTCGTGGGCAGCTGACCGGTGTAAAGCGTCTGCCGAGGCGGTCTACTCCTGGGCGGAAGGCAGTGATGTGGCCTGGCCGTTCGTCAAGGATCTTGAAGCGCGCAGCACGACGGTTGCGACGATCGACTTTGCCGATCACATCGACGCGGCGGCGATAGCCAAGGTTCTGCGAGCCAATGGCATCGTCGACACCGAGCCTTATCGGAAGTTGGGCCGCAACCAACTTCGCATCGCGCTCTATCCCGCCGTCGATCCTGAAGATGCTGCAGCCTTGACGCGATGCATCGACTATGTGCTGGAAACGCTCGGTGGAAACGCGTAGCGAGCTCCGAGCAGATGCGTGCGCACGAGCGTGAGCATCGAAGGCGACGTCCTCATCAAGCGCCTGCGAAAGCAGGCGCTCGCGTGCGAGCAGTTGGGCAGCCCGCTGTATGCGTTCCTCCTGCGTCGTGCCGCCGATGACGTCGCAGCGGAAGGACCCGTCCTCGACGTGATGCGTCCGCTCGCGGACGAGCCGCCGGGGGCCGCGGTTGCGCTCAAGCTGATGGGGGCAGTCCACCGGCTCGTACTTGAAGGTGAAGCCCCCGGTTTGAACGACTTCTACCCGTCGGTCGGAGGGGGGGCTCCGATCCACGACTCGTGGGCGCCATTCCTCGACGCGGTGCGCCACGAACGTATACCGAAGCTGATCCAACGCAACGTCCAAACCAATGAGGTAGGACGCGCCGGCGGCTTGATCGCTGGTTTCCTTCGGATCGCCGAACGCTTCGGACTTCCTATGCGACTGCTCGAGATCGGAAGTAGCGGCGGGTTGAACCTTCGCTGGGACCACTTCTTCTACCGTTCAAAGGACGCCAACTGGGGAGACCCGGCGTCACCGGTTCGCCTCGAAGAGATCGAGGTTCCGATCGATCCGTCGATCGAGGTCGAGGTAGCAAGCCGATGTGGGAGCGATCCGCATCCGGTCGATGCCGCTACGCCCGAAGGCCGCCTCACTCTTTCTTCTTACGTATGGCCCGACCAGACCTGGAGATGGGCGCAGCTAGCAGGGGCCTTGGACATCGCCCGGCGGGTGCCCGTTGAGCTGCGACGAGTAAACGCCGAGCCTTTCCTTGCCGAACAACTGTCGGAGCCGGCCCCGGGGGTCGTCACCGTGGTGATGCATTCGGTGATGATCCAATATCTCAGCAACCCCGAGAGGGACTCGGTCATCGGGTTCATCGAAACCGCGGGTGCGAGAGCGACCGCCGAGGCCCCGCTCGCGTGGTTGCGGATGGAGCCCCCTTGGCATCACTTCGGCGATCCGGACTCACCCCATGCTGCCTACTTCCCCGAGCCTCCAGCGGGCGACGGGGTTTCTGACCTCGCGCTGGTGCATCTCGACACCTGGCCCGGCCCGCCCACAGAGACGATCGCCCGCGCCGGATACCACGGCCGTCCCGTGATCACACCGTGACAACGAGATGTTGAATCGCGCCCGCGGAGTGTCGAAGTAGGCTCCTGCCCATCATGAGAGTTCTTGCATCCGAGAAGCTCTCGGCAGCGGGTCTTGAGCGTCTACGGGAGCATCTCGATGTCGACGTCAAGACCGGGCTTTCCGCCGAGGAGCTTCAAGAGATCATCGGCGGCTACGACGCACTGATCGTGCGCTCGGCGACCCAGGTTGACGCGGCCCTGCTCGAGCGCGCCGAGCGGCTGAAGGTCGTGGGCCGGGCAGGTATCGGCCTGGACAACGTCGACGTGGAAACGGCCACTCGCAATGGGATCCTGGTGGTGAACGCCCCGACGAGCAACGTCCTGTCTGCCGCCGAGCACACCCTTGCCCTTTTGCTGGCTCAGGCCCGCAACATCCCGCAGGCGCATACGGCTCTCGTAGCCGGACGTTGGGAGCGCGAGAAGTGGCAGGGCGTCGAGCTACACGGCAAGACCTTGGGCGTGATCGGTCTGGGACGTGTAGGTACCTTGGTGGCCCAGCGGGCCAACGCCTTCGGCATGCGCCTCGTCGCTTACGACCCTTACGTCAGCCCCAACCGTGCCGCTCAGATGGGTGTTGATCTGGTCGACACCGTCGACGAGGTCTGCCGGCGGGCCGACTTCATCACGATCCACCTCCCCAAGACGCCCGAGACCGTCGGCATCATCGGCCCGCGCCAGTTCGAAGTCATGCGGCCGGGTGTCCGCATCGTCAATACCGCTCGTGGAGGGCTGATAGACGAGCAAGCCTTGGCGGATGCCGTCGCTTCGGGAAGGGTTGCAGGTGCGGCCGTAGATGTCTTCGAGGGCGAACCGGTTACAGAGCACGCTCTCTTCGAACAGCCCGGTGTGGTCGTGACGCCACATCTCGGTGCATCGACGGCCGAGGCGCAAGACAAGGCCGGACTGGCAATCGCCGAGCAGATCCTGCTTGCGTTGCGCGGGGAGTTCGTCCCTTACGCCGTGAACCTCGATGTCGGTACCGATATCCCCGAGGCGGTGCGACCCTATCTGCGGCTCGCCGAGCGACTCGGCCGTTTGGCGGTGGCGCTGGCGGGAGGCGGGATCGAGAGTCTCCGCTTCGAGTACCACGGCGGCATCGCCGAACACGACACCCGCGCCCTGACACTGGCCGGGCTCAAGGGCTCATTCTCGGCCGTGGTGCACGAACCCGTTACTTACGTGAACGCTCCACTGATGGCAAAGGAACGCGGGATCTCCGTCGAGGAGTCGAAGTCATCGGAGTCGCACGACTACGTGAACCTCGTCGAGGTCCATGCCACCACCAAGAATGAAACGGTCACCGTTGGAGCAACCCTGGTCGGCAAGCGAGACAACGAGCGGCTCGTGCGCGTGTACGGGTACGACCTGGACATGGCGTTCCATCCGCACATGGTGTTCCTGCGTTACTCAGACCGGCCCGGTATCGTCGGGATCGTCGGCACCTTCCTTGGCCAAGCGGGGATCAATATCGCCCACATGGAGGTTGCACGGGTGTCTGAAGGGGGAGAGGCCGTCATGGCCCTGGCGGTGGACACGCAGATGCCCGACGATGTACTGGAACAGATCACCGCACAGGCCGATCTGCGTGACGCCAAGTTGATCGTGTTGGGGGAGTAGCACCGAGAAAGGGAAACGATGCCGGTTCAGCCTGTCGAAAAGGTTTGGATGAACGGCGAACTGGTGGACTGGGAGAACGCCACCGTTCACGTTCTGTCGCACGCGCTGCACTATGGAACCGGTGTATTCGAGGGCATCCGTTGCTACGAGACCTCCCAGGGACCGGCCGTGTTCCGTCTGCGCGAACACCTCGAACGTCTGGAGCGTTCGGGCAAGATCTTCATGATGGAGATCCCCTTCTCCGTCGACGAGATGATCGCCGCGACCCATGAGCTGATCAAGGTCAACAAGCTGAAGAGTTGCTACGTGCGCCCGATAGCGTTCCGTGGCTACGGCGAGGTCGGTGTCAATCCGGAGGCGAACCCGGTCGATGTGACGATCGCGGTGTGGTCGTGGGGAGCGTACCTAGGTGAAGAGGCGTTGGCCAACGGTGTTCGCATGACGATCTCGTCGTGGCGTCGCCACGACCCAAACATCATCCCGCCAGCAGCCAAGGTGACGGGTGCCTACATCAACTCCGTCGCCGCCAAGCAGGAAGCGGTGCACAAGGGTTTCGACGAGGCCATCATGTTGAACTCCCAAGGTTTCGTCGCGGAAGCGACCGGCGAGAACATCTTCGTGGTCCGGGACGGCGAGATCTTCACCCCGCCACTCGCCGCGGGATCCCTCGGGGGCATCACTCGTAACACCGTTGCGCGCATCGCAGCGGATCTGGGCAACCCCGTGACAGAGATGCAGATCCAACGCAGTGACCTATACCTGGCCGACGAGATCTTCTGTTGCGGCACGGCAGCAGAAGTAACCCCCGTGCGCGAGATCGATGGCCGTGTCATCGGCCCCCCCGGTCCGGTAACGCAGGAGATCCAATCCAAGTACTTCGCCATCGTCAGAGGCGAAGACGAGAAGTACTACGACTGGCTCGATTTCGTAAGCAGCTAGCCCGACTGTTCAGGCGGTGGCGCGCTGCGTGGCTTCCCGCTCGCGTATCTCGGCGATGAAAGCCTTTACGACGATGGGGTCGAACTGGGCGCCAGCGTTGCGCTCTAGTTCTTCGAGAGCTTCCTGCTGTGTCATTCCGGCTTTGTAGGGACGATCTGTGACCATGGCATCGAAAGCATCGCAGACAAAGACGATGCGTGAGCCGAGCGGGATCTGATGCGCCGCAAGCCCGTCCGGGTAACCACGCCCATCCCAACGTTCGTGACTTGACCGCACGATCGCCCCAACTGCTTCTAAAGCGGGGGCCGCCATGAGGATCCGTTGTCCGACGATCGTGTGTTGGCGCATGAACTCCCATTCTTCTTCGGTCAGGGGAGCCGGCTTGCTCAAGATGGCATCGGGGATGGCGACCTTCCCGATGTCGTGAAGCTCAGCAGCGAATTCAAGTTGCTGGATCTCGGGGTCTGTGAGACCAAGCCGCCTCGCTACGCCGCGCGCCAGCTCGGCCACGTCGTGAACATGGGTGTCAAGGATAGGGTCGCGCTCTTTCAAAGCCTGCATGAGGACCTTGGATGACTGGTGCAGTGCTGGGATGCGACCTTCGTTCTTGTTCTCATACATCCGACGGTCCGCAAGGCGTAGCGCCTCTTCACTGAGGGACTCCTCATCCGGGGTAACGGCCCATCCGTACGAGGCGGTGATGCAGAATCCCTCGCCCTGGTCGCTCAACGTGTTCGCCAGGGAAGCCGCAAGCGGAGCGGGTTCCTCATCGCGTAGTTCGACTAGGACACAGAACTCATCTCCACCCATGCGGTAGGCGCTAGCACTTGGTGGCAACGAGCTCCCTAGGTTCTTGCCCAAGCGCGCCAATAGGGCGTCGCCGGCAGGGTGCCCGAAGGTGTCGTTGTAGTTCTTGAATCCATCGAGGTCGAAAAGGATCAGAGCGTGGCTTTTCTGGCCGGAATGTTCGAGTGCAAGGTCGTTCATCAGCCGGCGACGATTGCCGAGGCCGGTCAGTTCGTCGGTGTCGGCCTCAAGTCGAGTGGTGGCGATGGTTCGAAGGTTGAAGCGAAAAGTGAGTGCCATTCGCAAGATGACTATCAAGACGGCGATGCTCGACGTGACCAGTGCCGCGAGGGGGATCCGCACGAAGTGGTCGTAGACCAGTGCTGCCAGCGAAAGGACGGCGAACATCGCGGGCACGACCAGAGCAGCGACGGCCCGCCGATGTTGATCGACCTTCGAGTGGGCCGGACGCCAGGAGGCGGACGCCATCAACAGCATCGCGAGCGGCCAGCCGGCTTCGAAGACATTGCCGGGCACCCATGAATCGTTGGCCACCTGGATCATGTAGATGCAGTCCACCGCCGCGAACACGATGAGTGACCCACAGATGTGGGTGAAGGTCGACCCAAGCTTCCATCCATCCACAGTGGCCGCCATGACCGCGAACGAGATGAGGACGACGTCGGCGATCGGGTAGGCCAGGTTGGTGGCGACAGATAGAACGTTGCCTTCCGCAGCGGCAAGCACGGGCGGAAAGATCGTGACGAGTGCGAGAGTCGCTATGGCGAGTGCACCGATCAAGCCGTCGAGCCATGCGGCTCTGTCTGCTTCACGCAGCCGCGAACGGAGAAGCATCATGATCGCGATGTAGGCGCCGGGGTAGAACACGAGCCAGAAGCCGTCACTGGCCGAGGGCACCGGGATAGACGAGAGATCCCAGAGGAAGACGGTGTAATAGATGTTTCCGAAGGTCCAAAGTGCCATGCTCACTCCGAGGGCCACCCAGGGACCGCGTTCGCGTGAGCAGACGATGCCCCTGACTAGGGTCAGGATGGCCGAGCCGAGGAGTACGACGTTGTACGACCACTTCTCGATGAAGCCATCCAGGGCGCCGAGGGGCAACCCGATGCGCGCGTTGACGACCGCGACGACGAGCAGGGCGGCGAGGACTCCGAGGCAAGCGTGGACCGGATGCCGAAACTTCTCCATAGGAGGTCATCGGGCCATGCCGGCTAACTCTTGACGTTATCGGGCTCCATTGGCACTACGTAGTCTGGGCAGCCGCACAGTGGCCCATGGCCGATCTGAGCAAGTCTCCGGCGCTTGTAGGGTGCCTGCCATGATCGTTAGGACCCGAATCGAGCCGGCCCCGAGTGGGTCTATCCACGTCGGCAACGCCCGCACCGCACTGTTCTCGTGGGCCTTCGCTCGTGGGCACGCAGGCAGTTTCGTGCTGCGGATCGCCGACACCGACGCGAAGAGGGTGACCGAGGAGAGCTTCCAAGCGGTGCTTGAGGACTTCCGTTGGTTAGGGATCGATTGGGACGAAGGCCCCGAGGTGGGCGGACCCCACGGCCCTTACCGGCAGAGCGAACGGTTCGACATCTATCGTGAGTACGCCGACAAGCTGCTCGCCGGAGGGTTCGCTTACCGCTGCTACATGACGGATGAAGAGATCGATGCCGAGCGCAAGCGGGCCGACGCCGAGAAGCGCCGCCCGAACTTCCGGCACACCGAGGCCGAGGAGACCGCCCACGCGTCTGAAGGCCGGCCCCACACCGTCCGATTCATCATTCCGGAAGAGGCAACCGTCACATTTCACGACGAGGTCCTGGGCGACATCTCTACCGAGATGGGCCGCACGCCCGATGTCGTGATCCTGCGCAGCGACGGGACTCCCACCTACATGCTCGCGGTCACGGTCGACGATGCCCTGATGGACATCACCCACATCATCCGTGGCAACGACCTGATGGCTTCAACCCCGCGGCAGTTGTTGATCCGCGAGGCCCTAGGTTTCACCGAGGCACCGGTGTTCGCTCACCTTCCACTGATCGTCGCTGAAGGAGGCAAGCCCTTAAGCAAGAGGTGGGGAGACGTGTCGGTTCGTTCCTACCGTGACCGCGGGTATCTGCCCGAGGCGATGATCAATTACTTGGCCCTGCTCGGTTGGTCGCTCGATGACAAGACGAACATCTTTACGGTCGAGGAATTGATCGACAGCTTCTCGCTAGTTCGGGTCGGGAAGAACCCCGCTGCCTTTGACATCCCCAAGCTCGACTGGGTCAACATGCACTACATCAAGTCCCTCGACCCAGATGAGCTCGCCGCGCGGCTTGTGCCCTTCTGCGAAAGAGAAGGTATGGACGCAGGGACCGACGAGGGTCTTGGGAAGCTCCGTGCGGTGACTCCGCTGCTCGTCGAGCGACTCAAGCGTCTCGACGAAGCACCACCGATGGTCAGGTTCCTGTTCGATCGCAACGAGCCAGATGAGAAGGCGGCCAAAGCGTTAGAGGGCCAGAGCGAGTATCTGAACGAGGTGGCCTCCCGCCTCGAGGCGCTCTCGGAGTGGACCACCACCGCCATCGATGCCGCCTTGCGCGCTCTGGCCGATGAGCGGGAGCTCAAACCCAAGAAGGCGTTCCAGCCGATCCGTGCTGCGGTCACCGGGACGTTGGTCAGCCCACCCTTGTTCGAGTCACTCGAGATCCTGGGCCGAGACGAGACCGTCGCCCGGCTTCGGTCCGCGGCCTAGACCGGTTTCGCGCCATCGCGGCTCCCGCAACGCTGTTATCCTTTTGCGGCTCCCGGCTACCGCTGGAGGGGCACAACGCGACCGAGGTCGCAGCCCAGTGGGGCATGGGGTAATTGGCAGCCCGACGGATTCTGGTTCCGTTAGTCCAGGTTCGAGTCCTGGTGCCCCAGCGGAGGTGGACCGGAAGGTCTGTCTGCAACTTGGCCCGTTAGTCTAGTTGGCCTAGGACGCCGCCCTCTCAAGGCGGAGACCACGGGTTCGAATCCCGTACGGGCTACGAGGATGAGATGTTGAGCGAAGGTAAAGGAGCAGTGCGATGAACCCGACCGACCTGGTGGAACGGCCGTATCTGAAGGACGACGTTCCCGAGTTCGGCCCCGGCGACACCGTCAAGGTGCACGTACGCGTGGTCGAGGGCGAGCGCGAGCGGGTCCAGGTCTTCGAGGGCATCGTCATCCGTCGCCGCGGTAGCCAGCTCTCCGCAACCTTCACCGTTCGCAAGATCAGCTTCGGGGTCGGCGTTGAGAGAACCTTCCCGGTTCACTCGCCGATGATCAGCAAGCTCGAGGTCGTCACCCGCGGCGCGGTGCGCCGCAGCAAGCTCTACTACCTGCGTGACCGCGTCGGTAAGAAGGCCACCAAGATCAAGGAACGCCGCCAGGCGTAGCGTGAGCGACACTCACGCCGCTCCACCGCCACCACCCCCGGTCGCCCCAGCGCGCCCAGAAGCAGGTGCTCCACCGCCACCACCCGCGGCACCGAGCGAGAAGTCCAAAGGCGACAAGCCCCATCGGCCGTTCTACAAGGAGCTGCCGGTTCTCATCGTGGTGGCTTTCGTGGTGGCCTTGCTCCTGAAAACCTTCGCCCTGCAGGCGTTCTACATCCCATCGGCATCGATGGAGCCAACTTTGTTGATCGGTGACCGAGTCTTGGTAGAGAAGGTGAGCTATCGCTTCGGCGAGCCCGATCATGGCGACGTGGTCGTGTTCGAGAAAGACTTCGGGGGCGATGTCATCGAGGAGGATCGGTCCGTCTTCGAAAAGATCGGCGACGCCTTCAGGGGTCTGTTCGGGTTCCCGACAGGAACTGCGCAGGACTACATCAAGCGAGTCATCGGAACCGAAGGGGATGTCGTGGAGGGCCGTGACGGAACCATCTTCGTCAACGGAGATCGTGTCGACGAGTCTTACCTTCCCGACGGTGTGGTCACGTCGGCGTTCGGGCCGGTGGAGGTGCCGGATGGGATGATCTTCGTGATGGGTGACAACCGAGGCAATTCCGAGGACTCCCGGGCCTTCGGGCCGGTTCCCGTCGACACGGTGGTGGGTAAAGCGTTCTTGTTGATCTGGCCCCCGTCGGACTTCGACACTCTGTAGCAACCGCCCGCACATAGTCTGGAGAACATGAGCTCGGACGAGAGCAAGAGCAGCCCCGGCACGTCCTCGAACGAAACGACGGTTTGGTCCGAGAGTCCCGTGACCGCCGAGGAAGCGTCTGAGGGCCCCGCCGAGACGTCAACCGAAGCGAAGCCGAGCGGTTCCGAGGACGGCTCAGCCGTAGCCGCTGCTCCTTCCCCGGCGGTTCGAAAGTCGTACACCGCACCCGTTCCGCCCGATCCCAAGAAGCGCAAGAAGAAGAGTTTCGGGCAGCGATCGACGGTGGCCAAGATCACCGAGATCCCCGTCCTGATCATCATGGCCTTCGTCATCGCCGTGGTCATAAAGACCTTCCTGGTTCAGGCCTTCTACATCCCGTCGGGATCGATGCTGCCCACGTTGCGGGTAGGCGATCGCGTCCTCGTGGAGAAGGTCGGGTACCTCTTCGATGACGTAAGCAGGGGAGACGTTGTCGTCTTCGAGAAGGAAGTCTTCGGTGCCCAGACCCAGGATCTGCCGTGGTACCAGGATGCTCGGAACCTCGTGCGCGAGCTACTGGGATTGCCGACGGGCAACGAAGAGGACTACATCAAGCGTGTCGTCGCGATCGGCGGGGACGTGATCCAGTACTCGGGGCAACCCCGGCGTTTGTTAGTGAACGGCGAGCGGATCGAGGAGTCCTACATCCGGGGGGGCCGCGATGCGGGCAGCCCGGCGTTGACATCTGACGACTGTCGCAGGCTCGAGATGGAGTCTTCCGGCAAGGGCTGCCGGGTTCCCGCAGGGACGGTGTTCGTGATGGGCGATAACCGTGGGAACTCTGAGGATTCGAGGGTGATCGGCCCTGTGGCCGAAGACAAGATCATCGGCAAAGCCTTCGTCATCATCTGGCCCCCCGGCGACATCGGCACCCTGTAGACATTTCTTCGATCACCATCACTGCGTCACCGTGGCTCGCTAGAGTGGTTCCTATGGTTCAAGACGCTTCGGGATTGATGGAGGCTCGCTTGTTCTCGGCCGGCTTCGAAAGGATCGCCGGCGCCGACGAGGTCGGGCGCGGGTCGCTAGCGGGGCCGCTCGTCGCCGCCGCGGTGATCCTTTCTCCCGATGTCCAGATCGAAGGTCTTCGTGACTCCAAGATGCTGACCAAGCTGCAGCGTTCGAGACTGGCCGCCGAGATCCACGAGAAGGCGGTTGCCGTTTCCATCGTGCATGCCCCTCACTCCAGCATCGACAAGACCGGGCTCCAGAAGGCGAACCTGCGGGCTTTACGCCGAGCCCTGGGCAACCTCGAGGTCGAACCCGACTACGCGATCGTGGACTGCTTCAAGCTGAGACGCCTGCCCTGCCCCAGCCTGGGGGTTAAGAAAGGGGACACCGTTTCACGGGCGGTTGCCGCCGCTTCGATCGTCGCCAAGGTCCACCGGGACCAGGTCATGACCCGTTATCACCGCCGCTACCCCCGTTATGGCTTCGCCAGCAATTCGGGCTATGGGACCAGACACCACTGGAACGCCCTCGAACGGTTCGGGCCCTCGCCGATCCACCGCCTCTCTTTCTTCGGGGTTTACGGATTTCCCGACGAGGATGGTGTAATCCGGCCCCATGTAGCGCGAGACTTTGAAGAGCCAACGAACGAGCCGACCAAGGAGAACGTATGAGCGTCGAGGACCTCGAGAAGTACGAGGCCGAGATGGAACTCCAGCTTTACAAGGAGTACAGGGACGTTCTCCCGATGTTCAAGTACGTCGTGGAAACAGAACGTCGCTTCTACCTGGCCAACGACGTGAAAGTAGATACGCGCAACGTTGGATCGAAGGTGTGGTTCGAGATCGAGCTTGGTGACGCCTGGGTGTGGGACATGCACCGCCCGGCTCGTTTCGTCACCCACGTGCGCGTGGCGACCTTCCGTGACCTCAACGTCGAAGAGCTCGCCCGCCTCGCCGAACGGGACATGATCCCCGACCCCCCGCGCAACTACCCGGACCAGCCATAACATCCTGCACACCCTGAAGTGTGAGGTGGCCGACGGGTTGTGTCACAGCACGTCCGTATGGTGGGCTCATGCACGAAAGGGCGCTACTCGGCCGATCCGGTGAGGACCTCGCGGCGCGGATGTATCTTGATGCGGGTTACGACGTGATCCGTAACTACCGCTGCACCTATGGCGAGATGGATCTCATCGCGCTGCGACCCGGCAGCGTGGTCTTCTGCGAGGTCAAGACCCGCTCGACCTCGTACTTCGGGATGCCGGCCGAGGCCGTGGGTTACTCGAAGCAGTCACGCTTGCGGCGCATCGCAGCGCACTGGCTGGCCGAGCACAGACCGGGCCGGGTAGAGGTCAGGTTCGATGTGGTCTCGGTTATCGTCACGGACCGGGGGAGCGAGCTAACTCACATCCCCTCGGCTTTCTAGGAGGCCCTGGTTGTCCGATTACGAAACCTTGCTCTGGGAACAAGCCGGCAACGTCGTCACCCTCAGCTTGAACCGGCCCGCGAAGAAGAACGCGATATCCAAGCAGATGTTCGACGAACTGCGCAGCGCGTTCGACAAGGTCGCAACCGACGACGAAGTTAGGTGTGTGGTGGTGACCGGCGCGGGTGGGGCGTTCTGTACCGGCGCCGACCTTTCGGACCCCGGCAACATGGTTTCGACCTCGTTCGAGTTCTCTGACCGTATGCGCAACATGAACGAGCTCGTGCGTGCAGTGATCGATTGTCCGAAGCCCACGATCGCCAAGGTGACCGGTGTTGCAGCAGGAGCCGGCGCGAACCTGGCTTTGGGCTGCGATCTGATCATCGCCTCGACCGAAGCTCGCTTCATCCAGATCTTCGTGAAGCGTGGTCTGGTCGTCGACTTCGGCGGCTCCTGGACGTTGACGCGGCTGCTGCCGCTCAACAAAGCCAAGGAGCTCGCGTTGCTCGGGGACGAGATCTCGGGCGAGCAAGCCGATGCTCTGGGACTGCTCAACCGCTTGTGCACACCCGAGGAAGTAGATGCTGTCACCAAGGACCTCGCTCACCGGATCGCGGCTCTGCCCCCGCGGACGGTCCAGGCCATCAAGGCCAACCTCAATGCGGCAGCCGATCAGTCCCTCGAAGAGACGTTGGCCGACGAGCAGAACACCCAGTCGTTGATCTTCACCAGCGAGGACACCCGCGAGGCGGTCATCGCCTTTCTCGAGAAGCGAGAACCCCGCTTCACCGGCCGCTGACCATCTAGCTGGTTCGGCGCTCAGCATCACCCTCAGAGCCCGGGGAACCGGGCCTTTGCTCGTGAGGGGAGCAGGGAAGGAGGCGGCCGATGGCGAACCTTTCGCCTATCGGACATCCCAAGGGGGACTAGAGATGAGAAGCAAGAGCATCGTTTCGCTGCTGCTGATCGCCCTGGTCGCGGGCCTCATGGCCGCGCCGGCGGCTCAGGCCAAGAAGAAGAAGAAGGCTCCGAAGGGCCCTGTCGTCGTCGGCGTCGACGAGGCCGGGGATTGGGGCTGCAATGTTGACTGTGGCCTGGCGCCGATAAGCGCTGCGCTCGGTCAAGATCTCCTGGAAGCCTCGTTCAACGTTCCCGACAAAGAGACCCTTGAGTTCATCATCAAGCTCGATGCACTTCCTCCCACCGGCGGGATCCCCGAGTCATCTCGCTACACATGGGAGTTCACCGTCGATGGCCGCGCCATCCAGTTGAGCGGTGGCTTCACCGAATACGCCCGGGGCGTCTGCAACCCAACTTACAACCCGACGATCTGCCCACCTCCTCGTGACCCGGGCACTGCGCCCTTCTTTTTGCGGGTAGGCGGCTGCACGGTCGGGGGACCTTGTGAAGAGATCGGCTTGGCCCACGGGGTCTTTGATGCCGCAACGGCAACCATCACCATCCCCGTTCCGCTCGAGGTGCTCGAAGCGAAGCCAGGTTCCAAGATCGGCCCGGGGGTGAGTCTGTTCGGCGGAAGCATCTATGCCGCACCGGCGGCAGTCATCACCAACGCATCCTTACCTGCCGACAACCTGATCATCCTCGACACCTACACGATCCCCAAATAGAAGCGCTCGGTTCGAGCGATCAAGCCCGGCTCCATCTGCGAGCCGGGCTTTCTTCGTGGGTTTTGACGCAGGGCGTCGCTAGGGTTGTGGGTCCGCGCATCTGGGGCTGGGAACGGACGTTTCCTTGCTCGCAAAGACAGCATCGGTCGCTCTGGTTGGGGCCGATGCCTTCATCATCGATGTCGAGGTAGGGCTCGGCTCGGGTCTGCCAGGTTGTTCGATCGTCGGCTTGCCCAGCGCTCCCGTTCGCGAGGCCGAGCAGCGTATCCGGGCGGCTTTGACCTCTGTCGGATCCGGTTGGCCGGGCCGGAGGGTGATCGCCAATCTTGCCCCTGGTGCTCTTCGCAAAGAAGGCACCCACTACGACCTCGCTCTTGCCATGGGTGTGCTCAGTGCCAACGAGGAGGTGCCCGCCGCCTCTCTCGAGGGATGGGTGATCATCGGCGAGCTGGCGCTCGATGGATCGGTTCGCTCCGTCCCGGGTGCTCTTCCGGCCTCGCTGGCGACTAAGCATGCTCGATTGCGCGGGGTCATCTGTCCCCGGATCAATGCGGCCGAGGCTGCGATGGTCGAGGGTGTCGAAGTCGTGCCCGTGACCAACCTGCAGGAGTGTGCCGACTTCCTCAAGGGCGGATGGAAGCCGAGGCCGATCGAGGTTCCACCAACGCCTAGACGTACTCCGATCGAGGACCTGCGCGAGGTCCGTGGGCACCCCGACGCGAAGTTCGCTCTCGAAGTAGCGGCCGCCGGGGGCCACAACCTGCTGATGTTCGGGCCGCCCGGGTCGGGCAAGACGATGCTGGCTCGAAGGTTGCCCGGGATCCTTCCATCGATGACGCTCGACGAGGCGCTCGAGGTGACGCGCATCAGATCGGTGTCCGGGATGCTCACCGATGGGTGCGATCTCATCGAGCAGCGGCCCTTCCGTGCGCCGCATCATCATGTCTCTCTGGCCGGACTGATCGGTGGGGGATCGGGCTTGCCTCGACCGGGCGAAGTCAGTTTGGCGCATCACGGTGTGCTGTTCCTCGACGAGGTTGGGCTCTTCTCGCGCCACATCCTCGACAGTTTGCGTGCCCCGTTAGAGGACGGCGTGGTGGTGATCGCTCGCAGCATGGGGGCCGTCCGGTTCCCGTGCAGGTTCTCGCTGATCGCCGCGATGAACCCGTGTCCGTGCGGTTTCCTGGGCGACCCGCAGCGCGCTTGCCGATGTTCGCCGATGCAGCTCAGTAGCTACGCGGCCAAGCTGACCGGCCCCTTGCTCGACCGGATCGACATGCAGATCAGTGTCGGCCGGGTCGGCAAGTCCCAACTACTCGGGGCACCCGAGGGCGAGAGCTCAGAACAGGTTCGTGCCCGGGTCGAGATGTGCCGGGCGATCCAGATGCACCGGTATGGGTCGGCTGTGATGACCAACGCCTCGGTCCCTCGGTCGAGCCTCGAGATGCACATGCATCTGTCGGCTACGGCGAACGTGTTCTTGGGCAGTGCTATCGACCTGTTGCGGTTGTCGGGGCGCGGTCTGGATCGGTTGATGCGGGTGGCTAGAACTGTTGCTGACCTCGATGGGTCCGACGTGGTTTCCGACGATCACCTGGGCCGGGCGATCGGCTTTCGTACCTCGGTCACTGAGGAGGTGTTGGTATGAACACCGTTGTATCAAGGACGCTGGAACCGGGACACCCCGAATGGCCGGGTGCCCTCGACGAGATCGCAGGTGCCCCCAAGCGGCTGTTCGCAGTGGGACGACCGCTGGACACATCAAGACCGATGATCGCGATCGTCGGCACGCGGCGGCCGACCATCGCAGGGGTCGAGATCGCCCAGAGCCTCGCCCGCGGTCTCGCGCAGGGAGGCTTCACGATCGTGTCGGGCCTGGCGGTCGGCATCGATGCCGTCGCGCATCAAGCGGCTCTCGATGCCGGGGGAGCAACCGTCGCGGTCCTCGGTTGTGGGCTCGATGTCCTCTATCCCAGGCCCAACCTGAAACTTCGCGACCGCATCGTCGAGGGTGGGTGCCTCCTCACCGAGTACGAGGAGGGTGTCCAGCCGACCAAGTTCACGTTTCCTCAACGAAACAGGATCGTGGCCGGTCTCGCGGTCGGTGTCATCGTGGTCGAGGGCAGCTATCGCAGCGGCGCCCTGATCACCGCTCGCCGCGCGCTGGAGAACAACCGCAACATCTACGCCGTGCCTGGAAGCTTGCGCAACCCCATGTCGCAAGGACCCAACATGTTGATCGCCCGCGGCGAGGCCCAACTCGTGACCAGCTTCAAGGACATCTGTGACGACCTAGCGCCGTCTATGGTCTGGTCGCGATCCGATGAAGCGCCGCAGGTCGAGCAGGATGAACTCGCGGTTCTCGATCTACTCGATGACTCTCCCAGCACCAGCGATGCTCTGCTTCGAGCAGGCACGATGGAGGCAGGTCAGCTTGCGCTCACGCTCGCTCGTCTCGAAGTGCGCGGCTGGGCCGTACGCACCGCCGCCGGCTACGCCCTATCAACCTCAGGAGCCCGCATCCGTGCTGCCATCTCCCGACAGCCGTCGGTGGCCCCACATCGCAATAAGATTGATCCCCTGCCATGACACACAGTGGGCTGGTTCGGATCAGGGATGTAGAGCATGTGTGCGACTTCGTCGTACAACATGTTGATCGCCCGCGGCGAGGCCCAACTCGTCATGCGCTGATTGCAGCGGAGGATGAGTTGGTCATACCGGACACTTCGCCACGCCGCGTCGCGTCTCCACCTGCCTAGGCGGCCCCGTGCTGATCGTTTCTGGTCATTCTGCGGATGGTTAGCGCGTCGAGCATCGAGAAGAACGCGAGTAGCAGAGCGCCGACCAAGACAACGATCGAGTCACCTTGCATGTGAGCCCATAGCGACCCTCCTATGAGAAAGAAGGCGACAAGGCTCCTGAGCATGAGCCCTGTTCTCTTGCTGGTGGTTCCTTGGATCGATGGCGGCACGCCTATCGAGAACGACATCCTTTGGTCGTCGTCGATCGCTCGCCACCCCCAGACGAGTACCAGGATCTGAATCCCGAACAGCGCTCCGGCCACCCAGATCATGTGCAGCTAGGCCCGCGACAGACCTGGTCTTAGATGGGCTCGGCTGTTAGGGACTCGGGATGACTCGCGAACTCTTCCCGTAGGAACTCACTGAGCGCTCTTGCCTCCGAAGCGGGCAGCGAGATGACGCAGGTGGCCCGGTCGTTTACCCACATACTGAAACGAACGTGTTCCGTGGCAACGTCGATCGAAGAGCCTGCTTCTTCGAGCCGCTCCGTGCCGCTGTAATGAGAGACGCGGAGATACCCACCGGTGGGATCCTGAGCGGCGATCTTCACCCCAGCAAAGAATCGAGCCGTTTTGGGGCGTGCCGCAACTAGCTGTGAGGGCAGGTCGGTACCGCAGCGGGCACAGTATCGGTGTGCCGTGGGCTGCTTGAGCCGGCAGTTGGGACAGAACATCGCCGTCATGGTCTCCTCCTCACCTGATGTTTCCTTGGTCCATGATTCAGCGGCTGTGCCCCGATGTCCAGCTAGAAGGGTGTCCTTGTTCCTGGGGAACGTTCGGGCAGGACGCATCACGAGACCTTTTTCTGGGTGAGATGGGAGGGGACCGACATCGCTCTGCTACCGTAGCTACTCGCTCAGATGAGCGTATCCGACGCTATGCGAGTGGTGTCCGGCGGTATCTAGTGGTCCGTTCGATGGTCGCCTGCCGTACTGGAAAGTGGGCCGGGATGACACTTCTGGGGCCTGGGACTGGTTACGGAGCAGGAACGATGACGAACAGCCGAGACGAGCACCCGCACGGCGTGGAGGACCACGATCATCCTCATGATCATGCCCACGCGGCGAAGGGTCGTGGCCGTCTGGCTCGTTTGATGCACTTCCTCAACCTGGGCCACTCCCACGATGCCTCCGACAAGGTCGACAGTGCACTCGAGTCGAGCGCGAAAGGGATCCGGGCGCTGAAGATCTCGCTCATCGTTCTGAGTATCACGGCGAGTCTCCAGATGGTGGTCGTGGTCATTAGCGGGTCGGTAGCGCTGCTGAGTGACACCATCCACAACTTCGCCGACGCTCTGACCGCTATCCCGCTGTGGATCGCCTTCTCTCTTGGGAGGCGTCCTCGAACGAACCGCTACACCTACGGCTACGGGCGCGCTGAAGACGTGGCCGGCATCTTCATCGTGCTCGCCATCGCGATCTCAGCCGGGATCGCGGGCTACGAATCCATAGAGCGTCTGTTCGACCCCCAACCTCTGAGCAATCTGGGTCTTGTGATCGCCGCCTCGATCATCGGCTTTCTCGGTAACGAGCTGGTTGCCCTCTACAGGATCCGCGTGGGGCGTGAGATCGGCTCAGCCGCTCTGGTTGCGGACGGACTTCATGCCCGTACCGACGGCCTGACCTCGCTGGCTGTGCTGGGGGGCGCTATCGGAGTGGCTCTTGGGTTCGAGCGCGGAGATGCACTGGCCGGTTTACTGGTTACCGTAGCGATCCTGGTTGTCCTGGGAAATGCGGCGCGCGACATCTACTACCGTCTGATGGATGCAGTATCCCCCGAGATCGTGACGAAGATCGAGCGATGCGTTGCGGATATCGACGGGGTGAAAGAGGTCGATGACGTTCGCGTGAGATGGATCGGGCACCGCATGCGGGCCGAGGTCGAAGTCGAGGTAGATGCGGCGCTTAGCGTCGAAGCGGCACACGAGATCGCGGTGAAAGCCCACCACACCCTTCTGCACGACGTGCCGAAACTCGATAGTGCCTTGGTTCATGTGAACCCATCGGTGAGAGAGGGTAGTGACCCCCACGCGCTGCTGGCTCACCATGCCAACCTCCGATAGGGGTCCGGGGACGCGCGGCAACGCTGGCGACCCCTAGGGAAAATCCCCCATACCGGGGCGTTCTTTTCGCGAACTAGTCTCTTTAGTCCCAACGCTTTCCGCCTAGGGGTGGATACATAGCGAGCCCTTCCACGCCGATTGTTGCTTCAGGCGCTAACCGCGCCGATTTCTGGGTGAGATTGGGAGGAATGGGAGATGGCCGCTTACTTGGCGACCGTGAGGCTTAGCCAGCAAAGCTGGGCAAGGCTGTCGGGCACCCATCATGGTCCTTTCACTCTCTGGCTGCGCGACGCTTTGAGCGTGTCGTCGCGCGTGTGGCTCTAAGGAGCCTGCGGAGATGGTGATGACATCGAGGGTCAGCAACAGACCGAAAGCTTCGGTCCCCGCCGACGCGCGCATCTGGGTCTTTGCCGCCTTCCTTGGTCTCGCCGCATTCCTGATCGCAACGGGACCTCTGGAGAGCCGGGTTTTGGCTAACAGGCCGTTCGAGATCCCGTGGTGGATCTTGACGGTTCTCTTCTTCCTCTCTGAGGTCGCGGTGGTGCACATCCAGCTCAAGCGTCAGGTCTTCTCGGCGAGCCTCAGTGAGGTTCCGTTGGTATTGGGGCTGTACTTCGTTGCCCCTCATTGGATGATCGTTTCCTACGTGATCGGTGCGGGCGTCGCCTTGATCGCTCACCGTCGCCAGCGTCTTCTGAAGTTGGTCTTCAACCTTTGTCATTTCGCTTTGCAAGCAGCGCTCGCAGCACTGGTCTTCTACACGATCCTCGGCACGGGCGATCCGATCGGCATACGCGGGCTGGCAGCGATCTTCGCTGCGACCCTGCTCACGGATGTTTTCTCGAGCTTGGTCATAACCACCGCGATGTCACTTGCTGAAGGCCGCTTGCACACCTTGGGCCAGCTCGTTGGGGTTGGAAGCATCGCCTCTTTCACCAACACGTCCCTCGGATTGACCACTGCGGTGATCCTATGGTCGAAGGTGAAGGCTGGTTGGCTGCTGACCTTCCCAGCGGTGTTGTTGTTCCTGGCCTATCGCGCCTATGTTCACCAACGCTCGAAGCACCAAAGTCTGGAACGTCTCTATGACTCGACGCGCGTGCTTCAAAGCTCGCTCGGCCGGCAGTCGGTGGTCGAAGCACTGCTCGCGCAAGCCCGCGACATGCTTCAGGCAGAGATCGCCGAGATCATCGTCTTCACTCCCCAGAGTCCCGGCGAAGCGGACCGCACGATCCTCGGCCCCGGAGACGACCTCCGTAACGACCGTGCCCTACTCGATGCCACCGAAGGGATCTGGGCCCGGGTGGCTTCTGACGGTCAAGGCATCCTCTTGGTACCGCCGCTTCACAACGAGAAGGTCGCCGAGTACTTCGAGAAGAACAACTTCACCGATGCGATCGCGGCCCCCCTGCGTGGCGAGGACGGCATCTCGGGAACGTTGCTGGTCGCCAACCGGATGGGTGACGTGGGCGCGTTCGACGAGTCTGATCTGAAGATGCTCGAGACGCTCGCTGCGCACGCCAGCATGCTGCTCGAGAAGGGCAGACTGATGGAGACTCTTCAGGAACAAGCTGCAGCCAACGAGTATCTCGCCAAGCACGATCCGCTCACCGGCCTCTTCAACCGAAGCTCGTTCGGCTACTTGGCCAAACTGGCGATCGATCGAGCCAAGCGCTCGGATGATCTCGTCGCCGTCCTGCTCATGGACCTTGACCGGTTCAAAGAGATCAACGACACGCTCGGCCACGTCGTGGGTGACCAGGCTTTGGTCGAAGTGGGCAAGCGCCTAGCGGCGCTGTTGCCTGAGGGGGCGTCGTTGGCCCGTGTCGGCGGGGACGAGTTCGCTATCTTGCTTACCGGGCTTGATGACATCGCACGGGCAACCGAACAAGCGAAGCTGATCCTCGAGAAGATGAAGGAACCGATCAGACTTGCGGGGGCGACCTTGGATGTCTTCGGATCGATCGGTGTGACCGTCTATCCGTTGCACGCCCGAGATGCTGACGGCTTGATGCAACGAGCAGACGTAGCGATGTATCTGGCCAAGGGGGCTCACTCCGGTTTCGAGGTCTACGGCGCAGATCGAGACCAATACAGCCCAAGCCGTCTGGCTCTGGTCAGCGAACTGCGCGAAGCGATCGATACCGAGCAGCTCGTGGTGTTCTTCCAGCCCAAGGTCTCTCTTACCAGCGGAGATGTCGTGGGCGTGGAAGCACTCGTTCGCTGGGACCACCCACGAAAGGGTCTGGTGCCTCCCAACGAGTTCATCCCTCTAGCCGAGCACACCGGTCTGATCAAACCGCTCACGATGTTCGTCCTGCGGAAGTCGATCCAACAACTGTCTCAGTGGCGGCGCATGGAGCCGGACCTTCACGTCGCCGTGAACCTTTCGGTCCGTCTTCTCACGGGTGGGGAAGAGATCTGTGACTCGATCGGGGCGCTTCTCGACGAGTACGACGTCCCGCCGCGCTCGCTCGAGCTAGAGATAACCGAAAGCTCGATCATGGACGACCCGGTCCGCGCCATCGGGCTCCTAACGAGACTGAGCGAGATGGGGATCAGGTTGTCCATCGACGACTTCGGTACCGGCTACTCGTCCATGTCCTATCTGAAGCGACTCCCCGTCGACGCCCTCAAGATCGACAAGTCCTTCGTGTTGGGTATGCAGGTCGATGAGAATGACGCCATCATCGTGCGCTCCATCATCGATCTTGGCCGCAACCTGGGCATGCATGTCATCGCCGAAGGAGTTGAAACAGACGAACTTTGTGCCGCTCTCAAAGCCATGGGATGCGATGTGGCTCAAGGTTTCGGAATCAGCCGCCCCCTGCCGGCTCCGAAGCTTGGAGCCTGGATGCTGGCCCATCGCGCAGTGAAGGCCGAGGCGCCCGCCGGCAGTTTCTGGCACGGATTCTCGGCTGCCACCAACAACTGACAAGAGCCGGGTGTCGTTGACACTGTATTTGCGGCACTTCATCCTTTGAACTGGCACGGCTGAATGGGGCATCTACGAGACTGAGGTTGGGATGGCGGGATCCACCAGCATCGAGGCACTTGCGAGCGACTTCCTGCGCTCCTGTAGCGCGGAAAGGAACATGTCGTCGCACACGCTCGCCGCATATGCAAGTGATCTCGATCTCTTCATCTCCTGGGCCGGGCGTCGTCATATCCGGACCGCGGACTCGATAGACCGGCGCACGCTGCGCCGCTACGTCTCGTTCTTGGGTGAGCAGCACTACGCCCGCCGAACGATCGCTCGCAAGGTCAGCGCCCTGCGCTCGATGCTCAGGTGGGCGGTACTCCATGAGGTGATCGAAGCCGACCCGGCCATCGACCTCGAGGTTCCGAAGTTGGATAAGCCGTTGCCCAAGGTGCTAAGGGCCCCCAAGGTTGCTGCCTTGATCGAACTGCCACCCCAAGACGATCCATTGGGGGTCCGCGATAGGGCGATCCTTGAGGTGCTCTACGGGTCGGGGATCCGCGTTTCGGAGCTTTGTGGGTTGGACATCGACGATCTCGATCTCCGAGCTGGTGCCATGACAGTGATGGGCAAGGGTCGAAAGCAGAGAAGGGTGCCTCTCTCGACCCCTGCTGTTTCTTGTCTCGAGCGGTACTTAGGCGAAGCTCGCCCAGGGTTGGTGAATGGCACCTCCACTCCAGCCGTATTTCTCGGGGCTAGGGGCAACAGGATCGGACCGCGCTCGGTCAGGTCCATGCTGGAGAAGTACATGAGGGCCGAGGGCGAGGTACCCGTGGGTCCGCACACTCTGCGGCATTCTTTCGCCACCCACCTGCTCGATGGTGGGGCGGACCTGCGCGTCGTTCAAGAGCTTCTAGGGCACGCCAGCCTCGCTACGACACAGGTCTACACTCACGTATCCACGCAACGCCTGAGGGATGTCTACGAAAGAAGCCACCCGCGTGCCTGACGTCAACAACGAGATGGACGGATTCGGAGACGATGTCATCGACAGCGTCGGCGAAGCATGGAACGAGTACAAAGCCGATGGGAACACAGCAGCGCGCGACCGTCTGATCCTCCACTTCTCCCCGCTGGTCAAGTACGTGGCGGGCAGGGTGGCGGTCGGCCTTCCCGCCAACATCGACCAAGCGGACCTGATCAGCTATGGCATCTTCGGTCTCATCGACGCTATCGATAAGTACGACCAAGAGCGTGGGATCAAGTTCGAGACCTACGCGATCTCTCGGATACGCGGGGCGATCATCGACGAGCTCAGGGCGATCGACTGGGTGCCAAGGTCCGTGCGCTCCAAGGCCCGGCAGGTCGAGAAGGCCTACGCCGCCCTCGAGAACAAGCTGAAACGTCCTCCCTCCGACGCCGAGATCGCCGAGGAGATGGAGATCACGATCGATGAGCTGAACGCCATCTACACGCAGCTGTCCACGGTCTCCTTGATCGCCCTCGATGAGCTCATGAACGTTGACGGCGAAAAGGGCGACAAGCTCTCACTGGTCGAAACCCTCGAGGACACCAAGACCGCAGGCCCGATGGAGGCTTTCGAGTCCGAAGAGATGAAGAACATCCTCACGGATTCGATCAACCGGCTCCCCGAGCGCGAGAAGGTTGTCATCACGCTCTATTACTACGAAGGCCTCACCCTGGCCGAGATCGGCCAGGTCCTAGGAGTCACCGAGTCCCGCATCTGTCAGATGCATACCAAGGCAGTGTTGGCGCTTCGGGGCAAGATCTCCGAGGCTACGACCCCGTCGGACATCTAGCCTCGTTCCGGGCTGGGCTTCGGGCCCGTCTGCTGCGGGTTATCCTTAGAGAGTCATACATTCCGCACGCTCGTCAACTTCGGTCCCTGCGCGTGCAGGGTCGACGAGCGGAGGGTCCGGTCTGCCTAAAGGCCGGCGAACAACCGGAGGAGGTTGGTTAGTCATGCCCGTCGTAACAACGCGGCAGTTGCTTGAGGCTGGTGTCCACTTCGGACACCAGACCCGCCGTTGGAACCCGAAGATGAAGCGTTTCATCTTCACCGAACGCAACGGTATCTATATCCTGGACCTGCAACAGACCGTCCAGGGGATCGAGAAGGCGTACAGCTTCGTGCGCGATCTGGTCGCCGGCGGTGGCACGGTGCTGTTCATCGCCACCAAGAAACAACTCCAGGATGCGGTGGCCGAACAGGCCGACCGATCCGGGATGCCGTACGTGAACTTCCGCTGGCTCGGTGGGATGCTCACCAATTTCCGGACGATGGCCGATCGCATCAAGCGCATGAACGAGCTTGGCGAGATGATCGAAACCGGATCGATCTCGAGTTTCCCCAAGAAGGAACAGCTCAAGCTGACCCGTCAGTACGAGAAGCTCGCCCGCAACCTGGGCGGACTCAAGAACCTGACCAAGCAGCCGGACGCCGTGTTCATCCTCGACACCAAGAAGGAAGAGATCGCCGTGCGCGAGGCCAAGAAGCTTGGTATCCCCGTCGTCGCGATCCTCGACACCAACTCGGACCCCGACGACGCCGACTTCGGCATCCCGGGCAACGACGACGCGATCCGCTCTGGTGCGCTGCTCACGCGCATCATCGCCGATGCGGCGATCGAGGGCCGTTCTTTGCGTCCCGCCGATGGCGAGAAGCCTCAGCCTGCTGCTCCTGCTCCGGCGAAGCCTGCCGAAGACGTGTTGCAGACGGCCGCTGCAGAACCGAAGGCCGAGTGGGAGCTCCAGCTCGAGGCCGAAGAAGCGGCTGCAACGACCGAGTCCCCGGATACCGGTGCTGCTGTAGCGGCCACGTCCGACGCAGCGGTCGCCGATGCCAAGGGCGACGAGCCAGGCGACCTCTCGCACCCGTCACCCAAGACCGACGCCTGAACGAAGCTTCAGCTGTCGCAACACGTAGAAAGGTAGTAACCGATGGCAGACATCTCCGCTAAGGACGTAAAGGCCCTGCGCGACGAGACCGGCGCAGGCATGATGGACGTTAAGAAGGCTCTCGAGGAGGCAGATGGGGACCGCGACGCGGCCCGCAAGATCCTGCGCGAGAAGGGCCTTGCCGATGCAGCCAAGAAGAGCGGCCGAGCCGCATCCGAGGGCATCGTGTACGCCTACATGCACCGTCCGGATCCGAACTATCCGCCCAAGCTTGGGGTGATGATCGAGCTCAACTGTGAGACCGACTTCGTGGCCAAGACCGAGGGGTTCGAGAGATTGGCCAAGGACATCGCCATGCACATCTCGTTCTCCGACCCGGACTACAAGACCCGCGATCAAGTGCCTCAGGACATCATCGACGCCGAATCCGAGATCTACGCGAAGCAAGCGAAGGATTCCGGGAAGCCCGACAATGTGATCGAGAAGGTCGTCCAGGGCAAGCTCGAGTCGTTCTACAAGGAGCGGGTCTTGATGGATCAGGAGTGGATCCAGGACAAGAGCAAGACCATCAATGACCTCATCGAAGAAGCGAAGGGCTCGATGGGTGAGAACATCACTATCGGTAATTTCGCCCGGATCCGTGTGGGCGAGAAGCGGGAGGCGTAACCACCGTGGCTGAAGGGGTCGATGTCGCTCCCAAGTTCCGAAGGGTTCTGCTGAAACTTTCCGGCGAGTCGTTCGCAGACCAGCAGACCGGTTTCGGCATCGATCCTCGGATCGTGGCGTCGTTGGCTCGCCAGATCGCAGAAGCCAAGAACATCGGCACCGAGCTGGCTCTGGTGATCGGTGGGGGCAACATCATCCGCGGCTTGTCAGCTTCGGCTCAGGGAACGGATCGCACTACGGCCGACTACATGGGCATGCTGTCCACGGTTATCAACGCTCTAGCGATGCAAGATGCGCTCGAGAAGGAGGGCGTCCAGACCCGTGTCCAAACCGCCATCTGGATGCAGGAGCTTGCCGAGCCCTATATCCGCAGACGGGCGATGCGCCACCTCGAGAAGGGGCGAGTCGTGATCTTCGCGGGGGGAACGGGAAACCCCTACTTCTCGACGGACACAACTGCAGCGTTGCGGGCGCTAGAGATCGGGGCGGAAGCGATCCTCAAGGGCACGCGAGTTGATGGGGTCTACGACTCCGACCCCGAACTCAATCCAGACGCGAAGCGCTATTCGACGATCGACTACCTCGAGGTGTTGCAACAGGGCCTCAAGGTGATGGACTCCACCGCGATCACGTTGTGCATGGATAATCGCTTGCCGATCCTGGTCTTCAATCTCAAAGCCGGCAATCTGATGCGTGTGCTGCAAGGCGAGGATGTCGGCACCCTGGTTCACGCGGACGCGAACTCATAGGAGGCACGGTGGCCGAGACCAAGCAAGAGGTCCTGAAGGAAGCGGAACACAAGATGAAGCAAGCGGTTCTCCATAACCAGGAGGAGCTTGCCGGTATCCGCTCGGGCCGGGCGACCCCTGCGATCCTCAACCGCATCACGGTCGACTATTACGGGACCCAGACGCCGCTCAACCAGGTTGCAAACATCTCGGTTCCCGAACCCCGCTTGATGGTGATCGCCCCTTACGACCCCAATTCCATCTCAGGGATCGAAAAGGCCATCCTGGGCTCGGACCTCGGCATCACGCCTAACAACGACGGTCAGGTGATCCGCTTAGCGTTCCCCGATCTCACCGAGGACCGCCGCAACGAGCTCAAGAAGGTGGCCCACAGCAGGGCGGAAGAGGGCCGCGTCGCGGTTCGAGGCGTCCGCCGTCATGCCAAGCAAGAGCTCGAGCGTATGAAGAAGGACGGTCTGATGTCAGAAGACGAAGAGCGCGGAGCTGAGGGTGAACTGCAGAAGCTGACCGACCGGTACGTCGCAGAGGTAGACGAGAACCTCAAGCGCAAGGAAGCGGAACTCTCCGAGGTATAAGTGGCGGAGGGAGCTCGCCGGATGGCGGATAACCAGGTAGCCGTTCCTCCGGCCCCCGAAACCCCACCTTCGGGACGGTCGCTGCGCACCGCGGTGATGACCGGTGTGGCTCTCATACTGCTGATCATCGGCACCGCGTTGGCTGGAACGACTCCCTTCTTCGTGCTTGTGGTCGTGGTCGTTCTCTTGGCCCAATACGAGCTGCTCGATGCTCTGATCAAGACGCACCACCGGCCTGTCGTGCCCTTCGCGATCCTCTGTGGACTCGGGATGCTCGTGACCGCGTATCTCGAGGAGCCGCGCCTGCTGTCGGCCGTGCTGGCGGGGGCACTAGTGGGTGCTTTCGTGCTTGCCCTGAGACCCCAGCGCGGGGTGAGCGCCATGACCGATGTCGCGTGGACCTTGCTATCGGTCGCGTGGATCGGCGGCGGCGGTGCCGGCGCAGTCCTCATCTTGATGATGGAACCGTCGGGACTCTCACTCTTGATCTCGTTCGTTTTCATCACCGCGCTTGACGACATCGGTGCCTACTTCGTGGGAACCCGGTTCGGTAAACACAAGATGGCGCCTTCCCTTTCGCCTGCGAAATCTTGGGAGGGATTCGCCGGTGGGATGGTCGTCTCATTGCTGGGCGGCATGGCATTCGGGTACTTCGTCGACGCGCTCGGCGTAACGAATGGTCTCGCTCTGGGCGGTATCGCCGGACTGCTTGCGCCGGTTGGGGATCTCGTCGAATCGATGGCCAAACGCGAGATCGGGATCAAAGACTCGTCGGGTTTGTTGCCGGGCCACGGTGGCTTCCTGGACAGGCTTGATGCCATCATCTTCTGCGCCCCGGCGGCCTGTCTGTATCTGCGCTTGGCTATCTCCTGACCTCAACGCTTTCTCCACAACCTGCACACCTCGTAGCCGGGTCACCGTGGGAGGATTGTCCCGTGACCACCACCCCTAGGTCGATAGCGATCCTCGGCAGCACCGGATCGATCGGCCGCCAGACCATCGAAGTGATCCAAGCTCATCCCGATGAGCTTCGCGTCGTGGCGCTTGTAGCTGGTTCCGATCGCGCCGGTCTCGAGAAGCAGGCCGACGACCTTGGCGTTTCAGACATCGGCCTTGGGGTGGATGCAGCCGTAGCAGTGGCAAGACGGGCCGACGCCGACATCGTGGTTAACGCGGTGGTCGGTGCCGCAGGGTTGCGAGCGTCTCTGGCGGCGCTCGAAGAGGGCAAGACGCTCGCCCTCGCCAACAAAGAGAGCCTTGTCGCCGCGGGTGAGCTGTGTCTCGACACGATGCAGCGGTCCGGTGGACGGATCGCGGCCGTGGATTCCGAGCACGCGGCACTCTCTCAGATCTTGGATCCAGTTGACCCGAACTCGGTTAAACGCATAGTTGTCACGGCTTCAGGCGGACCTTTCAGAACGCGAACCGATCTTAGTGATGTGACCGTAGACGACGCCCTTGCCCATCCAACGTGGAACATGGGACGAAAGATCACCGTCGATTCCGCAACCCTGATGAACAAGGGTTTGGAGGTGATCGAGGCGCATCACCTGTTCGGGTTCTCCTACGACCAGATCGATGTCATCGTGCATCCGCAGTCCGTCGTTCACGGCATCGTTGAGTTCATCGATGGATCGCAGGTGCTCCAGGCAGGGCCGGCCGATATGCGCATCCCGATCCAGGCCGCGCTCGAGGTCGAGCATCCTGAGCCCTTCGCCCGCCTCGACCTGAAGGACGTTGCCGAGCTTACGTTCGAAGCCGTCGACAATGATCGCTTCCCGGCCCTCGAACTTGCGTACGAGGCCGGTCGCCGCGGCTCGACATTCCCTGCCGTATTGAACGCCGCTAACGAGGTCGCGGTGCATGCTTTCCTCAAGGAAGAGCTTCGCTTCACCGACATAACCGGGGTGGTGGAAGCGACGATCGAGGCGCACCGGCCCCTTGACCCGATGAAGCTCGAAGACATCGAGCGGAGCGACGCTTGGGCGCGAGACCATGCGCAAGGCCTGATCGAAGAGACGAGCACCCGATGAATCTGGGACTGATCATATTCATCGTGGCCATCCTCTTGGTCGTGATGATCCATGAGTCGGGGCACTTCTTCGTTGCCAAGCTCTTCAACTTCAAGGCAACGAAGTACTTCATCGGATTCGGTCCAACCGTGTGGTCGATCCATCGAGGGGAGACCGAGTACGGAGTGAAGGCACTTCCGCTTGGCGGCTTCGTGAAGATCGTCGGGATGAACCCGTACGAGGAGATCCCCTTGGAGGATCAGCCGCGGTCGTATCCCAACAAACCGATCTGGCAGCGAGCGCTCGTGATCGTGGCCGGTTCGGCGACCCACTTCGTTGTCGCGTTCTTGACCCTCTTCGTCACTGCGATGACCTTGGGTTTCCCCACCGGCGAACCCTCGAATCAGGTAGCAGTGGTGGACACCCAGGTTTCGGGCGGTGAATCGCCGGCGACTGCCGCAGGCATCTTGCCCGACGACAAGGTCGTTGCAGCGAACGGCACGCCCACCGATACCTGGGACGAGGTCAGAGGTTTCATCCAGCAGCATCCCGGCGAGGAAGTGACCTTCACGATCGAGCGCGATGGGGAGCGGCGGGACGTGACGGCGGTGCTCGGCTCGGCGATCTTCGGCTCTGATGGTGAAGTGATCGAGTACGCGCCGCCCGGTGAAGACCTGGTGCGCACGCCCCCTCCGGGGGCCGAGGTGGTGGGTTTCTTGGGGATCCAACCGCAACCTCTGTACGAGACCCTAGGACCGGTCTCGGCCGTCGGACGAGCCGGATCCGAGACGTGGCAGGTGACCAAACTGTCTTTCGTCGGGATCGGGGACATGTTCGGCATGGTCTTCGGGGGCGAGCTCTTCGAGGCCCTCGGCGGGGAAGGTGAGCGCACGGTGGATGAAGGACCACTAGGCATCGTGGGAGCCGGCCGGATAGCGTCGGAAAGCGCCTCCACCGGCCAAGCCCTTGACCTTGTTGCACTCATCGTCGGTTTCACGGTGTTCGTCGGTTTGATGAACCTCCTTCCCCTTCCACCGCTCGACGGCGGCCATCTGGCCGTACTTGCGTGGGAGAAGATCACGGGCAGGGCGGTTGATGTCCGCAAGTTGATCCCCGTGGCCACCGCGGTCATCTCATTCTTCGTGATCGTCTTCGTTGCAGTTCTATATCTGGATCTGGCGCGCCCGATCCGGGTGCCGTTCTGATGGATCAAGGGTGACAACGATGTTCGAACGTAGGATCTCTCGTCAGGTGAAGGTTGGCTCTGTCGCGGTCGGTGGCGACGCGCCCATTTCTATCCAGTCGATGACCACGACGAAGACCGATGATGTCCAGGCCACGCTGATCCAGGTTCATGAGCTTGCGACACAAGGTGCCGACATCGTTCGAGTGGCCGTACCGCATGAGGGGGATGCCAAGGCTCTTCCCGCGATCGCTGCCGAGGGGGGCGTTCCGATCATCGCCGACATCCATTTCTCGGTTCGACTCGCGATGATGGCGATCGAAGCTGGGGTTCATGGCCTGCGGCTCAACCCAGGCAACATGCGCAATCCAAAACACATAGAAGAGGTGGCCACCGCATGCAAGGAGCGAGGGATCCCGATCCGGATCGGTGTCAACGCGGGATCGCTCGATCGCAAACTGGTCGAGAAGCATGGGCGCCCCACTGCCGATGCTCTCGTTGAGAGCGCCCTCTACGAGATCGGCTTGCTCGAAGAGCACGGGTTCAAGGACTACAAGATCTCGGTCAAGCATCAAAACGTGCCCGAGATGATCGATGCCTACCGGAAGCTGGCCAGCAAGACAGATGCACCTCTGCATCTCGGTGTCACGGAAGCTGGGACACCGAAGCAAGGGGTGGTTAAGACCGCGATCGGTATCGGCACCCTTCTCGCAGAAGGGATCGGTGACACGATCAGGTGCTCGCTCACAGCCGACCCGGTCGAAGAGGTGAAGCTCGGCAAACAGATACTGCAGACATTGGGTATCCGGGACTCAACCTTCGACCTGGTTGCATGCCCCTCGTGCGGCCGCGCCGAGTTGGATGTTTTCGATCTGGCCCAGCGCGTCGAAGCAGCGATAGAGAACATGGATCTGCCTCCCATGCAGATCGCGGTGATGGGGTGCGAGGTGAACGGGCCAGGCGAGGCGAGGGACGCCGATATCGGTATCGCGGCCGGGCCGGGCCGGGGGCTGCTGTTTGCCAAGGGCAAGCAGATCGGCTGGGTGCCCCACGACAGATTGGTCGAAGAGTTGCTGGAGGCTGCCCAGCACGTAGCCGAGGAGATCCGGGCAGCCGGCGGGGACCAGAGCGGAGAGGTAACGGTCCTCAAGGGGGCCGGGCGCCGCAACGCCCTCATGGACATCGGGATGCGCCAGACCCCCTAGAAAGGAGGGCCCTAAGAGCGGCTAGCTGGCGTTGGGCCGCTTGCCGTGGTTAGCCTTTCTCTTTTTGCGAGAGCGGCGCTTGCGTCCTTTCTTTGCCATGACAGTCACGTCCTCAAGTAGTGGGTTGGGCGGAGGCCAGGGTACCCCAAGCCCCGGCCCGGCCCGGTGTAAGCGCTGCTCAGGGGCGTTTATCAACAGGCGGTGGTACCCTTGGTCAAGCCTCGCTGCCAGCGGGGAGTTTCGTCACAGCAGTTGCCGGTATAGGCGTGAAGTAGCTGAGCCCCTCTCGGAGGGGCTTTATTAACGCCTCAACCGGCTTGGAAAAGGAGCAGTCATGGGCGTTCTGGATGAGGTCAGGGACCTCGCAGAAGCGGTCGTGGCACGCCGCAGCCTGCTCCTGTGGGACATCGAGTTGGGAGGTCAGCCCGGACGCCAGACGGTCCGGGTCCTCGTGGACGCCGACGGCGGTATCGATCTCGATACGGTCGCCGAGGTCTCCGAGGAGATATCCCGTGGACTCGACCTGAACGACCCTATCGCCGGGCGGTACACGCTCGAGGTGTCGTCCCCGGGCGTCGAGAGACCGCTTCGGACGCCCGAGCACTGGCGCCGATCGGTGGGGGAGCCGGTGACCCTCAAGACGCACGACGTAGTGGTCGGGAACAGTCACCGGGTAGATGGAGAAGTCGTCGACGCCTCCGAGTCAGCGGTGCGCATCACCGTGGGACACGACGAGGTGGAAGTGCCTTACAAGGCGATCAAGTCGGCGAGGACGGTATTCGAATGGAAGTGAGGCGCACATGAAGATCCCTATGGATTCGCTACGCGAACTGGAGCGTGAGCGCGGGATCTCCTTCGATACGTTGGTAGAAGCGATCGAGAAGGCCCTGGCCTCCGCATATCTGAAGGTCACCAACGCGGACGAGTCGATGGCGGCTCGGGCCGTGATCGAGCCGGACACCGGTGACGTCACTGTGTACGCGCAAGAGGTAGAGGTCGACCCCGACACCGAAGAGATCACCGTTCTCAAGGAGTGGGAAGATACGCCGCAAGATTTCGGGCGCATCGCAGCTCAGACCGCCAAGCAGGTTATCTTGCAGCGCTTGCGCGAGGCAGAGCGGGACATCACCTTCGGGGAGTACGAGGGCCGCGTCGGCGACATCGTCACCGGCATCGTCGAACAGAAGGATCAGCGCTACACGATCCTCAACCTGGGTAAGACCGAGGCCAGGCTCCCGCCCCATGAGCAGATCCCGCACGAACGCTACGACCACGGAGCGCGGCTGAAGGCTTACATCGTGGATGTGCGCAAGACGGCACGTGAGCCTCAGATCGTTGTCTCTCGCACGCACCCGGGTCTCATCAAGCGGCTCTTTGAGCTCGAAGTTCCAGAGATATTGGACAACGTGGTCGAGATCAAGGGGGTCGCGCGCGAGCCGGGACACCGCAGCAAGATCGCAGTTCACAGCAACGACCGCAACGTCGATCCCGTGGGGGCGTGCGTGGGAGCGAAGGGCTCGCGCGTTCGCATGGTCATGAATGAGTTGCGGGGCGAGAAGATCGACATAATCAAGTGGACCGAAGACAAGCAGGAGTTCGTGGCCAACGCTCTTTCGCCCGCGAAGGTGAAAGAGGTGGTCTTGCAGGACGATGGCGAGACCGCTCTTGTCATCGTGCCCGACTACCAGCTGTCGCTGGCGATCGGGAAAGAAGGTCAGAACGCACGGCTCGCCGCTCGCCTCACCGGGATGCGGGTGGATATCAAGTCCGAGTCCCAGTTGAAGCAGGAGAGTGCGCCGAGCGAAAGTGCGCAAGAAGAAGAGGCTTCCGAGTCTCAGGCGAGCCCGGAGGGGAGCGAGGCCTGAGCTAGGATCGGTGGTGGACGGGCATTTTTGCCCCTTTCCGCCCCACCGGCTCCGGCCGGTCCCACGGCTCGACCGAGCGAGGTGTTCGGCCGAGGCTGGACGGGATCGGGTACTGGGGCCTGGGTTTCAAGGGCGGGTCGCCCGCAGATCCATCGACCCGTGAGGTATCTGAGGTCCTCAAGCCGGCCATCCGGCCCGGACTTGATCGAGAGGGAAACACATGGCGAACGTAAGGGTTCATGAGATCGCAAAGGAGCTAGGAAAGACCTCGAAAGAGGTCCTAGCCCACCTGGAAAGTATCGGCCAAGCGGTCAAGTCGCACTCGTCAACGGTCAGCGACGAAGTGGCCCAGCGCGTGCGTGACGAGATGTCTGGGGCCCCGGCACCCAAGAAGGCTGCACCCAAGAAGGCTGCACCCAAGAAGGCCGAGCCCAAGAAGCCGACAGCCAAGAAGGCGGAGCCAGCTAAGGCTGCCACGCCCAAGAAAGCTGCCGCTCCGAAAGCTGCCGCTCCGAAAGCTGCCGCTCCGAAAGCTGCCGCTCCGAAAGCTGCCGCTCCGAAAGCTGCGAGCGAGACGAAGCCCGCGCCCAAGAAAGCCGAAACACCGAAGACCGTCGCACCCAAGACCGAGACTCCAAAGACCGAGACTCCAAAGACCGTGGTCCAGCCCGAGCCAGTGGTGGCTTCCCCGGCTCCCGAACCCACGCCCGTCCCGGCCCCCGAACCCACGCCCGCCCCGGCCCCCGAACCGGTTGCAGCTCCAGCTCCGGACGTGATCAAGGTCCACCGGGGGATCACCGTCAAAGATTTCGCTGCCAAGCTCGACCGAGCCCCCAATGAGATCGTGAAGGTGCTGATCGGCCTGGGCGAGATGGTCACCGTCACGCAATCGATGAGCGACGAGGCCGTCATGCTGGTGGCCGAAGAAGTCGGCGCCAACGTCAATGTGGTGGATCCGATGGAGGAGGAAGCCCAAGCGGTCCTCGCCGATGAGGCTGAAGAAGACCAAGGGCACATGGTGCCGCGTCCTCCCGTCGTGACGGTGATGGGGCACGTCGACCACGGGAAGACCGCGATCCTCGATGCTCTGCGGCACACGAACGTTGCCGGCGGCGAGGCGGGTGGGATCACCCAGCACATCGGTGCCTACCAGGTCCACCTCAACGATCGCGATATCACCTTCATCGACACACCCGGTCACGAGGCCTTCACTGCGATGCGTGCACGTGGGGCAAAGGTTACGGACATCGCGGTCCTGGTCGTAGCCGCCGACGACGGCGTCATGCCTCAGACCGTGGAAGCGATCGATCACGCCAAGGCGGCAGAGGTTCCCATCGTTGTGGCAGTCAACAAGATCGACAAGCCCGAAGCCGACCCGGTTCGGGTTCGCCAGCAACTCTCCGACCACGGTCTGATGCCGGAGGAGTGGGGTGGTGAAACGGCCTTCGTGGACGTTTCGGCCAAGCAGCGGACGAATCTCGACGATCTTCTCGAGGTCATCCTTCTGACTGCAGACGTCGAGCTCGAACTGCAAGCCAACCCCGAAACGAACGCTCGCGGGATCGTTATCGAGGCACACCTCGACAAGGGACGAGGCCCCGTTGCCACCGTGCTCGTGCATCGCGGGACATTGCGCTCGGGCGACTCTTTGGTGGCAGGCACGGCTTGGGGACGAGTGCGGGCGATGCTCGACGATCGAGGCGACACCGTTGAACAGGCGGTGCCGGGTCAACCGGTGCTCGTTCTGGGGTGGCAGTCGGTTCCCGAAGCAGGCGACGAGTTCCGCTCGTTGGATGACGAGAAAGACGCTCGCTCACTCGCTGGAGAACGCGTAACCCGGCGTCGTGAGGCCGAGCTCGTGACCCAGCGTCCTTTGACGCTGCAGAACCTGCTGGCCGAGACCAGCGGTGAAGACATCCCCGAGTTGAACCTCCTCTTGAAGGCAGACACCCAGGGCTCGATCGAGGCACTCGCCGATCAGTTCGCCAAGATGGACCAGGAGCTCGTACGGATCAACATCATCCGTAAGGGTGTCGGTGGGATCACCGAGAACGACGTGACGCTCGCGAAGGCGAGCAATGCTCTCGTGATCGGATTCAACGTTGTGCCCAACGCGCAAGCCCGTCCTCTTGCCGAAGAGGAAGGCGTCGACATCCGAACCTACCGTGTGATCTATCAAGCGGTGCAGGACATCGAGAACGCGGCCAAGGGCTTGCTTGGGCCCGAGTACAAGGAAATCGCGCTGGGTCAAGCAGAGGTGCGCGAGACATTCCGCGTCCCACGCCTCGGCCAGGTGGCCGGCTGCATGGTGCTGGACGGAGTCATCCGCCGAAACGCAACGGCGAGATTGGTGCGGGACGGGACGGTCATCTACGAAACCACCGTGGGGTCGCTACGCCGATTCAAGGACGACGTGCGGGAAGTTGCCGCCGGATACGAGTGCGGTATCGGACTCGACAACTACCAGGACGTCAAGAACGGCGACATCATCCAGGTCTTTGAGCTGCAAGAGGTCCAGCGCTAGCGGCCCATGTTCATAGGGATCGCACGGTTCGAGGTCTTCATACCCGCCTCTAGATCCTTGAAGGACAAGCGGCAAGTGCTCAGGTCGATGATCTCAACCACTCAGAAGAAGTTCGCGGGCGCTGCGATCGCCGAAGTGGGTCACCAAGATCTCTGGCAGCGCGCCGTGCTCGGCGTTTCGTGTGTCTCCGACTCGAAGCAGCATTGCAGCGAGGTTCTCCAAGAGATCGAACGCTCGCTGGGACGCTTCGCGCTAGAGGGGGCCGAGATCATCGATCGCAGCATCGATGTCGTCTCATCGGAGGACATATGAGTCAACGGCTCGAGAAGCTGCAGAAACTGGCGAAGCTCGTTCTAGGTGAAGAGGTCGGCCGCCTGAAGGACCCACGCATCGGGTTCGTGACCATCACGACCGTTCGCATGTCTGCCGATCTCAGCTATGCGAACGTCTATCTAACCGTGATGGGCACCGATGAGGAGAAGGCTGCCACGTTCGCCGGCCTTACGAGCGCAGCCCCTCATCTGCGCAAGATCCTTGGTCAGCAGATGCATGCCCGGGTCACTCCCGAGCTCCGCTTCATGGAAGACAACGTCATGGAGAACGTTAATCGCATCGAAGAGCTGTTCCAGAGGATCCACGAACAAGAAGAGGGCAACAACAGTGAGATATGAGGCCAAGGACTGGGATGCCGTGGTCGAGGTGCTGCGCAACGCGACCGAGATCACCGTCGCTTGCCACGTGAACCCCGACGGCGATGCCCTGGGTTCGCTGCTAGGGGCAACCCTAGGCCTTCGGAGCTTGGGCAAGCGGGTACAGCCGACCTTCAACGACACAGCTCCCGTTCTGCCGTTCGGTTACAGCTTCCTGCCTGGGGGTGACGGATTGGTAGCACCGGGCGACCTCGTCGACGCCCCGGTCTTTCTGGCGCTCGATTGTGGAGCACGGGACCGCCTCGGGGCACTCGTCGAGCCCGTTGCTATGCGTGCCGGGACCTTGATCAACATCGATCACCATCCCGGCAACGAAGACTTCGGACATCTGAACGTCGTGGTCACGACGGCATCGTCCACCGCCGAGCTCGTCACCAGACTGTTGGTGGACGCCGGCGTTGAGCTCGACCGTGACATTGCAACGTGCCTGTACACGGGCATCGTGACGGACACTGGAAGCTTCCAGTATTCGAACTCCACCTCCGAGACCCTGCGGATCGCAGCCGAGCTGCTCGATCTTGGTGTCGACAAGACCGAGATCGCTCGATCGGTTTACGAGACCGCTCCGTTCGGCTACCTCCAACTCGTGGCCTTGGTGCTTTCGAGAGCGCGCTTGTTCCCCGAGGAACGCTTCATCTACTCCTTCGTGAAGCTCGAGGACCTCCGCCAGACCTCGGTGCCGATGGAGGAGACCGACAAGCTGATCGAACTGATCAGGGCCACCCGGGATGCCGACGTGGCGGCGATCTTCAAGGAACAAGAAGATGGGAGATTCCGGGCAAGCATGCGGTCCAAGGGTCCGGTGTCGGTGGGCAAGATCGCCCGTGAAAGGGGCGGGGGAGGGCACGAGCTCGCGGCCGGCTTCACTGTGGACTCGATCGAAGAGAGCGTGGCCGGGATCGTGGCCGAGCTGGAGCCATGAATGGTGCACTCGTTATCGACAAGGCTTCGGGGATGACCTCGCACGATGTGGTGGACGAGGTTCGAAAGAGATTGCGCACCAAGCGAGTCGGTCACGGGGGCACCTTGGATCCGGACGCTACCGGCATCCTCTTGATCGGGGTCGGCAAGGCGACGAGGTTCCTTTCCTACGCCCAAGCTTCACCCAAGCGTTACGAGGCAGTTGTCCAACTCGGAAGTGCTACTTCCACTCAAGACGCTTCCGGGGATGTCCTGTACCAGCGGCCCGTTACCTGCGATGTCGAGCATCTGACGAAAGCGTTGGAGCGATTCCGTGGCCCGATCCAACAGATCCCCCCCATGGTGTCGGCGGTTCGGGTCGGAGGCAAGCGGCTCCATGAGTTGGCACGTGCGGGCCAGGAGGTCGAGCGGCAGCCACGTGACGTGACGATCTACGAGTTGCGATTGATCGATGTGGACCTCGAAACTTCGAGCCGTGCCACGTTGGATGTCCGTTGCTCGGGGGGGACCTACGTACGGACCCTCGCCCACGACCTCGGAGAGGCCCTCGGTTGTGGAGGACATCTGGTTTCTTTGAGGCGAACGGAGGCGGCGGGGTTCACGCTCGACGAAGCCATCGCGATCGATGATGTGTCCGAAGAGACCTTGCGACCGCTGGTGGACGTGGTCCACGAGTTGCCGAGACTGGATATCGATGCGGAGATGGCGGCGCTCGTCGCTAATGGCAGGCCCTTGTTCGTTGAAGAGCCGTTGTCGAAGGGGACGGTTGCGGCGGTAGTCAACGAAGGCGTGCTGCTCGGTGTTTACAGATCCGAGGGCAACAGACTGGTTGCCGAAAGGGTCGTTGGAAGATGAGAACGATGGTCGAACACCTAGAACCCCCCGATGGTGGAAGCGTGGTAACGATCGGGACATTCGATGGTGTACACCTGGGGCATCGCGGTCTGATCATGCGATCAATAGAGAGAGCGCGCGAGCTGTCTGCTACTTCAGTGGCGCTCACCTGGGACCGGCATCCAGCCGCGACCCTTCGACCCGATAAGACACCGCCTCTGCTCTCTAGCTCCGAGCGCAAGATCGAGCTGCTGTCGGAAACGGGCATCGATGTTGCGGCGATCCTCGCTTTCGACCAGAGTTTCTCGCAGCGTTCTCCCGAAGAGTTCATCGAGGACACTCTGGTACGAGACCTTGGAGCAAGGGCCGTCTACGTGGGCCATGACTGGCGTTTCGGCCACAAGGCGGCCGGCAGCGTCGCTCTGCTCGCCGAGCATGGGGAGAAAGCGGGATTCACCGTGCATGGGGTCGAGTTGCAACAGGTCGCAGGTGCACCCGTTTCGTCTAGCCGGGTGCGCGCTGCCATCGGTGACGGCGACATGGAACTGGCACGGGTTCTGTTGGGGCGCCCGTACGACGTGGACGGCATGGTGGTGCGGGGGGCAGCGCGGGGAAAGGAGCTCGGTTTCCCCACCGCCAACCTCGAGGTCGAGGCGTCGCTGGCCCGGCCCCCTCTAGGCGTCTATGCAGGAGTGGCTCGTGTGGGTGACGCGCGCCGAGCTGCCGCCATCTCGGTGGGGGTCAATCCCACCTTCGGGGGCGAGGTGGGTAAGAGCCCGGTCACCATCGAGGCCTTCTTGCTCGACTTCTCGACCGAGATCTATGGCGAGACGGTTCGTCTGGAGTTCTGGAAACGCTTGCGCGACGAGCTGCGCTTCGAGTCGGTCGAGTCGCTGATCGAACAGATGCGACAAGACGTAGAGGACACGCGGGCAACCGTTGGCACGATCCAGCTTGGACAAGGCCGTGCTGCCTCGATCAACCCGAACGCTTGAGTTTCCCGTGACGCTTGGCATAGCGCTCACCCCATCTAAAGACCAGCATCCCGGCTGGGATCGAGACGAGGCCGATGATGGCCAGCGGCAGGATCTCGTCACCCATCTTGGATAGACCGTCACCTTCCAAGATCGCGTTGCGTATCCCATCTAGCGCGTATGTCGCGGGGGAGATCTTCGCTAACCACTGCATCGCTGCAGGCAACACATCGACCGGGTAGTAGATGCCGGACACGACCAGCAGCATCCCCTGGCCGATGAAGCCCAGCTGCGACCCTTTCTCGGGAGAGATCAAGGGCAGGACGGCGGTCATCATGCCCAGGCCGATGAAACTGATCGATGCCACCCCAAGGACGACGAGCGCGGACACGAAATCGGCACTAGGCATCTCTAGATCGAAGAAGAACGCGATCACGCCGAAGAGCAACGCCGAGCGGATGACTCCGTACAGGACGGCGAAAACACCCATCCCGCCTAGATGAACGATGCGCGAAAGAGGGGCCATGAACGTGTACTCGATCGTGCCTTCCCATCGCTCCCAAGCAACAGTTTCGGTCAATATCTCGAAGATGATCCCGAGGAAGGACCAGATGACGCCGCCCACCAGCAGGATGGTGGCTTGGCGGTTCACATCGATCTGCCCACCCGACGCCTCGACGCCTTTGGCGATGAAGACGATGGTTAACGTGTTCGCGACCGTCCAGAAGAAGAACGCGACCTCCCATAGGAAGTAGCGCTTCGTGAGGTAGAGGTTTCGCTCGACTACTCCGGTCAGACCGATCAACTCGGCCCGAAGTGTCGCGGCCGGTGCTCTACTCATCGACATCTGCCTCCTCTTCGTGCTCGAACTCTTTACCGGTCGCAGCGAAGAAGGCCTCTTCCAGAGTCTGCGCGTTGTATCGGCGTTTCAGATCCTCTGCGGGTTCCAGCACCAGCAGGCGCCCGGCATCCAGGATCCCGATGCGGTCGGAGAGGACCTCGGCTTCGGCGAGATCGTGCGTGCAGAGAAGGATCGTGGCGTCGTGTTCCTTCCTCACCTCGCGGATGAAATCTTGGACCTCGAGCTTGGAGCGAGGGTCCAAACCCGTGGTCGGCTCGTCCAGCAGCAGCAAGACGGGCGAAGTGAGTAAGGCGCGCGCCAAAGCAACCTTCTGCTGCATCCCCCGGCTGAGATTCTCCATCGCCTCGTTCCGACGATCGGCAGGGAAGCCGACCTTGGCGAGAATCTCGGGTATCTCCCTGCGGGTTATACGAGCCGTCATCCCATAGAAGCGTGCCGCGTAGCTCAGGTTCTCGCCTGCCGACATCTTCTTGAAGAATGATGCTTCGACCGACACGCGGTTCACCAAGCGGCGCACCGGCTTGGTTTCGGAGAACACGTCGTAGCCGAAGACGGTGGCACTGCCGCCGTCGTTGAGCAGTAACGTCGAAAGCAGCCGGATCAGGGTCGACTTTCCCGATCCGTTCTGACCCAAGATGGCGACGCACTCGCCTCGAGCGATCGTGAAGGAGACGTCGTGCAGCGCTATCGATCTCCGGGCTGGCTTGCCGAGCTTGCGTTTCTTCCGGAACTCTTTGCGCAGATCCTTGACGATGACCGCGGACCTGGGGGCGGACCCTAAGGGCGGGACATCGTTGACTAAGACTTCGTTATCAAACAAGGGTGCTCCATTCGTTAGGTGGGGAGAGATGGCGCGCTAGCACGGGGGGCCGCGCGGCCCGAACGGCGACGTCTAACGGCGGAGCGACAACATGACCAACACGATACTTCGGAGGTGGGCGGGATGTCAGCCGTAAGCCGAAAAATCACCCGCGGGACCATCGAAAGGGCGCGGGCGGCTACCCCTTTATCGGGTCGCCCGCTCTGATCGTTCCCGAAACGATGATGCGGGCGCGGATGCCCCCGCCGGTCATCAAGGGCTTCACCAGCAGTTTCTTGCCCGCCATCTCTTGGAGGTGCCGGCAAGGTGGATTGGCCTTGATCCCTTCGAGGGTGACTTCGCCGACCGTGAAGCGGCGCCCGATCAGTGAATCGAGGTCGACCCCCTGGGTGTACACGTTGCGGCGCATGTCTTCGGGGGTGATGTCGATCCCGGTGCTCTGCCGGGCTTCGGCGAGCTTCTCGGAGGAGAAGAGAGTGATCTCGACCTTGGGCTCCCAGCGGTCGACCGGGTAGACGCCCTTGAAATAGCGATCGCCAACGAGCCCCGCGCCGGCCACCGCCTCGACCTCATCGACCTCTCTAACCGGGCCCTGCTCTTGGGGGCCGATGAAGAGGGAGACCACGCTTGGGATCGGAGAGCTTGCATCCATCACCCCATCCTCGCGGGTTCCGCACGGGCGGGTCTAGCGCAGAACGGCGGTTGATGCGCTAGGCTCCTACTGCTGTAGTAGCGGCCCCCTGTGCTCGTGGTCTCAGGAAAGGCAAAGATGTGCTGGTACGTACCGCAGAACGGCGGTATCTTGTCTGACATGCAAGCTCCTGCGGTCCTTGACCTGCTAACCGAAAGCGAACGACGCGTCGTCCTCCTGGTGGCAGAAGGGCTCACCAACCCCCAGATCGCCTCTCGGCTGTTCGTTTCTCCCCAGACCGTCAAGACCCACATGAAGAACGTCTTTCGCAAGCTGAAGGTTAGTAGCCGGACCGAGCTGACGGCCTTGGTCGTACGGGAGGTCGGCAGAGGGGGCTAAAGCTCGCTTCTGCTACCATGGGGAGCCGTTCGGGCTTTCGCCCGGCATCTTCAAGGGAGCCCCTGCACGATCCCGTGGGGAGTTCCGCGCTCAACCAGAAGGGATTCGTGAAAAACGCGTATGGCACTGCTCAAGGAACAAAAGACCGAACTCATCACCGAACACGCTCGTAGCGACGGCGACACTGGTTCACCTGAGGTCCAAGTTGCCCTGCTCTCCAAGAAGATCGCCGAGCTTACCGAGCACCTCAAGACCCATCCCAAGGACCATCACTCCCGCCGCGGCCTGCTTCGGATGGTCGGCCGCCGCCGCCGCTTGCTCGAGTACCTAAAGCGCGAGGACATCAACCGCTACCGCGACCTGATCGCGAAGCTCGGGCTGCGCAGGTAGCGATCCGGATCTGGAAAGGAGCCGCCCACGATCCCAAAGAAGTAAGACCTGAAGGGGAGCGCCGGCTCGGTAGGCCGGTTCTCAGTCGCAAGTCCATCATCGGCGTTGCATGCCGTCGGTGGTCTTCCCACTGATGATCGGCCCGGCTGGCTCTCTCCTTATAGACGTACGCAGCGCGCCTTCAGCGTCTGCAAGTTCCTATAAGGAGGCATAGTTTGAAACCAGAACCGAAAGTCGTCGAACGAAAGATCGGTGACGTCGTATTCCGTTTCGAGACCGGCAGGCTTGCCGGACTCGCTAACGGCGCAGTACTTGCATCCACCGGTGAAACCACAGTCCTGGCAACCGGCACATCTTCCGCTCCGCGTGGCGATGCCGATTTCTTCCCACTGACGGTGGACATCGAAGAGCGGATGTACGCAGCGGGCAAGATCCCCGGCGGGTTCTTCCGCCGCGAGGGCAAAGCGTCTGAGAAGGCGACCCTGCTCTGCCGTCTGATCGACAGGCCTTTGCGCCCAGCGTTCCCGGACGGTTTCCGCAACGAGGTCCACGTGGTGGGGACGATCTTGGCGGTGGACAACTCCAACCCGATGGACATCATCGCCGTCAACGCAGCGTCGGCGGCCCTGGCGATCTCGGACATCCCGTTCGATGGTCCCATCGGCTGCGTTCGCATGGCCCAGATCGACGGGCAGTGGCGTCCCAATCCCACTTACGAAGAGCAGGATGACTCGACCATCGAGCTCGTCGTCGCCGGCCGCTTGAACGATTCCGGTGAGGTCGACATCATGATGATCGAGGCCGGCGGGTCCGAGCATATGTTCGAGCTGATCGAAGAGGGCGCTCCCAAGCCGGACGAGGAGACACTCGCGGGAGGCATCGAGGAGTCCAAGGCCTATATCGCTGAAGTGATCGCCCTTCAGAACGAGTTGGTCGCGATCGCAGGCAAGCCGAAGAGCGCGATGGGCGAGGGGACCGAGTTCCCGATCTTCGTCGACTACTCCGATGAGATCATGAGCAAGGTCGAGCAGGTGGCCGGGGCCAAGTTGTCCGAGGCCACCTCGATCACATCCAAGACCGAAAGGCGAGCCGCTCTTTCGGAGATCTCAGCCGAAGTGATGAACGCCCTGGTCGAAGAGTATCCGGATGATGCCAAGCAGATCTCGAATGCGGTTCGCTCACTGACCAAGAAGATCGTGCGCAAGCGCATCATCGAAGAGAACAAGCGGCTCGACGGCCGCCCGACCGACCAGGTTCGCCCCATCTGGATCGAGACTTCGGTTCTTCCCCGGGTTCACGGCTCTGCCGTTTTCACCCGTGGCGAGACCCAGGCGCTGACCGTGGTGACCCTCGGCATGCAACGGATGGAACAGATGATCGACGACCTGTCCCTCGAGGATCGCAAGCGTTACATGCACCACTACAACTTCCCCCCGTACTCCACTGGTGAGGCCGGGTTCATGCGAGGACCCAAGCGCCGCGAGATCGGTCACGGTGCCCTCGCCGAGAAGGCGATCTTGCCGGTGGTTCCCAACCCCGAGGACTTCCCCTACGCCTTGCGCGTCGTGACGGAGATAATGAGTTCGAACGGTTCCACGTCGATGGCTTCCGTTTGTGGTTCCTCGCTTGCTTTGATGGATGCCGGTGTGCCTATGCGCGGCGGCAAACACGTCAGTGGTGTCGCCATGGGCTTGATCGCTGAAGGGGACAAGTACGTGCCGCTCACCGACATCCTTGGTGACGAAGATGCTTTCGGTGACATGGATTTCAAGGTCGCAGGAACGGACGAAGTCGTGACCGCACTCCAGCTCGATACCAAGATTTCGGGGGTTCCGGCCGACGTCCTGCGTGAAGCTCTGATGGCGGCTAAGAAGGCTCGCCTTCACATCTTGGGCATCATGAACGAGGCTCTGCCGCAGCCCAGGGCGGATGTTGCAGAGCACGCCCCGCGGGTTATCTCGACCAAGGTCCCGGTGGACAAGATCGGTGAGGTCATCGGACCCAAGGGCAAGAACATCAACATGATCACGCAAGAGACTGGCGTCGAGATCGACATCGACGATGACGGCACGATCCGCATCGGGTCGACCGACCAAGCATCGGCCGAGCGGGCTCGTCAGATGATCGAAGAAACCGCCAACCCCCGCATGCCGGAAGTTGGCGAGCGCACATTGGGGACCGTGGTCAAGACCACGACCTTCGGAGCGTTCGTCAACATCGCCCCCAACCGAGATGGGCTCGTTCACATCAGCAAGCTGGGTGAAGGCCGGATCGAGCGTGTTGAGGACGCCGTGAATGCTGGCGATGCCATCGAGGTCGAGGTAACAGACGTCGATCGACAGGGCCGCATCTCTCTCACCCCCGTTGCATGGTTAGAGCGACAGGTTGAAGGCGGCAAGACGATCGAGGAAGCGCGAGAGATGGCTAAGGGCGGCGGAAGCCGCGACCGTGGTGGAGATCGTGGGGGCCGCGGCGGACGTGACCGCGGCGGCGACCGAGGTGGTCGGGGTGGTGACCGTGGCGGATCTCGTCGCGAGCGTGCACCGAGGCAGGACTTCTAAGTAAGTGCTTCTAGGTAACCGTTTCGAAAGGACCACACTCGACTCCGGCGTGACCATCGTCACCGAGAAGATGGCGGAGGTGCGCTCGGTGTCGTGTGGGTTCTGGTTCGACGTCGGCTCGCGTGACGAGCCAGACAACCTGGCGGGAACGTCGCACTTCCTCGAGCACCTCTTGTTCAAGGGAACCCCATCCAGATCGGCCAAAGACATAGCGGATGCATTCGATGCCGTGGGCGGGGACGTGAATGCTTTCACGGGCAAGGAGTACACCTGTTATTACTCCCGGGTGCTCGATCAGGATCTGCCGATGGCGGTCGACGTGCTGTCGGAGATGATCACCGAATCGTTGATCGACCCTTCCGAGCTGGAGTCGGAGCGAAAGGTGATCCTGGAAGAGATCGCGATGCACGAGGATGCTCCGGATGAACTCGTTCACGATCTTTTTTACAGGTCGATGTGGCAAGAGCACCCCCTGGGTCGTCCGGTGCTTGGGTTCAACTCGACCATCTCCGTGGTCGAGCGTGATGAGATCGCCGGGTACTGGCACGAGAGATATTCGCCATCCAATTGCGTCGTCGCGGCGGCCGGCAACGTCGATCACGAATGGCTGGTGGAGACCGTCGGTCAGGTGTTCTCTGAGTCCTTCGGCCGCAGGACCCTGCGCGCGGACGAAGCTCCGACGGGAACGACCGGGGTGCGCGTGCACAAGCGCCCTACCGAGCAAGCCCACATGATCCTCGGTATGCCGGCTCTGCATCGGGGCCACGAGGACCGTCACGCCCTTGCTCTTCTGGACACGATCTTGGGCGGCGGGATGTCGTCGAGGTTGTTCCAGGAGATCCGCGAGAAGCGGGGACTTGCGTACTCGGTATTCAGCTACCGCTCGATGTTCGCCGATGCGGGAACGTTCTCCGTCTACGTCGGCACGACTCCCCAGAATGCGGACACCGTCCTGGACCTCGTGCGCGATGAGTTCGATTCGATCTTGAGCTCGGGTATCACCGAGGCAGAGTTCGCCCGGGCCAAGGGGCACCTGAGAGGTTCGCTGGTTCTCTCAGCAGAAGATCCTGGTTCCCGGATGACCCGCCTCGGCAAGCAGCAGCTCACCACCGGCGAGATCATGTCGATCGACGAACTGATCGCGAAGGTTGAGGCTCTCACCATGGACGACGTCACTCGGGTTGTCGAAACGGTCCTCGGCCCCCGCAGCCACACCGTGACGGTGGTCGGCCCGTTCGACGAAGATGCTTTCGACCGTCACGCAGCCTGATGATAAAGGTCTGCGTGATCGGTGCTCGCGGCCGAATGGGCGCTGAGACGTGCCGTGCGATCCAAGCAGCATCAGATATGGATCTGTCTGCGATGATCACCTCGGCCGACGGTGCGAAAGGGATCGCGCGGACCGAAGCGGACGTGGCTGTCGAATTCTCGACCCCATCAAGCGTGTTCGAGAACTGCCTTGCGGCGATCGGCGCCGGCATGCACCTGGTTGTCGGGGCAACCGGATTGAGCGACGAACAGCTCACCCAACTCGACCAAGACGCAAAGTCGGCTGACGTTGGACTGTTCGTAGCTCCGAACTTCGCTCTTGGGGCAGTCTTGATGATGCGCTTCGCGGCAGAGGCCGCTCCCTACTTCCCACGCGCCGAGATCGTCGAACGACATCACGAAGGCAAGATCGATGCCCCCTCGGGAACCTCGCTTCGAACGGCTTCCCTCATGAATGCAGCACGCAGCCAACCTTGGGCGCCGCTGGACGACCGTGGGTCCGCGGCAACGGGGGAGGATCATGACGGGATCCGCATCCACTCCCTGCGCGTGCCCGGCTCGGTTGCCCATCAAGAGGTGATCCTGGGAGCACCGGGAGAGACTCTCTCGATACGGCACGACTCCCTTGACAGGGTGTCGTTCATGCCCGGCGTCCTGCTCGCTATCCGAAAGGTTGGTTCTCTGAGGGGCCTCACTGTCGGGTTGGAGAACATCCTGGATCGGTGAGGTACCTAACCGCGGCGTTGGCCGTCACCTTCCTTCTCGGAGCGTGCGCCGGCGGAGGTCCGAGCGTCACCGAAACCGGCAAAGGGAGACCGCAGGTCTCGGTTGAGTTTCCCCAACAGACGGAGCCCGGCGAGGTGTACGACGCCGTTCTGACGATCTCGAATCCGGGTCCAGGCGATATGAACACCATCGCCGTTGCCTTCGCAACCATCGCACCCACTCCGGGAGCTCGAGAGATGCCATTGCCCTTGATCGGTCCCGGACGCAACGAGACGAACCCCTCGATCGTCTCGATCCAACCCGAACCGAGTGGAGTGTCCACGGATGCGGTCGTCTTCACCTTCCGAGAGATCGACGGTGCTCCCCGCTTGCCACAAGGCGAGTCCATCGAGATCAGGTTCTCGATCAGGGTCCCCGTCACAGCAGGGGTTGCAGGGGCATCGGTGCAGGTCTATGACGGACAAGAGATCGATCGAGCGTCCGGTGTCCGGCTCCAGACGAGCGTAGGACGGTAACCTCCATAGGGAATGAGCGAGAGATAGGACAGAGATGAGCACCAGGCCAAGATTCGGTGAAGTGATAACGGCGATGGTGACGCCGTTCGATCCCGATGGATCCCTCGACATCGCAGCCGCCCGCAAGATGGCCACCTACCTGATCGAGCACGGCTCCGACGGGCTGGTTGTCTGTGGCACCACAGGCGAGGCGCCCACACTGACGAAAGCCGAGAAGCTGAAGCTGTTCGAAGCCGTCTTGGACGCCGTGGGGGACAAGGCATCGGTGATCGCTGGAACGGGTACCTACGACACCGCCGAGACGATCGAACTCACCAAAGAGGCGGGTGCCCTCGGCGCTCACGCCTGCTTGATCGTCACGCCTTACTACTCCCGGCCCCCCCAGAACGGCCTGCTCGCTCACTTCAGCCATATAGCAGACGAGTCTTCCGTCCCGTTGATGATCTACGACATCCCCGGCAGAACCGCACGCCGGGTCGAGCGTCCCACGATGTTGACACTTGCCAAGCATGAACAGATCGTTGCGGTGAAGGACGCCGTAGGGGACCCGATCGAAACGGCAAAGCTTCGGCGCGAGCTCGATGATTCCGGATCTCATGACTTCGAGATCTATTCGGGAGACGATGTCTTGTTGATGCCGCATCTGTCATCGGGCGCGGTCGGGATCGTTTCGGTCTGCTCGCACTTGATCGGGCCTCAGATCAAGCAGATCTGCAGCGCGTGGGCGGACGGCAAGGTAGACGAAGCGAAGTCTTTGTACCTGAGATATCTGCCGCTGATGTCGGTGATCATGGGGGTTACCTCGTCTCCGATACCGGTCAAGTATGCGGTGGGCTTGCTTGGGTATCCGGCCGGCAACGCTCGGCTGCCACTCGTACCTCCTACCGAGGACGAAGCGGGAGCGATCCGTAAGGCGTTGGAGGACGCCGGGCTGCTCTGATGGCCGGCCCGACCCGCATCATCTTCCTCGGAGGGCTGGGGGAGGTAGGGCGCAACATGTTGGCCCTCGAGTGTGACGGCGAGATAGTCGTGATCGATTGCGGGCTGTCGTTCCCCAACGAAGAGATGCTGGGGGTCGATCTCGTTCTCCCTGACTGGAGCTACCTCCGCGAGCGCTCGGACCGCGTGCGCGCAGTGATCCTCACGCACGGCCACGAGGATCATGTTGGTGCTCTGTCGTGGTTCCTGCGAGACATCGATGTACCTGTTTACGGGACCCCTCTGACGCTCGGGATAGCCAGACGACGCTTGGACGAGTTCGGTGTGAAGGCGGACCTGCGAGCGATCCAGGCTCCGGGCGAGTTGGAGATCGGTCGATGCAAGTTCCGATTCATCGCCGTCTCGCACTCGATCCCGGATGCTCTGTCCGTTGCAGCGATCACCCCTGACGGGACCGTCTACTACACAGCCGACTTCAAGTTGGATTCGTCTCCGATAGACGGGCGAAAGACCGATGAAGCGGCTATCAGGGAGTTGGCTGAGGAAGGCATCGATCTGTTGTTGTCCGACTCGACCAATGCGGAACGGCCCGGACGCACGCCGTCGGAACGGATAGTCGGCGACACCCTCCGAGACATCTTCCATCGGTCACACGGGAGGATCATCGTTGCGTGCTTCGCATCGAACCTTCATCGCGTGCAGCAGGTGTGTGAGGTTGCCGAAGAACTCGATCGCAAGGTCGCTTTCGTGGGCCGCTCGATGGTGAACAACGTCGAGGTTGGGCGCGACCTAGGTCATCTGCGCGTGCGTGACGACTCTCTGATCGAGATAGGTGACATCGAACGCTACAAGCGCGACGAGGTGGTCATCTGCTGTACGGGTTCTCAAGGCGAACCGCTTGCCGCCCTTTCCTTGATCGCAGCCGGAGATCACAAGTCGGTGTCGGTTACGGCAGGGGACACCGTGATCCTTTCCGCCAGCCCCATCCCCGGCAACGAGCCGGCCGTGCATCGCGTGATCAACGGCCTCTACAAGGCTGGAGCGGACGTGTATCACTCCGAGACCTCACCCGTCCACGTTTCAGGACATGCGGCGTCGGAGGAACTTGCGTTCATGATCGCGTTGGCGCGGCCTTCGTATTTCATTCCGGTGCATGGCGAGTACCGCCAGCTAGCGCTGCACCGGAACCTCGCTCTAGAGGAAGGCATCCCTGCCGAGAAGATCGAGATCGTCGAGGACGGCGATGTCATCGAGTTGAAGGCGGGCAAGATCACGCGCGGCGATAGGGTCCAAGCCGGGATGGTTCTGGTGGATGGTCTCGGCGTCGGAGACGTCGGACCCATAGTGTTGCGCGACCGGCGCCTTTTGGCCCAGGACGGAGTGATCATGTGTGTGGTCACCATCGATCCTCGCAACGGTGACATCTTGGCCGGCCCCGACCTGATCACCAGGGGGTTCGTGCACGAGGATGGATCCAGGGACCTGCTCGATGAAGCAGCCGATCTGGTGCTAGACGCTCTGGAGGACATGGAGGGCGAGGACATCACCGATTGGTCTGCTTTGAAGAAGGTCATCCGCAGGGCCTTGGGGCAATACGTCTGGGAGCAGACCCGCCGGCGGCCGATGATCCTGCCGGTGATAATGGAGATCTGAGCCACCAACTGGAGACAAATTCCTGTGGCTGGTGTTAACTACTGTTACTGTTGATGCCCAGCTCACAGGGAGGAGCCGTCTCAGGTGGCAACGCGCACCCGCCGTCACGTCCCACCCAGGTCCACCAGGGCCCGGCGCCCCGCGCCAAGATCCGCCCGCAAACCCGTCAAACGGCCTCCTGCCCGTAGACCGGCAGCCCGCAAGCGTTCCAAGGCGCGTAAGGAACCGGTTGCCTTAAGGGTCTTTCGATTCGTCTTCGTCCACATCCGCACGGCTCCCGTGGAGGTGTGGGGCCTGGTGGTCGCAGTCGCGGGGGTGCTGGCGGGTATGGGTATCTACCGTGAAGGCGGGGGCCCCCTAGGGGGGATGCTGGATCATCTCGCCCGGGTGCTGTTCGGGGGTATCGCGATCCTCTTTCCCGTCGCCGTGATCGGTGCCGGGATCTTGATGATCGTCCCCTCGATCCGTCCTCAGGTCCTCCGGATGGCAGCCGGAGCGACGGTGCTCAGTCTGGCGCTTGCAGGCATGGTTCACCTCGCCAACGGCAACAAGCGCGTGGGGGCCCCGATCGAGAAACTCCAGGACATCGGTGGGATCTTCGGCGCATTGGTGGCCCGGCCGATATCGGGTTTCGTCGGGGGTTTTGTCACCTGGGCATTGTTGTTGCTCGTGCTCGGAACCGGTCTCATGATCCTTACGCGTACCTCGGTCGGAACGGTCGGCTCATGGATGAAGTTCGGCGCGGCAACCGCAGCGGCGTTCGGGAAAGGCCTTGCAGCCAAGATCGACCTCGAATCTGAGGGTCTGGCAGATGTCGACGACGAAGAGGTCGAGGGCGATGACGAGATCGTCATCGACGATGACGACGACGAGCCGGTGGCGAAACGCCTGCGCCCGGTAGCCGTGCCCGATGCCTCCGGGCCACATGACGCCGTGCAGGCACTCCCAACCAAACCGAAGCAGCTTTCGATGCCCGTTGGCGATTCGAGCACCTACAAGCTTCCGCCACTGGATCTCCTATCGCGCGGCGGCGAGGTGGAAGTAAGCGCCAACACGATCGAGAACACGACAGCTCTTCTGGAAGCAACCTTGGAGCAGTTCAACGTTGATGCCTCGGTCACCGGATACACCGCTGGACCTACCGTCACGCGCTTCGAGATCGAGCTTGGCCCTGGGGTCAAGGTCAACCGGGTGCTCAGCCTTAGCAACGAGATCAAGTACGCCCTGGCATCCGGTGAGTTGCGGTTCCTTGCTCCGATCCCAGGGAAGTCTGCGATCGGCGTCGAGGTTCCCAACCGTTCCCGCCAACTAGTGACGCTAGGGGACGTGCTTCGTGCGAAGACATCGCAGAGCGACAAACACCCGTTGTCTGTTGGGCTGGGCCAGGACATCTCGGGCGAGACGGTGATGGCGAACATCACCGAGATGCCTCACGTCCTGATCGCAGGTGCTACGAATTCGGGGAAGTCCTCTTGCATCAACGCCATCATCACTTCCATGATCGCCAGAGCACGACCAGATCAGGTGCGCCTGATCCTTATCGACCCCAAGCGTGTCGAGCTGACTCACTACGCCGGCGTTCCACACCTGCTCACTCCGGTCGTGACCAACCCGAAGAAGGCTGCCAGTGCCCTCAACTGGGTTGTCCGCGAGATGGAGATGCGTTACGAGATGTTGGCCGCCTCTGGACAGAGGAACCTCGAGTTCTATAACGAGGCGGCTGCTCGCGGGGAGGTCCAGAGATCGAACGAGGACGACCCGGAACCGGCACCTCTTCCCTACATCGTGGTGGTTGTCGACGAGCTTGCGGATCTGATGATGGTAGCGCCGCGCGATGTGGAAGCAGCGATCTGCCGGATCGCTCAGATGGCTCGAGCGGTTGGTATCCACCTGATCATCGCCACTCAACGTCCAAGCGTCGATGTCGTTACTGGTGTCATCAAAGCGAACATCCCGTCAAGGATGGCTTTTTCGGTCGCCAGCCAGCAAGACTCACGGGTGATCCTCGATCAGGGTGGCGCGGACAAACTGATCGGTCACGGAGACATGCTTTACCTACATGCCAACTCCTCCAAACCGCGTCGTATCCAAGGCGCCTGGGTCACCGAGCGTGAGATCGCTTCGGTCGTGGGGCATGCCCGGCGCCAAGGGGATCCTCGATATGTCGAGGGCGTCATCACCGAAGAGGCATCGTCTTCAGGCATGGGAGGTTCGTCCAGCACCGGTGATGACGACGACCTGCTGCAGGAAGCCTTGCAACTCGTGGTGCGCTCGCAACTTGGGTCGACCTCGATGCTTCAGCGCAAGCTCAAGGTGGGCTTCGCACGTGCCGGACGCCTGATGGATCTGTTGGAACAACGTGGGGTCGTCGGCCCCTCGCAGGGGTCCAAGCCACGTGACGTGCTGATGACTGTCGAGGAGCTCGACGCCCGCGATGAGCGGGACGGACCCTGACCCTTAGACACGCCACCCTCTGCTGTAGGCCGAAAGGCCTATAGAAACCCCCCGTGGGCGGCTCGTGACGGTGCGTGGAGAGCCCTTCTTATACTTGGACGGTAGAAAAGGAGCGCCTTGAACGAACCAACGACCATGGGGGCCTACCTCCGGTCGGTTCGGCGCCGCCGCCGGATCGGGATCGAGAGAGCGGCCGAAGAGACCCGCATACGTTCGGACTTCCTCATGCGGATGGAATCGGATGAGTTCGACTTCCTCGCGCCCACCTACGTCCGTGGCTTCCTCAAGACCTACGCCCGATACCTTCGGGTCGACCCCACCCCGTTGCTGGACGAGTTCGACTCCCGCTTCGGTGTGGCTCGGGCCGAGGTGCAGCAGATCGGTGCACTCGAGCGGCATGGTCGGCGCCACGCTGCGACGCCTCGGAAGAAGATGAACAGTTGGGCCGTAGCAGCCGTCATGGCGGCATGCGTCCTGGTGTTGCTTGGTGTCATCGGAGTGATCGCCGGCGGGGATGGTTCGACGCCGGCCGAAGAAGTGGCCGAGGTCGCTCCTTCTTCGAGCCCTTCATCCGAACCAGAAGCGACGGCTACGCCATCACAGTCACCCAGCGCACCGACGGTCGCAGAGCTGGATGGGGTGACGGTCGAAGTCGTGGCGACAGATGGTGACTGCTGGATATTTGCAACCGAAGATGGCAAGGAAGCAACACCGACCGGTGGCCAGGTACTTGCCCAGGGGGAGACGTTGTCCCTTCAGGGGGACACCAAGGTTTTCTTGCGACTCGGTGCGCCTTCATCCGTCGAGCTCATCGTGAACGGCACGAACATCGGAAGCCCCGGTGGAGACGAGCCGGTTAATCTGACCTTCCCCGACGATCTACCAGCTTCGTAAGGAGTTCCTATGCCGAAGGTTTCCATCGTTACCTTGGGCTGCCCGAAGAACGCCATCGACTCTGAGGGCCTGGGCGGGATGCTTGCGGCTGCAGGCCACGAGGTCACGGAGGATCCTGCGGGGGCGGAGGTCGTGCTCGTCAATACCTGCGGGTTCATCGACCCGGCTCGCCGGGAGACCGTTGACGAGGTCCTGGACCTGGCCGAGCTCAAAGGGTCGGGGCCACTGAACGCGTTGATCATGACCGGGTGTCTGGTCGCTAGGTCGGCAGATGAACTAAGCGATGCTCTTCCGGAGGTCGATGCGCTGGTCGATTTCGCTGCCTACCCGCGTATCGCCGAGATCGTTGCCGGCGCCGCCGAGGGCTCGCTTACCGAGCGGATCTTCGGAGATCCTGGGACGAGGTTCGACCCCGCTTACTGGGACGCCACGATCGCTGCCGCGCCGCGGGTCCGTTTCGGCAGGGCGCCGTGGGCTTATCTCAAGATCGCCGAAGGGTGTGACCGAGGTTGCACTTTCTGTGCCATCCCTTTGATGCGCGGCAAGTTCCGTTCTCGCTCACTGGACCACATCGTGGCCGAAGCTCGCCAACTCGTGATGTCGGGGGTAGCTGAACTCTCTCTTGTCAGCCAGGATTCGGTGATGTGGGGGCGCGATACCGATGAGGGTGACTTCGTGACCCTCTTGGACGCGCTCGAGAAGGTCGATGGACTCCAAAGGATGCGTCTGATGTACCTGCACCCACAAGGCGTTACCAACGAGTTTGTCGAGAAGATCGCCGGCTCCGACAAGATCGCGAGCTATCTGGATCTTTCCCTTCAGCATGTGAGCCCCTCGGTATTGAAGGCGATGGGACGGTGGGGTGGGCGTGCCCGTTTCGAGGCGATCATCGACAAGATACGAGGCATCGACCCGCTTGCTGCCGTGCGATCGACCTTCATCCTGGGGTTTCCCGGCGAGACCGATGACGATGCCGATGAGGTGGCCGCTTTCGTCTCCGAGAACGATCTCGATTGGGTGGGCGTCTTCCAGTACTCGCGCGAAGAGGGAACCCGCAGTCACGACCTAGACGGTCAGGTTCCGGCCAACGTTGCACGTGAGCGAACCGACGTCGTGACGCGGGCGGCAGAGGAAACGATGGCGCGGCGTGCAGGATCGCTGATCGGCACCCGATTGGATGTTCTGGTCGAGCGCCTTGATCTCCAAGACGAGATGTGGACGGGTCGCTCGCACCGGGAAGCTCCCGAAGTGGATGGCGAGATAACTTTCACCGGCCCGCGAGACCTTCGTGTTGGGGAGTTTGTCGAAGTCGAGATCACATCCTCGGATGGGGCCGACCTGATCGGAGCGCTGGTTCAAGGATGAGGAGGGGGCGCACCCTAGGCAGGTTCGCAACGGCCGCTGCAGTCGTTGGAGCTACCTTCCTGGTGTTCCCCTTGTTGGGCCTCTTGCTGGATGCTCCGCTCTCTTCAACGGTCGACGTGATCGCGAGATCCTCGACCCGTTCCGCGCTTGGGCTGTCGTTGATCGTTTCATTCGGAGCGCTTGCTATCGCGTCGGTGTTCGGACTGCCATTGGCGTGGGCGCTTGCACGCGGATCCTTCGCTGGCCGCTTCCTCTTGCGCATGCTCGTGCTGATCCCGATGATCATCCCGCCCGTTGTGGCTGGGGTGGGGCTGTTGGCAGCTTTCGGACCAGAAGGGCTGGTGGGTGGTGCTCTTGATGCGATCGGGATCACCTTGCCTTCCACCACATTTGCTGCATGCCTTGCGTCGGCCTTCGTCGGCATGCCGTTCCTGGTGATCGCGGCCGAAGCTGGCTTCCGATCTGTTGACAGGGATCTCGAGGATGCGGCGTCGAGCCTGGGCGCTTCCCCGCCGGCCACGTTCAGGCGGGTGACCTGGCCCTCAGCGGCCCCTTTCGTGGCCGCGGGCGCTACCTTGTGTTGGGTGCGCGCTATCGGCGAGTTCGGGGCGACCGTTACCTTCGCCGGGGACACCGATGCCACGCGCACGGCATCTCTGTCTATCTACGCGCTCTTGCGCGCCGGCAACGATCCCGGCGCCACCGTTCTTAGCCTCATCATGTTGGTCGTGACCGTGACGTCCTTACTGTTCGTTCGCACCTACCTGTGGCCCGATGAACGTGCTCGAAGCTGACTTCACCGCTCCCCGTGGAGATCTGGTGCTGGAGGCTTCGCTGACCGTCCAACGGGGCGAGACGGTCGCTCTCGTGGGGCCGAACGGCGCCGGCAAGTCCTCGATCCTTCACGTCTTGACGGGTCTGGTTCCCATCTCGAGCGGGTCCGTGATGATGGACAGCGTCTTCTGGGACGATGCACCCAAAGACGTCCACATCCCAACTCATCGCCGTGACCTTGCTGTCTTGTTCCAGGATCTGCGACTGTTCCCGCATCTAAACGTTCGCGACAACATCGCCTTCGGGCTCAGGGCGCGAGGTCGCCTCGAACAGGACATCTCGTCGCAAGTGGATGAGGTGCTCGAACGCTTCGAGCTCATCAGCAAGGGACGGAGCCGCCCCAAGGAGTTGTCGGGGGGTGAGCAGCAGCTCGTTGCCTTGGCTCGGGCGGTCGTATGTCGCCCAAGCCTCTTGCTGCTGGACGAACCGACGGCGTCTCTAGACAACAGCATGCGCCCGAAGGTGCGCAGGATACTGCGCGATGTTCTCGCCGATCAGAGCAGGGCGAATCTGATCGTCACCCACGAGCCGGTCGACGCCCTAAATCTCGCAGACAGGGTCATCGTCGTCGAGGGGGGTAGAAGCGGAGAGAATGGGCCGATAGAGGAGATCGCCCGAAGGCCACACTCCAGATATGCGGCCTCTTTCGTCGGGCTGAACCTGCTTCGCGGGCAGCTTTCTCTTGCGGGTGACCATGCCGAGGTGAAAACCGAGCTGGGCCCCCTGTACGTCGCCGATCCGGCGATAGACGAAGGGTCCGAAGTAGCCTGTGTCTTCCATCCCAATGCCGTCACCCTTGGTATCGGGCCTCCCGCCTCGTCGGCCCGCAACGTGTTTCCGCTTGAGGTTGTCGCCGTGTACGCGATGGGGGGCCGCGTTCGCATCGATCTGGGATCGCTTACCGCCGAGGTCACGCCATCTGCGGTAGACGAACTGGGACTGCGAGCGGGCACCCAGGTATGGGCATCGGTCAAAGCCACCCAGATCGAGGTCTACTGAGGTGAGCCTCGGAGCATCTGGAGGCCGGTGCCCGGGATCGCATCGCGCGGATGTCTGGACAGAGGTTCAGTGATGACGCTGCTCTCGATGGTCTTCTTTCTCTTCGTTTTGGTCGCGACCATCTGGGGGGGCCGTGGCTTGGCCAACCCCGGTTAGATAGGTGCAGACCTCCGTGCGCAGCCGCCGGATGGCTCTCTGGAGTCTCGCCGTCGCTTTGGTCCTTTCGATGACGACGTGGTTCTCTGCGTCGGCGGTGATCCCCCAGTTGCGCGTCGAGTGGGCGCTTACGGACGGAACTGGGGCATGGCTGACGATCGCGGTGCAACTGGGTTTCGTGGCGGGGGCGGTGTTATCGAGCACCTTCAATCTCGCGGATCTGATAGCGCCGCACCAACTGATCCTCGTGGGTTCCTTCGGCGCGGCCGCTGCGAACCTCGGCCTGCTGGCTTGCGGATCCGCAGGACCGGCGATCGCCCTTCGTGCGGCCACCGGTGCATCCCTGGCCGCCGTATATCCGCCCGCGCTCAAGTTGATCGCCACCTGGTTCCAGGAGCGGCGCGGGACCGCCATCGGGATCTTGATCGGAGCCTTGACGCTGGGTTCGGCGATGCCGCATCTCGTGAACGCTGCCGGCGGACTCGAATGGGAGAGGGTCGTTACCGTGACCTCTGTTCTAACTGCCCTGGGGGGCCTGATTGCACTAAGCATCCCCGAGGGACCATTCCCGTTCCCCCGGGGGGTGTTTGAACCCCGCATGATCGGGCGCGTGTTCCGGAATCGCGGGGTCCTGCTGGCTTCCCTCGGGTACTTCGGCCACATGTGGGAGCTGTACGCGATGTGGGCCTGGATGGTGGTGTTCTTCCGGGTCGTGTTCGGCGAGTCGGGCGCGGCAGCGCCTCTCGCAACGTTCGCCACCATCGGGGTCGGAGCTATCGGATGTTACGTGGGCGGGGTGGTGGGGGACCGGCTCGGCAAACCGCAAGCCGCAGCGCTGATGATGCTCATCTCGGGCTTCTGTGCCGTAACCATCGGGTTCCTTCTGGACGCACCGTCGTGGAGTGTGATCGTAGTTGCGCTTGTATGGGGCTTCTCGGTTGTGGCCGACTCGGGTCAGTTCAGTGCTCTCGTGACAGAGGTGTCTCATCAGTCCTACGTGGGAACCGCAGTCACGCTTCAGTTAGCGGTTGGTTTCACACTCACGGTCGCAACGATCTGGCTGATCCCGGTGGCCGAGGACCTGTGGACCTGGCGCTGGGCCTTTTCCCTGCTCGCTATCGGTCCGGCGCTGGGCATCGTTGCGATGATCCGACTACGACGGTGGCTCGATGTGGGAGATAGAGACTGAATGCAAAGTTCAGCGCAGCATGGGAGCGACCCTTGCGGCTAGGTGCAGGCCTTGCAGGTTCCGAAGATCTCTAGGTCGTGGGTGATGGCCGTGAAGCCGTGCTTGCGAGCCGAGCGAGCAGCCCATCTCTCGACCTCGTCGTTGTCGATCTCGACCGAGTAGCCGCACTCCCGGCAGATGAGATGGTGGTGGTGCTTGTCGGTACTGCACCGGCGATAGACGGTCTCGCCGTCCTCGCGCCGTAGCGAATCGACCTCGCCTCCATCGCTGAAGGCTTGCAAGGTCCGGTAAACGGTTGCCAGACCGATCTTGATGTCCTCGGCTCGCAATGAAGCGTGGATCTGTTGCGCGCTGCGGAAGCCCCCGGCCTTCTCGAGCGCCTCCGATATCGCTGAGCGTTGCCTTGTGTTCTTCATTCGAGCCACAACAGCGCGGCCATGGTCGCGACACCGGCGATCATGGCCGCGGCCTGCATCAGTGACTTCTTGGGCTCGGGTTCCTTGTGAAGCTCGGGGATCAGGTCGGTGCTGGCGATGTAGATGAAGGCTCCAGCCGAGAAGGGGATCAGCAAACGCTCGAGATCTGCCGAAGACGCGATCGTCAGCGTGACGATGGCTCCGGCGATCGACACGAGGCTGCTGGCGAGATTCAGAAGGAGAGCGCGCTTCGGTGCCACCCCACTGTGCAGAAGGATGCTGAAGTCCCCGAGCTCCTGGGGGATCTCGTGGAGAGCGACGGCGATCGCCGTGGCGACACCGAGGGCCGGGTCGGCGACGAACGCGCCTGCCACGATGGCGCCGTCGAGGAAATTGTGCAGGCCGTCGCCGACCAGGTTGGAGACGGCGACGGGGTGGATCACATCTTCGTGGGGCATGTGAGCGTGGTGCCAGTGAAGGACCTTCTCAAGGATGAAGAAGGCAAGGATCCCACCGAGGATGGAGTAAGAGGCGAACAGGTCGAAGCCTTTTCCCGACTCTGCTATCTGGGGCAGAAGGTGGATGAAGGTGTCTCCCAACAACGCGCCTGCGGCGAACGACACCAGCGTCAACAAGAAGCGCGAGAGGAGATCTCGCTTGAGGAACAGCGTTAGTGCCCCGATACCTGAAAGGCTGCTCACGCCGGCCACCGCCACGAGGCTCGAGGCCCACACCGACGCTTCCATCGGCGCAACCTATCAGATGAGAATGATTATCGCTTACATCGCGGTCGTTGGCACGGGGTGCTCGTACAGGTTCCTAGAACGGCAACGCCGGATACGCTCCAGCGTGATGAATCTGCCTAACGCGATCACCGTCATCAGGATCTTGTTGATCCCGGTGTTCGTTCTTGCTTCGTACGGCGATACCGACGCCTCGGCAGTCATCGCCTTCCTCACTTTCTTGGTGGCATCCCTTTCGGACTCGTTAGACGGCTACCTCGCGCGTCGTGCGGGCACGACCACGGCGGTAGGTGAGTTCCTAGATCCCCTGGCGGACAAGTTGTTGGTCGGCGCCGCTCTGGTGGTTCTGGTCGATACGCGCGGGTTCCCACTATGGGCGGCAGTGATCATCGCCGTACGCGAGGTTGCGGTGCAGATGTTGCGCACGCGCATCGTGACGACGGGGGGTGCCCTTCCGGCCTCGGCAGCAGGGAAGACCAAGACCGTGTTGCAGATCTCGATGATCGGGTGGTGGCTCTTGCCGTGGTCCGAGCACAACCTTGGGCACTGGGTCCTCATGGGGGCCGCGTTAGTGGCAACCGTTTGGTCCGGGGCCCAATACTTCCGCCGTCACGAAGCACGTCATGAGGGAGTCGCTTTGTGAGGGCCGAGATAGTCGGGGTCGGAACCGAGCTATTGCTCGGTCAGATCGCAAACACCAACGCTCAGACGATCTCGCAGGCTCTCGCAACGATCGGCGTGGACGTTCACTTTCATCAAGCGGTTGGAGACAACCCCGAGCGCATGCGCGAAGCGTTCGAGATCGCATCTCGTCGTGCAGACGTAGTGATCGTCACCGGTGGGCTCGGCCCCACGCCGGACGACATCACGCGAGAGGCGATCGCGGGATTGGCGGGGGTGAAGCTCGTTCGCCGTGACGACCTGGTTGCTCGGATCCAAGACGTATTCGAGAAGCTCGGCCGCGAGATGCCCCTTGACAACCTGCGACAAGCGGACCTGCCGGAGGGGGCCGAAGCTATCGATCTGCAAGGCACTGCTCCAGGCTTCCGGATCGACATCGACGGCTGCACCTTCTTCGCGTTGCCCGGCGTCCCTTGGGAGATGGAGGCGATGCTTCGAAAGGACGTCCTTGAATACCTGCGCCGGGCCGGAGGAGATTCAACGATCGCGTCGCGCGAGATCCTCGTGATGGGACTGGGGGAGTCTCATACGCACGAGCGGATCGCCGACATCGTCGAGCGTCAGACCCAGCCGACCATCGCATACCTCGCCGGAAGCGGGAGGGTCCGGGTCCGCCTGACGGCCAAGGCGGGCAGCGAGGCCGAGGCACTTGCCTTGATCGAACCTGTCGAGGCTGAGATCCGCGAGCGTCTCGGTAAGCACGCGGTGCAGGGGACCACATCGGATCTTGCGCAAGCACTGGGCGAGATCCTCCGCGAGAAGAAGATCACAGTGGCATCGGCGGAGTCACTGACCGGTGGTTTGCTCGGGGCAGAGTTGTCCGGAGCGGGAGGTTCGAGCGACTTCTTCAAGGGTGGGATCGTCTCCTACTGGACCGAAACCAAGCGTGACGTGCTTGGCGTCGACGAATCTGTGTTGCTCGGGCCGGGAGCCGTGAGCGAAGAAGCTGCGGCCGCGATGGCCCAAGCGGTGGCGGTGCGTTTCGAGACCGAGCTTGGGCTTTCGACCACGGGAGTCGCCGGCCCTTCGGAGCAGGAAGGTAAACCGGTCGGAACGATCTTCGTGGGGGCAGCTTTCGAAGGGTCAACGCGCACCCGTCATGTACGCGGTTACGGCAACCGGGGCAACATCCGAGCGATCGCCGTTTCCGCCGCCATGGACCTCGGGCGCAGGCTCGTCCTCGGATCCGATGCGGACTGACCTCAGGCTCTTCATCGCTGTCGATGTTCCGTTGGAGCTCCGAAAGGAACTGTCTAGGGCCATCGACCGCGGTGCTTTCCCGACTGCCCGGTGGACACAACTTGCGGGCCAACACATCACCTTGAAATTCCTCGGGTGGTGTGACTCAGAGCTTCTGACTCCCATCCGTGAGATGGTGGGGTCGGTTGCTGCTGCTGGGGCACCTTTCTCGGCCCGAATGTCTGGCCTTGGTGTTTTCGGGTCGTCCAAGCGAGCCGCGGTGCTATGGGCGGGTATCGAGGACTCTGGAGCGTGCGCAACTCTTGCGGGTGCATTGGATGTAGGTTCGGCTGCGCTCGGTTTCGAACGTGAAACCAGGGCGCCTACCCCACACCTAACCCTGGCTCGCTTCAAACCCCCCTTTCGGATAGCCGAACTGCCACCCTTGACCCTTGAAGAACCCACCTTCGAGGTTGCCGAGTTGGTGCTGTACCGCAGCCATCTTTCTTCAACGGGCGCTCGGTATGAGGCGATCGAACGTTTCCCACTGGCCGGATGAATAGCGAGCTATCTCTGGTAGAACTTCCCCCATGGAAAGACTTCGGTTTGTCCTCATGACAGCGTGCGCGGCCATGGTGATCGCCGGCCCGGCGGCTGCGCACGGCGATCTGGTCAGTACCGTCCCTGTCGATGGCGAGAAGCTCAACGAGCCCGTCGACCACGTCATCATCGAACTGACCGAGACCCCCCAGGCGAATGCGTCGGTGCAAGTTACCGACGGATGCAACGTCGACCTGTCGGACGAGATCTTCGTCACCGACAAGCAACTCCATATCTTGCTGAAAGACGGGCAACCGGGGAGCTGGAATGTGTCCTACCGGATCATCTCGGCTGAGGACGGCCACAAGACCACCGGGGAGTTCGCGTTCAAGGTCAAGGGTGCAGCCGACTGCTCGGATCCTGATCCCGCTCAAACGCCAGAGCCCGAACCGACCCAGTCAGAGGGCGCTGACGGCGACGTCGACGCGGGTGATCGGGATCCTGATTCGGACGAGTCGGGGGGTCTTCCCATCTTCCCGCTCGTCATCGGGGGGGCGGCATTGATCGGTATCGCAGCCTTGGTCAGGATGCGATCTGGTCTATGAGCCCCAACGTCGTGTTGGCTCACGGCGTCGGCCGGGTCTATGAATCGCCGATACCGCTGAGTGCCTACCTCTTAGGTGCCGCTGCCACCGTGCTCGTGTCTTTCGCGGTGGCTTCCCTGCGGACGGGTGACGTCCTAGCAAGGGGTGAACGGCAGATCGCGGGCGCTCGTGTCGCTCGCATCGGGGGGGTAGCCCTCGGTGGTGTTGCGCTACTGCTGCTGATCGCCGGCCTGGTCGCCGGCCTGGTGGTCTCGAGTGAGGGATTCACTTTTACGACGTTGGCCTTCTGGGTCGGCTTGATCGTGGGGGTTACGGCGCTCTGTGCTCTGATCGGCGGGCTGTGGGAGTTGGCCGATCCTTGGGCTCGCATCGAGCGCTTCTACCGCCTCGAGGAGGCCCAGGCCGGCAGCACTCGGGTCCCATGGTGGGTGGGCCCGCTTCTGTTGTACGGGCTTTTCTGGTTCGAGCTCGTTTCCGATGCGGGATTCCAGGACCGCTGGGTGTTCACCGTCGTGTTGTCCTACAGCATCTTCGTTTTTGCGATGCGTTCCCAGCTCGGCGATAGTTGGCGCGAGGTCGATCCCTTGTCCATCCTCTTCGGTTTCGCTTCTCGGTGTGCCCCCCTTAGGGTCTCGGCCGAGGGGGTGTTCTACAAGGGGCCAGTGCGGGATCTACTCGCTATGTCGCCGATGCCGAAGTCCCTATTCGCATCGATCTTGGTTCTGCTCGCGTCGACCACGCTAGACAACGTCACCGAAACCGTCGCTTGGACCACCCTTCGTTCCGACCTTGGTATCGCAGGCGTGTCAGACATACTCGTCGACAGCGTGGCACTGCTCACATTCACGGTTCCTTTCTTGGTTACGTTCTCGGCGGCGATCTGGGTGGCGCAACGTTGGATCGCTACCGAGCGTCCTTTCGCGGATGTGGCTCGCATCTTCGGGTGGTCGTTAGTGCCCATCGGGGTGGCCTACGTGCTTGCGCACAATTCACCTCTGCTCATGACAGGGCTGCCTCAGCTGTTGAGGGCTATGTCAGATCCGTTCGGTATGGGATGGAACCTGCTGGGGACGGCTTCGTTGTTCGAAGGCTTCTCCCCGAGCCCGCAATTGGTGTGGTTCTTGGAGATCGTGTTCATCGTTAGTGGCCACATCATCGGGGTTCTCGCTGCGCATCACACTGCCGTTCGTCTAGCAGCAACTCGTTCCGATGCGGCCAAGAGCCAGTACGCGCTGACGATGTTGATGTCCGTTTATACGATCGCGACCCTGTGGCTGCTGTCTCAACCGCTGGTCGCATGAGAGGAGAATCGCGTTGACGCTGGCACACGCGCTGGGCGGAGGGGGTCCCGAGATCGAGGTCCTGATGCTGGCCGTAGGCTTACTGGTGCTGGGCATCATCTTCTTCTTCCAGAAGACGACGAAACCGCAAGTGCCCGTCATCCTGGTGGTCCTGTCGCTAGCGATGACGGTAGGGGCCTTCGCTTTCTCCGGCGACGAGACTCAAGGCGATCCGGTCTCTAGCGACGTAACGGTTTCGATCACATCACCGGTGGATGGCTCCACCGTCCCAGCAGACGAGGACCTCATGATCGAGGTCGAGATCGTTAACGGCTCACTGGTATCGGGGACCACGTCGACAGACCCCAGCGAGGGCCATATCCACATCTATGTGGACGGCCGGGTGGTGGCGATGCCCAGCAGTCTGTCGGAGACCATCGTGCCCGCTAGGAGTCTTCCGCCCGGTGAGCACGAGGTGATCGTTGAGTTCACCCAGGCCAATCACACGTCGTTCGCCCCTCCGGTCCAAACCGCGGTAACTATCACTGCCGAATAGGCATCGAGGCAACCTAAAGACCTAGGCGATATGCGACGTTTGACCTAGGGCATATCTGGAAAAACCTTCTTAAAGAGCTTCCAACGGGCGGACGCGCCGTTGGATCTTGAAGGGAGGAATTGGATATGTCCCCGAGAACGCGAACCGCAGGGGTCGTGCTGAGTGCCCTGATGGCGGTCGTGATGATCTCGCCGGCCGCCTTGGCAGACCCGATCCCCGACCTTGGCGGGGTCAACCTGACCAAAGATGTGGATGGTTCCAGCGGCTCGAGCGGAGGTTCGAGCGCGGCTTCCTACGCTCAAGTGCTCAATCTTGACGTGGGTGGGAACGACGTGTTGGACGTTGGCCACTCGTCGGCTTCGTCGTCATCGAGTGATGGGGACGGTGCCGACTCAACCGTGATCGGCATCGCAGGGCAAGAGATCGCCGGTGCCCATGCCGAAGATGGCGAGACCGACGAGACGGGCTTGCTCCTGGAGCTGTGTGGCATGACGGATGGGTTCGTCTGCCTCGGTCTGATCTATGCGTATGCAACGGCAGGCGGCGGGTCGGCAAGCTCTGACTCGGCCGTTCTCGATGCCTGTATAGGTGGAGATGACGCGGAACGGCGTTCGACCGAGAGTTGCGCTGGACTGCTCTGGCTGAGCATCCTCGACAGCCATGCCGACGCGAGCTCTGATGACGAAGGGGCCGCGGCGTCAGAATCGTCCAACGGAGTGGCCGCCTGCGTTGGCGGACACGACGATGAGGGTGCGTGTTCCGGTCTCGGTGTGAGAGCGCTTCACTCTGAGTCCTCGGCCTCTTCCAAAGGAGAGTCTGAAGGCGGTTCCTATCTGCTTGGGATCGAGCAAGGTGGCGACGAGACCACCATCGGCTCGGAAGAGGTGCATGTCGATGTTCCCCCCGGCTGTCCCGAGGGCGCCTCGGTCGTCTGTCTAGCCTTGAACCAAGGCAGTTCGGAGGCGGGCTCGAACCAGCAAACCCTAGCTGGGGTAGAGATCCTTCCGGGAGAAGATGATGCCGCTGGGCAAGGCCAAGCATTCGATGGCTCGACCTCAGCCTCGTCTGGGGAGCCCGGCGAGGTTTCCGATAAAGACGTCAAAGCGAACGATGAAGGTGATCCTGCGGCTCGTGCCCCGCGGGTTAAGGCCGCCCCTGGTGGAGCTCTTCCGTTCACCGGCGCAGGACTTGCTGTGTTCCTGATGCTCGGCCTCGCAGCGGTGGCACTTGGTGGCACTGCGATCGTTGCAGCGGAGCGCCGCGCCCGGTAAGACTGACCGCAGCATCCGTTCTAGGCATGGAGGCGGGTACTGAGCCCGCCTCCATGCGCGTACGAGAAGGGTCGATCTGTGGTCGAGCGCGTCGATATCGTCACCGAACGGTTAGTGATACGGCCGATCTCGCAAGAGATGGCGCCGGACATCTTCGCCGCCGTTGTTTCGTCGGCCGACGACATCTCGCGTTGGATGGCGTGGGCGGACGGCATCACCTATGAAGACGAGGTCGCGTTCGTTGATTCGGCTGTGACCGGGTGGGATCAGGGGGTGATGTGGGCCTTCACCTTCTGGCAAGACGAGCGCCTGATCGGCGGCGTAGGGTTGAACAGGCACGGGATGGCTTACCTCCGTCGGGCGGAGCTCGGGTACTGGATCCGTACCGAGGCCGCAGGCAGGGGTTTGACCACCGAAGCCGCGGCCGCCGTAGTCGAGTTCGGATTCAGGGTGCTGGGGCTGCATCGCCTCGAGCTCCACGCTTCTCCGGGCAACTCCGCGTCACACCGGGTCGCCGAGAAGGTCGGCTTCTCGAAAGAGGGGGAGCACCGGGATGCGACGATGGGGCGCTCCGGGTTCTTGGACACCTACTCCTACGGTCTCCTCGAAAGCGATCCCCGGATGGTCCTGGACCCGTTGGAGTTCCGCGCGCAGGGATGAGTGCCAACGCGCTGGAACGTCGGGCATGGGCAGGAACATGCCGACCTCTACGTCCATCACGCCTCCCGACTTATGCCGACACGATGAGCGACGGAGTCGAGCTACGGCATCCCCTAGGTTCTTGCGATCAGTCCCTTTCTACGGTGTGGCCGCGGGTCAAGCGGCCGGCCAGGAACCGGTAGAGCGGTGGAGCTATCAATCTCGGCAATTGCAACGGGCGGTACCAGCGCGGTACTGCTCGGGTAGGCGTCCCCTTGATGATGGCCGACCGGATGGCATCGGCAACATCTTGCTGCGAGCCAAGCGCCCGGGCGAGTAAGGGATGTCCCACCAACGACTCTTGTGGGAAACCCTCGGTCGGGATGGGCCCGGGTTCGATGAGACAGACACTGATGCCCCTTGGGCTGAGATCGAAAGCAGCGGACTCGCTCCAACCGACCACCGCGAATTTCGACGCCACGTAGGCGGAGGATCGGGGAAAAGCTAGGCGTCCGGCCATCGAGGCAACGTTGACGATGCGCGACGGGGCCGAAGCTTCGAGCAAGGGCAGGAAGACGGCACATGCATTCACTGTCCCGAGGTAGTTGGTTTCGATAACCGCACGAACCGCATCCAGTGAGTCTTCCCCGGTGAACTCCCCACCGCGGGTGAAACCAGCGTTGTTGACCAAAGCGTGCAAGCTGCCATACGTCGCGCGGACGTGTCGTTCGACGGAGCGCACCTGCTCGACGTCAGAGACATCGGCCACGACGTAGCTATGTCCGTTCCCCGGCAGCTCTTCAACGAGTTGCTGGAGCAGGTCTTTCCTTCTTGCCACGACACAGACGGTCATCCCGTGTGAAGCGAGGTCTACGGCAGCGGTTCGCCCGATGCCAGAGCTAGCTCCGGTGAGGACACAGATCTTCCCCTCTAGCTCCATCGGTACTCCGAAGATCGCCGGGGCGGCGGGGTCACGGCTGGGCTGCTTCGCGGTCCATCTTCGCGACGAGGTTGCGTACCCGGATCTCGATCGTGTCGCGTATCTCTGCGACCTCTTCGGGAGAGCGACCCTTGGGATCTTCCAGCTCCCAATCCTCTAAGGGAACCCGCAGGGCCGGACAGGCTTCTTCGACTGCACAGCCCATGCCGATGACGGCGACGGCTTCGTCGGTCATCTCCTGCGTCAGCATGGTGCCGGGCCGGTTCTCGATCTCGATCCCGACCTCGGCCATAGCGGCGACGACCTCCGGGTGTGGGTGTTGCGCGGGGATGGTGCCTGCCGACACGCCGCGGTAACGGTTGCCGGCGATCTGGTTGAAGAAGGCTTCGGCCATGCGTGATCTGCCCGCGTTGTGCACGCACACGAAAAGGACCGTGGGCCGGTGCTGATCACCGGCGACCTGGCGAGAGACCAACTGGCTGTTTTCGACCTTCGCCTGTCTGTGCATGGGGCAAGTCTGCCCCACCTGGTAACCCCCGAGCGCCACTTTGCCTAGATCGATGTCTGGCGCTGGGGAGGCCGTGGGGCCTAGAATCACAGTCAGGTAACTACAAGTGGGTTATCCGTCGGATTGCCGCTTACTCGAACGTATGTTCGGATAGGGTGTCCCGAAAGTTGTCGTACCTGCTCGCTAGCTTCTGGGTCTGTTGAGAAAGAGACCTGGACCAAGGAGGACAAGGTGGCGAACGCCAGACACGTAAGGGAAGCGGTAACCGATCGACGCGAGGAGGGCAAGGGCCGTTCTCAGGCTCTCGATCTTGCTATGGCTCAGATCGAGAAGGCTCACGGTAAGGGCGCCATCATGCGCCTCGGCGAGGACGCTCGGATCGGTTTCGACGTCATCCCCACCGGCTCGCTGGCGATGGATCTGGCACTCGGTGTCGGTGGCCTTCCCCGTGGCCGCATCGTCGAGATATTCGGTCCGGAGGGTTCCGGCAAGACAACCGTTTCACTGCACGTGATCGCCGAGGCTCAAAAAAGTGGTGGGCTCGTGGCTTTCATCGACGCGGAGCACGCGCTTGACCCGGCCTATGCGAAAGCTCTCGGTGTCAACATCGATGACCTTCTCGTGTCGCAACCCGATACGGGGGAGCAGGCGCTTGAGATCGCCGACACCCTGGTGCGGTCGGGGGCGATGGACGTCATCGTCGTGGACTCGGTAGCGGCACTCGTTCCCCGGGCCGAGATCGAGGGTGAGATGGGGGACTCACACGTCGGGCTGCAGGCTCGATTGATGAGCCAGGCACTTCGAAAGCTCGCCGGTAGCGTGAATCGTTCCAAGACGATCCTCGTCTTCATCAACCAGCTCCGTGAAAAGGTTGGCGTCATGTTCGGTTCGCCGGAAACGACGCCGGGCGGGCGAGCGCTCAAGTTCTACTCCTCTGTGCGCTTAGACGTCCGCCGGATCGATTCGCTTAAGGACGGGGCCGAGATCGTGGGCTCACGGGTAAAGGTCAAGGTCGTCAAGAACAAGGTGAGTGCTCCGTTCAAGATCGCCGAGTTCGATATCCAGTATGGCACTGGTATCTCCAAGGAAGGCAGCTTGCTCGACGTGGCGATCGATCACGGGATCGTGCGTAAGTCGGGGGCATGGTTCATCTATGGCGACGACCAACTCGGGCAAGGCCGTGAGAACGCTAAGACCTTCTTAGCCGGCAACCCAGACATCGCCACCGAGATCGAGCTCAAGATCAAAGACAAGCTCGGGCTTCTCGGCACCGATGAAGACGACGAGATAGCCGCTCTTGAACCTGACGGTGCGGTTCCCGAAGTCGAGGTTCTGGCGGAGGCCGAGATCGACAGCTAGATGGCCGACCAGACATTCTTCGACGAGCTGCGGGCGATGGTGGTTGCCGCAGAGACGACCGAGCAGCTCGAAGCCGAGGACGAGAGTTACAAGAGACTGATGAGCAAGGCGGGCCGTGTCTTGGCCCGCCGACCTCATTCCCGTGCCGAGGTCGCAACCAAGCTTGGGGACTCGACCCAGACCGATGGCGTGCTCGACCGCTTGAGCGAGCTGGGGCTGATCGATGACGTCGATTTCGCTCGCCGCTGGGTGCAGGAACGCTCCAGCAGGCGGGGTCGCCGGGCACTCCTGCACGAGCTTCATTCGAAGGGGATCGACCGGGAAACGGCAGAAGCTGCTGTGGAGGCGGCAGGGATCGATGAGCAAGCCGGGGCGACGGACCTTGCTGCTCGCTACCTAAGGCGAGTGGCTTCGAAACCGCCTAAGGCCCAAGCGGCAGCGATACAAGCGATGTTGTTGCGCCGGGGTTACTCCTATGAGGTCATCCGTAGCGCCGTGGCGGCCGTTCTGCCGCCTGAGGGCTGGGATTGACCCCCGGGTTCCACCAAGACAGGCCCGTGACCAGCCCAGATGTCGCCATGTGCGCTCGTGCAGGCGTACCATTGACCCGTATATCAATGAAAGCAACACCCTTCCGGGACGAAACGCACGATTAGAGAAAACGGGATCTGACACTTTTGCGAAACCGATCATTGGGACAGGCGGAACATCAAAGCACCGGCTTCGGTGCTCTGACAGCGTTACGACGCTGATCCGACGCAGGGGGATGGCCCCTGCCCATTGAGTGACTCTCTTTCTTCGTGCCTGAGTTCCGAGCGGGCCGATGACAATCGCGCCCGGGGGGCGACGAACGAAGAGAGGAGCGGGTGATGGAGATCGTTATCGGACTCATCCTCGGTCTCCTGGCAGGCGTTGGGATCGGTTACGTGGTTCGCAAGAACCAGGCAGAGAAAGAAGCAACCTCTGCCGAGATGCGCGCGAAGACTCTGCTGGAAGACGCTCAGAGGCAGGCAGAAGCCAAGAAGAAGGAAGCACTGCTCGAAGCCAAAGACGAGATCTTCCAGATGCGCGCGGATGCGGAAGCGGACTTGAAACGCCGGGCCGGCGAGATCGACAAGAAGGAAGACAGGATCGCGCAGCGGGAATCCAATCTCGATGCCAGGTCCGCCTCGCTCGATCGCAAGGAGCAATCGATCGAGCAGAAGGAGAACGAGCTTCAGCACGCCCGTTCGGAGATCGAAGCGATCGCGACCCGGGCCCGAAGTGAGCTTGAACGGGTGGCGGGGATGACGGCTCAGGATGCCAAGCAGGGCCTTATCGAGGAGATCGAGGAGGAAGCCAAGCGAGATGCGATGGCGATCGTGCGCGAGCTCGAATCTCAGGCGCGCGAGGAAGCCGACCGCCGCGCTCGCAAGATCATCTCGATCGCCATGCAGCGCATCGCCTCCGAACTGACTACGGAGGCCACCGTCACCACGGTCATGCTCCCGAACGAAGACATGAAGGGCCGCATCATCGGCCGCGAGGGCCGCAACATCCGTGCCTTCGAGGCTGCCACCGGGACGAACCTGATCGTTGACGACACGCCCGAGGCCGTGGTGCTTTCGTGCTTCGATCCGATCCGCCGAGAGATGGCCCGCTTGACCCTAGAGAAGTTGATCTCGGACGGACGCATCCAGCCGGCTCGGATCGAGGAGATCCATGAGAAGAGCAGAGCCGAGGTCGAGCGTGAGATCCGTGAGGCAGGGGAGTGGGCGATCCTGGAGACTGGGATAACCGATATGCACCCCGAACTGGTTCGCGTGCTGGGCCGTCTGAAGTTCAGGACCTCTTACGGTCAGAACGTTCTCAAGCACTCCGTCGAGGCATCCCACATCGCCGGGATGCTCGCCGGCGAGATCGGCACCGATGTGCAGCTGGCTATGCGCTGCACCTTGCTTCACGACATCGGCAAGGCCGTTACCCACGAGGTCGAGGGCTCGCATGCCCTGATCGGGGCCGAGATCGCCCGTCGCCTCAAGGAGAAGCCAGAGGTCTGTCACGCTATCGAAGCTCACCACGGCGAGGTCGAGCAGCGCACGATCGAGGCTGTTTTAACCCAGACAGCAGATGCGATCTCAGGTGCCCGTCCGGGTGCTCGCCGTGAGACTGTCGAGGCATACATCAAACGTCTCGAGCGTCTTGAAGCCATCGCCATGGAATTTGCGGGCGTCGAGAAGGTTTACGCCATGCAGGCCGGGCGTGAAGTGCGCGTCATGGTTAAACCGACCGAGGTCGACGACATCCAGGCCGAGATCATCGCCCGTGACATCGCCAAGAAGATCGAAGAAGAGCTCCAATACCCAGGTCAGATCAAGATCATGGCCATCCGCGAAATACGGAGCAGCGCGTATGCGAAGTGACGAAAAGCGGGGTGCCGGGCTGTGGCGACCTCCCAACCCACCCAAAAGCGCCGACCACAGCGCCGGAAGACCGGCTAAGTGACGGAGGCGGGGTGCCGGGCTGCGGCGACCTCCCTGCCCTTAGTGTTGTCTGGTGATGACTGAGTCGACTTCGGCGCCTACATATTTCATCCGGACGTTCGGGTGTCAGATGAACGAACATGACTCCGAGCGGATGGCCGGGATGCTCGAGGCTGAGGGGTACGAGCGCGTAGACAGCGCCGAAGCGGCGACCGTAGTGGTGTTCAACACCTGCTGCATCCGAGAGAACGCCGACAACCGCCTGTACGGGAACCTGGGGCACATCAAGCCACTGCGCGATGCCGATCCGGATAAGCGCATCGTCGTGGGCGGTTGCTTGGCGCAGAAGGACAAGGACCTGATCCAACGCAGGGCGCCGTATGTCGACGTGGTTCTTGGAACGCACAACCTTGCGAGCCTTCCACGGCTGCTTGCCGAATCGAAGAAGGGGCCTAGCTTCGAGATCCTCGAACAGACCGAAGTGTTTCCTTCGGCCCTTCCTAGCCGCCGCGAGTCATGGTGGCACGCGTGGGTGTCGATCTCGATCGGGTGCAACAACTCGTGCACCTTCTGCATCGTTCCGGCCGTCCGCGGCGTCGAAGTCTCTCGTCGGATGGGCGACATCATCGACGAGGTTCAGCGCCTAGTCTCCGAGGGCGTTGTGGAAGTAACCCTGCTCGGCCAGAACGTGAACTCATACGGACGTGACCTTGATGGGACGCCGATGTTCAGCAGATTGCTCTGGGCGTTGGACGAGGTGCCTGGGCTGGAGCGGGTGCGCTTCACCAGCCCACATCCCAAAGACTTCAAGCAGGACACGGTAGATGCGATGGCCGGGGCGGGTGTCGTTTGCGAGCACATCCATCTGCCGGTGCAGTCGGGCTCCAGTGACGTGCTCAAGCGGATGAAGCGGGCTTACACCCGGGACAAGTATCTGCAGAAGATCGCGATGATCCGAACGGCGATCCCAGATGTGGCGATCACGACTGACATCATCGTTGGCTTCCCCGGAGAGACCGAGAAGGACTTCCAAGAAACCCTGGACCTCGTCGAGTACGTCGGCTACGACGCGGCCTATACGTTCCAGTACTCGCCGCGGCCCATGACCGAGGCTGCAGACCTTCCCGACCAACTCCCCAAGGAAGTCGTGCAGGAGAGATTCGAGAGGCTCGTCGAGCTCCAGGACCGCATCTCGATCGAGCGCAACCTGGGGATGGAAGGGAAAACCTTCAGCGTGATCGTGGAAGGGGTTTCTAGGAAAGATGCAGGCAGGTTGACGGGGCGGACCCGCACCAACAAGCTGATCCACTTTCCCGATGACGGTGCGACACCGGGGTCTTTCCGCAAGGTCAGGGTCCTGTCGGCTCACAGGAATCACCTGGACGGCGAACTGATGGATGGAGGCGTCGATCGTGCCCACCGATCGCCGATGGGACTCCCGTTACTAGCGAGTTCGGGTCCGGGCTGCAGCTGCTGATCGGGGATCGATGATCCGCGGTTGTGTACTTCCACACGCACCCCTGTTGCTGGAGCTTGAGGGCCGCCTGTCTCACCCGAGTCCACTCATCGCTTCTGCCGCGCGATCTGTTGATCTGACGGCCGAGCTCGTGGTCGTTTGTGGCACTCACGGGGAGCGTTCGGGCGTTTACGGGGCCAGCTCGGGTGATCTTCGGGGTTTCGGGCTCGATCTGGAGGTATGCATCGCGAGCGACGCGGATGTCGCAGGGGAATTGGCAGAGAGATGGGCGAGGCCCCTCCTGGACGACGAGATCGATCACGGTGTTGTGGGGGCACTGTTGGCGGCCGGCGAGGTGGATGGGGACGTGATCGCGTGCTGCATCCCCTATGCGGGCAACACTGACGCTGACGGGGCGTCCCTAGTCTCGGCGCTGCTGGAGTTAGGGCAGGAGCGAGACATCTTGTTCGTCGCCAGCGCACATGGCTCCGCATCGGCCACGCCTAGGGCTCCCTTGACGGAGCTTCCGGAGGGAAGAGAGTTGGACAGGGCGATCTACGGAGCGCTGCGAGACGGTCCTGATGCTCTCCTTGATATCCCGATCGAGCTGTGGGAAGGGGCGGGTAGCTGTGGGTCGCCCGCTCTGCGCGTCTTGGGCGGTCTCGGGCTGGGACGCGCGAAGCTCCTTGCGTACGACGCACCCGTGGGTGTGGGCTATCTGGTGGCCATCCATGAGTGAGAAGGCAACCGTCGCAGTTATTGCCGGCCCGACCGCTGTCGGCAAGACCGAGGTATCGCTGCTGGTCGCCGAACGTCTAGGGGCCGAGATCGTTTCGGCCGACTCCATGCAGATCTACCGCGGGATGGATATCGGAACCGCCAAGCCCAACCAACGAGAACGCGATCGGGTCCCTCACCACCTTGTAGATATGTGGGAACCGAAAGACGAGTTGAGCGTGGCGGAATACCAGCGGCTGGCTCGAGCGGCGATCGCCGACATCGCATCCCGCGGCAAGCTCCCACTGCTGGTGGGGGGGTCCGGCCTCTATCTGCGAGCGGTGGTCGATGACCTTCGTTTCCCTCCCACCGATCCTCTGGTGCGTGCCCGGCTCGATGAACGTGCTCGGTCTGAGGGTGCCCAAGCACTATTCGAAAACTTGCGCGAGTTAGACCCCGTGGCTGCCGCCAGGATCGAACCGAACAATGAGCGGCGGATCGTCAGGGCGCTCGAAGTGATCGAGTTGACCGGTAGACCATTCTCCGAGAACGACGCGTGGTCGCGCTTCGACAGCATCTACTTCCTGTCGATCGTTGGCCTCGACCGAAACCGCGATGACCTGAACGAGCGGATCGACCGGCGAGTGGTGAGGATGTTCCAAGAGGGCTTGCGGGAGGAGGTCGCCCGGTTGGGTCTTGTTGGGCGCACGGCTCGGGCAGCACTCGCCTACAAGCAAGTGTTGGATCGTCCCGAAGCATCTGATGAGGAGCTGATCGCCGAGATCTCCCGAGCCACCCGCCGGTTCGCTCGCAGGCAACTGTCATGGTTCCGTTCGGATCCTCGGATCGTGTGGCTGGACGCGGCCCAGGAACACCTAGAAGCCCAGGTGGTTGACTACTTCGTGAGGTCTTTGACGCTACGCTTGCATCCATGAGATTCGCCAAATATCAGGGCATCGGCAACGATTTCGTGATGCTGGCGGACCCAGGGGATCGCCTCCAGTTGGGTTCGCAGCTGGTGCGCGCCCTATGTGACCGGCACTTCGGTATCGGGGCGGATGGAGTCATCCGGGTCGCCCCCGGCAGCGAAGGTGGTGATCTCTTCATGGACTACGTCAACTCGGACGGTTCGGTCGGAGAGATGTGCGGGAATGGGATCCGCTGTCTGGCGGTCTTTGCTCGATCGGAAGGACTAACCGACAAGGACGAGTTGCGGATCGAAACTCGTGCCGGCCTCAAAGTGGTGACGATGACCGGCGACGGGCGCGTCCGTGTGGACATGGGTGCCCCGATCTTCGATCCAGTCGCGGTCGGGGTTGACCACAAGGGAACGGACGCCTTACACGCAAAGATCGAACTCGACGATCAGGTTATCGAGGCAGCCTGTGTATCTATGGGTAACCCACACGCGGTCCTGTTCCACGAGGATCCCCGATCAGCCCCCGTGACAACCCTCGGTCCGGCGATCGCGGAGCACGCGATGTTCCCCAAGGGGACCAACGTCGAGTTCATGCGGATCGACTCCTCCGACCACGTAACGATGCGGGTTTGGGAACGCGGAGCCGGCGAGACGCTTGCTTGCGGTACCGGTGCTTGCGCGGTTGCGGTGGTAGCACGCCAACTTGGAGGGGTCGAGCCGAAGATGGTCGTGTCTCTTGCAGGAGGGGATCTCGAGATCGAATGGCAAGGAAGTTTGGATTTCGAGGCTCCAGTGTTCATGACGGGCCCCGCGGTAGCGGTGTTCGAAGGTGAGATCGAACTAGACGAGGTGATAAGAGGTTGAGAGCGGCGCGGCGTATCGAAAAGCTGCCCCCGTATCTATTCGCTGAGATCGATCGCAAGGTCAGTGAAGCGCGTAGTCGCGGTGTGGACATCATCTCTTTCGGGGTGGGGGACCCGGATCTCCCGTCTCCTCCCCACGTCATCGAAGCGCTCCAAGAAGCAGCAGCCGACCCCGTGACGCACCGTTACCCCAGCTACATCGGGATGCCCGAGTTCCGGGCATCGATCGCCGGCTGGTACGAGCGACGCTTCGGTGTGACTCTGGACCCAGATACCGAGGTGCAGCCATTGGTCGGAAGCAAAGAGGGGATCTTTCACCTGCCGGTGGCGTTCGTGGACCCGGGCGACGTGGCCCTGATCCCCGACCCGGGTTATCCGGTCTACGAGACGGGGACGATCCTCGCCCATGGTGAAGCCGTGTTGATGCCCCTGTTACCGGAGAATTCTTTCAAGCCTGATCTAGACGCTCTTTCGGAGGAAGTCTTGAGCAAGGCCAAGGTCTTGTGGCTTAACTACCCCTCAAACCCAACCGCCGCGTGCGTCGACAAGTCCTACTTCGACGAGGTCGTGGCCTTCTGCCGTAGTCACGATCTTCTGCTTGCTCATGACGCCGCCTATACAGAGATCACCTATGACGGATATGTCGCACCGAGCGTTCTCGAGGCCGAAGGGGCGCGGGATGTCGCCGTCGAGTTCCACTCGTTGTCCAAGACCTACAACATGACCGGCTGGCGTATCGGCTGGGTGGCGGGTGCCCCTGTGGCGATCGAAGCGATCAAGCGTCTGAAGACCAACATCGACTCGGGGATCTTCGATGCGGTCCAGCGTGCAGGTATCGCTGCTATCGATGGCCCGCAGGACCATCTGGCTGAATGTGTCGACCGATACCGGCATCGGCGTGACCTGTTGTGTGACGGGCTTAAGTCGATGGGTGTCGTCGTTGACCCGCCCAAGGGATCGATCTACCTGTGGGCCCCGGTTCCCGAAGGTCACACTTCTGAGTCGTACACGACCTTCTTGCTCGAGGAGTGCGGCATCGTCGTGGCACCAGGTACCGGTTACGGACCTTCCGGTGAGGGGTTCATACGATTCTCGTTGACCCTTGCCGATGACCGGCTGGAAGAAGGCGTCGAGCGACTCAGAAGGATCTCTTCCTGACCCGCGGGAACGCACCCAGAAGCAGTAGCTCAAAGACCCACGAGACGCGCCCGGAACGTGAGCGTGCAGTGTTGGTGGGCGCAGTTTTCGGTCGGGGCTCTGATGAAGACGCACAGTGGTCGCTTGACGAGTTAGAAGCACTTGCCGATACCGCCGGAGCAGACGCTCTAGACAAGGTCATCCAGCACCGCGATTCACCCGATCCAGCTACATACCTCGGTAAAGGCAAGATGAAAGAGATCATCGATATCGCCCTTACCTTCGATGCAGACATGGTCGTGTTCGATGACGAACTGACGCCGGCGCAGGGGCGCAACCTGGAGGATCTAGCCGGTGTGAACCCGCTGGCGGAACGTGGTTTGAAGATCGTCGACCGAACCGGGTTGATCCTGGACATCTTCGCTCAACACGCTCGCTCGTCCGAGGGCAAGTTGCAGGTTGAGCTCGCGGCGCTCACCTATCGACTCCCCAGGCTGCGTGGTTGGGGTGAAGTTCTGTCGCGTTTGGGGGGTGTAGGAACGAGTCGTGGACCCGGTGAGACCCAGCTCGAAGTCGACCGCCGCGCCATCCTGCGGCGCATGCAAAGGGTCAAGAAGGATCTCGAAGATATCGAACGCACCCGTCAGCTGAAGCGCAAGCAGCGGAAGCGGAATGCGGTGCCCATCGTTGCCTTGGTCGGGTACACGAACGCGGGCAAGTCGACGATGCTGAAACGCCTAACGGCCGAGAAGGATGTCTTGGTGCAGAACCAGCTGTTCTCGACATTGGACCCCACTACGCGACGGATGCATCTGCCGGCCGGTAACACGGTTCTTCTGACCGATACCGTCGGATTCGTTCGCAAGCTGCCTCACCAGCTTGTCGAAGCCTTCCGCTCCACCCTCGAAGAGGTGGGGGAGGCGACGATGCTGCTTCATGTCGTCGATTCTTCCGGGGATGTGGATCGCCAGATGGATGCCGTCGAAACGGTTCTCAAGGAGATGGGGGTGGTAGGACGTCCTTCCGTCGTCGCCCTCAACAAGGCAGACCTCATCGATGAGGATCGGCTCGCCGAGTTGAAGCGATCGCACCCTGAGGCCGTCATCTGCTCGGCTGCGACGGGGGCCGGCATAGAGGGGCTTCTCGAGCAGATCGACCGAGAACTCGCGAAGCTCAAAGTTGAGGTCGAGATGGAGATCCCCTTTGACCGGGGCGAGGTCGTCGCCCGGATCCACGACGAAGGTGACGTCCTTCACGAGGGCTATACGGAAACAGGGACCCGTCTCGTCGCCCGGATCCCTCGCGAGATGCTCAAGGAAGTCGAGGAGTTCGTCACCGCCGGATAACTAGTCAAAAGCGGCCATTCAGGTCGCCTCCTCTCCAGCCGACCTAACAGGTATGCGGGGAGGCCTTTGGACCCATGTCTGAGAAGCCCCGGGAGACGTCCGGGATAACTATGGCGGTCATCGTCCGATACGTGCGCGCCGTAGGCGGGGACACAGCGGTGATCGACATGCTGAGGCGAGCAGGCGAGACCCGTACTCCACGTCAACTCGAAGACGAAACCGTGTGGAGCACCTACAAGAACAGGTTGGCACTTCTGACCGCAGCGGCCGAGGTTCTAGGAGACCCCCATGTCGCGAGACACATCGGTGAGTCCGCGGTAGCGAGTGGAGTGGGTCCTGGCCTCAGGCTCTTGCTTCGATCTTTGGGCGAGCCATCCAGGGTCTACGGTTTGCTCAACAGGGTGGCGCCGCGCTTCTCGACCGTTTCCGACATCGAGACGATCCAGTCGCGTCCAGGCCAGGCAACGGTGACCTACAAGCTCAAGCCGGGTTACGAACCCCATCCAGCCGAGTGTGGCTATGTTGCGGGACTCTTGAGCCAGATCCCCCCGCTGTTCGGGCAGCCGCCTGCATCCGTAACGCATCGCTCCTGCCAGGCCGAAGGAGCAGAGTGCTGCACGTATGAGGTGTCCTGGCGTCCGGTTCCCAAACGAGGTCTGATCCGCCGGCAGCGATCGCGGGTTAGAGACCTCGAGGAACAGGTTCGAACCCTTCAAGAATCCGCGCAGGTTCTGCGCGCGACGACCATCGATCTGGTATCGCCGGCACATCTGGACGAGGTGCTCCGGGTGATCGTCAGACGTGCGTTCGCTACGGTGGGATCGCAGGCCTGTCTCCTAGCCCTGCGGGGTCAACGAGCCGAACCGGTCACTGTCGTTGCCGATGGGATCGATGCGGATGAGGCCCTGGCCTTTGGCGAAACGTTGCTCGAGCATCACAACCTGGATGTTGATTTCCACTACATCAGCGCTGACGTCGTCTCGGAGATGGGCGACCATGGCGTGATCGTTGCATTGAACCCTCTTGGTGGGGAGTTCCTGGACGGGGATGCCGATGTGCTGGAGGTATACGCCCGGCATGCGGCGGTGGCATTGGATGTCGCAAGGGCCCTGCAAGAGGCCCGGCGCAGTAACGAGTCGGCCACCATCATGCTTGAGCTTGCCCGGACCTTGGCCGAAGCAACATCCGAGGAAGAGGTTCTGCAGAGCGTCACTCAGGCGGTCCCCGCGATGATCGGCTCGGACATCGCCGTGCTCTTCATTTGGGACGCCAATCACGGGATCTTGCGCCCGCATGCCGCAGTTGGTTTGGCGGACGATAACGACGTTATGTCGCGCTACGTGGTCCGACCGAGCGACACCCCGGCTCTCGATCGCGTCCTGCACTCAGATTCCCCGTTGGTCTATACGGAAGATAGTGATGACCCGTTCGTGGTGGAGTCGCTTCGCTTGTTCGGGGTCAAAGCGACGGCGAACATCTGTCTGCGTGTCAGTGGAGTGCCCATGGCGGTCATCGCTGCCGGATCGAGAACGGGTTTCGACCTCCAGACCTCCGACATCCTGGAACGGCTTCAGGGCCTCAGCGAGCATGCAGGCAATGCGCTTTCCGTAACGCGGTCGATGGCGGGCCAGCAAGAGAGGGTAGAACGTCTGTCGGGCCAGAAGGAGATCCTAGAGATGATCGCCCGCGGTGCCGATCTGCGGGAGACGCTCGATACGGTTTGTCTCGCCGTCCAGGGCCAGGTCGAAGACTCTCGCTCGGCCATCCTCTTGATGGACCGATCCGGGCAAACGCTACAGACGGTTTCGGCTCCGGATCTTTCCGGCGAGTTCACGTGGAGCATCAACGGGCTGAAGCCTGGGCCGTTCGCAGGGTCTCTCGGAGCGGCTCTGTTCCGTGAACACGCGGTGTTCGTGCCGGACATCAGCAACGACGCGATGTGGACCGACAGGAGGCCGGACGCGGAGAAGGAGGGCATCGTCGCCGCGTGGGCATTGCCGATCTTCGCCGCCGGCTCATCGCGGGTGCTCGGAGGACTGTCGGTGTACCTGGATCGCCCGGGTCTGCCGAGCGAACAGGATCGAGCGTTCATGGAGATCGCCGTGCAGCTTGCTGCCATCGCTATCGAACGCAAGGGACTCGAGGAGCAGCTGACACATCAGGCATTCCACGACTCGCTGACGGGATTGCCGAACAGGGCTCTGTTCACCGACCGGGTCCAGCACGCGATCGATCGCACGACACGCGCCCAGGAGTCGATAGCCGTCCTCTTGCTAGACCTCGATGACTTCAAGTCGGTCAACGACAGCCTCGGGCACCTTGCGGGAGATGAGTTACTCAAGGTTCTAGCCGAGCGTCTCGTTGCATGCTTGCGATCTGCCGACACAGCGGCGAGGTTGGGTGGGGACGAATTCGCGATCTTGCTGGAAGGCTCTGACAAGCGTTCGGCGATGCGCATCGCGGAGCGGATCTTGGAGTCCCTTGGGGAGTCGTTGCTCTTGTTCGGGCGCGAGATAAAGGTGTCCGGCAGCATCGGGATAGCGCTCAGTGCCGATGGAGATACCCGGATGAGCGACCTTCTACGCAATGCGGATACCGCTATGTACGCAGCCAAAGATGCCGGCAAGAACCGTTATCAGATCTTCGAACAGCGTATGCATTCGGGGATCATCAAGCGCCTCGAGCTCCAAGCCGAGTTGCAGAGAGCGGTGAAAAGTGACGAGATCGTCGTTCACTACCAACCGGTCTATCGTTTGGATCCGCACTCGATGACCGGTGTCGAAGCACTCGTGCGGTGGGACCATCCGGTCAAGGGCTTGGTGCCCCCGGCCGACTTCATCCCGATGGCGGAAGAGACGGGATTGATCGTGCCGATCGGGATGCGGGTGCTCGAGGAGACCTGTCGTCAGTTGAAGATCTGGTCGGAAACCGTGGTTCGTGGTGCATCCTTGAGGGCCGGTGTCAACTTCTCGGCCCGCCAACTCCAAGTGCCTACGTTGGTCGAAGACGTGACCGCCTGCATCAACAACAGCGGCATCGACCCATCGCTGATAGTCGTCGAGATCACCGAGAGTGTGCTCATGCACGACCCGGAGGAGATCGCGGCCAAGCTCGAACGATTGAAAGACTTTGGCGTCAATCTCGCGATCGACGATTTCGGCACCGGCTATTCGTCGCTCAGCTACCTGCGCCGTTTCCCCGTGAACGTGCTGAAGATCGACAAGTTCTTCGTCCAAGGACTCGACCGTGGGCCCGAGGAAGCCGCGTACGGACGTGCCATCGTCAAGCTCGGCCACAGCCTCGACCTCGACGTCTGTGCCGAGGGGATCGAAACGCCCGGAGAGTACGAGGCACTGATCGAGATGGGTTGCGAGTTCGGGCAGGGCTTCTTGTTCTCGCGGCCGGTGACCCCTGCCCGGATAGCCGAACTGAACGGAGCCATCACCCTCCCCCTGGGAAACGCCACCCCCTCGTAGCCGAACACTTACCCCGGTGGTGGGGGATCCTGGTATGGCTCGCAGCTCACACTTATGCCCGTCGGTTGTTGACTATCGTCCCAAGGCTTGTCATTGGGGCTTGGGCCAACATCGATCTGGAGTGTCTTGATCTCATGCTGACTATAGAAGGTGATCTCGTCGCTAGCGATGAGGGTTTGGTGCTCGTCGAAGAACGAGAACGTGCACACGTTGTAAGCGTGGTCCAAGCCTGGGTCACCTTGATACTCGAAGGACCAAATCACACTGGCGCCACTGGAGTCCCAGCTGCGGATGTCCGTTCTGGCCGTTCTATAGAAGCCCAGGGGATCGTCGAGGCGCTTTTCGGAGCAGGAAGCTTCACCCGACAACCACGATGTGAGCGGACCGGTCGGAGTGATTGGGATCTTCGTCTCGGCAGACTCGGTGGCCAGCACGAAGGGGTCATTTCCCGTGTAGATCCTTTCTCCGGCAGAGTTCTCCAGTGTTATCAGACAGTTGCGAGTGCCAGGAAAGGTGTCCTCGACCCATTCAGCTCTTATCTGGAGCATCAGCACGTCGCGACCGGCTGGTTCGATCGCTAGGGTTGGAGCGTCGGAGCCTCTGGGGGTTGCATAAGAAAGCCCGAGCAGCGTGATCCGATAGCCGTCGGTGCTCCGGCCTCTCATCTCTATCGCTGCTTGCTGCTCCTCGAATAGGCGACACGAGACTTCGGCTTCATCGAAGGGCAGGTTTGCCGAGGCGTCGATCACCTGTAGACCGGATTGTCGTCCCCGAAGATCTGAAGGGGCGCTGATATAGATGTTGCGTACCGAGGTCTTCTTGCCATCTCCCGCTGAGATCGGAACCGAGCATTCCCCGAACGCGACTCCGGAAAGAGAACCGGTCCAAAGCAGGGTTCCCTCGATTGCTGAGCCTCCTGTTGCGTTCTGTGAGGACACAAAGCTGAGCGGTTCCAAGGAGGGCTTCTCATGTGCCGGTTCCAAACTTTCCGTGTACGTGAGGACCTGCTGCCGCTGCTCCACAGAGAGGGACTCACCCTCGATATCAGCGATCGAGAGTTCGTTGCTGCTCAGTTCCACAGCGAGCCTGAAGTCCCCGACCGGCTCGCACCCTGCGGTCTCCTGATCGGAGCAGGAAGATACCGAGAAGCTTGCGCTCCATCCTTGATCTGATATCTCTGCTCCAGTGAAAGTGGAGTAGGTGCCGTTGGGGTCGATCGCACCGGCTCCGTCCACAGCTCGGATGACGAAGGTCGCTACACGCTCTAGAGGCACCGACGCTCTTGTCCCGTCTACAACGCCTTGCTCACCCCCCTTTCCTCGATCGTTGATGGCTCTCATGGCAGCCGGGGTGATCAGAAGAACGACCGAGAGCATCGCGACGCTCGTCAAACCAGAAGTAAGGACACGCATTACACGTAAACGCCGAGCCCGAGCAGCTATCGCGTCCACATCGAGCCCTTGGGAGGGAGTTGCCGCAGCCCCATGGAGGAGCTGTCTCGGGTCAGGTGGCATCCGCGACCTCCTTGCTTCGATCGAATCCTTCGTTGAGCCGCAGACGGGCTATCGCTCTGCTCACTAACGATCGAGCCGTTGCCTCTGGCACACCCATGCGGACGGCGATCTCTAGATAGGGGAGGTCGAGGTAGTAGCGAAGGATGAGGGCGGTCTTCTGTCTCACAGGTAGCCTGCAGACCGCATCGCGCACTGCTTGTTTCTCAGCGCTGTCGGGCTCTTCATAGTGGGTGGCGGGAACGACGCGAGCGGTTGCCCTACGCTCGGCAGATGTCCGGCGAAAATGGGACCGGGCGAGGTTCAAAGCAACTTTGTGTAGCCAGGCCTCGGGCCGATCCATTCCAGCGACCTTTCGCCAATCCCTCCAGACTCTTGCTAGCGCTTCCTGCGCTAGCTCTTCGGCAATGGCGCGCTCGCCGCAATAGAGACTGAGCATCCCAACCAGACGCGCATGGTTCCTTGAACAGAATGTCTCCACGTCGTTCACGGGTTCCCTACCGATCCCATGGAACTAACACGCAGCAGAAGGCGGGTCCGTTGCACTAGGATGAGTTTTTCGAGCCGCCCCGGCTGGTACACCCGCCCCGCCTCCCCAAGCGAGCTGCCCAGGTGCAGCTTCAAGCTTGGCGTCGGGCCAACGGCTACAGGCGGCGGAAGACGGCTACTACCTTTCCGAGGATCTCGGTGCCTGCGGGGGCTTCGAAGGGCTCCATCGTTGGGTTGGCGGGTTCGAAGATGACGGCCGAGCCCTTGTGGCGGATCGTCTTGACGGTTGCTTCGGCCTCGTCTGAGTACTCGTTGGGCATCATGGCCGCAACGATCTCACCCGAGTGAGCCGTCGGTTGCTGACGGATGATGACGAAGTCGCCATCGAAGATGCCGGCGTCGATCATGGAGTCGCCTGAGACCTCGAGCATGAAGATGTTGCCGTCGCCCACCCAGTCAAGTGGCAGGGGCAGCAATTCCTCCACGTGTTGTTCGGCCAGGATGGGTGTACCCGCCGCGATGCGGCCGAGCAAAGGGACCGAGCGCACCGGACGACGCTCGAAGGGCAGTCCGGTATCGGCGTCGTACAAGAGTTCGATAGCGCGGGGCTTTGTGGGGTCGATCTTGATGTAGCCCTTGCGCTGAAGTGCCTTCAGGTGTGAGTGCGCCGTAGAGCTTGACGCCAGCCCCATGCCTTCACAGATCTCCCTGACGGACGGGGGATAACCCCGCTCGGCTACCGCTTCGGCGATGAAGTGCAGGGTTTGAAGTTGGCGGTCGGTCAATCCGTCGACCATCGTGGCCCTCCCTCTGGCTCGGGGTCTCTGACACGTTCTTGCAGTGCCGCTGCGAACAAGTGCACGCTTGCGAACAAGTGTTCGGCTAACCATATGCGAGATCACTCGCAGAATCAAGAACATCTGTTCGATTCAGGGCTTGCAATGCGAACGTCTGTTCTATTAGGATAGCGAACAGACGTTCGCAGGCGGGCTCTGGCGGTTTTCGTCGCAGGGTCTGGCTAGCGTCTGTCAGAGCAACCCGGCGGCCGAGATGGCACCGATAGGACAGGCGAAAGGCAGGGGTGGAGATGGCGGTCAGGCAAGAGGAACTGCTCCAGCAACGTGATGCCCTGGTGATCGGCTTTCCCACCCGGGCCGTGCGGGCACGGGTCCGGCGGGAGCGCCACGAGGTCTTTGTTCGCCGCCGCATCGTCGTTGCTACCGTGGCGATCGCCGTCACCCTTGCGGGTTTCCAGCTGGCAGGGGCGGGACCGGCCTCGGCAACCTCTAAGCCCGGCGCCCCGGCCTCGGTGACGCTGAGAAGCGGCCAGACCCTGTGGGATCTGGCCCGGCGGTACGCCGCGCCGGGCACCGATCTGCGTACGTACGTAGACGCCACGGTCGAGCTGAACTCACTGACGGGCGCCGCCGTTGCGGGGCTTGAGGTGCGCTTGCCAAGATAGTTCGCGTTTGTTGGCTTCTACCCTTGACCTCGGACTTACACAGGCGTAATTTCATCCCTGCGCTTCCACAACATCTAGTGGGGGCATGGGTGAAAGCCCCTAGATGTCGTAGGTATAGCGGCGGGGGCGTGGGAAACTAGAGGGGGCCGCGAAGGGGTTCTTCGCGTCCCGGAAGGGGGAGCATCAGTGGCACCAACGTCCCATTCAGCGGGCTCAGCTACCACCACGGGCGAGCTTCAGATCCGTCGGCATTTCACCACCGAGGGGGTGCACCCCTACGACGAGATCGAATGGGAGATCCGGGAAGCCGTCATCGCCAATTACAAGACCGGCGAGGTGGCTTTCGAGCAGCACGACATCGAGTTCCCCAAGTCGTGGTCCCAGAACGCCACCAACATCGCCGCCCAGAAGTACTTCCGCGGTTCGCCCGGAACCCCCGAGCGTGAGCGTTCCGTCAAGCAGATGATCTCCCGCGTGGTCGATCGGTATCACGAAGAGGGGCTAGCACGCGGTTACTTCGTAGACGAGACCGAGGCCCAGATCTTCAAGGACGAGCTGACCCACCTCCTCGTGACCCAGAAAGCTGCTTTCAACTCCCCGGTGTGGTTCAACGTCGGGTGGCGCCCTAAAGGCGAGGAGCAGGTGAGCGCTTGCTTCATCTTGTCGGTGGACGACGACATGCGTTCGATCCTGAACTGGTACACCGAGGAAGGCCTCATCTTCAAGCACGGTTCCGGTGCGGGGCTCAACCTGTCTGCGATCCGCTCTAGCAAGGAACGTCTGCGTTCGGGCGGAACCGCTTCGGGTCCCGTGTCGTTCATGCGTGGTGCCGATGCGTCGGCTGGGACGATCAAGTCCGGTGGCGCGACCCGTCGTGCGGCAAAGATGGTCGTGCTCAACGTCGATCACCCCGACGTCAAGGACTTCATCTGGTGCAAGGCGCAAGAAGAGCGCAAGGCCCGCGCACTGCGAGAAGCCGGCTTCGATATGGATCTCGACGGCCGTGACAGCCACTCGATCCAGTACCAGAACGCCAACAACTCCGTGCGCGTCAACGATGAGTTCATGCAAGCCGTCGCAGACGGCCGCGACTGGGAGCTCAAGGCCGTCACCGATGGGACCACCATCGAGAAGGTGCCCGCGCGCGAGCTCTTCCGCGAGATCGCCCAGGCGGCATGGGAGTGTGCCGACCCGGGGATGCAGTACGACACCACCATCAACGACTGGCACACGGCCTCCAACACCTCACGCATCAACGCGAGCAACCCTTGCTTCCCCGGTGACGCGAAGGTCCATACGGACAAGGGACTCGTCGGATTCGAAGAGATGATGATGCGGGTCATCGATGGGGAGACGTTCGACGTCTACACGCATGGGGCGACGCACCCGGACGCGCCGTTCGACTCGATCGTGCTTTCGTCTCCGACCCAGTTCATGGTCACGGGCATCAACGAGATCCTGCGCCTGCGTTTCTCGGACGGCCGTGAGGTCCGATGCACCCCGAACCACCGCATCTGGACCGAGAACCGCGGCTGGGTCCGGGCCGACGAGCTTGGTGAAGACGACCACGTCAAGACGATCGCTCACGCAACCCCTGCACCGATGGCCAGCTATGCATTGCCGGTTGTCACCGAGCTCGCCGCCTATACCTCCAAGCACGACAAGAAGCTGACGCTCGAACTTCCCGAGAAGTGGGATGAGGAGTTCGCCCACTACCTCGGGTGGCTCGTAGGGGACGGCTCGATCTCTGGTGACGTGGTCACGACCATCTATGGGTCCGACGAGGACCGTAACGAGATCTTGCCTCGCCACCTCGAGCTACTCACGAAGATCAATGGGGGCCGGGCTCCCAAGCCGAGCCTGCAGGACAACGGCACCGTTCAGCTGCGGGTAAGCCGCAGGCCCTTCCGCCTCTTCCTCGAGGCTTTGGGCCTGACTGCTCGCCGCGCGCACGACAAGCGCGTTCCCGATCCGATCTTCCAGGCACCCGACGACATCGTTGCTGCATTCCTGCGTGGCTTGTTCGATGGCGATGGGTGTGCGGTGGACGGCCCCAAAACTCGGTACGCGGGTCTGGGAAGTGCGTCCGAGGAACTGCTGCGAGACGTGCAACTCCTTCTCACCCGGTTCGGAGTCACTAGCCGGATCTACAACACAGGCGGAGCGAGCGAGGCTGGTTTCTCTCACGTTCGAAAGGACGGATCCGAGGCCATCTACAGTTCCAGGCCGAGCTACGACCTGAGGATCAGCGGCAAGGCGCTGGGCATCTTCTTCGGAGCGATCGGTTTCGATCTCGAGCGCAAGCTCTTTAAGCTCGAAGCCACCCTGGCAAACCACGAGCGCTATCAGTCGCGTTCTTACTCCCAGCTCGTTTCTCGCGACTCCGATGGTTTCGAGCTCACCTATAACCTGACCGAGCCGCTCCACCACTCGTACATGGTCAATGGGGTCGTTGTCAGTAACTGCAGCGAGTACATGCATGTAGACAACTCCAGCTGCAACCTGGCCAGTCTCAACCTCATGAAGTTCATGGACGAGAACCTCGAGTTCGACATCGATGGATACAAGCACGCGGTCGAGGTCATGTTCCTGGCGCAAGAGATCTCGGTTGGATTCGCCAGCTATCCCACCGAGCGCATCGGCGAGAACAGCCACCGTTTCCGTCAGCTCGGTCAGGGTTTCGCCAACCTCGGCGCACTGCTGATGACCGAAGGCCTTCCTTACGATTCCGACGAGGGCCGGACCTGGGCCGCGTCGCTGATGTCGATCATGACCGGTCACTGCTACGCGACCTCGGCCAAGATCGCCCGCAGGGTTGGTACCTACGAAGAGTTCGATGCCAACCGCGAGCCTCACTTGCGGGTCATGAACAAGCACCGCGAGGCTGCCTACGAGATCCCCGAGGACTTTGCTCCCAATGCGCTCGTGGCGGCAGCACGCGAGGTCTGGGACGAGGCCGTCGAGCTCGGCGAGCGTTACGGATACCGCAACGCTCAGGCCACGGTGCTGGCTCCGACCGGGACCATCGGGTTACTGATGGACTGTGACACGACCGGTATCGAGCCGGACCTGGCGCTCAAGAAGCTCAAGAAGCTCGTCGGCGGCGGGACGATGTCGATCGTCAACCAGAGTGTGCCTCGTGCCCTGCGCAAGCTCGGCTACGACGACGCTCAGATCGCCGACATCATCGGCTACATCGACGAGAACTCCCACGTCGTTGGCGCTCCGCACCTGCATGAAGAGCACCTACCAGTGTTCGACACCGCCATGGGCGAGCGCAGCATCCATTACATGGGACACATCAAGATGATGGCCGCGGTGCAACCGTTCATCTCCGGTGCCATCTCCAAGACGGTGAACCTGCCCGAGCACGTGAGCGTGGAAGACGTCGAGCAGGCATACCTCGAGGGATGGCGTCTCGGCCTCAAGGCACTCGCTATCTACCGTGACAACTGCAAGGTTGGACAGCCGCTCAGCCTCGCCAAGAAGGACAAGGCCGAGGATGAAGCTCCGGTCTCGGCGCCTGCCGAGCCGGTCCGCAGGCGCCTGCCGAAGGCCCGCCGCAGCATGACCTTCAAGTTCCGTGTTGCCGACACCGAGGGCTATCTCACCGCAGGCGAATTCCCGGATGGCACCGTAGGCGAGATCTTCCTGCGGGTCGCCAAGCAGGGTTCAACGCTGGCGGGGATCATGGATGCGTTCGCGGTGTCGATCTCGATGGGGCTGCAGTACGGAGTTCCTCTGACCGCCTACGTGAAGCAGTTCGTCAACACCCGGTTCGAGCCTTCCGGTATGACCGACGACGCCGACCTGCGTATCGCCACGTCGATCCTCGACTACGTGTTCCGTCGCCTCGCCGTCGAGTACCTCGAACCGTCGGACCGCCATCTGCTTGGCATCCGGACCTCGGGCGAGCGCCGCGAAGAGATCGAGGCAAAGCTCGAACCCGCCGCTGAGGTCGCTCCGAACGGCAGCGGCAACGGCAACGGGAACGGTCACGGCAAAGAGAATGGTGGCTCGAAGCCCGAGGGCACCATCGTGCTAGGCCCCGTCGCATCTGCTCACACCGGTTCCCGGCCTTTCTGCGGAACCTGTGGTGTCGAGATGGTGCCTGCCGGTTCATGTTTCGCATGTACGTCCTGCGGCTCGACCAGCGGCTGTTCCTAAGAAAGATTCGCCCCAGGGGGAGACATGGGGAGAGGGATGAGATGTGGCGGGTGTGGGTCGGTCCTTCGGGACCGGCCCGACTCGTGCCCTCTGTGCGGGATCGAGATCGAGGGTGGGGCGACGCACTCGGGGCTCGATAAGCCCGACCCCGATAGCTATCACGACAACGTTCGCAGACTGCGCGAAGAGCTAGAAGCACTACGACGCGGCGATGCCGAAGCGGTCTGATGCGATGTCCCTACTGTGACAACGAGGAAGACAAGGTTGTCGACTCTCGTACCGCTGACGAGGGCCGCGCCATCAGGCGCCGGCGTGAGTGTCTCGCATGCGCCCGGCGGTTCACAACCTTCGAGCGACAGGAAGAGACCCCGCTCCTCATCATCAAGCGCAACGACGTCGAGGAAGCCTTCGATCGATCCAAGATCGTGGACGGGGTCATCGCCGCGGCCAAGAACCGCCCGGTAACGCTTGCCGCGATCGAGTCGCTGGCCGAGGATGTGGAAGACGCCTTGCGAGCCTTCCCCAAGCGTCCCGTGCCCTCGGCGGAGATCGGCCGTGAAGTGCTCGAACGTCTGGCCGTCCTCGACGAGGTGGCGTATCTGCGCTTCGCGTCGGTGTACAAGGACTTCCAAGAGTTGAACGACTTCGAACGAGAGCTCGGGATCCTTCTAAAGAAGTCCCCACCCAAGAAGGTCGATGACCGGTGAAGCTTCACATCAAGCGTCTGGACAAGGACCTGCCACTGCCGGCATACGCACGTCCATCGGATGCCGGTCTTGACCTGCTGGCAGCCGAACCGGTGACATTGGTGCCGGGAGGAAGGGCTGCGGTGCCGACGGGGATAGCGGTTGCGATCCCGGATGGATACGCGGGTTTCGTGCACGCTCGGTCGGGCCGAGCTATCCGCGAGGGCCTGGCGCTGGTGAATGCGCCCGGACTGATCGATGCCGGTTACAGGGGAGAGATCAAGGTGATCGTCGTCAACCTCGACCCCGCCGAGCCCATCAAGATCGAGCGCGGCGACAAGATCGCGCAGCTAGTGATCCAACCGGTCGTTACTGCCGACCTGATCGAGGTCGACCTCCTGGAGGACTCCGAGCGTGGTGATGGGGGCTTCGGCTCTACCGGTCGCTGATGAGGGTCACTTCTTCGTGGCCTGGAAGCTCCAGTTGACCGTGACGTCCGGTGCTCCGAGCCAGTTGCACACCGCCATGGTCACTATCTGCTTCTTCTTGAGCGGGGCGAAGGTCTCTTCTTCCGCGGGGGCTTGATCGAGGATCTGGTTGTTCTCGCTGCGTCCGATAGCGAGACCGTCAGCATCAAGGATGTAAAGGTCGAAGTCGCCCGTGAAGCCTTCGCTGCTGACCGTCAGAAGACCATTCTTGGGAGCGGTGAATTCTTCGGCTGCCCAGTGAACGTCCTGTTCCCCGGCCAGGCACCCGGGAGCTGTGAGGCCCGCTGGGTCACCCCACGCAGCCAGTTTGGGAAAAGGCAGGAGCTGAGCCGAGAACGAGCCCTCTAGGGGCTTGGCAGCGCTTGCGGGTAGCGCACCGAGGGCAACGAGTGCGGCGGCGATGGTGATCATTAGCTTGTTCTTCATGCCATGGAGGTTCTCCGGGGAGCCCGTCCGTCCTGCTTCGGGCCCTGGGTGATCGTGCAGCCCTACGGACGATAGATGAAGCCGATGTATCCGTGATCGGTCCATCCCTTTTCGATCCAAGAGGCGCGAATGTCCTCCCAGGACGTGTACATCACGTTGGCGCCCCCTCTGCGGGAGAGGCGATAGAGAGGAACGGTTTCGGCACCCTGATCGACCCGGAAGATGTAGACGTAGAAGGGGATCGGCCACATCGAGACCGGGATGAGTTTCTTCGGATACTTGTTGCGTGTGTAGACGAAGCCCGGCGACAGCCTGTCCTTGTAGCCGTCACCAGTGCGGCGAGCCTCTGCTTCCGAGGCATCCACGGTGTAATAGTGCTGCTTGTCGCGCTTGCGGAACAGGTGATAGAGCGTCGCCTTCGGCCACTCGAAGGGTTCGGCCTCGGGCTTCTGCGGTTTGGGTTTCGGCTTCGGATCACTCGGGGCCGATGGGGCAGTGGGTTGTGAGGGGGCCGCGGTGCTGTAGCTGGGGGCGCTGATCCTTCGTGGAGTCGATCTCTTCGGCTTGATCCGAACGGTGACGTTCTTTCTCGTGCCCTTCTTGTCACCGCGCCGGGCTTTGGCGTTCTCATCGAACTCGACCTGGATCCCCGCCACCTCCGTGTCGGGCACAGGTGAGGCGCTGGGCAACTCCACGAGACTCTGGGGTGTGGCGTCCGGGGACTGTGTCTTCGAGGTCACTATCCAGGCGACTGACGCTCCGGCCAGCGCCGAGAGCAACATGATCGCCAGGGGAGAAGCGATGCGACGCCGGTAGAACCTTTGGCGGTGCGCGGAGAGATCGAGCTCGGCCAGGTCGTCCAACCCATCGCGCCGAGCTTCCTCGAAGCCGAAGTCACGCCCATCCCGTTCCATCCCTGAGCCAGACATTTCGCCCTAGGGGCCAAGCTCTCCTGCGTGAGTGCGAAAAAGTTCACCGGAGTGGTACGTGTTCTCACCACGGGTGCGGGAAGCGATCCGAGAACACCACGGTTTCCTGAACCGGTAAGATGCTCAGTCATTGCGGGCGTGGCTCAGTGGTAGAGCATCACCTTGCCAAGGTGAGGGTCGCCAGTTCGAATCTGGTCGCCCGCTCAAGACAAACCCCCTGGTCGCAGGGGGTTTGTTTGTTTCTGAGGACACAGAACATGTGTTCAGGAGATCGTTCCGTCCCCATTCCGTCCCCCCTCCGTCCCCAACGTCGAGGTTATTGACACAGCCGCTAGGCAATCAACAGGGGGGATGGCCTCCGCGGGCAGCGCCTAGATTGGGTCTGTCTTCACGATGTCCTTGTGATCGTCACAAACGAGGACAGGCGCCTGAGGCGTTCCTGGGATCGCCCCGATGAACCTCACCCGACGTGTGGCGGGGTTTGTGCAATCAGACGCGCAACAAAGATCTTCTGCCTTGGTCCAGATACCCGGCCTGATCTCACGCCAAATGGTTCTAGCCAGGTCGGTTTTCTTGCAGGTGGGACACTCTCGGTTGCCGCCTTCCCCGATCTCATACCTGATGTCGCACCGTGCACATCCTGCGACGACACGGCGAGTCCTTCCAGAATGTTTGAGTCCCCGGGGAAGGAGTGAGGGGTCAAATCCAAGACGGGGTCAGTCGTCAGTTCCATCTCTGGAGTCTACGAGGCCACCTATCAACTGATGTTTCGCAGTCTCATGGTCCTTGGCCTTGTTGAACACGTCATCGAGACCGTCACGCAGTCTCTCATCCAGCGTTGGGAACAGATGTCCATAGCGGTCGAATGTGATCCGGATCGTCGAATGCCCGAGGCGTTCTTGGATCTCTTTGGGGTGGGCGCCATTGGCTATCAGCAGAGCAGCGCAGGTGTGCCGCAGATCATGGAAACGAACCAAAGGTGTGTGGCGGCCCTTGCACCCCCGGCTGTCGCAGAGACACAGATTCTGGTCGATGCCTGAAGTGGCCAGCGCTGGCAGGTAATGGCGTCGGTAGAAGTTGCGACGCAGTGGCTTGCCGTGCGCCGACGAAAACACGTAGCCCTTGTGGGCGGGAAAGGCTGCAAGGTGATCGGTGAGCATCTGACAGAGAAAGCGCGGAAGCGACACCGTGCGTGTCTTGCCGGTCTTGGTGGTACCGGTGAATAGCTTGCCGTTGACCTCCACCAGGGATTCCTTAACCACGACGGTGCGTTTGATGAGATCGAGGTTGGAGACCTTGAGCCCGGCGAGCTCGCTCCAACGCAGCCCGGTGTACGCGGCCATGTAGATCAGCGCCTTGTAGCGCGGCTCGATCGCGTTGGCCAGCGCGTCAATCTGTTCCGGGGTTATGACGTTCATCTCTTCCCGAGCCCCATCCGACGGCAACCTGATCCCAAACGAGGGAGATTTGGTGATGATCCCGTCGATCAGCGCTTGGTTCATCACACGCGAGAAGGTCGAATGTATGGCCCGGACCGTAGCTGGAGACAATCCGTGATCGACCATTGCGCTCAGCCAGGACCGGACATCGCTTGGACGGATGTCACCGAGTTGGATTCTTCCGAAGGTAGGAAGGATGTAGTTGCGTAGGTGTCCTTCTACCTTGAGGCGCGTTGACGGCCTCAGGTGAACAACAGTGTCGAGAAACGACGCTGCGTAGCTCTCCACCAGGGTCTTCGATATTTCGGGATCGACCCATGCCCCACGCGTCTTGTCCGCTTCGATGGTGTTGCAGAAACTCTGCGCATCCTTCTTGCGGACGAAGGTCTTCGCATGACGTCGCCCGTCTGGGCCGTAATAGCGGACCTGATAGCCGCCGCCGTCTTTGTCTGATCGCCGTCGTATCTGAGCCACTACGACCTCCTTGGCCCTCGGCCCCGCTTCTTGACCTCGAATACGAGGTTGAGTCGAGCGGGTGCGTCCACCTGAGTGTGAGCGTAGCGGTTGGCTGCGACACGTTGACGGGCCTCGAACTCGTTCAGATCGTCTTGTCTGAAGCGGATCGAGCCGCCCACCTTGATGAATGCGATCTCACCTGCGGAGCGAAGCCGGTACAGGGTTTTGGTCGATACGGCTAGGTGCTCGGCCGCCTCTGTGACGGTCAGCAGCTTGCTGTGTCCTTGCACCGAGTGGTCCGTGAGATCTCGTTTCGCCGTAGCCATCAAAGCCACCTCCTGGGTCCAGTCGCCGGTCGGCGGGGACCGCGAGCAGGGCTTCAGGACCAGCCGGCAAGGGGAGCGATAGCTCTCTCGCAGAGACGCGAGTACCGGACGAAGGAGGAACGAAGCGCCCTTGAGGGGTGGGCCGGCTCTGCTATGTGGAAGAGACCGGCGGCTGGTGGAGGTGGCGGCGCGGCGATGAGCGTGCCGGCTCAGGAGCAAATGCTGGGGTCGGTTGCGTCGAAAGCCCGAGCCCCATCCTGCCGATACTTCACGCATGGCATCGACAGCTAGGAGCTTCCCGCAGAGTCAGATCAAACTGCGCCGTCGTGCTTTCCGTCGGACCCACAGATGGAAACTCGTCGCCAGCGCCTCGGCGGCGGTCGGCCTCGTCGTCGGATTGGGTGTTGCTTTTCCGAACTGGCTGGTTCCCGGCTGGGCGTCAGTAGCTGCGCTTCTGGCACTCACGGTCATGGTTGGGGCCCCCCGATCGACGGCACCTACTACCTCGTAGCAGGTCGTGATGCTGAACGTTGGACGTCGAACGCCCTTCGCAAGATGTGCGGGCGCGGCTGGTATGTCATCGATGGGATCTCTTTCTGGCATGGCGATGCAGACCACGTCGTCGTCGGACCGGGGGGTGTCTACGTCGTGGAGACCAAACATACGGACTCGAACTTCGATGCCCGCTCGGGGTTCGGTCGACGAGCGATAGAGGACTGGGTCGACCAACTGAACCGGAGGCATCGTTCCGTCAGAGGGCTTCTTCGCGAGCATGATCTTGCGGTCGAGCCGCTCATCATCGTCTGGGGTGGTGAGGTCAGAGGCCTTCCGCTTTCATGTGGCGGCATCGCAGTGATCCATCGAAGTGACCTGCGCGATGTCATCACGCGCTGGGAGACCGACGAGGACGTGTTGTCACAGGGACAGGTCGAAGGCATCGTGCAGGAGCTCGTCGCCTACCAGAGAATCCGCACCAAGTATGAGGGCCTAGGGACGAGCCCTTAGCGGCCGCTGCCGCTGCCCGCAGCACCTACTTGACCAATAGCCTTGATCGATTTCGGCTGATGGTCGTCTGGGGGACACTGCAGATGGTTACTGGCGACGTTCAAGACCCAGAGAGGGGACAGGAAGAACCGTCGTTTCGTTCACCCGATCCCACCAACCAGCTGTCCCCGACTTCTGGCCCCCCTTCGGTGTACCAAGTGTCGTTGTTGTCGCTGTCGTTCAGGCGAACGGAATCTCCGCCGGGCCCATCACAGATCCGGTCGATGTCACCTGTGTCCCCATAATCGTCGAGATAGTCGTGGCCGTTATACCCACGGATGTCATCGTGTCCATTGCCGCCGTCGATTGAGTCGGCTCCCTCGTCCCCGTTTAGAAGGTCGTGCCCGTTCTGGCCACTCATGAAATCGTTGCCGTCTCGCCCAGAGAAGTCGTCAGCCCCGTCGCCAGCGTTCATGAGATCAGGGGAGCTGGTCCCATGACAATGGTCGTTTCCTGGGGTTCCGTTCACCTGATGTCCCGAGTCCCCTATGAAGTGGGTACATCCTTCATGCGTCGCCAAAGCCATATTTGACATCAGAAGCACCGATGCGAGTGCGGTTGCGATCAACAGATATCGATTCAACCCCAGGTCTCCCTTCGTCCAGATAGCCCACTCAAGTTCGCGCGAAAGTAGCAGAGGATTACAAAATGTGTCAAACCCGGGTAGGATTGGGACCGAGGGGGTCGATTGACAGTTTCCGGTTGCCAGCAGGATTGTCAAAAACGCTTGGCCGTACGCGGCCCAGATGGCGCTAGGGGCGGTAGCAGGATCAGAAACTCCCAGGAGAATTGATGAGGTGACTAAACCTTAGAGGCGCAGATGGCCTTTACGGTAGATGCAGGTACGAGACGGAGAGATCGACGTGATGGTGGGGAAGGTGAGACCCCGATTGACCTCGGCGTCGGCCTCGCGGACGCGGGACAGGTCGTTCGAGCTCCTCTACAGTGCAGCCTTTCCGACTGTGCGACGGGCCGTCTTTGCCTTCTGCGGCCACTGGGAGATCGCTCAGGACGCGGCACAGGAATCCTTTGTCAAGGCTTACGCCCGCTGGCGTCGGCTCCACGATGAGCCTTGGATCGAAGGATGGCTGGTGACAACGGCCATGAATGAAGCGCGACGCGGGCTCAAGAGGCGACCCTTGTCTCAAGAACATATCGAGGAGCGATCCGTTGACCCATCGAACACAGATGGCCTTGACGTCGCTGCGGCAATGGCGAAGTTGCCTACGAGAGAGCGTCAAGTAGCAGTGCTTTATTTCGTTCTCGAGCTACCTCAGATGGTCATCGCCGAACTGCTCGACGTATCTCACGGAACGGTGAAGGCCCATGTCTCACATGCCAGGGAGAAGCTCCAAGCTGCCTTGAATCAATAACTTGGAAGGAGATGTAGATGGAAGATCTGTCGAGCAAGCTGAAATCCTCGCTGGAGAGAACTGACCCTCACTCGGACAGCTTGGGTCTCCAGGACGCCTTGGATCGAGGGCGCCGCGCCAGACGGAAGCGCGCATTGGCGGCAGCGACGACTTCATTCTTGGTCGCTGGGGTTGGCCTCGCTGGGGTCTTCGGTGTTTTCGGTGCCACTGAACAGAACAGGACCGATCGGTTTGCCCCTGCAACCCAGGACTCAGGAACAGTAGCGGAGGATGGCGATATCGCCGGTTTCGCAGTACGAGCGGCAGCCGAAGCTGGGCTCATCGACGACACGGACAACTTCTACGATTACGAGAGAACCGTCGAGACTCAAGATGGATGGCAAGTTTTCTTTACGGCCTTTCAATGCCAGAGAACGACAGAAGAAACCACTTGCTCGAAGGCGGACGCGACTGCTGTCCTGCATGTTGTTCAGGAAGGCGACCGGTATGTGATCTCAGATTCATCAGGCCCCATGAGCAGCGGGTCCAAGCAGCAGCTCAACGGGTACTCGGAGAGCACAGGTGAAGGCGAGGCGGGCTTGGATCTGGTCGCACTACAGGTACTCCCACCCCTTGGGGGCAACAAAGGAGTCGCAGAGGTTCACGGAACCATCCTCTGGACCGGGCCTTTGCCGCCAGAGTCTGCCTCAGCGACATGCACGGTCGAGGTTCTTGATTCGAACGGGCAAGTCGTCTACACGCATTCGGTGGTTGGCATCTCCATCACAGGAGGCGAAGCAGGGAGGTCGGGCGAACAGTTCGGGATTGGGGTCCCATCAGAGGGCAACCCTGTCTCCGCCAGAGCATCCTGTTGACCGTACCCTCGCTTGCTGGCGTAGCCGCTGGACCGGGCGATCTTGCGGTAGGTGCTTCAGGTCGAGCACTTTTGGCACCTTGAGCTGTTGCTGGTGTGTAACTCGATATTCTAATCTGCAGTTAAGTCTTGGGCAAGGTCCGAGCACTCCGCGCCGCGGGCGTCCGGGTCTGGCGGCCTAGGGCATATGAGAATCAGGGGAGGGCGGATGGGTTGGGGGACATGCGCGCGGCTGATCTGCGCAATGGCGCTAGTGGTACCAGTCACCTCGCTCGTTGTCACTGCAGCTGAAGCCGATGTCTCGATCCGCCAGGATGCGGGGCTACTCTCGAAGATCCCCTCCGTCTCGATGGCGCCACCTTCTGCGGGCGCGGACGAGAGCCTCGGAACCGCCTCGCAGAGTTCCAGTAGTTCCTTCCGTGAAAGCTCGGATGACCTCATCGTTGCAGCCCTCGGGGATGAGTCTGGCTACCACCTCTATTTGGCCCGCGAGCGGTCGCGATGGTTGTGGAGACCGCTGGCGAGCCTGGCACCGGGTGGCGAGGCGGAAGGCGAATGGACAGGCTATCACTGCGTCACCGGAAGCTCCAGGTACGTCGTCGCCGTAGTCGCCCCCACTCTGAAGGTGAACAGCCCCGTCGTTCGGGACAGGGGCGCGTCTGCTTTCGTAGTGGATATCGAGTCAGGCGACGTCCGGCCATTCGTATCTGGAGTCGCTCTCAAGTACTTCAGTCCAAGCTGTGGATTAGACGACCGCGTAACACTCGTACGACATCTCGGCGTGGATCAGGAGGCGACCGAGGTCCTGGTTCTAGATGTGAACACAGGAAGAACCTCGACTCATTTCGTTGTCCCCGGCCAACTGGCGTCTCCAGTGGTTGTTGGTGACTCTGTCTACGGCGCGCGCGGCTCTGCTATTGAGCGCGTGCAAGGCAACGAGATGGAGATGATTGCGGATGTACCAGGTCAGCCATACATGTTGCGTGCGACAGCGGCGGGTCTGGCTTTCCTGACAGCGGACGATACGGGCACCGCGAAGGTTTGGACCCTCGAGGGTGAAGATCTCACGAAAGTCGGCCATGGCCGGCTCGGCAGAGTCAAGTTGTTCCCTGGGTCGGACAGAGCTGTGATCGTCGGTGCAAGCTCACTGGATCCGACCGAAGGGCTGACCGCAGTTGAGGCTAAGAAAGCGGCATTGGGTTCCTCTGTTCTTGGTGGAGCGGTCCTTGTCCCCCGAGGAAAGGCCCATCGCTCCAGGCCACTGTTCCTCCAGGACGGTCTCACGGGGTCACGGATTGCGGGCAGGATGCCCGAGGTGACAGCCCCGCTTACGACCTTGATCCCCATAGCGCTCCCCTCGCTGCCGCCGGCCACGTTTCGCTCAACCGACATGGAGCAGCTAGATAACGTACAGACGGGAGCAGCCGAGGCGATTATGGCTGTCGGAGGGGGGCCGTACACGACTCTTAATGGCGCTGACGAGGAAGCGGACGGCGGGGGGGTGCCCGCTAAGTGCGCGGTGCCACGTAATCACGACCGGCGCCAGGTCCCGCAACCGGACGCTGCGCAGGTCGATTGGGCGATCCAGATGGCGACCCGGAATCTGCTCGTGGGACAGCATGCACGTCCAGCGAACTTCCTCAACATGGGCCTGGCTGGATACTCACCGAGCAACGACTTCAGGCGCCACCCCCTAGCCGGGGTCGATAGCTCGGTTCCGGTTCCACCATCCGTCATTCAAGGCACCTTTGCCCAAGAGAGCGCTTGGCGGCACGCGACATTTCGTGCCCTCCCAGGGGTCTCGGGTAATCCGCTGATCGGCGACTTCTACGGCGCCGCCGGAGACATCAACACGATTGATTACCCCAATGCCGACTGCGGATATGGCGTTGGCCAGGTCACCACGCCCATGACCAAAGCAGCTACGGCGTATTCGACCAACGGTAAGACGAAAGTAGCGGTCGACTACGCCGAGAACACAGCCGCGTCGATTCAGTTTCTGGTCGATAAGTGGAACCAGCTCCACGGTGCGGGAGTGATCCTCAACAATGGTGACCCGAGGTACCTCGAGAACTGGTACTTCGCCATCTGGGCCTACAACACTGGGTATCACGCAAACAGTGGAACTGGACCCTGGGGTCTTGGTTGGACGAACAACCCTATGAATTCCGACTATCCCCCTGACAGGACCCCTTTCCTACGTTCCACGTATGCAGATGCCGAACATCCTGCGGATTGGCCCTACCAGGAGCGCGTGTTCGGTTGGATGGAAACACCACTATTCGATTATCGAGGTGATCGCGCCTATGCGAGTCCCAACTACCAGGGTGGGAACCCGGGCGCGATGCATATCCCCGATAGGACCACATTCTGCACATCCTCCAATGAATGTGATGTGAACTACATAGATCCGACCGGACAGGGACGCGACTACTGCACCAGGGCGGACCGAAAATGCTGGTGGCATGAGCCTGTGACATTCGTGCCGGACTGTCTTAGCGCCTGCGCGCAGAGTGCGTTCACGGTTGCCACCGGTGCCGGTGAGCCCCAGGGTGACGACAACTATCCGCCCGCTTGCAATTCATCTCTGCCTGCAGAGGCCATCATCGTTGATGAACTCACTGACCCCTCCCTGCAGGTAGAGGGCTGTGGTAGCCGTGACTGGACGCCTCAGGGCACGTTCGAGATGGAACTGGGCAAAGATGCTGCTTCCGGAGACATGCTGGGGATCATTGATTGGCATCAACTCGGCGCTGGTTTCGGCGGGCACACTTGGTTCACCAAGAACCGTTCATCGAGTTCCGATACCTCGCATATCAACACTGGAACTTGGACGCCGTCGGGGCTACAGGCAGGTCTGTACAACGTGAGCGTTCATGTCCCGAGCAGCGGTGCAAGTACAGCGTCTGCGCGCTACCGAGTCTTCCCAGGAGACGGGACCGATGCCTCGCGTACCGTCGACCAGCACCTCCACCGCAACCAATGGGTGTCGCTTGGCAACTTTACTTTGCAACCCGGAGCGAAGGTCGAACTCAGCAATCTCACATCGGAGGTGACTCCGGGAAGCGCGAACGTTGCTTTCGATGCCGTCGCCTTCGTCCCGATCTCGGCGTCCGGTAACGTGGTCACCAAGCGCATCGACGCAGTTGCGTTGTTTGATGCCTACCAGCGGCTGGACACCGATGACGCTTGGTGGACAGCTTTGCATCCCTTTAGAACCATGGAGTCGATCCATCAGTGGGGCACCGAGTTGACATCCGCGGTGACCGGGTTTCCGAGGTGTTTGAACACCGCTGGCGGGCAACTATCTGCTTCATGCGTTGGTGATCGCACCCATGCGGCTTACTCGGCGTGGCATACAGCTGTTGCAAGCGCTGGTAACGGAAATGGCGTCCAGTGGAGCAACGAGGCATTGCCGCAAACGCAAGCCGATTGGTTGAGTTTCTCTAACCCCCGGATCGGAGCCGTTCTTAGTGCCGGGGAGTTGAGTGACCCCGGTGACTACAAGCTTCATCAGCGATTGCGACTCGAGTACGTTGCTGAAGGTGGCCAGATCGTTGAGGGCTCGGTTTCGTTGACTGGTCAACAGAGGGTCGGCGATACGCATCTGCCCAGCTTCATCAGGGACATCATGAGGGCCTATCGAGATGACTATGGGGTGGCGCTGCCTGATCTCTCATACACCGCGGAAGATCTCCGCCTTTGGACTCACTCCAGTTCATCGGCAGATCCCATGGTAGACGGGGTGATGCCTGGCCAGGCATACATGGATAAGAAGTCCTTTGCCCCAGCTGGAGACTCGTGTGTGCGCGTGAGAGGAGTGGGAGGGGGAACGATCGGCTACAGGCCAATGCTCGCTCAAGGCTACGTGCGAGCCGAAGTGGACGCATGGCGAGAGAGAGTTGAAGCGGTAGTTGATCAGGGCCGTGCTCCAGAGGCCGTCCTCACTCCGGCTGCTGATATCGATGACATCTTTTTTGACAATTTCGTGTTTTACGAACCCGATCGAGCTTCACTTTTCTACACGGCACCGCCCATCTGGACCGAAGTAGATGCCTTGGCATGCGCCGACGGCAGTCTTCAAGGTTCGCTCGGTAATCTTGTTGACGGGTCGTGGATGCCGGATGTATACGTATTCATCAATGGTGTTGCCGCCAGTCAGGATGGATCACCAATGAGTTGCGGGGCTGCTTCCAGAGGATGCTCGGTGATTAGAGGCGACTTCGTTCGCTTCACGCACTTGGCTACAGCTGCGGACGATCCTTGGAACCAATGCGACTTTGTCACCGCTGGCAGACGCAACGGGAACCCATGGGAGATAATGCCCTGGGATGCCGCTGATATCCGTCCGACGAAAGTCAAGTACTGCGCTGATGCCCACTTCACGGGTCACGAGTAAGTGTCGACGTGACCACCCCGGCAGGACATGGGCCTCTACAGAATCAGGCGATAAGTCAATGGCGGCGCAATCTTGTTGCTGTGATGGCGGGGTCGCTTTCCTTCGTTGTAGGAGCCTACGCTCTCATCCTGGGCCTCGGCGGGCCAGCTTCTGTGCTAGTCGTCAGCGCGTTGGTGTTTCTGGGTGGGGCGTGGGCAATTTTTCGCATATCAGGGCACCGAGCTCCTATTCTGCAGGCGGCCTGGTCGGTGGGTGTCGCCATGATGATTTCAGTATTGCTAAGAGAATTGGTCTCGATTTCTAAGGGAGACCGTCTCATCGCTACTGCAATGGGCGTGTTCTGGGCGCTCGCGTTGGTTTGGACAAGCGGGCTTCAGCTGATAGCGCGCTTCATACTGATTGTTCTAGTGAGCATCCTTGTCGTCAGCGTTGCTGATACCTCCGAAGCAACATCGATCCTGCTGATCTCACTACTTATCCCCTTTGCGATCCTGATCCTTGATGGCATTGTGGTTTGGCTTCAGTCGCGAGCACGAAATGCGCTTCACACTGGTTGAACTCAGAACCGCCGAGTGGAGAAGCTCCGGGATTGCAACAGCAAACGCCCATCAAGACTAAGGGTCGGCTTTTGGCGCTCGTACTCGGAGAGCCCCGGGTCGCTTCACCACTTACCAAGCTTGCAGGCAAGATGGTGGGACGGCGAGCGCCACTGTTTGAGGTTTGCTTCTGCGTCCGATAGATCGCGAGGATCGAGTGGTCGGTCGTCCGTACTACCCAGCCGTCGTCTGCGAGCTCGACATGTAGATCATCGGGGGGAAGGGGATCTTCCATGGTTTCGAGTGTTGCATCGCACACACGTTTCGTCGACAAGCGGTTCATCTAGCAGGGAGGTTCCTATGCGACCCGTCGCTGGCTACTACCGGGTGTCCCTCGCCCGGGACAACATGAAGGCCCCCGAACTCTACGAAGACGAGATCGAGCGCTACTGCTCCTACAAGAACCTCAACTTGGCCCGCATCTACAGTGACGTTGACTTCTCGGCCTTCCGCGGCGCCAAGCCCCGGCCCTCGCTCGAAGAACTTGTAGCAGACCGCGCCGGGTATTCCCAGATCATCATCCCCAAGCTGTCACGGTTCGGTCGCAGCATGAAGCAATTGATCCGGTTGTTCGAGATCTTCGACTCAGACGGCATCCCCCTGGTGTTCCTGGACATGAACCTCGACACCTCGACCAGCCAAGGGCGGCTGCTGCGTCACATCCTGGCGGCGTTCGCCGAGTACGAATCAGACGTCAAAGCCGACTACACCCGCGCTAACCACCGCCGTATCCGAGCTGAGGGCAGACCTTGGGGGTTAGCTCCCTTCGGTTATCGCAGGGGGACACTCCCGGCGACCTGGGTTCTGGACGAGCGCGCCGCACCGGTGGTTCGGGGCGTCTTTGACGACTACGCGGCTGGCAGATCGACGCACTCGATCGCACGCTCCCTCAACGGTGCGGGCATCGACACCCCTAAGAAGCGCCGATGGACAGCTCAGCGCATCGGTAAGGTGTTGGACAACCCTGCCTACGCGGGTCTTTCGTTGGTCGACGATGATCTGGTCACGGCTCAGTGGACGGCGATCGTGCCCCGCGAGCTGTGGGACAGGGTGCGCGCCCGCCGACTCGCTGACCCCCGCCGCAAAGGCAACCTGGGGAGACCGCGTCCTCGGAACCCCTATCTGCTGTCGGGACTGATGTGGTGCGGTCTATGCGGGAGCAAGATGACCCACACCACTACCACCCGTGACCACCGAGGCGTGTATCACTGCGGGGGACCGTCGTGGGAGTCGTGGAAGGGTTGCCTCAACATGCGCGTGCACGGTGATCTGGTCGAACTAGAGGTCTCAAGGCGCTTCGTTGATCGCTGCGCGTTCACGATCCTCACCGAAACGGGAGAGCGAGCCGGATCCCCGACCACTCTGTGGGAAGAGGCGAGCCTTGACGAACGCAAACGGCTGTTAGCTCTGGTGATCGAAAAGATCGTGATGACACCGTCGGGCACCGAGATCCCTCGGACCCAGTACCGCACCACGTTGCGCCACGACATCGACATCCATTGGCGCTCTGAGGTCGCTGACCGAGACGACATCGCTGTCGTCACCTCCAAGCCCCGCAAGACCGAACCCAGAGCGGTCAGTGGCGGACGCTCCGAGTCCTTCCGTAAGGTCGAATCCGCCATTGCCCGCCAGCCGCCACCGGTTAGGGAGTACACGAGTGCTGGGATACCCAGCCCCAGGGGGAAATCGTGGGCGGAGTTCCAGCGGGAGTGCACCAAGCACAGGCAGCTCTAGGCAAACGGGGGCAAACGGTTGCTATGCGAGCGTTCGGACGCCATACTGGCGATATGGCTAAGAAGGACCCCCAGGACTCGCTGGACATCGAACCCCGCTTTCTCACCCTCGAGCAGACCGCGCGCTACCTCAGTGTCTCGGTCCAGCAGGTGTACTCGCTGGTGCGCTCCGGCGAACTCCCCGGCATCAAGATCGGAGGCCGCGGTGTGTGGCGGGTCGGCGTAGATCAACTCGAACGCTACGTGGAGCGGCTCTATGAGGAGACCGCCGACTGGACCAAGAAACACCCGCTCGGGACCAGGGCCGACGATGCTGATGACGGTGACGAAGGAGACTAACGTCCTTGCTGTTTTGACTTCTCGTGCCCGGAGCAGATGGACATGAAGCAGCGAGTAGATGGTCGTGGGCTGGAGGTCGAGGGTCGCCTGATGACTCTCAAGGAGACCGCTGCGTACCTGAACCTCAGCCAGGCAGAGGTCTATTCACTGGCACGTTCGGGAGAGCTCCCCGCCGTCAAGATCGGGGCCCGCGGCTCCTGGCGCGTCGACCGCCGGCGGTTGGAAACCTTCCTCGATGGGCTGCATGAAGCGACCGATCGCTGGGTCTCCGCCAACAGATTGGACCCTTCCGTCTCCTCGAGCAACGAGGCGACGAGTGATGAGCTTCTTACTGCGGCAGAAGCCGCGGAGGTGATTGGCGTCACCCGCCAGAACATCAGCTATCTCGTCCGCACCGATCAGCTGCGAGCATTCAAACGCAAGGGGAGATGGATGATCTTCGCCGCCGATGTCGAGAATTACGTCAAGCGGAGAAGCTAAACGATAGGATGGCCCGCGCTCACTTCTCTTGGTCAGGCAGTCTCTTGGCCTTATTTAACGCTCCTCCCAGGAGTTGCCACGCACATTCTGCAAGAGCTGAAGCCTGCTCCCGTTCGGCTTCAGGGAGTGACTGTGAATGGCGAACATGACGTCAGAGTTTTGATCGACCAAACTAGAACATTTGCCAAGGAACAAACAGCCTGATTAGAGATTCGCTAAAGACCTCTCGTTAAAGTGCGACACTTTGCGTCGCGACGATGGGAAAGATGCATCTTCATCACTGATGGATGTTTGGAGTCACTCGGACTCCTCAGGGTCTTCGTCGATCAGTGAAGTCTGATAGAGGCGGGCTAGCGTCATTCGAGGTCGACGACGTCCTAGGGCACGAAGGACATAGATGAGCGGATCCTCTACTTCTTCCAATAGCGAAATGATCTTGGCCTCACTTACTGGTTGTTTCGAGGTAACAACAGCATGAACGAGTTGGCTCCACGACTGATCGATCGCTCTCAGGGGTCCTGGTTCAACCGCTTTCGTTCGGCCGCGCAACACGTGCTCTAGGTAGCGAGGAGGAAGCAGGGCTTCCGGGTCCGTTACCAACCGTTGTTGCTCACGAACTAGCTCTAGGATCTCGTCCAAGACATCATCGGTCGGTCGTGCTGCTGTAGAGCTTCCATTTTCCTCTTGCGGCCTCGGAAGGTCTTCTAGCAGGGGATCTAATCGCTCTTCCAGATGCGGCCACCAAACCTCTAATGCCTCCGTTAGACGTGGCATCTCGAGAGGGCCTTCGTCGCTTGCTTGATTGATGCTTTGGACCAACTTGAAGACATCGTCCTTCTCGTAGACGGTTGACTGGAACTGGAGAAGTGGACCTGGAGGGACATCTGCCCTCTTGAGACCGAATAGGAAGGGGGAGACCCGACCCTTTTCGAAAGACTTAGAAAGCGCGCCCGCTTCGAAGTTGAGCCAAGGTGCACTGAGGTTATCTGGGACAACACAAAGGATGCCGAAGAGTGATTCCTCCAATTCCTTTGAGATATCGGTGCTCCAACGTGCGCCCTTGTCGATGTCCTCCGATGAGACATAAGGCTCGACAGTTTGGAGTACGGATGGCAGCCAGTCCCTGAGAACGACGGCCACCTCGTGGCTGGCTTCTCCCGACCAGCTGATGAAAACTTTCAACATCCTCAACTCCCTCTTGCTTTCGCTCGCAAGAACATATGCGAAAGATGAGATGTCTTGGCTCAACCGCCCGCAGCTGGTGCCCACTTCTAGACCAACGATGGGGCTGGTATCTAGCGCGCTCAGATCACCCCTCTAGACATAGACAGGCAGTAGCCCCAAGCTGTCTTTCATGAGCTACCTCGGACCGAAGCAAGCGCCGCTGGCCCCAGCTCTAATCGTCGTCTTGTTGATCGCCCTCTTGCCGATGAGGGCTTCGGGGTGGTCCAACGGCCCCGACGGGCCCAACTCATACGGAACGCACGACTGGATCCTCGACAAAGCTCTGCAAGCAACCGATGTCTCCTGGGTCGACGACGAGCGCGCGCTGGAAGCGACCGACGACCCCGACACTGTCGATGGGATTGACCACGCTTCTGGAACCTGGTGGCATGTGTACGACGAGTGGGGAGACACTTACGGCGGAGCGCCGGAGGCGATCGCCTACTGGTACGGCAGCATCTCGACACACCTAACGGCAGGGGAGTTGGAAGCTGCGAGCGTCGAGCTGGGCTACCTCGCTCATCTACTAGGTGACCTGGCGCAGCCGATGCACACCGATTCCTCCAAGAAGGAGGACATGATCCATAGCAAGTATGAAGGAGAGGTGGACCGTAAGGTCGCCGCTGGCAGGCTCTCGTTCACCTTCGACGGTGCCGATCCCTTCGACCCATACGAAAGTTCGCTAGCGCTCGCGCGACGGTCTCACGACTCGTACATCAAACTCGTGAAGCAGTACTCGGAATTCGGATACAACCGCAATGTGCGCCAGATCACGAGACGCCAACTGAACGCCGCCGCCAATGTGATGGCCGATGCTCTCGCGAGTCTTCCAGCTCCGACCGCGGCATCGCCACCGCCCACCCCATCGGTCTCTAATACCCCTAGTCCCTTACTAAGCGCCACGGCCAGTCCCACTGTCACGCCCACTCCGTCTCTAGGCGCGACGCCGACACCCAAACCGACCAGCGCGCCGACACCCAAACCGTCGACCACTCCGAAACCCACTTGTGATCCGGCCTATCCAACGGTCTGTATCTCGCCGCCGCCTCCCGATCTCGACTGCGGTGACGTTCCCCACAGGGATTTCGCCGTTGTGAAGCATCCGGATCCGCATGGGTTTGACGGCGACAACGACGGCAGCGGCTGCGAAAGTTAGCTGAGTGGAATGCATCACCCAGGAAGAGAGGCTAGTCCTGGTCCTGATCAAAGAGGCGCTAATCGTCTCAGAAAGCCTGCGGTTGGGCCAAGAGAGGGGCCGCTACTTGCATTTCTGAGGTTTGCACTTTGTTCGACAAGATCGCGGGCCAGCACTAATCCAGGTTTCCGGCGGAGGGGAGCCGAAGGCCGATACATAGATCTGCAAGGTGCGCTCATACGCCTCGCTCAGGTCCTGAGCATCCTGAGGGCCACGCAGCCCAAAATAGGGAAAGTGGTCTAGAAACCGGCCGAATATGGCCGAGCAGTCGGCGCGGTATGCAATTGTGTCCAGGATGTGTGCGTGCCACATCTCATCAACCAACTCGCATGGAACGATATCCATGTCGGGGAAGGCTATGTGGAGGGCCAGGAACTTGCGATACTCACCCTCTCGAAGATCAAGTTCTTCGGTTGAGTAACCCTTTCCCTCCTCGGGATCCGCCAATTTCGCACGCAGGTTCGTGAGATCGAGAAAATCGCTCAGTTGTATGAGCGCGTCTTGGGGGGAGATTGAGGTTGCTAGAGGACTCACCCAGAATCTTCCTTTCGGTATGAATAGGACGGGTTCAGGTTTTCTTCTTCCTGGAAGGCTTCTTCGACTTGACTGTCTCGTTGACAGTGGTCTTGGGATTTCTTTTAACGGTTGACTGTTTGACGAAGCGGCCGGTTGAGGCCGATCGTCCTCGCTTGTTCGGCATCGAGTCCCCTTTCCGAGAAACAAGTGTACGTAGGAATTGCACTGAATGTCAAGCGTGTAGTTACAGATTAACGGCCCAAAGAACCGGGGCGCGGAAGAGGGATTCCGCCCTCGCCCGTCCGCAGCCCCAGCGGACGGGAGGGATGCTGAAGGCGTCTTCACAAAGCAGCAGCGTGATGGCTGGACCTACCGGGAACTAGTCTCGTGAGTTGATCCGGCTCGTCGGGAGAGCTGGCGACTGCCCTACTTCTCGACGTAGGTGCTCAAGGTCGTCGATCGTATCCACGTCGCGGGGAGGGTCCATGTTCATCGAGATGAGCGAATCCGGATAGTTGAGAAGGAGTGTCCGAAGACCAACATCGCCCTTCAGATCTACGATGAGCGGCCACACATCTCGACCCACAAGAACCGGGTGTCCCGGAACATTTCGGTAGCACGGGCGCCAAACAGGCATACCGGTCGATCTGAATTGATGAATGACCTCGTTGGTAGCCGACCATGGTACGAAGGGTGTATCGCCGAGAAAGACGCAGGCCGCCTCGCAGTCGGGGGGGAGAACCTCAAGACCAGCTTTGAGAGAAGTGGACAATCCCTCCTCGAACTTTGGGTTGTGGATAACCCGAAAGCGACCTCGCCGGAGTCTGGCTCGCAGCTCAGCCGATCGATGGCCTAGAACAACGACAACTTGATCCACGTTTGATGCAAGCGCTGAGTCGATTGCCCACTGCAGCAACGGGCGTCCTAACACCTCTTCCATTAACTTTGGAGCGCCAAATCGTTGCGAGCGCCCGGCCGCGAGGACGATGGCAGCGATCACTTACCAGCCTTTGTTGGCAAGCGTCTCTTCGTCTCGAAGAGACGTTCCGCTCCCGCCCCGAGACCAACAAAGGATCTCCGCAATAACCGCAAGTGCTATTTCTTCGGGCCCTTCCGCCTGAAGATTCAGACCCACCGGACCAAAGACGCGGTCATGTGTCTGACGGCCGGTTCCATCGAACTCGCATTGGATCAAGTCGATCATCCTAGAGCGTGAGGTAACTATTCCGATGTACCCAGCATCTGTCTGAAGAAGACTTCTGAGATATGCACGGTCAAGAGCGAAGTTGTGTGTGGCAATGACTGCGCTTGTTCTAGAGTCGATGAGTACCTGATGCGCGAGATCGTCAGGCTCGCAGACGATAAGCCGACTAGATGCCGGGAAATTGTCAGCGGTCATGCTCCCGTGGCCCCCAGTGAGTAAGACATTCCACCCGAGGAAGTCGGCGAGAGCCGCCATTGGGGCGACATCACCGCCCGTACCGCAGATCAATAGTTGTTCCGGGGTGTCAATTCTTTCCACATGGAGCCTCACGTGGCCCGGTCTCATCGATAGATCGACGATCTCGCTGGCTGCTGATGATAGCCTCGATGCTGCAGAGCGAATCAGAGGAGTCAAAGGCTCAATGTCCGTGTCCACGACAATGGCCCCGCTCCCCGTCAACAGCCATCGTGAAGCAACCGCGACATCGGGGCTTGATGATTCGATAGCTGTAGCAAGCACCCAATTTCTAGATGTATTCCGCGCCATCGAAAGTATGTTCGCAAGAGCTCGCCCGGTGGTCCGCGTTTCGATGAATACTTCGAGCTTTCCCCTGCACCCGACGCCCCAACCCCACTCAGACTCATCATCGTGAGTGAGGTCGAAGGTTCGAAGCATCGGGGACCCTGAACGCATCACATCTCGCGCAGCCGTAAGTATTTCGGTCTCAAGGCATCCACCCGCGAGGCATCCCTTGGTCGACCCATCTCCGCACATGAGGATGCGAGCCCCCGGCTTCCTGTAGGCGGATCCATCAACAGAGACAAGGGTGATAAGGACATCGAAATCCTGACTCCCGATGTCCGTTATTAATCGCAAATCAGCTGGAGTCAAGGCCTCACCCCGCCAACGCTCGGTTCAACATTAGGCTTGGTGCTTGACAAACATTTCATGCAGGGTGCACTTGAATCTCTCGCCAATCGCTTCACCTTCTTTGTCATCAAACGCGTAATGTTCACGGTTCGCGACGTGCTCAGTCCCTCAACCTGGCTAGGACCTCTTCCACGACTTCCGTCACCCTCCGGTCTCCTTCTGGTGGCCAGCTGACCATCAGGTAGCCGAAGCCCATCTCGTTTAGTCGCTCAGCCAGTCTACTGACTTCGTTCATCGGCTCAGAGATCGGCAGGGTGGTGGAGCGACCGATGCTCGCAGGATCTCGTCCCGCGGCTTCGGCATGCTTGTCGATGATGGCCATCCTCCTTTTAAGGGTGTCTAGGTCTCCGAACCCATGCCACACGTCGGCTCGACGCGCGACGAGCGGCAGCATGTACGTCTCACCTCCGGCTCCGATCCATAGTGGCGGCCGCGGCTCCTGAACCGGCTTCGGGTTGTAGGTGGCGTATCGCAGTTGGAAGTAGTGGCCGTCGAAGTCAACGTTGTCGTGAGTCATGAGGAGATCGAGTATCTGTACACCTTCCTCGAGCCTTGCGATGCGATCGGGAGTGGACGGGAACTCGAAACCGAGCTCGCGATGCTCTGCTCGAACCATCCAGCTCCGATAGCGATCTCGAGTCTTCCGTTCGAGATGTGGTCGACGGTGACGCATTGCATCGCTAGGAGGGAGGGGTGACGGTAAGTTGCCCAGCGACAAGGGGACCCAGCCGGATTGTAGAAGTCACTGCGGAAAGTCCGGCGAGCAAGGTCCAGCCTTCCAAGCAAGGGCCCTTTGGATTCCCGTAAAGGGGTTTGAAGTGATCGAACACCCAGATACCGTCGAATCCGGAATCCTCGGCGAACCGTGCTCTCCGGACGATCTCATCCCAAGTGAGTTGATGCTGCGAGATGTCGAGTCCGAATCTCATCACTCTTTTCCGATCGATGGAGATTAGGATCTCGAAGACTATGCCGCGCATGTTATCGAGTGACGCAATCCTCCGTCCGCTTGGGGGTTCGCGTCCCTGGTCGGAGGGTCTTAACCCTTCACGCTGTAGAGATCCACGCGGACGGATATAGGAAGGCAGCTTGCTCGCTCGGAACTGCTTAAGCCTCTCGGCTATGACACCAGGAGCTTCCCAAGTCTTAGCGCAAGTGCAGCTGCTGTTAGTCCACCGTTGTGCGACCCAGCACGGGGAAACAGTGATAGACCTCCAACGAAAACTCGCTCAGCACCGTAGAGGGAAGCGTTGATGTCTGTAACACTGGTTGATTCAGATATCCCAAGCCTGAGTGTTCCCGAGAGATGGACACAATTGGTCCACCGTCTACCTCCGAGTCTCAGACTCGTTCGTTTGGGCAGTTCGGCTATCCACTCGTTTGGATTCGAGGATGGACCGCGGAAGGTTGTCCCCGGTCGGGAAAGCTGTGTGCAGATTCGGTCGATGCAGTCATCCATAGCATCCAGTATCGGATCCCGCGCCAGACCTTGAGCAAACCTTACTATCGGCAGAGGCTGCCCGGCTGAGTCGCGACGAGTCTCAGAAAGGACCACAACATTCTCTGCGTCAGGAGCTGTTTCTCCGAGGCCTATTAACGATACGACCATGTGCCGCTCATCAGTTCCGCTGAGGATTTCCTCACCGTAAAGACCGGGGACTTTCTGGCGGAGAAAGCCGGTTCGATCTGAAGGAATCGGCCCGACTCCGCAATGTATCTGTATGTGGAACCTTCGGCCTTGGGCGGACCCTCGTATCAGAAGTGTGCCCAATTCGAACCTCTTCCGAATTGATGATATCGGCACGCGTAACATCACCTCCGTCACGACGTGCGCAGCGAGGTTTTGTCCTGCGAGGCGAGAGTGGGGAAGTGCCATGAGCACCTGTCGAGTGGACTCCACAGTATTTAGGGCTACAACAACGCGTTGCTGACCGGAGACGGGGAGCCGTCCTCGATCTGTAATGATTCCCGTCAATCTCTCCTTCACCATGTCTAGGGAGAGAACACGGCATCCAGCCATCACCTGCACTTGCTGGGATTGCGCGCCTATCGCTATTTGAGCGAGCTTTCGGACCGGACTAAACACATGTCCGCTGGCAGCCATGGCGATGGGAGCGCGTATGTCAGTAGCCGTGTCCAACTTGATCGTGTTGTGGTCGAAGGAACCAACGTTGTCTCCGTCACTGATGAGGTTGCGGATTCCTTGAGCCAATTGAATCTCTGAATGCGGAGATCCGATTCGCAGTCTAGAGCGAGCATCCTCGAGATATAGATCCTTGAGCTCCTGGACAACGGCGGACGGCCACCCTTCAAGTTCGGTGGTGTCAGGTGTGGGGCTCCAGCCACTCCAGGCAATGGAACCCCCGCCCACAGCTTCTATGATTCCTGGGACATCGAGCGGAGAATCCAAGATCCAGTGCCTAGCTTCCAAGGAATCGACCAAAGAAGGGCCGGATAACGACGACTGTGCGTGATCATCGCCTTCCCACTGACCAGCCTCTAAGACGAGGACACGCACATCGTCACTCAGCTCTGCAAGCTGCGAGGCCAAGATCGAGCCCACTAAGCCGCCACCAAGTATGACTACATCTGGCTTCAATCGGAGCTGATCCATCCGTTCTACGCCACGTCCGAGTTGATCAGCTGTGATGCGAGGCAGGGTTTTGAGATTATGCATCGAACAGCAGCCCTTGTGTGTGGACCAGCTCGAGTCCCTGGACCTTGGGGTGGCGCCGAGAGTGCTTCGCCAGCGTGGGAATCCGATGGGAAAGACCGCATCACCGGGAGATACCGGCCAACACGAAGGACTCCGCACTGCTCCGAGGTGGCGGCCGATCCTCGATCAGGAGCTTTGGCCAACAGTAGCGTCCTCAAAAAGAGGGCCCCCTCTCCGAATCGATCGCCATAGGTGTTGGACGAGTATGACAAAGATTGGGCTCTTGAGTTGATCCGGCGATGTGCCTCCCCCTCAGGAGAACGTCTAACGCAGTCCGTTGCGCGCTGAGGAGGTCATCTGCGAGATGGCAAGCAACTGTTGGAAGGCCGAGCGACCCATATGAGACCATGACCTCCATGGGCGACTGGACCAGCAAGAGACGCGAGGTAGTTGAAGGGCGCGCCAGGTTCGTTGCGGACATCTCCCTACCAGGAATGCTCACGGCAAAATTCTGCAGGAGCCCATATATGCATGCTGTTGACGTTGAAGTGAGCCTGTCCTCGACGCAGCGTGGTGTGACTCTTCTTAGGTCTATTGACTTTGATTCTTGCAAAAGCATCCCGTGCGCCTGGCAACTCCCACGACAAGGGTTAACTACCTACCCAGTGTGCCCTAACGAAGCCCTGTACCTCGGCGAGCCGTTGGCGGTTGTGGTTGGGTTGGATCACCATGCTGTGGAGGCGGCGGCTCGTTCGGCCATATTCTCGGGGACTGCGAAACCGGCTCTGCGAAGCATGGATGATGCTCTTGCCCCGGGCGCGTCACTGTTGCACCCGCGCTGCGGTTCCAACATCGTCGCCGAACAGCAAGACGAAGATTTCGAGGAGGTCTGGGCAAGGGCATGTCGAGCCGAGTCTTCATTCAGTGGCACGTTCTCGTCGGGAAGAGTAGCAGCTGCTCCGCTTGAACCTCGGGGCATAGTTGCTTACTGGGATGTGTCAGCAGGTGAGCTTGTTGTATGGCTCCCTACCCAGACACCTCATCACATCAAAGATGTCTTGTCTGAGTGGCTTCAAGTTCCTAAGAGACAAGTACGTGTGCTGTCACCGCTTATCGGAGGCGCGTTCGGGTCCAAGGAGCATCTCCTTCCCGAAGAGGCGATGGTCGTATTCGCCGCGATTCAGCTCGGTCAACCCGTGCGATGGATCGAAACCCGCGACGAGAACCATCTTTCGAGTATTGCTCGTGGGACGCGAGTATCTCTCGTCATCAGTCACACCAAGGGCAGGTTTCACGACCTAGCGGTACTCGTGCAGGCGGATGTGGGGGCACGCCTCTCCTCGGTTGGGGTGGGACCCGCCTTGATTACCGCCGGGATGGTGGAAGGGCCTTATGTGTTTAACAATGTTTCAACCCGTGTTGAGTACATAGTGACGAACAACTCTCCGACCGGTGGATACAGAGGATTCGGAATGCAAGAAGCTACTTGGGCTCGCGAACTTGCTTTGGATGAGTTAGCCCGCGACGTATTGATAAGTGCCGGTGAGCTACGTCGTCGAAATGTGATTCGAAGATTTCCTTCCAAGAACAAGAGCGGGTGTTTCTTCGATGAGGCTGATTTCTTAGCGATGCTGGAAAGAGCGAAGTCCGTCGACGCTGATATGAGAAGCGCTGAGCCACCCATTCCACCAGTACGAAGAGGAGTAGGAATGTGCCTCTACATCGAGGGCACGGGCATGGGTCCCAGCGAGGCTCAAGCCGCTGCAGGCTTTCGGGTTGGCGGCTATGAAGAAGTCTCGGTTTCGCTTCGCTCTGACGGAGAGATCGTTGTGTCTACAGGCCTGGCCAGCTTTGGGCAACAGATCGAAGAGTCAATAGCCATGCTCGTCGCCTCAGAGCTTGGCTGCGACGATCCTTCAGGCATTCATGTCCTCCTGGGCGACACCAAGACGACCCCCTACTCGCCGGCTGGTTCGATTGCTTCTCGTTCTATAGTGGTTGGGGGAGCTGCAGCAGTAGCTGCTGCAAATCGTCTGAGACATTTGCTTCTCGCTAAAGGCTCAAATCAGTTGGGGATTCCTGCTTCGGAGTTGCTGGTGACCCAGGGCCGCGTTGTTGGACCCGGGGGAGAGACCCGAACGTTCAAAGACCTCGCCTCAGCCATCATGAGAGACGGTGAAGGCCCGTTGCCAGAAGTAGGGCAGGTCTACGAACCGAAGGTGATCTCGTACGGTTATGGAGCTCACGTGGCATCCGTGCTGGTCGACCCCAGGTCGGCCGAAGTAATAGTGGAGAGGATTTGTGTTTTCGCGGATTGTGGGCTACCGGTCAATGAGCAGGTGGTCATCAAACAGATTCGCGGGGGGGTCATTCAAGGAGTCGGGCAAACCTTGCTTGAACAAGTTGTGTCGTTCGACGACCTGCGGAAGCCGTTCCTGATACCACGATCTTCAGATATTCCGGAGATCGATGTTGCTCTCTTCCCCATTTATTCAAGCATCTCCCCGATAGGCATTCGCGGCGTTGGCCAATCCGGGGCCGTTGCGGCACCCGCCGCGATTGGCAACGCGGTCGCTGATGCTTTCCGGGAAGTGCCATCCTTGATTCGTGAAACCCCGATACGTTCGAGCGACCTCTGGTCCTCACTGAGGGGCCTCGATGCTGGGTCATCGGTACAACCGTCATAGAGGCCCCGTTTCACTCGGGCGCCATTGATCAGGAGTAAGCCGGACGGATCTTAAAAAGCGATGCTGCTTCTCCTTGGGATGGTTGGTGATGGTTAGGGAGGCTAGCTCTTTGGATTCTTGAGAGCCGATGTTGATTTCAACCATGGACTTTGACGTCCGGGGAACTAGCGGATCCCCTCTTAGAAACAGGCTGGATCGACGGCTACGTTAAGGTGAATAGGTGAGTGAGGCCAGAATCAATGTGAATGGCAAGTTGGTAAAGGGGCCTTTTGATACTTCGCCTTTTCTCGTCGATTTCATCCGAGATCGTCTTCAACTCACAGGTACGAAGATCGGCTGCTCGACCGCTGAATGCGGAGCATGCATGATTGTGCTTGAGGGATACGCAGTAAGAGCCTGCACGGTCCTCACAGAACAGGCCGACGGTAAGTCGGTCATCACTGTTGAGGGACTTGTTGAGACAATCTTGGGCCCGATCCTGCAGGAAGAGATGATTGCGGTCCCAGGCTTCCAGTGCGGCTTCTGCACTGCCGGCATATTGATGGACTTGCTCTCAGTGGAAGAGAATTCAAGCGAGCCGGGCGACCTGCACGAGGTTCTGGAAAGGCATCTTTGCCGTTGTGGCGATTATCACGCACTACGTGAAGTGATTCGCCGCCTCGCTTTGAGGATGTCGCCTGCTTCTGACTCCCTGGATAATTGATCCGTGCGTGTTGAGCGAGCGAGGTCTCCCAATCATGCGATCGAACTCATGGCTGCCAGCGACTCCTTCGTACTGGTCGGAGGCGGACAAGCGATTGTTCCGCGACTGCGAGGCGGCAGCGTTTCCGCGATGTTGGCGATCGACGTGTCCGATGTTCAAGCCGATCCACCGGCTGATGCCCGCGGAACCTTCTACAGCGACGCATGTTCCACCTTGTCCGATCTGAGTGCTCACGCCTCGGGTTCTCAACTCCGTGCCGTAAGGGAAGCGATCGCTTCTATCGATCCCGTGACCTGCAATAGGGCGACTTTGGGGGGTGCTGTTGTCGAGGGGCATCTGGCTCCTGACATAGCCGTCGCTCTGTTAGCGGTGGGGGCTCATGTGCACTATCTATCTGTGTTAGAGAAGAAGGGGGGTCGCATAACGGAGTTGGAAGAGTGGTCGCACCTCCGGCCAGACCCCTATTTGGTACTTGGTATCTCGATCCCATTAGTAGAGGGATGGCACTCATCTCACGGAAAACACATCATGCGGGGCGAAGGACGAACCAGCATTTCGGTCGCAGTCGGTGGGCTCATTAGGGATCGGATGTTGGTTAAGGGGAAGGCTCATGTGGCGGGCCTTGCACCTGGCTCAATCCAACATTTCGTGATTCCTCGAGTCAACTTCGAAGCCCTTGAGTCAGAAAGCTCCCAGCAGCTGGCACCCTTTGGGCTTCGAGGATCAGTAGCGAGGTCATTGATCCGCCGCGTCGTAAGGACGTTATTGATTCGATAGAACTCTTCAAGGGCGGTTCTGACACCTCAAAGACATTTCCTTGACCAGGCGAGTTCAGAGCGCTGACGTCTCACCAACCGTCTGACCTTGGCAAGGCTCAGCGGTCGTTAACGTCCGGGTTTTGCGTGCGTGCGACAGCTAGGAGGTGGCCCGACCCGAGCAAATAGTTGTCTTCCTCAACCAAGCAGATTGCCTCCAACAACGTTCTTCGGCGTGAATGATCTTCTAAACACGCCTCGAGACGCGGAACCATGCACCCCGGTCCTTCTACGTGGAATACGCGGACATCAACAAAGCCAGCACCGGACACTTCGACTTTGAGTTCTTCGGGGAGATGGAAATACGAGGTCGTAAAGAGTGCTCCCTCACCCGGCCCTTTGAAAACACCCGTGCGAACAGACTCCTTAACAAGTTCGAACAGATTCAGGGAATCGAGCATGTCCCAATTACCTAGGAGATCCAATAACGCGGCGTGCCGAGAGATACCAGCAGCGACCAGAAGTCCGCCCGATCGCAGAACGCGGCGCGCCTCGGCCAACACTGCCTCGCGATCAGCGCGCCGCGGAAGATGATAAAGGGGGCCGAGCAGCAGGACGATATCGGCGGTAGCGTCGGCTTGTCGGAGTCTGCGAGCATCACCGAGCTCGGCGGAAACACCTCCTGCGATCGCTTGTTCTATGTGCAGTGGAATGGGGTCTACGACATGTACGCGGTGGCCCTGCTCAGATAACCACCTCGCATAGATGCCCGGACCTCCCCCGACATCGAGAATCTCAAGACCCTGACCGTTGATGAACCTAGCGATTAAGGTCTTCGTTCGCTCAAACTCAAGCCGCCCCATCCCGGATGTCAGGCGGGAAACCTCGTCTCCCCTGTCGTAGTAGGCGCGGATTGCGGCGTCGAACTCCATGATCTGATTATGACGCCCCTTCCCGCGGGGATGCATCCGACGAAGCCCCGAAAAGACGGCGACCATCCGACTCTTCATTTGTACCTCTGCAAGGACTTCGATTAGATCCAGACATAGAAGGGGCATGTCGCTAGGATGGCTGCCTATGAGATGGTCCCATCTACACATTCCAACTCTTCATGCAGATCCGGCCCAAGCTGAGGCGATCCATCACCGACTGCTAGTGCGGGCCGGTTTCATACGCCAATTGATGGCTGGCCATTACATGCTTTTGCCTCTAGGCCTCCTCGTGCGAAGAAAGATCATCGGCGTTATGCGCGAGGAGATGAACCGAATCGGGTGTGAGTTCTTGATGCCCGCCATGCACCCCAAGGAACTTTGGGAGAGGACGGGGCGCTGGGAAACGATGGGAGAGGAGCTCTTTCGGTTGCAGGACCGCCGGAAGGCAGATCTCGCACTGGGAATGACCCACGAGGAGGTTTTTACTAGTCACGCCTTGGAACTCAATTCCTACCGCCAACTTCCTCAGATTTGGTACCAGTTCCAGACCAAGTTTCGTGACGAGCCCCGCCCGAGGAGTGGACTTATCAGGTGTCGGGAGTTCACCATGAAAGACTCATACTCGTTCGACATCGATATCGAGGGACTCGATGTTTCCTTCGAGCGGCACCGACAGGCGTACGAACGCATCTTTACCCGATTGGGAATCCCTTCCTTCACGGTCAACGCTTCTAGCGGAACCATGGGAGGAAACGCGTCTCTCGAGTTCATGTGTCCATCGGATGCTGGAGAGGATGTCGTTGTTATATGCCGGGGTTGTGGATACGCGGCCAACCTTGAGATGGCAAGTTCTCGTTTGCCAACGGTCATTGACCCTGAATCCGGGGATGCCCCGCATATGTTCGCGACACCCGGGGTGCGCAGCATCGACGATCTAGCTCGCGACTACGAGGCCCCAGCTAGTCAGCAGATTAAGACATTGGCATACATGCTTGATGGCCAGATGACCTTGGTTCTTCTTCGAGGCGACCACAATCTCGCGGAGCAGAAGTTACGTGATTTGACCGGGGCCGTAGACATCAGATCTGCAGCAGGAGATGAGATCAGAACTGCCCTAGGGGCGGGGCCGGGGAGTTTAGGAGCTGTCGGTGTTCGGGGTTTTCCGATCTTCGTTGACGAGGCGTTGCGAGATCGTCGCAACATGTTCACCGGCGCCAATAGGGATGGCTTTCATCTGGGCGGTGTCGACGTGGCGCGCGATTTGAGGCCCTCCGTTTGGGCGGACTTGCGTGAAGTGGCTACCGGAGAAGAGTGCCCGCAGTGTGGCCGATCCCTCAAGCTAATACGGGCAATAGAAGTTGGTCATATTTTCAAGCTCGGCTACACATACAGCGAGAAGTTTGGCGTCAGGGTATCTGGACCTCGGGATGAGCTTGTACATCCCATCATGGGCTGTTACGGGATTGGTGTCGAGCGCGCGATGGCAGCTATTGTCGAGTGCCATCATGATGAGGCTGGTTTGGTATGGCCGTTGGAGATCGCTCCATTCAGCGTCGTTGTGACTAACTTGAATCCTATGGACACGCGAACGACGGAGACGTCGGAATCAATCTATGATCACTTAGTCGCTACTGGGGTCGAGGCACTCTTGGATGACCGACCTCTCCGGGCGGGCGCCAAATTCAAGGACGCAGACCTCATTGGCATACCCTTTGTCGTCACTGTTGGCCCACGCGGGCTTGCTCAGGGGGAGGTCGAACTGAAATCCAGGGCGTCGGGCGAGACTAGGGCACTCAGTATCGGTGAGGTTCCGAGCGCGCTGAAACGATTGATGAATATGGCCGTGATTCAATAGGTCTTACGGTCGAACTCGACACGAATTAAGTCAACCGCACGCCGCTTCGGAGATCACCTAAGGATCCGGTGGCCCGGACCGCGAAGTAGAACAGCATCTACCTCAGCAACCTTTGCTGATGAGAGCCAACACTATCCACCCAGAAGACCCACCCGTAGTTGAAGGCGGGCCGGACCCGACTCCTCGGCATCGCCTGGCCGGAACCGTCGTCAAGCTTAGTGGCGGCCGGTCATTGTTCGGCAGCATCCAGGTCAAGCCCTTAATACTCGCATTGATAGGCGCCATGGGGCTTGTTCAGTTGCGTTTCCACGTCTGAACGTGCGGACTTCTCGTTTGTGGTGAGTCCTGGCGACTCTCTAAGGGATCAACAGAGACCTTGACTGAATGTTAAGTACCGCCCATAATGCTCAAACCTACAAGGGGGGGGGTTCTGGCGTGATGGAGGATTTCTTGAGCAAACAGACTGAAAGTCGGTATTCGAGCACGCGGGAAGTAGCTTCGGGCCTGACTGAAAGCTACGAAGGTTCACCGGAAGGCCGACTGGGCACCCCTACACTTCTAGCTGAGCGAGAAAGCCCAAGCAGGTTCCTTCAGATCATCGATGATCCTTGGTATCAGCTCCTCGTGGAACTCCAGGACACAGTGGCGGTTGAGACAACCATGTTCTGGCGAAGCCGAGGCGCACGATATCTGAATCTTCCTATCACCACGTCATCGATCTCAAGCCCGATGGGATTGGGGAGCGATTCGAGTCCAGTCAAGATCACCCTCTTCGGTGTCGAAACCTACCTAGCCGATTCCATGCAGTTCATGCTTGAGTACGGTTGTCGCTTCTCGAAAGATGGGTGCTACTACCTGATGCCCAGTTTTCGAGGAGAGGAAGCCGACACATCACATCTGAATCAATTCTTCCACAGCGAGGCGGAGATTGTTGGTTCACTCGAGGATGTGATGGGTATCGTCGATAGCTACGTTCGCCATCTTGCCAATGCCATCGTTGACAGGCACCAAGTCCAGCTCCGGTTGCATGCAGAGGGCACCGGCCACATTGAAGAAGTCGCTAACCTCGACGGGATTCCCCGAATCTCGTTCGATGAGGCGGTGGAGATACTCGATGATGAGCCATCGCTCATTACTCACGACACTGGAGGATGGCGCAACCTTACGAGGTTGGGCGAACAAGAGTTGATGCGGCTAGTGAGTCCGATAGTCTGGGTGACCGGCTGGGATCATCTTGCTGTCCCCTTCTATCAGGCTTTCGGGAACTCCACTAGGGAGTCGGCTCGTAATGGAGACTTACTGCTTGGGATTGGGGAAGTGGCTGGATGCGGTGAGCGGCACGAAACAGGGCGAGATGTTCGCGATGCATTGGCGTTGCACCGAGTGAACGAAGCTGATTACAAGTGGTACGTAGATTTGAAGGAACACCGACCACTTCGGACTTCTGGATTTGGCCTCGGCGTGGAGCGATTCTTGATGTGGGTGATGGGTCACCGAGACATCAGAGACCTCCAGCTCCTACCCAGGTACAACGGTGTAGCGAACGTGCCTTAGTGAGATAGCCGTTTCATCAGCAACGATCACTGGATATCCGGAATTCTTCCTCAATAAGCAGGAGCGAGCATCACAGTGAACCGGCGCCGGCCTCGTGTGGGCGTGAGCACTCGACAGTCCTCTCGGAGGACAGTCAGTTCGAATCAAAGTGCGCTTCTAGCGTGATGACGAAGCTGAGTACGCTTCGAAGCCGATGGATGGGGGAGATCAGGTTATGAAGAATGAACTGCTAGACGGACTAGACAACCTAGTCGCGGAAGACATTGCACGTATGAGCTACAACGAGTTGATTTCTATTGTTCGTGAGACCAATCGCCCACCTGGTGGGGAAAGGACGATCTATGAAGCAGCAGCGCGCTGCTTCCTGAATGAAAGTAGCGTCGTACTGGACATCGGTACGAGTACCGGAGTCACGGCATTGGAATTCGCCAAACTGGTGGGTTGTCGCGTCGTCGGGATCGACATCAATGAATTGAGTTTGGCAGAGGCCGCGAGAAGGGCCTCTGAGCAGGGACTAGCAAATGTCGAGTTCCGCAAAGCAGATGCAAGAGAGATCCCGTACCCTGACGGATACTTCGACCTCGTCTTTTGTGGCAACGTCGATTCATTGATCGACGACAGGGAGCGATCCTTTGCGGAGTATCGAAGAGTTGTGAAGTCTCACGGCTACATATGTGCCGTTCCTATGTACTATGTCGAGCAACCCCCCGACGACATCGTGAATCGGGTTCGAGATGCCATCCAGGTCGATATCCCAATCCGATTTCGCGATGAGGCCGTCGGCTTCTACTCCGCGGAAGGTCTCGAGGTCCTAGACGAACTCGACTTTCGGTTCCACCCGATCCCGGCGCAGAAGGTTAGTGACTACTGCACCAGGATGCTGAGCGCTGCTCATCTGCGCGGCCTTGAGGGTGGCGTGAAAGAGATGCTGGAGTCCACCTATCAAGACTATATGCAATTGTTCAGAGCCAACTTGGCTCTCATGGGTTGGTCCATCGTGATCCTGAGAAAGGAAAAAGAGCCCCTCGATCCGGAGCTCTTCACGGGCTCCAGGGTCTTTTGAGGCATTAGTCATCGTGGGGAAGTAGTCCAATGAGATTCGCTCACCTCCCCCACGCACAGAAGCTCTTCGACCTCAAGTCCGCCTTGGCTCTCCCCAGCCACCAGCTGCTTGAAAGGGCGGGATTGGTTGGTTTCGTTGACGCCGGGTTCGCTTGGTGGTCCCCACTTGGGCAGAGAATCATGATGCTTCTCCAACAAACAGTTCGGAGCCACCTGGAAGCCAGGGGCTTCCTTGAAGTGGCGGGTCCGCTCATAGCCAGCGTGTCGACGCTCGAGAAAGGAGGGTGGCTCGCACAGTTTGAAGACGAGTTGATGCGCCTTGGATCGCCTACAGCAGAATTTGCCGTCCCACCGACAAGTGAAGAACCCTTATTGGCTTATCTCGCATCCTGTGGTTCCTTGAGCCACCGACAATTGCCCCTGCAGGTCTTCGAGTTCCGGCCGATTTTCCGGTTTCGACGGCGTACAGAGGGTCTCTACCAGAATCGAGAGTTCGGCTGTTGTCTGATTGCGACCTTCGACGAGGGTCATGACGACTTCTTGCGGTCATCGAGAGAAGTGAAGAACACCCTGGTCTCTCTCTGGGAATCGTTGCATCTGGATGTGCACGTGGTTACGCACGATGAGACCGGGACCTTCGAAGCGCTGTTCGACTACGAGAGGGGAGATAGGCGCCTGGCGGATACTGTTGTCGCGAAACGTGGCGAGGATTTTCAGGCGGGCGACCTAGCAAATCGTAAATGGGGAGGATTGGCGATGGGGTATCGCTACGACGCCGTAGCTCAGCTCGGGCTGCAGGTTGCTGATCGCGAGAATGCCCTGTCAGCACCCTTCATGGGCACGTTTGGCATGGGAATGCAGCGTCTCCTGATCGCGATGGTTGAGCAAGGTAGAACTCCGAGCGGAATCGTCCTTCCAAAAGAGATTAGGCCGTTTGATTGCGTCGTTATCCATGCAGGCCCCCTCGGGGAACGTGAAACAAGTTTAGCGGAAGACATCTACAAACAGCTGCAAAAGGCCGGAGCTAAGGTCGCATGGGACGACCGACCAAGAGCGACGATGGCACAACGAATGGAGGTTGCGGACTTCTTCGGAATTCCATTGCGGCTGGTTGTGGGGCCCAGCGAAACGGACTATGACCAAGTGCAGGTTCGATTCGCTCATGGGCAACGACCGGTAACCCTAGTGGTTCGGGAGGAGTCGTGGATCGCTCGCGTCGAAGAGTTCATTCGAGAAGAGAGTGATTCTCTTAGGGCGCCTCGTTGAGCAGCCGCCGAACGTCAAGCTGCCAGTGGCCCCTCCCGATCGAGCGAGGCGGTCAAGTAGGTATATGGACGCCCAGCTCACCAGCTCCAGCTCTTTTCCCCAAGCGATTCAAGCGTGGAGTCCAAGCCCTTGCGGATCTCGGTCTAACTCCGCTTTTGGGTCCATCCTGCACGATGCTGGGAGGGACGTCGGCGAGACCACCTGAAGAATTGGCAAACGAACTACACGAGCTGATTGATCAGTGTGATGGGATCCTTGCCGCAGTCGGTGGGTGGAGCTTGCTCCCGGTCTTGCCCCACCTGAACATTGAGTATTTGGCATCCTCGCTCAAACCGATAATTGGGTACAGCGACCTGACTTCACTTGTCAACCTCGTCGCGTTCCAGGGCGGGACGGTGTCTTTCCATGGACCCATGGTTCTGTCTGAGTGGGGGGAGTTCGAAGCCCCATGGGAATATACCGTCCGATCATTCGAGCAGGTCGTGATCCGGGAACCAAGCTCAAGGAAAGTTCAATTGTTAGATGAAGCGCCAGAATGGACGGACGAGTTGCTTTGGTGGGACAGCGGGGATGTGAGAAGGCGGAATCCGGTCGAAGGGGGGGAAGGACTTCGGGTTATCCGAGAGGGCACCGCGATAGGGGCCCTTTGGGGAGGCTCGTTACACGTCCTCGGCCTCACTGTCGGAACGCCTTACTGGGTTCCACCGGAAAACGGGATCCTCTGTCTTGAGGCCGAGGCAATCGCGCCTGACGAATACTGGGCCAGGCTGGAACAATTTCGTCAGGCGGGTGTCTTCGAGGAGGTAGCCGGCGTGGTTGTTGGCAAGGTGAGCAGGCCCGCTGCCACTCCCAGTGGTTTCAGCGACTTCGACGTTATCCTGGAGCGGGTGGTTACGCGAGATATTCCAATCGTTGCTGGAGCTGATATCGGCCATACCGAGCCTATGGTCACCCTTCCCATCGGTGCTGAGTGTGAACTCACATGCACACGGCGGTCCTGCACCCTCGAGATTGTGGATATAAGGGAAGCTTCGTAATGGTCGACCAACCGAGGCGGCCGGTGGCTTCCGAAGAAGGCAAAACCGTCAGATCCGCCCTGCGCGTCACCCCGCGCGGTGACGTCACGATGGAGGAGGATTGGCCCGATAGGTTTTCCTTGTATCCGCATCTAATAGACCCGAAAAGGACCGACCTCAACACAACCGCGAAATGGGGTCAACCCCACGGCGGGAAGTCTCCTAATGAAGAGCTCTTTTCAGAGGCTCTGATCGGGTAGAACCGGCTTCGGCTCAGCGTGGTGTGTTAATTCTGAGATGCTTTCGGCAAGACGCTCGGAAATCATCTTTGCGCTTGAGCGAGGGGCATCTTAGGAGTGGATCCGAAGTTCGGGCCAACTCCTTCGATTGAAAATCGTTATCGCATGTCCCTCAAGCAGGACCGGTTCTCCTCCTTCCGCGCTGGCGCGCCCAGTCCCAGGGACGCGGACCACGTACATCGGCGGTCGGCATCTCCCAAGTTCGGGGGATAGTCTCCCGGCGTGCGCGGGGTATTGGCTGAGCGGGAATTTAGACTTCTATTTCTGGGACAGAGCATTTCGGCCTTCGGCGACCGAGTTGTTCACCTTGCGCTGACCTTCGCGGTTCTCGAATCTGGTGGGTCAGCTGCTGATGTCGGCATTGTTCTTGCTGCGGGTGCTATTCCTTATGTCGTTTTTCTGTTGGTGGGCGGCGTGTTTGCAGATCGCTTTCCGCGCCAGCGAGTCATGCTTAGCAGTGATTTGGTTCGGGCATTCAGCCAGGTGTTATCGGGCGGGTTCGTCATCTCTGGAGCGGCGGAGATATGGCATCTGATGGTTCTCCAGTTTGTTTTCGGAACAGCCCAGGCTTTCTTTCAACCAGCGGAAACTGGTTTGGTTCCTTTGACAGTATCCCCTGAGAACCTTCAGAAGGCGAATGCGATGCTGGGGTTCAGCAGGAATTTCACAGACGTGGTGGGACCAGCTTGCGCCGGCATTCTAGTGGCTACGGTGGGCCCTGGATGGGGCCTTGTCGTGGATGGAGTCACATTCCTAGTCAGTGCGGCATTTCTTGGCCGGATGGAGTCCGCTGTCGCAGATGCAACTGTTGAGGTCCGGAACTTCATGGCTGACCTGCGAGAAGGATGGAGGGAGTTCATTTCGCGCCAGTGGTTATGGACGAGCGTCATAGTCTTTTCTCTCTGGCACCTACTCGTTCTTGCCCCATTCCTCGTACTGGGGCCAGTGGTCTCAGAGCGAGCTCTTGGTGGGGCCGCCTCGTGGGCTCTTATCTCAGCAACGTGGGGTCTAGGCTCTGTTTGCGGAGCACTCCTTGCCATGAGATTCCAGCCCAAACGTATGTTGCTGTGGATGTACCTGCTCCTTCTTCCTGAATCGCTTAAGCTTGCTCTCCTAGCATCGGAAGCTTCAGTGGCGATGATTGCTCTTTCAGCTGGCTTATCTGGTGTTGGATTGAGCTTTGGCTTAGCGATGTGGTTCACAACGATGCAAGAGAACGTGCCGAGCCGATCTATCTCGCGGGTAAGTTCCTACGATTGGATGGGATCGGTGCTGATGCTACCCGTCGGTTTAGCCTTGTCAGGGACGCTATCCGAGTCTGTTGGAACCCTGCCCATATTGCTTGGGGCGGCCGCGGCGAATGCAATTCTTATCGTGGTTGCACTTTCGCTCGTACCGAGCCTGCGAAGATTTCGACGTCGGGAGGTGGGACTCTAGGTTGGGGAATAAGTTTCGGTTTTCAAATCGGATGTTTCACCGTGCCCTAGGGGAGTGGCAGGTGCGCTCTTGGAGCAAACTGAGCCTGGTCTCCAAGGATTCACGGCCTCGGCTTGCATAGGGCTCGCGCAGGTGACCAGGGGCCAGTGACGGCCCGCCAACTCGACGATGTCCTTGGCACGCTGGAAAGCGCGACCGTTGCGAGGAGGCTCCAATCGCCCATCACGGTCTGGTCGGCTGTCCAGAGCCTAGGCCGGCGCCGACGAACGCACGGATTGTTTTCCAGGGGAGGACTTAGAAACTCGGACTAGAGGTCTGTAACCTGCTCGATCGCATCGGCAGCCTGCTCCAAGGCTTTCAGCCGAAGCTTGCTGGTGGCGGGATGCAGCCTGGCCATCGTGACGTAGGTTCGAGCCACTTCTTGGTGCAGTTTTTGAGATCGGTAGAGCTCGATCGCTTTGCCCAGCTCTTTCTCAGCCCTCTTGTCTTTGATAGCTGCGAGAGCGAGCCCAAGCTCGCGCCGACCCCAAGCCTCGAGTCGAGGTTGTGCGCCGGGAGCCAGGAGACGAAGTGCTTGTTCGATCCTGACGACGGCATTTTGAAACTGTCCGGCTAGTCGCTCGAGACGCCCCAGCTCCAGCTCGGCGAGTGACTGTTGCACTCGATGCCCTGCTTTGGCGAGCGCTGAGGAAGCTCTTTCGAGGACCGACTTCGCCTCATCCTTGCCGTCGCGCGCGAGGTTCACACCACGGGCCAACAAGGCCATCCCCGCTTCACTGGTCAGATCTTGTGTTTCGAACAGCTCCTCGGCCTTGGCCAGTGAGATGTTGGCGTCCGCGTGAAGGCCACGTTCCAGTTGAACCGCTGCGATGTTGACGTAGCTCACCGCCAGGTTGAAGGGGTCATTCACTCTTGGGATGAGCTGCTGGCAACGGTCTGCGCTCTCCCGTGCACGGACCAGGGATCCACTATGGAGGTAGGGGAGGATCAGAGCGGTGGTGACTCGGAGAAGCGCAGCGGGGGAGGACATGCGGGTTTGTTTCAGTCTCTCCAGGTAGTTCTCTCCGATGAAGATCGCTTGGTGAGGGTCTTGTTGCTGGTCTAGGCAGCGCAGCTGTCCGGCGATCGCGCCTGCCCATGCGGTGGGAGCCTCACTCTTGAGAATCCCTACTGCTTTCTCGTAGCTCCGGACAGCTCCTTCGAAGTCTCCGGATCGCTCTAGTGCTAATGCCAAGACCTCATGAGCACGAGCTTCGACGCGCGGCAGGCGGAACTCGCGTGCCTCCTTGATCACAGACTGGGTCGACTTCTTCGCTGCATCAAGATGACCTTCACTGATGCCTGCCCGAGCTTGTTCGACCCTGACACGTAGCTCTGCCGCCACCCCCGCTGGTCTGCCCGTGGCGAGTTCATCGCTGTCGACCCCTAGCTTCTGGGCGAAGAACTCCAGCGCGTCCTCCGACGGCATACGCCGGCCAGCCTCGATCGTGCTGACATGAGCGTGGGTGTACTTCGGCTCGGCCAGATCTGCCTGGGTGAGCCCGCGTGCGAGACGTAGCTTGCGCAGCCTCTTCCCTAGTTCGATGTCCCCGTATTGCTGCTTGGTAGTGGTCTTCACTTAACGGGATGTTACGGCCTTACCTGGCTTGCGTGCGAGCTATCTGGGCTTTTGGACGTAACTCGACCGCCACGGATCGCTATGTAACAAATCCTATTCCCTTTAGCTAAACCCATAGCTACGCTCCGGCCGACATCGGTTGGAGAAGGGAGTGGGGCATGACAAGGATGAGGGTGGTCTGGGCGGTTGTTTCCGCAGGAGTGGTTGCCGCTGCGGTGTGGGTCGGTGGCGGCGCCCCGTGGCCTCACTGTTGCTAGGCGGAGGATGGGAGCGATGCGGTGGAGAGGCTTGGTGCTGCTGGGGATCGCACTCAGCATCCAACTGATACTCGGCGTGACCGGTACGCCGTGGCCATTGTTGGTGGCGTCGATGGGGCTCATCGCAGCGTTCCTGTTCATCAACCGAGAGCGAGCGGGTTTCCCGCTCGCTCTCACCGGTCTCTTACTGAACCTCGTGGTCATAGCAGCCAACGGGGCCATGCCGGTATCGGCACACGCTGCGGCCATCGCTGATCCAGGCCTGGCTATCGCCTCGAGCGATCAGAGACACATCTACGCGACCCCGGAGACACATCTGAATCTCCTCGGGGACGTGATCCCATTCGCCGGCAAGGTCCTGAGCATCGGCGACATCTTGATGGCGCTGGGCCTCGTCTGGTTTGTTGGCAGCGCTGGTCGCAGGCAACTCGGGAAAGGAACCGCTATCTCTCTACGCCAGTCGCTCTAGCTTCATGTAGTGGATCTCGGCTAACCCCGATTCGCCCGGATCGTGAACACAGAGCCCACCCGCGGACGCTTCTCGATGTAGGGAACGGGATCGCTCGTGGTCATGGTCGAGTTCTTAGTGCTCTCGGTTTCAGTCTCGAGACCCAAGACGTGGCGAAGGCGATGAGATCGGGGAGTCCCACTGACCCGTCGCCCGACGCTTCGGAACGATCGTCGGAGTCCAGTCGAGGTTCTGCCTGAAGTAGGACTGACTGTCAGGTGCGGTGCGAGCCTAAGCGGGCGTTGGCGATATTCAGCTAGTGGGTGACGTCCCTCCTACAAGCAGCGGGCCGAAGTTGATCACTCCAAGAAATGTGCCACCCAAGATGACAAGGATGATGCCGACACCGACGCGCGGATGGTCGCGATAGATGTCCTTGATAATGTCCCAGAACCCAGTCGTGGCCTCCGCAACTGCTACGCGTGGAGCGCCCGTGATGATGAGCCACAAACCAATCAGAACGAGAATCGCACCGAGCACGTCGCTTAGCGTGATCTCCATCCGTACCCCCGATCTGTTCCGTCGATTCCGGTGGAATGAAATCCTCTCCGAACTGTAACAAATTGGTTGACGCAAGAGTAAGAGGATGGTTACGCTGGTCGCGGGGTAATCGAGGACGAACCTAGCGAAAGCGTGGTGGGGTGGTGGCCAACCCGAGCATCGTGGTGATCCTGGACCAGTCTGACAGCATGCGCTCTCTCAATTACTTCCTCCCTGCCAAGACTGATGCCGCAACTTTCATCAACGTCATGCATGTCAACGATCGCTTGGGGATCGTGTCGTATAGCGATGCCGCAAGCATCGTCTATCCATCCGGAGGGTCATCCGTCACGCAGCTGACCAGCAACAGCATGATCTTTCAGGCGAGTCAATCGGTGATGCCCCTGGTGACGATCAACATGACGAATATGGCGGCCGCGCTCTCCACGGCCCGGAGTCTTCTATCGAGCGCGCCCGGTCCGCACGCGATGGTCTTCTTGTCGGATGGAATGTTCAACGTCGGTGGGGATCCGAGGCCCGGGCTCCCATCTGATATCCCCATTTACACCATCGCCCTGGGACCATACGGAGAGACGGCGGTGATGAGTGATATCGCTCGCTTGACCGGTGGCACCTATCAGTACAGTCCTGATCCGGTACAGCTACAGAGGACCTACGACGCCATCGCTGGTCCGGCGCAAGTGGCCTCGCTTGTTCTAGACGAGGTGGCCAACATCTCCCAGTCGCAGTTCCATGCGACCGTCGCCACCGTGGGTGCTGGTGCAACGATCGCCGATTTCCTGGTGAGTTGGGGCGACTGGAGCATCACTTACACGCCCGATACACCGGTTGGGCAGCAGGTGAACGTGTTCGTCTATGACCCTAACGGCCAAAAGGTAACTGCGGTCCCGAAGGCAATCGGACCCGGATATGCCGTGCTGGAGATCACCGAGCCGATGGCTGGTCCCTACAGTCTCTATGCGTGGTACTCCGGAACAGGCCAGTTCGTCTACACCGCTGGTGTCTTGGACAACAACCTTGCCCTCTCGTCTGATCTCGAGATCGCTGCCGACCAACCCGAGGTCGGAGACCAACTAGAGTTTTCGGTGAGGTTGCGTGAGAACGATGAGCCGATCCGCGGCGCCCTTCTTCAGGCTTCGGTGGAGCATCCGATGGTGTCGGTGCCCGAGGCCGCTGGAACCTATGGAGCGTTGCTCGATCCCGTTGCCGGACCAGCGGATTTCCAAGGGGAGGATGCGGGAGCGGCGCGGTTCGCTTCGTTCGCGCAACAAGTTGGGATCGACCGGGTGCTACCCCGTGCCAGGACGCCCGTGGGCATGAACGAAACGAGCCCCGGAGTGTATGCGGGAGCCCTGCCCGTCACCCACAAGCCGGGTGCCCATACGGTTCGCGTCGAGGTGAGGGGGCATTCGAGGGTCGGTGCCGGTGCATTTCAACGTAGCTCCCAATCAAGTATTCATGTACGTGAAGCTACTCAGGGGAGGAAATGATGCTCCCCAGGGGTCCGTGGAGTGCTGACGACACCCTTGTTTCTCTCCCTGATGCTCCCACAGGTGGCCGAGATTGGTTGTCTGATCGTGCCAGGGATCATCTAGAGCGCACGCTGAGGGCGGACCTCAGTGAACTCACTTTGCTCATCTCGGAGGACGCCGACCGTTTCGTGCGCTCCCACGGGGCCGATGCTGTCGCAGCGGGAGCAGACGTTTATTTTCGGAAGGATACCTACCGTCCCGATTCCAGGGAAGGTCTGCGACTCATCGCTCACGAGATAGAGCATGTGTTGCAGCAAAGCGCCCTGGGCAACGGGTCGCGTCTCAGTTGCGAGGGGCGCCGTGTCCTGGAGCTTCAAGCCCTTGCCGCAGCTGACTCTGTGGTCGACGGGCGGTGCTTGCAGCGACCGGTAAGGTTGCACGTCCGAAAGTCCGACGCCAAGACAGCTTTCGTTCAGCGCCACGCATCCTGGGAGCATCGGCTTTTGGGAGATGCCGCAACCGCAGACCTTGTGGCGATCGCCAACAATCAGCCGCAGCGGCAACAACTCTTGACCAGCCTGCTCGCGTTTCTCAACATGTGGCATACCGACCCAGGGCAGGTAACGGAACAGATGATCGCCAACTTCTACCCCGACATACGGACGCTGCGTCTCGACGGAACTAACCTACTGGTTACCTACGGGGAACTAAACACTCTTCCCGACTACATGGCCAATCCTGGGTCGATCTTCGGTCAACCGCAGAACATCATGCTCCCGATACTTCAGGCAGTGCGCCAAGAGGGGTACAACAATGTTCAGCGCCTTCTGGGTGGCGGTGTACCAGCGTGGTTCGCTGGTGCTGTGGCGATCAACACCGGTTGGAGCTTCGCGGATCTACTGCTGGAAACCCAGGCCTTAGACAATCTCACTTGGAACCTCGGACCCAACCACACCAATCACTACACTGCATTGGTGTCGCGCAATGCCTGCCACTTCGCTCCCTATTCGTGGTATCGCTGGGCACGTTCGTTCGCGGTTGCTCAATCACTGGCCGAGCAGGCGTTTCAGGCGAGCGATCCGACCTTGAAGGCCCGCCTCACTTACATGGCGTGGATGAACCACGGCTACGCAGATCACTTCCTCCAAGATTCCTTCGCAGCCGGACATCTGGTGAACAAGACATTCGTCATGCAGTGGTTCATCGAGTGGGCGGCGGACAAGTGGTATGTCCCGATCGCGGATTGGGACAAGGTTCAGTACATGACCACGGCCAGACAACCTGGCGTGGCAGCTCCGGGGCTCTACGACATGGCCAACCCTGGATACGTTTTCGACCCTCAGACCGCCGAGGAGCAAGCAACCCTTCAGTCACGCATGGACACCTGTGGGATTGAGGCCGATGGATCGACCAGCCAGGCTCAGGCGTATCAGAACTACCTCGCCTTCTTGAATGGAACGGTGGTCCAAGCCGCTTCGGGCGCCTTACATGACTACTTCAACGCTCGATCTCTGTGGGTTTCCTCAGTGGTTGATACGACGCCCTACCAGATCTGGGGAGACGACACTTTGCTTAATGGTGGTGACGGCGTTCGGATTGCCAGTGAGACCGCCCACGCTTCTCAGCAGTCGATCATCGATCTCCTCACGACTGGAACCACTGCGACTAACTGGCAGGACATCGCCAATCGTTTCCCCACCAAGGTCAGAGCCGCCGACGGATCCATGGTGCCGCTGCAGCAATGGCAATGGAGTGACGAGGTAAAGAGCCTCGCTTGGAACCAGCTGTTTCCGGCGGTGCACTACTACATACTTCGCCTTGCCCGTCCACGGATCGGCTATGTGTCGGTGGATTCGCCTTCGGCGATCTTTGCCCCCGCCGGGATCGCCGAGGCGGCCTCACTTCTCAACTAACCAGTCACCGTTGCCGTCGAAATCAAGGAGGGATCGTGATGTGGGCCATCGGAGAGATTTCCAACAAGTCGTCCCAAGAAGCTTTTGTCACCTTCGTGGTCAGCGGTGGTCAGTCGGTTCAAGCGAGTCAGTTGAGCGATTCGTTGGGTAACGCTTCGGTAGCCTTGGGCGGTGAGGGGGCGATCGAGATGACCGATTCGGGCGCCCAACCTGGGGGACAACTTCCCAACGCGGTGACGGTACAGGCTGGTTCCCAAACCTGGACGTGGTGGTACGAAGATGGTTCAGTCCTCGACGTCGCGCTGAACGATGACTCTTTCGTACTCACTGGGGCGGAGCAGACCATCGCCGGCAAATTCGAAACGCCGATCAGTCTGGGGACAGCGTCATCGTCGGGTTCTTCAGAGTAGGTGGGGGAGTAGCGCAGCTGCCCACGCCATGCCTTCACTCCCTTCGGCCGCTGTGTGGAAAGCCATTCATCCGTGATCTCGCCCGGATTCAGACCGACGAGTCCGCTGACCGGGGTGCGGGTGGGAGATTGATTGCGCTTATGAGAGGGCGTAGGAAATGTGGGGATTGACGACCGATACTTTTGAGCGGCCAGCGGACCTGAGGAACACTGATGACCCACGTGTGCTCTACTTCCGTTCTTATCTTGCTATGAGATTGGTTATCGGGGGCCTTGGTGTACTCCTGCCAATCATGCTTTGGATCGCCGAGGGCCCGCTGCTGAAGGGTGACTGGCGGATACGGGACTCTCTAAGTGCTTACTATCACTCGGGCGCTCGTGACATCTTTGTGGGCGTTCTATGTGCCGTGGGACTTCTTCTTGTTACCTACATGGCCGGGAAGCTCAGGTCATTGGATTTTGTCCTCAGTACGGTCGCAGGTATCGCGGCTTTGGGCGTTGCGATGTTCCCAACGAATCGTCCTTACGTTCAGGGAGACTCCGTTGGGTGTGGTCTGATCTCGGACCCTGTTCCGCACGGGTGCACGCGTCTGCAACAGGTCTTCGGAGAAGAGACTGTTGCGAATGCTCATCTCTGGTTTGCTGGCGTGTTCATAGTGAGCCTCGCCGCCGTCTGTTTCGTCTTCGCTTATCGGGAACGAGACCATCGGACGACGAGTGGGCACGGGCCGTTACACATATGGTTCCATGTCGCGTCTGGCGTCATCATCTTGGCGGCCGTCGCTTGGGTTCTTCTGGGGGTGAATATCCCGGTGGGAGATTCAAATCTCACCAGCCTGTACATCGGCGAACTTGTGTCGGTTCTCGCTTTCGGGTCCTCCTGGTTCCTCAAAGGGGTCGATCTCTTGAGGCGTCGACCTGTTGATGACGATTCGACGCTCATGCCTGTCTAACCTTGTGACCGTGAGAGGGCACGTAGAATCGCATCATGTCGAACGTAGTCAAGGCCCCGTGGTGGGTCGGTCGGTGCCGAAGTTGAAGCAGCGCGAGGCTCTGAGGGCATCACGTCAAGGGTTACGGGACGAGCAGGGGGAGGTGCCTTCGATGACGGAAGAGATACGGCCGGGCAGAGCAGAGATAGAGAGGCGCACGACGAAGGGCGGCAAGGACGCGATCTTCGTCAGAGCGGAGATCGTCAAGGACAACGAGAACAAGTACACCCTCTTCTTAGGCAATGTCGTGCCCCCGATAGCCTTCAAGCGAGGGCAGGACAAGGCTTTCGACAGGCTCGAATCGATTTTCGAGCAGTAGACCCGGCTGAAAGGGACCCGATGAGCGTGCAAAACTCTGTCACCTATGGTTCAGCCACCAGACCGTGCTGCCATCCCCCAGCCAGAGAAAGGGCTCTTCAAAAGGGTTGATGACGAATAGAGTGTTCACGGGCGATAAGGAGCAATAGTGGATAAAGAAGAAGTTTCCGAGGATAATCAAGAAACCCCTCCACCTGACAACGCCATCATCGACATTGGCACCGAGCCCGTTGGCGAATCTGACACGCTCTACACCATCGGAACAGATACTGTTCTGGGCAGTGAGCCGCCTCATGACGACACGATTCACTTGATCGGCACAGAGCGGGTTGGCAAATCCCTCGATCCCGATTTTTCGAACGTCTCTGACGAAGAGGGAGGCGAATCCTAAGGTCGCATAGTGACTGAAATTGCTGGCGCAAGCCTTGAACGCCTGATTCAAGAGGCACTCGCGGAAGAACGGAAGCTGAAGAGTTCGTTTGAGCAGCGAGCGGCCTTCGTGATCAGCTCGTCGGGTGGACTGACGGCACTGTTGTTTGCCTTTTCGGCTATAGCAACGGGTTCGGGGAGCTTCGAGCTTCCGCTACTTGTCAAGGTGCTGCTTGTTGTTGCTGTTGTGCTATTTGTCGCGTCTGGCTTGCTCTGCTTGAAGGTGAAGCAGCCAACCGACTACGAGGAAGCAAGCATCGCCGGCCTGCAACGACTCGTTGCAGATGAGAGGGTGTGGAAGGCGGATCAGGTTGTCGGCCTTCGAACCGCTTCGTTAAATCGAGTGCAGATCCTGGCTCGTTTCCGTTGCGCAAACGCTAAGAAAGGTGAGTATCTACGATGGGCGATAGGTGCTCAGGTGGCCGCCTTGATCGGAGTTGCTCTCGGTGTGATTGCCATACTTCTTATGCCGTCCTCCTAGAGTTTTGTCTCTGAAAGGCCGAAGGCAGGCTGTAGGGCCTCTTGCGCTTTGGCTTGTTCCTTTTCCGTGACTTGCTGTTCGAAGAGTCTCGCGGTTCTGCCGCGGGCACCGGGATGAAACTTTCAACCCATTCTTCGATCCACCGGGTCTTTTCCGCAGCTTCATGCCGATATAGGGTGGTTATGGCGCGCTGGGTGGGGCCCGGAACGACGAGGAGACCAGCTAAAACCAAGCCTATGAGCAAGCGTGCCAGCCGTCTGGAAAGCCCGATGAACTCCAGAGGATCCATGTGTGAATAGTGGGTCACCAGGTAAGGAAATCACAAGCCTGTAATTCTGCGTAGCTTGACGGCGCGACCACTGGCGATTCCCGATCCCGGGAACCTCATCGGGATGGGTCCTGCTTAGCCTCAAGCTCATCGTTCCCTGGAGGAAAACCTGAGGGCATCCGGTTACATGCGGGATGACACCGATGAGATTCGACCCTCCTGACCAGCCTATATGCGCCGTAAGCCATTCTGAGGCGGCAAGATCTGGCACCCGACTTGGGCCCGCTGAGGATCGTTCTAGACGCTCCTGACCCCCCGTAGTGCCAGATCCGGGCTTAGCAGTAGACTTAAGGCATTGTTACTAGCCTCGGTAGCCTGAAAGGCGGTCCTAGTGCCCAAGAAGAGCGATCGGTACGTGGTGAAGAACCCCGACGGGGGCTGGGATGTCAAGGCCGGCGGGGCCAAGCGGGCCAGCGCCCACAAGGACACTCAGGCTGAGGCAGAGAAGCGGGCCAAGGAGATCGTCGAGAACCTCGGCGGGGGAGAGGTCCGCATCCAGGATCGCAAAGGCCGCTTCCGAGACTCGGACACGGTTCCCAAGGGCAGTGATCCTCGCTCCAGCAAAGACACCAAACACTGATGGTTCTTTTGATCAGCTACGACCTCAACGGCAAGGAGCGACCTTCCGCGTATACAGCTGTCAAGAACGCCATCGAGCGGAACGCGATCTCATTTCGGAAGCCGCTCTATTCGCAGTGGCTCGTCGAATCGAATCATTCCCCAGATCAGTGGGTGGACATGCTCCGAGGAGTCATGGATGCGAACGATCACCTGCTTATCGTCCGTGTTCGGTGGCCCTATCAGGGGTGGCTTCCCGGTGCGCTTTGGACATGGCTGGACGCGAGAGCGAGATAAGGAGGAGGCATGGTCTACAAGTACAAGCGCTATCTCGGGAACACGAACACCGTCGAGGTTCATGATACCAACAACGAAAACACGAACTGTCAGCTCGACGAGATCGCCAGTGACCACCGCAAGTGGTACGACACCCTGTCCGAGGCCAAGAACGACTACGACTACGACAACTGTTCCTGGTGCCTTGGAGATTCACAGCGCTAGGAGCCCGCCATCTGGCGAACGAAGGACGAGGTGAGGTCAGGACATGTATGAAGTGGATTTCTTGCCGGTTGGCGATGAGGGCGCGTCTGGGGACGCAATAGCGATGCGGTTCAGTGCACCATCTGGGGCTGACGCCATCGTGATCATCGATGCAGGTTACAAGGATGATGGGGAGGCACTCGTCGCTCATGTAAAGCAGTGGTACGGCACCGACCATGTCGACCTTGCGATCTTGACTCATCCCGACGGGGACCATATCGGGGGCATGGGTGAGGTGCTTCGGGGGCTGGACGTCGCGACGCTGTGCCTTCACAAGATCGGTGACCGGGGAGGGAGTTCACTTCCTGCCGCCGAAGCGGTCGAGGAACTGATCGATCTAGCAGACAAACAAGGGACGACGGTTGTCGAGGCGTTCGCGGGCGATACGGCTTTCGACGGGGCGCTAACGATCTTGGGACCTTCTGAGGGCTGGTATGAGGAGCTGGTCGCAGCACAGGTGGAGGAGGCCCCAGAACGTGCTGCTCGGAAAGCAACTTCAACCACGTCAGCGCTTAGGGCTGCAGGTCAACGGATATTGGCCGCACTCCCGCTCGAAGTGCCTTTTGACGATGCTGGAGGAACCAATCCGCGCAACAATTCTTCGATAGTCACGATGATCGATATCGATGACCATCGGATGCTCTTTACGGGGGATGCAGGAGTTCCATCTCTTGAACGCTGTGTCGACTTCTTTGAGTCGGGAGGAGAAGTCTGGACAGCGCCAGACTTCGTGCAGATTCCGCACGCCGGTAGCCGTCACAACGCCTCATCAGAGTTTCTGGATCGATGGCTCGGGCCCAAGGGCCAGTCAGTCGATAACCCGGCTTTTGTGAGTGTCGCATCGAAGGCAAAGAAGCATCCCTCACCGCGGGTAGTGAATGCGTACAAGCGACGCGGATATCGAGTGTATGAAACCCGGGGATCGACAACGCACCACAGTGCTGGTGCTTCGGATCGAGGCTGGCCACCAGCTGCTCAACTTGGACCGATGGATGAATCTGATGAAGACTGAGATTCACGCGACGAGAGCTTGTCTTCTTGGTAGATGAATACGAGCGCAAGGCGCGCATCTATCCTGCCCTGCTAGCCACTCTTCCGATTTCAGTAACCGCCGTCGCTTTTGGGGTCACGAGCGCGGACTGGTGGACGGCGGTCGCCGGTCTCGTCGTAGCCAGTGGGTTTTGGGTACTCATCGCTCAGATCGGCCGGCACCCCGGCAAGCGGCTACAGCCGAAGCTATGGGAATCCTGGGGCGGAGCTCCCACGACCATCTTGTTAAGGCATCGGGGCGGCAACAATGCCGTGCGAGTCGCACGTCTCCACGCCCGCCTTGCCACGATCACTGGGATGCAATTTCCCAGTCAAGAGCAGGAGGCAGCGGACCCTGTCGGCGCCGACGCTATCTATGAAGCGGCGGTTGATGAACTGAGGGAGGCAACTCGCGATGAGAAGCAATTCTCACTTGTGTTCAAAGAGAACTGCAACTACGGGTTCCGTCGCAACACTTTGGGTTTGCGGCCCTGGGCGATAGCGAGCTGCCTCATCGCGGCGTTGTCACCGGCTCTGATCGTCATCATGGACAAGCCAGAGTTTCTGAACGCTGATGTCGGTTTGGCCGTCACCCTGATCGGGCTAGATCTGATTGCGGCAGCCGCATGGTGGAGGCTTGTAAACGCCGACTGGGTCAAGCAAACGGCCTTCGCGTACGCAGAGCGATTACTTGAGTCGACTGCATTGCTTTCTGAGTGATGAGTCGACTCGCGGACCGGTTTCTAGGCTCGGTGGCCAGGTGGCTTCTTCAAAAATGGATTTGGAGTGTCGCGATTGTCGCGGGTACCTGGTTCGTCCTTCTGGCGCTCCTGGCGTGGCGCTTTGCTGGGAGGCCGGTTGTCGGCACCGAGGGTTTGATTGCCCAGCTGAATATGCTTGTTGGGGTGTCGCAGGTGGGACTTGCACTAATGATAGCGATTGCTACCATCCATCACGCCCGCGTGGCGAGCGATACGTTTCAATCCTTGCGCCAGCGCGATGAAGAGGAGAGGCGTCGGGAGCGGATCGGGATCGTTCACGCGTTTGTCGGCTCAGCGATGGAAGTTATTGGGTACCTGGGGGCGATCGCGGAGATTCAGCACCGTGGATCAAGGAGTTGGCGAAGATGGTTTCCTGAGGACGAAGCCACTCGACGACTCTTGCTGTCTGGCTGGGAGCAACTCTCAACTTCAGTGGCCAGCGTTTCGAAAGGTCTCGAACGTCTGCGCTATTCAGAATCAGACTTGGTTCCCGTGGCCGAAGGCCTTTTCGACGTTGTTATCGAGCTCCAGCGACGAGCTCTGGATGGTCATATCGAGGAATTGCTAGATAAGACGACATTGGTGCGCCAGATCGCGACAGAGTTGCGGGATGCGGCAGTGGCGCCACACGAGAAGATGAGATGACTGCATCGTGCAACGTGAGTCGTGGTTGTCTATCGAGCAGAAGTTGCCCTTGTGTCGGAGGCAATTCATGGCTACTTCACGGCGATCGAGGAGAAGGATCTCGTTCCGGAATCCCACTGGGAATGCGGCTACTCGGTGAGCATCTGGTGCTGGCTACCCCTGCTGACGCCATCCCCAGAGAGGTGGAGATTTCCGAAGTCCCTCGCTTCTTCGAGCGCAGATAAAGACGCTGTTCCAGCACGCATGGTCGCAGGCGAATCACGATCTTGGCTACAAGGCTCCGCGCGCCCTGACCGGTGACCAGCAGCGCCGGCTGGCATTTACCGCGGCACAGGCCTGGGGCGCCGATCGTGAGTTTGAAGCACTACGGGCGGAACTCCAGCGCACAAGTGGGAAGTGACTAGGGGTAAACGAGCGATGTGGACAGCTAATCGATCGTGAGGAAGAAGCTCCTTAGAGGACGCACTTCGAAGGTTGAGGGCGAACGCACCCATGCCCCGAGCCCGTGCTGACCCCTCATGTTCGGAACCCCGGTGGTTCCGTCGTCGTTGTCGTGGTAGCCGAACGAAGCCAGGGTGCTGAAGGTGTCGGCCCTCATGTCTGAGTCGAATGAGAACTCGCCTCCTGACCCCAAGAAGGGAGTCAATAGCGAGCAGTGCGGTCCGTATGCGATGTGCGCGGGCGGCGGTTCGATGGCGTTGTACTGGCAGATCCCTACCTCCATCCCGCTGAAGTCCTCTGCTTCTATCTCGAGCCAGGACATGGAGAATCCAACCTGGCCGCCCGCGAACGAACTGCCCGCCGACCATAAACGTCCACCACCGGCATCCGTATCGACGCGCGAGGGTGGTGTCTGCAGGTCAAGATCTGCAGGCTCGGTCACTTCCAAGGACCGCCTTCCGCTCAAACCGTGAAGATGGATCGTCGCGCGCACGGGTGCGCCGTCAGCGATCAGGTAGAGGCGATAGTTGCCGGCTTCGAGTCGGAGAGTATCGGCTGCATCCTGTTGAAGGTCGTACATGGTCTCGATGCTGTTATCGGTTGGCTTGCACCCAGCTTCGTCGCATCCCGCGAAACGACCGGCGAGGAAGAAGCGTCGTGCGTCTCTGGCTCCGGGATAGGGATCTTGGACGAGAGCAACCCCGACGAAACGGCCGTTCCCCGTCACCGTGATATCGGCATTGATGGCGTTTCCGGGTTCGTTGGGTTCGCCCGAGTCGATCGTTACGGGGCGCGGGAGAGCGACCTTGACGTATCCCGTCGAGCTTCCGTTAAGGACATTGACCTCGCCCATTCGAACTCGTGGGGCGGTTCCAGGCGCAACAGAGGCGCGTGATGAGACAGGGGCTGCTGCTACGGCTGATGCCGACAGAGCCGCCGCCATCACCAAGGAAGCGGCCAGGAACCGGTGAAACCGGGCACAGGTCATGGTCATGAGATTCGCCGCTCGGCGGGCACTTCCTGGCCTGGGCTGGATGCCCCGTAGCGTCCGAACTTCACCGAGCGGTCAACCTCGACCAGCTCAACCCTCTTGATCGTTGAGGATCGGAGGGCACAGCAGCAGTACCGGATCGCTAAGCACCTTCATGTCTGGTCCCGGTGTTGTGGCGATAACCTGCGTCTGCCACAAGCCGGGTAGGCACGGGGTGGGCTTGGATGAAGCCGAGACGTACCCTGTGCCCGTCCTTGCCGTACAGGAAGATGCGATGGTGACTCCGTTGTAGTCCAGGCAAACCGTGATCGCCACGGTCTGATTCGGTCCGCAAGCCTTAGCCCCGCCGGTGCCGACGACCGGGTTGCCGCCGGGCTCGTCGGCCCAGATGGCACACGTGGCCAGTTCGTTAACTAGACCCAGCGCGTCGTCAACCGGATTGGCGGCGTGCGCCACGGGGGACAGGGATAAAGATGCGGCCGTGACGAGCAGGCCGACTACAACTGCTAGAGAAGTAGCTTTCACGTGCAGCTCCTTTTGACCAAGGGGATGAGGGTTGCTTGCGAGGGACGAACGTGGGGTGCGAACCTGAGTGAACGGTCGTTGAGGGGGGCAAGCGCCCCCCTCAACAAGACGGTCCGCTGATCTCCTATGGCAGGCAGGTCAGGAGGACGGGGTCGCTGTGGGTCCTCGAGCTAGGACCAGCGATGTGCGTCATCGTGACTTGCGTTTGCCACAGGCCGGGTAGGCATTTCACCGGAGCAGAGGGGCCTCCTGCGGAGCCTGTCCCCCGGTAGACCCGACAAGAGTTGGGAAGCGTTACCAGGTTGTAGTCGAGGCAGACCGTGACAACGATGGGGAGACCCCCGACGTTACAGTTTCCGCCCCCACTTCCTACGACCGGGTCGCCCCCAGGCTCATCCGCCCACACGCGACAACGCAGAGCCTCGTCGACCAGAGCGACGACGTCGTCGACGGGATCTGCCGCCAGGTTCGTCGATGCCTGGGCAGCTGGGACTACGGTCGCCACCAGCAGACAGGTTGCCATCACAACCAGGGCACTTCTCATCCTTGAAGCCACCTTCACCTCCCGCTATGAACCGGTGCTAACGCCCACTGGTTCGCAGCGCGAACCTAATCTCCTGCACAATCTTCGTAACTCGGCGCAAAAAGTTCAGTTAAACCAGCCTTTGCATGAAAGCGCGCTCGGCGGCCCCCGAGTTGCCTCCCACCTCTAGTCGAGGCGGGGGTTGACCTGCTTGCTCGCCCGGCGCGAAACTAATGACAGTGATGTAATTAGGAGAACCAAGATGCTGAGCGGTGACCCAACACCCGAAGACCTGAACGAGCAAGAGCTACGGCGTCGTCGCCAACGGTTTGAGGATGCGCTTCATACCTACCAGGTACCTGCAGTGAGTGGAGGGGTGCGCTGGACCTCGCAACGTTTGCACGTGTGTGATTACTTCAAACGGCTTGAGCGCGCTGGAAAGAGCTCGGTCATCGACTCATTCACGAGAACCGGTGTTTCAAAGGGCGTTCACCGGGCGGGGGATGCTTTGCACGATCCAATCCTTGGGTTCCCCCTTGCCATCAGAGAGATGGGTTTCAAGGAGGCGTGTAGGAAGTGGCCGCGGCACATGGCCAGCGACCTTGTTACACCAATGAGCCTTCCCCTCCCTGGAACGTGTCTGTTGAAGAACGACTCCTGGATCGTTCGAATGTATTCGAAGCGCCTACTCAACTTTCGAAGTGGGGTAGTTAGCCCCTTGCTCGGGGTGCTGCTAACCGAGATCGAGGTTCGGTGGCGATTGAGGGCCGACGAAACGGCTGAAGTGGGCCTGGCGATGCAAAGGGCGCACCAGAGTGCCGGAATGATCTGTTTGATTGCAGGGGGCTTAATGCTGTTAGTTCCGCACACGCCGTCCATGATCGTCGCCTTCATGGCATCGGCGATGTGGCATCTGGTCATCGCTGGCTCTTACTACACCCGTCGCCACTCAGCCGAGATCAAGATCACGCTTCAGCGCGCGACTGCGGTCGCGATCCAACGCGGCGAAGCGATCGGAACTCGGGTCAGCGAAGCGGCTCTGTCCTCAGCCCAGAGCATCGATCCCGCACCTATCGGGACGGCAGAAGTCACCACTATCAAAGAGCATCGAACGTCAGGTCTTGCCATGGGCATCGCCGCCGCAGCGTTGGTCGGCGTTCTCCTACTTGACACAAAGTGAAGTGTTGTGAAGCTCACCGTCGCTCCTCGCACTTGCGCTGATGGGATCCGAAGGCAGCCAGCGGAAGGACGACTTCGCCCACCGTTTCATCCTCGTTCCGACACACCCAAGAGGCAATGTATTGAGCAGGGGCTGGTTTCTTACCTCAAGAACCTTTCCGCAACGACAGCAACGCTGGCTCCCTTTGGATGAATGGAAAGGAAGGTGACAGTCTGCCCTTCAGGCATGTGCCCCGATAGCCGGGTAAGCCGGGGAGCACTCGTCACCGCTTAGCATTTCAGATGTCCGGCTACCACTCCCTGGTCAGGACTTCTTTGGGGGAGGATCTTTGGGCGCTTGTGTTTGCTTGGGAGGATCCGTCTTTGGCGGTTGTTGTTCCTGGATCTTCCTACGCGGAGGATCTTTGGGGCGCTGCTGAAAGGCATCGCGTCGGCGGGTCATTTCTTGTCGCTACCTCCTTGGCTCCCCCCAGTTGACCCTTGTGGCTTGGCTTGCGGTGCAGGTTTTGGCACCTGTTGCCTAACAGAGGGCTTCTGCTTCGGTTGTTGTTGACTTTCCTTCTTGTTCCCCATCTGTTCCTCCTTGCCCGCCGCGTCTTCAATTCGATTCGTCGTCTCGTTGGAAGTCCTCAAGTCATAGATGGTCGTGAGCGGCCACCCTCGGTTGTCCTTGCGGCGCAGCAGCCGTCGCCACCGTGGATTTCTCCTCACGTTCTGGAAATGAGAATAGACCTGTACCACTTCGACATCCAGGTCCACAAGGAAGTCATGTTCGAAGTGATCGCTTTCACCAGGTTCGATTTCGGGGGATGCACTCTGATCCCGGATCTCATGGCTCTTGCCGATAGCCGGCCAAGGCGCCTCTAGGGAATCGCCTGCTTCGAACGCAGCCAGTAACCCCCTATCCGCGGGAAGAATCTGTTGAATCCAAGTCTTCCTCTCGGCCAGCCTCAGGAGGACCGTGCCCGTATTGGTAACCTTCTCAACCACGCGGAGCAATCTCTGCTTGTTGCCAAGGTCGATGTGCTGAATCTTGTGCTCCATTGTTGCGCGGGGCCATCGTTCCCGTTGTCGTATGAACTTGTTGTAAGCCCAAACTGCCGCAACTACCAGCGCGGCGGCCTGAGCAAGGTTGAGAATCAACTCACTGACGGAGACAGCAGTATCGAGAGTCGACGTGAAAGGCGATGGGCTGGGCACTGGTGTGGACATTGATCAGTCGTCGTCAGGGGTATGAGGCCTTGGAGGCGTGGGGTCCTTCGGAGTCTGTTGGAGCGTTATCTGACCCGATCCAACTTTCACGGTTTCCTTGAAACGAGTGGCTGGTTTGAATGCCGGAACGTCGGCCGCTGCCACTTCGATCGCTTCGCCTGTCTGGGGGTTGCGACCGGTGCGTGCATTACGACGACGCTTTTCGAAGGTCCCGAAGCCGGGCAGCGACACCGTGCGCCCGGCTTTGACTTCTCTCTGAATCTGGTCGATCAGAGCATCGAGTATGTCCCCGACCGCCCGTTTCGTCAGGCCGGTGTCTGCCACAAGAGCGTCGATCAGTTCGCCCTTGTTCATCGATCTGGACTCCTCATGCCACAACGGTACAAGAGAGATCCATGCGGGGGTTTGTTTCCGTCGGTTCCTGGGATACGCATGGCGGTCAGTGAGCGTGGTTCAGAGCCCAATGCACCATGCATCCACGACTTGGGCTGTTAGTCAGCAGGAAGTGCCGACGCCTAATGGAAATAGGCCGTCAACCCACGAGTTCCTAACCTCGTTTGATGGACGTTTGATCCGCCGGTCACGCGGCCACTGATGCTTCCTGTCACTGCCTGTGGAGGAACGTTCGTAATCGTTTGTCTCGTTCGTGGTGCTCCTCGATCAAGTGAGTCGCCGCGTGATCGAGCGCGGCGAAACTCCTTGCGGTTGACCTGAGCCATCTCATCCCAGTCGATTCGCAGAAATCGGCTCAGGGGCCCTTGAGGGATGAGGGCTGGCCCAACGTCGGGGCATGGCGTGGGTCGTTGTGTGCAAGATCCGGAGAAGGGGCTCGGTCCTGTGTTATCTCCCTCACCACCAGGGCGACGCCCACGAGTTCACAACACCTCTGGCGGCCGTTAACGCGACGATAGGCGGGAGCGAGACTCACGTCAGAGTGCCTCGATCAAGCGTCGCAGATTCCTCACACCGTTCGGCCGCACGCCCGCGGCCAGCACGGCCCCGAGGATGACATCGGATGTGCCGTCATCCATCGAGATCTTGTCGAGAATCGAGCGCGCCTGCTGTTTCCCGAAGGGGTCGCCGAAATTGTTGTTGCTATTGAAATGGAGTCGGTCGACTGCTTCTCTTACCGGCTCGTCGAGTGGGAGAGCGACATCCCCGGTGATGAGGTTTCTCGCCTCAAACCAACTTGCCCAACCGAATAGCGGGAACGAAGTTGCCTCGACAACTGCGATTGAGGACTTTCGGGCGAGCTGCATGGCGAAGTAGAGATCTTCTTCATCTGGTACGTATGACAAGACAGGGCCGAAGCCGGCCCCCACCCGATCGCTGCTCGCCAGTCGACTGGTATGGGCGTGCCTGCGTGTGAAGTCCCTGAGCTCCGGTACGTTTGTCGTACCGACACTGTGAGTAACGAGCACCCCTGAAGCCTTCTCCTCGGAGCATCGTTGTTCCACCCAGTCGACAGCGAGGCCCGCGGCGATGCTCCAGTCTCGTTCGGGGTCATCGTCGGGCACCCACGCCACTTGAACCAAATCCATATCGACCTCCGAACTAGCAGGGTTCCCTCGGGTCCTGGCTGTCGAGATGGGAGCCGGAACCCCCACTGCCGCTGCTAGCAAGCCATGCCAGGACGAAAAGCAGGATGGCGCACCGCACTCACTATTTTTGCAACCGACGACGAGACGCTTCGTGCTCGTGGCTGGACGAGCAGAGCTCTCAACGTCGACTCATCCTTGTCTGCGCCCTTATCGTCACGGCCTGCCCTGGCGCTGCGTTTGATGCTGGCTTTGGCTCTGGATCTGCTCATGACTTCCCGTCTGCGTTTGGGTCTGTCTCTGCTCTTGCGAAGCCGGGCTTTCCTCGATCGCTCTTACAACGTGACCGAAGAGATCGCCGCCTGACGGCTCTGACGTCCACACCCCTCCGTTGCGAAGCCTCCACTCTTTCCGGAGCCATTTCAAGGGGTGGATCCCAGTTCCGTATAGGAACAGAGCGACGGAAAGGCCGATGAAGATGAGCCCTAGGGGGCCATCCCATTTCCTGATGGTCGACCAAGCCTGCATCAGGACGGGTATCGCGAGGGCCAAGAAGACGCTCGCTGCGGCGATAGCGACCGACTCCTTCTTCTCTGCCTTCAAGTGAATCCTCCGTTTCCGAGTCGAAACTGACTTCAGAAGTATCTGGGCACCCTGCGACAACTATTCGAGCTCTGTAGACAGCCCCCATCCCTGACCGCTTTCCTCCTCCCTTGTAGCGCCGCTCGCTCGCGCGTCAAGGTCGCTCCGTTCCTCCTGCGTCCGGTACTCGCGTCTCTTCGAGATGGGTTCCGCTTCGTTTCTCTGCTCTTGCCGCTGAGATCGCAGCCCCGTAGGGGAACGACCGTAAGCGGAACCTCACCCTTGTGACCCGCTCGCTATGAAGCGTCGCTGTGCCTCATGTCGGAAAGCCGCCGACCTAGGAGGTACGACATGACTCAGACCAAAACCGACAAGCTCAAGGAGGCCCATGACCGGCTCACACAGGCCGTCGAATCCATCGTCTCCGGCGATGACTGGCAAAGGATGTTGAAGGTTGCCTCCAAGTTCCACAACTACAGCTTCAACAACCAGCTGATGATCTTCCTGCAGCGTCCCGACGCAACTCACGTCGCTGGCTTCAACCGCTGGAAATCACTCGGTCGCTTCGTGAAGAAAGGCGAGAAGGGCATCGCCATCTTCGCCCCCTGCAAGTACAAGACGAAGATCGAGACCGACAATGGCGACGAGAAGACGATGCAACAGATACGTGGCTTCCGAGTCGTGCACGTCTTCGACATCTCACAGACCGATGGCGAATCTCTCGAGGATCTCGACGCAGTTCGGCCGAAGCTGTTGGACGGCGATGCCCCCGAAGGCGTCTGGGAAGTGCTTGTTTCTCAGGCCAACGATGCCGGTTTCGAAGTGATCCGGACCCAGGAGGGCAGCGAGAACGGCTACTGCGACTTTCTGGGAAAGAAGATCGCGGTCCGACCCGATGTCGCTCCCGCTCAAGCCGTCAAGACCCTGATCCACGAGCTAGCCCACGCGCTGCTGCACAGTGAGATTCGACCCAAGACCGCAGCCATCGCCGAGGTCGAGGTCGAATCGGTCGTCTTCATCGTCTGCGACACCCTGGGCCTAGACACCAGTAACTACAGCTTCGCCTACATCGCCCGCTGGGCCGAGGGCTCGGCCGAGTTGGTCAAGGAGACGGCGGAGCGCTCAATCGGCTGCGCCAAGGCCATTCTCAAGGGATTGGCCCACGAAGAGAGCCTCTCGTGTCGCAGGGGCGTGCCAATATCAAAGGATGACGGGACAGAGTGACGCGATCTCCCATGAGACCGGTCCGGCACGACTCTTGGCCGGTCCTGGAACCGGGAAGACAACCGCGATTATCGGTCGGATTGAGCACCTCGTTCGCAACAAGGGCATAGAACCGAACCGAATCCTTGTTCTCACCTTCAGCGTGGCAACCGCTCTGGATCTTTCAGAGCGGTTTTCGAGACTCGACCCACCACTGCCTGGACCGCCGCAAGTCCGGACTCTGCATTCGTACGCTTTCGAGATTCTTCGGACGCGGAGCGGACAAGAGTTCGTTGGGGCTGAGACCGTCGATGAATGGGAGCAGCGGGAACTGCTGTGCCCAGATTTGGCGAGGAGAGTGCAGCGGACACCGGCTCAGGTGGGAGGACTCCTAAAGGAGTACGACGCCGCCTGGAGAACGCTGGAGCAGCCTCCTGCCGCTCCGTGGCGCGCCGCCTTTGAGGGGTGGCTGGAAAAACTTCGTAGCGTCTTCCACTTCGCGATGTTGGGCGAGTTAGTTTACAAGCTCAAGAAGCTTCTTGACGGCGACCCGGCGTTTATGCCGGAGTTTGATTTCTTACTGGTTGATGAGTATCAGGACCTCAATGCTTGCGATTTAAGCGTCATTCGTGAGCTTGCGAGCAGACGCGGGATCGACCCGTTCATCGCTGGTGACGATGATCAATGTATCTATCGTTTCCGACAGGCGGACCCGACAGGGATTCGCAAGTTTGATGAGGACTATCCCGGTGCGGCTGATTACGTCCTTGAAGAGTGCTATCGCTGCGGGCGTCCGATTCTCGACGCAGCGATGGAACTTATCTCTCACGAACCCGCTGGCCGCATCGAGAAAGCGTTGACGCCCGTGAACGAGGACGGTGAGATTCACGTCTACGCGCTAAATAGTCCGCAGCAATCAGTGAAGGTGGTCGCTGACCTCGTCGCTCGACATGCGAGCGGGGTGGATTTGGGCGACATTCTTGTCCTCGTTCCACGCCGCAGCTTTGCTAGACAATATGTGGAGGAGCTCGACGCGAGGGGACTGGCAGCGGTCAACTTGGCACAGCCCGAACAGGTATTGGACGAGTGCGAAAGCCGTCGCGTGATGTACGCCATTCGGTACGCGGGAAACCCCAAGGACGCCATTGCTGTTCGCGGATGGCTTAGGTGTGCCTCTGGGATCGGGCCAGCTGCCGTCGCGACAGTCATCGACCATTGTCTGTCAACGCATGTCTCGTTCGCAGAGGGATGTCGCTCAGTTGGGTCCACAGCGATCAAGAGCTCTTTGCAAGCATTGGAGGACTTGGCCACTCGTGTGGGCGACAAGGATTCCTTCGAGCAAGTACTCGAGGAGTTGACCGCGACGGAGGCGGTATCAAGCGCGTCCACAGAGCGATTGCGTGTCCTTGCAGAAGGCCTACATGTGGAAGATAAGCCTCCAGATACTGCTGTAGAGGAACTCGAAGCGCAGGACCAAGAGACTGCCACCCTTCCCGAAGCAGCTCCCAGTATTGTCCGCGTGACGACATTTCGTAAAGCGAAGGGCTTGACTGCAGGGGTGGTCATCGTGACGGATTTGGATGACGACATCGTGCCGGGGAATGCAGAGGATCTCAGCGAAGAGAGACGTCTTGTGTACGTCTCGATGACACGGGCTCGACACTTCCTGTACATGCTTCACGTCAATTACCGCTACTTTCATTCGACCGGCTATGCCGGCTCAGGTGCACAGGCACCGGGTCCCTATCGCCAGAGGTCTCGCTATCTCGGGGAAGCCGGCGTCTCTTCGGAGGTCTTTCCAGACGCGACCTGATGCTCACCGTTCCGGGCCCACCGGCTGTCGTTCTGCGACGACGTAAAGCTAGGCCCGCCGCTCCTTCGTTCAACCGCACGCTGCGCGTGAGAACCGACACTCGGTCGTTCTCGCTTCGCTGCGCTGCGACCTCGGTCGGCAGAAGCCCCCAGGACTAGCCTCTGTCAGCTGAGTTCGAGCAGAGTCTTGATCGCCTTTCCCTCGTCCATCGCTCGGTAGCCTTCAGCAACCTGGTCCAAGGGAAGCGTGAGATCAAAGACCTTCCCTGGCTGGATTGTCCCATCGGAGATGAGTTTGATGTGCTCGGGGAGGAACCGACGCACCGGTGCCGGGCCCCCGTGCAGGTGGACGAGAGACATGAACATCTCGTCGCCGGAAAGCTGGACGTCGTGGTTCACGCCTACGAATCCGACGTGGCCCCCGGGTCGCGTAGAGCGGATGGCCTGCATCATCGACTCCTGGGTACCCACAGCCTCGATCGCTGAGTGAGCGCCGAGCCCGTTCGTCATCTCCTTTATTTGTGCAACTCCCTCTTCGCCACGCTCTTCGACGATGTCCGTCGCGCCGAACTCGAGGGCCAACTTCTGGCGCGGGTCGTGACGGCTCATCGCGATGATTCGTTCCGCCCCGAGCAGCTTTGCAGAGAGCACGCCGAGAAGGCCCACCGCGCCGTCCCCAACGACAGCGACGGTCTTGCCCGGGCCGACCTCGGCTGCTACGGCGGCGAACCAGCCCGTTCCAAGTACGTCGGACGCGGCAAGGAAGTTCGGAAGCATGTCGTTGGAAGGAACCTCTGGGGTTGGCACCAATGTGCCGTCGGCGAGCGGGATACGCGCGTACTCAGCTTGTGTCCCGATGGTGCCCATCAGTACACGATTGACACACGCGCTCTGGTAGCCGGAACTGCAGATCTCACATGTGTTGTCGGACGCCCAGAACGACCCGACGACGAATTGACCGGGCTTGATATGCTCGACCTCGTTGCCGACCTCCTCGACGATGCCGACATATTCGTGGCCCATCGGCGTCGGGTCTTCGATCGACTCGATGCCGCGGTAAGGCCAGAGGTCGGACCCGCAGACACATGTCGCAGAGAGACGGATGAGCGCGTCGGTCGGTTGGATGATCTTCGGGTCGGCGCGCTCTTCGACGCGTATGTCGCCCGGTGCGTGCAGTACAGCGCCACGCATGTCGTGCTCCTTTCGTGATTTATCGGCGATGAGGGGCCGGCAACAGCCTGGAGAACTCTGTTACCGGTCCCCATCGTCATGTCGCTTGGCCGCTCGTTACAGGCTCTCGAGGAAGAAAGTCTCGAGTCGGTCGAAGGGGATCAGGTCCGTACGGTCGTAGAGGTCGATGTGTCGCGCGCCAGGCACAACTAGGAGTTCGCTGGTGGGCGCCTGCTCGTGGACTGCATCGCTGAAGTACCGGGAGTGCGCTTGATCGCCGGTGATGAGGAGCACGTGACGTGGCTCGATGTCTTCGAGGTGGCTGAGCGCTCCGGCATTGATGTGGGCCGTCCCGCTCGTGAGTGTGAATCCACCGATCGAACGAGGGTGGTGGCCACGGTCGGCGACGTAGTACTCGAAGAACTCGCTCGTGATCGGGTCGAGGTCTTCTGGGATCTCGCTCGGGAACGTCGGCTGCAGCGCGGGCTGACCTTGGTCGACATCGTCCCAGCGACGCTGCGCGAGGTCTTCGAGCGTCTTGTGGCGGTCGTCGTCGCTCAGGCTGTTCTGCCAGCCGTTGCGGTGGAAAGCACTGATGTCGTACATGGCAGAGGTCGCCACCGCCTTCAGGCGCACGTCCACCTGCGCCGCACTTAGAGCGAAGCCACCACTTCCGCAGATGCCGATGGCGCCAATCTTGTCGCGGTCGACGTACTGAAGGGTGCCTAGGTAGTCGACACCTGCGCTGAAGTCCTCAGCGAAGATCTCCGGGGAGGTGACGTGGCGCGGCTCGCCACCGCTCTCTCCGTTGTAGGACGGGTCGAAGGCCACGGCGACGAATCCTCGCTTCGCCATCTCCTGGGCGTAGACCCCGGGGCCCTGCTCCTTCACGCCGCCGTGGGGCGGTCCGATGACGAGGGCCGGGTGCTTGGTCGATTCGTCGAGACCTTTGTCGCGGTACAGATCTGCGGCGATCTCGATTCCGTAGCGGTTCTTGTAGCGGACGGGCGCGCGGGACACCTCGTCGGAGAGAACGAAGGTGTAACCGTCGGGCTGCAGTGGCATAGCTCCTCCTTGTTTGGAACGTCGCTTTTCTCTATCAACTGCCACTTAACGCCTTCCGCCCGCGTCGAGGGAGACCGGGTTGTTAGGGGTACTGACAGTGCCTCCCTAATGCATGCCCAACTGCCGTACCGTGAACGCATGGACATGAGTGATGACATCCGCGAGTTCCTCGTCACGCGGAGAGGGCGGATCGGGCCAGAGCAAGCAGGCCTTCCGGCGTATGGAGGGAAGCGCCGGGTACCCGGGCTCCGTCGCGAGGAGGTCGCTCTGCTCGCGGGCATCAGCGTCGAGTACTACACACGCCTCGAGCGCGGCAATGCGCGTGGGGTCTCCGAGAGCGTGCTAGACGGGATCGCACGAGCGCTCCAGCTGGACGAGGCGGAAAGTGCTCACCTGCTCGATCTGGTGAGGGCCGCCAATGCAGGTCGCAGCCCCAAGCGGCCTCCAACGCAGCAGCGCGTGCGCCCGAGTCTTCAACGCCTCCTCGATTCAATGACCGTCCCGGCTTTCGTTCAGAACGGGCGTCTCGACATCCTCTACGCGAACAGCCTCGGGCGCGCTCTCTTCTCTGAATTCTTCGGCGACCCCGGCAATGCGGCGAACGGAGCCCGGACAATCTTTCTGAACCCGCGGGCCACTGACTTCTACAAGCAGTGGGACACGGTCGCTAACGACGTCGTTGCCCTCTTGCGCGCACAGGCGGGCCGGGACCCGTACGACCGTGCTCTTACAGACTTGATCGGAGAGCTGTCCACGCGTAGCGAAGAATTCAGAAGGCTCTGGGCACGTCACGAGGTCCGCTTCCACCGCAGCGGCATCAAGCATTTCCATCATCCGGTCGTCGGGGACTTGACGCTTACTTACGAGGCGCTGGAGCCTCCTGGTGATCCGGGTCTGACGATTTTCGTGTACGTGGCCGAGCCGAACTCACCGTCGCATGAGGCGTTGGACCTGCTCGGGAGCTGGACCGCATCGCCATCAACGGTTGCGACGACGGACGCTGACCGAGACGCGTAGCCCGCCCGGCGTGATTAGACCCTCGCGCTTGTTCGTCACCTCTCTGGTCGCTGCTACGCGCCGAGACAGCCATTCCTTCTGACGCAACCGTAGTCCGCTAACTCCTCCACGCAACCGCACGCTGCGCGCTCATGAGTGCTCGCTCCACTTCATCGTCGGTTGCGTTCCGTCGTTCGGTCGCGGACTTGTTCCGGTGGCGTCGGAACGGCTTCGGGCGCAGCCAACAAGCGCCCAGGAAAGAGAGGTAGTGATGAATCAGGTCGCTCTAGTCGGAAACATCACCGACGATCCCGAGCTTCGCTACACCCAGAGTGGCGCGGCCCTCGCAGGCTTCACCGTCGCGGTCAGCCACCGCTCAAAGCACAACGAAGAGTGGCAGGACGTCACCGACGGGTTTTTCCGCTGCACGGCATGGCGCAGCGTCGCCGAGAACGCGAGCCGCACCCTCAAGAAGGGCATGCGGGTCATGGTCGTCGGCAAGCTGGTCCAGCGCACCTTCGAGGTCGAGGGTCAGAAGCGCCAGACCGTCGAGATCCAGGTCACCCACGTGGGACCGGATCTTCAGTTCGCTACCGCAGAGGTAGCGAAGTCCACCGTAGAGGGTTCTCTGGCCCCTGCGGCGGCCGCCGGGTAACCCTCACTACCCGGCAAGTGCGGAGCCCGGCTTCGGCAGGGCTTCGACATGTGTCACACCGGCATTGGAGACTGGAGGGATGGGTCCCGTGATGATCTTCGACAAGTCGGCACTGCAGGGGCTGAGCCTGGACGAGGCCGTCTGGTTGGAAGCCTTCTTCATGTTCAACATCACGCCAGTGTTCTTCGTCGAGACCCTCGCGGACCTGAGCAAGCCAAGTAAGCGCAGAGCCGCAGAGGCTGTGGTGGCCGATATCGCGGGGAAATCGCCGATCCTCCACACGTGGCCCAACCTTTTTCATCTGAATTTGATCGGCAACGACCTGGTTCATGGGAACCACCCTCCGATGAACGGCCAGGTTTTGGTGGTCGGGGGAGAGCCGAAGCGCAGCCCGGACGGGAAGCTCGGGCATCACTTCGATGAGTTCGACGAGGTGGCTGCACTCGCCCGCTGGCACGAGGGTCGATTCCATGAGCTTGAGCGGGCCGTAGCCGTCAGCTGGCGAGACACCCTCAGCAACGTCGACTTTCGCTCGATGATCGAGGAAGCGCGCTATGCGACCAAGGTCGCACGCGGCAAGACGCTTGATGAGGTGTATGAGATCGCTTCCGACTACGTCGCAGGCACAGGGATCGAACGCGTGGAGTTCGCTCGACGCTTCCTTGGTATCGGCCCGCAGTGGACAGACCAAATCGCGGCTCGCTACGCTGCCGCGGGAGACCTCTCCCTTGAGGTATTCGCTCCCTACACCGCGTACGTACTCAGGGCCTCGCTCTTCTTCTACCTTGGGATGGCCTCTAATCTCATCGGACGGGAACGTAAGAGCAATATGGTTGATGTCGCTTACCTCTACTACTTGCCTTTCTGCCAGGTCTTCACTTCGACCGACAAGCTCCACCGCACTGTGGCTCCGTTCTTCCTCGGGCCCGATCAGCGCTTCGTGGATGGGCGTGACTTGAAGGCTGCTCTGAAGGAAATGGTGGTGTACGGCGAGGAGCACATGGGGGAGATCGAGGAAATGGGCATAGTGCGCTTTGCTCGACGTCCTCCGAGCGAGCTCGATAACGCACTAACGGCCATGTGGGACGAGTTTCGGCCGGGATGGCGCGACGCGGCACCGCACTATGAGCCGAAAGACGATGCGGAGCTACCGCCCGACTCTATGACCGCCGCAGATGTCCGTGACGTCGCAGACAATGCGGTCCCGGTCCTTAGACCCGCTGCCGCTCGCGAACCCGACTACACGTTCTTCACCAAAAACATGCCGATCCGCAGGGGCCGGTGGCGGATGGTGCCCCCCGAGGCAGAGCCCGGCGCGGGTGGGTCCTGACATGGAGAAACAGATCGAGCAACGAGCTACTACCCCGGATGCCCCACCCGTCGCGGCGTACACCGTCCGCCGGGCATACGAAGCGGACGCCTTTCACCAGTTCCCTCTGCTCGATCGCGTTCGGTTGCGGCGAGAGGCTGAGGAGCGCGGTTTGCGTATTCCCATCGACCCTTACGAGGAACTTGAGCGGTTGGACCGCGAAGGCGCGTTCAGCCCTCTCCTGTTCGACGGGGACGAAGTCGTCTTCCGCGAGGAACAAGGCTTCGTTCCATGGCAGGACCTCGCCTTTGACGACGGGATGCGCGAAACACCCCGCGCTCATCCGCTTTACTCCCCGTGGCAACTGCTCTACCTCCGGGACGCGCTCCGGCTCGACAAGGCCGAAGTGAATATCGAGTGGCTGCTGGACGATGAGAAGAGAGCGTCGGCCCATACGACCATGCGGCACTGGTACGAGCGTCAGATCGCGCAGTGGCGGCAATTAGACGGGTCGTGGCACGACCTGATGCTGATGCTCTTCCGCTTGCAGGGGATATATGGACCGTCAATCAAGGGCACGCTAACGAAGGCGACGGTCAGCCTGATCTACGACGATTCCGTCAACGACTTCGTGGACCCCCGGGCACTTGAGCCACCATGGGACCCCTCCTCGATCCTTTCAGAGCTCGGCGTAGGCGCGGAGTCGATCAAGAACATGTACGAGCGCTTGGCAACGAAGACCCACGGTTTCGATCCGGTTCGCAATTGGTACATGCTCTTCCGGATGGCGCCGGCAAAGCAGCGGGCGCGGTTACGCGGGGAGGCGCGGCGAGCACACGATGCCTACGACGCCGCGCTGATGCTCCGGCGCTTCTACCGTGATGTCACGGGCGAGCTGTTGCTCGCTCCCGATGAGATCTTCGACGTGTCCGACAAGTCCTGGAAGAAGAAACTGTTCGGTCGATGGCCGCTCGAGCGCTACACCCGTGCTGACCTTGCGGTGGAGCTTCGGATTCGGCAGCTGAACCCCCATGAGGTTCATCTGGTCGTTGAAGGTGCCACGGAACATGCAGTCTGCAGACGGGTGCTAGAGGAGATTGGCGGCATGCCCTTGAACGATATGGGCGTAAGCGTCCAGGAGCTCGAAGGCGTCGGGAAGCTCCGAAAGGAGGCCCTGCGCGCCGTCAAGACTTTCCCTCGGTTCTTGGTGCTGGTCGCCGACCGAGAAGGCGATATGGAACGTGAGGTCGAGCGCCTGATCTCCGAGGGCATTCTTACTGAAGAGGCCGTTCAGCTCTGGGATACCAGTTTCGAGGAGGCGAATTTCTCTGACGCCGAGCTGATCGAGATGATCGAGGCTCTCGCAACAGAGAGGGGCGCGAGTCTCACGCTTGACGCGGAGACCCTTCGCTCTAGCTTCGAGGAGCATCGGGACAGAGCGGGAAGGAAATCGAAAGGTCTTGCGACCTTCGCAACGAAGCTGGCTGCATTGCCGCAGTTCGGAAGCGTGAACGTGTCGAAGACCGAGCTGGCACCCCTGATGGCCGACCGCATCCTTAAGGACCTCCGCGAACGCGATGAGGAGGAGATCATCAGAACCCGTCCCGTGGTCAAGACCCTCATATCGATCTTCCGCGTCACGTAACGCTCGGCTGCATCGGCGTCCTCCCGGTCGACGGCTGGACTTTCATCTAGCACCGGCCGCTCCGGCGTCAAGGGCGCCCTACCCGGACGAGCTCCCCAGCATGACCGCCATGGGGAGCCAGTCCTTTGAAGGCATGTCTCCAAGTTTCGCGAGGCGCCAGAACTGATACCCGAAGCCTTGGATCTTCAGGTGTTGAGGCGCGATGTGAGGAGCGTCCAGGATGATCTCGGAGTTGTCCTGACCGGGTCGCTTCTGAAACAGGAAACCTCGCTGAGCAAGGTTAAGCATCTGATGAGCTACAGCCACGAGCTCCATGGGCTGGTCGTCTCCTTCGAACATCGATTCGCGCAATCGAAGCTGACCTTCGAAGTTATGCGCGATCACGGAGAGGATCACGAACTGCATCCAAGTCAAGGTGGCGCCGATGTTCAGCAGGTAGTTGGCCCCCGCCGCATCGACCGTCTCGTCGAAGCCGATGCTAGCGTAGAGCCTCCCCAAGTACGGAACTTTCTTTTCCTCGTACGAACGTTCGGCAGTCATGAGAGTGCCTTCGAGGATCTCCTGGGCCGCGGTACGTCCCGGTGCGACCTCTTCTTTGAAGAAGCCGTCGTTCCTCAATACGTCTCCGCTTTCGAGCCTCGTTCGGATCTCATCAGCAGCGAACGCCAGGGCTCCGCCCGCGCGCACTTGCTCTCTCCGGGAAAGAACTCGCTCACGAGCCTCACGGCCCGCCCACCGCAACGCGCGGATCGCGAGTGGCGCCCCGGCCGCGCCGGCCAGTGCGCCTCCCGGACCTGCAACGAGGAGCCCAGCAGCGGATCCGGCGACACCGCCAGCAATCTCCGCACCGATATCGATGATCTCTTCTGCTGCTGTTGAATCTTCGTCAGGCATGAGTTGCAAACATCCGTTAGGAAATCCTCTCAGCTGCTTTTGGATTTGGGACCGTCGCGGATCTTTGGTTGCGAACCGTAACCTTCACTCTATGGAGATTCGACAACAGATCCGTGCGGGGGCCGTGTGCCGTAGGGGTGACACCGTCCTGCTCCACCGGATGGTCCGGGATTCCTGGTGGGCGGTCCCGGGCGGTCGCGTTGAATTGGGAGAGACCGCTGAAGAAGCGATGGCTCGCGAGCTCCTCGAGGAACTGGGGCTGGCGCTAGCCCCAGGTCGACTGTGTGCCGTGATCGAGACCCACTTCGTCAACGGGGGTGTTCGCTTCGAGGAGGTCGGGCTCTACTTCGAGGTGGAACCAGTGGGGGTGCCGGAGACGAGGTTCTCACGTCAGGACGGCGAGTCTCTACTTGAGTTCGATTGGTTCCCTATCGGTGAACTTGAAGTGGTCGATATCCGGCCTGCGTGCATATTGCAACTGCTAGACACCGAGCACGACAAGATCCTGCATCTCATTCAGAGAGACTCTGGGTAGCAGTTCCTGCATGCTCAAGCAGCCATGTTTGTGAACCTGACCCGGTGCGGCCGACTGTCCGGCCCGATGACCGCCACGTAAGCGACCTTCCAAGCCTCCCGGCCGACGGCGTGGCTTTGTCTAGCACCGGCCGCTCCGGCGTCAATCGCACGCTGCGCGCTCATGAGTGCTCGCTTGCCTTCGGCATCGGTTGACCCCTCCGCTCAACCCGGCGCTCCTGCGGACGACGAAAGCCGTCGACCAACAAGGAGGCAGACGTGGAAGAGACCATCGGCTACGAGGCAGCGTTTCCCACCGACGAGTGGAACGAACTCGATCTCATAGAGGACGAGGAGCTGGAGCTTGCGTTCGGCGACCAGGCCCCCGACGGCGAGGCCGTCGATGGAATCCACAGCTGCACTATCTATGACCCTCCCGGTGAACTGGCCGGTAACGACAACCGTTTCGAGATCGAATGCGAACGCTGCGGCCTGGTCGGTGCAGCCGATAACCGCATCGAAGCCAAAGCGATAAGCAGACTTCACGAGGCTTTCGTAGCCACTCTGGCAGACAAGTGGACCATCGAGAAAGTTGTGGTAGAGCCGCACAAGGCCTTCGTGGTTCCCGAGGACGGCCACTTCGAGATCATCTGTTCCCGCTGCGGTGACGTCGGCAGTGCGGACGACCGCAGCACAGCCGAGATGCTCAAGCGCTTCCACGACAACGCCTTCGAGCTTGCAGGAAAGGCTGCGTCATGAGCGAGCCGGCACCTGTAGACCTAGGCAACCTGGTCGTCGTTCTTCTCGCTTCTACCTTGGCCGGTCTGCGTGACCGTCTCGCCGATGATGGTTTCGACAGGGCTTCCGAACTCGCAGCCGAGTTGACCGAGCGCTGTGACACCTATCTCGAGGAGCTGGGATCGTGAACGAGATGTTGTGGGCGGCTGTCGGATACGCCCAACGAGGCTGGCCGGTGTTTCCGCTGCACGGCATCGTCAACAGCACCTGTACCTGTGGCCGTGACTGCTCCTCGCCCGGCAAGCATCCGCTGGTCCGCCGCGGCCTTCACGAAGCGGTGACCAACATCGCTCGTATCAAGACCTGGTGGCGGCAGTGGCCCAACGCGAACGTCGCAGTCACGACGGGGGAGCGGGCAGGCATCGTGGTGGTCGATATCGATCTACCGAGAGCGTTCGCATCGCTAGACCGCGTGATTCACAAGCTACCAAGGACACTCGCAGGGCTCACCGGAGGCGGCGGGTTACACCTTATATATAGGCGCGCTGCAGACTCTTCACTTCGCAATCACACAAGCGGCTTGCCCGGCATCTCAGGATCCCTGCCCGGGATCGATCTGCGCGCCGACGGTGGCTACATCGTGGCACCACCGAGCCGGCACCTATCGGGCAACAGTTACTCGTGGCTCGATGGCGAGATCCCGATCGCCGAGGCACCCGAGTGGCTCCGTGAATCGCCGCGCCGGTTGGTTCCGATCGCACCACCAGCAGGTCCTTTCACCGGCGACGGCACACCTTACGGACTCAAGGTCCTGCGCAACCAACTCGACATCCTGCGAGCCGCCAAAGTGGGGGAGCGCAACCACACCCTCAACCGCTGCGCGTTCATCATCGGCAAGCTCATCGCTGCCGGCCATCTGCTAGACCCCACAGCCCGAGCCGAACTCGTCCGCGTTGCTCTGTCGATCGGCCTGACCGACTGGGAAACCACCCGCACCATCGACAGCGCTTTCGAGGCTGTGCGTCGAGTGGGTGTAACAGGCTCTCCTTTGACCGAGAGTTTGAGACTTAGGAGTGCGCGGTGACGGCTTGTGCGAGGAGTCCGGCGGATGGTTCAATCGCTATCGACCGACAGTGGGGAGGGCGATCTAGTGGCTGCGAAGAAAATATCGGGTAGAAAGTCTTCTGCACGGAGGACGACGCGTAAGCCAGCGGCTCGTAAGTCCACGGCACGGAAGAAGACCACGGATCGCAAGAGCACTGCTCGGAAGACGACCGGCCGGAAGAAGACCACGGGTCGCAAGAGCACCGCTCGGAAGACGACCGGCCGGAAGAAGACCACGGGTCGCAAGAGCACCGCAAAGAAAACGACCGGTCGGAAGAAGTCCCCGGGTCGCAAGAGCACCGCAAAGAAAACGACCGCCCGGAAGAAGTCCACGGGTCGGAAAAGCACCGCACGGAAGAAAGCGAAGGTTCCGGCGAGGCCTCCAACTCCGCCAGCAAGGAAGTCGACGAGAAGGAAGCCCGCAGCGAGAAAGGCGACCAGGAGAAAGTCGTCGAGGAGACGTTAGATGGCAACGCTCGGAGACGACGAGTCAAGGGCCGCCAGCAGTCTAGACGTCGGCATCAGAGTTGAAGCGCAGAGCAACCAGATCAGGGATGCGGCGAAATGGCTGGTGGCCAGTTTTGCTGCAGTTGGCGCAGCTCTAATCGCTGGTAGTCAGCTATCCAGCATCGGGAAATTGCCCATCTGCCGACCTGACTCGGTGGAATGCGCTCGCTTGTGGATAGCAGCGGCTGGGGGCACGGCCGCACTCGGAGGCGTGATGGCGGCCATCTGGGTAGGCGTACTTCTTCTCGCGCCGGAGCGTCGCCAGGTTAGCGATTTCAAGCGAGATTGGCAGGAGGGAGATCCAGCCTTTGAATACTTCGAGGCGAACCCCGACCAACTACAAGGTTTCAACGATTTTGTGGATCTTGAAACGAAGCAGGCTGCCGCCTACAAGTCATTCGACGACTTAGCAGCTCAAGCTAGGGCTGACCAAGACGAAATTGATCAAGATCTTCAAGCTGATATTGACGGAGCCTACGAGTCTTTGCTTGACGTCCTCAAGAGACGTGACGATGTCGTCACGATTGGCAACTTCGTCACCTACGTTCACTTCTTTAGGAGGAGGGCTCTACCAAGGATGATGACAGCAGCGGTAATTTCGGCTGCGGGAATCATCGCATTCAGCTGGGCCGCCAACCCGCCGGCACCTAGTCCATTGGTATCTATCCGTGGGGCTGACCTCGCTGGTTCTGACCTGAGCGGAGTGGACCTTCGTAACGTGGACTTGACAGGCGCCATACTCGATGAGGCGGACTTGACGGGGGCGGATTTAGAGGGGGCCATACTTTACGATGCGTCTTTGACCGACGTGATTTGGTCGGGCACGACCTGTCCAGATGGGACCAGCAGTGATGACGCGGCCGGAAGCTGTGAGAACCATCTTTGATGCATCGTGCAAACCTTTCGCGGTTCCAGATCTCGAGGCTCGTATCTGAACTGTCTTAGAGTGTGAGGCATGTACGACGATCCAGTTGCGACTATCGTGGCGACACCAGATGTTTCCCATGCAAAAGGTGTTCTTGATGCTGCCTTGGAAGTTGTTCGCAGAACTTATCCCGGTGACGGATATTTCGTCCAAGGCGAAACTGCCCCCGACGGTTACCCGGGGTACGTGCTGTACGTAACGCGGAGATCAGATGTCCGACCCGATGCATGCGAGGAGTGTCTGGTGCCACATCCCCGGGAGGCGGAGCACCTACCTTCTGAGATCGAGTTGCCCGGCACCAAAATCTTCTTCCGGGTGGACCAGGTTACGAGTCTCACCAGCGACTCGTGAAGCGGGCTCACAAGCGGCGCTCGAGTGCCCTGAGGGCTAGTGGCGTTCCGGGAAAGTGATGACGGCTCCGGTCGTGTTGTCACGGATCGTAGCGACGTGCTCCTCAGCGATCCCTAATGCTTGCTCGTAGTCGGTGGCCGTATCCACTTCTACGTCATCCTTGATGATGGAGAAGCGCGGACCGATCAGCGCGGCTGCCCGGGCGGCTTGGATGCGTTTGATGTCTTTCTTGCCGGGCTCGCCGGTATAGCGGACCCTGTTGCATAACCGATGCATGAGTTGGACGTTGTCGACCGTCAGTTTCCCGCCTTCACTCTTGAGAGTGATGTGATCCTGCGTAGGGATCCAATCGGATATTGGTTCGGGGATCGTGTCGAAGTGCGTACCACCCCCGAGTTCATCGGGGCACAGACAGTTCTCTTCCGCTGCACATTCCACTTTCGATATCTCGCCCTGCTCGGCGAGGGTGATCATGATCCCGGTCACGCCCAACTTCTTTAGCTCTTCCACGATCTTGGCCCGTTCTGGATCGAGGGTCGGCTCTGATTTCGACATGGGCTCACGTTATCGCTTCTCCCTTATCTGCTGCAGGCCGTTCTCTTACTCGGCACATTAGGACGGTCGCTCCTTCGGTAAACCGTGAGCCCTGCGCGCTCATGAGTGCTCGGACCAGCTCCGCTGCCGGTTGACCTCGTCGCTATCTCCGCCCTGAAGCACGGGCCGTAAGAACGGCTAAGACGCCGTAGGCGTCGGGAAAAGGAGAAGCACATGAACCAGGTAGCTCTAGTCGGGAACCTCACCGAGGACCCAACGCTGCGCTACACCCAGTCCGGCAAGGCGGTCGCCAACCTGACCGTGGCGGTCAGTCACCGCAGCAAGAGCAAGGGCCAGTGGCAGGACATCACCGACGGCTTCTTTTCCGTCACCGCCTGGAACGGTCTCGCCAACAACGTCGCTGAGTCCCTCAAGAAGGGCGCACGGGTTGTTGTCACCGGCAAGCTGATCCAGCGCAGCTGGCAGACCGAAGACGGCAACAAGCGCCACTCGGTCGAGATCCAAGCCTCTAACGTGGCAGCAGATCTTCAGTTCGCCACGGTTCAGATCACCAAGCCCTCGGCCGACGCCTCCCCGGTCCCGGCCGAGACCACCGGGTAGCACCAGCTACCCAGCTAAATGGAGCCCGGCTTCGGCCGGGCTCCATGGTGCTGTTCAGGCGGTAGGGCAAGCCCGAGCCGTTACCTACCGCCCCACCAAGAGGTGTGCTGAGGAGTAGCCCGCGCAGGGGCCGACTGAATCGGGCGAGATCGTCCACAGCCCTCCGGCAATAAACATGGGCGTTACAACTCGAACGTTTTGTCGAGACGAAAAAGGAGGGGCCTTCGGCCCGAGGCCAATTAGCAGAAGGAGAAGAGGAAGGGCATGCCCCGCCTTCTTCTTCGGGAGTGGCTATTTTTCGTCTCGGGCTTGCCCGTTGCGATCGACCTCGACCACGACGTCGGGCCGTTCGGCTGCTCTTCGCAGATGGTCGAGAGTGGCCGCTCCGCTCAGAAGCGCGCTCTCTTCAGAGTCGTCGAGAATCGGGAGTCGGATCGCATCTCCCGCCAGAGTGCCGAGCAACCCTCCGTCGAGCAGGATCCCATACACCGAAGGGTCATAGGCAAAAACCGGCGTTCGATGCAGGAACACGACGACGCGTCCCATGGCTTTGAGGTCCGCGCTAACTTCGTCCAGCGGAACATCGGGGTTGAGGGCAAGCCCGACGAGCGTATTACTGCTTTCGAGTGAGCCCGAGATGACCTCCTCGACCTCGAGGGACGCGTGCACCGTCCGCCACAGAGCGTCTGGGTCTTCGAAGTCGACCTCGTCACCGGCTGGAGCGTCTTCACCTGTGACCGAAAACCCTCGACCGGCTGTGGAGTCGGTGAACCGTCCTACCACAACCGCTTCAGTGAGCGGCCGTGGGGGCTGTCCCGCGACCCGGTATCGGGTATTGGCGAGTACGTCAGAGATCGAATCGAATGGTCGAACCCTAGAGGCTGCTTCAGAGCGAGATTTCAGGACTGAAATCAAGTCGATGTCCTGGTCAGATGAAACGTCTTGAGTGGATCCCCCGCATCCGACGAGCGATAAGACAACCCACATCGAGAGGGAGACGCTGACCATTCTCCTCTTTGGAGCCATTACAAAGGCCATTTGTGCTCCCCTAGTAGTTGCTGGTGTCGTTGAGGTGCCCATTGTCATGGGAAGTTAGCGATGTATAGGCGGTTGCTGAACTTGTCATGCAGCCGTTCTCGGAGCGATGCTTAAGGCCGAGGCTGTGTCCGACCTCGTGACAAGCGACGTGCCGCTGGAAAGAGAGGCTGGCTCCGTCGAAGAACGATGTGTCGTAGCGCAGAACATGGCTTTCGCATTCACTAACACCATTGAGTGAGTTGCATGTCGCCAGACCGTTGACGCCGCCTGTGCTTCCACTGTCGTGCCAGGTATAGCCACAGTAGGTGGTGTAGTCCTGATCCCGCACGATGGCATCGGTCGTGGAGTTCTCCGAGGAGTCATAGAAGGTATTGATTCGGGTTGGATCGAAATTGTTCGTCCGACTCCAATTCACAGCGCTCGCGACATTCACGGTCAGTGAGTCGTACCAGAAGTAGTGGTCGCGATTGTCTGCCATGTTGTTATCGCTCATGGGACAGCCCGTGGCCCCAGTCGCACCGGAGAAGTTGGTGGCGGAAACACTGGAAGCAGACAGAAGGATCATCAACGTCATGAGGAAGGCCCATCCCCGCGCTCTTTGCATGAAGCCTATACTGAATGTTAAGCGTGAGTTAAGCCTATACGCAGTTCAGGAAACTAGGCATGTCTGCTGTTCGTGGAGCCTGAATACTTGCAGCGCTGGATACAGAAAGCCCGATCGGTGGACCGCTGACGGGGGGCCAAGCTACCTCAGGGGTGAAGCGCTCTCTGAGATAGACGTCTATCTGGCCGAGGCTGTGCTGTAATCCAAGTTCAAACGTCGTAGGTGCCCGCGCCGCCTCAACTAGAAGGAGGCGGGGTATGCGTCAGAATGCCGAGATTCTCTTGCTCATCGCTCTTGCGCGTGTACTGGTGGACTTGATCCGTAGCTAACTTCGGTGAAATCCGAGCGTCTTTCCGATCTGCTCGGTGGGCGGCCCTTGCTTCGGCACTCGATACCAACTCACCGTGTAGCGGCCTTCACCGCCTCCGAAGCGGCGCCGGAAGTTGATGGACGACCCGAAGGTGCCGTCATCCCAAGCCTTGATCCGAAACGTCTCGCAGACAGAGACCGGCCCCGGTTTGTCGAGACACAAGACATAACGCTTGAAGAACTTCGAGCTGAGCACGATGGTCAGCTTTCGCACGCCCTCGACCTTGCGGACGTTCTGGCAGACATCGCCTGACTCGCTGCAGTAAGCGCTTGGTCGATGGTGCGCTTGCGCCGGCGGATGAACACTCATCAGCAATGCCGTGGAAGCCAGCGTTACCAGCAATCTCTCAGCCGTTGTTCGATCGATGCGCATGTATCACCTCCGGTGAAAGAGGCTGCGGACGGGGTCGCGGGGTCCCCGCCCGCAGCAAACAACAACTAGGCGGGCAGGGGAGCCTGCTCCGCAGGGGGGGCCGCTTGCTCCGCCACCGACTGAGCCGCAACCGGTAGGGCTGCAGGCTCTTTGGCAGCCGGCAGCGTCGGCGCGATCTGAGTCACACGGATCTCGACCTTGGAGATCGTGCGTGGCGGCTGGCCCTTGGTCTGGAACTTGTTCTGGCGCAGCGAGCCGACGAGGGTCACCTCGGTTCCCTTGGAAGCCGTTTCGGCCAGGGTGACGGCTTGGCCCCCGAAGAACTCGCAGTCAAAGAATCCGTCCAGCGAGTCGTCGTAGCTGCCGTCGTCCTTGCGCACGGAACGGTTGACCGCTATAGCGAAGTTTGCCACCGGCGTCCCGTTGGGCAGATAGCGAAGCTCGGGGTCTCCCACGAGCCTGCCGATCAGCATGACCGCGTTGCGCGTATCCACAGCTGTCTCCTTTCCCGGCGCCACCTCGGCACCACTGGAGACACATCAAGCCGACTCTGCCGACCCAAGTCCATTTGCAGGCGCTTTGCAGTAGATCGCGGCTACCGGCGGGTCCCGGCTAGTACGTGCAGCGCGCGCAGAGCGACCCAGATGCTGACGATCACCAGCAGGATCAAGCCCCAAAATGCCCGCCGCAATCCCAGGACGCGCGCTGCCAGTAGGAACGTCGCCGCCCAGGCCATAAGGGTCACCGTCTGATCCACCGTCGATCACCTCCTAGAGAGCTCTGAGAGATCAACCCTAGAAAGCCCCTATGACACTTTCGCGAACCTCGACCCGAGCAACCCCAGACCCCTTCGCCGACACCCCGCATCCGACGAAGCACAGACTTGCACTGTCCAGTGCGCCACCAACAAAGTCTCGACAAAGTTCCGCCCCATAGGAACTCACCGCCGTGCCTGATGAGCTTGCTGCTCGAGGGGAGGGGACGGCATGCTCAACATCGGAAAGCTCCGCCGGGGAGGAGAGAACTACTACCTGAATTCGGTCGCCCGCGGCGTCGAGGATTACTACCTGGGCTCGGGCGAAGCCCCCGGCTACTGGCTCGCTTCCGGGTCTCGTGGCCTCGGTCTTGAAGGCGAGGTGGCCGAGCTTGAGCTACGACGGGTGCTGGGAGGAAACGACCCAGCGTCGGCTGAGGCCCTGATCAAAAAGACCAAGACACAGAGGGTCCCAGGGTTCGATCTCACATTCCGGGCGCCGAAATCGGTGTCGATCCTTCACGCGTTGGGGCCTGACGCAGCGTCCCCCGAGGTCGTGGCTGCCCACGATGCGGCGGTCTCTGCAGCGCTTAGCTATATCGAACACCAAGCGTCGGCAGCGCGCCGAGGTGCGGGCGGGCGCCGCCGGATCCACTCCCAAGGCTTCGTCGCTGCAGCTTTCCGTCATCGCACTTCTCGAGCCGGTGACCCACTGCTTCACACCCATGTGCTGGTAGCCAATCTCATCAAGGGCGTCGATGATCGCTGGGGAGCGGTCGACGGCAAGGCGCTCTACCGCTATGCCAAGACCGCCGGCTATCTCTACCAAGCGCACCTAAGAGCAGAGCTGTCTCGAAGGCTAGGGGTGCAGTGGGCCCCGGTTCGCCGTGGGAGCGCGGACATCGACGGCATCCCGCGTGCCGTGATCGAAGCCTTCTCGCAGCGCCGCAGTGAGATAGAGCTAGAGCTTGCCGAGGGCGGGGCAACGAGCGCCCGTGCCGCACAGGCGGCCACGCTAAAGACCCGTTCCGCAAAGGACTACAAGGTCGATAGCGATTCGCTGCAAGCCAGCTGGCGTGAGCGGGCTGTTGCAGCGGGTCTTACAGAACTTGAAACCACCATCGGGAGATCGGTCGCTCACTGGGACAAGGCCGATGTCGATGCGGCCGAAGCGTTGCTTACGTCTCCAGAGGGGCTGACGCAACAAGCGAGCACCTTTTCTCGTCAAGAGGTCCTTCAGGGCTTGGCCGAATCTCTGCCACAAGGAGCAAGCGTCACCGAACTCGAAGCTATGGCGGATTCCTTGTTGGCATCTGGACGTGTAGTGCCCCTTAAGCCCAGCTACGACCAAGGTTTGCCGCACGACGTTGCCTCCCTGCGGCGCTATACCACCCAAGAGATGCTCGAGCGAGAACGTGAAGTCATCGAACTCGCCATCTCGCGTCGATCTGCTGGGATCGGCATCGCGCGGCCCGAGCACGTCGACCAAGCTCTTCGAAACAGGCCCACGCTTTTCGAGGACCAATGCGACATGGTGCGCTCCCTTACTTGTTCAGGGATGGGCGTACAGGTCGTCATCGGAAAGGCGGGAACAGGAAAGACCTTTGCTCTGGCTGCGGCTCGTGACGCTTGGGAGCGCTCGGGGAAGACGGTGATCGGCTGCGCCCTGGCGGCCCGGGCGGCACAGGAGCTGCAAGCTGGCTCGGGTATCCGCAGTTTCACCTTGGCAGGTTTGCTGACACAGCTCGACCGAGGCGAGTCCTTGGTGATCGACAGCGTCGTTGTGGTCGATGAGGCGGGGATGGTCGGCACCCGGACACTGGGGAGGTTGCTGGAGCATGCCACTCAAGCCGGAGCAAAGGTAGTGCTGGTCGGTGACGATCACCAGCTGCCAGAGATCGACGCCGGAGGAGCGCTGCGCGCGATCCGCGCCCGGCTGGATACCGCTGAGCTTTCCGAGGTGAGGCGTCAGCCGCTCGGTTGGGAACGTGAGGTTCTCGATCTGGTGCGTCAGGGCAGGGCGGCCGAGGCGATCGATGCATACCAGGCAAATGACCGGGTCTTTATCGACAGCTCTCCGGAAAGGACACGCCAGTTACTGGTTGATCACTGGTGGGACAGTCGCCGCAGCTCGTCTCCCGCGGTGATGATTGCTGCTCGCCGTTCTGAGGTGATGGACCTCAACCGTCGAGCTCGCCGCTACCTGACCGACTCGGGCGTCTTGCAGGGTCCCGAGATCGAATGCGCGCAGCAAAGGCTCTGCAAAGGCGATGAGGTCATGGCGCTTCGCAATGACAAGCATCTTGGGGTCATCAACGGTACTCGTGGAACCGTCATGGCGGTAGATCCCGCCATGCGAACGGTCACCGTGGCGACCGAGGCCGGGGCTGAGGTTGTGCTACCTGCCGGTTATCTCGACGCGGGCCACCTCACCCATAGCTATGCCATCACCGGTCACAAGTCGCAAGGCATGACCACAGAACGTGCCTTCGTTCTGGGAGACGAAACGCTTTATCGGGAGTGGGCCTACGTCGCCATGTCACGAGGCAAGCTCGACAATCGACTGTACGTGGCTATGGGCGAAGACCTTGAACGAGACGAGCTGGGTGGTGAGGTCGCCAAGATCGAAGACGCGGTCGGCGAGCTCACCCAGGCGCTTGCCCGCAGCCGTGCCAAAGAGCTGGCACTGGAGCAGACCGAGGAAACCTCTCTCGAGTTGTCGCGCGAGCTGTGATCAGCAGCGTTTGGTTCTTGCGCCGCCGGATCCGCCGACACATTCATCGGCACCCCGTCCGCCCTTGAGCGAATCGAACCCGGCACCGCCTACGAGACGGTCGCGACCGGCTCCGCCGAACATTGCATCTGCTTGATCGTTGCCGTAGAGGATGTCGTTGTCGCTTCCACCCCGTAGCTCATCGCGTCCGTTTCCACCTGCGACCAGGTCTGACCCGCCTCCCGCTCTGATCAGGTCCGCCCCTCCCGCTCCGATCAGTCGGTTGTCGTTGGCATCACCGGTGAGTTTGTCTGCGTCCTTGGTGCCCGTCGCGCTCTCGATCCACGACAGACGCTGGGTTACTGCCTCGAGCCCCGACCAAGAGGTCCGTCCGGTCTCAAGGTTGATGGTTATCCCGCGATCCATCGCCAGCTTGCGGTAATCGACCTCGTCCATACCCACCCCGCCGTTCAGCGCGTCGGCCCCTAAACTCGCCACGAATCGATCATTGCCAGCGTTTCCGATCAAGACGTTACGTATGCGGGTCCCGATGATGGTGTCATCGTGGTCGGAGCCGTACACACCCTCAACATCGGCGACGCGGTCGAGGCCAACCAGAGTGTCACTGCCATGACCGCCGCTCACCGTGAGATTGCGCAGGTTCACAGTCACCCCAGTAGGTGCCGCCCCGTACCTGATGTAGTCGTAACCCTCTGCCCCGGATATCAGGTCATCTCCGCGCCCTCCGGCGAGCTGATCATCGCTGTCCCCGCCGTTCAGCTGGTCGTGTCCGCCGGCACCTCGCAGGACGTCTTGTCCTCGGCCCCCTTCTATCGAGTCGTTGCCCGCCCCACCGGTAACGCGATCGTTGCCGCCACCGGCGAAGATGATGTCGCCATCCTCTCCACCGCAGATCAGGTCATTCCCGCCGCCGCCCTCGATGCGGTCGTCACCTCCAAGCCCGATGATGACGTCGTCTCCCGACGTACCGATGAGTTCATCGCTGCCATCGGTTCCCACCAGAGAGGGGTCAGAGGCTTGGAGGCCGAAGCAGGTGGGTGCCGCATTGGCCGGGGAGGCCATCGACACGACCAGTAGCGCGCAAGCGATCGAGGCTCGCAATCTCATGGCGCCCTCACATAGCCGACCAACGAAGCAGACCACCCATCTGGCTGGGAGCCACTTCTCGAGTAGTAGAAGTCGCCCTTGCCGTCCTTGAGGAGCCAGAGAGGCACGGTCGATGTCTGGGGCTCAGTCTTGGGCGACTGGTCGGTGAAGATATAAGCGGCCCCAGCATTAAGGGTGATGGGCTTGGTCCCGCTGACGACCTTCGTGTAGACCCTGGCAATGACCCTAGAGTCATAGCCGCGGCCCTGGTACTGACTCACCACACTGCCATCGGTCGTAACGAAGTGGTCGCCGGTCTCTGGGTTGAACAGATGGAACAGCAGCTGTGTGGGAGGCGCTGGAAGGCTCGGTGCGTTCTCACCTTTGTCGGAGCTTGGTTGCTGGGGTGTTGAGCCCGTCTGCGAGCCCGAGTCGGAACTCACCGGCTCCCCGGCCGCGACCAGGACAGGGGCGTCCGTTGACTTATCCCGTCCCTGTTTGCGCTTGTCTTTGGACTTGGGGCGGTTGCGATCATCATCCGCGCGCTCGCCGGCTCGCTGCTCAGGGGATGGCTCTGCTGACGCTTGCTGTTGATCGGGGGTCACGGCTGGAGCAGAAGGGGCCGATCTTTGCGTGAACCACAAAGTGACCGCGAGTCCTGCCCCCACCATCCCCGCTACCAGGGCGATCGGCAGTCTGGGACGACCCGGTCGTTCAGATGGGGCAGGCAGGTCCGTCAGACTGATGGGCTGTTCTTCGCCATCTGGGGCATTGCCGCCGTCTGGCCTCGTTACTTCGTCCGCCAGGGCAGCACCCTGGATCTCGGATGCGTCGGGCAGAGAGTCGTTCGGCGCGACTCCTTCCAGGGCGAGGAGGTTGTAGAGCTCGGACCTGTTTTCGATCAGCTGGACGTTGTCCGCGGGCAGGTCTATGAAATAGCCGAACCCGCGGCGGTGAGCCACGATCTTGTCTGAGCGGGTCTTGTCGCCGATCCGGTTGCGGATCTTCCAGATCGTCCAGTGAACATCTTGGCGTCCGATCCCGTACGGGTTCTCCCAGGCTGATTCGACCAGTTCTTCAGCAGACGATGCGCCATCCAGGCGCTGCGCGAGCGCGAGGAATACCTTGAACTCCTGTGGCGGAAGTTCGATCCCCTCCCCGTCGATGTACAGGGTTCCGGTCCCGACCTCGACGACCAATGAGGGGCGGTTTCCGGGCGATATATGAGTCGACATTTGCTTGCTCGTCTCTTCGCCATCCCAAGTCCCAGTTCCTACCTGTCATCGGGTTTCTGGAAGGTTTTTTCAGAATCCTGGGGTTGCTGGGCCTCGCAAAGGTGTCGCAAAGGACGTGCATATTTGATCTGGTGTGCGCCACCGTCACTCTCCTCTCACGAAAAGAGACAAGGGAGGACCGATGGAGATGTTGATCGTTGCCCAAAAGGTGAGCTTGCGTCCCGACCCCGGGATCCTGCCCGGGGGCGAGGTACTCCAGGACCTCACTAACGGGATCGCTGGCTTCGCATTGATCTTCTGTCTGGTGGGACTGGTCGCCGGTGCCGGTCTCTGGGCTATCGGATCGAACTCGAACAACTATCAGCAGACCTTTACCGGCAAGAGGGCCTTCGCTATCTCGACGCTGGCGGCATTGCTTATCGGAGCGGCGGCGGCCATCATCAACTTTTTCTACGGTGCCGGGCAGAGCGTCTAGGAGGACAGACATGGTGGACCATCAATCGTGGTGACTAATCGGAGAGCTCTTAGGTCTGCGGTGGGAGCCATCCTGGTTCTTCTACTTGGCGTGACTATCGGGTGGCAGTTGGGCAGCCGGGGGAATGAAACTGATCCCGTTCCCGAGAATGCCCTTAATGGCGACCCGGGCCCCTCGTATGAGGAGGACGGGGTTCCACTTGGCTATGCGCACACCACTGCAGGGGCTATTTCGGCAGCAACAAGCTATGCGACCGTCATGTCTCGTGTGGGACTTGGTGAAGTGGCCTATCCCAAGGCTTTGGAGACTCTGGCTGCCCCTGAATGGAAATCCGAAGCCCGCCAACTGGCTGAGAACACTCTGGAGTTTGTTTCCTCGGAATATGGAGTGGGATCGACGGCCTCCTTCTTGCCCATGCGTTTCCGGGTCGAGTCGTATGACAACAGCGCGTCGGTGGTTGCAGTTTGGGGCGTGCTTGTCATTGAAGATCCGACGATGGTGGATCTGTCTCAGTCGTGGCTGAAGACGACCATAAGACTCGTCTGGTTGGACGATTGGCGAGTCGATGGTGCCGAATCTCTCCCGGGCCCCGCCCCAGTACTGAATGCCGGTGATCAAGGAACGGAAGAAAACTTAGAGGGATTCGAGGACTATGGCCGTGGGCCGCTTCCGTAGCGTTGTCATCGTAGGGGCACTATTGCCCGTCGTCGTTCTCGCGACGGCTACTAAGACACACGCTGCTCCGGGTAAATGCGAAGTAGTCGCAATCTTTGACCCGATCTGCGAGGCCGGCAAGACGATTGCTGGGAAAACGAAGGACTTGGCAACCGCCCCCTTTCGTTATGTCGCCGGGGGAGCGGTCGACATGATGACGTCATGGGTCTCTGACACCGCCCAATGGATCCTCAATCGAGTGGTCTCATTCATCGACAGGACCACGACTCCTCGTCTCGACGCAGCGTGGTTCGTCGAGCGCTACCGGTTCATGATCGGTCTGGCGGCATTGGTCTTGGTCCCCATGCTGATGGTCGCCGCGATCCGTTCGATCGTCATGCAGGACGCCGGCCAATTGCTGCGATCGTTCTTTCTTCATCTCCCATTAGCCATCCTCTCTACCTTCATCGCCGTTTTTCTCGTTCAGGCTGCGCTGGCGATCACCGATTCCATGAGCGACGCGGTTGCAAGTGGAGTGGCTGGCGATGTCTCCAGCATCTTCGACGGAGCCGGGGCGACACTCACGGAGTCTGTGGGTGTCGCAGGCGTACCCTCATTCGCCATCTTCATCGGCAGCGTGATCCTCATAATCGGATCCCTGTTCGTCTGGCTGGAGCTTCTGGTGCGTTCTGCGGCCGTGACGATGACCGTCTTCTTCTTGCCGCTCATCCTGGCCGGCCTTGTGTGGCCGGTCACGGCCCGCTGGACGAGGCGAGCTATCGAGGTACTGGCGGCGATCATCCTGTCGAAGTTCGTCATCGTTGCCGTTATCAGCCTTGCCACTGCGGCTCTATCGGATCCGGGCAAGGGCGGCTTCGGGACGGTCATGAGCGCGAGCGCGTTGATGCTGATGGCAGCCTTCTCACCCTTCGCATTGCTGCGTCTGATCCCAGTTGTCGAGCAGGGTGCCATCAACCATCTGGAAGGCACGGGCCGAAGGCCGCTGCAACTTGCGACCGCCCATGGCCCCGTCCCACATGTGTTGGCAGCTATGCGGCGTAATCGAAACACTGGCGGGGCGAGCACGGCAGGCGCCGCTGTGGTGGGCCATTCGGTGAGTTCGTCCACGATCCATCGTGGTGGTCAGCCTGTTGCATCTAAACCTTCTTCACAGCTGGTGAAGCCTCCGGTTGCTCGAGACAGGGCGAAGCTCCAGGGCGGATCTCCGAAGCGAGGGCATGGACGCAATAAGAGCAACGATGGATGATCCGGCTCGCTTCCGTTTCGGACCGCTGGAGCGTAGAGGCATCCTCATCGGCCTTAGGGCACCTCAGCTCATCGTTCTAGCCGGGACGGCGGTGGCATGTGTCGCGCTGCTGTCCACCGCCTCTTCGACTATTTCGGTGCTGGGCATCGCCGCGCTTGTGGCGGCTGGGGTCGTCATCGCTTTCGTGCCCATCAAGGGGCGGTCGATCGATGAACAGACGCCGCTCTTGGTGCATTGGGTGATCGGCCGGATCACAGGTCGGAACCGATTCGCTGCATCACTCGGACAGATTCCGGGCGAGAAGGAACTATTTGAGTTGCGCCTGCCCGGTATCGGCGATGAACTGTCGATCTTGACTCACCACGTGCCCGATACCGAGCATGTCATGGGGGTGATCCGAGACCGTCGTGCGGGAACATACACAGGCGTCTTGGCCGCGCGCGGTCGAGCGTTCGCGTTGCTCGATGAAGCTGACAAGTCTCGACGTTTGACGTCCTGGGCAGCGGTGCTCACGGGTTTTGCTCGTCAAGGCTCGCCGGTGAGCCGTGTCCAGTGGGTCGAGCGCACCATGGCGGATCCCGGCGACGCGGCCGCTTCATATCTGAAAGACAACATCGCGGTCCCACTCGATTCGCCGATAGCACGCTCGTATCTGGAAGTCGTCGATGCCGCCGGCCCGGTGAGCCAGGATCACGAGGTCTTCGTTGCGCTGCAGATCGATGCTCGCTCAGCGCGTCGCGTGGTCAAGTCGTTCGGCGGCGGTGATGTCGGCTCCTGCGAGGTTTTGCGACGCGAACTGACGGCTTTGAGCTTGAGCCTTGCCAACGCAGATGTCGTGGTGGATGGAGCGCTGACCCCTCGGCTCTTGGCGGCGTCCGTCCGTAACGCTTTCGATCCCGGAAGCCGCGCTTCGCTGGCCAAGATCGCGACCCGTGACGGAGACCGTAGGGGAGCATCTGTCCACACTGCCGGACCGATGACTGCAAACACGTCTTGGACCCACTTCCAGACCGAAGCAGCGTTTCATGCCACCTACTGGATAGCTGAGTGGCCCAGGGTTGACGTCGACGCCGATTTCCTCGCTCCATTGCTGCTAAGGACCGAGGCGATCCGAACCGTGTCGGTGACCATGGAGCCGGTAAATGCGCTGAAGGCCGTCCGAAGCATGGAATCTGCCCGCACATCGGCGGCTGCCGACGAAGAGCTTCGAGCGCGTGCCGGTTTCCTCACGACCAGCCGGCGTCATCGCGAGCATGAGTCTCTCGCCGATCACGAGCGAGATCTAAGTGACGGTCACTCGCTCTACCGTTTCGCCGGGTTCATCACGGTCAGCGCGGCCACGCCAGAACAGCTCGACAGCGCATGCGCAGACGTCGAAGAGGCCGCCGCGCGTAGCCTGCTTGACGTTCGCCGCCTCGACGGTCAACAAGATGTCGCCTTCACCTACACCTTGCCATTGTGCCGAGGTCTTCGGTGAAGCTGGCACCTTCGGCTCATAGGGTGACCACGGCTCATCTGCAAGCCGTCTACCCGTTCGTGTGCGAGGGCGGGCTCGGCAAGAACGGTGTCTACATCGGCCAGGATCTGCTGGGCGGTGCCTTCATCTATGACGCCTTCGAGCTCTATGAGCAAGGTGTGCTGACCTCGCCCAATATGTTGGTCGCGGGACAGCTAGGACGAGGCAAGTCGGCTGTGATCAAGACGCTTTGCTTGCGTCAGCTCGTCTTCGGTCGCCAGATCGTGATCATGGACCCCAAGGGTGAGTATGCGCCGCTCGCTCGATTCTGTGGTGGCAGCGTCATCCGACTGGAACCAAACGGCTCGGTCAAACTGAATCCTCTTGATGCCCGGATCGCGCGCCACGATCAGCTGCGGCTTCTCAATGCGGTCTGCGCCGCAGTCCTGGGCCGGCCGCTACGACCACAGGAGCGAAGCGCTGTAGAAGCTGCTCTTTCTGTCATCACGGCTGGGCGGCGCAAGCCCACACTGCCTTTGTTGGTAGCCGCTCTACTGGAACCTCGTGAGGAAGCGGCCACAAGCTTGGTGACCGATCGGGCGACTCTGACCGAGTGGGGGCGGGAGGTCGCTTTCGAGCTGCGGCGCTTGGTCTCCGGAGATCTCAAGGGGATGTTCGACGCGACCACGACCAAAGGCATCGAGCTCGATGCGGCGTTCGTGGTCATGGATCTGTCGGCCGTCTATGACTCAGATGCATTGGGGATCTTGATGACCTGCGCTGCTGCCTGGCTTCATGCCTTGTTGCAGCGAGGTACCGGACGAAAGACCCTGTTCGTGGTGGATGAGGCGTGGGCGATCCTTTCCAATCTCGCCATCGCGAAATGGCTGCAAGCGAGCTTCAAGCTGTCGCGCAGCAACGGGCTACAGAACATCGCGGTGATGCATCGCCTTAGCGATCTCGCTGCCACGGGTGCGGCCGGAAGCCAGCAGGAGCGTGTCGCCACCGGGCTGTTGTCAGATGCCGAGACCAAGGTGGTCTATGCCCAGCCGCATGCTGAGATCGAGGCGACGGCCAAGCTGCTCGGTCTCACCGCTACCGAACGAACCCTGTTACCTCTACTCGAGCGCGGTGTCGCATTATGGAAGGTGGGGGAGCGCTCGTTTCTCGTTCGGCACCACATGGGTGCCACCGAAGCTGATCTGGTGGACACCGACTTCAGGATGGTGCGGGCTCGGTGAGCGCTTCGGTTCCAGCTCGAGCACCTCGCCCATCCGGGCTGGAGAACCTCGCCGTCGTTTCTGTGGCCGGCCTGCTGCTCATCGGTGTGCTCGTGTGGGCCGCGGGAGAGCTGGCAGGCCTATTGTTCGCTGGGGGACGACCGCGCGTCACCTTCGCAGAGATTGGCGAGATCGTCGTTCGATTGGTCAAGAGCCCCTTTGACCCGGCTGCCGCGTGGCCGAAGCCCCAGCGCGCCTTCATCCCAGGTCCGCTGGCGTATTACTCGACGCTGGTGACGTTGGTGGCTCTGACCGCCTTGCTCGTCAAACGTCTCATTGGGCTGTATGACGCGCCGAGATCGGAACGCTCGTCTTCGTGGGCAACCCGGCGTGATCTTGGTGCCCTGATCGTCAAGCGCCCTGTGCCCGGCAGGCTCACTCTCGGTCGAGTGGGACGCGACCTCGTTGCCGCCGAGAAGCGCCAGAGCGTGATCGTTCTCGGCCCAACACAATCCATGAAGACCAGTGGTTTCGCTATCCCTGCGATCTTGGAATGGCAGGGTCCGGTCCTGGCCACCAGTGTCAAGACCGACCTCGTCCGTCATACGGAATCAACTCGTCGGGAGCGGGGCGAGGTGTTCGTGTATGACCCCACCGCATGTACCGGGCTTGATCGACACCATTGGTCTCCACTGATGTCGTGCAAGGACTGGCACGGAGCGCAGCGCACCGCCTCATGGCTGACCGGCGCGACGACCTCGAGATCCACAGGACTCGCCGATGCCGACTTCTGGTATGCCGCAGCGGCCAAGCTACTGGCACCGCTGTTGCTAGCCGCTTCCAATAGCGAACGCACCATGTCGGACGTCGTGCGCTGGGTCAACCTTCAGGAGGAGAAGCAAGTCATCGAGGCACTCACCGCTGCGGGCGAGGGGGCGGCTCTCGACGCAGCGATGGCGTCCTTCCGGCGTGATAATCGACAGCGAAGTTCGGTCTACACAACCGCAGAGACCGTGCTTGCCGCTTACGAGGATCCCGAAGTAGCCCGCTCCGCGGAGCGCTGCGATATCTCTCCCGAGGCTCTGTTGAATTCCGATGCAACCCTTTACGTGACTGCTCCATCACATGAACAACGTCGGCTTCGACCGCTGTTCGAAACTTTGCTTCATACGATCTTGAGCGCCGCGTTCGAGCGGGCTTCGGCGAACGGGGGCGAGCTGGAGAAGCCCCTACTCGTTGTGCTTGATGAAGCGGCCAACATCGCACCGTTGCGCGATCTCGACTCGTTGGCATCAACCGCCGCCGGCCATGGCATCCAACTGGTCAGCGTCTTTCAAGATCTGGCCCAAGTGTCGGCGCGTTACGGCGATCGAGCTCAGACCGTGGTGAACAATCATCGAGCCAAGATTGTCCTGTCGGGGGTATCAGACAACGCGACGCTGGAATACGCGTCGCTTCTGCTTGGGGATGAAGAGATACTGCAGGCGTCTGTGACTCGTGGGAGTCGCGGCTCCACGTCCACCACTGAATCCACCGGCATGCGTAGTCTTGCCCCGGCTCATGTGCTTCGTGGCATCCGGCCCGGTGAAGGTGTCTTGGTCTATGGACATCTCCCGCCCGCTCGGTTGCAATTGAGACCCTGGTTTCAGATGTCGAAGCTCGATCGATGAAATTCGCCAAACTCTTGGTTGTTCTGTGTCTGTCGATCTTCTTGCTGCCTTTGATGGCATTGGTGGTGTTCACAGCTGGCGGTGAGCTCAGTCCATCGGATAAGGCACGCACCGATATCCCTTCTGAGTTGATCCCGCTTTATCAAGCCGCTGCTGAGACCTGCCCGGGACTCGATTGGACGGTTCTGGCTGCTATCCACAAGCTCGAGACGGGTTTCGGTACAGGGCGAGCAATCTCGAGCAAGGGTGCCCAAGGCCCGATGCAGTTCTTACCGTCGACGTTTTCGGCCTATGGAGTAGACGGCAACGGTGACGGCAGGACAGAGATCAACGGTGTCGTGGACTCCGTCTTCAGCGCCACGAACCTGCTCTGTGCCAACGGAGCGGGGGACCGGTCCCGCCTTGCGGACGCAGTGTGGAACTACAACCACTCCACGGAATACGTGGATGAGGTTCTCATGCTCGCCGCTAGCTATGGCGTGCTCTCGGTGCCCGGTGGTGCTGCCTATGCATCCACGAATGATCTGCTGACCAGTCCCAATGTCATCTTGAGCTCTTATGCCCGATACGACATCGAGCACGGAATCGTAGATGCGCGGGTGGTCTCTTTGCTGAGCTGGATCTCGCAGCGTCACACCATCACGGTCGGCGTGCTTAAGACCGGGCACAGCAAGTACACGAGGTCGGGGCGGGTCTCGCACCACTATTACGGGCGGGCCGCCGACATCTCGATCGTGGATGGCGTGCCGGTCAGCAAGTCGAACTGGGCGGCGCGTTCGATCGTGCAAGACCTAGCGACGATCGATGGCGTCTTGCGCCCTGACGAACTCGGTCATCCCTTTGGAGATCTGTCATTCCCGGGCGGGTTTACAGACGCGGACCACGGCGACCATCTCCATATCGGGTTTGCTGAGTGAGGGTCGGAACTGAGATTTCCGTCCCCGTAAGGGTGTCCTAATCTGTCTTTCGGTGGCTTTGTCTGTCCATGCCAAGATGCCCTCTGACCTGGGCAAACACCGGAAATCGACTAGCAGACGAAGAGCCATTTTCCGGCATCAAAACGTTGCCAAGGTGAGGGTCGCCAGTTCGAATCTGGTCGCCCGCTCCAGAAAAGGCCCTGGTCACAGGGCCTTTTCCTTTTCCGGACTCGATCAAAAACATCGACCGTCCAGCAGAAATCCAGCAAGAATCCAGCAGTTCCAGCGCGAGCGAACGACAAACACTCACAAACGCCCAGCTGGTCGCAGGTAAGTGAGAGAGTCAGGAACGGCGCATGGATAGGGAGTTGGGATGACGGCTAGAGATCGAATCTGGCAGGCCTTGATCGGGGTAACCGTTCTTACCTCTCTTGGGTTGCTATCCGACTTGGCCTTTTGGAAAGAGGGATGGTTCTTCGTAGGCCTTGGGGTCGCTGCATCAGCAACATTCGTCGAGCCTCATTTCGTGAAACCACAAGATGTAATCGTGAATGCCGCGGGTGCGACCGGGGCGCTCTTTGCTCTAGAACGCGAACCGTTCCAAATCATGTGGGCGGTCGTACTGGGGGCTGTCTTGTTGGTCGGAGCCTCAGCAGTCGCTGCTGCCCTAATGCGAGACGAGGGCGGCCGACTCAAGCTAGTCATGTTCAAGACGGCTACGAGGTTCGGGCGGTCAGTCGTGTTGGGTGGTGCCATTCTCGGGTTGGATTCCCTGGCACGTGCCGCACGAGGCGATCAAGGGGCTGAGTTCCTTGCCCTTGGATCACTGGCCCTGCTTGCCGCGGTCGGACCCAATTGGCCGCTACTCATGCAACAACGAAGAATCATGACCAAGGGGGCCATGGCAACCGCGGCCCTTGGGCCTCGAGTGTTAACTGTTGCTTCCGCACGACCGCTGGGCTCCGAAGGAGCCACCGTCACCTTGTCGGCCGGCAACAATTCTTTACTGGGCACGATCATCGCGATTCTTCCTCACCCGCACGGCTTGAGATATCAAGTCGGCCTCCACGGAGACGTCCAAGGACTCTGTAGTTCCTTTCCCACGCCCATCACCGTCGAGACCGCCTCGTCAGGTGTGGAAGTCGTCGGCGCGGTCGGGCCAGGTTCTACTGATACATCCATAGAGTTCGAGCCCCTGAGCGACTTGCCAACAGGTACGCCCGTGGCCCTCGCCCAAGAGGACGGAACCATCCTCCTCTATCAGGTGGCCTCGCAAAAGTTGGTTCGGATGGCAACGGGAGGAGCGGCATCAATCGTTGCCCATGCAGTCGCCACACAGGTGGGTCTGCCTACTGACGGGTTCCTACGCTCCAACTCTTCCCTTCCTCGTCCCCATGAGCTCGTGCTGCGCGCTCCCGAGCAAGAAAGCAACCCACCTTCCGGCTACTACCCAATCGGTCGAGTGAAGGGGACCGGCATAGGTGTTGGCGTGAATCTCGAAAAGGGAGCGAATGGTCACCTTGCGATCCTGGGCATGTCGGGCATGGGAAAGACAGCTGTCGCAACGCGAATTTGTGCACTGCTTGGGTCGGCGAGTCTCGTGGTGGCCCTGGACCTGACTGGCGAGTACAAGGGCAAACTGAATATCCCCCTTTGGGATGGCAACACCACGGCTCTGGGCTTCTCCGTGAGCGAACCCATTGGTGACCCTCCTAGCAAGGCGCGCGAGTTGATCAAGTCACTCATGGACGCGGGGTTAGCGGAGTACTCGGATCCGGCCAAGGAGTGCCACTCCCGCGTGGTCGCCTTAGAAGAGGCTCACAGCTTCGTTCCGGAGTGGAACTTCGCACTCAAGAGCCAGCAAGATGCGACGAGTCTCACCACCCGGATGATCATGCAGGCGCGCAAGTACGGCCTCTCCTTCATCATCGTGTCCCAACGAACTGCCGTCGTTTCAAAATCAGCGTTGAGCCAGTGTGAGAACTACATCATCCTAAGAACAATTGATGAAACTAGCCTCGATTACGTGCAGACCGTTGTTGGAGCAAACATGCGAGAGGCGGTTACTCGACTCGGGAAGTTTGAGGCGGTCTGCGTAGGTCCAGCATTTAACTCCGAGCAACCCGTGATTATTGAACTCGATAGTCCGGTCGGTGCAATGCCTGACGGGGAAAGTGCATCCGGTGTGCCAACGGTCTAGTTGCGCTACGGGTCTGGTGTTTGGCGACCGTGTTGGTCGGGAATCGTTCCCCATCCGAAGATCGGGACGGGTCGACGTGGATGCTCCCCATATAGCTCGTCTGGATCGACCTCCGCTTCGATGACGCTGCACCGGTGCTCCCAGGAGTCACCGAAGTCGAACTCGTAGAAGAAGTCAGCGCCGGTCTCATGAGAGCCGATCTTTGTCCGCTTGTCGTCCTCGAAGTCAAGGTCCTCGACCTTGGTTCCAATGTCTCGGGATCCGATACGGAACACATGCAGATGACTCAGTTCCCACCGCGCAAAGGCGGAGTTGATGGCATCGGCGAACGCCCGGAACGTGTGCTCCGAACTCACGAGAAAGTCTCGTCCGGGAGGAGGATTGAGGTCGCGACCGACCCCGCTCAGAAGTTCAACGCGAATGAGCATCCACATCGCATCGCTACCTTTAGCCGCCCGTTGAGCAACGCGGCGCTTATACGCATGGTCGACCATCGCAGGGAAGTTCGGGTCCCGCGCGGTTCCCTCCTCGATGATCTCGTCTAGGAAGTCCTTCTCAGTCACGGACGGAACCTCGCGGGAATTCCCAAACCGAGATCAACTGCCGCCTAGAGGGAGAGCTCGTCAGCAGTTGATCGATCTGACGAGATGTCTCTACCGACAGGTACTCCTCATGACACAGATCGCAGATCCCCGCTGGAGCACCCTCGACTACGCGAAGTGAGCCGTCGCCTTGAGGGAGGGTCAGTCTTGCCAAGCCCTCGACCACTCGTCCTCCACGCCGGCGGCATTCGGATGGGTACTTCCTCTTCGTTCGCACGGTGAAGGGCATCGTATTCACCGGCCCCCGGACCGGCGTGCCGACCTGATCATCTCGTCCAGTCCTTCTCGAAGTCGCTCGTCGAGACTGGGAAGCAGGTGCCCGTAGCGATCGAACGTCAGGGTGATCGTCGAGTGTCCGAGACGCTCCTGGATCTCCTTCGGGTGCGCTCCTTGCGCGATGAGGAGTGCTGCGCAGGTGTGACGCAGGTCGTGGAACCGGTAGAGCGGGCGGTGGCGCTCTTCACACTGACGGTTCGTGCAGAGGCAGAGATCGGGGTCGAGTCCCGACTTCACTTGAGCCGGCAGGTAGTGACGGTTGTAGAAGTTCCGGCGCAAAGGCTTTCCCTCAGTCGAGCTGAAGACGAAGCCGTCCTCGCTCGGGTAGCGACCCAGGTGCTCTCCGAGTAGCTCGCACAACGAACGGGGAAGGGACAACGTCCTCGGACGGCCGGTCTTGGTCGGTTGGATTTCGATGTGCCCATTGATCTCCGACATCGATTCGACGACGTCAACCATGCCACGCAGCAGGTTCAGCCGCTCGACCCGCAGGGCTGCGAGCTCGCCCCATCGCATCCCCGTGTACGCGGCCGTGTAGATGAGCGCCCGGAAGCGGGGCTCGATGGCCTCCGCCAGAGCTTCGACTTGAACGGGGTCGAGGAACTTCATCTCCTCGTGAGAGGTCTGCTTGGGCAGATCGATCCCGATGCACGGCGATCGTGGGATGAGTCCATCGATAACGGCCGTCTTCAGGATCTTGGAGAAGGTCCGATAGATGCCGTTGATCGTTCCCGGTGCCAGGCCTTCCTTCTCGAGAGCTGCGATCCAGGCGCGGACGTGTGCCGGCCTGATCGCTCCGAGCTGGGTCCTGTCAAAGAAGGGATAGATCTGGTTCCGGAGGTGCCCCTCGATCTTCTGTCGGGTTCCTGGGCGGAGGTGTGCCACGGATTCGAGATAGTCGGCGGCGTAATCCTCGAATCGGATCTTTCCGCCCCGGGGATCGGTCCAGTCCCCGCGCTGCTTGGCGTTCTCCGCCGCCGCGAGGAATCCCCGCGCTTCGGTTTTGGTCTTGAAGCTCTTGGAGCGCACGCGGCCCTGCGGGTCGCGATAGCTGGCCTCGTAGGTTCCCTTATCGCTTCGTTTGCGGATCCATCCCATCGTCCACCTCCGTCGACGCGCGCCCGGGTCCCATCGACTCTAGGTCGCGCCTGTGACGATTTCCTAGCCCGACCTCGACTTGACGCTGTTTGTCTGTCGTTGCAGCCGGCTCCGGGAGCTCCTGGTCGTCTTGGCTGCAGCCTCCGATCGACGGACGGACGATGTGATCCGCGGCAGCTCCTCGTGCTCGACCCGGTGGGTTGCAATCCACTCCTCGACCTCGTCCAGCCGGAACCGGATGTGCCCTCCGAATCGGAATGACGGGATCGGGTCGGAGTGGCCGCGGCAGGTGCGGCGGTAGATGAACGATTTCGGCACGCTCATGATCTCCGCTACCTCGTCGATCGTGAGGTAACGGTTCGGCGGGAACAGCTGGAGCTGGACGGGATCGGTCTGAGAACGTGGACGAGTGGAAGCCATGAACGTCATATAGGCACAAAGCTCGCCCAAAGTCCCTTACGCGAACCTTTCGTTTCCCTTGAACTTTCCTTACGTCCGAACCTTCTGCGAACTTCTGTTAACCACTGTGATTCGTAGGGTTCGAGGCCACGGACGAGAGAAGCCACCGCCCGTCGACGATTTAAGTCACTCCCGTGAAGGAGGACATGAAGAGGGCGGTGGCGCCCAGAGCTGGCCAGGAAGGCGTCGATCGCAACCCAATCGGAGCCCCTTCCGGAGCGTCTCCTAGTTGTCGTTTTCGACGTCCACGCGTATACGCGGCACCGAGGGTGCAAGTCTGTGCTCGCGTCCAATACTCGAAATCGACGCAGTCTGAGACCGACCTCACATGGGGTCTCTAGCGAAGAAGAATCTGGGGTCTTTCTCTGAACTCGGCGCGCAGGGAACTCCCTCGATGGGCTCCTTGTCTCACCCCATCCCTAGGCTCTGGATGGAGGTGACACGATGTCCGTGCCGATGGCGGCAGTCCCATTGCATGACAGGCCGAGGGAGCGCCTCTTAACCCTAGGCGCAGAAAGGCTCGCCGATCGAGAGCTCCTTGCCTTGGTGCTGGGGCAAGGAGCTCGGGGTAAAAGTGCCCTCGACCTTGCTAGCGAGTTGCTGGCGGAATACGGAAGCCTCGACCGGCTGGCAACGGCGCGCCCCGAGGAACTCTCGGCACGAATGGGCGTAGGCGTGGCGAAGTCGACGGCCCTGGCAGCTGCGTTTGAGCTCGGTCGGAGGGCCGACACGAGGCACGAGACTCCGACCACCCTCAAAACACCCGAGGACGTAGCCCAGATCGCTCGACGAGAGGTAGGGAGTGCTCGCCGTGAGCGAGTTCTCGTGCTCATTTGCGATGCTGCGAACAGACTCATTCGCACAGAGCTGGTCTCTGAGGGCTCCATAGACCGTTCTCTAGTCCCGGTGCGGGAGATTCTCAATGCCGTGCTGCGCCACGACGGGCGTTCATTCGCCCTAGCCCACAACCATCCGAGCGGCGACCCCGAGCCCAGCGATGCAGACCGACGAGCCACGGAGGAGATCAGAGAAGCCGCCAAGGTATCGGGGCTGCGTTTCCTCGGCCACGTAGTGGTGGCGGGAGGAAAATCGCGCTCAGTCAGCTAAGGCCGGCAAACGCGCGATTGAGTACGGCAGGCTCGAGCGCGGATCGAAGCTCCTTCGAGCGTCGCTGAACCTTCCTCAGCGTTAGGGAGAGGTCGAGAATCAGCGCCAATTCAGCACACGCGCTTTCTTGGACCTCAAGTGGTGGCACCGGAACGCGGACCTCGTGAAGGAATTTGGCCGGAACGCGCTGTTGACCGGCGGTACCTGTAAATCGTTCTGCTGCTTTGTTCCGAAAATCCCGCGTCCGCACGACCTGATGAATCCATTCCGGCCTGACCATCAGGCCAGGTCGAATTATGTGGAACTCCGTAGATCCATATCCATAGTTTGTATTTCCCTGAAAGATCGCCGACTTCCCATTTTGCATGGATGGGGTGATCCGGGCGAAAATGATGTCACCTCTCCGGAACTGCTTGTGCCCGCCACCGACGTCCGCGTTCACACGCCGTTCATGTGTTGTGATCGTGCCGGTGTCAGCGTTGACCGCTGCCATAGGAACAAAGGTGACCTCCTCGTCGTGCGGGAGAGGATCAGGCTTTGGGTTTACTTCAGCGATGTCGGTCAAAGGCATCAGTGGCCAACCTGAGGACATTCCCCTCATAAGGACCTCCGAGGCCGCCGAGTCAGCGAGAGCCCCAGCCAACTTGGAGGCCGTTACATGTCGTTCGGAGAGTTGGTTGCTAATAGCTCGCATCTGGTCGAGGTGCTCTGCCATCGAACGCTGCTGCTCAATGCCGGGTAGCGGGATTTCCAGGGCTTCGAACCTGTCGATGGCGAGCGTTCGATTCCGATCCGCTGAACCAGGAGAGGCTCTCTGAATTTGCTCAAGCCCGAGCTCGCTAAGGAAGTACCACCGCGCCCAGTTGACGTCGATTCGATTGTCAATGGATGCGTATGAAAGAAATCGATTCGAGGCGAGACATCCTCGATCTGTTTCTGAGGAAACGGCGATCGCCCCCTCCCAACCTTTGATATTGCTCACAATGAGGCGATCTGGCTGGACCTCGAAGAACCTCAGACGACCGAGCTGGCTTCCTAGTTTCGGCTCGTAGTGAAAGATGCCCTTACCAAACGAGCGGATGCCGATCGAGACATACTCGAGCGAGGGATCGGGTTGGACGGGCTTGCGGTCAAGTTGTAGGACATCGCCGATACGCACGCGCTCAACCATTGGCCATCCCAAGTTCCTCTTGGAGTGTTTCAAGTAGCCGGAGTGCCGCGCGTTCAGTTTCAATCAGCTCAGCGACCAGTTCTTCCGGAGGGCGGTGGCTGAGGTCATCCGGGCGGTTCGGGTTACGCAGATCGAGGTTGTAGCCGTTGGCTTCGATGTCCGCGATGGAGACTCGCCAAGCTCGTTCGGTCTCTTCACGTTCCTGCCACCAGGCCTGGCATGTATGAAACTCCTCGAAGCGCATCGGCTTAGTCTTGGAATACTTCTTGCGGCCTTCGGGCGGAGGAGTTTCGAAAAACCACACCTCTTTCGTCCGCCCAGTCTTCTCGAAGAACATCAGATTGGCTGCGATATCGGTGTAGGGAGCGAATGCCCCTTCAGGAAGCCTGACGACTGTGTGCAGATTGCACTCTGTTAGGAGCTGCTTCTTGATCCGCGCCCCTACGCCTTCACCGAAGAGGATTCCATTGGGGACGACGATCCCGCAGCGGCCGCCTTCCTTCAGCTGTCGGATGACGAGCTGTAGGAACAGCCAGGCTGTCTCGTCTGTCTGCATGTTCGCGGGAAAATTCGATTGGATGCTCCGCTCTTCTTCTCCTCCGAAAGGAGGGTTCGTGAGAATCACGTCCACTCGTTCCTTCTTGCTGATCTGAGTAATCGGTCGCGCGAGGGCGTTTCCACGCACGATGTTGGGTTGACCGATCTCGTGCAGAACGAGGTTCATCATGCCGAGCAGATAGGGCAGGGGCTTCTTCTCAATCCCGCGAAGGTTGTTGTGAAGGGTCCGCCGCTGTTGGGCTGTCTTCACCTTCGGCGATAGGTGCTCTAGCGCCTCAACGAGGAAACCGCCCGTTCCACAAGCCGGATCAAGAATGACCTCCCCAAGTTGGGGGTCCACCTGCTGCACCATGAAACGAATAACGGGGCGGGGCGTATAGAACTCCCCCGAATCGCCAGCGGCATCGCGAACCTCGCGCAGCATCGTTTCGTAGAGGTGAGCCATTGTGTGGATGTCGTCCGCAGAGGCGAAGTTGATCTCGTTCACCTTGTTTATGACATCTCGTAGGAGGTATCCGGACAGCATCCGGTTGTTCGTCTCCTTGAAGACGGCGGCGAGCACATCACGGGGATCATGGCTACCGACACCGCTAAGACCGCGCAGGTATGGCAGGAGCTTTGTGTTCACGAACTTGAGTAGTGCCTCACCGGTTGGCCCATTCGGATCCGCTGCCCAATCCCGCCACCTATAGGGAGATTCGATCGCGGGCTGGAAGTCGCTAGCAGTGACTTCTCGGTTGAGCTCAAGCCCATCGAATGCCTTTAGGAATAGCAGCCAGGCCAGCTGGGGAATCCGGTCGAGGTCCCCATTCAGGCCGGCGTCCTTGCGCATCGTGTCTCGGGCAGACTTGATGATCCCGGCAAGCTTCACTTGTGGTGTTTCTGGTATTGCTAGTTTCTTTGTGCGTACCATCTCTACTTCTCCTCACTGCGGAACATGTCGCTCCAAAGTTGATTGACTAGGTCTGCCGCGGCCGCGAACGACTGAGTGTCGAGGTCTGCGTCGGCCGCGAGGCGCTCAAAACGAGGTGGCCAAGACTCGGGCAGCATCGGTAAGGCCGCGGGCGGATGGCTGTTGTCACGTTCGCGCCAGACATCCACCGCTCGCGCCGCTAGAGTGGCGGTCTCGAGTTCTTCTTGCTCAATCAGGATGACGAGATCGACTAGGTCACGCACACGGGAGTTCTCTCGGTCGCCGTAATCGCGCATCATCCCGTGGAACTTCTCCGCGGCGTGTCGGTTGACGTCGATGATCTCAACCAGGGGCGTTGTAATTCCCGCGAAATCGAGGGAATTTGGCAGTTGCACATGTTCGGTCTGGTCTAGCTCGTGCGCACGCGGCGAGATGTCGAGTTGAATACCTCCGAACGGTTTGCCGGCCAGGCTCGCGGCGACTGCAGCACGCCAGGTGAACCACTCGCCGTCTCCCTGACTCAGGAGTTTCGGTGGGCTAACGGTGAAAACGAAACCGTCGCCATCAGAGTCGACTGTAAGTGCATCGATAAGTCGCTCGTGGAGCTCAGCTTCGTCCGCTGCAGGGGTGCGCAGGCCTAGATCGATGTCCTTCGTAAGTCGAGCCGCATCCGGGATGCGCACCTCTAGTGCCATGCCTCCTTTGAGGACCCACTGCCCGGGCTCCGCAACTTCAAGTCGAGCAACGATTCGCTCAAACACGACCCGCCGGCGTAGACGGTCGAGGCTGATCCTGCTTTCTTCAGACTGGTTCAGAAGACGCTGCTCAAGAGCCATGCGGAGCGCCTGCGGTGTGTCGTACGTCATGCGCTCTCCAGATGTTGCAGTGCCCGTTCGATGTTCAGAGCAGCTCGGGCGTCCAGAGTCTCAGCTCGACTGCGAAGGCGGCGAAGAGTGAGCTGCCCGCCCTGCTGTGCATCTTCTATCGCTCGAGCAAGTTGATCTTGGTCGGGGGAGGAGGCCGCAACGTCGATGATGGTTCTGAGAGCAGTAGTGACCCGGAATCCAGTCTCGCTGAGGACGTCGACTTCGGGCAGCTCAGAGCGATGAAGCCGCACCGCGTCGTCGGTCATCGTGAAGGAGGGTGGGACAGTCAGGTGGACTTTGGCGGACTCGAACTCTCCGATTCCGTGGACTGACATCGCTGATTCGTGCGAGACGACGGCTCGGCCTTTCGACCAAAGCGTCCATCGCACAAGGTCGTCATGGATGCCGGGTACCCATTCAGAGAGGCGAAATAGTCCCCGGTCTATCCGGATCCAGTTGCCCGCATGGACGTGATGAGCCTGGGCCTGATACGAGTAGCCGATCTCCTTAGCTTGAGCCGCGGTGAAGTAGCCAGCCTGCTGGGCAGCGAGGCTGAAAAGCTGGCGCCTGAGATCTCGGCGGTCGGTTGCCATATCTGCATACTATACGGCAACTGTAGTTCTAGTAAGTATCTCTATTCCAAACTAAAGAAATCTTTGAGTTACACCGCATAGAGATGCTCGCCAAGCTTGGTGACGGCGTCCTTAAGCTGCTCCGGGGACCCGAATCGGGACGCGATCTCTGCAGGGGACCCGAGAGATGACAGGGGCGGCACGTGGAGGACACCTAGATCATCCAGCTGCCCGATACCGTGCTCGGCGTACTTATCGAGCAGATAGTCGAGGACCTCGCGGGCAGCGGGCGCGTACGTTTCGAAGAACTCCGCGTGCTCCTTCTGAACGCGCCGAACTCGATCGGGGCGAGTCGCCAGCGGCTGGTTCCAGGCTAGGTGGACGAGCAGGTCGATCGGGTCAGCATCCGGGAGGCCGGTGCGCTCGCTCAGCTCTTCGGGGTCGATCCCGTGTGCCTCGAGTGCCTCGAGGACGTCTTCGCGACCGACCCGAGTGGACCACCGAGACCGAAGGTCGTTGGGATCCGGGAAGAGAGCCCTAACCGTCTCAGTGACGAAGTCCCGGTATTCAACGAGCCGGAGGAGGTGTGTCTCCGGGTCGAGGTGGTAGGTCGCTTCCGCTGTTACCCACACCTCTGCATCGTCCACATAGAACTTTGCCCGAACTTCCTCATCCAGGTCATCCGGATCAACAGAACCGCCGTCATCTGATCCGGCTCCTTCACCCTCACCAGCTTCGAAGGGAGGCTCTGACTCCTCCACAACGTCGTCGTTAATCACGTTGCCCTCGTCGTCGATCTCCTCCTCGTCGACGCGCTCAGGCGGTCCGTCGAACTCTGGGTCACTGAATAGAGCCGTGGCTCCGGAGTAATCGATGATGTCGAACGAAAGCTTGTCCTCGTCGGGGAATAGTCGGGTGCCGCGGCCGATCATCTGTTTGAACATCGCCATCGACCCGACTGGGCGGAATAACACGATGTTGCGGACGGTGGGGAGATCGACGCCCGTCGAGAGCATCTCAGACGTCGTCGCGATTACCGGCGTGTCTTTCTCGGTATCGGCGAAGTCACTGAGATGACCCCTCCCGATCTCGGCTTCGTCACTCACGATGCGAACGACGTAGTTGGGATGTTGCTTCGTCAGGTCGGAAGTCGCATTGTGCAGAGCCCGACGCATCTGGTCCGCGTGCTCCTGGTCAACGCAGAACACGATCGTCTTTGCCCATCGATCCGTGCGGTGGAGGTAATTCGTAAGGTGGGTTGCTGCCGCTTCGGTCCGGGTGAGGAGCGAGACCACCCTCTCGAAGTCTTTCGTCGTGTACAGGTCATCAGGGATCTCGTTGCCGAATAGATCGAGCTGGCCCTCGGTGGGTGCCCATCCGTGCGCGTCGGGACTTAGGACGACCCTGCGGACCCGATAGGGAGCGAGGAACCCATCGTCGATGCCTTGGGCGAGTGAGTACTCGTAGAGGGGGTCACCGAAGTATCGATAGCTGTCGACCGTCTCGTCCCGCTTGGGGGTCGCGGTCATACCGAGCTGAGCAGCCGGCGAGAAGTACTCGAGGATCGCCCGCCAGGAGGATTCAGCCCGCGCGCTGCCGCGGTGGCACTCATCCACGATCACGAGATCGAAGAAGTCGGGGGCGAACTCCCGGAACACCCCGTTGGGGTCATCGCCACTGTCCGCAAGCTGCTGATAGAGGGCGAAGTAAATTTCTCGGCCTGCCTTCGCTTGGCCGCCCTGAAGCTTCCAGATTGGCGTGTTGTCACCGGCGCCGAACACCGGTCTGAACTCGCGCTCGATCGGCTGGTCGATGAGAAAGTTGCGGTCGGCGAGGTAGAGGACACGTGGATTCCGGCCCGGCCTCCAACCGCTCTCCCAAAGCTTCCAGATGATCTGCATCGAGACGAACGTTTTTCCGGTGCCCGTCGCCATAGTCAGAAGAAGGCGCTTCTCCCCATCGAGGATGGCGGCAACCGATCGGTTGATAGCTACCCGCTGGTAGTAGCGCGGTTCCTTGACGCTTCCGTCTGGGTTTCTGAGCGATCGGTTGAAGGGCAGAAGGAGACCTTCGGCGACCGATTCCTCCTTGATGCCCTTCCATGCGCGATAGCGCTTCCACAGCGCCTCCGGAGAAGGGAACTCCTTAAGGTTGTCGGTTTCCAACCCCGTGTCGCGATCGTCCTCGACGATTCCCTTCCCGTTTGTCGAGTAGGCGAAAGGGAGGTCGAGAAGCTGAGCGTAGTTCTTAGCCTGTTGGAGGCCCTTTCCCGGAATCGCGTACTCGCGTTTCGCCTCGACCACGCCGATCTGCAAGCCGGGCTCGTACTCGAGCACGTAGTCCGCTCGGAGGGGATCGGTGCGACGGTGCTTCTTGCCGACGGAGATGATCCGTCCGTCGGTGATGGGGAACTGTTCCAGGATCTGGTCCTTCGACCACCCCGCCGCCTTCAGGCGCGGCAAGACGAAATCACGGCATGTGTCCTTCTCCAGCGGTCCCCGTGCCATCGAACGAAAGTACCTGGGATCATCTGGTGTCGCACGATCCCTCGGTGAAAATGGAACGGAGCGGAATCGAATGATCTCGGTGAGATGAGAACGGGAGTGGTGAGGTGAGGGGGTGGATTGCCTCGTTACCGGAGGACGAGACCGAGGGATTGACCGAGCACCTCATAGACGCTCGGGACCGCATCACGTTTGCCTTGCCTTATGAGGAGGCCCGGGCTTACCCGCCGGAGTCGATTGCCCTTCTCGCACTTGATCGGGATCCTGATGGGGCATCGCCCATGCTCGAATACGTCTGTCGGGCAAGAAAAGGCGACCCGATCACCAGCTTCGAGAGAAGAATCGTGTTCGAACGCTTCACACAGTTCGAGCCCCTGAGCTTGGACGAACTTAGAGAATCTGTTCCGCGAAATGTGCAGCAGTATGTGGGTCTTGGATCTGTGCCCGATGCGACCTGGTCCGCTGTCCTAGAGGCTGTAAAGACGCTTCGGCCCGAGGCCGCCCCCGCGATCAATCGATTGGCCATAGATCGCCCGCTGCCGACATGGGTCTACCAAAAGGAAGGCGAGATAGTTGGATCAGAGCGTGATGCGGTTCAACTAGCAACGAGATTCGCAGGGGTCGAAGACATGCGCGTCCTTGGAACATGGGCGCCATCAGATGACCCAGCACCCTTCTTGGCGAACCTTGAAGGGGCCACGGTTCGAGAAGACACGATTCTGCAGAATGACATGAACGTCTTCGGAGACTGGGAGCGCCTCGAGCAATACCAAACCGGTGCCGTGTTGTTTGGAAAGGGAAGGCGGCGTCTAACAGTTGTGAACGTGAATCGCGCCCCGCTTGAGGAGACGTTGGGAGTCGATCTCATCTATTACGCGCATACGTACGAGGCATTCGTATTAGTTCAATACAAGATGCTGAGACGTGAGACGGATGCGTATGTCTACCGACCGGCGGGCGACAGTTCAATCGATGACGAGATCAACCGGATGTCCGAGATCCCCGAAGAGAAATGGGATTCGAAGCCGGCCAGCTATCGACTCGGGCCCGGTGCCTGCTATTTCAAGTTCTGCTACACACGGGTCAGTCCGATGGATTCCTCGCTAGCCCGTGGCCTTTACGTGCCGCTAGAGCTTTGGAAGTCTCTCCTCACCTCTGGTGAGCTCATTGGTCCTAAGGGTGGAGTTGCTCTTCACAGTGATCGTCTTCCACGACATCTCGCAAACACCGACTTCGTGGCTCTCGTCAGGGGCGGGTGGATTGGATCTCGGGGAGCAACGTCAGACCTTCTGGAGCAGGTCATTTCCGAGGGTCTTGATTCGGGTCGGTCGGTGACGCTGGCCAGAAGCTTTGAAGAGGTCGAGCGTGATGAGGATGATGCCGAGGATCTCGGTGAGGAAACCCTCTACGAAATCCTGACGCGGCGGGAATCGGGAGAACCGTCCGGCGAGGTGATCAACTTCGAAGATCTATTGGATGAACTCTGAAATCCAGCAGAAATCCAGCAGTTGAACTGAAAACACCGTCAAACAGCAGCATGGATGAACAATGAAATTCCTCGTTTGACCTGGGCAAACGCGAGATGGCTGCTGCGCGAGTGATTGCTACGGGCGGCTTGCCAAGGTGAGGGTCGCCAGTTTGAAACTGGAGCCTCTTCGTTCGACAGAGCGCGGCCGTTCTTTCTCTTGGCTTACTAGCCTCTAGAAGTAGTGCTCGCGTACGCGGTGAACGGGTACGCGGCAGTCCTAGGTGATCCGTTCCAGGATCCGCCGCCACGTGCGATCGTCGCCTAGCAACAGACGTTGTCCCGACAACTCGAAGGGTCTCCCGCCTGGACCGACCAACTCGATGTCCGTCGCACCCTCGACGCGATGGTCGACGATCCCCGTGAACCCTGCACCGCTTGCTATCGCCTCAAGGACCTCGAAGGTCCCGAAGTAGCCGAGGTACGGCTCGGCCGACTGGGGATCGGGCATGACCTGGATCGAGAGAGATCCCGACGGGTCGTAGATGGCGAGACCTACCGCAGCGGTTCCGTACGTAGCGGTCCAGTCGTCGCGTTCGGTGTCGCGGTCCTCGAAAGCGATCAACCGCCAGGCACCAACCAGCAGCCGATGAGCCTCCTCGATGTCTCCCATGGTCCGACTCTAAAGCAGTGCTGGGAGCCATGGGATAGATCTCCCGCCTGAGGCCGTCACGGGTCATGCGGGCCCCTACGGGCAAGGCCGCTGACCCAAACGCCTTTCAAGCTTTCTGGCGATTTCGGGAGGAATCATGGCAAATCATGCTGAAATAGGTCGGGACCGCAGTTCATCGGCCCTTCGAGGGGGAGGATCAATGACCCATCCGCGTCGCTTGCCTTTCAGCATCTTCGTCCTACTCACCTTGGTTGCATCGCTGTTCGCCATCCCATCGAGCTCGCAGGCGGTAGCATCGGCCGCCTCCAGCGCTCAGTCGGAGTATGAGCAGGACCACATCCTTGTCGGGTGGGATCGCAGCCTCCCCGAGCAAGCGCGTGCCGACATCCATGCTCGTGAGGGCGGCGAGGTCGCCAACCGGATGGAGACGCTCGACGTCGACGTCGTGAAGGTTCCAGAGAACCAGGATCCGAACGACTGGGTCGCTCGTTACCAGCGTCACCCACAGGTGGCTTTCGCCGAGCTCAACTACAGGGTGGAGCAGACCTCGATCCCATCGGACACCCTGTTCAAGGACCAATGGGGTTTTAACAACAGCGGGCAACCCGTCACGGGCAGCTTTGTGAGTGGCGTCTCTGACTGGGATATCGACGCTCCCGAGGCTTGGGATGCCGCCTTCGGACCTGGAAGCTTTCCTTCCACCGGCGGAACGCGGGTCGCGATCATCGATACGGGCATCGACCGCGCACATGTGGACCTATTGAACAAGACGCAAGCATGTGCCTCTGCTCTGGCGGCGATCGGGGTCGTGGCGAACGGCTCGTGCTCTGATGACAACTTCCACGGGACGCATGTGGCGGGTACGGTCGGAGCTAATACGGGCAACGGAGTGGGCGTTGCCGGAACCGCACCGAACTCACAGCTTGCGATCTGCAAGGCTCTGAATGGTGCTGGACTTGGGTTCGTTAACGACATCGCCGCCTGCATCGACTGGTCATGGAGAACGGCTGGAGCCAAGATCATCAGCATGAGCCTGGGGTCCGAGGAGGGCGGGGGCACCGAGGAGCGCGCTGTCAAGGACGCTTACGCCGCCGGCGTGCTTATCATCGCTGCAGCGGGCAACGGGTACGACGCGGTGCCGAACTACCCCGCCTATTACCCCGAGGTCATGTCTGTTGCCTCGTTCAACCAGGCAGGTGTCATCTCGGATTTCTCGACCTGCAACTCGGACGTCGAGATCGCTGCCCCAGGTGAGGACATCTGGTCGACCTTTCCCGAGAACACCTACGGGGTTATCAGCGGTACTTCGATGGCCACGCCGCATGTGGCGGGGGCCGCAGCCCTCATCATGTCCGAGCTCGGTCTTGACGCTCAACAAACGCGTGCCAAGCTGAAAAGCAGCGCCGTTTCCGGTCTGTCCACGGGTGGTCGCAAAGAGTGTGCCTCATACCCGGCTTTGAACCTCGCGGCGGCTATCGGCAGCGGGGGAGGAACGGTCGAACCTCCGACCGATCCTGGCACCATCGTCGGCAAGGTCACCAAGCAGGGGAAGGGTGGTACGGCCATCGCTGGCGCAACGGTGAGTTGTGGGGCGGCGGGCAGTGCCACCACCTCATCGACGGGGGAGTACTCGATCGCCAACATCCCTCCCAGCAGCTACACCTGCACCGCGTCGGCAACGGGGTACCGGTCCAAGTCTCAATCGGTAAGCGTTGTTTCGGGTGTGACGACGACGGTGAACTTCGCTCTTCGGGCTCGCTAACACCCGCCAGGCTTCGGCATCGTGACAAAACCAACCCTGACGTAGGGGAGGTTCACAAGGCGATCAACGTGGTCGAAAGAGCGGTTTGTAACACCAAGCCGGGCAATACGTGCCGGAGTGCGACTAACTGAGAACGCGAAACATCTTGGGCGATGGGTATTGCCTTCGTCCAGATGGCCCAAGTAAGGTGCTCCTTGTAGCCCTGAGGGATGGAAGGCGCAAGCCGGAAGTCACTTGGGGCTACATCTTTTTGCACGGGCGCACAACTGAAAGTTCGAGTCTGAATCTCGATGCAAGGCAGGGTTGCCCGTCGTAGCCTTTGTGCGGACGTGGACGGTCCTAAGGTTGATACGACGCACATGGCATCCGTTCAGACAGTTTCCGTTTGCCGACCATGATCTTGGTCTTCCAGACGGTCTTCGAGTTCTTCCTCTTCAACTCCCTCGATCTCGGAGAGGGATCGACCTTTGGCAGCTTCGATGACTGCCAGCCTGCTGGAGAACTGACTTGTAGCGAACGCCGTCAACTCATCCTTGGTGATACCGAAGGGGATCTCGCGACCGCTTTCCTCGAATTCGCTGAAGGTGACTTCGATTATCGACAGAGCCGGTTGTAGGAGCTCGTCCAGCGTTTGCTGAACGATGTCCCAGTTCGAGGCGTCGACGGCGATGTGGCGGCGGCAGGTGAATGTGCCCCACGCCATGTGTCTGCGCTCGTCGTGGCCGATCAGCTTCACCACTTCCTGCACGCCGGGCAGGATCCCCCGCTCCTCTGCGGCACGCCGCCATGAGTGGTAACCCGTCATCGCGAGCACCCCTTCCACTACCTGGTTGTAGACGACGGCGGCACGGACCTGGGCGGCGGGGGAGTGATCTTCCTGAAGAGCGTTAAGTGCAGAGGGCAGATAGTCATAGAAGATCTGTCGATAGCCCTGGTTGTTGTCAACCCACCCACTTAGGTCCTCGGTAGCCCCGACAGCATCTAGCCACATGCGCCAAGCCTGTATGTGCTTCGCCTCCTCGAATGCGAATTGGGTGAGATACATCTCGTCTTCGAGACGCCCCTCCTCGCTCATGGCGCGCATGAAGGGCTGGATATCTTTTGTGACTGCTTCCTCGCCCGCTGCGAACAGAGTGGCGAGTCGTACCGCAAGTTCACGCTCGTCATCGGTCATCGACTGCCAGTCGTGAGCGTCTTGAGTGAAATCGATCTCAGCAGGATCCCAGAACTTACGGTTGCCCTTCATGAACAGACGCATCGGCAGGCTTGTCATGCGCAGTCCGCCTTCGGCGATCGACGCGAAGCCTTCCCGTGTTTCGGCCATGACTTCCCCTCCTGCTTGGGTGGGTGACAATCATACAGATAGCGTCACATCATAGCGGAGTGGGCAAAACTCGTGCCGGGACACCCAACGGGCGGGGGGACGCCGCCCTGGTAGGAACGGCAACCCGCCGTTCTTGGATCAGGACTCGACTGAAGCCCCTTCCGCGGCTTGCTCGCGCAACTGCTCCATGTCGACCTCACGGATCTGCCGGATGAGGTCGTCTAGAGCTTCTTCGGGCAGGGCACCCGGCTGGGCGTAGAGGATTGCCCCTTCCTTGAATGCGATCAGAGTGGGGATAGACATGATCTCGAAAGCCCCCGCCAGCTCGGGCTGATCTTCGGTATTCACCTTTCCGAAGCCGATGTCGGGGTTGCGTGCCGCGGCCGACTCGAACACTGGGGCGAACGCCCGGCAAGGTCCGCACCACGCCGCCCAGAAATCGATCAAGCCTATGGTGTTGGCGTCAACGAAATCGTTGAACGTGTCTTTGGTTAGCTCCGTGGTGGTGGTCACTCTTGTCTCCTCTCGGCGATCTCTTCGAGCTAGAACATGGATCCTGACCCGTGTATTCCTACCCTGGGGGGTAGGGTTAGAATCTATACGATACGGGAAGGAGTCAATCATGAAGCTTCAAGACACCGTGCTTGTGGATGTGGTCGGCCGGCTCCGCAAGGTCGAGGGGCAGATCGGAGGGATCATCAGGATGATCGAATCCGGACGTGAGTGCACCGATGTCGTAACCCAGATCTCAGCGGCCGCCAAGGCCCTTGACCGGGCGGGCTTTCGGATCCTCGCGAGCGGTCTGAGGGACTGCATCGCCGACCCCAAGGGTGCGGGCGAGCAGGGTTATGACGAGGAACTGCTTGAACGGCTGTTCCTGAAGCTCGCTTAAGGATGCTACTGGCTGTTCCTATGGGTGGTGCGATCGGGGTGTCACTGGGGATGCTCGGAGGCGGAGGTTCGATCCTTGCCGTTCCCGCACTCGTCTACGCCCTCGGTCAACCGGTTAGGGACGCGGTGCCGATGTCCCTTCTCGTCGTCGGAGGGTCGGCGGCGGCGGGGGCCCTCTCGCATCTTCGAGCGGGCAAGGTTCCGTGGCGCAGCGCTCTGTTGTTCGGCGCGGCCGGCATCGCTGGCTCGTTCATAGGGGCGTGGTTCAACCGTCGGATCGCTGAGGAGGCCCTGCTTCTTGGGTTCGCTGTCCTGATGCTGGTAGTAGCAGCGGCGATGTTGCGTAAGCAGAGCCGCAAACAGGACCCGGATGCTGCTCGATCGTGCGAGAACGCCTGGCGCGAGCGTGCTTTCACCGTCGTGTCCGTGGGTCTTGGAGTGGGGGTCCTAACCGGGCTGTTCGGGGTCGGCGGCGGGTTCGTTTTGGTGCCAGCCTGGACCCTTGCCATGGGATGTCCGGTTCAGGTGTCCGTAGGAGCCTCGCTACTCGTGGTCGTGCTGAATTCGGCAGGTGGGCTAGTGGCTCATGGAGGCGTCGGGTCGATCGATATGGGCATAGCCCTCCCGTTTGTTTCGGCGGCGATCGTTGGCGCGGTAGCGGGGGAGAGGCTGGGTGAACGTGTGGACGCACCTCGCTTGTCGCGGTGGTTCGCCTACATGGTCGTCGGCGTGGCGGTATTGGTTCTTACGCAGGTTCTGTTTCTCGATGGTCCAACGAGCACATAGGAGGTAGATGAGTGGATCCGAAGGCGACATACGACAGCATGCACGAGTTGCAGATACTCGATGTGCGCGAACCGTTCGAATGGAAGATGGGGCACATCGAAGGGTCGCTGCACATCCCGCTGAGGGAGATTCCGAACCGTCTGGACGAGATCCGAGGTGACAGATCTCTCGTAGCGGTCTGCCGGAGTGGCAGCCGTAGCGCCGAGGTAACCAGATTCCTTCGGGACAGGGGCTTCGCGATCGAGAACCTTGACGGGGGTTTGAAGGCGTGGTCCAGGCACGGATTGCCGGTGGTCAGTCGCAGCGGCAGAGCGGGAAGGGTGGTGTGAGGGAATGATCTTCAAACAGTTCCATCTGGAGAGCTTGGGTCATGCGTCCTACATGGTGGGGGACTCTAGTTCCGGGAAAGCCCTCGTCCTCGATCCCCGCCGCGACGTCGATGTCTACCTCGATTCCGCTCGCCAAGAAGGTCTGCGGATCGCATTCGCTCTCGACTCACATGGGCATAACGATTACCTCAGCGGCCTGACGGAGCTGAGGGAGCGGGTCGACGGGCTTGAGGTGCTCGGGTTCGCTGAAGCCGGCTACACGCACGAGCACACGCCGGTGAAGGATGGCGATCGGATCGTGTTCGGCAACGTTACGGTCGAAGTGCTTCACACGCCTGGTCACACCCCCGAACACATCAGCCTCATCGTCTACGACAAGGAGAGCGGAGACGAACCGGCGATCTTCCTGTCGGGGGGCGCCGTTCTGGTGGGTGACCTTGCCCGGCCCGATCTCCTTGGGGGTGAAGAGCAGGCCAAAGAAGCGGCTAGGGAGTATTGCCACACGATCCAGAACAAGCTCCTAGGCAGGCTGCCCGAGCACCTAGAGATATTCCCAACCCACGTAGCAGGTTCGTTGTGTGGGGGGAACATCGGCAGTCGGTTGTCGACAACGCTTGGCTATGAGCGCAAGACGAACGCGATCCTAGCCCGGGTGTCTTCCTCGGAAGAGTTCGTAGATGAATGCATCCGTCTCGACAATCTCCCAGCGGTTCCGCCCTACTGGAAGCGCATGCGCAAGCAGAACATGGAAGGCCCTCGTCCCCTCGGGGTTCTGCGGGAGCCTCCAGCTCTGAAACCGGATGCCTTCGCTTCCGAGATGGAGAGCGGAGCCCTCGTTGTCGACGCGCGAAGTGCGGAAGCATTCGGGGCGGCCCACATCCCGGGCTCGTTGAACGTCGGTCTGGGTTCGTCGTTCTCCACGTGGGCCGGGACGATGATCCCGGACGGTGCCCGGGTATTGCTCGTGCTCGATCGAGCCGAGGATCTTTGGGAGGCGACGTGGCAGCTGTTGCGCATCGGGTACGAGCTGCCGGTGGGGTGGCTTGCCGGAGGGATGTTCGCTTGGCGCACCGAGGCGAGGCCGTTCCTATCAACTCCCCAGATCTCAGTGCACGAACTTCAAAAGCGGCTCGACGAAGTGCATGTGCTCGACGTGCGTCAGCCCGCGGAATGGGCCGACGGGCACATCCCCGGGGCGCAGTTCATCACGGGAGCAGAGCTGCCGCAGCGGTTCGGTGAGGTCCCCTCTGACCGCCCCGTCGCGGTCATCTGTGGGAGCGGCTATCGCTCATCCGCGGCAGGAAGTTTCCTCAGCCACCAGGGCCATGCGCAGGTACTCAATGTTCTTGGCGGAATGAGTGCCTGGAACGGGGCCGGCTACGAGAGCAAGGAGTAACGGGATGGACTACGGGCAGAGCATAGAGATCGAGCTTTCTTTCGACGACGCGGTTCCTAAGGTTAAAGAGGCGTTCAAGGAACAAGGCTTCGGCACCCTCACCGAGATCGATGTGCGTGCGACGCTCAAGGAGAAGATCGGGCGAGACATCGAGCCGTACACGATCCTGGGAACCTGCAATCCGGACCTCGCAAGCAGAGCCTTGGATGTGGACCGCTCGATCGGCCTGCTCCTTCCCTGCAACGTGGTTGTCACCGAGCGTGATGGGAAGACGGTGGTTCAGGCGCTCAACCCTCAGGTGGTCGTTTCCGTGCCGGATGACGAAAGGCTCAAGCCGATCGCCGACGAAGCTGCCGAACGTATCGATAGGGCGCTCACGTCGCTGGTGGGGGGCTAAAGGTGTAGAGCTCAAGGCTCTGCCTTCTCTTGCCTTTCTAGCTCTTCCGATCCCTCTTCGGCTTCTTCGATGATTTCGAAGTCTTCCTCGAGGTCTATGCCGAGGAGCCGAGGCAAGGCTTGTGCCGTTATCCCGTGTGGACAGCGATGGGACGAACTTCTCCCGTTGCTCATACGGGCTGGAGAGGTGTCGCTCTTGGTCAGGCTTGGACGCTCACGGTGGAGCGTGTCGGGAGACCGGCAGGGCGGGCGAGCAGATATCCCTGACCGATACGACAACCTATGGCACGCAGAGCCTCCAGTTGCTCGGTTGTTTCGATGCCCTCGACGATGACATCGATGGCAAGAGAGGCTGCCAGTTTGACTATCGCCTGGACGAAGGATCGGTCCTCGACCCCGTTCTGGATGTGCTGGACGAAGGAGCGGTCGATCTTGAGGAAGTCCGAGGGGAACTCACGAAGATAGCCGAGCGACGAGTAGCCGGTCCCGAAATCGTCGATCGCGATCTTTACCCCTATGTCCCTAAGTGAACGAAGCGCATCGCGAGATGCATCGACCAGTAAAACGCCTTCGGTCACCTCGATGATGAGATCTTCGGGGTCGAGCTCCGAATCCTTCAGAGCCCGGCACACGATCTCTGGGAATCCACCGTCTTCGAGTTGCCGGGGCGAAACATTCACGCTAAGTGACGTTTTCGAGCCGCCCGCCTTCCGCCACGCCGCCAACGTCGCGCATGCCTCGTTCAGAACCCAAGCCCCCAGCTCGCCGATCAGTCCGGCATCTTCCGCAAGGGCGATGAACCTATCGGGGCCTACCTGACCGAAAGCCGGATGCTCCCAACGGCAGAGTGCCTCGAACCCTTCCGTTTCAGAGGTTTCCAGATCGACGATGGGTTGGAAAACGACAGATAGACCCTGCCCCCCGCCAGCGGTGCCTCGCTGATGGTGCTCGATGGTCTCTCTTAGGGCCTCCTCCATGCGAAGGCGTTCGACCGTCGACTCGTGCATGTTGGATTCGTAGACCGCGTAGCGGCCTTTGCCGAGACCCTTTGCCCTGTACATGGCAAGGTCGGCGTTGCGAAGCAAGACTTCCACCGAGTCTTTAGGAGACCGAAGCGCGATGCCGATGCTGGCGCCGATCATTACCGATCGGTTCCCGACCGAGTAGGGCTCCCCGCTTAGGACCTCCAGGATCCGTTCGGCGAGGGTGGTGACATCGTGAACGTCAGTGACATTCTCGATCAAAAGGGCGAATTCGTCTCCTCCGAGTCGTGCCGCTGTGTCACCACTTCGCAGGCATCGCTTGATGCGTTCGCCTGCGAGCACCAGGAGTTCGTCGCCGTGGGCGTGCCCCAGCCCATCGTTGACAGCCTTGAAGTTATCTAGATCGACGAACAGAACGGCGGCCGTTTCATCGCTGCATCGCGCCAGGCGTTCCAAGCAATGCTCCACTCGATCTCGAAAGAGTCTCCTGTTCGGCAAGACGGTTAGAGGGTCGTGGAACGCTTGATGCTCCAGGCGCATCTCCAGGTCCTTCTCGCGAGTCACGTCCACGAGCAAGCCGTGCCACAGCGGCCCGTGTTCCTCACTTCGCACGAGTACTGCGTCATCGCGTATCCAGACTGTTCTGCCGTCCTTGCTGATCATCCTGTAGCAGTGGGAGATCGCCTCGCCCTGTTCCATCCGCTTCTGGATAGCGCCGTCTTCGCTGACGTTTTCGCGATCGTCGGGATGTAGTTGTCGAAGCCATAGATGAGGATCCGCGAGCCATTCCTCGGCTGTGAAACCCAACATCGATTCACTCTGGGGGCTGACGTAATGCCATCGACCTGCTGCCCCCACCTCGGCGACATAGACGACTCCCGGTACGCGTTCCACCAAGGATCTGTAGCGCTCCTGGACGGTTCCCAACCTTTCCGTGAGCAACTTCTGCTCGGTGATGTCCTGAAGCATCCCGATTGCGAACTCGGGCCGGCCCTCTGCGTCACGCAGCAGGGATGATGTGAGATGTCCCCACACGATAGCGCCGTCCTTACGGAGGAACCGTTTCTCCATCTGGAAAGAGTCGATCTCTCCGGCTATGAGACGGTCGAAGTGATCGAGGTTGGCGGCTATGTCTTCTGGGTGCGTGAACTGGTCAAAAGACATCCGAGCGAATTCGTCGCGGGTGTAGCCGAGCATGCGTCTCAGGACTTCGTTGCTCATCACCGTGCGACCCTCGAAGTCCACGATCCCGATCCCGATGGGGGCCAGCTCGAAGATCGCCAGGAGTTTCTCCCTGGTATCGGGCGTGAGCGATGAAGGAAGCTCCGTATCGATGGAGGCCATTCTGTTACATCGACCCCCTGGGTGGCAGACTGAAATCCAGGCCCTGGGGGCCCTCGGTGGAAGGACCTGATCCAAGAGGCCTGGCCTTGGGGAATCCTGCTTGTTGCTGTCAGCAGAAGGCCCTCCCGGCTTTGGAAAGTAGGTGGAGGCTCGGATGAGCGTTCTGATGCCCGTCTTGGTTTGGGAGCATTCGGCCGAGCTAGGTGACTGATGTGAAGGGAAGGAGCAAGGCAAGTTGACTGCGGTAGCCAATGTCGCACACCGTGGCGCGTCGGCGTACGCTCCTGAGCACACCTTTGCCGCTTACGATCTTGCCCTTGAGATGGGGGCGGATTACATCGAGCAGGATCTTCAGTTGACCGCCGATGGCGTCCTTATCGTCTTGCACGACAACACCCTCGATCGCACGGCTCGCGGCCCGCTAGCCGATTGCACGGGGCCGGTGATCACCAAAACGCTCGATCAGATCAAACGTTGCGATGCGGGATCGTGGTTCAACGAAACCTATCCGGAGCGCGCCAAGCCCGAGTATGCCGGTCTAGAGATCCCGACCCTTGAAGAGGTGTTCCAGAGATACGGCAAGAGTGTTCGCTACTACATCGAGACAAAGATGCCCGAGCAGGCTCCGATGATGGAGGAGAAGCTGCTTGCGCTGATCGATGAGTATGGACTTCACAAGGGGGCTGTACGTCGTTGGCAGGTGCTCATCCAGTCGTTCTCACCCGAATCGCTCATCAAGATCCACACCCTCGATCCCGAGCTTCCCCTGATCCAGCTCGGGATACCGGGGACCGATGAAGCCCTTCGCGCGGCGGCCGAGTACGCGGTAGGTGTGGGGCCTTCTTTCGGGGGCGTTGACAAGTCCTTCGTTGAGGCAGCTCACGAACTGTGCTTGGAAGTTCACCCCTATACGGTCAACTCCTTGCGAGATATGAGAACGATGATCGATGCAGGCGTCGATGGCATGTTCACGAATCACCCCGACCGTTTGCGTGATCTGCTGGATGCAGGATCCTGGTCGAGCGAAAGTGCCGCTCGGTCCAACCGCAGATGCCGCCAAACCTAAGGCATCGATGAACGAAGGATCCGCGTGAGGGCCTCGGCATCCAGCGGTCTCCACATCAAGAACCCTTGGCCCAGGTCGCATCCCAAGCCTGAAAGGAGCGCGAACTGTTCGGGTGACTCAACACCCTCAGCAACTGTCTTCAACCCAAGTGATCTGGCGAGGGTGAGGATCGCGCCAAGGAGAGAAAGGGCGCCGGTCTCTTTGGCGATGTTGTCGATGAAGAGTTTGTCGATCTTGAGCTCATCGATAGGAAAACGACGGAGATAGGCGAGGGAGGAGTAACCGGTCCCGAAATCATCGAGGGCAATGCCAACTCCGAGACTCCGCAACTGATCGAACCTCCTGACCGTTGTCTCGACGTCTCTCATGGTGGTCGACTCCGTTATCTCAAGCTTCAGGTTGCTCGCTTTCTGCCGTGTTTCTACGAGCACGGCTTCGAGGTCGCTAACCAAGTTGGGATGATCGAATTGAGTTGGCGAGAGATTCACCGAGATGCTCTTGGGAGCCCGATCATCTAGCTCTTCTTGCCATCGACCCATCTGTCTGCATGCTTCGGCAAGCACCCATTGGCCGATCGATGAGATCAGGCCCATATCTTCGGCCAGTGGGATGAATTCGGAAGGTGACACTAACCCTCGCTTGGGATGATTCCATCGCAATAGGGCTTCGCAGCCGGTGATCTTCTTCGTTGTGATCTCGAAGATCGGTTGGTAGTTGAGAACGAACTGACGTTGATCCAGCGCCGTCTTAAGATCCGACTTGAGCTGCAATCTGGCCCGGGAATTGGTGCCCATCTGCGGTTCGTAGGACTCAGCCGTGCCTTTGCCTGAGGTTTTCGTACGATACATCGCGATATCCGCCCGACGAAGTAGTTCCGAAGCGGATTCACTTCCATCGCCGACTGCAATCCCACAGCTGGCAGTGACACTCAAGGCGTTTCCCTGAATGTCGGTCGGTGCGCTGATGGAGTCGAGGATACGGCTCGCGATCTGCGGGACCTCGTCCGGTTCACCGATCCCCTCTAGCAGAATGGCGAACTCATCACCGCCAAGGCGGGCGGCAGTGTCTGTCGCTCGCAGGCAACCACAGATCCGTTCAGCCACGACTTCTAGGAGTCGGTCTCCGGCATGGTGTCCCAGGGTGTCGTTAACCGTCTTGAAGTCATCCAGATCGATGAATAGAACGGCGATGGAGGAAGCTTTGCGCTGACCATGTGCGAGAGCGTGGGAAAGCCGGTCATTGAACAGTGCTCTGTTCGCCAGTCCCGTTAAGGGATCTTGGAAAGCCTGCCTTCGAAGCTCCTCTTCAAGCGTGTGTCGCTCGGTGACGTCCCGATAGTTGACCACGATGCCTTGAACGTTCTCGTCGCCGAGCAGATTCGTGATGACCGCTTCTACCCACCTCCAGGTTCCATCCGAATGTTGGGCCCGGACCTCGAGACGAGCTGGGTGTTGTTGATGTTGCATGATCTCAAGGAGACGTGCGTGGGCTGTTTCGAGATCACCTGGGTGGATGAATCGGAGAAGGCTTGACCCTAGAATCTCGTCCTGGGCATAGCCCATGATCTGTTTGACGGAAGGACTCACATACAGCGTCTTGAGGTCTGAGTCGATCACGAGGATGACATCAGAAGAGTGCTGCACGAGCGAGATGAAACGTGCGCTGGTGCCATCTAGCATCTGGGTCATCCGATTCATGAGTCTCGACACGGGCAGGGTTGCGTAGTCGCCGCCGCAACGCACTATCAGATCGTCGTACCGATATGCGATGTCCCGGGAGGTGGCGAGCCGGCTGGCGTCAGCGATCGTCATGTCGGCATCGACAAGGAGAGAGGGTTTGTCTGGCAATAGATGCCATAAGGGCTTGTCGGCGTACAGTGACCAACCGTATCTCTTGCTCATCACCGACAAGAACCGATCACGCGTGACCAACCCGATCTCCCCCTTAGGCGAACGGACGATCAAGCTGGTTAGAAGCGGGTCGGATCTGAATAGGTCGCCGGCTACGGAGCAGACGATCTCGGTCGAACAGATGTCACGCGGGAAGGCGAGGGACCCAACGGTGATCTCCTGCAGAGGTGGCGTCGGCATCGGACCGATGCCGGCGCCATGACCTGCACCGGGGCTGGGAGGGGGGATACCCCGTGAAGTGGCTAATCCGGAGTGAACGGGCATGCCTGTTGTTTCGGCCCCACGTCTAGGAGTCTTAGCTAGTTCCCTATGAACTTTGCGTTACGCACACCGCCGAACCTCCATGGTTACGGAGCATTCAGGGTCACGTTGCACCACGGAAACACGATCGTCCAAGTGATCGCCTGGATCGCCAGAGCTTTGCGCGGTGAAGCGAGCGGGCCGTTGCTCACCCCGTCGCCATAGTCGGAGCAGGACGGGCCAAGCGTAGAAGGGGAACGGCTTCGACTTGCCCTGCTTATGTCTGGAGCCACCTATGACGAAGATTCGGGGATGGGCTGGCCTGTACAGGGGGTTGCGTTGCTGTCGTCGTCTCGCCGGATATTGGTGCTGTCGCTCGTTGTGCTCGTCGCTACAGGGATAACACCGGAGGCGCGCGCCCGGCAACGTATGGTCAAGCGCTTGTCGAATGGCGTCATCTATCGCGTCTACGAGCAGCGACATCCCAACCTCAGGATCAGGACCGTTACCGTCCATGAGAAGCGCGTGTCTTCGATCAGGGCGGTGCTGGGCAGTGGAAAGCTTCCGGGATGGGAACGCACGTCTTCGGTGGCGCGTCGCACTGGGGCCATCGTCGCCATCAATGGTGACTATGGCCGTCCCTCGGGCCGGCCGGTCATGGCCTTCGCTCATGCATCTCGGCTGATCCAAACCCCTCTTACCGCGGGTCAGAACTTCGCCGTCACCCCTAGCTCGCGCGCTCGTATCGGATTTCCAAAACCACAGTTGTGGATGAATGCTTTTGGAACGAACGTACCGATCGGGCGACTGAACGACGGAGGGCCGTATGGCCACTCCCTTGCGATGTTCGACCGGGCCGGTGGGTACCTCGAGAAACCCCCCAAGAGAGCGTGTTCGGTAAGGCTGATGCCAGATGGATTCCCCAGACCGGGGTCCGAGGGCAAGGGCATCGTGGCACCGTATCGGGTGCAGCGGGTCAAATGCAGCAAGGGCCGGCTGTTCCCCATGGGTGGACGAGTGATCTCTGCCCGCTGGCGCACCGGCAAGTCTGACCTTCTCGCGTCCATCCCTGTTGGGGCTACCGTGTGGCTTGGTTGGACGCTCGGCTGGGGACCCGTGCAAGAGACGATCGGCGGCAACCCCGCCCTGGTCCACGAGGGGCAGGTCGTAGTGCCGAAGTCACGCGCTCCGTTCTTCGCTCGCCATCCTCGGACCGGTGTTGGGGTGACTAGAGATGGAAGCGTGATCTTGGCGACGGTGGATGGGCGCCAGCGTCGTAGCATCGGGATGACCTTGCGTGGCTTCGCACGGTTCTTTCGCTCTCTGGGTGCCGTGACCGCTCTCAACCTGGATGGGGGAGGTTCGACGACCATGGTCGTTCGCGGACGGGTGATGAACCGACCCTCTGACGGAAGCGAGCGCCCCGTGTCCTCTGCACTTGTCGTGCTCCCACCCGGACGGATCTTGGGTGCGAACAGAACCAGGGCGTCGGAGTTCGCCAGTGTGTGGGGGACAGTCGCACAAGATCCGGCTTCGACCGGTGGACTAGCCCACAGTCTCATGCGAGAAGGCGTAGACCTTAGGGGTTCGATGAAGAAAGCAGCACACCGCTTCCGCCTCGTTTCCCGCTGATCACTACTTCCCTTCTCTAAACCGACCTACGCCTACCATGAGCGGATGGATGGAGGTGTGTGGTGTCGCTTTCGTCGTGACCCGGGCTACGAGGCTGAGGATGTCATCGGAACCTTGGCCTACCGAGCACCAGGCCGCGTCCTGATCGTCTCTGGGGACCGGGACCTGTTCCAACTCGTTCAGGATCCCTCGGATGGATTGCCGGGGGTGAGTGGGATCGGGGACAAGACCGCTGCCGGGCTGGTGTCGCGACCCGGCGATTTCGACCCGATCATGACGGCGGCACAGGGCCCCAGACGAATCCCGCGCTTGCGAAGGTGAAGGGATCGCTTGACTTCCTCGAGCGCGCTCGGCGAGGTACGACTATCCCCACGGATCTGCCGATCGGTGAGCACGGCCTGACGCGGCCCCGAAGCATGGACCCGCAAGTGGAGGAGGTTGACAGAGCCTGGGGACTGCGCGGTCCAGTGGAGGGCGCATGCGATAGAGGGTAGCTACGCACCCGGAAATAGCCGGTGAAGGCACATCGTTGTATCAGTTGTAGACGCGATATCTGGGAGCAGTGATGGAGCAGCAGGTCTTAGGACCGGTCAAACCGATCCAACGCAGCGAACGGCCGATCCACCCAGGGGTGGATATCGGGCATGTGCATCTGAAGACAGCTGATATCGACCGCGTCCACGATTTCTATGTAGGGATCCTTGGCTTCGACGTAGTGATGCGGATGCCGACCGCGTTGTTCGTCTCTGCCGGCGGGTACCACCACCATCTCGGCTTCAATACCTGGGAGTCGGCCGCAGGTTCTCCGCCGCCGCCGGGGACCACGGGCCTGTATCACGTTGCGATCAGATATCCGACCCGGGCGAGTCTTGGCGATGCATTGGATAGATTGCTGAAGGCGAACTGGCCGATCGACGGGGCTAGTGACCACGGAACGCACGAGGCTTTGTATCTGCGCGACCCCGATGGAAACGGTCTGGAACTGGCATGGGACCGGCCTTCTGAGCAGTGGCCGCTCAGCGATGAAGGCCATTACGGGCTGCCGCAAGCAGGGCCTCAACCGCTGGATGTCGAGGGACTCCTGAAGGCCGGTCTAGACGACTCAGACCTCCGACCCTGATCCCCTAAAGATCCTTCAGGGCGGCACGTTCGATCTTTCCCGAAGCCGTACGCGGGAGGTTCTCGACGAAGTCGATCCGCCGTGGGTACTTGTACGGTGCGGTGACGGATCTGACGTGGTTCTGGATGTCGATGACCAGGCGTTCAGACGCAGTGGCGCCGGGAGTCAATACGATCATCGCCCTGACGATGGCGCCTCTTTCTTCATCGGGATAGGACGTGCATGCGGCTTCAGCAACGGCGGGATGCTGTAGTAGCGCGGCTTCAACTTCTACGGGTCCGATGCGGTATCCGGCTGAGATGATGACGTCGTCGGTTCGTGCTTCGAAGTAGAGATAGCCGTCATCGTCAGCGCGAACACGGTCTGCCGTGTGCCATGGACTCGGATGCATGGGCTCACCGTAGTAGCCGAGGAAGAACGTGGGGATCGTGGCGGGGTCTGCTACCAATTCACCGTCCTCGGTCCACAGCTTCACACCAGGCAGTGGTTTGCCCATGCTTCCGGGCCTGGGTTCATCGTTGGGGCCCACGGCCGCGAGCTGACCCGTCTCTGTTTGGCCGTAGCCATCTCTGATATCCAGCCCCATGCATTCGGCCCAAGCTGAAAGGACCCCTGCGTCGAGCGGCTCGCCTGCGGAGATCGTCGACCGTAGCGATGCGCTCGGACGCGGAGCACCCCGCTTGATAAGGGCGCGGTACTCGGTAGGTGCCATGCAGAGGACGTTGACGTTCTCTTCCTCTATCAGCTCGAGCCTCTGATCTACGTCGAAACGCTCATCGTGTAGCAGGGCGGTGGCTCCGGTCATCCACGGAGCGATGAATGCATTGCGCGCCGACTTCGACCAGCCCGAAGCTGCAGTGCACCAAGAGACTTCTCCGGGCCGTGCGTCCACCCACGCAGTCGCCTGCAGCTCTTGCCCCCACAAGTAGCGCTGCCCGTGTACCGCGCATTTCGGTTCCCCGGAAGTCCCGGAGGTGAAGATCATGATGGCGGGGTCGTCGTCGCTCAGATCGACGTGGGCCGCCGCCGGAGCGTGGACGAGGCCGGGGTCAGATATCCACAGCGCCGAACATCCTGGTGCAGCTTCGTGGATCACCGACGCGTTGCGCTCGTCGGCGACGATCGCCGCGACCGGAACGCGCCTTAGGCGCCCTGCAAGGTCGCGGGGGGTCAGTTGCTCGTTGCTTGGCAGCGCCACGGCTCCCATGCGGAAACAAGCCAGCATGGTGATGACCCACTCCGGCCTGTTGCCGATCAACGTCATCACAACGTCGCCGGGACGGACCCCCTCGCGGGCCAGTGCGCCAGCGTAGGCAGCCGCATGCCGCCGCAGCGTGGCAAAGTCCCAGAGCCGGCGCCTACCGGAGCGTGAGCGCTCGATCAGCGCCACCCGAAAAGGATCCATCGCCCCGACGAAGTCGCGCTCGAAGTTACGGACCGACCCGGACATGCTCGGCAATCTACCCGCTGCTCCCAGATCCGTTCGGATGAGAGCGCCGACTGCTCACCAAGCCCGTTTGTGTGACGGTTGCGCGGTTCCAATGAGGATCAGATGACGAAAGCGTTAAGCCGGGCTTTTTGCGACGCATGCCTGACGTAGCACTCCTACACTGCAGCCGTGATCGAGACGACCAAGGTACTCCCGCGGGTTCTCGAAGCCCGTGCGGTAACCAAGACCTATCGATCTACCCAAGCTGTCGATGGGGTGGATCTGGACATCTCGCCCGGAGAGCTGGTGGGTTTGTTGGGTCCGAACGGCGCCGGTAAGTCCACGTTCGTCAAGATCGCCTGCGGATTGGTTCGCCCGAGTACGGGGTCCTTGAGCGTTTGCCAGGCTCCCGCCGGGTCCGTCTCGGCGCGCAGGTCGATCGGATATCTAGCCGAGCTGTTCAGATTTCCACCCTGGCTGCGCGCCGACGAGGTTATGGCGTTGCATCAGCGTTTGTCTGGCTCGGACGGGGGGGCCGAGGAACGGATGCGGCTACTGGATCGGGTGGGGTTGGCAGGGGTGTCCACCCGGAGGATCGATGCGATGTCCAAGGGCATGCAGCAGCGGTTGGGACTGGCACAGTCGCTCATCGGCGACCCGAGGTTGTTGTTGCTGGATGAACCCACTAGCGCCCTGGACCCAGCAGGCAGGCGGCTGGTCCGAGAACTACTCATCGAGCTTCGGAACGCCGGGGTATCGGTCTTGCTGAATTCGCATCTGTTGACCGAGATCGAACCGATCTGTGATCGCGTTCTCATCTTGGTGAAAGGCAAGGTTCTTGCTTCTGGTTCGCCGGCCGAGATGACCGCTGGTGACGGTGTCGAGATCGAGACCGAAGCCGGTCTTCGGATCTTCCCCGGGGTATCGAAGCAGGAGGTTCCGGCTCTGGTCTCAAAGTTGATCGCCGAGGGTAGGAGCATCTATTCCGTTACGCCCGGCAGACAAACGCTTGAACAGATCTATCTCGACGCGGTTAAGGGAGAGATGGGGTGAGTTCCGTCCTACAGATGGTGGGCGAGACCTTCCGCGAAGCTACTCGCAGAAAGATCTTTCTGATCGTGCCAGTCATGTCGCTGGCGTTCATCGCTATATATGCACTCGGGAACTACTACGCGTTCCGCGACTCCTCGGGGATCATCGCCTCGGTCGATAGGCAGGCCCTTGCTGGTGCCACCCTCGTCGGTCTCTCGATGTTCGTGAGCCTTTTCCTCGGGAGTGCGCTGGGGATCTTCTTGTCGTTCTCCTTGGTCCGCGGTGATGCAGAGGTGGGTACTCTGCAACAGTTGGTGGTGCGCCCCCTTGCGCGACGTGGCGTCCTCATCGGGCGGTTCCTCGGCGCTTCGTTGGTCTGTACGAGTTACGTGATGATCATGTACGGCATCTCGGTGCTGGTCACAGGTCTGATGGGCCAGTGGTGGCCCAAACCCCTTCTTGCCCCGGGGATAACTCTTGCCTCGGGTGTAAATGTCGTCATAGCACTAACTCTCCTGGGGTCGTGCTTCTTCACCGCATTAAGCAACGGGATCATCATGTTCATGATCTATGGCGCTGCGCTGTTGGCCGGGCTTCTGGCGCAGCTTGGGAACGCGCTGAACTCGACAGGGCTCGAGACCACCGCTCGGGTCGTTTCTCGCCTTCTTCCATTCGAGGCTCTCTATCAGGCGGCGCTAGACGAACTCACGGCCGGGACGACGGGCTTCGCCAGGGTGATCGTTCAACTCGGCCCCCTGGGGGGGGCTGAACCCGGCGGGGCGGGCTTGAACCTCTACGTGGTGGCCTACGTCGCAGCCGTGCTCTGGATCGCCGTCCGGTTGTTCGAACGCCGAGATCTATAACGATTCGTGGCGATATCTACCCCTTGAATCTAGAGGCCTAGCCGTAGAGAGTTGAGGCAAAGCAGAGGGGCCTAAGGGAAGCATGGATCAGCTCGATAAGCACGAACGCAACACGGCACTTGCCATCGTGCGCGGCGCGGCCGATCTTCTGACCGAGGACTGCGACCCCGAGAAGTGGAACGAGGCAGCCGATCTGGTCATGTCTGGCCTCGATCGCCTCGGCCGCGTCGGGGGGGAAGTGATCGAACTGGGCTCAGCGGATCTGACCGACACGAACTAGAGCCGTCTAGCCGTCCTTGGCCATGGATCGTTGAAGTTGTCTGTGCGCCTGCTTTCGCACCTGACCCTGGAGCACCGGCGTCCAGCCGGCCGCGACCCCTATGGGGCCCAAGGCCATGCGAGTCCAGGCGTAGAGATCGAAATGATCTCGATGCTCGACGATCTTGCCGTCCCGGAAACGGAAATCAGCGTGGATCCTGTTGTGAACCTGCCGGCCTGTCTTCGGGAAGCGGTAGACGGCTTCCCACTCGACCGAACCCTTCAGGTCGTCGGCTTGCACGTTTGTGTAGCTGAGCCGGATGTCGTTACCGCTGGTGCAGAACATCTTCCACATCGCACGAGCTTCGTTCGCATCGAGCTCCGGGAAGACGGGATCGGAGAAGGTCGCCGTGTCCGCGTATGCAGACGCCATCGTCTCGTGGTCGCCTGCGGCGAAAGCAGAGTAGAAAGAATCGAGAAGTTCCACATTGGGGTGCACGAACCCATTATGCAGCCTGGAAAGGCTCGGAATCGGAGTGCCGGGGTCAGTCGTTACCGCGACCGTTGTCGTGGTCTTCGTAGCTCTCCTCTTCTTGTTCGCCGCGCCCCTTGTCCTTGTCGTCACTGGGGTCGGGTGGCGGTGGAGGTGGGTTCAACACGATGTCCGGCAGGTCTACGGGCGTGAAGAAACTCGCTATCTCCGTATCCGACAAGACCGCAGACATGAAGCTCTGCCAGATGGCGGCTGGGAAGGAACCACCGGTGACGTCGATCCCGTCCACCGGGCGGCAGAGCGTGAGGTCATAGCAGCTCTGCATAAGGGGGTTGAAGTCATCTCCGGTGCCCGGCTTCTTGTCGGGGCCGGGTTCGATGGGATACCCCATCCAAACGACGGTGGCGAGCTGGGGCACGTAGCCAGCGAACCAGGCGTCACGATTGTCTTGAGTGGTGCCGGTCTTTCCTGCCGCCGGACGTCCGATGTTCGCCGACATGGCCGTTCCTGACGTGATGACACCTTCCAATGCCTGAGTCAAGACATCCACCGAGTTCGCCTCGATGACGCGGCTGCCCGCAGTGTCGATGACCTTTTCACAGCGCATCTTGCGCGGCGTATCGAATCCCAACAGGCAATCACCGTTCTCGTTCTCGACGTAGCGGATCGGACTGACTTCGGGCAGGACCCCCCGTCCGGCGAGACCCGCATACGCTCGCGCCATCTGAAGCACAGACACGTCGAGAGTGCCCAACGAGAGGGAGCAGACAGGAGGGATCTCACCACCACCCGGAGCCGTGAACCCGAAGTCTTCGAGCAGGTCGGCGACCGAGTCCGGTCCGATCTCCGAGATGAGTTCGGCGTAGACGGTGTTCACGGAGTTTGCGGTCGCAGCGTTGAGGTCCATCGCCCCGTACGAAACCCCACCATAGTTCTCGGGTTCCCAGATACCTTCTGGACCGGCGCACGCGGGGTCTTCGATGGTCTTGGGGCTCTCACCGGAGATGTAGGAAGAGGTCGAGATGTTCTGGTCGATGGCCTCTAGCAAGGTGAACGGCTTGAACGACGAGCCGGCCTGCCGGACGCCGTCCGACGCGAAGTTGAACCCCCTGGCCTTGCGAACGTCGGTGTAGTCACGCCCACCTACGAAGGCGCGTACTTCTCCAGCGGGTGTCATCGAAACTAAGGCAGCTTGAGGGTCCTTGCGATCGTCCAACGAAGCCGTCACCGCGTCCTCGGCAGCACGTTGCATGTCCAGGTCGAGGGTCGTGTAGATCTTCAGACCGCACGTATAGAGACACTCCCCGAACCTCGGGTACAGAAAATCTTTTCGAAGCCACTCGAGGAAGTAGGCAGCGCTCTGAACCTTGGTGGACATATCCGCGCTGCTATCGAAGCGCAGTCTGCGACCCCTAGCGCGGGCGAGTTCGTCCGTCGTGATGTAGTTCTCATCGGCCATCGCCTGAAGGACCTGGTCGCGCCGGGCGATAGCCAGCGATGCATCCCCACCCTGGGGTTGATAGCGCTCCGGTGCTGGGATCAGACCGGCGAGGTAGGCACTTTGAGAGAGGGACAGCTTCCCGGCGTGGGTCGCGAAGTACTCACGCGCTGCAGCCTCGATGCCATAGGCGCCCCGCCCGAAGTAGACCGTGTTCATATAGCGCTCGAGGATCGCGTTCTTGCTATACCGCTGTTCCAACTTGATGGCCAGCAGTGCTTCCTTGAGCTTGCGCTCGTATGTGCGACTGGTGTCCTTGAGGATCGCGTTCTTCACGTATTGCTGGGTGATGGTCGAACCGCCTTGTTCTACTTCGCCACTCGTGACGTTCTTCCAAGCAGCACGCGCCAGCCCAACCAATGACAGACCTTCGTGCTCATAGAAGTCGCGGTCTTCGGCGGCTATCACCGCCTGGATCACGTGATCCGGTAGGGCATCGAGCGGGACGTTGAAACGCGTGACTTCTCCTCGAAATGTCGTGATCAGTCGCCCATCGCGGTCGAAGACCTGGGACGAAGAGGGGAGCGCTGCTTCCTTGGGGAGCGCGACGTTGGCCAGGGCGTAGTCGACGATCCGGTCTGCCGCCAGCAGGCAGAGACCACCCACCGAGGCGACGGCAGCCAGGCGTACCCATAGCGGCCGCTTGCTCCGCTTGGCCGAAGACCGCGGTGCTGCTTCTCGGTGGGCTTTCGGGGCGCGGTGGAGCCCGCCCTTGCTTTGCTGTGTGCCTCCCATAGGCAGCCTTTCCCCCGAAATCGCCCCCCCGAATCGCCGCAAGGCATACAAAAGGGCTTTCCTGGGCAAAGGAACCTCCTAGGAACCGTGACCCGGGAAGGAAAGGAGGGGGTCGTGGGGATCGAGACGACGATCACTTTGCTTCTTGCGGCGGCCCTCTTCGCCCTGGTGACGCTGATCTGGCTGGCCGTGATGACACCGATCTGGATCTATAGACGCTTCCACCCTGCAGCCGGGTTGGAACGGTCCCATCCAGACTCTCGAGAGTGGCCCAAACGCCGTCCGCTGCCTGAGCGTGTGCGCTCGGGGATACTGGGGACAAGCAGGGGGGCGGTGACCGGAGCTCAGTTCCTGGCGGCGCATCTCGTCGCATGGTGTGCCGTTGCGTTTCGTGTGGCCCTCGGGGTCGCATCGGCATCGGGTCAGGCGTTGAAGCGGATGTCCGCCACAGCCGCAGGGGCGAACGACATCAGCGTGACCGTGACTGCCGCTGCGCTCAGAGCCGGTTATCGGACGGCGCATCAACGATCCATCGAGATCGGGGAGCGAACGTTCGAACGGATCCACGACGTTGCCCTGTCTAACCCGGCTTCATCGTTCTTTGACGCCGAGTCCATCGCTCAGGAGACGATCTGGCGCGACGTTGCAAGCGAACCGGTTCCCGAGGTCGAGATGCGACGTCGTTCTGCCCGCAGGGTCATGATGCTGCGCGGACCAGCTCTAACGAACTTCTTCACCTGGCTGGGCCGATAGCCTCACCCGTCAACGACGGGGGCCGCGGGCAGACTTTTCTGGCCTTGGGATGCTTAGTTCGAGATCCCTGAGCAGGAACCCACCAGGGGTCCGGCTGCCGTGTCCGAAGAACATGTCGGAAACCGGCGAGATCGTCAGGAAGAGTTGCTGACCCTCGGGAACCTGAACCGAGATCGCCGGGAGTTCGATCTCGAACTTCTCACCCAGAGTTGGCATGAGTGAGCGCAAGGGCATGACGTTGTTCTGGATCACTGTCGCGTCGGCCGGAGTCCTTCCCACCGAAAGTGCGAAGAAAGCTCGGGTGTCGATCGCGCCCGAGTCGAACTCGCCCGAAAGTACCGGTGTGCCTGTGACCTTCCCGCCCACACCTAACGGCAGGTGTATCGGGGCACCGAGTCCTGCGGTCGCTACCGTTGTGTTGTTACCGGTGGGGTCGAGCCCTTCGTTCACGGCCACCGTCTCGCTGTTCGTCGAGTCGAAGCGATGGCAGGTGACACCGTCGAGGTCCGTGAAGTTGTACCGAGCCGGCAGAAGATCGCCCGTCGTGGTTCCGGGGTCCCCATCGAGTGCGGCGGTCAGGAAGTCCAAGCGAAGCGCGTTCCAGTCTCCAGAGCACGCATCCGTCCCGCTACCCAGACCGGCCGCGATCGGGGCTCCGAGGGGTGCAGCATTCGGAAGGGCGTGACCTCCGTTGAAAGAAACGAAAAGGCTCTGTTGCCTTGCATGGGTGCTGACGGCCTTCTTGAAGATCTTCAGACCCTGGTTCAGGTTGAAGAGGTTGTCCGATGCGCCTTGGCGCATGAGGACTGGGATGTCGAGTTGGGCTCCCTTGTCTTCGACTAGATGCCGGGGGCTGTGGGTGCCAAAGATCTTGTCGATGTTCGGGATGGCATCGAACTCTTGGCCTGCGAAAGTGCCGTCGGGCCACTGTCCCGTTGCGGTGCCGAACGCAAAGGCTTCGTGGATGAATCGAGGTAACCGTCCCCGTGCGTTGCCGGCCGCGTAAAGAGCGGCGACCCAGGCTGTGCGCACCACGCCTTGGGGTGCCAAGCTCTCGTTCAGGTCGTACCAGGTGATCTCAGGGACCAAAGCATCGAAGCGGGTGCTTCCGTTCTCGGCGACCTCGTCGAGGGCCGTCACCGTTTGATATCCACCGCCGTAGCTGCCGCCGATCGCCCCCAGGACGGGGTCGTTGTCGATGACGTTGCCTTTCGGGTCGGTGTTCTTCTTGACCCAAGGCAAGGTTGCGATGTAGTCGATCACGCTCTGGATATCTTCGGCTTCCAGGTCGGGGTCCTGCACGTTAGCTTCGCCCTCGCTGGCCCCGAATCCACGCTGCGTGATGGTGACGTAGCCGAAACCAGCTTTGTTGTAGGAGGCGGCCAGCCCCGCCCCGTCTGCTTTGCTCCCGCCCCATCCGTGGCTGAACAGCACCACCGGCACGGGTGCTTTGGACGAGGCGTTCGCAGGCTTGTAGACCGTGATGTCGATCAAGATCCCGCCGGCCGAACTGGCAACCTTGTGCTCGTAGGACTTGCTCGATCCTTGGGCGACGGCAGACGAAGGTAAGGCCACTAGGGCCGCGGACAGCGCCGTAGCGAGGGCCAGGAACTTCTTCACAGGAGGTACCTCCCGACAGTAAGGCTTAGTCCGCTTTGATTCTTCGTAGCTAGGTGATCTCCTCCCTGTCCAGCCCACTTTGCCCCAGACAACATCCGCTCCATGAGGCGGACTTCTTGGTGTGGGGTGCGCGGAATGCTCCAGCGCTTGTTGCGAGACCTACCCAACCCCTTACCGGGGTTGATGGTCCTGCGACGAAGCGCTCTCATGGATCGGAAGCTCCAGTAGGAAGGTGCATCCATCCGCATTCGAGTCACTAAGCAGCAAGTTCCCACCGTGAGCTCGAGCTAGTCCTCTGGCGATATAGAGCCCCAGGCCTGTTCCGGCCACACCCTCGGCGAAACGAGAGAATTTGTGGAAGATCCACTCAGCTTGTTCGGCAGGGATGCCTGTACCGTGGTCCTTAACGCGGATGTGTGCCTTGTCGCCATGCCGTGAGGCTGTCACTTCGATGGGTGCGCGGGCCGGCGAGTACTTAACTGCGTTCGAGATCAGGTTGGTAAGCACCTGTCTGATGCGAACCTCATCGACATGAAGGAGGACGTCATCGTGGATGGTGACCGACAGACTGTGTCCGGCAGCGATGACAGATTGCTCTTCCACGGTGTCGCTGACGAGACGGCTTAGGAGGATATCGGTGCGGTGCAGGGGCACGTCTTCGGTTTCGACCGACCGAGCCTCTGCGAAAGAGTTCAACAAGGCGTCGAGACGGTCGGAGGCGCGCAGCAATGCTTGAGCACCGGTGACAAGTTGCTCGCGATCCAGCTTCTCGATCGAGTGAGTGAAGGTTGAAGCGAACCCCTTGACGACTGCGATGGGATTGCGAAGCTCGTGAACCATGAGGTCCAGCATGTCGTCGAGGGATCGCTCGGCGACCGCCTGGTCGGCGGCCCGCCTCTGGGTCGTCCGCCTGTCTCCGTCGATGTGATTCTGAGTCTCATCCGCCATGTCGCAAGCCTTCTGCATCGTGGGTCGCCATACCTTCCGACCTACGCATCTTTATTGGGGCGAATCTGATTTCGTGCTTGGAACCGATGGCTTCGCTGAGGTGTATCTAGAGGCCGAGTGGAGGGCCGACCACTGACCGAAGCAGAACTGATCGTTGCCGCCAAAAGCGGTGACGTGGGTGCATATGAACAGCTCGTTCATCTCCATCAGTCGATGGCGCAGCGGGTTGCGATGTTGATAACCCGCTCACCAGCCGACGCGCAGGACGCAGCCCAGGAGGCGTTCGTGAAGGCTTTCTACGCGCTCGACCGGTTCCGCGATGGGTCTCCGTTCCGTCCCTGGCTGCTGCGGATCGTCGCCAACGAGGCGCGCAACCGGATCCGCTCTGAGGTTCGCAAGCAGGCTCTGGTGCTGCGCTCGGCTCAGGCGAGTCCCTCGGGGGAGGCGGCCCCTTCCCCCGAGGAGGCTCTGATCGAGAAGCAATCGCGCGAGCGACTGCTGGAGAAAGTCGATGCCTTGCCCGAAGCCGATCGTGTGGCTATCTCCCTGCGGTTCTTCGCCGGGCTGGGTGAAGCCGAGATGTCAGAGGTGCTCGGGATACCCAAAGGAACTGTGAAGTCACGCGTCTCCCGAGCAGTGAAGAAACTTCGGCACGTACTAGAGAAAGAGGGATCATGGACCTAGATTTCGCCCTGGCCGATCTCGGCCGACACATCGAGGTGCCGGATTCGGATCTGTCGGGTGTCGTCACGCACAGACTTCGCGAGTCGCTGAAGGGGACCCCCCGGGCGCCTTTACTGAGCCGCTTCCGTTGGGTCGCCGTTGCTGCAGCGGTCGCGGTGGCTGCCGTGTTGTCGGTTCTGCCTTCGCCCAGACGTGCTGTCGCCGACCTCTTCGGTGTTGACGGCATCGCGATCGAAGTTCGGGAGCAGCTTCCTTCCCTGAACCCCCGAGTTCCTTCCCCAGACCCCAAAGCACTCGAACTCGATCTCGGCGAACTGGTAGGAGCAGGTGAGATCGGTGATCTCGTGGATCTGGATCTGGTGTACCCGACGAGTCTCGGCCCCCCCGACGAGATCTACCTCCGCGACACCCTAGTGACCTTCTCGTATCGCCCGTCCCGTCGTTTGCCGCAAACCCAGGTCGAAGGTGTAGGAGCGTTGTTCAGCCAGTTCCAAGGATCGTTCGAGCCAAACGTGCAGAAGCAAACCTCCGAGATACGTCCCGTAAAGGTGAATGGAGCTGAGGGTTACTTCATCCCGGTTGAACATGTGGTCTACCTGGTTGACGCAGAGGGTCAACCGCGCACCGACACGCAACGCCTGGCAGGCAAGGTGCTGCTATGGCAGGACGGGGACATCACCTACAGACTGGAGGCGCAGCTGGGTCTTGGATCGATGCTCGCTCTCGCCGAGGAACTGACGAGTCTCTAGATGTAGCCTCGCAGGTGGGCTGCGAAAGCAACCCGTTCGACGGCGATGTTGAAGGCGGCGTCCCTAAGACTGAGGTTCTTGTCCGCGGCTAGTTCCATCACCGCGTCGGTTGCGAAGACCATCTTCTTGGTCAATTCATCGTTCACGCGGCTCAGTTCCCAGCGGAACTGCTGGATGTTCTGCACCCATTCGAAATACGAGACGGTCACTCCTCCAGAGTTGCAAAGGATGTCCGGCACGACCATCTTTCCCTTCTGGTGAAGGATGTTGTCGGCCACGGGTGTCGTCGGACCGTTCGCGGCCTCAACGATGATGTCCGCCCGGATGCGGTCTGCGTTGGCACCGTTGATGACTCCCTGGATAGCGGCCGGGATCAGCATGTCGCACTCAAGCTCCAGAAGAGCCTGATTCGAGATCTCTTCGCCGCCTGGGAAGCTTGCGACGGATAGACCTCCGTCTTGTAGATGTTTGCGCACCGCGCCGAGGTCGATGCCATCGGGGTTGTGTGTCCCTCCGCCAACATCGGAGATGGCGACGACCTTTGCGCCCATCTCAGCGGCGATGTGGGCAGTCCAGAACCCGACATTGCCGAAGCCCTGGATCGCCACCGACATCTGTGAGAAGTCCTTGCCCGACTTCTTTGCCGCGTGGACCGCGCAGATCACTACGCCCCGCCCGGTGGCTTCCTCACGTCCGGGTGATCCACCCAGTTCGACCGGCTTGCCTGTAACGATGCCGGGGGTGTAACCGTTCTTGCGTCCGTACTCATCCATCATCCAGGCCATGGTCTGAGCGTTGGTACCCATATCGGGGGCCGGGATGTCTCGGTTGACGCCGATCACATAAGAGATCATCGAGGTGAAGCGACGCGTGAGTCGCTCCATCTCACTTTCGGACATCAAGCCGGGCTCGCACTGAACGCCGCCCTTGGCGCCACCGAACGGGACATCGATCAAAGCGTTCTTCCAGGTCATCAGCGCAGCCAGCGCCCGAACCTCGTCCAGGTCGGCCGACTCATGGAATCTGATCCCGCCCTTGTAGGGGCCGCGTGCACCGTTGTGCTGGATCCGATAGCCGCGGAACACGGCCATCCTTCCGTCGTCCATACGCACAGGGATCTGTACCGCAAGTTCCCGGTAGCAGGTGGCCAATACCTCGCGCACTTCGTCGCGGAGTTGCACCCGGTCGGCAGCATTGTGAAAGAAGTAGCTCGCCGCCTCGAATGGCGACATGTCATCGGTTGGCTCTGTGACCCTGACGCCGACGTCAGGGGCCGCTCTGTGTGCCATGAACCCTCCCCGTGGTGGCCAGCCTGCAGCCTACAGACGTGACGGGAGACCCGCTCGAACAACTACCGAGGGTTCAAGAGACGTTCGTATTCCTCATCGAGGGTGCCAAACATCTGATCCTTCGCGATCAAGATCAGGGCATCCAGCGCCCGGCCCAACCGGCCTTCGTGAGCCGAGGACAAAGCGGCGAAGTATTCGTCGGTGGTCTGGGAGACGCTGAAGTTGTGGGTCCATGACTTGGATCGCAAGAAGTGCTCGGCCCCCCTGCGGTCGCAGAGATTCAAGGCAACGGCCTTGTCGGCGAGACATCGAGCCATCATCTCCAGTTCGAGGGCAGAACGGATGCGCTGGCGGATGTAGGTCACGGCGAATTCCCAGTCGCTCTCGCCGAGCAGCACTCGCTGGGAGACCAGCAGCTCGTGCGTGGACGGGTCGAGGTCGTCGATGGCCGCCTCGATCGCCGCGATGTCGTGCCTCGCCAGGACTATCTCTGCCATGTCCGCATCGTGGCCGCCCCGGCACACCGGCACAATGGGGTTGCGCGTATTGCGTACATGCCGGTTCCGGACATTTCGGGGCCATCCACCCTGTCTTCGGTTGCCCGGTAGTGCATCGGGTACCCCGCTGGCGGTGGTTTCCTATCCGGGATGCGCAGCGGAAACCGCGGACCCCAGATCGAAGCCGGTTACCTCGACTATCGAGGTGAGCCGGTAGAGGTCATGCCCGAGACGATCGCGAGGCTCAAGGCCGTATTCCGTACCGACGCGAGATCGAGGTCTGTCGTGCTCGCTTTCGAGGGTGAGCCGGCGCAGCTGCCCTTCGAGGGAGACCTCGAGCTGGAAGGCGGAGGGGTCCTTGCGAATATCACCGAGTTGCCCGAGGACATCGAACCCGGGTACCACCAGCTTCGAGATCGTTCGAAAAGCGCGATGGTGATCGTTGCCCCGCGTCGCTGCTACCTGCCGAAGTCTTTCAAGGTGTGGGGGTGGGCTCTCCAGCTCTATGCCTTGTGGTCCCACGCTAGCTGGGGGATCGGTGACCTCGGTGATCTTCGAACCTTTGGAGCTTGGGCACGGGCCGAGGGGGCCACTGTTGCCCTGCTGAATCCTCTGCACGCGGCCTTGCCACTTGCCGAGCAAGAACCGAGTCCCTACTTCCCTTCGTCTCGGTGCTTCAAGAACCCGATCTATCTGCGGATCGAAGACATCCCTGGGGCACGCGAGATCTCCGACGTCGAGAGACTTGCGGCCGAAGGCCGGGCTCTTTCCGAGACCGAGCGCGTGCAGCGCAACGACGTGTGGGCTCGAAAGAGCAAGGCTCTTGAGATCCTGTACACGAGGTTCGCCCACGACCCTGCCTTCAACGACTTCGTAGAGGAGATGGGGGCACCTTTGAAGGACTTCTCAGTGTTCTGTGCGCTCGCCGAGGAGTTCGGGACGGGGTGGCGGACGTGGCCACCGGAGTTCAGAGACCGCGATTCGGCGGCGGTGCGTCGCTTCGCTGCCGACAACGCCTCCAGGGTTCGCTTCCATTCCTGGTTGCAGTGGCACCTGGATATCCAGTTCGCGAACGCAGCCGGGGAAATCGGATTGATCAATGACCTTGCTGTAGGAGTGGACCCATCCGGAGCGGATGCCTGGATCTGGCCGCGATCGTTCGTGAGGGGCGCGTCGGTCGGGGCCCCTCCCGATGACTACAACATCGACGGCCAGCAGTGGGGTGTGACCGGCTTCGACCCGGTGGGACTGGAGGAAGATGACTTCGAAGCTTTCGTTCAGATGGTGCGGCTCAGCATGCGTCACGCCGCCGGAGTGCGCCTCGATCACGTCATGAGTCTTTTCCGGCTGTACTGGGTTCCACAGGGGGAAACCGCCGCCACCGGCGCCTATGTGCGGTATCCGGCGGATGTTCTCCTGCAGGTCTTGGCGTTGGAGTCGCAGCGGGCGGGTGCCTTTGTCATCGGAGAGGATCTCGGCACGGTCGAAGAGGGCGTAAGAGAGGCGATGGCGGAGCGGAACATCCTGTCTTGCAAGTTGTTGTGGTTCGTCGACGACCTGAACGAGTTGCAGCACCTCTCGATGGCCTCGGCGAACACTCATGACTTGCCGACGACGGCGGGCTTGTGGACCGGAAGCGATCTTCAAGCACAGGCGGTCGCTGGAGTGGCTCCGAACGTCGCGTTCGCCGAAGCGATCCTTGATCGGATCCGCCGCCATATGGGTATCTCTTTAGATGCCACCGTCGGAGAGGTCGTCGATGCGTCTTGTCGATTGCTGTCTCACTGCGACGCGGCGGTCGTTACGGTGGCGATCGACGATGCTCTGGAAACTGTTGAACGCGTCAATCAGCCTGGCACCTCGGGGGGATGGAACTGGTCCGCCCGGTCATCGGTTCCGTTGGACGAGTTCGTGGATCTTGAGCGACCGCGTCGCATCGCAGAGATATTGGGAGAAGCACGATGAGTGAAGTGGCCCACATAGAGGCGTCGGGCCAAGAGGTCAAGATCTCGAATCCGCGTAAATCGTTCTTCCCCGGGATCACCAAGCTCGACCTCGTCGATTACTACGTAAGTGTTGGTGAAGCCGCAGTGCGAGCATGCCGTGACAGACCGACGACCATGCACCGGTTTCCCGACGGGTATGCGGGCGAAGCCTTCTGGCAGAAGCGCCTCCCGCAGTCACGCCCTGAGTGGATCCGTTCGGCTACCGTCAGGTTCCCATCGGGTCGGTCGGCCACGATGCTGGTGATCCACGACCTTGCTCATCTGCTCTGGGCTATCAATCTCGGTTGCCTCGGGATGAACCCATGGCCGGTGCGTGATAACGATCTCGACCATCCGGATGAGTTGAGGATCGATCTCGATCCGACCCCCGGCATCCCATGGCAAGACGTTAAAGACATCGCTCTGTTGACGCGGGACACTCTCGCCGATCATGGATTGGTGGGATGGCCCAAGACATCAGGCAAGCGGGGCATCCACATCTACGTTCGCATCGAACCCAAACACGATTTCACGGGTGTGCGCCGGGCTGCATTGGCACTCTCGAGAGAGGTCGAGCGCCGCTCCGATGGGGTTGCGACCACGGCGTGGTGGAAGGAAGAACGCGTTGGCGTGTTCTTGGACTACAACCAGAACGCCCGAGACAGGACGATCGCCTGTGGCTATGGGGTCAGAGCCACAGGTGAGGCCCGGGTTTCGACGCCGATCACGTGGGATGAGGTACCCGACGTGGACCCCGAGGCGTTCACGGTCGCGACGGTCCCAGACCGGGTGGCGCGGATCGGTGACCCTGCAGAAGGGATCGACGATGTTGCTTACAACCTCGACTCTTTGCTGGAACTCGCCCGAACCGACGAAGCCGGAGGCTTGAGCGATGCGCCCTGGCCACCGAACTTTCCGAAAGCAGGCAACGAGCCGCCCCGCGTGCAGCCTTCACGTCGCAGGAAGACTCAGAACTAGGTCCTCAACTGTTCGAAGGTGCACTCCTGCGGCGTCTTGTCGTCGCGCCAGCGTATGAACGTCGCCGCGTGTCGGAAGCGATCTCCCTGCATGTGGTCGTAAGAGACCTCACAGACGAGCACTTGCTCGATAGGCGTCCATGACAGGTCGCGAGTGCCGGTCCATCGGCTCGGCCCCCCCGGGGTTCGCCCATCGCCGAAAGAGGCATCGTTTCGCAGCTCTTGAAGTTGGGCGAGCAGCTCCCGGCGCTCTGCTGCTTTGAACGACGAGCTGTGCCCGACGTAGTGAAAGATCCCTTCCTCGTCGTAGACGCCGAGCAACAAAGAACCGATCCCATCCTTGGTCTTGCTGAGCCGATATCCACCCACTACGCAATCTGCCGTCCGCTTGTGCTTGATCTTGATCATGGTGCGCTTGCCCGGTGAGTAGGCCGAGTCGCGCTGCTTGGCGATCAAACCGTCCAGGCCCCATGCCTCCAGCCCTTCGAACCACTCCCGGCCCAACCCGGCATCATCGGTCTGAGGGGTCATCAGGACCGTCAGTGGCTCGGGGACCTCGGTCGTGCTCGCCACGGGCAGCAGCTTCTCAAGGGCCGTCCTACGCTCATGAGCAGGTTGTCCCATCAGATCTATGGAGTTCAAAGCGAGGAGATCGAAGGCGATGTAAGTGGCCGGGATCTCTTGCGACAGCATGCGTACCCGTGACTCTGCAGGATGGATGCGCATCTGCAATGCGTCGAAATCCACGCCCGCGGGCGTTGCGATGACGAGCTCCCCATCGAGGACGCAGCGCTTCGGCAACGCCAGCTTCAACACAGCGATCATCTCCGGGAAGTAGCGTTCCAATGGCTTGCGATCGCGCGAGCCGATGTGAACCTCGTCCCCGTCCCGGTAAACGATCGCCCTGAACCCATCCCACTTCGGTTCGTAGAGCCATCCGTCACCGATGGGGATATCGGGTTGCAACTTCGCCAGCATCGGTTCGACCGGGGGCATCACCGCAAGCTCCATCTCCCAATGATGCCCGCCTCACAGGCATGGGTAGATTGGGCCGATGCCGCTTTCCAACGCCAGACTCGCCGACCTCCTCTATGGGGCCTCCTTCGAGTACACGGAGAACAAGGCCAAGGCTCTGCGACGAGCGGGGCGGTATGCCCTCGTGTGGCCGCAAGAGGCCGCAGCGGTAGTCGCCGCCGGGCGTTCGCTGACCGAGTTCCCGGCGGTGGGACCGTGGGTCGCGCGTCAGATCACCGAGTGGCTGGAGGACCCGCCCGAACTCGCCGAGCCCGACGAATTGCGAACCGGCTTCAACACCTTCGCAGGCGCACAGACCGTGCTCGACGACCATCCCGAGTATCGGCAAGGGCTACGCGGGGATCTGCAGATGCATTCGACCTACTCCGATGGAACCGAACCGATCGCTGGGATGGCGAAAGCCGCGTTGGAGCTCGACTACGACTACATCTCGATCACCGATCACAGCAAGGGTCTGCGGATCGCGGGGGGCATGAATGAAGAACGACTCGCCGGCCAGATCAAAGAGATCGATGATCTGAACGAACGATTGGCTGAGATGGATACGGATTTCCGTGTCCTTAGGAGCATCGAGTTGAACTTCGGCACCGACGGCGAAGTCGACATGGAGTACGACGTGCTCCAGCAATTGGACATCTGCGTCGGTTCGTTCCACTCGAAGTTGCGCGTTCAAGCCGACCAAACCGATCGGGTCATGCGCGCGGTGCGCCATCCGGAGGTGCAGATCATCGGACACCCTCAAGGACGGATGTTCGGTGTGCGCAAAGGGGTGCAAGCCGACTGGAAGGCGGCGCTCGAAGAGGGGGCCCGCTACAACAAGGCATTCGAGATAAACGCGCAACCCAATCGACAGGACTTCTCGATCGACATGCTTCAGGTGGCAGCTACCTACCCGGTGATGTTCTCGATCGGGACGGATGCCCACTCCATCGGCGAGCTTTACAACGTCGATCTTTCGCTTGCCGCGGCAGCATCCGCCGGCATCCCCAAAGACCGCATCATCAACTACCTGCTCCTCGAGGAACTCCTTGGCTGGGTGGCCCAGAGCCGTGCCACCGCTCGTTCATTGGCGGGGTAGCCGTCCGGCTCGATAAATCGAGCGATCACTCGTAGAGTTGTTGCTCATGAGATATCGAGTGGACGCACTGGCGACACGGGCGGGCGTCAGCGTGGACACGATCCGCTTCTATCAATCCAAGGGTCTGCTGACCCAACCACAACGCGAAGGCCGCGTGGCCTGGTACGGCGAGGAGCATCTCGAGCGCCTCGGCCGCATCCGCGAGTTGAAAGAGAAAGGTTTCACCTTGGGGTCGATCAGGGCACTGCTGGACGGTGACATCGACGCCGCCGACCAGGCACTGGTGCAAGCGGTTCTGAGCGATCCGCCGGGGGACCGGCTGCTGACCTTGGATGAGGTTGCCGAAGCGACCGGCGTCACGCCCGCGCTGCTCGAAGCGATCGAGCGCGAGGGATTGTTGGTGTCGAACAAGGTTGGCGGTGAGGCTCGTTACACCACCGCGGACATCAAGGTGGTAGCGAGCGGCCTGGAACTCTTGCAAGCAGGATTGCCACTCTCCGAATTGCTTGCCCTCGCGCGCCAGCATGACGAGGCGATGCGTACCGTCGCTTCTCAAGCCGTCGAGATGTTCCTTTCCTTCGTCCGCGATCCGATCCGTGCTCAAGCGACGTCCGAGTCCGATGCTGCCACGAAGCTGGTCGACGCGTTCCGAAAGATGCTTCCTGCCACGACATCTCTAGTGGCACACCATTTCGAAAGGGTCCTGCTGGCCGAGGCACAAGCTCGCATCGAGGCAGAGGGCAGTGCACAGGAGATCGAGGCCGTCCAGGCAAGCCAGAGACTCGGCTCGTGACACTTCCATCGAAGGGGGAGAAAGCCACCCAGGTGCGCGAGATGTTCGATCGGATCGCGCCTCGTTACGACCTCGTCAACAGGATCATGACCTTCGGCATGGATTCGGGCTGGCGCCGGCGGGCGGTGGCTCTTCTGCGACTGGAACCAGGTGCGATCGTGGGCGACGTGGCTTGTGGGACCGGTGACCTCTGCCGGGAGGTACAGGCCCAGGGCGGGGTTGCCGTTGGCTTCGATCTGTCCTACGGGATGCTTACGAGCGCGACCACGACCGCCCCGCTGGTTCAATCAGACGGATCGAAGCTGCCGTTGCGTGACGGCTCCCTGTATGGCGTGACCTGTGGATTCGCTCTTCGCAATGTCGTGGATATCGGCGAACTGTTCGCCGAGTTCGCCCGCGTAACCACGCCGCGTGGCCGCATCGCGATCATCGAGGTTGCCCGGCCGAACTCCAAGGTGTTGCAGGCCGGGCACTCCTTCTATTTCAACAAGATCGTTCCGATGATCGGTGGGTTGCTTTCGGACAAGGACGCTTACCGTTACCTCCCGGAGTCGGTGGCTTATCTGCCGCCGACCGATGACCTCAAGTTGATGCTCAACAAAGCTGGGTTCGAAGAGGTTGCGGTTCGCTCGCTGGGTATGGGGGCTGCTCAACTCATCACTGCAACAAGGAGCAATTAGGTGAAGGCTTCCGTTCATCCCCTAGGTGCCCCCGTCGACCTCACCTCGTGTCTCGCCGACCCCCGCGGGTATCTCTGGTCGCGATACGGAGAAGGCTACGCGGGTTGGGACGACGCTCTTCGGATCGAGCCTGGTACGGGCCCCGGCAGGTTCGAACGTGCCGAGCACGAGTTGAGCGAGTTCTTCGGTTCGCTCGATGGGGTGGAGCCCCAGCATCCGCCGGTGGCTTTCGCGAGCTTCACTTTCGACGACGAGATCCCCGGGTCGGTGGTAGCCGTGCCGAGTACCCTAGTCGGACGCCGCGCGGGCACGTCTTGGCTCACCTATCTCGGTGAGCAACGACCCGAGATCCGGACCTACGAGACCTCGCCATTCGAGGTCCGCTATGCCGGCTCATCGGTTTCGGAACTCGACTGGATCGATGCTGTGGCTCGCGCCGTGAAGCAGATCCAGGGCACCGATCTTCGCAAAGTGGTTCTTGCCCGCGACATCCACATCTGGTCGAAGACGCCCTTTGACGTTCGCTCCATCTTGAGACGTTTGTCGCGCCGGTTCGCGGAGTGCTACACGTTCGCGGTGGACGGCTTCTTGGGGGCCACGCCGGAATTGCTGCTCGGTAAACGAGGCAGCCAGATCACATCGTTGGTCCTGGCTGGCAGCGCCCCCCGGGCCGACGGCCCTGATGACCGATCGATCGGCGATGCATTGCTGGCGAGTGAGAAGGATCGCGATGAGCACATCCTCGCCGTCGACTCCGTCACGGAGGTACTGGAAGAGATCGCCGAGGGCGTGGTCGTCGAGCCGCCTCATCTTTTGAAACTGGCCAACGTCCAACACATCGCCACGAAGATAACGGCGACGGTGCCCGCCAGCGCATCGTCGCTGGCGATCGTCTCCGCCTTGCATCCAACGGCCGCGGTTTGCGGAACCCCGCGGGCCGAGGCGGCTCAGGCCATCCGTTCGCTGGAAGGTTTGAATCGCGCTCGGTATGCAGGACCTGTGGGTTGGACCGCCCCGAACGGTGACGGGCAGTGGGGGATAGCCCTGCGATGCGCCGAGATAGATGGCACCCGCGGGCGGCTGTTCGCCGGTGGTGGGATCGTCGCTGCTTCCGAGCCCGAAGAGGAGCTCGAAGAGACCAGGGTGAAGTTCCACGCGGTCATGTCCGCCCTCGGCAGAGAGCTCGGCTAACCGTTCTGTTAACGAAACCCGCCAACGGTTGGCCGTTTCTGTTAACAGAACGCAGGGAATCGGACAAAGGATGGCGAACCTGACACTCAACCCCTAAGTGGGGGTGTGCCCTTTCCCCTTGCACAAGGAGTTACTCCGCCATGAGAGGCGCCTTGCGTTACCTGTTCTCGTCCCTGATCGTCGGGGTACTTTCGGTCGGCCTGGCCTGGGCGGGTTCTGGGCTCGTTCCCGTTGGTGCGCAAGACCCCACCCAGAGCATCACCGGCCAGGACTCGACCGGGGACCACGATGACGACGATGACCACGATGACGACGATGACGACGAGACGCCTCAGGCACCGGTTCAAGTGCTCCCCGGTCAGAACCCGCCCCCCGGATCCGTTCTCGCCGGTGCTTCGAAGATCTCGATCGAGCCGCGGCCGGGGGACTACGGCGGCACCTGGGAGACAGACCGAGCCAAGTGCGCGACCTTGTCGGAGGACATCGTCGATCAGCTCCCGGGGTCGGGTGCTCACTTGGCATCCGCTGGTTCACCGTGGCCCGAGAATCCCAACTGCATCTACATGGGCGGCTATGGCATAGGTCCCATGAACCCCATCACTTCGATCGATGAGACGGGCTTCTGGGTGCGTAGCGCCGCTGTCAGAGGCCCCAACGGCAAGACTCTCGTGACCACCATCATCGACGGCGAAGGCTACTTCTGGGATTACAAGAACAAGTGCAGTGACTGTGGCATCAAGCAGCTCTCATCCTCGATCGCCGGAGAACTTGGGATCGACCCGGCAGGCATAGTTATCGCGTCGACACATAGCCACACCTCGCCTGATTTCATCGGAGGCTGGGGTTTCGTTCCCGACTGGTACATGAAGCAAGTCTCGGACGCGATCCGCAAGTCGATCACTGAAGCGGTGACGTCGATGCGCCTGGCGGTGCTCGAGACGGGTGAGGAACTAGCTCGGGGTTTCAACAGCGAGCGGCGCTCGACCTACCGAAGCGCCGAGGAACAGGAACTGACATGGCTCCGCGCGGTGGCGGTCAACGCCGGAAGTGGCCAGCCGCACCCATCCCAGCCGGAGACGGTGTTCACGATCGGGGCCTATGCCGCTCATCCCGTCACCCGGGACGCCGACAACGGTGTGGGCCACGCAGACTGGCCCGGTCTCTTCGAGCGCACCGTCGAGCAACGTTTCGGAGGCGTGGGCCTGCTCTTCATGACGGGCCTGGGGAACATCTCTCCTCGACACCCCCTTCCTGCATATGAAGGCGAAGGTAGCGAGTTCATGGGTCGTGATCTGGCCGGACTGATCCCCGGAGTCGGTGGGGGGATGACGCTCCAGAAGACCGAGGTCGGGGTGGCGCGTACGACTTGGTCACACCCGGTAACGAATGTTCCCTTGACCGCTTTGGGGGCACCCGGGTTCTTCGACCGCCGCTTCTTGGAGATGCCGGCAGAGATCCGCACCGGTAAGGATCCCAACAAGGCGCAATGTGTGTCCGCTTCTGCGATGTCGGTAGAGTTGCCCGTTAGTGCTGCTCGCATCGGAAACGCTTTCGCCATCTCGGCAGCTCCCGGTGAGATCTTCTCGAACGTCTCCAACACCATCAAGGAGAAGTCGGGAGCGATCGTGACGATGCCTGTCGGGCAGGCAGGCGACGCCCTTGGGTACATGCCGCAGAGCTTCGAGATGAGCCAGGTGGCACAACAGGGTCTTGGCTTTGCCGACCCGATCAAGGGCTACGTGCTGGTCAATTACGAGGACTCGTATGCCATCGACAAATGTGTCGGTGACGCCGTCCTTGAGAAGACCATCTCTCTCTTCTCGCAGATCGGCTTCTAGGAAGGCGACCACCTAGCGGTGGCGGAGGCTCGCCAGGGCCTCCGCCACTTTCGCGTTCAGGGTTCGATGCGTGGCGACATTGTCGGCGCGATCGGTGCGAACCTCGACGATGCGGACGCCGGTGCCTTTCAGCGATGCCGCCAAGTCGTCAAGGTTGTGAGCGAGGCAATACTCGAGTCCATGGAAGGCTGCAAGCGCTGCGAAGTCACGATGCTGAGGCGTGCCGTAGAGGGTTTCGAAGTGCTCGGGCTCGATGCCCTGATCGAAGAAGCTGAAGATGCCACCGCCCGAGTTGTTGATGACGACGAAGGTGACGTCGGCGTCGTGATCGATCAGCAATCCATTGGAGTCGTGAAGCATCGTGAGATCTCCGCAGAGCGCCACGACCGGCTCGCGGGATCCGAGAGCAACCCCCACCGAGGTAGAAACGAAACCGTCGATGCCGTTGGCGCCGCGATTGGCAAACACCCGCAGGGGAGCCGGGGGGGCCGAGTACCACTCCAGGTCGCGGATCGGCATGGATGCCCCGACGACGAGCAGGCCGCCGGGGGGTATGGCCCTTGCGATCGTGCGAGCGATGGCCGGTTCGCTCGGTGTAGTCAGTTCGTTGTCGTATAGCTCTTGCACCGATGTCTCGGCTCGCTCCCATGAGTTCAGCCAGGGCTCGGGGTCCCTCGGACCCATCAGCCCCAGAAGTGTTTGAAGTGCTGTGTTGGGGTCGGCCGTAACGAGATCGGTGATGGATCGACGCGAGTCCAACCACCAACCGTCTGGGTCGATAAGTACCTGGAACTCTGCACGCGCCAAGAATGCCGCCAGTGCTTTGCTCGTATCGAGTGCGCCGACCCGGATCACGACCTCGGGTGCGTGGGAGCGAGCGAAAGTCTCATCCCGCACCAGAGAGTCGTATGCACAGATCGTTCCTGATCGTGCACGGCAACCAGAGAGCGGATCGGCCAGCAGTGGCCACTCAAGATGGCTGGCGAGTTCGGCGGCGGCCGGGATCGGCTCTGAAGTCGCGCCGGCAACTATCAGACCGCGCTCGTACCCCGTCAGTTGGGTGGCTAGATCATCAAGGTCGACTTCAGCGGCAAGCCCATGCAGGGCGGTTCGAGGTCCTGCCGACGATGGAGTGGCAGCTTCGTGTGGGCCTCCGATCAGAGGCTCACGCATGGCGAGGTTGAGGTGCACGGGACCGGAAGGCGAGCCGGTGCTTTCACTAACCGCTCGTCCGGCCAGCGAGCGCCAGTATGAATCAGCGGAATCACCGATCTGGCCTTCGGCCACCCCCACCTCTGTGAACCACCGCACCCACCCTCCGAACATATGTATCTGATCGATCGTTTGATGGGCGCCGGTGGCGCGGAGTTCGGGAGGGCGGTCCGCGGTGAGGACGATCAAGGGAACCCGCCAGCGGTCGGCTTCGACGACGGCTGGGCTCAGGTTAGCGGCGGCAGTGCCGGACGTGCAGACCACCAAGGCCGGGGTTCCCGTCGCCTTGCCGATACCCAGTGCAACGAAGGCAGCAGATCGTTCATCGAGCACCACGTGCGTGGAGACCCCGGTGTGGCGCGCGCACGCGAGCGCAAGGGGACCCGAACGCGCTCCGGGCGAGATGCAGGCGTGACCGACCCCGTGGCGCACGAGTTCATCGACGAGCGTGTGCGCCATGAGTTCTGCTGGAGACAGTCCCATCAGCCAAGGGCCTCCATCGCCTCGTGCAAGCGGGCCTTCAGCTCTCGTTCCAGCTCCACCGGCGGCGCGTAGCGGTCGGCCAACTCCGGATCGACCTCGGGCCGGCGCACGGCGATCTCTCCGTTAAGGGCGACGAAAGGCTTGTCGGCTAAGTCGCCTTCGAGGAGCGAGAGCGTATTGAGACCGCATGCGTAGGGCAACTCCTCTAGAGCGGCCGCCAGGGCCAAGCCCGAAGCAAGCCCGATCGACGTCTCGACTGCGCTGCTGACCACCACCGGCAGCCCGCACGCATGTGCGACCTCTAAACATCGCTGGACCCCACCTAGGGGTTGAACCTTGAGTACGACGATGTCGGCAGCCTCCAGCCCGGCGATCCTCAAAGGATCTTCGGCATTGCGAACGGATTCATCCGCCGCGAGGGGGACATCTACCTGTCTGCGCACCGAAGCCATCTCATCGAGCGTTGCTACAGGTTGCTCGACGTATTCGAGGGTGAATCGGGCGAGATTCCGGATGTTTCGGACCGCTTGATCGGTGTCCCACATGCCGTTGGCATCGACCCGGATACTGCCGTCCGGTCCTAGTGCCTCCCGCACCGCCTCGACGCGACCCATGTCATCTCCTTCGGCAACTTTCACCTTTGCCGTCTTGCAGCCAGACGAGCGCGCCATCTCGTACGCCAGCTCAGGACCGACCGCCGGGATCGTCGCGTTGACAGGGATACGCTTGCGAAGTGGTCGTGGCCAGCCATCGTTGGCGGCAGCTAGCGCGGCTCGCGCCCAGCGAGCGGCCACACTTGGTGGGTATTCGGGGAAAGGGGAGAACTCACCCCAACCGGCCCGCCCGCCGATCAGAACGCCACAGCGCTCGGAAACGCCGCGGAAGCGCACTTTCATCGGGATGCGGAAAGCGATCAGTTCCATGCCCATAGCCCCACTGCCAGCAAGAGCGAATAGACGAGTTGAAGCCGGGCCGTCGCGCCGAGAGCTTCGATCAACTCACTGGGTTCGTTCGAGTTCATCACCATGCTGACCGGGCGGACCGCTAGGGGGGCCGCGATAAGCGCCAATGCCGGCAGCGCGCTAGAGGTGATGCCCACAACTGCCAACGTATCGATGAAGGCAAGTATCACTAGTGCCTGAAAGAGGGAGCGTGTGCGGCTCTCACCGATCCGGACGGCCAAGGTTCGCTTGTTCGCTCGAGCGTCTGTCTCGATGTCCCGCAAGTTGTTGACCACGAGGATCGCGGTGGCAAGCAGGCCCACCGGCACCGCTGCGACGTACGCGAGGCGGCTCACGGTTTCGTCTTGCACGTAGGTTGACCCCACGGTCGCCACCAGTCCGAAGAAGATGAAGACGAAGAGTTCACCCAACCCATGAGAGGCGTAGGGCTTCGGCCCCCCCGAGTAGGCCAGTGCCGCGACGAGCGATACCGCGCCCACAGCTAACAGTTCCCATCCTGCGGCTGCAGCCAGAGCGGTTCCGGCAACACCTGCGACGACGAAGGAGAGCCCGATCGCGATCTTCATCTGGGTCGGAGTCACCAGGCCTGCAGCGGTTGCTCTAACGGGTCCAACGCGCGCATCCGTATCGACGCCTCTGTTTGCGTCGAAGAGATCGTTGGCGAGATTGACGGCGATCTGCAACGCGAGGGAGACGACCAGCGCGGCTATCAAGCGCCACGCGATGAACTCCTCCGCAGCAGCCGTCCCAACAGCTACCGGTGCGATCGCGGCCGAGAGCGTGCGAGGCCGGGCCGCAGAGAGCCACACCTTCACCTTTCGATACTCACGGGCGCTTTGGAAACCTGTCGAAACGCGGCTTGCGCTTCTCGATGTACGCGTTGCGTCCTTCCTGAGCTTCCTCGCTGAGGTAGTACAGCAGCGTGGCATCGCCGGCGAGCTGCTGAACGCCTGCCAAGCCGTCCGTATCAGCGTTGAAGGATGCCTTCAGCAGGCGGAGTGCTAGTGGACTCATCTCGAGGATCCGCTTGGCCCACTTCACGGTCTCCGTTTCGAGTTCGTCGAGTGGGACGACCTTGTTGACGAGACCCATCGAGAGGGCCTCCTGGGCGTCGTACTGCTCGCACAGGTACCAGATCTCTCTCGCCTTCTTCTGCCCGACCATCCGAGCGAGAAGTCCTGCTCCGTAGCCGCCGTCGAACGAACCTACCTTCGGACCCGTCTGCCCGAATCGAGCGTTGTCGGCTGCGATCGTCAGGTCACAGACGACGTGAAGGACGTGGCCGCCACCGATGGCGTAACCGGCCACCATCGCTATGACGGGCTTGGGCGTTCGCCGGATCTGAACCTGGAGATCCAACACGTTGAGACGACCGATGCCCTTGTCATCCTTGTAACCGTCGTCGCCTCGGACCCGCTGGTCGCCCCCGGAGCAGAAAGCATCCGGTCCTTGGCCGGTCAGGATGATCACGCCGGTCTCGGGATCGTCGCGGGCGTCGTTGAAGGCCTCGGAGAGCTCGAAGAGGGTCTTCGGTCTGAAGGCGTTGCGCACCTCGGGCCGGTTGATGGTGATCTTGGCGATCCCCTCGGCTTTGTCGTAGAGGATGTCTTGGTAGTCCTTGACCTTGTTCCACTGCACCATAGAAGCGCTCACTCCTGAGTGATCTCTCGAACGTTTCAGGTACCTTACTAGCCATGGAGCAGCAACCGGCTCTGGTGGCCGTGGAACTGCGTGACCCGGAGCGTTTCGGCCGCGACGTGGCGGCCATATGGACCGCAGGGGACGCCGTCTTGCCGGTGCGCAGCTCCCGGCCCAAGCCCGAGATCGGCAGCATCCTTACGGCCTGCCGGCCGTCGGTTTACGTGCGGGACGGCGAACGGGTCCCCCTCGAGGGGGCCGAGCCGGTGGCATCGGATACCGCCGTCGTTCTCAACACCTCGGGGACAACGGGTGCGCCCAAAGCAGTCGAGCTGTCACACGGTGCGCTAGCCGCAGCCGCAGCCGCCTGCCATCAGAGATTGAACGTGACGGCGTCGGACAGATGGGTGTGCTGCGTCCCGCTTGACCATGTGGCGGGGTTCTCGATCCTGGTGCGTTCGGCGTTGTTGGGCCAGAAACCTCTTTTCACCGACCCCTCGGACCTAGGTGCCTTGGCATCTGCGGAGGCGACCCTCGTATCGTTGGTGCCGACACAGCTCCGCCGAGCACTCGATGCAGGTATCGATCTATCGCACTACCGGGCAGTGTTGGTGGGAGGAGACGCGACCCCGCCGGCATTGCTACAGCGAGCACGTGAAGCAGGCGTCGATGTGGTCCGGACCTATGGCTCGACCGAGACGGGCGGCGGGGTGGTCTACGACGGCATCGCATTAGAGGGAGTCCGCGTCCGGATCTCCAACCAAGGGCATATCGAGATAGCGTCACCGACCCTGATGACCAGATACCGGTTGGCGCCAGGGTTGACCGAGATGCGGTTCCGCGATGGATGGTTCGACACGGGCGACGTCGGTGAGCTCATCAATGGCGTGCTCGGTGTGCTTGGACGCTCCGACGGAGTCGTGATCACCGGGGGAGAAAAGGTGGCGCCGATCGAGGTCGAACGACTCCTGGTCGATCATCCTGTCGTAGCCGAGGCCGTCGTTTTCGGAGTGGATGACGAGCACTGGGGACAGAAGGTGGTTGCAGTTGTGGTTCCGCTTCCCGGTGAGAGCCTTAGCCTCCCAGAACTTCGCTCGTTCCTTGACGAAAAGATGGCGCGATACAAGTTGCCGAAGGAGATCTTCGTAACCGAGTCGATCCCTCGCGACGACTCGGGACATGCCGATCTCCCTGCGTTACGCCGGCTCGCCTCTACCCTTACCCCGTGGAACCCCAGATCAGAAGAGCCCTCGTAGCGACCTTTATCGCTCGAAGCGCCCTTAACGGCGTGTTGCGTATCGTCTACCCGTTCCTCCCGGCGATCGCCCGGGGGCTTGACGTGACCCCAACGGCGGTGTCGTCGGTGATCGCACTGAGGAACCTCGGTGGGTTCGCGAGTCCTTTCGTTGCTCGCGCGACCGAGAAGAGCGGGCGGCGGCTGCTCATGATCGCGACCATGACCCTTGGCACCGTGGGGTGTCTCTTCACCGCGGCTGCCCCCGGCCTTGTGGTGGCGGGGATAGGGATCGTGATGGTGGGGTTCGCGAAACCAGGCTTCGACATCTCGATGCAGGGATGGTTCGGCGATCGTGTTCCGTACGGCGAGCGGGGCCGCGTCTTCGGCATCACGGAGTTCACATGGGCTTTCGCCCTCTTGGTTACGGTGCCGATCTCTGGTGTGCTCATCGAGGCGACCAACTGGCGAGCTCCATTCGTTCTGATCGCCGTTATGTGTGCCTTGGGAACCATCGCTATCGCTCGTGGCATAGCGACGGACCGGCCAACCGAGCACGTGAGGCGCCCTCTCAAGCTGACGCGCGAGCGTGTTTTGCTTCTCGTGGCCGTGTTGCTGTTCAGTCTGGCATCTGAGGTTCCGTTCATCGTCTATGGACAGTGGCTCGAGGGCTCATTCGGCTTCTCGGTAGCGAGCATCGGGGCCTTCACACTTGTCATCGTGGCAGCCGAGCTTCTGGGTCAAGCAGCGGTGGTTTTCCTAGGAGACAAGCTCGGATTGCGAGCCATGTTCCTGTGGGGGCTGATTGTTACCGCGGTGGCCTACATCGCTTTCAACGTCGCCGACTCGGCCCCGCTGGCCGCGATGGTTGTGATCGTTTGGATCGTGGCGTTCGAGATCACGATCGTGGCTGCGATCCCCTTCGCGTCCGAGATGGCCGTCGAGTCGCGAGATCGGATGTTGTCGGGGTTCGCGATGATGGTCTCCGGGGGCCGGGCTGTCGGGGCGCTGGTGGCGCAGCCGTTGTTCTCGTGGGGAGGGATCGGCGGGGCCGGAACCTTCTCGAGCGTGTGTGTGGTCATCGCGGCTCTCGCGTTGCTAGGGGTTCCAGAGCGTTCCGCACAACCCTGAGAAGCGAGGAACGGTGCGACCATGATGACCGCTGCACCCGAGCCCTTGCCGCGGTTCTATACGTAGCTATTCTCGCCCAGAACGCTCCAACGATCCTTGGCTGAAGGGGCCGTGTGCCTTGCAGCGGGCGCTGTATCCCGTGGGCGTCACCTGGGCGATCAGCTTCTTCCCGCAGATGGGGCAGTAACGAGGAGCGTCGAGCTCTCGCCTGCAACTACCGTCGCAGGCGTCACCGGGTTTCCCGCACCACACGCAATGTTTCACGCCCGAGTCACCTGCAGCTCCATATCGGCGTGAGCGCTGGAAGAGCGCATCGGACTCTCAAAGGACCTTGGAGAGGACCCCGATCGGCATCTTCAGGTCGTCGAGCATCTTGAGGTCCTGCTGAGGCTCTCGGCCCAAGGTCGTTAGGTAGTTGCCAACGATCAGCGCGTTGATACCCGCCGTCATCCCCATGACCTGCAGTTCGCGCAACGTCACCTCGCGGCCCCCGGCATACCGCAGGATCACGTCAGGCAGTCCGAGGCGGAACAGCGCTATCCACTTGATCGCTTCCAAAGCGGGGACCAATGGACGATCTTCTAACGGGGTACCGGGCCGTGGGTTCAGGAAGTTCAGTGGCACCTCAGCAGGATCGACATCCCGCAGGTTGCCGATCAGCTCGATGCGCTGCTCGTCGGTCTCGCCCAGGCCGATGATGGCCCCGCAGCAAAGCTCCATCCCAACCTCTCGTACCAATGTGCAGGTCTCGAAGCGTTGTTCCCATGAGTGTGTTGTGACGATCTCGGGGAAGTGGGATCGAGCTGTTTCAAGGTTGTGGTTGTAGCGGTGCACTCCACCGGCGGCCAGCTGTTTCGCTTGTGTCTTGGTGAGGATCCCCAAGCTGGCTGCGACGTTGATGCCCACCTCCCGGGTGACCAAGGCGGTGGCTTCGATCACCTGGTCGATCATGCGCTGATCTGGCCCTCTCATGGCTACGACGATGCAGAATTCCGAAGCCCCAAGCTGCGCGGTTTCGCGGGCAGCTTCGAGGATCTCATCCATGTTCAAGATGGGGGTTGCTCGAACGGGCGATTCCGAGAACTGAGACGACTGTGAGCAGAAGTGGCAGTCCTCGGGACATCCACCGGTCTTCGCCGATAGGATCCCTTCCACTTCGACCTCGAGACCACATCTCTCGATCCGAACGTCGTGCGCCAACGCTGCAAGAGCTGGGATGTGTTGGTCCTCCAGAGCTGCGAGCGCGGACAGCTCCTCGAGCTTCAGGTCTCGACGCTCGTCGAGCAGCGCTACGCGAGCGTCATCGAGTAGTTGCCTTGCGCTGCTCATCGATCCTCCTGGATAAGCCGGGTCGACAACTGTTCGCAATCGACCACTACGTCGTAACCATCGACCTCAGCGAGCCACTTCCGGTTGGAAAAGTGCGTTCGGTCGCGCTCATCGTAGCGATTGAGGAAGACGATGACGCGCCACTTTGCGAAAGCCTCGTGTGACAGACGTACCGCGTTGATGGCTCCCAGGTTGGCATCGGCAACGAGGATGACCGCTTCAGGGTGCAGGGCGGCCGCAAGATCGACGGCGTCACCGTCTGCGGCAAGCGGCGAGCGGGCACCGCCGGCGGTCTCAACAAGGAGGAAGCCATCGTGAGGTACTGCGATCTCCGAAACCAAGTCCGCGATGGTGAAAGGATCGACCCCGAGCTGCGCGGCCGCGATCGGCGGAGCGAGGGGAACACCCAGCCAGCGATGTGGTGGGCAAACTTCATGGGCATCTTCACCCGATGCTGCGGCAAGGATCTCTGCATCGGTGCGTCCCGTGCCGGGGTCGAAGGACTGCACCGGCTTGCGCGCCCGGGCGTGGTGACCGAGGCGACGCAGGATGTGGATAGTCCCTGCGGTTACCCAGGTCTTGCCTACCTCGGTCCCGGTCCCTGTCACCAAGAAGGTCCTAGCCACCACCGATCTCCGACAAAGCCGCCACGAGATCATCTACCTGCTCATCGGTGTGGGCGGCAGACAGGGTCACGCGCAACCGGGACATCCCGTCCGGGACACTTGGGGGCCGGATGGCCGGGACCAGCAGTCCTCGCTCGCGCAACCTCTGCGAAGCTGCAAGTGCCTCGGCTTCGGACCCCACTATGAAAGGGATGATGGGTGAGCGATGTCCGGGGGCGACACGCTCGACCAATGACCTCAACCGGGAAACGAGCTGGGTCCCTTCGGGAGAGCCCAGGATCCGCAGGGCTGCCAACGCACTGGCTGCGTCGGCAGGGGTTCCTGCAGTCGTGAAGATGAACGATCGTGCTCGGTTGACCAGGAACTCGATCGATGCCGCGTCGCCGGTGACGTAGCCGCCCGCCGACCCGAGGAACTTAGAAAGTGTCCCTACCCGCAGTATGCCGACGCCTGGTACCTCAGGGATGTGGGGGCCGAGGACGGCGTGTGCCTCGTCCAGAACCAGAAGCGCACCGTGCCGTTCGCAAACCTCGATCAGTCCTTCGAGCGGGGCGATGTCTCCATCCATCGAGAAGACGGTGTCTGTCACCACGATGGCAGGGCCGTCGTGTCCCGTAAGCAGCGCTGCAAGTGCATCCAGGTTGCGGTGTGGGAATACGGCTACCCGAGCCCGGGCCAACCGACAGCCGTCAACTATCGAGGCGTGGTTCAACTCGTCCGAACAGATCAGGACATCCTCGGTTCCCAGGGCGCTGAGGACACCCAGGTTCGCCGAGTAGCCACTGGGAAAGAGAAGTGCCTCTTCGCTACCCTTGAAGGAGGCAAGCTCTTCCTCGAGTTCACGATGGATCTCACGAGCTCCGACGATCAGGCGCGCGGAACCTGCTCCGCTTCCGTAGGCGTCGAGGGCGCCATGAGCGGCCGCAACCACATCTGGATGAGTGGCCAATCCCAGATAGTCGTTCGAAGCGAAGGAAACCAGTCGATGGCCATCTTCGGTCGTGAAGAGATGACCACTTCCTCTTAGGAACGGGATCACACGGCGTCGCCCTCGCTGCTCGGTTTCGGCATTGGCACGTTTGATGTGCTCGTGCCAGGACATCAGTGCCCCTCTTCCTGAGAGATCGCATCCGCCAGAACATCGACGATGGTCTCGATCTCTTCTTCGGTCGACGTAAGCAGGGGAACGATCACGATCACGTCCCCCAAAGGCCGGAGGAGGACCCCAGATCGCACAGCTGTTGCACAGACACGTCTGCCGCGCTTGTGTTTCTCCTCCAGTTCGACCCCACACATCAGCCCCGCCACCCGCACATCTCTAACGATCGACAGTAGAGAGACCTTTTCTGAAAGCAGTTGTTGCAGTTGCGCGCTGCGCTTCGCCACGTTGTCCAGGACGCTCCACTCGGACAGCAATCGGAGATGCCTTAGGGCGATCGCGGCAGCTAGTGCGTTTCCGCCGTAGGAATGTCCGTGATACAAGGTCTTCTCGGAAAGGTCTTCCCCCAGGAACGCGTCGTGGACCTTGCGGTTGCTGACGGTTACCGACATAGGGAGATAGCCGCCCGTGATCCCTTTCCCAAGGGTCATGATGTCCGGGGTCAGCTCGCAGCGCTGGGAAGCGAACATCGTCCCCGTGCGTCCGAACCCAGTGGCAACCTCGTCGCAGATCAGCAGAACGCCGGTTTCGTCACAAGCTTGTTGGAGGACCTTGAAACCCGCGGGGTCGTGGATCTTGACACCGGCAGCGCCCTGCACGTACGGCTCCACCACCACGGCTGCCAGGCGCTCGGAATCGGTGCGGATCATGTCGGCGGCGATCGCCATGCAGTCGGATGCGTCGAATCCGGGGGCCCGTAGCACCGGGAACCGGAGGGGATCGAAGATCGCCGAACCGAACCCGTCTGCCCCCAACGAGAGGGAGCCAACGGTGTCGCCGTGATAGGCGCCGCCGAAGGCGAGATAGCTCGTCCGTCCACGGACCCCCTGGTTCGTCCAGTACTGGAAGGCGATCTTGAGTGCCTGCTCGACGGCTGCGGCCCCATCGGACGCGAACATGAAGTGAGGGTCGGGGATCGGTACGACCTCTCCCAGAGCCTCGGCGAATTCGATGACGACCTTCGAGCCATTGCCGAGCAGGGTCGAATGGGCGACCCTGCCGAGTTGTTCGATGAGAGCAGCGTCTAGCTCGGGGACACGATGCCCCAGGGTCGTCACCCATAGGGACGAGATGGCGTCGAGGTACCGCCTACCATCGGTGCCGATCAAGTAGTGACCTTCGGCCCGCTCGACGATGACCGGCTCGTTGTCGGCATAGGTAGCCATCTGGGTGAAGCCATGCCAAACTCTGGCTACGTCTCGGTCGATCCAGTCCTTGCTCATCATGGGCGACCCTAAGGGATTAGGACGACGACGAGCGGGCGAAGACCAACGAGTTCAAGGGGGCTGGTGTGAAGCAAGCCTGGACGAACACTACGAGAGGCGGCAAGACGAAGGGGTTCTTCCTGCTGGTTGGCGGGTTCATCCTGCTGGTGATCACTTTCTGGGCGGCGGGCGTGATCATCAAAGAGGTCGCGCCCAATGTCATCAGGCGCTTCTTCGACCGGCCAGTGCTGGATTTCATCGTGGACCTCCGGACGGGCGGGCTCACCTCGTTGATGAAGCTCCTCAATGTTTTCGGGTCAACGGCCTTCGGGGTCATCTTCCTGTTGGGCGGGGCGGTGGTGTCTTTCGCGCTATCGAGAGATGTCCGATTCCCGATCTTCTTCCTGCTGGTCCTTCTGGGCCTTTTCATCCTCGACGACTTGATCAAACAACTCATCACGTTGCGCCGCCCAGGAGTGAGCAACCTCGTTCCGCCACGAGAGGCAGGCTTCCCCGACGGGTACACCACGGTTGCTTCGGGCCTCGCGTACGCCGTCTCGTTCTTCTTGATAGAGCGGCAGCCGACCCGCCTGATCAGTTGGATATGGCCGGTGATGACTATCGTCGCCATACTGATCGGGTTCGCCCGCTGCTATCTGGGTGTGGCATGGCCGACCGATGCCCTGGCCGGCTTCGCCCTGGGTGCCGGTTGGGGGACGGTGTGCGGCACCTCGGTCAAGATCTTCTTCGGTTATCAGCGACTTTGGCCCCGGCGGGCTCGAGCTTGACCATGGCTGGGGTGCAGGGGCTGGGTTGCAGGCTCTAGTGGGATGGAGGTCTGCACGAGCGACTGCGCTGCAGCCGACAACGTATCTGCAGACATAGACCGATCCTCAATCAGGCTCGTGAGCGCGAGGCGCGTACATGGAAAGAGGCCCTGCGTTAGCAGGGCCTCATCGGTGGGTGGGGCGTACTGGGATTGAACCAGTGACCTCTTGCGTGTCGAGCAAGCGCTCTCCCGCTGAGCTAACGCCCCCCGCAGAGATGGGAGTTTACTTGACTCTGTTGATATCCGGCCCCGACTTGCGGGACGAACCGAACGTCTCAAACGGACCCATCGAGGCGGCGAGCGGAATCGAACCGCTGTACAGGGCTTTGCAGGCCCTTGCCTAAGCCACTCGGCCACGCCGCCAAGGCGTTACCGGCGCAGGATACCCGCGGTGGGACGAGCTTCGGAGAAGCCGGGAGCTGGAGGTCTTTAGCGGACGGTGAAGGCTGGATAGTGGTACGCGAAGCCCACTTCATTGATCTCCGTGCAGGCGGGGCCATTCTGATTGGTGGTCAGTCTGGCTTGAGTCAGACCATTCACCTCACCCTTGAAACCCTTGGGCAGCTTGATCTTGTAGCTCACCTTGCCCGCGTCGTCCGTGACGCCGGCCCCGTAGGGGTAGTAGGGAGGGTTGATCGTCAAGGTAGTGGTGACCGAAACGCCGCTCGCCGGGAGATAGGCGGGGGAATCGAGAGGGATGCCGCTGTTCGTCGGGTCCTCCGGCCCCGGTCGAGTGACCGTGACGTCGACCTTGACGGTGTCTCCGGCCCTGTAGGCCTTCTTGTTGAAGACGGTTTCGACGGTGAAGGTGCGGAAGGTCTGGGCGGCTAAAGGGACGCACGGAGCCGAGGTCGCCGGTGCCGGGACCCCTCCAAGCAGCATGGCGGCCGCAGCGACTGCGACCAGGTTTCTCCTGAAAGCCATGCCACAAGGTTCTCCCTTGTCGGGAAACCTCCTTCTACGTAGTGATACGTAGTCGAACCCCCTTGTTGTGACACCACCCGCGAACGACACTCAGTGTGGCTACGGAAGGAAAGCGAGGGCGAGGAATGGGCGACTTATCCCGTATCGACGATGCGGATCTGTACCTGGAAACGGTTGGCTCTACCTGTGTGGAGTGTGGACAGCAGGATTCTCAGGCACGGTTGTTCATGCCTCCACACCCAATGCACATCGGCAATATCGTGGTGTTGTGCGATCGCTGCGAGAAGACCTACAGGCCGATGTCGATCGATGTTTTCGCCAGGGTGGCGATGAACAAGTACGAGCTCGAAGAGAAGATCTTCGGAGCGAGGCTCCCTGTCGAGAGCCACAGGCAGCTCGAGCTACGTCGAGCTCGCAGAGATGCAGAGCGCATCTACGCGGCGAGGCACCCCGAGATCGATCTCACCGAGTCGGAAGCCTCGGCTCGCTAGAAGATCTGTAGGAAAGCGAAAGGCGAGAGGGCAACCTCTCGCCTTTCTTCTTGAAGGAGGCAACATGGGATTGCTCGGTAGTTCGGGTGGGCACTACGACGCCACGGTTAATCGTGGGTCGATAAACATGGGTTCGTTCACCAAAGAGCTGAACGCACGCTACGAAGACGGATGGCGGCTCGCGTTCGTCTTCTCGCAAGAGGGCAACACCATCATGGTGTGGGAGAAGACCTCCTAGAGCTCGGTTCTTTCTCCCGGCAGCGGGAACCATCGCAGGTGTTCGAAGTCTGTGGATACATCCGGTGGTTGCGACTCTTCGATCCGCTCTTGGCCGGCCTCTTGGAAGATGTGCCTCGCGATCTTGAGGTACTCGTCAAGGCGCGTTTCGGGTTCGGTCATCCGGTGGGCCGGCCAGCTGAGCGATCCGCCGGAGTAATCCAGGTCACGCAATGACAAGGGAGGTTCGGCAACCCCGTCCTGATTCAACCAAAGACCGGTGGGAGGATCGAAGCGATAGTGGTGGAGCAGCTGGTGACCGTGCCGAGCCACCAGGTGCACCGCCTCGATGATGTATCGAAACACCGCCTCGGAGATGAAGTAGTTGAAGTTGACCCGCACCCAGCCGGGCTTGATGCCTTCGCATCCCTTCGAGATCTCGCGTTCGAATTCATGACTGGTTTCGATGTCGATCCCAAGCAAACGATGTCCGTACGGGCCTGCGCACGAGCAGCCACCTCGCGATTGGATCCCGAAGAGGTCGTTGAGTAGCGCCACGACGAAGTTGTGATGCAGGTAGAGCGATCCGTGACGGATCACGAAAGATACGATCGAAAGGCGTTCGGCTTCGTGGTTCCCGAGGATCTCGATGGCGGGATCCTGCTCCCAAGATTCGATAGCCCTGCGGATGAACGAAACCTCCTTGGCGCGGATCGTGGGGGTCCCCACCGCCTCCTTCAACTGAAAGACGAGTCCGGCGCGGATCGAGCCGATGATCTCGGGAGTGCCACCCTCCTCGCGATGGACGGGATCATCGAGGTAGCGGTGGTCATCGGCGTTGACATAGGAAACCGTGCCGCCGCCAACCACCGATGGAACCGTGTTGGTCAGCAGCGCCTTGCGGACGACCAGGATGCCCGGAGTGCCCGGCCCTCCGATCATCTTGTGCGGGGAGATGAAGACGGCATCCTTCCTCCACTCGTCGTCCCTATCGCCCATCTCGATATCGACGTAGGGGGCAGCTGCGGCGAAATCCCAAAAGGACAGAGCCCCATACTTATGTAGCAAGGCAGAGATCGCTTTGGTGTCCGAAACGATCCCCGTGACGTTGCTGGCCGCGGAGAAGCTGCCGATCAAGAGTTCCCGAGCGGAGTGCCGCCGAAGTTCGCTTTCCAGGTTGGCGAGGTCGATCTGACCGTTGCGATCTTCGGCGATGGTGCGAACATCTGCGATCGACTCACGCCAGGGCAACTCGTTGCTGTGATGTTCGTAGGGTCCGATGAATACGACTGGTCGCTCATGCTCTGGGATCGTCGTCGAGAAGCCGTAGCGAGAATCGAGATCGGCCGGCAGCCTCAGGTTAAGGATCGTAACGATCCGATCTATCGCACCCGTCGACCCCGACCCGCAGAAGATCACGGCGTGATCGTCGTTCGCTCCAACAGCTTGTGCGATCAGAGTCCGGGCGTCTTCTCTGAATCGGGTCGTTTGAAGGCCGGTCCCCGAGGTTTCCGTATGAGTGTTCGCATACAGCGGCAGTACGGCTTCTCGTATGAACTCCTCGATGAAGGTCAATGATCGCCCCGACGCCGTGTAGTCGGCATAGGTAACGCGCCGTGGCCCGTAAGGACCATTGATCGCTTCACCCTCGCCGATCACCGAGTCTCGGATCAGATCGAGGAGGTCGCTTGAGGACATGACTCCCAAACTACCTGTCGGGACCCGTCTCGAACGCTCTCTTCTCTCGGTGAGCCAAGGGGTACAAGGCCAGAGCGCGTGTACGCGGCCGGGAGACCGCCTGCGGGAGTCGCGTCTGCGTAGCGAACGAGGATGACCGGGAACGCTATCGCCAGACTAGCTCTGCTCCAACTCCAGAGCGCACGAATTGATGCAATAACGCAATCCGTTGGGCCCTGGGCCATCGTCGAAGACGTGGCCTAGGTGCCCGCCGCAGGTAGCGCAGATGACTTCGGTCCGCATCATCCCGTGGCTTCGGTCCTCACGCGTCTCGACGTTGGCTTCGGTAGCCGGATCCGTGAAAGAGGGCCAGCCGCTACCGGAGTCGAATTTGGTCTCTGACGAGAAAAGGTCGGCTCCGCATGCGGCACAGCGATACATGCCATCGGACTTCTCGTAGACGTACTTCCCTGCGAATGGCGGTTCGGTCGCGGCCTCCCTTAGCACGGCATACTGCTCCGGAGACAACTCGCGACGCCATTCCTCCTCAGATCTGTGAACCTTGGAAGTCATCGGGACGCCTTCCTTTCGACGGGTTGTGTTCAGCCTAGCGAAGCTCTGGGGCTATCACCCGCTGCATTTGCCTATTGCGTGCCAAAGGAAATGACGATTGGCTGTCAAGCACTCTGCGGCAGCGAACGGGGAGTGACAGGAATGATCAAGAGGAATCTAGTTGCAGGCGCGCTCATCTCCATCTTGAGCTTGTCGGGCGCCAATGGCTCCACTCAAAGCGCTCAACCAACAACCCTGGACCAAACGATCGTCGGGGATGAATCGGGCCAACTGCTCTTGGCGGACGGAGAGAAGCGAACGACTCTGTTCGGTGACTGGAAGAATCACCGAGGCAAGGGTCGGGCCTTGGGGGGCTTCAAGCAGATCAGCGATGTTCATGTCGTCGACGAAGAGTCCCCCGGACGGATCGAGTATTTCGACGAATGTGACCAGCGGTTCTCTTCTGCCTATCGCCCCCAGGAGGCGATCAGTGCACAGGTTGCCGAATCCATGCTGCGAAGGCTCAGCCGGATCAAGACTGGTCCTGCTACCGGCACCGACCTGACATTCACCATCTCTACAGGTGACAACATCGATAACAACCAGTTCAACGAGCTTCGATGGTTCATCGACCTGATGGACGGAGGGCAGGTGGTGCCCGATTCAGGCACGATCGGTGAGTACCACGGGTACGCGGCCGAGCACTCGGACACAGCCCTGCCGATGGAGATCATCTTGAAAGCCCAAGACGGCTTCGATGCGACGGGGGCCAAGCAACCCTGGTACGCGGTACTCGGGAATCACGACGGCTTGGCTCAGGGGAACATCAGGGAGAACATCGAGTTCCAATTCGTGGTCCAGGGAGGCCGCAAGGTTCTCAAGAACATCCAGGACTACACCTCTGAGGGCAAGTGCCCCGATCCGTACGACTACCAAGCCCAGCTCGATGCATTTCAGGAAGCTTTCTTGTCAAGTGCTTCCCAGGTGCCATCTGATAGGAACAGGCGGCTCTTGACCAAGCGCTACCTGCATGAGGAGTTCTTCAACACCAGCGGGAAGCCGCGGGGCCACGGGTTGAATCGTGCCCCCGACTATCCATATCTCGAAGAAGGGGAAGAGGCGTTCCCAGCGGGCTACTACGCGTTCGACATCTCAGAGGAGATCGTCGGGATCGCGATGGACACGGTCTCTTACGATCTGAGCGATGCGGGCCAGCTCGACAACGAGCAGTTCGAATGGTTAGAGGCAGTCATGCGAGACAACTCTAGGCGCTACTTCAATCGATCGGGCGAGAGGAAAAGGAACCCGAAGGCCCAGGACAGATTGATCGTCTTGTTCTCCCATCACGGTTCTACCGCTCTAGACAATCCCGATGTGCCTGATTCAGCGCCGCAAGCGATGCTTCCGCTGCATTGTTTCGAAGAGACCTCGGCAGAAGGATGCCAGGGAGGCGAGGGGCTGAGGAGCCTGATCGAGCGCTACCCGAACGTCATCGCTTGGGTAGACGGTCATGAGCACAACAACCGGGTGACTCATTTTCCCTTCGACGGTGATCCCACGCGTGGCTTCTGGGAGATAAACACTGCATCCCATATCGATTGGCCTCAGCAATCGAGGTTGATCGAGATCGCCTTCAAGCCCGGGAAAGACGGGAAGGCTGACACGGTCTTCATCTACGCGACGATGATCGACCATATCGCCGGAGTCGACCCCGACCCCGTGGCGCAGGATCCGATCGAATACCTGGCGTCCATCTCTCGACTGGAGTCCTACAGAGATGCCTGTTTACGCGCTGCCCAAGCATCCTGCTCAGCCACTGGCTCCCCGGAGGATCGCAACGTGAAGTTGGTGCTCAAGGCACCCTTCGACCTTGGGGACTAGAGGCGCGTCGGTCGAAGTTCACCAATAGCGTAGGGCCATGATCACGATCAGCGGGCTTCAGAAATCATTCGGCGCGCGTCGGCTTTTCGAGGGCGCAGACATGCAGGTGTGGGCACGCGACCGTGTGGCCCTAGTGGGACCCAATGGTTCCGGGAAGACGACCCTTTTCGAGATGATCGCGGGGGAGCAAGAAGCCGACGGTGGGCAGATCCGCATCGCAGGGGATGTGGTCCTTGGCTATCTCAAGCAAGAAACGGACGAGCTTCGAGGGCGAAGCCTCATCCAAGAGATGCTCTCCGCCGGCGCTGAGGTGACCAAGGCGGGGCACCGCCTGGCGATCTTGGAGCGCGAGATGGCAGAAGCGCCTCCCGGGCCCGAACGAGAGCGTCTGGTAGCTGAGTATGGGCGGATCCAGGATCGATTCTCCGCCCTGGGTGGATACACCTTGGAAGCCGACGCCAAGAAGATCCTCGGTGGCCTCGGATTCCGCGAGCGAGAGTTCGACCGGGAAACAGACAGCTTCTCGGGCGGATGGTTGATGAGGATCGCCCTCGCGAAGCTTCTGTTGGTCCAGCCCGACCTGCTGATGCTCGACGAGCCCACCAACCACCTCGATGTCGAGTCGGTCGAATGGCTCGAGCACTTCCTGGCCAACTATGAGGGCGCTGTGCTGCTGGTCTCTCACGATCGAGATTTCATCAATGGGATCGCAACCAAGGTTGTAGAGATCGATGACCGCAAGCTGCACACCTACAAAGGTGACTACGAGGCATTCGTACAGCAGCGTGCGTCGGTGGCAGCCCAACGTGAAGCGCAAGCCAAGCAGCAAGCGCGAAAGATCGCCCAGACCCAGGAGTTCATAGACAGATTCCGCTACAAGGCCAGCAAGGCCAAGCAGGTGCAGTCTCGGATCAAGGCGCTAGAGAAGATGGAGAAGGTCGAACTCCTCAAGGTCGATCGTAAGCGCATGGGTTTGGACTTCCCGCCCCCGCCCCGTCCGGGCCGCGTCGTCCTTGAGATGGAAGGTGTGGACTTCGCTTACGGGGCCGAGAAGGTCTACGAGAAGCTTGACCTAGCGATCGAGCGTGACCAGCGCATCGCTCTCGTCGGTCCGAACGGGGCAGGTAAGACCACTCTTCTGAAGCTTCTGGCGGGGGTGCTGGAACCTCAGGCGGGAACGCGCCGCCTCGGCCACAATGTAGCGCTCGGTTATTTCGCACAGCATCAGATCGAGGCGCTGGACCCAAAGAACCGCGTCATGGAAGAACTTCAGCGTGCCATCCCGCCGACGGTGGACATGAAGCCTCGGGACCTGCTCGGCAGGTTCCTCTTTTCGGGAGACGACATCGACAAGCCGGTGTCGGTGCTATCGGGCGGGGAAAGGACGAGGCTGGCATTGGCGAAGCTCCTGATCCAGCCTTTCAATCTGCTGTGTCTCGACGAGCCGACGAACCACCTCGACATGACGAGTCGAGACATCCTCGAGGACGCCCTGAACTCGTACAGGGGGGCGTTCGTGCTCATCACGCACGACCGGTACCTGATCCGTTCTGTGGCGGACAACATCATCGAGGTCGTGAACGGAAAAGTGACCTGGTTCCACGGTGACTACGACTACTACCTCGATAGACGCGAGCGGGAGGTTGGATCTGCCGAGAGCAGACCTAACCCAGCCTCTGTCGAGCAAACTGCTACCGGCCGCAAGTCGAAGGAGCAGAAACGTGCCGAGGCGGAAGAGCGAGCCCGAACGAAGGATCTACGCGACCGGATCCGCTCGATCGAACAGAAATTGGACCGGGCTTCCGCGGAGATGAAGGAGCTGGAAGAGATCCTTGCCGATCCTGCTGTATATAGGTCCGACCACGATGTCGTTGAGCTTAGTCAACGATACGAACGCGCTCGTCGAAAAGCGACGGAACTAGAGACGGCGTGGGAGAGGGCGACAGAGGCCCTCGACGAACTGATGGGATGATGACACCCATGGATGGCAGATCGATGGCTGTTTCGGTGATCGGCAACGACCGCCCAGGGATAGTGGCTGGAGTCACTCGCAGCCTTTTCGAAAGCGGATGCAATCTCGAGGACGTGTCTTCGACGATCCTCAGAGGGCACTTCTCGATGGTATTGATCGTTCGCGCTCCAGGCTCACTCGATCCCGCGGAACTTGAGTCATCGTTGGCGGACGCTGTCGCAGATCTCGATCTCGTGGTTACGGTCCGACCTGTGGATGACGTGGTTACCGAGGTCGCTGCGCCTACCCACATGGTCTCTGTCTATGGAGCTGATCAGCCCGGGATCGTTTTCCGCGTCGCGCAGGGGCTTGCCGATGCCGGTGCAAACGTCACGGACCTGACCTCGCGCGTTATCGGCGACCCCGCCGAACCTGTCTATGCCCTGATGCTCGAAGTAAGCGCCCCCGAAGCTGATCTTGAAGAGGTCCTTGCTTCACTTCGTAAGGATCTGGGACTAGACGCAAGCGTGCACCCGATAGAGGCGGACGTCCTCTAGTGCCGGTTCGGCCCGTCTGCCGTATCCCGGATCCAGTCTTGAAGCGCAGATCCGAAGAGCTAGTGGGGATGTCGGATGAAGAACTCGTGCAGGATCTGATCGACACGATGGATGCTTCACCGGCTTGCGTTGGTCTTGCCGCTCCTCAGATCGGCATATCGAAGCGTGCCTTTGCCCTTGACGTGTCACGACACCCCAAGACCACCGTCTGCCATGGGCTGATTGTCATGTTCGATCCGTTGATCGTTGAGTCAGCGGGGTCCAACATCGGCCGTGAAGGATGCATGAGTGTCCCGGATCTGACCGCGAACGTCGCCCGCGCCCAACAGATCGTCGTCCAGGGCTATTCTCCGGATGGGGCAAAGGTAGTGATCGCAACCGAGGGATTCGAGGCTCGTGCTTTCCAGCACGAGATCGACCATCTTGACGGCCTGTTGATCCTCGACCGGGTTAGATCACTGTCGACCGATGTGTTCCGGCGAAAGAACTATCAGTAGGGTTATGCCGAGACACCATTGGACGAGTCCTTCGATCGCGGGTGGCGGCGAGATTTCGTCAACCGATCACGACCCCCTTTCTTGGACTCGTAGAGAGCGTCGTCTGCCGCACGTACGAGCGACGAAGCGTCCGATGCGTTGGTTGGGAAGGTGGCGACGCCGGCAGAGGCAGTGATCGCTTCACCTACATCGACGGCGCAAACCGTTTCACGGAGACGTTCCGCAACACCTGCGGCTTGCCGAGCCGAACACTCGGGAAGGATCACGGCGAACTCTTCACCCCCGTATCGAGCTGGGATGTCGAAGTCGCGCGATGCCTCCTTCAGGGCAGCCCCTACGGCCTTGAGGACCTCATCGCCCGCCTGATGCCCGTGAGTGTCGTTGTAGTGCTTGAAATGATCGATATCGATCATCATCAGTGAAACCGGTTCCTTGGTGCGAGAAGAGCGAGATATCTCTCGCTCTAGCGCCTGGTTGAAGACCCTGCGATTGGCTACACCTGTGAGAGCGTCGATATCTGCCAAGGTTTGAACTTCGTGCATCAACAGTGAGTTTCGAAGTGCCAACGCACCGTGAGCGGCGAATTGTTCGATCATGGAGACCACCCTGCGTTCCACGCGGCTTCCCGCCTGATGCTCCACGACGAGGAGCCCTATGACCGATGAGTCTGCTTCCAGCGGAACCACGATCAGGTTCCTCGCGAAGGGAAGGATCCTGCAGATCTCTTGGTCCGCGTCGGGCTTGGCTACGAGCAGCGTTTCCGAAGTCGTGGTTGCTCGGGCGACGATGGCGTCGTCGGCGATGTCTGATCGCTCTGCCTCCTCAGACCCTCGTGTGGCGACCACCAGATACCTGTCATCCGATCTGATCGCGACGAGCCCTCGCTTGCAGCCGAACGACTCTGAAACCGCATCCAGCAGTGCGTGAGCAACCGAGCTGGACCCAGACTCCTGCTTCAGGGCTGCCGACATCGCTGACAGGTCCTCTAGGTCGGCTTTTCGGCGACGCAATTCCCGCTCGTTCAATGAGGAGAAGGCGGCCGTGGCGAGCGCCACCAACCAGAAGGCACTGATGTTGAACAAGGAGATCCTGTTGAAGTCGGGGCTTCCCGGGATCAGTCCCAAGGCCGCATCCGTCGGCTCCAGGAGATCTGCAGCCTGCGCATAAAAGAGAAGGAAGAACAGCAAGGAGTGCCAAAGGGCGATCTTGAGGCCGGTTCGATACGACGCCAAAAGGGTCACGGCGATGAGGTGGATATAGAGCAGATGGCGCAGCGGGCTCTGCGTCCCGCCAGTCACATACATGATCCATGCGAGATACGCCCCATCGACCAGGAGCATGGTCCCGATCAAGAAGATCTTGCGACTGCGGCCCCATCCTCGGACAACTTCGAGTCCTGCCGCTAGAGCGAGGTAACCGGCACAGATCATCAACAGGTTGGCAGTCAGTCCTCCAACAACTCTTGGAGCTAAGACCGCTGAACTAAGGACGACAGCCGCGAAGCCAACACGCAGCGACTGCAGATACCCCATCCGCTCGGATAGTGACGCGACCTCACGGTCGTCGAATGCCCGGCTCACGAGAAGCTCAGAAAGTCGTCGGAACGATCGACGAAGGCTCGGGCGAGTTTCGGGTCCTTGCGATCCCACCGGTTCTGAAGCGCAAGGAACACGCCGACCGCCAATGACAGCAGAAGAGGAAAGGCGAAGCGCCGAGCGGAGTCGACCAAAGCGCCGGCAACTCCCGAAAGGGCGCCCGTGCTGGCCGTGGTCGCCAGCTCTTTGGGATCATCTGGGATGGTTCCGATCGAGCTTGGATCATCTGCGACCCCGCCTGCTTCAGCGGAAGCCGGCCCCGAGCTTTCAACCACCGTGGGGGAGCCAGCCGAACCGCCCGAACCGGGGCCGTTTCCTGTGGTTCCCTCTGAACCCCCGGCCTCGCCTGGACCTTCGTTGCCGCCGGTGACCCCATCGATCCCGTCCTCGATCGAACCAACCGCGCCGCCCGCCGTGTCTCCTGCCCTGTCGCCTTCGCTTGTGATCGTGTCGGAGACCCCGCCGGTCGTGTCGGTAACGGTTCCACCCGTGTCGCCGCCGACGGTACCCCCAACGGTCTCGCCCGCCTCGTCTACTGCATCGCCAGCATCCCCCGTGACATCATCGATGGTGTCATCAACCGCGTCTCCCACCTCGCCTACGGCGCCCGTTGCATCGCCGGCGACACCTCCTTCGACCTGATCGAGGGCGTCATCGACGGAAGGGACATTGAGCTGAGCCTGAGCTGGAGGCGCGCTTAGAAGACCGATCGCCATAAGCATGGCAAGCACCGGCAGAAGACGCCGGATAGTCGATGTGGCGGTCATCCGTTCCTAAGCCCTCGATCCCGTCCGAACCAGGTCTTTACAGGTATCGGCAGAAATGTCTAGTTGCTTGAACCAAAGGGCCCCCAGGTTCGGTGCATGAAGATACAAAAAGTTGTATAGAATGCATCAATGGGCCATTCGATCGCAGTTCTCGGTGCATCTGGATACAGCGGGGGAGAGATCCTCCGCCTTTTGGGATCGCACCCCAACGTGGACGTTGTGGCCGCCTCGGCAGAGCGACACGCCGGGCGGACGGTTGGGGAGCTGCACCCGCACCTGCGTGATAGCGGGGACCTGTCGCTGGTTCCTGCGGCAGAGGTCGTGGCGGTCGGCGCCGATGTCGTCTTCTCGTGCCTGCCCACCGGCGCTCTTTCGCAGATGACAGACGACATCGACGCGGGCACCGTCATCGATCTCTCGGGTGATCATCGAGCCGATCCGGATTGGGTCTATGGGTTGACAGAGTTCGCAAGGGGCAGTCTCCCGGCCCCTCGGATAGCCAACCCGGGGTGTTACCCAACCGCCACCCTGCTCTGCCTCGTGCCGTTCTTCAGGGCGAGATCGATCGGCGAGGAGGTGATCGTCGATGCTATGTCAGGAGTTTCCGGAGCGGGTCGCTCCGGGGCCGACCACTTGAGCTTCGCAGGGTTGCACGGCGACGCGACCGCCTACGGAACCACCGCGCATCGTCACGTCACCGAGATGAAGAAGGGGCTGGCTGCCTTTAGTGGGACGGACGTGAGCCTCAGTTTCACGCCGCACCTGGTGCCGCTTGCAAGGGGGTTGCTGGTAACTGCCCGGGCCCGGCTTGCCACCGAGCTCGACGACGCGACTGCCATGGGGATCTTGAAGGACGCGTACGCGTCCGAGCGGTTCGTTTCACCCATAGATGGGTGGCCATCGGTCAAGGCTGTAGCAGGATCCAATTCGGCCTTGGTTTCCGCCCGCGTCGATATGGGATCGGGGTGGCTCATCTGCTCTGCAGCCATCGACAACCTCGGCAAGGGAGCCGCCGGTCAAGCGATCCAGAACATGAACCTGTGCTTGGGTCTGGATGAAGGCACCGGACTGACGCCTACGGGCCTGTGGCCGTGAAGTGGCCGCAGGGCGTCTCGTCCGCAGCTACTGCGAGCGGGATCAAGAGCGAAGGTGCAGACCTGGGATTGATGGTCTTCGATGCTCCGGCCACCTACGCCGGCGTCTTCACGACGAACGCTGCGGCTGCGGCGCCGGTTATCTGGAGTCGTAGCCGCATCGGCAGGGACATCAGGGCACTCGTAGCCAACAGCGGCAACGCCAATGCCTGCACGGGCCGCGACGGGGTCGCGGCCGTTCAAGAAGAATCAACGGCGATAGCTGCGATCCTTGGGTGCTCTCCCGACGATGTCGTCGTGGCGTCAACCGGTCCGATAGGGGTCAAGCTCCCCATCGATAAGATCGTTGGGAACCTCGGCGGCATGAAGGCGAACCTCTCCGATGACCCCGAGCCTTTCGCTCGCTCTCTGATGACGACGGACACCTATCCGAAACTCGCGATGGCCGGCATGGGTGAGGGGACCGTTCTTGGCGTCGCAAAGGGAGCCGCGATGATCGCTCCGAACATGGCAACCATGTTGGCCTTCATAGTGACCGACGTTGCCTGCCCCCAGGACCGGTTGCAGACCCTATTGGCTGAGGCGGTCGATGCGAGTTTCAACAGGATCTCCGTTGATGCATGCGAGAGCACGAACGATTCGGTCATGTGTTTCTCGACCGGGCGTACCGACGGGGACCTCAGCCGGCTCGAGGGGGCTCTCGATGAGGTGTGTGCGTCGCTTGCAGAGCAGATCGTTCGTGATGCCGAGGGTGGCACGAAGCTCATGCGGATCGAGGTACGGGGGGCCGCCGACACAGCGGCCGCCGTTGCGCTGGGGAAGGCGGTCGCAGCTTCTGATCTATGGCGTTGCGCCGTTGCGGGCGAGGATCCCAACTGGGGTCGCGTCTTGTCTGCCATGGGGTCGTGTGACCGCAGATTGGAGATGGGCGACGTCGAGGTATCGATCGGCTCGGAACTGATGTTCTTGCGTGGTGAGCCCGTGGGGCGAACAGAGATCGCGGCCAAGGTGATGTCCTTCGATGAATTCTCACTGGTGTGCGTGGTCGGTGACGGGCCGGGACACGCTCAGGTGCTGGCGGCAGATCTAACCACCGACTATGTGAGATTTAACTCGGAGATCACAACGTGACCACCCAAGCTCAAGCTGAAGACAAGGCTCGTGTCCTGATCGAGGCGCTGCCCTACATCCGCACCTACCGGGGACAAACGGTTGTTGTGAAGATCGGAGGAGCTGCCCTGGAGGACCCAGAGCATGCGTCGATCGTCGCGGATGACCTGGCTCTCATGTCGCTCGTTGGGATACGGATCGTCATCGTTCACGGTGGCGGGCCCCAGGTGTCGGTTGCGATGAAGCAAGCGGGTTTCGAAGCACGCTTCGTTGGCGGGCTACGCATCACCGAGCCAGAGGCGATGTCGATCGTGCGCGGCGTTCTGGTAGGAACCATCAACCCCGATCTTGTAGCTCGGTTGAGCTCATCTGGGCTCCGTGCCGTTGGCTTGTCGGGGATCGACGACAGCATCCTGGCAGCGACCAAGACCGTTGGACCTCAGGGTGAGGATATCGGTTGGGTGGGCCAGATCGAAAGTGTGAACGGCGAGTTGCTTGCGACGCTGTTGGATGGTGGCTACACGCCGGTCCTCGCGTCGGTCGGTTACGACGGTGAACACCCTCTGAACATCAATGCCGATGAGGTGGCCGGGGCGGTTGCCGCAAGTGTGAACGCGACCAAGCTCGTTTACCTGACCAATGTTGAAGGTCTATACAAGGACTTCGGTGATAAAGGCTCACTTGTCTCGGAGTTGAAAGCGAACGAGCTCGATCGGATGCTTCCGTCGCTTTCCGAAGGGATGCAACCGAAAGCCCGGTCGGCTCTCGTTGCGTTGCACACGGGCGTCGGTAAGGTGCACATCCTCGACGGCCGTATCCCGCACGCTCTGCTCCTTGAGGTGTTCACGGATCGCGGTATCGGAACGCAGGTCCTGCCATGAACGGTCTAGGCGTGCCCGTCGGCCTGATGGAGACCTACAAGCGGATGCCCGTCGAGTTCGTATCCGGCACCGGAGCGGAGCTTTTCGATGATTCGGGGAAGTCCTACATCGACTTGGTCGCAGGGCTTGGTGTAGCTACAGTTGGGCATTCACATCCCCATGTGGTGGATGCCATCGCTACCCAGGCTCACCGCCTGCTGCATGTCTCGAATCTCTATTACACGCGGCCGGCGCTCGAGCTAGCCGAGCGGCTCCATGTCCTTACCGGGATGCAGGCGTTCTTCTGCAACTCCGGGGCTGAGGCTATCGAATGCGCTTTCAAGCTGGCGCGGCGCGTCAAGGGGTCGGGACGTGTGATCGCAGCGAACGGAGGTTTCCATGGGCGCACCTTCGGTGCCCTCTCGCTGACGGGTCAGCCGCCGAAGCAGGCCCCCTTTGCTCCTTTGGTGCCCGGTGTCGTGCACGTGCCATTCGGGGATCCTGCCGCGGTCGAAGCGATCTTTGCCGAAGGGGATGTGATCGCCGTTCTGCTAGAACCGATCCAGGGAGAGAACGGTGTCATCGTCCCTCCGAGCGGATACCTCAAAGCGGTCGAAAAGATGTGTCGGGCCAACGAAGCGTTTCTCATCGTCGATGAGGTGCAAACGGGCTATGGGCGAACCGGCACCTTCTTCGCGCACGAGTACGATGGCGTGACGCCAGACATCGTCTGTATCGCGAAGGCCATGGCGGGGGGACTCCCCATGGGAGCGTGCCTCGCGCGGCCCCCGGTAGCAGCAGGTTTCGAGCTGGGCGATCACGGCTCCACCTTCGGAGGGGGACCGGTCCAGTCTGCAGCCGCGCTCGCGGTTCTAGACGTCATCGAGAAGGAAGGACTCATCGAACGTTCCCTAGCTATAGGTGAACGTCTCGGCGAGAAGCTGACCCTGGCATTTCCGGAAGCCATAGAGATCAGGGGCCGTGGGGCGATGATCGGGATCCAGTTGCCCTCGGAGCACGCTGCAGAGGTCGTAGCGCGGGCACTCGACAAAGGCGTGGTCCTCAACAACACCAGCGCCGATGTTCTACGGCTGCTGCCCCCCTTGGCCATCACCGACGAACAGATCGATCGAGCTACCCAGACTTTAGGGGAGGTGTGGACGTCCATCACGTCCGGCTCATGAGATCAGCCCGAAGGCGCGACCTGATGCGGATCCTGCATTCGGGGACCGCTTCGAGCCAGCTTGAGATCGTCGCTGCACTAGAGCAACTCGGCCATGACGTCACTCAAGCCACCGTCTCCCGAGATCTTCGTGAACTCGGTGCTACAAAGGTCCGTCTTTCCGGCAAGGTTGTCTATGCGTTGCCCGATGACATCCCTCGATCCACCGGTGGAGATCTCGTGGCACGCAACCTTGAGCGCAATCTCGCCGAGTTTGCCCTCGAGATCGCACAAGCAGGGAATCTTGTGGTGGTTCACACCGCGCCCGGACATGCATCGGCAGTAGCAAGGGCGATAGATATCGCCGCATCGAAAGAAGTTGTGGGCACGGTAGCCGGTGACGACACGATCTTCGTGGCGACCGGATCATCTGACAGCGCGGCCCAGCTTGTCGCTGATTGGCTCGCCAAAGCGAAAGATACGGAGGTGGCGTCGTGAGCAAGAAGGTCGTGCTGGCCTACTCGGGAGGGCTCGATACATCGGTGGCGATCCCGTGGTTGAACGAGCAAGGGTGGGAAGTCGTGGCCGTGGCGGTCGACGTCGGGCAGCCCGGCGACCTGCAGGCGGCAGTGGATCGGGCTGCACCCCTTGGGGCTGTGGATGCTCGGCTCGTCGAAGCGAAGCAAGACTACGTCGACAGGTACGCGCTGCCGGCCCTGAGGATGAACGCGTTGTACCAAGGACGGTACCCACTCGTTTCGGCCCTCTCGCGGCCCCTGATCTCCGAGATCCTCGTCGCGGTCGCTGAAGAGACCGGCGCGGACGCGGTTGCCCATGGCTGCACCGGCAAGGGCAACGACCAGGTTCGGTTCGAAGTGTCGTTGAAGGCGCTTGCTCCGGATCTAGAAGTGCTCGCGCCGGTGCGTGACTGGGGGATGAGTCGCGAGCAGACGATCGCCTACGCGGAGGAGCGCTCTCTGCCGGTGACGACGACGAGATCATCGCCTTACTCGATCGACGAGAACCTTTGGGGCCGCAGCATCGAGTGCGGGATCCTCGAAGATCCTTGGGAGAGTCCACCCGACGACATCTACGAGCTTACCGACCTGAAAACAGCCGACGGATACCGCGATGTCGTGGTCAGTTTCGAAGCTGGCGTGCCGTCCGGCATCGATGGAGAGGCGCTGACACCGATCCAGGTGATCGCCGTGCTCGGCAAGATCGCGGGGTCTTACGGGTACGGGAGGGTCGATCTGGTCGAAGACCGGCTGGTTGGTATCAAATCAAGAGAGATCTACGAGGCACCTGCGGCCTTGGCGTTGATCGATGCGCACAGAGATCTTGAGGACCTCACACTCGAGAGGTCGGTTGCACGCGAGAAGCGCGCCATCGATGCGAAGTGGTCCGAGCTCGTTTACGAAGGGCTGTGGTTCTCGCCGCTCCGTGAAGCTTTCGATGCTTTCGCCGCCTCCACTCAGGACTATGTCACCGGCGAGGTCCGTCTGCGCTTCACCGCCGGCGGCTGCCTGCCCGTCGGTCGCAGGTCGGCCACAGGTCTCTACGACAGGGGACTTGCCACGTACGACGATGGCGATCAGTTCGACCACAGCGATGCCGCCGGCTTCATCAAGTTGTGGGGCATGCCCGCAACTCAGTGGGCGAAGGCGCGCAGACGGCGCTAGTTTGGACACATGACAGAGCAAGGCGGCGAGATGCTGTGGGGCGGGCGCTTCTCGTCCGGACCGGATCCCGAGATGATGCGTCAGAGCGCGTCCATCGGGATAGATATCAGGCTCCTCGACAGCGACGTGGCCAGCACCCGCGCCCACGCGAGGGCGTTGGTGGCGGCCGGGCTTCTGGAAGAAGAAGCGCTATGGGCGATCGATGACGTATGCCAGGCCCTACTGTCTCAATTCCATCTCGGTGTCGTCTCCCCTGAAGGGGACGAAGACGTCCATAGTTTCGTGGAGCGCTTCCTGACCGATCAACTCGGAGAAACGGGGGCACGCATCCACGCAGGCCGGAGTCGCAACGACCTCGTTGCCACGGATCTGCGCCTCTGGTGCAAAGAGCGAGCCCGCCGACTGGTCGGATCGGCGCGAACTCTTGTCGAAGCACTCTGCGACGTCGCCGACAACCATCTGGATTCCGTAATGCCGGGATACACGCACCTGCAGCGAGCGCAGCCCGTGTCTTTGGCCTTCCACCTCTGTGCTCATGGCTTTGCTCTCCAGCGAGACGTGATCAGGTTCCAGGCGGCAGGGGCAGCCGCAGACGTGAGCACCTTGGGGGCCGGCGCACTTGCGGGCAACACGTTGAACCTCGACCCCTCCGTCCCTGCCGAGGAACTGGGGTTCGCGTCAACCTTCGACAACGCGATGGATGCCGTTTCCGATAGAGACTTCGTGGCGGACCTCATCTATGCGTGTGCGATGTGCGGGGTGCACCTGTCGCGCCTCGCAGAGGAGATGGTCTTGTGGACCTCTTCTGAGTTCGGGTTCGCTAGGTTCAGCGACGGGTGGTCCACCGGGTCGAGCATGATGCCGCAGAAGAGGAACCCGGACATGGCCGAGCTACTACGAGGCCGCAGCGCCCCGGCGATCGGGGACCTGATGTCGATGCTGGTTCTGCTGAAAGGCCTTCCTCTGGCCTATGACCGAGACCTTCAAGAAGACAAGCAGATCGTCTTCGCAGCTGCGGATCGTTGTGACGACGCTCTGGCCGCCGCAACCCGATGCGTACAAGAACTCACCTTCGACCGCGACACCATGGCGCTCGCCGCCGCGTCGGCCGGCAGCTGGGCTACCGACGTAGCGGAATGGCTCGTACGCAAAGGCGTGCCGTTCCGCACCGCTCACACGGCTACCGGAAGACTCGTGGCGGCCTTGGAAGAGCGCAACCTTCCTCTATCTGCTGCCACCGACGATCTACTCGCCGACATCCATCCCGAACTATCTACCGAGGTTCGAGCCCTCGATGACGCTAGCGCCTCGATGGCGGCGCGCGACTCCTCTGGAGGTACCGCGCCGGACCGGGTGCGTGAGCAACTCGAGAAGCTCCGCGCTGCTCTCTAGCGAGCCAGAGCAGGGCTAGGCTCTGATCGTTCGTATAAAGATCTGAGCAAGTAGATCTGCAGGAGACAAAAGGGTGGACTTCGGGCCGCCCTTGGGGGGCTACGTAAGCCGCGGGTTTGATGTAGTGTCTGCGATGGCCCGGACGGGCGTGGGTGATTCGGCAACTGGTTTGACTGGATACCCGGGCGTCCGTATTATTGGCGGGTTGTTCTCTCACGGAGGAGCTCTCCATGCGAACGAACTCCACAGGGGTACGAGCCTAGCGGCGAGACTTGTCTTGCTCGAAGGTGACCCCGCCGGCCACGTTCCGGCGGATTTTTTTTGCCTCGGAAGTCGTTAGTAAGGAAAGCTCGGTCATCCGAGCGAGATGGACCTTGGAAACTCCATAGCGAGCACGAGCATCGATACCAAGCTACTAAGAGCGTACGGTGGATGCCTTGGCGATAGGAGCCGACGAAGGACGCGGTAGGCTGCGAAAAGCCTCGGGGAGGTGCCAAACAACCTTTGATCCGAGGATGTCCGAATGGGGAAACCCACCAGCGGTCATGCGCTGGTACCCAGGTCTGAATACATAGGGCCTGTGGAGGGAACCGGGTGAATTGAAACATCTAAGTAACCCGAGGAAGAGAAAGTAAATAACGAGTCCCTGAGTAGCGGCGAGCGAAACGGGATCAGCCCAAACCTTCTACGTGTCAAAGCCTTGCAGCGTTGCGTAGGGGGTGTTGTGGGACCCATCTGTTCGGGTGCAAGACCGAGCAGGGAGTTACAAAATCAGCGGTTAGCCGAACTTCTTGGAAAGTTAGGCCACAGAAGGTAATAGCCCTGTAGGCGAAAGCCGACTGATCTCCCGATGGTGTTCCCAAGTAACACGGAGCCCGAGAAATTCCGTGTGAATCTGCGGGGCCCACCCCGTAAGGCTAACTACTACCTATCGACCGATAGTGAACCAGTACCGTGAGGGAAAGGTGAAAAGTACCCCGGGAGGGGAGTGAAATAGCACCTGAAACCGTGCGCTTACAAACAGTCGAAGGAGTGACTTGTCACTCTGACGGCGTGCCTTTTGAAGAATGAGCCGGCGAGTTAGCGATGTGTGGCGAGGTTAAGGCGTGGAGCCGAAGCCGTAGCGAAAGCGAGTCCTAATAAGGCGTTCAGTCGCATGTCCTAGACCCGAAGCCGGGTGATCTATCCATGGGCAGGCTGAAGCGGAGGTAAGACTCCGTGGAGGGCCGAACCCACCAGGGTTGAAAACCTGGGGGATGACCTGTGGATAGGGGTGAAAGGCCAATCAAACCCGGTGATAGCTGGTTCTCCCCGAAATGCATTTTGGTGCAGCGTCGTGCGTTCAGTATGGGTGGTAGAGCACTGGATGGGCTAGGGGCCCAACAAGGTTACCGAACTCAGCCAAACTCCGAATGCCCATACTCCAGAGCACGGCAGTGAGACTGCGGGGGATAAGCTCCGTAGTCGAGAGGGAAACAGCCCAGATCGCCAGCTAAGGTCCCTAAATCTTCACTAAGTGGAAAAGGATGTGAAGTTGCTCAGACAGCCAGGAGGTTGGCTTAGAAGCAGCCACCCTTTAAAGAGTGCGTAACAGCTCACTGGTCGAGTGATTTCGCGCCGATAATGTAGCGGGGCTAAGTGAAGTACCGAAGCTGCGGGATTGCACATTTATGTGTGATCGGTAGGGGAGCGTTGTGCCTGCTGTGAAGCGGAACTGTAAGGAACCGTGGAGCGCGCACAAGTGCGAATGCCGGCATGAGTAGCGAAATCGAAGCGAGAAACTTCGACGCCGTATGTCCAAGGGTTCCTGGGGAAGGTTAATCCGCCCAGGGTAAGTCGGGACCTAAGCCGAGGCAGAGATGCGTAGGCGATGGACAACTGGTTGATATTCCAGTACCACCACAGACGCGCCCAACCCAAGACGTTTTGCTAAGGAAAGCCTTCGGGCCTACCGACCCAGACGTGGCGGGTAGCAATGGGGTGACGGAGGAGGGTAGTCAGACCCACGCGTTGGTCGACGTGGGGTAAGTGCGTAGGGAGATCCGATAGGCAAATCCGTTGGATCGTTAATCCTGAGACACGATGCCGAGGCGATTGAGCCGAAGCTGATGAGCCCATGCTCCCGAGAAAAGCCTCTAGCCAGTTTCTGTGGTGCCCGTACCCCAAACCGACACAGGTGGACAGGTAGAGCATACCGAGGCGATCGAGTGAACTCTGGTTAAGGAACTCGGCAAATTGGCCGCGTAACTTCGGGATAAGCGGCGCCATGGTTGGTGTAGGGACTTGCTCCCGAAGCTGACTATGGTCGCAGAAACCAGGCCCTAGCGACTGTTTACTAAAAACACAGGTGCGTGCTAAGCCGTAAGGCGCCGTATACGCACTGACGCCTGCCCGGTGCCGGAAGGTTACGGGGAAGGGTTAGCCGTAAGGCGAAGCTCTGAACCTAAGCCCCGGTAAACGGCGGCGGTAAGGTAATAGTTGCCGCCCTAGACGAGTGATCGTCTAGACAACAACTCTGCTATTTGCTGGAAACTCCGAGTATCCGGCGGTACTCGTTCATGTCACACCTTCTCTTTAGGTTGAAGACATGAGCAGTGAAAATCCGCCCGGTGCGGACAATCAGCAGGAAAGACCAAGTATCGAGCAGTGGATCGTCGGCTTCGTCGACGGCGAAGGCTGCTTCAGTGTTCCGATCTTCAAGAACACGACCTACAAGCTCGGGTGGCAGGTTCAACCGGACTTTGTGGTCGTTCAGGGAGCGCGGAGCGTGGATGTACTCCACGAGATGAAGCAGTTCTTCGGTTGCGGTGATGTGTATGTCAATCGCCGCTACGACAATCATCGTGAGCATCTCTATAGGTACAGCGTCCGGAATCGGGCGTACCTACATTCGGTGATCATTCCGTTCTTTGAGGCGAATCCACTACGGACCGCAAAAGCAACTGAGTTTCAGAAGTTTGCGACGGTTGTACAGATGATGAGGATGAGGCTTCACCTAACGGTGGAGGGTCTTACTCGGATCGCAAAGATCGCGCAGACCATGAATCACAGGAAGCCATCTCGGTTCTTGGAATCCTCAGAGGCCATACGCAGAGCTCCACAATTGAAGCTTGTGGATGAAGAGATGGTCCAGACCCCGTAGCGATACGGGGATGACGGTGCTGAACTATAACCGTCCTAAGGTAGGAATCCCCAGGTGTGCAGCTTGGGGTGCTGCCCCTCCCGGTGGTGACACTGGTGAGTGCAGCTGGCTGTATGCAGGAAAACCCGGTGTATCCGTTCGGTACTCGCCTCTTTGAGGCAGTAACAATCCGACGGCGGGTGGTTGATCGTTGACCACGCCGGAAAACCCGCAGGAAACCGCTTCGGCGGGATCCTCAGAGACCATACGCCAGCCATCTCGATCAGCGACTTGAGATGAAGAGATGGTCCGATCCTCACGGCGACGTGAGGAGGTCGGCAGAAATGACCGGCCCGCCAGACTCATCAGTGCACAGCGAGTCTGGAAGTAACAGCTTCAGCGAAATTCCTTGTCGGGTAAGTTCCGACCTGCACGAATGGCGTAACGACTTGGGCACTGTCTCAACCAGAGACTCGGCGAAATTGCAGTACGAGTAAAGATGCTCGTTTCCCGCAGAAGGACGGAAAGACCCTAGGACCTTTACTACAGCTTGATATTGGAGTTTGGGGCAGGTTGCGTAGGATAGGCGGGAGGCTTTGAAGCTGGCACTCCGGTGTCGGTGGAGCCACCCTTGAAATACCGCCCTGCTTGTTCTGAACTTCTAACCCGGGACCGTTATCCGGTTCGGGGACAGTGTCAGGTGGGTAGTTTCACTGGGGCGGTGACCTCCTAAAATGTAACGGAGGTGTTCAAAGGTTCCCTCATCCCGGTCGGCCATCGGGAGTTGAGTGCAAACGCACAAGGGAGCTTGACTGCGAGACCCACAAGTCAAGCAGGTACGAAAGTAGGAGTTAGTGATCCGGCGGCACCTCGTGGTAGGGCCGTCGCTCATCGGCTAAAAGGTACCCTAGGGATAACAGGCTGATCCTGCCCAAGAGTCCATATCGACGGCAGGGTTTGGCACCTCAATTTGGGGTGGAGCAACGGAAACGTTGTTCACAGCATCGGCTTATAACGGCGAACCCTTCGCTGTACGCGCAAAGATCCACCCAGGACGTACAGAAAGGCAACGCCGTGGGAAGTCCGCACAGACGGTAGATCAGTAGCAGTGACCAGTGCGTGACCCCGTAACGACTGAGATCTTTCAGATCCGGTGGCGATCTCTGACCGACAGGTCAAATCTATAGACGCCACAACACGCCGACCCCTCGCCTCTGATCAGGCAGGGTGAAGACATAGTCTGCGCCACTGGAAACAGTGGGACATCGTGCGATGTCGGCTCGTCGCATCCTGGGGCCGGAGCAGGTCCCAAGGGTTGGGCTGTTCGCCCATTAAAGCGGCACGCGAGCTGGGTTTAGAACGTCGTGAGACAGTGAGATGACCGCGCTGTCTATAAATCTGGCTAAATGCTGGAACATCCGAGCATCCGGCAGTACTCGTTTATGTCTCAGGCCGTTGTCAGACTGAGCACATGAGCAGTGAAAATCTGACCGGTGCGGACGATCAGCAGGAAAGACTGGATGATTATCTAGCGGGATACGTCGACGGGGAAGGCAGCTTTCACGTGGCGATCCAACGCAACCCTTCTACGAGATTGAAGTGGCAACTCGTACCAGAGTTCCACGTAAGTCAGAATCCGGAGAGATCTTCGACCCTTTGCCTTCTCCTACGGCAACTTGGATGCGGACGCATCCAGGCGAACGGACGAGCAGGGGGGAGAGACAAGTCTCTGGTTTACGTAGCAAGGAAGCGAAAGGATCTTCTCGAGAGAGTGATTCCCTTCTTTGAACAGCACCCCCTTCTCAGCGAGAAGCAGCGCGAGTTTGAGACTTTCGCAGCGATCGTGAGAGCAATGGAGCGGGGTGACCACCTCGAAGAGGACGGATTCCACCGCTTGCTTCAAGAGGCTACTCAGATGAACGGAGGTGGCCGCTATAGAAGAGAAGATTGGTCAACCAGAATCCTCAGAGGCCATACGCCAGACACGGATCCACCAGATTCGTGAAGATATGGTCCGACCCCCATGGCGACATGGGGAGCCAAGCGGAACAGAAACGACTTGGCCCTCGATCGATGCGGATCGGGAGTAACAGATGTGTCGGTCCCTATCCTCTGCGGGCGTAGGAAACTTGAGAAGAGCTGTCCCTAGTACGAGAGGACCGGGACGGACGCACCTCTAGTGTGGCAGTTGTCGTGCCAACGGCAGGCTGCTTAGCTACGTGCGGATCGGATAAGCGCTGAAAGCATCTAAGTGCGAAGCCGACTTCAAGATGAGGTTTCCCACGGGGTTAACCCGGTAAGGCCCCTTGCTAGACCACAAGGTTGATAGGCCGGAGCTGTAAGTGCAGCAATGTATTTAGGCGACCGGTACTAATAGGCCGAGGGCTTGGTTTTGCTCGTGCTCGCTGTAGAGGTTCCAAGGTCGTTGTCGTGGTATCCGAGAGATCGGATCGCTGCGGCGACGAGATGAACCATGACAACTTAAGAACAAGAACCGCTGGTTTGCGGTGGCTATGGCGGAAGGGTCACACCTGGCTCCATTCCGAACCCAGAAGTTAAGCCTTCCAGCGCCGATGGTACTGCCCGGGTGACTGGGTGGGAGAGTAGGACGCCGCCGCATCTTTTCTCGAAGAAGCCGCCCCTGGGGCGGCTTCTTCGCGTTCACAGCAAGTCCCAGAGGACGTTACTTGCGGTGTCTGTGGCGGCTGATAGGTGAAACGTCACTAGAGCAGACGAGGACGTCATTGACGACTAGCTCGTTTACGAGCGCCCGGTACTTGCCTTTGCGATCCTTCAGCTTGGTCTTGTACGACCCTTCGTCGTTCGTCGTAGCGAACTTGATGGTTCTCCATCCGCTCTTGGTCTTTCGCTGGATATCCACCGTCACGTTGGAATAGCAATCCGTGGAGGCGGCCTGCTCGGCCGTGATCTTGCCTCGAGCCTTCAGGTGCCTACGCAGATTGAGCGTCACGCGGCGATCTGTGGGAGGTCCGATCGTTGGACTAGGGCTCGGCGTCGGAGAGGTAGAGGGACTTGTCGATGGAGATGGGGAGGGAGATGTAGAAGGTGAGGCAGAAGGACTGGGACTCGCCGTGGGACTCGCCGAAGCGGTGGGAGACGCGCTGGGAGACGCCGAGGCACTCGGTGAAGCGGTGGCGCTTGGCGAGGCAGAGGGTGATGAGGGTGGCGGCTCCTCGCAAACAGCGGGCAGGGGAACCGGGAGGGGACATTCTTCGGTCGGGCTCGGGCTGGGGGTTGGAGACGCGGTTTGTAGTGCCGTAACGGTGAGGGAGCCGGGCCCGTTGGTGCAGGCGGGGTTGCAGGCGTAGGAGTACGTTCCCGCCGATAGCGCAGGCGCAGTAGTGGTTTGAGCAGCTGGAACCGACACATCCGTGGACGACCCACCGTTCGCAGGGGTCAGAACCAGCGTTTGGGCTATCAGCGGATGTTCGTTGGTGACGTTTAGCGTATCGGCAGTGGTCATGGTTTCCGTGAGTGGGCTCAGGGCGAGCAAGCTGGAGATGGTGATCGTCTTGGTTGCTGCCGGCCCGGAACGAGCGGAGGGCGCCCACCAGAAGAACATGTAGGTGATAGCCGACGCCATGGCTACAAGCAGGAAGACCGCTATGGTGCGGTCGAACCTGCCATCTGTCGCCCTGGCTCGAGGCATCAACTCTCCACGGTTAGTAAGGGATAGGTCTAAGTGACTATGAGGTCTATCAGAGGTTCGCGGTCAAGACCATCAGGACAGACCCGGCGATTACCTACCGAAATCGGACGAAGCACGCCTTACCTGAGGTGGATCTTTTCGCCGGGGTCTAAGGTCTGTAGCGCCGCACCGCGGACACGACGAACGCACAGATCTGCATGCCGGTGTCATCCGAGTATCTGATAGACCGCGTTCGGTAGCGGCCCTTCTTGGGCGCGATAGCTGCTTCGTACTCGCCATCGAAGTTTGTGATGTCGCGGGTGATCTTCTTCCACCGCACGACCTTCTTGCCGTTGCGTTTCTTCACCACCCGCTTCTGCACGTCCACCGGAGCTCCCCTGTAGCAGCCCGGATCATCAGAGGACAGCGTCCCGCTGACGATCAGAGCGCCACGTAGTTCGATGGTCAATGTCCGAGGGTGGACCGTTGGCTGCGGGGAAGGGGAAGTGCTGGGTGAAGGGCTCGCGCTCGGTGAAGCCGTCGGTGATGTGCTTGGGTCTGCCGTGGGCGATGTGGAAGGAGAGGGAGAAGCGGTTGGTGACCCCGTCGGGGACGCGGAGGGAGAAGCGCTGGGACTGGACGAGGTGCTGGGGCTGGCGCTTGAGGAGGGGCTTGGGGTTCCGGTCGTCACGTTGATGAGGCCGGTCGTGCTGGTGTCGGCCGTTTCGGCGTATTCGACCTGGCCCGCGGCGTTCTGGTCGATAACCGTCACGGTGCAGGACGGGTTGGCAGCCGATAAGAAACAGAACCCGTCGAACGCGAACAGAGGATCGGTTGAATCGATCGAGGTGCCACTGGCGTCCCCGCTGGCGAGCACGAACTCCAGCTGACCGTTGAGGGGCACATCGATCACTGCCGGTGAGAAGGTGGTTTCGCCTTCCAGGGGGTCGGTAACCGTCACGGTGGGAGGGGGAGGTTCTTGGGCTCCTGCTGTGGTGAGACCTAGGAGCATCGATGCTGACGCGCCGATCAGGGCAAGCAACGTGAAGGTTGCTATAGCCCGGTCTAGCCGAGTGCTAGTTCTGGTTTCCTCGCTCATCGTGTCGCTACCCTATGTCCGTTTCGGCGCTAAGAGCCAGTTCATTCAGCAGCCATCAGGAAGGGCAACGTACAGAAGCAAGCAAAGGTTACGAGTCGGCGATCACGATAGCGCTGAGACTTCCGTATCGGTCGGCATAGAGGAGGTCGGAGATGTCGCGGCGACGGATGGAAAGCTTCAGGGTGTAGGGGGATTCCGGAGCGATAGGCGCTAGCACCGCTTCGATGTAGGCATCCGTCACCAGCTTGTTGAGGCTCGGTTCGTCGGTGATAGGCGGGTCCCAAGCGACCCAGAGTTCGATCTGGGTCCAGGGCGCGATCTCCGTGGGCAATCCGTCGACCTCGGGAGCCGACAGGTAGTAGTTCGCCCGGTCTGAAGCGCCGGGAGGGGCGGGAACCTGAGGAGAAGGGGAAGCTGTCACGACCTGAGGCTTGGGGGGACCGCTTGCTGCTTCAGGGCTGGACGACACGATCGAGGATCCAGTGATCCCTATGACTGCGGCGGCGGCGGCGATCTTTCCGCGGCCGCGCAATAGGGTGGTTCCCTGGAGGAGGACCGCCGAACGGGTCTGGTTCCGCACAACCGGGGCCGCTTCTCGTGGCGACCTCCCCCAGGACCTCTCGAAGCTCATCGATCGAAAGCCGGCAGCTCGAGAACCTGACCCGGATAGAGGAGGTTCGGGTCGGTGCCGATCAGTTCTCTGTTGTGTCTGTGGATCTTCGGCCAGTAGCGAGCGACCGCAGCGGCATCGGACTTTCCCAAGGCTGCTGCGGCGATGCCCCACAGCGAGTCGCCCTCCTGAACCACCCACCGGCGTAGTGGATCGGGTCGAGACGAACCGACACGCTTCACGGCACGACCATGGGTGACGCCCGGCGGTGGCGGCGATTTCGAGAGGCCCTTGCCGGCGGGATGACGCCGCATGCACGCGTGCTTCTCGTCGCTGCAGCGGTTGGCTCTGGGAAACAGACGACCGTGTGGTTGGCCTTGGCGGTCGGGATGGATGGCCGGATGGATGGCGGCTTTCCAGGGTGGGGCCTCGGCGGGGGCCTCCCTATCAGGGGAGGGACGGGAGACCCCCAGCCAAGGTTGGGCAGCAACGGGGTCCCGGCGAGGGAGAGAGGAGGGGCGCCGGGATCCTGCCGCAGCGGGAGTGGAAAGGGCAAGGGCGCAACCCAGGGACCACAGGCCTCCCCACGCAGGCAATGCCAAACGGGGTCGACGGATGCGGATCCTCACGCGCGTTGCCAGCGACATCAGTAGAGCCCCACCAAGTATGAGCGAAACGCCCGTTGCGAATAAGAGAAGTGCCGTGTAGCCAGCATGCTCGATTGTGCCTATATTCATCCCCGGAGACCTCCGTTTACATCGGTTTGCGTATGACAACGTTCTAACGCCTCCATAGAACGCTGTCAAGCGATTCGACCGATTTGCCTGAAAAATATGGATGTGGGAGTCTTGCAGGAATCGTTTTCCAGGCCTAGGGCGGGAGCCATGGCGGACATCAACCGTGTCTTGGGGGGGCTTGACACCTCTTTCGACGCGGCCATCGCCGCTTCCGACGATGAAGCGGCCAACGATCTCGCTTACTCACTCAGTCAGGGGTTCACTCTTGCTCGAGCGCTTGCTCGCTGGCCCGGCGCGAACTGGCACCTTGGAGAGGGTTTGATCGTCCCAGTGCAGGAGATCGCAACCGACCATGTGGTCGCCTTGGAGGGCACACTCCTGGCCCCATTGCATCGCGTGGTGGCAACGCGAAGCGAAGGTCCTCCGGTCATGTTGACGGAGATCGACCTAGTGGCGCGTTTGCGCAGGTGGGCGCGGGTTTCGGCGACGGTTCAAGTAACCGATCTCATGGGGGAGCTATGGGAGGGGCCACTGACCCGGGTGGCCGAAGATCACATCGAGGTAGAGCGGAACAGGAACGCGACCATCGTTTCGATGGGGGCGGTCAGCTTGATCAGGCTCGGTCGCGCGGGTTAAGCGGATGCTCAAGCGCCCACTGCCTGGTTTCTTCGTGCATCCTGTCGACGTAGGCCTCGAGCTGCTTCTTGTCGACGCGCCACACTCCGCGACCCCCGATCTTTATCGCGGGAAGGTCCCCGCTGCGCACCAGCGAATAGACCTGTTGGACGCTAACGCTGAGGTACTTGGCTACGTTCTGGTCGTGTTGATGACTTCAGCCCTGGTTGTGGCCATCTGGACGGTTGCGCAGGATCGGCTGGTAGACATCGTTCGGGCGTCTCTCGATTCAGTATGTGGCAGCGTCGGCTGCTGAACGAGCGGGGATCGGCTCCGGTGGAGTCGGTATTCGCGATCGCACTGGTGCTATTCCTTGCGCTCGGCATCATCCAGGTCGCGCTAACGCTTTATGCACGAAACGTCGTGTTGGCGTCTGCCCATGAGGGTGCTCGCGCTGCTGTAGAGCTCGGACGGTCACTCCACGAGGCCGAGCAAGTAGCGGCCGCCGCGGTTTCAGATGCGGTGGGTGGGCTGGCTACAGACATAGACGTGGAGGTAACGGAGGTCACACTAGAACAGCAAGATCGGTTCGATGTCGTCGTTCGGGCCAGCTTGAAGGACGTTGGGATCATCCCATTGCCCATATCTGTGACGGCTCGGGCGAGCTCCAGCCGGCCGAGCCCGCTGCCGTGACATCCTCGTTGGAGCGAGCAGCAAGCGATCACAAAGGGATCGCCGTCGTTGAATCGCTGCTATTGGGACTGATACTGCTGATCCCAGTCGTCTGGATGTTGGGCGTCCTGTCAGAGCTGCACAGGTCCGCTCTTGCTGCGACTGCGGCGGTACGTGACGCCGGGAGTCAGATCGCCTCTGCTGGTGACGTCATAGAGGTCGAAGAGCGGATATCAAGTGCCGTCGTCGAAGCTTTTCGAGCTCACGACCTCGATCCGTCTTTGATACGGGTGAGCTGGTCGGGCGTGCCGGAAAGAGGAGCCACCGTTGAGATCCGGGTTTCCTATCCGGTTGAGGTCTTTCAGATGCCCTTCTTGGATGCTTCTGTGGGCCCGGCCATCCGGATAGAAGCCATACACCAAGCTCCGATGCAGAGATACCTCAGTCGTGACTGACCAACGTGGGCAGGTAAGCCTCTTCGCACTTGGTCTGGCCCTCGTGGTGCTGGCGGTGACAGGCTTGGCGGTCGATGGGACGCGTGCGATGTTGCTCCGCCGGTCGCTGCAGAACGTGGCTGATGCTGCAGCGCTTCAGGCGGCAGACGCCCTCGATGTCGAACGCATCTACCATCGTGGACCGGTTCGACTGGATCAAGAAAGCGCGGTGGCAGCTGCCGCCGCAGCTCTGCGGATGCGTGGCTTCGACGCCCTTTCCTCGATCGTCGTGGACGATGCCTCGATAACGGTGGTGCTGAGGGGAGCCGTGGATACGACTTTCCTCGGGTTGGTGGGCATCGAGAGTGTGCCGGTGGCCGTGGAATCGGTGGCAAGACCGATGGAGGTTCCCTAGAGGTTGCCAGATAGTTCCAGAAATCGGGTGAAAGGGGCTTCAGAAAGGCGAAATGTCCCGTCGGAAGGGCGATATTGCCTGTCGGGCACGGGGTCGCGCCTATAAGGTGGCCGCTGCGAAACGTTCCCAGAGGCGAGGAGGAGTTTGCATTGAACAAGGGTGAGCTGATCGACGCCATCGCTGCAGGCACTGGTGAGAGCAAGCGCGTGGTCGGCGATGTGCTGGATTCTCTGATCGATCACGTGCAGAAGGAAGTCAAGGCGGGCAACAAGGTTTCACTGCCCGGGTTCGGCACCTTCGAGAAGCGTCACCGCAACGCACGCACCGGTCGTAACCCACAGACGGGTGAGACGATCCAAGTCGCGGCTGCCGATGTGCCGGCCTTCAAGCCGGGCGCCGGCTTCAAGAGCTTCGTCAACGGCTAGGAATAGAAGGTTCGAAAGGCCCCGGGCGGTATGCCCGGGGCCTTTTCTCGTTGCATCGTCATCGCCTTAGTGTTGCGGCATGAAAAGAGGCATGGTTGGTGGCGCTTACAGGGGTCCGGTGGGTGTCGGGAGGCAGCGGCGTACGATCCGATTCATGCAGGGCATGCTCGTGCTTATCGCTGCAGCACTGCTGTGCTTCGCCGGCTACGCGTACGGGGTTCGTTCCGGCTTCGATGATGGCGTTGAAGCAGCAGATGCCCTCAGCACTCCTCGGCCACCCGCGACCTCCCAGACCGTTGTGCTGATCGTGCTCGGACTCGCTGCTCTGGGTGGAGCTCTGGGCCTGCAGACCGATGGTGGTGTGCGATTGCTGACGCCCGCACGACTGCGTGAGATGGAGGAGGCGGGTGCGATGCCGATCGTGATGGAAGAGGATCCCGAAGCAGACGTCCAGACCTAAGCGACGCCACTGTCTACGCATCAGTAGCAGCGATGGAACGCAGCAACCGCATCGTGTGACCCTCGTTGGTCTCTGCCCGCTCAAGGAGTCGTTCGATGTCCTCGGGTGAGTCGAGGTCGATCGCCAATCGCTCGAGCGGCAGAACCGTTGCTCTGAGCTTCAGCGCTTCGGCGTCCGCGATGTGAGCCGTCAAGCTGGCCGCCCCGAAGGCAGGCGCTAGGGCATCTACCGGGCTGAGGTAGAGACCATTCGTTCCGCCGTCTCCGCCGGAAGGAACTATGACGATCTCAGACGTGGCAGCAGTTTCCATGATCAGAGCGACATCGTGCGGTGTTGCCATCGGGAGGTCCGCGGGCAAGATCAGGGCACCTTCTGCACCCTCTTCACCGGCCTTGCGAAGCGCCGAGGCAAGGGCCGCGTTCAGATCGTTCCCCGCGTCGCGTACCGGGAGGTGCCCAGACGAGACGGCTCGTTCCAGGACGTCTTCGTCATCGCTTACGACCAGCCAGCCGAGCTCCGGGCACCCCTGCATCAGGTCGAAAGCATCATCGATGAGGGCACGCGCCACTGCCTCGCGTTCGCTATCGACAAGCTTCGCCAACAGGCGTTGCTTCCCAGCCCTGGGCGTTCTTATCGGCACGATGCCTGCGTCCATATCTCGAAGCGTAGCGGGGTAGTCTGCCCAACCGGCGCCGACGGAGTCGCCCCCGACCCTTGGGACGTGAAGGAGTCCGATAGTTGGCAGACACCGAGCGCAAGCACTGGAAGCATCTGTACGAGGAGATCGTCGCCACCGAGATCTGTTGCTCGTGCTCGGCCTGCGTCGTCGCCTGCCCACACAAGGTGTTGGAACTCAACGATTTCGACCCCGTTCAGACCGACGCTCGCTCGCCATTCGACAACTGCTGGCACGGCGAGGAAGGGTGTTCGCTCTGTGCGATGGCGTGCCCGCGGTTAGACCCGACCGTCGATGCGATCGAGGCTCTGGTGCATGGCGAAGGGGTTCAGCGCCCCTACGACAAGCCCGAGGGGCCGTATCGCTACAAGACACTCGCCCGAGCGACCGATGAGCGCTTCTTGAACCGGGGTCAAGATGGCGGCGCAGTGGGGGCTCTGATCTCCTGGGGCTTCGACACCGACCGCCTCGATGGCGCTGTGGTGGCAGCCCCATCGCAAGACGTGCCGTGGCTGGACGAACCTCGACTGGTCCGCAGCACGGACGAGCTACTTGCCACTGCTGGGTCCCGCTACACCTACTGCGCCACCCCGCTCGGCCTCAAGCAGGCGGCAGCCGAGAAGTGCAAGAAGGTGGCGTTGGTCGGTGTTTCGTGCGAGTCAACGGCCGTTCGGCAGATCGCGGCCGCAGGCATCAAGAGATGGACCCGCAACGTCAGTCTCATCCTGGGCCTGATGTGCACCGAGACATTCGACTACGAGGCTTTCGTGGTGGGAAAACTCCGTCACGAACTTGGCATAGAGCTCGAGGACATCACCAAGATCAACGTCAAGGGAAAGGTGATCGTCACCCTCAAGGACGGGCGCGACATCAACATCCCATTGAAGGAGTGCCGCCCGTTCGCTAACGAATGGTGTCACCACTGCCCGGACTTCGCAGCCGAACATGCGGATCTTTCGTGTGGAGGACTAGGCATGGAGGGGTGGACGATGATCCTCGTGCGCTCCGAGCGAGGGGACGAGTATCTGAAGGAAGCTGCCGCTGCAGGAGTGTTGGAGCTACGTGACGCGGAACAAGAGCCGAAAGCGTTGGAAGTGATGATGCGGCTGGCAACCAAGCAGCGCGAGCGGGTGAAACCTGGTGACCCTCATTGGCAGACCCGGTTCCCGACGATCGAGATCAGGAAGCAGTTCGAAGCCGAGAACGCCTGATCCTCACCGCCAATCGAGAGATTCGAAGTGGCGGACGATCGGCGCTTGAGCGAAGAGCTTCTTGAGCTCGCTCATGGCGTTCTGGTAGTCCTCGGAGTCGAAGGCTTTCTCGATGTCGCTCATCGATCCCCATCGAGAGATTGCGGCAACATCGACCAGACCGCCGGAATGTGGTTCGAGTCCTAGGAACATCTCGATCCCGTGACACCCTACGAACCCCTCGAATGCGGGTTGAACCTGATCGCGGAACAGACCCTTCGCCTTCTCGACGTCTTCTGGGTCAAGGGCAGTATCGAACATCCGGATGATCATCTAGTGCTGCCTTTCCGTTCGACGGCCTGTGTCATACGGTCCACTTGCCTCGATTGAACATGCCCGTTAGCTGAGGGTGGAGAGTGAGTTTGCGTTCGTCGCGGGCATAGTTAGCAGCAACGATCTCGCCCAACCCGGGATAGCGCTGCACCACGCGGACCACTTCGTCGTAGATCTCGATCACGTTGTAGGAGGGGCGCGTGTAACCCCTAACGCGGTGGCTCGATGCGGTGCCCGAATTGATCAATAGCATCTCGCCGAACTGCCACACGTTGGGGACATGCTTGTGTCCCGCCAATACCATCTCGACGTTCAACTCCGTGAGTAGTGCCAGCATGTCGCCCGCGTCCCAAACGATGTTGCGTTCCCTCCCGGTCCCGGGAACGGAGACCAGATGGTGGTGGAGCACGAAGATCCGGTAGTCATCCGGCCATTCGTAGGCCTGCCGGATCCAGTCGTAGCGCTGGTGCCCGACTTCGCCCTCCGCAAGGTCGGGCTTCGACGAGTTCACTGCCACGATCGTGGCCCAGCGGTCCGGTGCCGTCCCGTCAGAGTTGCGGAAGGGGAGGCGCACCACACGCTCGGATTTTCCGAACGCGTCCCGGAAGTGCAAGAATCCGACGTTCATCAGGTCGTGATTGCCGGGGATAACGATCATCTCGAGTCCTTCGAGCCGATCGAGATACCGTTTCGCTTGCCGGTACTGCGGCGCGTAGCCCTCTGATGTGAGATCGCCGGCGACGACAACGAGGTCGGGTCGCAGATCCTTGATCTCTGTCATCGCGTGGTCGAGGAGCTCTTCGTCGAACATCGGGTGCCCGCAGTGGATGTCCGAGATCTGAGCGATCGTGAGACTCCGTCGGTTCAAGCTGCCCCCAATTGACTTGTGCCGGTTCTGCCCGGATGCCGGTCGCTCCGTATAGTAAGGGTGCCGGAATCTTCTACGGCAACGACTGAGTCACTGGGGGGTGAACTTGGAACCGACCTACATCTTGGCGCGCACCCTTCTGAAGGTGCCGCTGAGGGCTTGGTTCAGGTGGACCATCGAGGGTTTGACCAACGTCCCGGCGAGTGGTGGAGCGGTCCTAGCTTTCAATCACATCGCCTACCTCGACCCGCTCGCGGCTGCGTACGTGATCGACGAAGCTCATCGTAGACCTCGGTTCTTAGGTAAAGCCGAGCTGTTCGCCGACCGCAGGATCGGGTGGATCCTCAAAGGAGCCGGCCAGATCCCAGTTCATCGGGGGACAAGGGATGCACCGGCTGCACTCGACAAGGCCTTGCAGGCGCTAGATCGCGGCGAGATCGTAGCGATCTTCCCTGAGGGCACCATCACCACGGATCGCGATCTACAGCCGATGAAAGCGAAGACCGGTATCTCAAGGATGGCTCTCAGGACGGGGGCCCCGGTCATCCCCGCAGCGATATGGGGGACGGCGAACATCTGGGGTAAGGGAACGAAGAAGCACTGGTGGCCGCCACGTCAGGATATCTGCGTTCGGATCGGTACCCCGATGCAGATAGACGGCGATCCGGAATCACCGCACGATTGGGAAGTGGCGGGGACTCGGATCATGAACGAGATCTCGCTACTGCTTGCAGGGCTCAGGCCGATGATCCCTGATCGGCGCAAAGTTCAGAGGGTCGCGTGAGCAGGCCACGTGTTGCTTTCGTGGGGGCTGGTTCCTGGGGAACGAGCATGGCCTCCGTTGTAGCAGGCAAGGGCGAAGCCGAAGTGATGATCTGGGCTAGGCGTGCCGAGCTAGCCGAGACGATCAACCTGTACCACGAGAATCCGCCGTATCTTCCGGACATCATCCTTCCCGAAAGCCTCCGCGCTTCCAATGACCTAGAGGAAGTACTTGAGGGGGCGGAAGTCGTTGTGATGGCCGTGCCGTCGCACGGTTTTCGTGCCGTCCTGACCGAGGTCGCAGAGATCGTGGACGGTGCGCCGTGCTGCTACGTCAGCCTCACCAAAGGGCTTGAGGTAGACACGCGCAAACGCATGTCTGAGGTGATCTCCGACGTGGTCCAGGATGTCCACCCTCGCGACGTCGCCGTACTGACCGGGCCGAACCTAGCCAAGGAGATCGCTCAAGGGTTCCCGGCTGCTTCCACGATCGCTTGCGCTGACGACGAAAGGGCCACCTTTCTGCAGGAACTCATCCACACCGACCGATTCCGTTGCTACCGCAACACAGATGTGGCCGGTTCCGAGATCGGCGGGGCGCTGAAGAACGTAGTTGCTATCGCGGCCGGCATCGCCGATGGGCTCGGATTCGGTGATAACACGAAGGCAACGGTGGTGACTCGAGGTCTGGCCGAGATGGCCCGCTTCGGGGTGGCCTTCGGTGCACAACCTCTGACGCTTCTTGGGCTAGCGGGAGTGGGCGATCTGATGGCTACCTGTGCGAGTCCGCAGTCGCGCAATCACACGGTTGGTATCGAACTCGGGAAGGGGCGTTCCATCGAAGACATCATCTCGTCGATGAGCATGGTCGCCGAGGGCGTAAAGAGCTGCAAGCCGATCTACGAACTCGGGCGAGAGCGCGATGTGTGGATGCCGATAACCGAGAACGTCGTTCAGATCTGCCATGAAGGAGCGTCGGTTGACGAGATGGTTAGAGACCTACTCTCTCGAGAGGTGAGGGCAGAGTTCGAGGGGGTCTCGATGACGCCTCCCGAGAGTTAGACGACAGGCCCGCGGCGACAGGCCCCTTCTGGCAGGCCCTTGTCGATCCCTATCTGCCGGGTAGTTAGAGGTGCACGACCGGGCAGGTGAGGGTTCTGGTGATCCCTTCGACCGCTTGGATCTTGGCCACGACGAGCTTGCCGAGATCATCCACATTGCCGGCGCTGGCCCTCACTATCACGTCGTAGGGTCCGGTTACGTCTTCGGCAGCGTCGACACCATCGATGTCTCTCACCGAGCTCGCAACCTGAGCTGCCTTGCCGACCTCTGTCTGGATCAGGATGTATGCCTGAACCTCCGCCACTGGTCACCCTCCTTGAGTTCACCCGAGAACACGGCGAGTGTACCCGTCCGGCCAGCCCGGTGTTTCGGCACGGTAGCATTCGGGGCACGGTCTGCCGCCGCAGACCCTAGATTTCCTGAACTGATCACTCAAGGAGTTGGGCATTGATGTCGTCCGAGGCGTTCGCCGGGATCGAGGACCCCGGCAAGATCTTTCTGAATCCAAGCGTGCAAGAGCTAGTCGAGCAGAGCCTCGCACGCCACGAAGGGAGGCTCTCGGATACCGGCGCTCTCGTAACTCAAACGGGGACAAGGACCGGCCGTTCCCCCAAAGATCGGTTCCTCGTGGCGCATGGAGCGTCGAAAAGCAAGATCGACTGGGGTGCAGTCAACAAGCCGGTCACTCCTGAAGTCTTCGATGTGCTTGATGCCAAGGCTCGCAATCACTTAGTGGGCAAAGACCTGTTCGTGATCGATGGTTACGTGGGGGCCGATCCCAACCACCAGATCAAGTTGCGGGTCATCGCTGAGTTCGCTTGGCACGCTCTTTTCTGCAAACAACTGTTCCGTCGACCTACCGAGGAGGAGCTCGCGGGGTTCGAACCAGAGTTCGAGATCCTCGCGGCCCCCACGATGCAAGCCGACCCTTCCTTGGAGGGGATCGATTCCGAGGCGTTCATCGGCCTGGATCTCGAGCGTAGACGAGTCTTGGTTATCGGAACCCACTATGCAGGTGAGATGAAGAAGTCGATCTTCTCCGCCGGCAACTATCTCTTTCCTCAGCAAGGCGTTCTCTCGATGCACTGCTCGGCCAATATCGGGCCCAACGACGACGTTGCACTCTTCTTCGGTCTGTCTGGTACAGGAAAGACGACGCTCTCTGCCGATCCACAACGTCGCTTGATCGGAGATGACGAACACGGGTGGTCTGACTCCGGCATCTTCAATTTCGAGGGCGGATGCTACGCGAAGTGCATAGATCTCTCTGAGGAGCGGGAGCCGCAGATCTTTCGAGCCATCCGCTCGGGTGCCGTTCTAGAGAACGTGGTTATGGACGAGTCGGGTCATGTGGATTACGCCGATGACTCACTGACCGAGAACACCAGAGCTGCCTATCCGCTCGAATTCATCTCCAATCATGTGCCCGAGGGTCGCGGCGGGCACCCCAACACGGTTGTGTTCCTTACGGCCGACGCTTTCGGTGTTCTTCCCCCTATCGCCAAGCTGACCCGTGAAGCGGCCATGTATCACTTCCTCTCAGGGTTCACGTCCAAACTTGCGGGTACAGAGGCCGGCGTAACCGAGCCAGAGGCCACCTTCTCGACGTGTTTCGGGTCGCCCTTCCTTCCTCTTCCGGCCAGCGTCTACGCCGAGATGCTCGGCGAGAAGATCGCGAAGCACGATTCCGAGGTCTATCTCGTCAACACGGGTTGGACCGGAGGTCCCTATGGTGTAGGGAAGCGGATGTCCTTGCCCTATACGCGGGCGATGGTGGCGGCGGCCACGTCGGGTGCCCTTCGTGGTGTAGAGACGGTCAAACACCCGATCTTCAAGGTAGATATCCCGGTTTCGGTCCCTGACGTACCCGATGAAGTCTTAGATCCCCGCTCCACTTGGGACGATCCAGGGGCCTACGACGAGAAGGCGTCCGAACTCGCCGCGATGTTCGTGAAGAACTTCGATCGGTTCGCAGCGATGGTTTCCCCCGAAGTGGTGGCAGCCGGCCCCAGCATCGAGTAGGGGTCCAGCTACTATCCGAGACCCTTCAGTCTCAGATGTCGGTGAATCGGGCTTACTTGCCCTTATCAAAGAGCGCCTGGCTCCTGCCGGACCCGGCGAAGTGTGGGTGGGCGACGACGCAGCTGTGATCCGCGTCGCGCGCGACAAGATGTTGTTCGCCACGGACGCGATCGTTGAGAACGTGGATTTCGATCTCGCTTACGCGTCAGGCGCAGATATCGGCTACCGAGCTCTGGCCGTCAACGCGTCGGACATGGCGGCGATGGGCGGCTTTCCTTTCCATGCTGTGGTGACCGTGGGTCTCCGGCCCGACATGGAGCTGGCAACGTTCGCCAGTGTGCTGGATGGCCTCGCGGATGCGGCAACCGAGATGCGGATCGCTGTCGTTGGTGGCGACATCTCGAGGGCGAGCGAGCTATGGGTCTCCGTCGCTATGACGGGGGCTACTGATGGCGACCCTGTGCTGCGCACCGGCGCACGAGTTGGGGATGCGATCTGTGTGACGGGAAGCCTTGGAGGTTCGGCCGGCGGGCTATTCGCACTCCAGAAGGAGATCCGTGGTCGCGACCATGCGATAGACGAGATGATCAGACGCCATCTGCGTCCTCGACCGCGTATCAAGGAAGGACTGCGTTTGGCGTCCTTGGGAGCGACTTCGATGATCGACGTATCGGATGGTTTCGCACTCGATCTATGGAGACTCCTGACGGCGTCGCAGGTTGGGTGCATCGTCGAGCCGGCCACCATCCCGAGAGACCCGGGACTTGAAGAGCTAGAGATGATGGTGGCCGACTCACCCGCACCGCTCGATCTCGCTCTTGCCGGCGGCGAGGATTTCGAGTTGCTCTTTACTATCCATCGTGATCGTTACCAGGAGGCCAAGATGATCCTGGGCGAGATCGGGTGTCCGGTCACGGCGGTGGGTGAGGTCACGCCCGGCGAGAAGCGCCTGGGTGATACGCCGCTTCAAGGGGAGGATCAGGGTTGGGATCACTTGCGCGGCCGGTAGAAGGGCTTCCCATCGCGCTGACGATAGCCGGGTCCGACAGCGGGGGAGGAGCCGGCATCCAAGCGGACCTCAAGGTGTTCTTCGCCTTGGGGTGTCATGGGACCAGCGCTCTCACCGCGGTCACAGCACAGAACACGGTGGCCGTTACGGGGGTACACGAGATCCCTGCTGCGCTGGTTCGCGATCAGATCGTCGCGGTTGCCGATGACATCGGGGTTGATGCTGCGAAAACTGGGATGCTTGCGTCATCCGGCATCGTCACTGCTGTGGCGGCTGAGCTCTCGGAGCGGCAGATCCCCCTGGTGGTCGATCCCGTCTTCGTTTCCAAGCATCGCAACAGACTCCTAGCCGAGGACGCCGTGGATGCGTTGCGGCAAGAACTCTTTCCACTTGCATCGGTTGTCACGCCGAATCTCTTCGAGGCCGGTGCACTTACCGGCCGCGAGGTCGAAACACTTGACGATATGAGACGAGCAGCCGAACAGCTTCTAGCTCTCGGTCCTCGGGCGGTCCTGATCAAGGGAGGACATCTGGGCACCAGTGAGGCGATAGATATCTATCTCGATCCTTCGGGCGCCGTGGAAGTGACGGGCCCTAGGTTCGACACCGAGGACACTCACGGAACCGGTTGCACCTTGTCGGCCGCTATCGCTGCTCGCCTCGCCCGCGGCGACGAGATCATTGATGCGGTGCGCTTCGCCAAGGGATTCATCTCGGGAGCGATCGAGCGGGGGATCCGGATCGGGTCGGGGTACGGGCCGGTCAACCCGGGATGGAACCTCGAACTGGACTAGTGCTCGGGAGGTTAGCGGAGTTGCTCGTCATACTCGGCCCGGGCTACTGGGTCTGAGAGTGTTTCGAATGCCTGCTGCGCCTCCGATCGCTTGCGCTCCATGTCGGCAACCGCGTCGGCGTCAAGCTGCTCGTGGCGGGCGGGGTCCGTCAGCTTCATCCGAGTGTCGTAAGCCCTGCGGATCTGCTTCTGGGTTGCGGTTGGGCGCACCCCCAGGGCATCGTAAAGAGTGACGACTTCCGGCATGTCCTCGGTCGTCTCGATCACTTCCGTCCCGTCGTCCGTATCGCCGCTGAGCGTCTTGCGACGAGAGGAAGCCGGATGTGTCACGCCGTCGAGCGCAGCGATGTCAGCGTAAGCGACGTACTGAACGGTTGCGATGAACGGATACGTGAAGGCAGCGATACCTGCGATAAGTGCTGTCAGCATGGCCTGCTCGGCATCTTCAGACACATCTCCGGTGATGCTGATGACGAGTGAGGCGGCGAGGTTGAAGATGACGAAGGCACCCAACACAGCCGTCATGAGGTAGGAGATGACGCGCATCCAATGGCCGACCATGAGGGTTTTGGTCTTCCGCCAGGCATCGGTCAAAGAGCGTGCCCCCTCCACTGCGATCACCTGCATCAACATCGGAGGGCCGTAGACGAGCGCTAACAGGGGTGGGAAGAGTTGACCGGTGAATATGGCCAGGAAGGAAGAAATCATCCCGGCGGCGAGAGCGGGAAGCATGTTCTGACGAAGCCGCTTCCAGCCTTCGAACGGACCGACGATCTCGTCGCGCAGGTACCCTTCGAGCATGTTTGCGGCAACCCCCACCGCGAGGCTGACCCAGATGGTCTGAACTATGAAGATCACCGTGTTGATGAGGATCAAGGTTCGTTCGGGGATATCCGAGATCCGAACCAGAGCTAGTGCAGCGAACGGCAGGTTCACCAGGACGAAAAGCCCGAACAAGCCGGAGAATCGGGCTGAGTAGAACCGCCACGACGTGGCCAGCAGGGGGCCGAGACGATATGGCCCCTGCTCTTGCTCGGGGACAGCTTGCCCGTCGTTCATACGGTCGGTGTCGCGCGTTGAGGGTAAGCCTGCACCGTGGTACTAGCCCCTGACGCGTCGCTTGGCGATGGTGCCGACGAGTAGAAGACCGGCGAATGCAACTGCAGCGATGGCGAGCTTCTTGCCGACCTGGGCGGCTTCAACCTTTGCCTGCTCGACCAGGAGGTCAACCTTGCGCGCAAGGTCCTCCCTGGTCTGCTCGATCTCGTTCGCGGTGGCGCGAGGGTCATTTCCCATGATGGCTACAGGATAGTCGCTTAGCGCTTCCCGAAGGACTTCATCATCTCGACGTCCTCCTTGACCGATCTCTTGGTGATCTCGGCCGTGATCGGGGTGGCTAGCTTCTTGCGTGCGACAAGGAACCCCCCGGCGGAAACCAAGGCCATGACCCCTATGGTGGCCAGGTCGGAGATCCAAGGTGCCCACAGCTCGGTGAAAGCATCTCGGATGGTCAGGAGCAAGAAGATCAGGATGAAGAATCCGATCACCCCTATGACCACGAGGATCGCGACACCCTTGAGCTTCTCTGATACGGCGGTCCCGAGTTCCTGCTTGGCGAGCTCGATCTCTTGCCTGACCAGCGAAGACAGATCTTCGGTCACTTCCTTGACCAGCTGTCCGGCGCTCTTTCCCGCCCCGGACCCGTTGGCCTTGTAAAGGTCTTCGGTCCTTACGCGTTCAGCCATCTCGATCCTCTCCTTCACCCATCGACTGCCTAGTGAGCCGTCGCTGGGCCAGCACGTCGTTCAGAGTTGCGGACAGCAAGGTCACCTGTGCGATCAAGAATGAAGCAACGAGGAACCCTGCTGCTGCAGCCAGGGTACCGAAGGTTTCTGCCCGACCCTGCGCACCCCTTTCCAGGTACCAGGTACCAACCTCTTTGAGGACCTCGAAGGCGATCGCAGCGCAGATCGCTCCGGGCAGGACATCCCGCCAACCGGCGACCCGCGCCGGAAGCACCTTGTAGGCGGTGGCGAATATCAGGACGCCGACGGCGCCCCCGGCCACGTGGCCCAGCGCCCACCCCAATGTGACCGCCACGGTGCCATCGAAAACCTCAGTGGCGTATCCCGACAGAGCCCCCAATGCCAACGACACGATCGTGGCACCGCCCAGGAAGACGAGCCACTTGAGCGCGGCCAATCTCTTGGTGAGGAAGCTGCCTTCTTCGCTCACGCCGTGGATCTTGTTCAAGGCGTGTTCGAGGGCAACAACCGACCCGGTTCCCGTATACAGGGCAAGGACCACTGCCGTCGCAGCCATGCTTTGACGCTGGGCCTCGATCGTTTCCAAGGTCTCCTTCGACAGGATGCTCTGAAGGAGAGGAACCGATCTGAGTCCGGCGTCCAACAGCGTCTGACGAAGCGATTCGTTCCCGAGCGTGAGGTAACCGAGGATCGCAGCGGTAGCCAAGAGCAACGGAAAGATCGAGAAGAAGAAGTAATAGGTGAGAGCGGCGGTGTAGCTGCTCCCGTCTGCTGCGGAGAAGCTCTTGAAGGTTTGGATCGTTACGTCGACCGCAGATGAGCGCGCGCGGGCGCGCTCGATGTTGAGCTGGATCTTCGCTACGAGTCGCTGGGCTTGTTGCACATCTCAGGATTACCCCAGCAGAGCAGGGACTAACTGGAGATGCCGACTTGCGCTCAGCCTGCCTTGGAAACCTTGTTGGCTTTGAGGCACTTGGTGCAGACGTTGACCCGCTTGGGGGCACCGTTCAGCACCACGCGCATCCGCTGGATGTTCGGATTCCAGCGCCGGCGCGAGCGTCGGTGCGAGTGCGAGATTTTGTTCCCGAAGCCGGGAGTCTTTCCACAGATGTCACAAACGGATGCCATAACCCGCACACGATACCAAATCAGGGCGAGGGGAAAGCCCCAAGCTGTCTCATCAGCGGCACTAAAGTAAGCGGGTATGCCTGACGTCGTCGCAGCCCCGGCTAGAGGGCTAGAGCTGTATGCCCCGCCACGGTTGGCTACACCGCTTCGGATAAGCGGTGCCCGGTTACGAGGGCTGGACAAGCTCGGGATCAGGAGCGTCCAAGATCTCTTCCAGCACTATCCGCGCTATCACATCGACAGAACCCAGCTTCGAACGATCTCTCAACTGGGGGAAGTCCTTGAGAACGGATCCGATGCAGAGGTCTCTGTCCTGGCTCGCGTACGCAAGATGGCACCGTCTTTCTCTCCTCGGTCGAAACCCGGTCAACGGGCCAAGAAGCTAACGATCACCAAGGCCGTGATAGCGGACGAGACGGGCTCGGTCGATGTGACTTGGTTCAACCAGCCCTGGGTGAGCAAGGCATTGAAGGAAGGAACCGAAGCTTTCTTCTTCGGGAAGATCTCCTCATTCCGGGGGAAGCTCCAGATGAGCGCCCCGCGCTTCGAGAAGGTAAGGACGGGGACGGAGCCCTTCAACGTAGGGCGCATCATCCCCATCTACCCAGCGACGGCCGACCTTTCCACGGATCAGATCCGAAGGCTCATGTGGGACACGCTCGCAGCCAGCCAGCAGATCTTGGATCCGATCCCAGAGCCGATCGCTCGACGGATGGGTCTCATGTCTCGCTCCGATGCTATCCGGTTGATCCATTTTCCCGACGAGAAGCAAGAGGTGATCCAGGCGCGTCGCCGGATCGTTTTCGATGAGGTGTTCACCTTGCAGCTGGGGCTCGTCTACCGGAAGCGCCAGCTCGAACGCACCGTGCAAGGGATCCGGCACGAGCTACCGAAGCAGGACTCCCTGGCCGAGACATTCGCGGCCGAGCTGCCCTTTGCCCTAACGGCGGCCCAACGCCGAGCTTGCGACGAGGTTCTGTCGGATATGGGCAAGCCGTACCCGATGCACCGCATGGTCGAAGGTGAAGTGGGTTCCGGGAAGACGGTGGTCGCGCTCTATGCATGCTTGGTAGCGATCGGAAATGGTCACCAAGCAGCGTTGATGGCCCCCACAGAAGTGCTCGCCGAACAGCATCACCTCACCGTGAATGAACTCCTCGATCGTGCCTTTGGGGAGGACGAGGCAGTCAATCTGTTCGCCGCGGTAAGCAAGCGGCCCATCGTCCGACTGCTGACCGGGTCGACTCCCACCACCCAGAAAGAAGAGATCTTGGCAGCGGTTGCGGCGGGCGAGGTGGACCTCCTGATAGGTACCCATTCACTTATCCAGGACGTCGTGGCCTTCGCGGATCTATCTCTGGCCGTTGTCGACGAACAGCACCGCTTCGGCGTGCATCAACGCAAGGCCCTGAGGGAAAAGGGAGAGGCAGGGGAGCCCGACATCCTGGTGATGACCGCCACACCCATCCCGCGCACGCTTGCGGTCACGATATATGGAGACCTCGATGTCTCGATCCTCGATGAACTACCCAAGGGCCGGCAGCCCATCACAACGAAGGTGGGGCTCGCCTCCGAGGCACGACAAACCGCTTACGACCTGATCCGAGAGGAGGTTCGCAGCGGGCGTCAGGCGTTCGTTGTTTACGCACTGCGCGATGAATCCGAGAAGACCGACTTGAAGTCCGCAAAGGCAGAGTCGAAACGGTTGGCCACCGAGGTGTTCCCCGACCTCGTGGTGGGGCTCGTTCACGGCGACATGAAGAGCGCCGAGAAAGAAGCGGCGATGACTGCGTTCAGGGACGGCAAGACGCAGGTTCTCGTCGCGACGACGGTGATCGAGGTAGGGGTCGACGTTCCCAATGCCACCGTGATGGTTATAGAGGCCGCCGAGCGCTTCGGGTTAGCGCAACTGCATCAGTTGAGGGGGCGTATCGGGCGTGGTGCGCACCCTTCTTACTGCATGTTGCTGACGGATCTGGATCCAACCAAGGCCGCAACCGAGCCCACGATCGCTCTGGCGTTAGAACGGCTCCAAGCTGTCGCCTCGACTCAGGACGGATTCAGGTTGGCCCTTGTGGATCTAAGGCAGAGAGGGGAAGGCCAGCTCTTTGGAGCACGGCAGTCGGGGATCCCGCAGTTGAAGCTGGCAAGGGTTCTGGAACACCAAGACATCCTCGTGGCCGCTAGGGAGATCGCCCTGGAGGTCTTGGACGTGGACCCAGAGCTAAGGGCTTGGGAGAATCGCGAGCTACAACGAGAGATGCGCTTCCGCTTCCCCGAGGAGACCCTTGACGTGGTTGCTTCTGGCTGAGCGAAGGTGCGTCTAGCGTTTCGACCTGCGCCGATCTCTCCGGCACGCTAAGTTAGGGATATGCGTGTTATCGCGGGTACGGCCAAGGGGCTGCGCTTGAAATCGCCCACGACGGGTACCCGGCCCATGATGGACCGGATGAAGGAATCCGTCTTTTCGGCCCTGGGGGAGTTCGAGGGGATCCGTGTTCTCGACCTGTACGCGGGTTCGGGTTCGCTTGGTCTCGAAGCTCTCTCGCGAGGAGCCTCGCACGCTCTTTTCATCGAGAACTCCCGTGACGCCATCGTGAAACTGGAACAGAATGTCGAAACCACAGGCATGGGCGACCGGTGCGAGATCTCGTGGATCGACGTCAAGGCGGCCCTGCAGTCGATCCCGGAGCAACGCTTCGATCTGATCTTCGTCGACCCCCCTTACAACATGACCGCCGCTTCCGTCAGATCCGACTGCGAGGCGCTTGTCATGCATGGGTACCTGTCAGACGAGGGCAAGATCCTCGTGCATCGGCCGGGTAAGGAATCCGATCTCGTTCCTCTCGGACTCAAGGTGGTTTGGGATCGCGATTTCGGTCAGTCCCGTGTCTACCTCTTCACGCACGAAGACGAAGAGGAAGGGAATTAGGCTTGCCGTCGGCGCTCTGTCCCGGCTCTTTCGACCCGCCCACCAACGGTCACATCGATGTCATAGAACGCTCCGCACGCTACTTCGACCGCGTTTGCGTGGCCGTTATCGCGAACCCGTCCAAGCAACCACTTTTTTCCCTGGACGAGCGTAAAGAGATGCTCCGCGAGATCCTGGGACATCTCGACAATGTGGAGATCGCTTCGTTCGACGGCCTCCTCGTCGATTTCGCCCGCGAGCACCACCTGGACGTGATCGTGAAGGGCTTGAGGGCCGTCTCAGATTTCGAGTACGAACTCCAGATGGCTCAGATGAACCAGGCTCTTTCTCCGGGATTGGACACGCTGTTCGTGAACGCGAACCCCTCTTGGGCGTTTCTGTCGTCAAGTCTGGTCAAGCAGGTGGCCAAGTATGGGGGGGCCGTGGACGGGATGGTTGCTCCGGTCGTCGTTGCGGCTCTGAAGGCTCGGGCATCCGGCTGATCTACCGCTTGGGGATGTGGGTGGTGGTGACAGTGGGGAAAAAGTGGCAGGATATCCAGCCCCGCCTCCCGGCGGATAAGACCATGATCAGCGCTCCGTTCTAGAAAGGCACGCCCAATGGACCTCATCGAGAGGATCGACGAGCTGCAGGTGCTCATCGAAGAGGCCAAGTCAGTACCTCTTTCATCGAGTGCAGTCGTTAACCGAGAAGAGCTACTCGAGCTTCTAGCCCAGCTCAAAGAGGAGATTCCAGACGAGGTCCGCCAGGCCCGCTGGATGTCTCGCGACCGCGAAGAACTTCTCGCTAGGGCTCGCAAAGAGGCCGAGCGAGTGATAGCTGAAGCCCAGGAGCAGAGGGATCGCTTGCTGTCACGGACCGAGATCGTGCACGCGGCCGAGCGAGAAGCCGAGCGGATCCTCGACGATGCCCGTGACAAGGCGGCACGGATGCGGGCCGAAGCCGAGGATTACATCGACCAGAAGCTGGCCGCTTTCGAGATCCTGCTCAACAAGACGTTGACGACCGTAGCCAGAGGCAGGGAGCAACTTACCGGAGAAGCTCCCATGTCTTCCGTGCAGATGGGGACCGGCGAGATGGACAACCAGATCGGGCCCCAAGAACTCGAGGACCAGCTTCCGTAGGCGTGCTAGGCCTGCTTGAGGAGCTTCGAGCCCTCAAAATGCCCTCTGACCTGGGAAAATGCCCCCATCTGCTATGATTGCTGGCCGGTGGGCGGCCCGGTCGCCAGCCCGGCCGGCCAACTAGTGAGGAGTCAAGCAAGCGCGCGTGCACGGTCTGAAGGTTTCGGTCGCCGAGATCCTGGGTCACCCCGGCAATTTCCGGGATATCTCGATCGACGCCGAGCTCACTCAGGTGGGAAACGCATTGGTGCACGAGGCGGATCTCCCCCTGCGTGGCCGGCTTCGCGCTGAAGCGGTCGTCGAAGGAGTGCTCGTAACGGGGGACGTTGCGACCATGGTCGATGCTAGTTGCGCCCGCTGTTTGAGGGAAGTGAACGAGGAGATCTCGCTGGAGGTGGTCGAGCTTTTCGTTGGCGAAGGCCACGAGGTGCCGGATGAAGACGAGGTTTATGAGGTCGAAGGTTTCGAGATCGACCTCGAGCCGATGCTACGAGATGCAGTGACGCTTGCTTTGCCGCTCAATCCGTTGTGCCGGTCAGATTGCAAGGGCTTGTGCGCTCACTGTGGCAAGGACTTGAACGAGGGTCCCTGCAGTTGCAGGCAAGAAGAGATCGATCCCCGCTGGGCGGCTCTGTCCGAGCTGCGGGACAGGCTTGGATAGAAGGAGGAGACATGGCAGTTCCCAAGCGTCGCAAGACGGGAAGCAAGATGCGCATGAGGCGCGCCCATTGGAAGGCGAAGGCCCCGACTTACGCCTCGTGCCCCCAGTGTCGTCAGCCCAAGATGCCGCACCGTGTGTGCCCTAACTGTGGTCACTACGCAGGCCGTACAGCAGTCGAAACGGAGTAGAGCCACGTCAGCACTTGGATCGCTCGGTGTTCCATCCGAGGGGGGCCCGATCTACGAGCTAGCTCTAACGCATAGGTCGTTCGCGTTCGAGCAGCCGGAGGTCTCGGCCAATAACGAAAGACTTGAATTCTTGGGTGATGCCATCTTGGAGGCCGTCGTTACGGACTTGATCTATCGCGACAATCCCGATCTCGCGGAGGGCGAGATGGCTCGCTTGCGCGCTTCGGTCGTCAATACTCACGCCCTGGCCCATCTAGCATCTGATCTGGGGCTCGGCGACCACATCCTTCTCGGTAAGGGCGAAGAGGCTTCGGGCGGGCGCTCAAAGCCTTCGCTTCTAGCCAACACCTTCGAAGCAGTGGTGGGTGCTGTGTATATCGACCGGGGGATCGACGCCGTCCGCGATGCCCTTACACCCTTGTTCAGGGAACGTATCCAGCACTCGATCGCTCGTGGTGACCGTTACGACGCAAAGACCGCCCTTCAGGAAGTCGCGGTCAGGGAGGCAGGCGACCAGCCTCGTTACCGGGTGTCGTCAAGTGGGCCAGACCACGACAAGCGGTTCACCGCTGATGTTTATGTCGAGGAGAGATTGATGGGATCGGGTACGGGCCGCAGCAAGAAAGAAGCCGAGTACAACGCCGCTCGAGAGGCCCTCGACCGGATGGAAGAGGAATATCCGGCTTCGAGTGAGGGGGGTGGAACGGATGCCCGCGCTAGTTGAGGTCGAGGTGATCCGAAGGGATCTGGAGAAAGAGATCGTCGGCCGGCGGATCAAAGACGTCGATGTGCGGGCGGGCAGCAACGCGATGAAGGTGTTTCCCCGTCACGGCCGCCGGAAGGAGATCCAGGATCTTCTCGAGGGGGTCAAGGTAGAGCGGGTAGACCGGGTCGGTATGCGTTTGCACTTCGAGCTCGACAACGGCCACGTCATGCTTATCGATCTGGGTGCCTCGGGTCAGCTGCACAAAACCTCGGCGTCAGACGACGTGGTTCCACACACCCACTTGATCATCGGGTTCACGATCGGGGGCCAACTTCGATTCGTCGACCCCAATCGCACCGGCGAGATCTATATCGCCCCGAGCGATGAGGTGAAGGGGGACGGAAAAGAGTTCCTCATGGATCCCCTAGGCGAGCAGATCGCATGGCCCCGATTCTCTGAGCTGCTGGCTAGCCGCAACACTCCGATGAAGAAGCTGTTGATGGACGACTCTTTCATCGTTGGTCTGGGCGACATCTACTCTGACGAGATCCTGTTCGCGTCCGGGCTCCGAGCGGACCGCCTCAGCAGCAAGCTCTCCTCGCAGGACGTCCGCAGGCTCTACCGCGCCCTGATCGAAACGTTGCAAGACGCGATCAAGGCGCGTGGTGTAGCCCCGGCAAGTGACGACGAAGGTGAGTACACGGACCTGCATGGTGAGTCGGGGTCGTTCGAAGAGGAATTGAAGGTGTACCAACGAGAGGGTGAATCTTGCAGGCGGTGCAGGCACGAGATCGTGAAGGAAGAGTTCGACGACATGACGACCTATTTCTGCCCACAGTGCCAGTCATGAGGACCAGGAGGGACGAAGTTGGAGGATAGGACCCGGGTCCATGTCTTCGTGAACGGAGACGTTCAGGGGAAGGGATTCAAGGAATCGATCAAGGAGAAGGCGGACGAACAAGGTGTCGTCGGCTGGGTGAAGGACCTGTCTGACGGCCGGATAGAGGCCGTCATCGAAGGGCCTCGCGACGAGGTTTACCGTGTCGTCGGTCTCTGCCGGGCGGGCCCTAACGGTGCAAAGGTCGATGCGGTGCAGGTGGACAGAGAGCCTCCGAAGAACGACAAGAGTTTCAAGATAAAGAAGTAGCAGCTGTGGTTTAAGACTCGAGCCGCGCGTCCAAAGTGATCTCTACGTTTCCTTTAAGCGCGTTGCTGACCGGGCATCCCTCTTTGGCCGCGGTTGCTGCTTCTTGGAAGGCAGCTTCATCTATCCCGGGTGCCGCTGCCACGGCGGAAAGATGCATCTTCGTCAGCCGGAAGCCGGCGTCGGTCTTCTCGAAGGAGGAGGTCGCTTCCACCTTCAGGCTGTCAGGGGCAGCTTCCCTGTCGTTGAGTTGCTTGCTGAAAGCCATGGCGAAGCAGGCTGCGTGGGCTGCTGCTATCAGCTCCTCGGGGCTCGTCTTTCCTCCCGCTTCCTCCGTGCGTGACGGCCATGAAACGCCGGCACCCGAAAGGATCTGACTGCTGACCAGGTCGACCGTTCCTTCGCCGTCGAACAGGCCACCTTTCCAGTTCGCTCGGGCGGTGCGGGTGGTTGCCATCGGTACCTCCTGGATAGTCCTGTGGGTCTGCCGCGGTCGGCGGCACCGTCCGACCATACCCGCCTTAGGTTCGCGAAAGTGCCTATGGGAAAGGACGACTCAGGCCCTCGGATAGACGCGTTGGTCACCTCTGTCGCAGCTATGGTGATTGCTTATGTACGTAAAGAGTCTGCGGGTCGCGGGCTTCAAGTCGTTCGCCGACCCCACCATCTTGGAATTCGTTTCCGGGGTAAACGTGATCGTCGGCCCGAATGGCTCGGGCAAATCGAACATCTCGGATGCCTTGGCTTGGGTACTTGGGTCCCAAGCTCCGTCGAGCCTGCGCGGCGCGTCGATGGAAGATGTGATCTTTGCCGGTTCTCAGGGACGGCCTCAGCAACCGATGGCCGAGGTTCGCCTTACGTTGGACAACACTGCAAGGGTCCTCCCACTCGACCTCAACGAGGTCGAGATCGCCCGGTACGCGGACCGAACCGGCGCTTCCGAATACCGCATCAACGGAGCACCGTGCCGTCTCCTCGATATCCAGGAACTCCTTAGCGATACGGGCGTGGGCCGAAGTATGCACACGATCGTCGGCCAGGGGAATCTAGATGCCGTTCTCCAGGCTAAGCCTGAGGATCGCAGGGTATTCATCGAAGAGGCAGCTCAGGTAGGCAAATTCAGACGCCGCAAGGACCGTGCCTTGAAGAAGATCGAGCGGGTCGAAGACAACCTGACCCGTCTCAACGATGTGTTAGCCGAGCTACGCCGCTCCATCCGCCCGCTCAAGCGTCAAGCGACGGCGGCCGAAGCGTTCACGGAGCTGTCAGAAGAGCACCGCGAGCTTCGCCAGCGACTGGTTGCACACGACATCCGGACCTTGAGCGATCCCCGTACAGCGGGCGACCCACAAGAAGAGCAACATCGGATCGACCTGCTCGATGACGAACTTCGTAGCGTCCGCGCCCGGCTGTCGACGGCTTCCACTGAAAGGGAGCGCTTGGTCGGTGACGCAGAAACGGCTCGCGAGCTGGCCCACCGGATAGCCCGTGGGGCGGATCGACTGGCCGGACTCGGGCGGCTTGCCTCCGAGCGGGCTGCCACGATCGAGGCCCGCCTTGCCGCAGAGACAGAAGAGGGATACCGCGAGCGGATCCGCTTGCTCGAGAATGAACGCGAGCGTTTCTCCTCGGAAACCGCAGCACTCTCGGAAGGGGCTCGCGTAGCAAGAGCGAAGGCAGATTCTCTGAGACAGAAGGCCGATCAGGCACGCGCGGCGCTTGACGAAGCGGAGCGGGCGCTCGCAGAGGCCAGAGCTCTAGAGACTTCGGCTGCTCAGGCGTTGGTTCGTGCGGAAGGCAGCGAGGCTGCCGGACGCGCAACGATCGGATCGATCGAGGCCCGTGTTAACGCCGTGATGGAGAAGCGCAAGGTCCTTGAAGGGTCGTTGCGTGCGGATCTAGCGGCTTTAGATAAGGCGGAACATGAGATCCGGGCGATCGAAGCAGATCTCGATCGTCTAACCGAGGCCGCCGCGATTGCGGAGGTTGCTCACGATGCGGCCCGCGAAGAGGTGCGGCGTCTGCGTCAGCAGCTTGGGGTGAGTCATGCGCAGCGAGCCGCAGCCGAAGCCCGGGCCAGCACGCTCGACGAGGTCCTCGAGGTCCTGGCCGACATCGAGGTTGCCCGGTCCCGCCTCGCCGAACCCGCACGTCAGGCTCGCTCTGCAGCACAGCTTGCCGGTGCAGGGGAAGAGCAAGCGCGCTCGATCCTCGAAGCAGCCGAGCAGCGAGTGGAACAACGGTGGCACGAGGTTGCCAGACTCGACGAGGAACTTCGCAAGCTAGATGCCCTCATGAATGGGGCGGCCGAACGACTCGGTGGAGCCAGGCGCGGTCATGAACAACGTGAGATCGAGTTGTCGGCCCTCGATGAAGAGATCTCGCGTTCTCGTGAACAGTTGGCGTACGCGGAGACGTCAGCGGCGGAAGAGCGCGCCCAGTTGCCGCAGCACCGGGCAACCCTCCAGGAGAAGCAAGCTGAGCGAGAGGCTGCAGAAGCCGGAGTTGCGAGAGCAAGGGCCGCTTCCGCGGAAGCGGCCGCACAGATGCGGGATGCAGAGCTTGAGGCGAGGGGGGCCGAGGAACGCTCGCTTGCGGCGCAGCTTCGTTTGGAGGAAGCCGAGGGCGGGATAGCAGACGCGCGCAGTGCACTCGAAGGCCTTGCCGACCTCCGTTCCAATCTCGAAGCGCAGAGGACCCGCGCCCGCGCCGTGGCCGAGGCCTCGATCGAGGCTGCCACCCAGGCGGAGGGCTGGGCTATCGATTCCGAACGGCGTGCTTTGGCGGCCCGCGAGTCGGCTGCTGAAGGTGAGCGCCAGGTAACCGGCTTGAGGACCCGCGAGCGGGAGCTGAAGGATTCTCTGGACGATCTCGTACGAAGGCGAAATGACGCCGAAGTCAAGCGTGCTGAGGTTCGTGCCCGGATCGATTCCCTCTGCGAGAGAGCGATGGAGGAGTGGGGACTTTCCCGCGACGCTCTGGGAACCTTGGAGCCTTTCAGCGAGCAAGAGTTTCCCGAGGTAAGGATGCGCGTCGAGAAGCTGGATCGACAGATGAAGCGTATCGGGATCATCAACCCTCGGGCCGCGCAGGAGTATGCGGAGTTGGCCGAGCGCGAAACGTTCCTCGTCGAGCAGATGGAGGATCTGCGGTCCAGTAAGCGAGACCTGATGAAGGTGGTCGATGAGGTCGACCGAACGATCGTCGAAGTCTTCAGTCAGGCGTACGAAGATGTCGCCCAGGAGTTCTCGGAGGTTTTCAAGCGCCTTTTCCCAGGTGGAGACGGTCGCATGAAACTCACTAACCCGGGCGACATGCTTAACACCGGTATCGAGATCGAAGCCCGCCCGCCAGGTAAGAACGTTCGCAAACTGTCCCTGCTGTCGGGTGGCGAGAGGTCACTGGTGGCGCTCGCCTTCCTCTTTTCGATCTTTCGCTCCCGCCCCTCGCCCTTCTACCTGCTGGACGAGGTCGAAGCTGCATTGGACGATTTCAATCTCCAGCGCTTCATCCAGTTGGTGGATGAACTAGAGGAGAGTGCTCAGATCCTGATCGTTACGCACCAGAAGCGAACCATGGAGGCCGGGGACGTGCTTTATGGAGTGAGCATGGGTAAGGATGGCGTTTCGAAGGTTGTCGCTCGCAAGATGCAAGAGGTTCTAGCCTAGCGACGTCTTCGTTTTCGCCGTCTAGTTTCAGAGGGGACCCGTGCCTGAATCGCTGATCGTCCTGTTGGCTCTCGTCGTAGTGGTGGGTGGCGCGTTCCTTGTCGTCCGTCGCTCCAAGACACGCGTTCCGAGCAAAGAGCGGCCGTCTCCGTCCCGGCCCCAACGCTCGCCGGGATCAACTCAGGCTCCTGACCTTTCAACCGAACCCATCTTGGACCGTACCGAGGCAGTGCCGGTCCCATCAGAGCCCCCGACCACCCCATCGACGTCTGTCCGCCCCAGTCTCAAGGATCGTCTGAGCCGCAGCCGCAAGTTCTTCAGCGACCGCCTTGCCGATGTGCTCAGCGGAGGGGTCGATGAGGACGTCTTTGACGACCTCGAAGCGATGCTCATCCAGGCGGATATCGGAGTGGAGATCGCTTCGCGTATCACGGCCGACATCAAGGCCAAGGCGTCGCGGTCATCGTCTGGCGAGGAGATAAAGGCATTGTTGGCCGACGAGCTGATCGAGCTCTTCGATGCCCAGCGCGACCGCGACCTCGTCTTCGCTCCGGAATCGCCAACGGTTTGGATGATCGTGGGGGTCAATGGGACCGGCAAGACAACGACCATTGGAAAACTTGCAAACGATCTGCGCGAGCGCGGCCATTCGGTGGCGCTCGCTGCCGCCGACACCTTCCGCGCTGCGGCAGATGAGCAATTGGCGGTGTGGGCGGAGCGAACCGGATCCCAGATGGTGAAGCATCAACCCGGAGCCGATCCCGGTGCGGTGGCGTTCGATGCGTATCGATTCGCAGCCGCTCGGGACGTCGATGTGTTGGTGATCGATACCGCTGGACGCTTGCACACCAAGACCCCGCTCATGGATGAGTTGTCGAAGATCAGGCGGGTCATCGAGAAGGAAGGCAAGGTCCATGAGGCCTTGCTGGTCATCGACGCCACGGCAGGCCAGAACGGTTTGGTGCAGGCTAAAGAGTTCTCCGAAGCATCGGGAGTTACGGGAGTCGTGCTTACGAAACTAGACGGGAGCGCCAAGGGCGGCATCGTTCTAGCGATCGAACACACACTGGGGTTGCCCGTGAAGCTGATCGGGGTGGGCGAGGGGATCGACGATCTCGAGCCATTCGAACCTAAGGCGTTCGTCGATGCACTGCTCTCTTAGCGAATGAACATCCTCGTAGCGGGGGGAACCGGTTTCCTCGGCCGCCACATCGCTGCCGCCCTCATGACAGCCGGTCATGAAATCGCCGTCCTGGGGCGTGACCCCTCTAAGGTGGCGACCATCCCGCAGTTGAAAGGTGCGAGAGCCATTCGGGGTGATGTCACGGATCAGCACTCTCTGAAGGGCTCGATGGAGGGCATCGACGCCGTAGTGGGGGCCGTGCAATTCCCAGGCCACCCCGTTGAGGTACCGAGAAAGGATCTGACGTACGACGTCTACGACAGGCAAGGCACTCAGAACCTCGTGAACGAGGCTGTGGACGCAGGCGTCGAGCGTTTCGTTTACCTGAGCGGGGCCGGAGCTGACCTGACCAGCGACAAGTCTTGGTATCGAGCGAAGGGGGCAGCGGAGCGATACCTGCGCGATTCCGGATTGCAGTGGACCATCGTTAGACCATCATGGGCATATGGGCCAGAGGACAAGGCGTTGAACAAGTTCGAGTTGATCAGTCGATTCTCGCCATTCGTTCCTCGTCTCGGTCTACGGCCCCAACGCGTACAGCCCGTGTACTGCGGCGATATCGCAGCCACCTTTGAGAGGATCTTTGCGGTGAAGGGCTCATGGGGAAATGTTTTTGAGATCGGCGGCCCGGACATCATGACGATGGACGAGATCATCCGAACGTTGCTCGACGTCGTTGGTCGCCGGCGGTGGGTGGTCCCAGTGCCGACCTGGATGGCCAAGCTTGGAACGGCCCCGCTGATGATGCTGCCTAAGCCGCCGATGTCACCGCAAGGCATAGAGTTCGCCGTCCAGGACGGTCTGGTCGACACGAGCGCCGTCCGCGAGACGCTTGGTATCGACCCGATTGCACTCGCCGAAGGACTCCGGAGGTACCTCGCAAGATGAGAAGAGCCGACCAGCAACCGGTGATACCCGAGCGTGGCGTGATCCTGCTCCGTGTGGTCATGGTGGGTATCGCCTACCTGATCTATCGAGGGGTTGAATCGAGTCACGGCGTGGTCGCCTCTGCGTTCATTGGCTTCGGCTTCCTGCTCGTCGCCTACGCGGTCGTGACTCGATACGGAACATGGCGTCGCGATCGATCCGGGCTTCTTCAGGTGGGCCAGACGATCCTCGGCCTGGGGCTTGTCGTAACCGGCCTCGTGATGATCCTCACCTAGGGTTCTGGTCATGTTCGATTCTCTTTCCAGTCGTCTCGATGAGATCTTCACCCGTCTTCGGAGCAAGGGCAGGCTCAGCGAGAAGCAGATCGACGAAGTTCTGCGCGAGATACGGCTCGCGCTCCTCGAGGCTGATGTGTCATTGAAAGTGGTCAAAGCCTTCGTGGTGGACGTTCGAGAGAGGGCAGCAGGGGCCGAGATCCACACGAGCCTCACGCCCGCTCAACAGGTCATCAAGATCGTGAACCAAGCGTTGATCGACATCCTCGGGCACGAAACCGCCGGTCTGAAACACACCGACAGACCTCCGCGAGTGATCCTGATGGCCGGCCTGCAGGGTTCGGGTAAGACCACCGCCTCGGCGAAGCTTGCCAAGTTGCTGAAGGGCCAGGGCCGCAAACCACTATTGGCCGCCTGTGATCTGCGAAGGCCGGCAGCGATCCGCCAGCTCCAGTTGCTCGGTGAACAGGTCGGGGTCCCGGTTCACTTCTTCGAAGGTGCTGCTGAGCCCGAGGTGGTTGCGGCGGGCGCGTTGCAAGAGGCCCGTAACGAAGGCTTCACCGACCTCATCGTGGACACCGCTGGGCGGATGAACGTCGACGCCGACCTGATGGCCGAGTTGGGAAGGGTGGCTAGCGTCGTCTCCCCAACGGAAACCTTGCTCGTGTGCGATGCGATGACCGGTCAGGATGCGGTCAATGTGGCTGAAGCATTCCTTCAGGAAGTGGAAGTAAGCGGCATCGTTCTCACCAAGTTGGATGGTGACGCCCGAGGTGGAGCGGCACTTTCGATGTCATTTGTCACTCAACGTCCGATCAAGTTCGCCGGAGTGGGGGAGAAGCTGGGTGACCTCGAGCCTTTCCATCCCGACCGAATGGCCTCGCGCATCCTCGGAATGGGGGACGTGCTCACGCTTATCGAGAAGGCAGAGTCGGCCTTTGACGAGGCCGAGGCTCGCAAGATGGAAGAGAAGCTTCGGAAAGCAGACTTCACGTTCGAGGATTTCCTGGATCAGATGCAGGCCCTGAAGAAGATGGGTCCGATGAGCCAGATCTTAGGCATGCTCCCCGGGATGGGAAAGATGCCCCTCGACCCCTCCCAGATCGATTCCCAGCTCCCAAAGGTCGAGGCCATGATCCGGTCGATGACCCCAGCTGAGCGCAATGATCCCACCGTTATCAAGGGCTCGCGGCGTCAGCGGATCGCGAAGGGATCCGGGTCCTCGATCCAGGATGTGAACAAGCTCGTGAAGCAGTTCGAGCAGGTACGCAAGATGGTGCGCTCCATGAGTGGGAAGAAAGCCAAGCTCCCCCCTGGGATGAAGCTCCCGCCGGGGATGGGCTTTTAGAGAGGCGGCCGTCCATCTGGTAGCATCTGCGTGCCTCGTGGCGCCCTCGCGGCGCGCCCGTCCTCAGCGAGCAACAAGGAGAAACCGTTGGTAAAGATCCGTCTGAAGCGCGTCGGCAAGAAGAAGCAGCCGTCGTACCGCGTCGTTGTGGCTGATTCTCGCTTCCCGCGTGACGGCAGGATCATCGAGTCGATCGGCCACTATCAGCCTCGCCAGGAGCCATCCGAGATCGTGATCGACAACGATCGGGCCCTCCACTGGCTGAAAGTGGGCGCCCAGCCGACCGAACAAGCCCGAAAGCTGCTCGAACTGAGCGGAGCCTGGACCGACTTCACCGGGAAGCCGGTGGCTTCCAAGGCCGCCTCCCCGAAGAAGGCCACGCCTGCGGGTTCGGTAAAGGCGACTCCGGCAGCATCCGTGACAGCCAACGAAGCCCCCGAGGTTGCTGATGCTCCCCCGGCTGAGACCCCCGAGGCCACCGATCAAGCCCCGGCCGCTCCAGATGCAGTGGCAGACGGATCCGAAGGTCAGGCAAGGACCGACGCCTCGGGCGAAGAGGCTCCCGCGACGGAGGCCGAGGCGACGGACGAAGGCAAGAGCTAGATGGGCTCCAGAGCCTTCATCGACTACGTCCTGCCGCACCTCGTGGACCATCCGGACGACGTCGAGATAACCGAATCCGAAGGCGATAACGACCACGTCGTTTATGAGATCTCCGTTCACCCCGAGGACATGGGCAAGGTGATCGGCAAGCGGGGACGGATCATCAGATCTCTTCGCACCCTGACTAGGGCCGCATCCCAGGGCGAGGACCGCCCAGCCTCCGTCGAAGTCGTCGACTAGAACTGAGCCTCCGGTGGAGGGTCGTCTTCTGGCAGGACAGATCGGCAAACCCCATGGGGTCCGGGGAGAGGTCTACGTCATGAAGATCTCCGACGATCCCAGGCGCTTCGAGACCGGCGCACGGTTGCTTCATGAGGATGGCCGGGTCCTCATCGTGGAATCCGCTCGACCCCATCGCGACCGATTGCTGGTCAAGTTCGAAGCGATCGGTGACCGCGAGTCGGCCCAGGGTGCAAGAGGGGCCCTTTACGTCGATAGGGGCGACCGGAGAGATCTCCAGAAAGATGAGTACTGGCCCGACGATCTCATCGGGTGTGTGGTTAGCCACACCGACGGAACGAGGATCGGGATCGTTACCGACGTTACGTCCAATGGTGCCCAGGATCTCCTGATCGTCGATGGGCAGCACTACGTGCCGATGGTGGGTGCCCTCATCGCGTCGGTGGACGTCAACGCTAAGAGCATCGTCGTGGATCCCCCCGAAGGACTCTTCGAGTGAGGGTCGATGTCGTCACGGTCTTTCCCGATCTGATACTGCCCCATCTCGAGGTTGGGTTAGTAGGGAAAGCGGTGCGGGAGGACATCATCCAGGTCGAGGTTCACGACCTCCGGAAGCACGGTCTAGGTAAGCACCGTTCCGTGGATGACGAGCCCTATGGAGGCGGGCCGGGGATGGTGATGCGTCCGGAACCCTTCTTCGAGGCGGTCGAGGAGATCGGCGGGAGGGAGCCGCATCGCATCCTGCTGTCTGCACGGGGTCGACGCTTGGTGCACGAAAAGGTGATCGAGCTCAGCAAGCATAGCCATCTGATCTTGCTCTGCGGCCGTTACGAGGGGGTCGACCAAAGGGTGGCCGATCATCTCTGCGATGAGGAGCTGTCGATCGGTGACTTCGTGCTGCATGGCGGGGAGGTTGCCGCGCTGACGGTGATCGAAGCCGTTTCCCGGCACATCCCAGGTGTTCTGGGCAATCCGGACTCACTATCGCAGGAATCGCACTCGGACGGCCAACTCGAGTACCCGCAGTACACGCGCCCTGCTGAGTTCCAGGGATATCGGGTTCCGGACATCTTGCTATCGGGCGATCATGCCGAGATCGAGCGGTGGCGTCGTGAGCGCGCGGCGGCCACTACCACGGAGAGAAGGTTCTCGTAGGTGGGGGTCCGGTAACCAACGTCGAAACGCGTCGTTCTGAATGGTTAAGGGGCCGTTTCCCAGGGGTTTCCTCCCCGTAATCGACGCAAAGGTCTAGATATTTGTGGGGGGATTCAATAGGTTGCGGCTTGGAGGGTAGTTCCATTTCTGAAGGAGGGAAGAATCTTGAACGTCGATGTATCGCGTCGTGAAAAGTTCAGGGCATTGGCTGGAGCTTTGGCTCTCGCCTTTGTCGTTGTTGTGCTGGCGCCGCCTGCGGTAGAAGCAGCCACGCAAACCGTCAAAGTGAAGGGCAAAGTCAAGATCGCCGATTCGCTGGGATCCACGATCGAGTCGGAGCCCGTAGGTCCGATGGGCATCTTGCAGGCTGAGGGAAGCGATGGCGCTCTAGCCGTCCGCACCTTTGCTGGTGGCGGTGGCTTCCTGGCTGCGGGTGACTGCACCACGACTCAAGCCGACGGACTGTCGAATGCGGTCGACATCTCCAACGCCATCGTGACCGGCATCATCATGACGGGCACCGACGGAAGGATCACCGTCACGTCGCAGGCGGTGGGCGGTGGCCAACTTCCTCTTCTGAAGTTCCGGGTCAACGCTGCCAGCCCGAACGAGTTCGTGGGCTTGGGTAACGGACTGACCGTGACCGCTCCGCTGACCTTCACCTGCACGGCTGATGGTGGCGGCGAGGGTGACGCGAACTTCGTTCTGCTCGGCCAGTAACGGGACGCAAAGCATCTCCTGGAACGAGGCGCCCTCACGGGCGCCTCGTTCTATATGCGGGACTAGGCAAGAGTGTCTATAGACGGTGAAACCCATGTGCAAGAGGATGAGATGGACATCTCGGACAGTTCCGGGGGGGGAAGCGCTGATCTTCGTATCGGAGTTGGACACTTGAGTACGCGCGGCCGTCACGCCCTGTTGGGCGTCCTTGCCATCGCATTGTTCGCTGGCTCGATATGGCTAACGTGGACCTTCCTCCAGGGAGGGTTCCAAGGAGGGACGCCCGTGCGCGCCGTTTTTTCGGCTCCCGGCGTTGGGCAGCAATTGCCGGAGGGCGGCGACGTCAAGATCCGCGGCGTGTTGGTCGGTTACATCGGGGACGTGGCTATCGAGGACGGGAAGGCCGTCATCGAGATGCGGCTCGACGAAAGCCAAGAGATCCCCGAATCATCTACGGCCGAGATCCGTAGCAAGACGGTCTTCGGTCAGAAGTGGATCGAACTGATCCCCCCCGAAAACAACGATGGTCCCTTCCTTGCCGCAGGCAGCGAGATCCCAGACGAGCGCACGATCGAGCCTCTGGAGCTCGAACGCGCTCTCGAGCTGGGGTCCGACCTGCTCTCTCAGATCCCCCTCGATGATCTCTCCGAGGTTTTCCGGACGTTGGCCGAGGGATTCTCGGGCCAAGAGGAAGATGCTGCTACAGCCATCGACCGGGGGATCGTGGCGCTTCGCGCTGTGAACTCGCGTTCGGCCGAATTCGATCTTGCCCTCCGGCAACTCGCCGAGTTCTCGGCATGGCTCGATGACAATGACAACTCCCTACTTTCATTCATGAACTCGCTTGACTCTGCGAACCGCGCTCTTGTGGGGGCCGCACCCGAACTGCGCTCTAACCTTCAGTCCGTTCCAGTCTTCTTCGATGAACTTGCCCGATTCCAAGAAGACATCGAAGGTGACTTGTCGGTTCTCGTGGAGGACGGAGCAACCCTGACCGAGTTGGTCGCAGATCGGGACCAAGATCTGCGCGATCTGATCGTGAATCTCCAAGCATTCACCACCGTCTGGAACTCGGGCTTGAGTCAGCCGTGCGGCGGACTATACGAACAGAACATGACGTGTTGGCAGGTCTACCAACCCCCTGGGTTAGAGAACCGAGGGATGTACCGGGATGGGCAGTCACCGGATTCGAACGAGCCCGGAGACCCGAACTTCCGGGGTACGCCATCCTCGGCCGGCGCTCTGGACGCCCTCATCGATGCACTTGCCGGCGACGCCAAGGTTTCGGATCTGGCTCGTATCGTCCTTGGCCCCGTGATCGATCCGGGTGGTAGCCGATGATCGGGAGCATCCGCTGGACCGCGGTCAAACTCGGCATCTTTACCGTCGTCACGGTCATCGTGACAACTTGGTTGGCAGCGATCATCGGCAACCTGCAGTTCTTCAAGAGCCCATACGAGATCACGGCCGAATTCACCGACGCGACGGGCGTGCTGAACGGAGATGTCGTTAAAGCCGCCGGAGTCACGGTCGGTCGCGTTTCCACGATCGAGATCCAGGACGGAGTAGCGGTTGTAAAGATGACGATCCATGAGGAGGTCGAGCTTCCAGACAACCTCGATGCCGAGATCCGCTTCCGGAACCTCGTCGGTCAACGGATGGTCACGCTGGTGGCGAACGACGATGTGCCGTCTACGGGCCTGATGGAAGAGGGCGACATCATCCCGCTTGATCGAACTTCGCCGGCATTCGACCTGAGTGCTTTATTCAACGGGTTACGTCCACTTATCCGTTCCACCGATCCGGCCGATATCAATCTCGTCTCGCGGGAACTCGTTCAGGCACTGAAGGGTAGGAGTGCCGACGTCGAAGGTTTCTTGGCGAACATCTCCGAACTAGCTGCCACACTTGCCACGAAGGACGAGCAGATCGCTACGATGCTCGATAGCCTTAACATCGTCACGGCCGATCTAGCCGGAAGGGACCAGCAGCTCCAAACGACCCTCGGTGCGCTCAATTCATTCATGGGCGATCTCGCCGCAAGCAAAGACGACCTAGCGGTCGCTCTTCAAACGCTCGACAACGCGGCCACACGCTTCGGCAGGATCATCGAAAGACGGGACTCCGACATCCAGGCCGAGCTGGCCGATCTGGCTACGATCTTCGACGCCGTTAACGACAAGCGTGCTCAGCTTCGAAAGGCGATCAAGGCGCTACCCGGCTTCACGATCGGTGTCAAGAGGGTCAGCAACTATGGTCAGTGGGGAAACATCCACCTGATCGACGTTTGTAGGGACGATTCTGGAACCTGTGGACGGCGGTGGATGCCGTGAAGTCGTTCCGCGAGCGCTCTCCTATCGCCGTCGGGCTCGTTTCGATCACTCTGATCGCAGCCGGTCTTGGGGCGGCGTTCTCGATCAACAAGGTTCCGGGACTTCGGGGCGTTTACAGCATCTACGCCGACCTTGAGGACGCGGCAGGACTGCGTTCCGGCAACGAGGTCCGGGTGGCCGGCGTGAAGGTGGGCCAGGTTACCGGTGTTGAGCTGACCGAGACCGCTGCACGCGTCAAGATGGAGATCGCGAACGACATCATCCTGCCTCGGTCTACCCGGCTAGAGGTCAAACTCAAAACTCTCCTCGGGCAGAAGTTCATCGACCTTCAGATGCCACGTTCTCTCCTGGCGGCCCGAGCTGCAGGCGAGGATCCGATAGCGCAGGGAGAGGGTTTCCTCGAGAACGGTGACGTCATCCCCATGGATCAGACGCGCATCCCGTTCGACATCTATCAGGCCGCGACCGAAGGAACAGCGGTGCTCGAGGAGATCGACAAGAAGGCTCTTCGTCAGTTGCTCAATGTCTTGGCCGGCACTTTCGGACGTTCCGCCGATGAGTTGCGCGATGCATTGGTGAATCTAGACGATCTCGGCGATGTGCTGGGTTCCAAGAGCACCGAGATATCGCGATTGCTCGAACACACAGAGGATGTGACCAAGACCCTTGGGGATAGCGGCGAAGACCTAGAAGGCATCCTCGGACGCTCCGCTGAGGTATTGGCCACCCTCGCCGAGAACCGCAGTTCGATAACCGGTTTGTTAGCCGCGACGGAGGACCTCGGCCGAAACCTGGGAACGCTGATCCAGGTAGCGAAGGGTGACATCGAGCTTGGTTTCGCCGACTTCAACTCGCTCTTGGCGGCCGCGCAGTCGGAGCTGAAGTCCTTAGAGATCGCGATCCAGAATCTCGGTGACGCCCAATCGCTCTTCGCACGCCCGGGTGCTATCGGTCGTTTCATCGAAGGACATGTGTGTGCGGTGACCAGTGAGGACACTTGTGTTCCGTATAGCTCGCCACAGAACCCCGGCCTTCCGGTTCATGGGATACAGCCGACCCCGATGCCGGCGAGGGTGCTCCCATGAAGAGGGTGACGGGTCTCATCGCAACCGTTGCCGTGTTGGGCGGCGTGCTCGTTGCATACTCCGTGGCGGGCAAAGGACCGGCCACGTACACCGTGACGGCCGATATCGATCAGGCCCCGAACCTCTTTAAGGGAGGCCGGGTCATGGTTAGAGGGATCGAGGTCGGTCACATCACCGGTGTCGAGCCCCGACCCGAGGGGGTTCGCTTGACCATGGAGATCCAAGAGGGGACCAAGATCCCCGCCGATGCCGACCTTGCCGTGATCCCCGTCACCGTCATCTCGGACCGCTACGTGCAGTTCTTCCCGGCCTACTCGGGTGGAGCGACCCTTGCAGCGGGGGACCACATCCCACTGGGCCGCACATCCATCCCCGCAGAACTGGACGATGTGTTGACTCAGTTGCAAGGGTTGCTCGAGGCGCTCGAGCCCCGCAACGATCGAGAACAAGGATCTCTGGCACGTTTGATCGACAGTTTGGATACGGCATTCGCGGGGCGTAGCGATGAGCTTGCCGGGACCCTTGAGGGGGGGGCGACCGTACTCGAGAACCTCGCCGATTCCGATCAGAACCTCACAGGGTTGATCCAGAACCTCGACCGGCTCTTCTTGTCTCTAGCGAATCGATCGAGCGAGATAGCGATCGTCAACGAGCGCTTCCAGTTGGTCGCCGAAGCTCTCCTGGCCGACCAGGACAATCTCGAGGGAACGATCGAGAATCTGACCTTCCTGAGCGATCAGACGGCTCAGGTATTGAACAGCTCCGGTGAGCAGATCGGTAGCTCCTTCGAGAGGTTGTCCAAAGTGTTGCGGGTGCTGCTTCGAAACCAGGATGATCTCGAACGAGGCATCCAATGGAGCAACGTGATCGCTCAAACGCTCGGCGCGACCGATGCTTCCGGCAGGGGGCTTTACGCCTACACGGGTCGCCAGGCTGCACCTGGTACTGCGGGCTCGGAGTACAACTACCGGATCGATTCGAGAGATACGAACAGTTGCGAGCGCCTGCAGAACGTTGCGGACACTGTTACGGCGGTCACGCCTTTGGCGGACTACACGGACATCCTCGAGACTGCACTGAGTTACATCCCAGACCCGTACGACGACGACCTCTCGTTCCTTATCGACATCCTGATCAGGGACTGCGTGGTCCTTCCCGGTGCAACGACGGTCGATGCTCAAACGGTTGAGAAACTTCAGGCCATCGCCGATGAGGTTGGAGAGGACGCCTTCCTCGGCTTCATCGGTCGCTGGTTGGTTGAGGGCGTCGCGGGGGACGCGCCATGAAGCGTTTCTTATCGCTGGCCATCGTTGCTGGGTTTTCCTTCTCCGGCTGCGCCCTGACAGGAAGTGCCGACGGTAACGAGGTTGTTGCGTACTTCGAAGATGCAGGGGATCTAGTTCAGGGTGCCAACGTCCAGATGCTGGATGTCGAGATCGGGATCATCAACGAGATCGCATACGAGCTACGCGACGGGACGATGCTCGCCAAGGTGACGATGGCCCTCGATCCGAAGGCCGACATTCCCGCTGATGGCGTTTCTGCCGTCATCCGGCAAACCTCCCTCCTGGGAGAGCAGTTCCTCGAACTCGTCCCGGGGTCGGATGGCCCACCGTTCATAGGCGCCACCGGGACGGTGATCGAAGTGTCAGAGACCGACCGCCGGGTCGACATCGAGACCTTCCTGTCCGATCTCTCATCATTCGTAGGGAGCGGAGCGTTAGAAGATCTCAACCGGTTCACGCACGCTCAGGCCTTGATCCTCGAGGAGCGCGGGCAGCGGTTCGGTGACACGATCGAGGAACTCGAGCGATTCACCTCGGTTCTGGCTGACCGGAAACTCGACATCGCTTCAGCCATCGATCATCTGGCAGGCGCCGGTGAGACTCTTGCCGCGAATACAGCCACGCTAGACAGCTTCCTGGACTCCCTAGAGGAGGCCAATGTCCTATTGGCCGATCAAGGAGACGAACTGCGGCTGCTCTTCAGCTCGCTTCGGCGCTTCGGCACTGTCAGTTCCCGCTTCCTCTCGGACCATGAATCCGCCATCGACCGGCAGTTCCGTGCTCTCAGGCCCGTCCTTCAGGCCATCGCAGGAGCGGACGGAGAACTTCGTGCGGACATCGGGCAGCTCGCGACCTTCTTGGAGTTGTTCACGAAGAGTCTCGGGGGCGGCCCGGGGGGCGCCGGCAAAGGTGACTACATCCAGGTCCAAGCAGTGATCTGTGAAGCCCTAGCGAACTGCAACACCAACGGTGAGAAGGGCGACGTCCCCGGGGAGGGGAGTGGCCGATGACTCCCAAGCGCAAGCTCCTTATCAACCTCATAACCGTAGGTGTGTTGGCTATCGGGATGGTTGCCTGGGTGTTCTTCAGTCTCGTCGGCGTCGGCACCAACAAGCCCTACACGGTGACGGCGGATTTCGCGGCTTCCGGTGGTGTTTTCACCAATCAAGAGGTGACCTACCGCGGCGTCTTGGTCGGCCAGGTTGGCGACATGACGTTGAACGACGACGGCGTTGATATCGAGTTGGTGATCGGGCCAGAGTGGGCGGACAGGATCCCGTCCGACGTTTCGGCCAGTGTTCGTAGTAAGAGTGCCGTGGGGGAGCAGTTCGTTAACCTGACTCCTCTGAGCGACAACGAAGAGACACTCAAGGACGGTGATGTGATCGAGCGCTCTCGAACCAGCCTCCCTGTCGATTTCCAGGCGCTCCTCCAGTCGCTGGACAAGGTTCTGGTCGACGTGTCTCCGGAACAGACGGCGCGGGTGATCGAAGAACTAGCAGGGGGGCTCGGAGGGAGAGAAGAGGAGATAGCTACGATCCTCGAATCATTGGGGACCCTCTCTGATGCGTTTGCCTCGGTCGCCTCCGAGCAGAAGTCCCTGCTAGACAACTCGACCCAAGCGGGGGCCGAGTTCCTTAGGACTAAAGATGCCTTCGCCGCAGCCATCGAAGCGGCAGATAGCGTGTTCGAAGGGCTTGGGGACGAACCCGAGGAAACGCGCGCCTTCCTAGCTGCGAACGACCGGCTCGCACGGGAGGGTCTGGAGTTGCTGGCCGAGTCGGGCCAGTCTTTGCGCGACGGGATCGAGTCGTTGGCCGGATTCACCGAGTTCCAACTCGATTCCAAGGACAGTGTCATCCAGTCCCTGGAGTACACACCCGATTTCCTACGAGCGATCGAAGAGTCGTCGGTTCCCTGGCGTAACCCAGATGGCAGCACGTTCTACAGGATCAGGGTTGGATTGGTAAGGGCTGACGAACGTGAAGAGTTCTGGCCTTGCAAGTACCCACTCCCTCTCAAGTACGAGCGGCTTCCTCACCTTCGAGAGGAACGAAGGGTGCCGGTCGGCTACAAGTGTGAACAAGCTCAGGCAGCTTCGAGTGTCATGACCGATTCTCTCCTCGCCGCTCTTGAGACCTATGCAGACGACTACCGCCAGGGTTTAGATACCGTCGGGCTGGAATTCGGTTCATCGGCGGACGACCGCGGCTCGCCGGTGGTCTTCTCATGGCCGGCGGACGGTGCCGTGACCTCCTACTTCGGCCCCCGCGATGACCGGCTACATACAGGGATAGACATCGATGGTCTCGCCGGTGCTCCCGTGGTAGCCGCCGCGTCTGGGACCGTTGTAACCGCGGGTTACAACCCGGGAGGCTACGGGAACGTCGTGGTGATCGAGCACAGCAATGGCTACTCCTCCCTTTATGCGCACCTCTCCAAGATCGGGGTTCGCAGGGGACAAAAGGTAGAAGCAGGCGATCTGCTCGGAGCCGTCGGGTGCACAGGAAGCTGTACCGGGGACAACCTTCACTTCGAGATCAGGATCAAAACGACACCCGTCGACCCGCTGCCATATCTGCCTGGGGGTGCACTCTTCACGGGCCTGCCGCCTGAAGACCGCCACAGCGAAGCAGCCGGCAACTGACCGAGCACCCCCACAAGCTGCACGTGTCGGCTGCTCGGGGGCAACCGGTGCTGCGGGATGATTGAGCCATGCGGCGAACCAGATTGAACCGTCCCGAACAGGGGTCGATCCCGGACAAGCCCGGGGCGTACCTGTTCCGAGACGCTCAGGGACGAGTCATCTATGCGGGAAAGGCCAAGTCGCTTCGTTCGCGGTTGTCGAACTACTTCGCGACCGATCTCCATCCCAGGACGGCTGCCATGGTTCAAACGGCAACCGATGTCGAATGGATAGTGACGGCAAGTGAACTCGAAGCTCTGCATCTGGAGCTGAGTTTGATCAAAGAACATCGGCCCCGCTACAACGTTAGGTATCGCGACGACAAGAGCTACCCGTATCTCGCGATCACTTTGGATGAAGAGATCCCTAGGGCTCGGGTCCTCAGGGGCCCTAAGAAGAAGGGGGTCCGTTACTACGGGCCTTTCGCCCACGCGTATGCCATCCGCGACACGCTCGATCTTCTGCTACGCACGTTTCCCGTGCGTACCTGTTCGCAGGGGGTCTTCGATAGGTGTGCCAGACGCGGGCGTCCTTGCTTGCTGTTTCATATCGAGAGATGTTCCGGGCCGTGTGTCGGGGCTGTTGATGCAGAAGAACACCGCCAGACAGTTGATGAGTTATGCGCCTTCCTCGATGGGGACACCGATACGGTTATCTCCCGCCTCGAAGAAGAGATGAAGCGGCATGCGGGTACGCAAGAGTACGAACTTGCCGCCAAATATCGAGATCAGTTGACAAGTGTTCGGAAAGCGGTCGAGCGGCAAGAGATGGTGTCGGAGCGCCCGGAGGATCTGGACGTGATCGGCCTCGCTGAAGATGACATCGAAGCGGCATTCCAGGTCTTTTTCGTTCGCCGCGGAAGAGTGACCGGCAGGAAAGGCTTCGTTGTCGACAAGGTGGAGGAACTCACGACTCCCGAGCTGATAGGGCGGTTCCTGCAACGCCTCTACCTCGACCAAGAGGTACCGAAAAGCGTCTACGTAACATCCGAGGTCGAGGATGCGAAGTTGTTAGAGGAGTGGTTGGGAGAATCGCGCGGATCAAAAGTGAGGATCGTCGTCCCCCAGAGGGGAAGTAAGCGGAAGTTGATCGAAACGGTTCAAGAGAACGCGCGAGAGGCGTTCGCCCGGCACAAGCTGAAGCGCTCGAGTGACTTCGCTGCTCGAGCCAAACAACTCCAGGAGTTGCAGCGATATCTAGGGATGGAAGACGCACCCTTGCGCATCGAGTGCTTCGATATCTCCAACACGGGCCCCTCCGAGGCGGTGGGGTCCATGGTTGTCTTCGAAGACGGTCTACCCAAGCGCTCCGACTATCGGAGATTCAAGATCAAGTGGAACGATCGCCAGGACGACTTTGCCAACATGGGTGAGGTGATCCGCCGCAGGTTCACCCGCTATCTGAAGGACATGGAAAGCTCCGAAGAGGCCCGCTCCGGTCGCTTCGCCTACCCGCCTAGCCTGGTCGTGATCGATGGGGGTAAGGGACAATTGAAGCGAGCCGTTGAGGTCATGGACGAGCTTGGGATCACCGACGTGACCACCGTCTCTCTGGCGAAGCGGATGGAGGAGGTCTTTCTCCCGAATCGCAGGGACCCGGTCTTGATACCCCGGGGTTCCGAAGCCCTATATCTCCTACAGCAGATCAGAGACGAGGCACATCGGTTCGCTCTTACCTACCACCGACTGAGGCGAGGAAAGAAGATGACGGCCTCGGTGCTTGATGGAATCACAGGCCTCGGAGAGGCAAGACGCAAGAAGTTGCTGAAAACCTTCGGTTCCGTCAAGCGCATGCGCGAGGCTTCTCTGGAGGATATCCAAGCGGTCCCTGGGATCCCGGTATCGGTCGCAAGAGCCATCCACGACACGTTGAATGGGAACACACCGGGGGAAAGGGAGGCATCTTGACGGTCGAACGGCATGTCGAGATAACGGTCATCAGCGGCCTATCTGGAGCGGGACGATCAGAGGCCGCTAAGGCCCTAGAGGATCTCGGCTGGTACGTGATCGATAACCTTCCGCCACAGTTGATAGGCCAGATGATCCAGCTGTCATTGCAGCCCGGCAATCTGATCGCTCGTATCGCACTCGTCATCGATGCCCGCAACGGGTCTTTCTTCAAAGAGGCTGAGGCCGCATTGGAGGCACTTGAAGCGACAATCGCGTACAAGCTTGTTTTCCTGGAGGCAGATGACGAGGTGCTTGTGCGTCGTTTCGATGCCACCCGAAGGCGTCATCCTCTGGCAGAGGGCGACGATCTTCTGTCGGGGATCAAAGAAGAACGCCGCGCTATGGGTTGGTTCAAGAACAAGGCGGACCTGATCATCGATACGTCCTTGATGTCGTCGCGGGACCTGCGCCAGAAGATGGCGGGCTATTTCGGTGGGCAGCAGGGTGACGACATGCGTACCACGATCGTTTCATTCGGCTACAAGTACGGCCTTCCTATCGACGCGGACATCGTGCTGGATGTTCGCTTTCTTCCTAACCCGCATTGGATCGAGGACCTTCGTCCGTTCGATGGCCGTGACCAACAGATCCGCGACTACGTGCTGGACAAGGAAGCGACCACCGAGTTTCTCACCCGGCTACGTGACCTGTTGACGACAGTCTTGCCTGGATACCAAGACGAAGGCCGGCATTTCTTGACGATCGCAGTGGGGTGCACGGGGGGACGCCATCGATCGGTCGTGCTGTCTGAGGAGATCGGTTCGTTCATCCGTGAGAAAGGCCTTCCGGTAAATGTGGTGCACCGTGATGTCGATCGGTCACCGGTGGCACATCGATGAAAGTTGTTGGTATCGGCGGCGGCCACGGTTTAGCAACGACCCTTAGAGCGGCGCGCCTCTACGCATCGGAGGTATCCGCTGTCGTAACGGTCGCAGATGACGGAGGATCCTCGGGTCGCTTGACTGCTGAGCTGGGCATCCCGGCCCCCGGGGACATCCGGAACTGTCTTGTGGCCCTTGCGAACGACTCCACCCTTGCTCATATCTTTCAACACCGGTTCAGCGAAGGGACACTTGAAGGGCATCCGATCGGCAATCTGATCATCGCTGCCTTGGTGAAAGAGATGGGGGACTTCGCCGCGGGGGTCCAAGAGGCTGGACGATTGTTGCAAGCCGAAGGTCGCGTGCATCCCGCAACGACCGAGGTAGTCACCCTTTCCGCGATCGTCGAGGGTGGCGTCGTCGATGGTCAGGTGGCCGTCGCCCAGACCGATAAGAGGATCCGATCTGTGCATCTCCGCCCTTCCACTCCAGCCGCTAATCGGGAGGCGGTCTACGCGATCCTTGGAGCCGACCAGATCGTCATCGGGCCCGGCAGCCTCTTCACGAGCATGATCGCGACCCTGCTGGTGCCCGGGATCGGTCAAGCGTTGCGAGACACCGACGCCCAGAGGGTCTTGGTCGTGAACTCGCGCCAACAACCCGGCGAGACCGAGGGGCTTGACGCGGTCTCTCATGTTCGGGCATTCCTCGGCCATGTCGGGCAGGGGAGCCTCGACGTCGCCCTGGTTCAGTCGCCGGTCCTTGCGCTCGACGGTGTCCCTCTCAACCCTCACGCATGGCGCTTCCCCGACGTCAAGCTGATCGAGGCTGATGTGGCCAGGAGCGATGGAGGCCATGATCCTCGAGCCTTGGCGGAGGTTCTTCGGTCACTTTGACCCCGTGCGATGACCGTAGCGAGCATCCACGCCGCACACTGCGCGCGGTTGCTTAGGATGGATGGACGACAACCACGAAACCACCCAAGAGGAGGGATCCGTCGATGGCGACGCGCGTAGGGATAAACGGCTTCGGCCGTATCGGACGTAATTACTTCAGGGCACTACACAAGAAGGGCTCAGCCCTCGAGATCGTGGCACTTAACGACCTCGGTGATCCGTCGGCATTGGCACACCTTCTTCGTTACGACAGCGTGTTCGGCCGTTTCGATAGGGACGTGAAGGTCACCGACTCGGGTTTCTCCGTGGACGGAACCGAGATCCGGGTATCTGCGGAGCGTGACCCGTCAGTGCTGCCTTGGGCGGACCTGGGCGTGGACATCGTTATCGAGTCCACCGGTTTCTTCACCAAGGCTGCCGATGCCCGCAAGCACATCGAGGCAGGAGCGAAGAAGGTCCTTATCTCTGCACCGGCGAAGGAAGAAGACATCACCATCGTGATGGGCGTCAACGACTCGGAATATGACCCTGCTGCGCACAACGTGATCAGCAACGCATCGTGCACGACCAATTGCATCGTGCCGCTGACCAAGGTGCTTCAGGACAAGTGGGGGATCGAGACAGGATTCATGACCACCGTCCACGCCTATACGAATGATCAAGGGACGCAGGACATGGTGCGCGATGACCTCCGCCGAGCGCGCGCTGCCGCCATCAACATCATCCCGACGACTACAGGCGCGGCAAAAGCGACCGCTCTCGCGTTGCCCGAATTGAAGGGGCGACTGGATGGTCTTTCTCTGCGAGTTCCCGTGCCCGACGGATCAATCACGGATGTCGTCGCGCTGCTGGGGAGTGAAGTGACCAAGGAAGAGGTCAACGACGCCTATCGGGAGGCAGCTCAGGCATCTAACTTCCAGGGCATCTTGAAGTACAGCGAGGACCCTCTGGTTTCCAGCGATATCGTCGGTGACCCACATTCTTGCGTGATCGACGGACTTTCAACGATGGCCAACGGCAAGATGGTGAAGGTCTTGGGCTGGTACGACAACGAGTGGGGTTACTCCAACCGTCTCGTCGACCTAACCGAGTTGGTCGCCTCCAAGCTCTAAGGCCCAGTGGTCTAGCACTAGAGGGTTTATCGCGTGGCTGATTCGCGGCCGATCGTCATATCTCGGTGTTCCAGAGGCGTTCGATCGAGGACTTGGGTCGCGGGTAGTTGCCCGCCGCCGGCACTACTTGAGCGAGAGGGTACTGGTTACACTCGACCCCCATGACAACCCGACTCCCCACGATCGATGACCTTCACGAAGCCGGGCACGTAACCGGTAAGCGGGTGTTGGTCAGATGCGACTTCAACGTGCCGCTTTCCGGTTCGGAGATCATCGACGATCTTCGGATCCGGTCTGCCTTGCCCACGATCGAATCACTGCTGGAGAAGGGCGCGCGCGTTCTCCTCTGCAGCCATCTGGGCCGACCCAAAGGAGAGGTCGATGGATCGCTGCGGCTCGCTCCGGTGGGCCGGCGGCTAGAGCAACTTCTTGGTCAGCACGTTGAGGTACTCGATACCGTGGTCGGTAACGAGGCTGTAGCCGCGTCTATGTCGAATGCCGACATCATCTTGTTGGAGAACGTTCGCTTCGAGCCTGGGGAGACCAAGAACGACCCTGATCTCGCCCGGGCCTATGCGCAGTTAGCCGACGCGTTCGTCCTCGATGCATTCGGATCTGCTCACCGAGCTCATGCGTCGGTGGTAGGGGTTTCTGAATTGCTTCCGTCGGCGGCGGGCTTGCTCCTCCAGAACGAGGTGGAGAAGCTCGAGAAGGTCTTGGCAGCTCCAGAGCGCCCCTACGTGGCGATCCTCGGTGGCGCGAAGGTGTCGGACAAGTTGGCGGTGATCGGCAACCTCCTTCGCGTCGTGGATGCGATGTGCATCGGCGGCGCGATGGCGTTCACGTTACTGAAGGCCCAGGGGCACGATGTGGGTCGCTCGTTGGTGGAAGATGACCGGATCGAAGAGGTTCGCGAGGTCCTCGACCGTGCCGCCCAGGCGAAGGTAGAGATCTTGGTGCCTGTGGATGTGATCGCGGCTGATTCCCCCCACAAAGGCGCAGCGCATGAAGCAGTGACGCTCGCCGAGATCGGTGAGCGCATGGGTGTCGACATCGGACCTCGCACTACCGAACTCTTTGCCGACGCGATCGCCGGGGCAAAGACCATCCTCTGGAACGGGCCCATGGGGATCTTTGAGATCGAAGAGTTTTCACAGGGGACACGGGGGGTCGCCCAAGCCGTCGTTTCCGCGACCGAGGCTGGTGCGTACTCGGTGGTCGGGGGCGGTGACTCCGCAGCCGCTTTGAAGGAGCTGGGTTGGACCGAACGTGTTTCACACCTTTCCACCGGTGGCGGGGCCTCTTTGGAACTGCTGGAGGGCAAAGAGCTGCCGGGTATCCAAGCGCTCAGGAACCAAAGGAGAAACGGATGAGGAAGCCGCTAGTGGCGGGCAACTGGAAGATGAACAAGACGCATCTTGACGCGATCCATTTCGTCGAGGAGCTAGGTCACCATCTCGCAGACTTCGATCAGGACCGAGTAGAGGTGGTTCTCGTTCCCCCCTTCACCGCCTTGCGGTCGGTCCAGACAACGACCGAGGATCGGCATCAAGAGTTCGGTCTCGGGGCACAGAACATGCATTGGGAAAGCGACGGAGCATTTACGGGTGAGGTATCGCCGCCGATGTTGAAAGCCCTGCGTTGTGACTACGTCGTGCTCGGACACTCGGAACGCCGTGAGCTTTTCTTTGAGACAGATGAGATCGTCAATCGCAAGATGAAGGCGGCTTTCGAACATGGCCTGGTGCCCATCATGTGTTGTGGAGAGACCGACGAGGAGCGCGAGGCAGGGAGAACCCAGAGCAAGGTGGAAACTCAGGTAACACAGGGGCTCGAAGGTCTCTCGAACGAACGAGTCGCAGCCACGGTAGTGGCCTACGAACCGATCTGGGCGATCGGCACCGGTAAGACGGCCACGCCCGAAGATGCTCAATCGACCATCGCCCACATCCGTTACGTGCTGCGTTCTGCTCATGGACCGGAGGTAGCCGACGCCGTGCGGATCCTCTATGGGGGCAGCGTGAAGGCGGGCAACGCCGCGTCCCTCTTTGGGCAACCGGACATCGATGGGGGATTGGTCGGCGGAGCTTCGCTGGAAGCTGGCGAGTTCGCCCAGATCGTCAAGGCGGCACCGTGAAGAATGTCTTCTATGTGATCCTCGACGGGCTCGGTGACGATCCATTGCCGCAGCTCGACGGAAAGACCCCTCTGGAAGCTGCCCGCACGCCCAATCTTGACCGTCTTGCACGAGAGGGTCTCAACGGCTACGTGACAACTGTCGGCGAGGGGATCGCGCCTGAATCCGATATCGCCGTCTTCTCGATCCTGGGCTATGACCCGCACGAGCACCACACCGGTCGTGGCCCCCTCGAATCGATCGGTTCGGGACTTACCGTGAACAACGGCGATCTCGCCTATCGAGTGAACTTCGCAACCGTCGAGCGAGAAGGTGACCGATACGCGATCCTCGATCGACGTGTGGGACGTGATCTCAGTTCGGAGGAGGCCCGTCAGCTGGCGGACGAGGTCCAGGCCAAGGTGTCGTTGCCGGGGGCCGATTTCGAGTTCAAGGCAACGATCGGGCATCGAGGATGCCTGGTGTTGCGTTCGCACGACGGGCCCCTTTCCGCTGAAGTGCAGAACTCGGACCCTGCTTACGCTCGCCAAGGGGCACTCGGGGTTGCCCTCGAGACTTTCGACAACTACGTGGTGACCGTGGGCCCAATCCCAGGCAACGAAGATGACCCGCGGGCCCAGCGCGCCTCAGAGCTCACGAACGCCTGGCTTGAAGGAGCGTACGAGGTTCTTGAGGCATCTGAAGTGAATGCGCGGAGGCGAGCAGAAGGAAAGCTCGCCGGCAACTTCATCCTGACTCGTGACGGCGGTGACCACGTCCCAGACCTCGTGCCTTTCGCCAAGAAGTTCGGGCTTCAGATGGGATGTTTCGTCGAGATGCCGGTTGAACTGGGTATCGCGCGCCTGATGGATATGGGAGTCGTGGACGCACCCGCCGGGATACCTGAGGCCGAGCAATACGAGGCTTGGGCGAATCTGGCCGTGGACGCGATCGAGGGCTTTGGCGGGCTCTACATCCACATCAAGGGACCAGACGTACCGGCCCACGATGGCGACCACGAAGCCAAGATGGCGAATATCGCGCTGATCGACGAAGTCTTCTTCTCGATACTGCTGGACGGGATCGATCTGCGGCGCAGCGTAGTTGCCGTGACCGCCGATCATTCGACTTCTTGTGCTCGTAAGGCGCACACGGATGGTCCGGTTCCTTTGGTGGTTTCCGGCGGCGGGGTCTCATCCGACGCGGTCGATGTTTATGGAGAGACTGCCGCTCGCAGAGGAGGGCTGGGCCACCTTCTCGGCCCCCAGATCATGCCGAATCTCGTGAAGCTGGCGAAAGGGTAACGGCTCACTGGCTTTGTTGCCGGGGCGGTATTACTATCCCATTAGTAGGCACACGGAGGGGGCTTGTTCTTGAGCGCTGCACGCCGCAGGCATTCGTTGGCAGAGGTCCTCGGGCCTCTCGAGAACGAGATCATGGAAGTCGTCTGGGAGACCGGGGATGTAACCGTGAGGGACGTTCACTCGTCCTTGGAGGCTCGTCGCCCGATCGCCTACACCACTGTCATGACAACCCTCGGCCGCCTCGCAGACAAGGGATTCCTGCGACGGATAGAGGAGCATCCTGCTCACCACTACGAAGCTGTCGTTACGCGCGATCAGTATGCGCGCTCGACGGTCAAGAATGTTGTCGATTGGTTGGTAGATCACTTCCCAGATCCGGCGGTTGCATACTTCGTTGACCGGGTGGGGGAAGAAGACGATGAGGTCATCGACCGTCTTAGACGGGCGATAGAGGATCGAAAGCGCGCGAGGTGACCTGGGCAGCGCCCACAGTTCTGACACTAGAGACCGATTCCGCCTGGATGGTCATCATGGCGGTCTCACTGGCGACACTCGTTTGCGCGCTCCTGCTTCGTCAGCTGCTCGCTCGTCCGGGTGGTCTCGCCTCGAGTCTGTTGTTGGTCACCCCGCTGGTGCTGCCTTTGGTAGCCGGGATCGTCTATCAGCGGGGACTACTGCCTGAGATCTCGGTGATGCGCCCCTTGGGTTTGGCCCTGATGGATCATTCTCAATCCTTGTTCCATCTCTTGATGGTCAACGATGGCAACGCCATCGTTCCCTATGCGATCTCAGGGCGGGCGGGTCCATGGATATTGCTCATCGGGCTCTTCGTGGTTTCGTTCATGCTCTTTCGTCGTGGCGCCGGGATGTACATGGTGCGCAGGCTTATCTCTAGGTGCCGGCCGGCTGGAGACCCCCGCCTGCTTGCGAGCGTCGCCGAGATGTCGAGGAGGGCGAACCTCCGTTGCCTGCCCAGAGTCATGATGCTGCCCCCTGGGGTCACCGGAGTTTTCGCAGCTGGGATGCGGCGAGGGTCGATCCTTGTGTCCGAGGATCTTCTGCACGTCTTCGATCAGGAGGAACTTGATGCGATCGTGGCCCACGAAGTCGCGCACCTCCAGTCCCGCGATGTCCCTGTCGTGGTTGTCGCCGGAGTGTTCCGAGATCTCGTCGCGTGGAACCCGATAGCTCATATCGCTCTACGAAGGCTGATCCACGATCGTGAGTTTGAAGCGGACCGGAGGGCAGCAGCCCTAACCGGTGATCCACTCGCTGTGGCATCTGGTCTCTTGAAGATCGTCGAGATAGCCAAGCACAGGAGGACCTTGCAGCAACGCGCCGTTCTAGCGTTCTGGAGGCCCGGGTACCGCATCTCCAAGCGGGTGTCGGATCTGATCGCGGTGGCCGACGGACGAGCAAGCGTTGCATCGATGAGCAAGATCCCATTCATGGTTGCTGCCTTGATCGTGGCTCTGGTCGGCCTGCAGGTCGCTGAGCGGATCGTCGACGAAAGATCGAACGCATTCGCGATCGTGTGGGGCGACCCGTCGCCCATCGAAGGGGAGTTCTATGAGGTTCCCAAACGGTTGGCGAAGACCAACACGGTCCCTCCTGGTGCAACGGTGTCCACCCGTGCTCGGAACAAGCGTGACCTCGCACTTCCGGTGAGGGTCTTGGGTAAGCCCCTGTCTCCAACCGTGAGGGTCAAGCCGTCAGACCTGCAGGCCTGGATAGATGCCGTTGGCCAGAGGATCCAGGGCATCAGCTCCGCCACGGTGCGATGGGAAGCCCGCCAGAACTGGCTTGCCGAGCCGATCATCTCCCAAGTGGGGGGGTCGGGCATCGGGATCTACCGGATCCAGCAGCAGCTCTGAAGGCGTCCGGACACCGGCGTCCTGCGCTACGCTAGGGGCTCCAGCCCAGCTAAAGAACGAACGAGGTGTTGTTGTTGACCCCGATCTTGGTGATCATCCACGTGATCGCATCCCTGATGTTGATCCTCTTCATCCTTCTCCACGCTGGCCGTGGCGGCGGTGTGTCCGAGATGTTCGGTGGGGGGATGCAGACCCAGGCCATGGGTTCCACCGTCATGGAGAAGAACCTCGACCGGATAACGATCGTCACGGCCATCGTTTTCACCGGTACCACGATCCTCCTCGCCTTCAGACTCTCCTGAGCGGATCCACCCCGATGCGAGCCAGGGTGGCTCTTTGCCTTGCCTGCCTGGTTCTCTTGGGTGCCTGTACGGGCGATAGCGGGGGAGACGTAGACCCAGAGGCGAGTGCCACCCTTGACGACACTGCAGTGCCGTCGCTGTCTCCTTCACTTGGGGGTTTCTCAGACGACGACGACGTTCTCGACGTAGCGATCACAGAACCCTCGACCCTTGACCCGATGAGGATCCAAGACCCCGGCTCTGTGTTGATCGCGCGCCAGCTCTTCGAGTCGCTCACCGCATGGGATCAATCGACCGAGGAGGTCGTGCCGGCGGCTGCAGAATCCTGGGAGGTTGCCGAGGGTGGACGTCGGTTCATATTCACCTTGCGCCAGGGAATGACATTCCATGACGGAACGCCTGTCACGTCACGCGACTTCGCTTTCGCATTCGATCGCATAGCTGCTCGCCAGAACGCTTCCCAGCTGGCATACACCCTCGACCGAGTTGACGGCTTCATCGAGGTGAATCAGACGGGAGATGCTCGGTCTCTCAGAGGTATCAAGACTCCCGATGACCTCACTCTTGTGATCGAGCTCACCGAACCGTTCATGGAGTTTCCCGCCGTCCTCACACATCCGGGATTGGTGCCATTACCCGAGTCGGCGGTCCAGGACGAGGAGGGGTTCCTTGCGGCGCCGATAGGTAACGGGCCGTTCCAGATGGCGGAGCCTTGGGCTCCTGGTGGGCCGGTTCTGCTCAGGAGGTTTGAGGGATTCGTTCGTACGGCGCCACTGGAGGGGATCCGCTTCCTGCCTTTCCCGGATGCAGCCACCTCATGGCTGCGATTCGTTGATGGAGAGTTCGATGTCGCTGAAGTGCCGGTGGGGCAAACGGACGCTGCAGCGGAGGCGTTCGGGGAGAGAGGTTTCCAACCGTTCTTGGCGTCCTACAGTTTCGGGCTCAATGTCGGGTCGCCCTATCTGAGATCCAGGAGCCTTCGAAGGGCGATATCGATCGCTATCGATCGAAGCAGGATCGCAACTCGGATCTATAAGTCCACGATGCTCGAGCCGCGTGGGATCGTTCCCGCCGGGATGCCGGGATTCTCAGAGAATGTCTGCGGCGATCTGTGTAGCTACGACCCAGAACAGGCGGCAACGATCGTGGCCGGCCTTCCGCCCGCCAAACGGAAAGTCAGGATCGATTTCACCTTCGGAGAGCCGCACGGACAGGTGGCACGTTCTATCCGAGACGATCTCGAAGCAGCGGGTCTGGATGTCCAGATGAAGGGTTATCGGTTCCCGAAGTTCATCGAGCTGCTCACGGATCGGGACCAAGATATGTACAGATTGAGTTGGCTTGCGGAATATCCGACAGCCGATGTGTTCCTACAAGGCCTCTTCGGATCCAACTCTCCCGATAATCACTCGGGCTTCTCCTCAAGAAAGGTCGACCGTCTCTTGGACCAAGCTCGCAGGGAAAGCTCATCTGGGCGCCGTTCGCAGCTTTACGTCCAGGCCGAGAAGGAGATCCTGGACCAGGTGCCAATCGTGCCCATCGGCTCCTTCGTTACGCATTGGGCTGCTCAGAGCCGCGTAGAGGGCATCGTCTTTGATGTCATGGGCGGATTCGACGCGGTATCGGTCTCGCTGACGGGAGAGTGAAAGTCGTAGTCGCCGCACTCTTCATGGCGGCACTGATCTCTTGCACACCCGAAGAACGAGCCCTTGACCCCTCGATGGGTCCAGGTGGGAACCAGCCACGGCCAGGCGGTTCGATCACGTTCGGGGTTCTGGGGGAGCCGAAGACCCTCGATCCCTACTCGCGGCAAGCATCGGATCTCACATACGCGATCGTCGATCCGCTCTACCCGTCACTGTTCACCTTCAACCCGGACAGAACAACTGCACCTGAGCTTGCAGAGGGCATCACCATCAGTGGCGAGGAGGTCGTTATCTCTCTGCGCGAAGACGCGCGATGGACCAACGGCGCGCCGATCACTGCACATGATGTGGTGGCCTCGTGGAGACGCTCCCGAAAGGGGTCCGGATTCTCTGTTGTGCAGGACATGCGAACAGACGGCGCTCGCACGGTTGTAGCTACTGGAACGGCCGAGAACTGGGAAGAAGTGCTGGCTACCGACGCTCCGGTACTTCCGATGGGCAGCTTCGATCCCCGAGTAACTGGTGGCCCTTTCGAGATCGTCGATCGGCGAAGAGGATCCGGCATCACCCTGGAGAGATCGCCGGGATGGTGGGGGGACGAAGCTCTCCTAGAGAGGGTTGTGATCCAACACATCGATTCGGTCGAGATCATGCTGGAACTGCTCCGCTTGAAGCGACTGGATGTTGCCTGGGTCCCATCGACAGTCAATCTCGAGCAACGGCTCGATCGTGCGGGGCTAGGTTCGACCGCCCGCTTTGTTGGAGAACGCATCGTCTTTGACGGTCCATCCGCACGGGCTTTGGCTGGCGCGGTCGACGAAGAGGCGCTGGGCGCGGACCTGTTGCGTGAAGACGGCGATGTTTTGGGTCGTCGCGCCACCGGCAAGCTACCGCCAGGATTCGCGCTCGCAGTTCCCCATGGAGATGAACTTCTGGCTCTTTTACAACGCGCCATCCAGATCCAACTCGCCGACCGTGGCGTGCGCATGGATCAATTGGAGACCGATGTTGCGACCTTCTACGGTAGTTGGAGAGAGAGGTCACCGGCCGAGGCGCGCCTACTGCGGACACAAGGAGCGGCTCCAGGAACGGTTGCTTTGAGCAGGGTGCGCTCGTACATCGCCTGGAGCGGCGATATCGAAGGTATCGGGTGGGGCGGATCACGCCCGCTGACGACTCTTGAGAGCTGGTGGCTGCCCTAAGGGTGGCTATACTCGGATCGAGCCCTGGACGACTCCGGGGCTTTGTTTACGCCCTAGCTCGCAGCAGCGGACCGGCGTCATGCGGTGGTGGTGGAATGGCAGACACGCTAGCTTGAGGGGCTAGTGCCCGCAAGGGTGTGGGGGTTCAAATCCCCCCCACCGCACGAGTGTGATGTCGCGGGGCATGGTGGACGGGTGTCGCGGAGCATAGTGGACACTCGTCAACCTTGCCCTCGCGGCTGATA
>CALMBW010000017.1 GCA_937863385.1 uncultured Actinomycetes bacterium | reverse complement strand
CCCTCAACGACATCTGGATCTACGAGTGGGACAACGAGGCCGGCGACTTCGTGTCGCTCGGTAGCGCTGCCGAGCTGGTCGAGTAACGCAAGCTAGGAAGCGAAAAGAGGGGGCCGCGAGGCCCCCTCTTTCACGCCACTCCTGCAGAGCAGGCGTGGAGTCTGGTAAAACCTTGAGGTCCATCTAGGGAGACGGGGGGTTTCTTGGACTGCAATACCGGTCTTTTGGGCCCCACTTTCGTGCAGGGTCTGTTGTTGGGGTTCATCTACGCGTTGATCGCCCTCGGCTACACGATGGTGTACGGCGTGCTGAAGCTCATCAACTTCGCTCATGACGCTGTGTTCATGATCGGCGGTGTTGCGGCGTTCTACGTGATCGGCCAGTGGTTCGGCCTCACGGACCCTTTCACGGGCGTGGGGTTGATCCTCGTCCTGGTTGCTGTGCTTGTGATCGGAGGTCTCGCATCCTCGGGGGGTGCCGTTCTTCTAGAACGTGCTGCATACCGCCCGCTTCGTAAGCGTCATGCCGCCAGGCTTTCGTACCTGATCTCTGCCATCGGGGCGTCGTTCTTTGCGACCTACCTCTTCCAGCAGAGTTTCTTGCTCGGCCCGGGCAAGCGCAGCTTCCCGCACGTTATGACTACGGAGAAAGCGTTCGAGATCTTCGGATCGCGCGTGAACAACAAGGGTGTCCTGATCATCGTCACGGTGATCGTCTGTTTGGTGCTGCTCGACCGCTTGATCAACCAGACGAAGACCGGGCGAAGCATCCGGGCACTGTCAGAAGATGTCGTCGCAGCGCAGCTGATGGGTGTGAACGTCACACGGGTGATCGTCATGACCTTTGCCATCGGTGGCTTCTTCGGTGGGATCGCAAGCGCCCTTTACAGCTTGCAGTTCGGAAACGTGGTTTGGAACATGGGGTTCATCCCAGGGGTGAAAGCGTTCACCGCTGCCGTGCTCGGAGGTATCGGGAACATCCGTGGCGCGATGTTGGGTGGTCTGCTCTTGGGTCTCATCGAAAACATGAGTGTTGTTTGTCTCGGAAACCAATGGAGTGACGTGGTCGCATTCGTAGTGTTGCCGCTGATGCTGATCCTGAGGCCCACGGGGATCCTCGGAGAAAGGATCGGTGGCTGATGGCAGCGGTATTGAAGAATCCAGGGATCAAACGATTCTCCGACAACGTCGCGAAGTTCTGGTTCGCTATGGGACCCTTCCGCTACCTGGTAGCGGCGGGACTGATGATCTTGGTCCCGGTGATCATGGAACGCGGGTACCTGCCGGAATGGACCTTGCTGGGCTACCTGGACGGTCTTTACGGCACGAACATCCTGTTCACGACCGGTGTGTGGATCCTGCTCGCGCTTGGGCTGAACGTCGTGGTCGGGATGGCAGGACTGCTAGACCTCGGGTACGTCGCCTTCCTGATGCTTGGCGCGTACACCACGGCTCTGTTCACCGAATCGGGATCGGCGGAGCAGTTCCATTTCGCGATCCTCAACCCCTGGCTGGCTCTGCCGATCGCGCTGGTGGTCGCCATGTTGGCGGGTGTTTTGTTGGGCGTGCCGACATTGCGACTACGGGGTGACTACCTGGCGATCGTGACCCTCGGCTTTCACGAGATCGTTCGTCAGACGATGAACAACCTCGAAGTGACCAACGGCTCCCGGGGGATCTTCGGTATCCCGCACCCGTCCGTTCCCGTTACGGGCGAGCTTGGATTGGATGGGACGCCGTACTGGCAGTGGTTACTCGTGCCCGCCATCATCTTGGCGGTGATCATGATCAAGCACCTCGAGAACTCGCGGGTGGGCCGCTACTGGACCGCCTTGCGCGAGGATGAGGTTGCAGCAGCCGCTATGGGTGTTCCGGTAACGAAGATGAAGGTTCTTGCCTTCGTCATCGGCGCGTCGACATCGGGCGTGGCCGGGTGGATCTACGCCGTGAAGCTCAACTACATCAGCCCGAACAACTTCCCACTACTGCAATCGATCCTCGTGCTGTGTGCGGTCGTCATCGGTGGCCTTGGTTCTATCGCTGGTGCCGTCCTCGGTGCCGCTCTGGTGATCATGTTGCCGGAGATCGTGCGAGAAGCGTCCGGCGGGGCAGAGGTGTTCGGGTTTGACATCGAGACCGGCCGTATCGCGGTGTTCGGCGTGCTGCTCATCATCGTGATGATCTTCCGGCCGGGCGGATTGCTGGCTGCCAAGCGGCGCAGGGTCGAGCTCATGGAGGCAGGTGCTGCCGACATGGTGATCAGTGAAGCCGGCCCGGACCCCGACGAGACCGCGGCACCGGTTGGACAGGAACCCGTCGTGACCGAAGGAGACGATGTTCGAGCACCCTCCGAAGGAGGTGAGGAGCGCTAGATGGGCACCATCTTGAAGGTTGACAAAGTAACGATGCAGTTCGGTGGTCTGCGCGCTCTTGGTGACGTCGACTTCGAGATCCAAGAAGGCGAGATATTCGGCTTGATCGGCCCCAACGGAGCCGGCAAGACCACCATGTTCAACTGCGTTACCGGGGTCTACAACCCAACCGCCGGCTCGGTCACTTTCGACGGAGTGGCGATCACGGGTAAGCGCCCCGATCAGATCGTCGAGATCGGTATCTGCCGGACCTTCCAACAGATCCGTTTGTTTCCCAACATGACGGCTCTCGAGAACGTGTTCGTCGGGGTCGACGCCCGGCATAAGACCCAGATCCTCGGCGCCATCTTCCGTTCGCCTCGTCACCGGCGCGAAGAGCGTGAGGGTGAAGCGAAGGCGATGAAACTGCTGGAGTACGTGGGCCTGACCCGATTCGCGAACGATCTTGCGAAGAACCTCTCATACGGTGACCAGCGCCGGCTCGAGATCGCTCGAGCGCTGGGAACCGGACCTAAGTTGCTACTGCTCGACGAGCCCGCAGCCGGTATGAACCCGGTCGAGAAGAACGGTCTGCGTGATCTGGTTCGCAAGATCCGGGACTCAGGTGTGACCGTCTTGTTGATCGAGCACGACATGAAGGTCGTCATGGGTCTGTCGGACCGCGTTGCGGTGCTCGATCATGGCGAACGTATCGCTTACGGGAAGCCCGAAGAGGTCCAGAAGGATCCCAAGGTGATCGAGGCTTATCTGGGCTCGGGTGCAGGCGGGAACGCAGCGAGTAAGCAGAGCAAGCAGGAGGGGGCATAGATGGCTAACGCTCCACTTCTCGAGCTCAGAGACGTTCACGTCCACTATGGAGTGATCGAAGCGGTCAGAGGTATCAACCTCACGGTGAACGAAGGCGAGGTAGTCACGCTGATCGGCGGTAACGGAGCCGGCAAGACGACTACGCTGCGCGCCATATCCATGGTGCATGGTCCGAGCCACGGACAGATCTTGTTCCGCGGCGAAGACATCACAACCCTTCAGAGCCACAAAGTGGTGCAGAAGGGGATCATCCAGGTTCCCGAAGGCAGGCACATCTTTCCGAACATGTCTGTAGCCGAGAACCTCGAGATGGGTGCCTTCCAGCGCACGGTTGCTCGTAAGCAGCTCGATCAGGAGTTGGACCACATCTTCGGACTGTTCCCCCGGCTTAAGGAACGCCGCAAGCAGATGGGTGGCACCCTTTCCGGAGGCGAGCAGCAGATGCTGGCGATCGGCCGGGCCTTGATGGCCAAGCCGGTCATCCTTATGCTCGACGAGCCCTCGATGGGGCTCGCTCCGCAGGTCGTCGAGCTGGTCTTCGAGGTCATCGCACAGGTGAACGCAGATGGCGTGCCGATCCTTCTGATCGAGCAGAACGCACAGATGGCCCTTCAGGCTGCAAAGCGTGGCTACGTGATCGAAACTGGCGAGATCGTCCTCGAGGATGAGGCACGGAGCCTGCTGGGCAACGATCGCGTTCGCAAGGCTTATCTCGGAGAGGAATAGGTTGCACGACAGGAGGATGAGCATGAGATCCGACAAGAGCCGGCTGCTGAAGCTGCTGGCGTTGTTCGCTGTTCTTGCGATGGCATTCGCTGCTTGCGGCGAAGACACCGAAGACACGGACACCGGTTCGGGTTCGGGATCCGCTTCCGAGCCTGCCGATGATGAACCCACCTTCACCACGCTTGAAGAAGGTGTCCTCCAGGTTGGTTCTTGCCTGGACTACAAGCCGTTCGAGTTCGTCAAGGGTGGCGACGAGATGGGCTTCGATGTCGATCTGACGGAAGAGATCGCCTCGCGCCTGGGTCTAGAAGTGCAGTGGGTAACGGCGAACTTCGACACGATCTTCGCGGCGGTAGATGCCGGCCAGTTCGACATGGTTGCAGCCGCCTCCACGATCACCGAAGAGCGTCTGCAAACCGTCGACTTCTCTGACCCTTACTTCAACGCCCGCCAGGGGTTCTCGGTCAACACCGACGCCACTCCGGACATCGCCTCGGTCGATGACCTGCAAGAGGGCGACGTTGTAGGTGTTCAGAAGGGAACGACGGGCAAGGCCTGGGCCGACGAGAACCTCGCTCCGCGCGGCATCGAGATAAAGGCTTTCGACGGAGCTCCAGAGGCGTTCTCTGATCTCGAAGCCGGCAACATCGTCGGAGTCATCAACGATGAAGGTTCATCCATCGCAGAGGTTGCCGAGAGAGTGGGGCTCGAGGTCGTCGAGGCCATCGACACCGACGAGCACTACGGTTTTGCTTTCGCCAAGGACAACCCCGAACTGACCGAAGCGGTGAATGGTGCCCTGGCCGAGATCATCGCCGACGGTACTTACGCAGAGATCTTCACCAAGTGGTTCCCGGACCTCCCGGTGCCCGAGGAGTATCAGGCCTAGGAAACGGCCCACAGACTGCTAGAGATACCAGGGCGCCCCGCCGCAAGGTTGGGGCGCCCTGTCCTACCCGGAGCCCCTAGATGCCAGAGTCAGCAACAACAGAAAGGCCGCCCGTCGTAAAGGGCCGCCCGGCTCCGCTTCCTCTGTCGATATTCGCCGGGGGGATAGCGGCACTAGCGTTGGTCCTGGGTGGGGTCCTGTTCACGCAGTACCTGTGGGCGTCACAGAACCGGGCGCCCAGCCCTAGTTGTGCCGAGCGGATGAGCGGGGCGCTTCCCGGGGAAGAAGAGAAGCTCCTCAAGGGCGGAAGTGCCGTCTGCCACATCGTCGACGCCCTGAAGTCCGACATGCAGGCGGGGTTGTTGATCACCGGGATGGTGCTGGGGGCGGGCATGGTCGTTGCCGGTTTCCTGCTCTACAAGCGGATGCCGAACAAGAGGCAGCGCAATCATGCGATCGCGGGTGCGATCCTGGGGATCCAAGCGGTGGTGTTCGGGCTAGTGATCTTGAAGTTCAGGGACGGAGACGTATTGATCTTCGCTCGCAACTTCCTAAACTTCACTTTCCTCGAAGGGTCGATGGACGGTTTCTTAAGAGGGATGAAGAACACCATCATCCTGGCCTTCGGGGGCGAGTTGTTGGGCATCATCATCGGTTTGTCGCTTGCGCTCTTGATGATCTCGAAGCATCGGACTGCCCGAGCCCCCGCGATGGCGTATATCAACTTCTTCAGAGGCACACCGCTGATCTTCCAACTGATCTTCTTTGGGTTCCTGTTCTTGCTGGGATTCCAATGGCGCGATGCGCTTTTCACGCAAGTGATCTTGATCTTGGGGATGAACATGGGCGCCTACTCTGCGGAAGTGTTCCGCGCGGGCATCCAGTCGGTCGAGAAGGGTCAAACCGAAGCAGCGCGCTCGCTGGGACTGTCTTACGTGAAGTCGATGCGTTACGTCATCGTGCCCCAGGCTGTGAGACGGGTGATCCCACCCCTGATGAACGAGTTCGTGATCCTGATCAAAGACACGTCTCTGGTTGCTATCTTGGGTTTGAGCGCAGGCCAGTACGAGATCTTCTCGTTCTCTCGTTCGTTCTTCTCGGACTCTCGCAATGCCAGCATCTTCTTGGGAACCGCCGCCGCGTACCTTGCCGTAACCCTTCCTCTCATCTGGGTGGTCAATAGGGTCGAGAAACGATTGCGCAGCGGCCTAGTAGGGATAGCGGGATGAACGAAGACGGCTCGCTGGTGCGGCTCGAGAACATCCACAAATGGTTCGGGAGCAACCACGTTCTGAAAGGCATCGATGTCACGGTCCACGAAGGCGATGTCGTGGCCATCATCGGGCCCTCGGGGTCCGGTAAGAGCACTTTGCTGCGAACCATCAACCTGCTCGAAGAACCCACCGAGGGCCGCGTCTTGTTCGACGGTGCAGAGATCACCGATATCCGTACGAACGTCGACGAGGTGCGCACTCACATCGGGATGGTGTTTCAGTCCTACAACCTCTTCCCGCACATGAACGTGCGGGACAACGTGACCCTGGCTCTACGGAAAGTGCTGGGGATGGGCGAGAAGGAGGCGCGCGAGCGTGCTCACCAAGAGCTAGAGCACGTAGGTCTGGCCGAAAAGGCTGATGCTTACCCGGGGAGCTTGTCGGGGGGGCAACAGCAGCGCGTAGCGATAGCGCGGGCGCTCGCTATGCGACCCAAGCTCATGCTCTTCGATGAGGTCACCTCCGCTCTCGACCCCGAACTCGTCAAGGAGGTGCTCGATGCGATGCGGCGTCTGGTGGATGAGGGCATGACCATGGTCGTCGTCACGCACGAGATGGGGTTCGCACGCGAGGTTGGCACCCGTTTGATCTTCATGGATCAAGGCAAGATCGTCGAAGATGGGAACCCGCGTGAGATCTTCGACGCGCCCAAGGATGGGCGGACACGAGCGTTCCTTTCTCACGTGCTGTGATGCGATCTAGTTCGCCTGTGTGGAAGATGATCATGTGCTCGCTGCTGCTGGTCCTGGCCGGAGGTTGTTCGGGAGAGCCTGATGAAGCCGGTGAAGGGCTTCCTCGCCGTACCATCCCGCCGCCCACGGACGAGCCTTACGTATCGGTCGCCATCGACAACCACTTCCATGACATCCACGTCGAAGATGACATCTCCATAGCCTTCGAACAGGGCTTCATCGTCAAGAACCAAGGCAGCAACCTGCACAACGTCACGATCCCAGAGATCGATCTAAGCAAGGACATCCGCCCGGGGCAGCAGGTGGACCTCCTCGGCGATCGATTGGAGCCGGGCACTTACAGCATCGTGTGCAAGTACCACGCTTCCGAGGGGATGGTCGGAAGCATCACCGTTCGCTCCGAATAGGACGAGCGGCGCCCCCTAGACGATGGCTTCGACTATCCCCGCGGCGACCGGTCCGAAGATCAGAGCCGGAGCGAGCGCTACCACCCGGATCTCTTTGATCTCCAAGAGCCGCAGTCCGATACCCAGGACGAGCAGACTTCCGACAACGCCCAGTTGAGCGAGCACTTCGGAAGTAAGGATTGGATCCAGTAGTGCCGCCCCAAGTGTCGCGGCACCCTGCACCACGACGATCGTCACCAGAGAAGCGAGGGCACCCCAACCGTAGACGGAGGCGAACCCTATAGCTGTGATCCCGTCGAGGGTGGACTTGATGGCGAGCAACCTGATGCTTGTTCCAAGTCCATCTTCGACCGCTCCCAGTAGCGTCAACGGCCCTACGCAGAACACCGTGGAGGCAACCACGAATCCCTCGACGAAACGCGATCGCTCACCAACCGGGTGACCTGTCGGCAGGGCATCGCTTTCTGGAACGCTGAAGCGGTTCTGTATACGGGTACCTGCGTTCGTTAGGCGCTCTTCCAGGCGCAAGGCCTCCCCGACGATGGCCCCCAGCGTCAGAGCACCGATCAAGATGACGGCACGACGGAGTCCACGATCGGGGTCCAGCAGTGGTTCGAAGCCGACCACCGCAACGGCGATCGTGGTCAACCCGATGCCCTGCATGATGGTCAGGCGGATCCGATCGGGGAAGCGATGACCTGCATAGAGACCAACCAGCCCTCCTACGAGGACCGTCCCGATATTGATGAGGGTGCCAAGCCCTCTCACCTGAGCCCTAACATCACGTGCATGCCCGGCACTCTGACACAGATAGAGCGAGAGGTGATCGAATGCCGGGCATGTCCGCGCCTCGTCGCATGGCGCGAACGGGTCGCCATCGAGAAGCGTGCAGCCTTCGCCGATCAGGAGTACTGGGGCCGTCCCGTTCCAGGGTTCGGCGATCCCGAGGCGCGGCTCTTGGTTCTCGGTCTCGCTCCTGCTGCCCACGGAGGCAACCGGACAGGCCGAGTGTTCACCGGCGATCGCAGCGGCGACTGGTTGTTCGCGTCGATGTATCGCACCGGGTTCGCCAACCAGCCCACATCGGTCTCTATCGATGATGGGCTCGTGCTCACGGACGCGTTCGTCACTGCGGCGGTGCGGTGTGCACCGCCCGCCAACAAACCTCTGCCCGAGGAGCGCGACAACTGCCTCGGGTACCTGGCTAGGGAACTGCAAGCCCTGTCACGATTGAAGGTCGTTGTTGCATTGGGCGCTTTCGCGTGGGATGCACTCCTTCGCACGGCGACCGGATCGGGGATCGATATCCCGCGGCCCAAGCCCCGCTTCGGTCATCTCGCGGCCGCGGAGGCCGGGCCTTACACGATGGTGGGATCGTTCCATCCCAGCCAGCAGAACACTTTCACCGGCAAGCTGACCGAAGCGATGCTCGACGCTGTGTTCGAATCGGCTCGCACCAAGATGGAGGGGTAGATGAACGTTGACATCAGCAAACAGGGGCCGGTCACGATCGTGACGATCACCCGGCCTCGGGTTCGCAATGCTGTGGATCCGGCGACGGCAGAAGATCTCGTGACCGCCTTCACCGAGTTCGACTCCGACCCCGATGCCCTCGTCGCAGTGCTTACGGGGCAAGGCGGCAATTTCTGCGCCGGCGCGGACCTCAAGTCTCTTTCTCAGGGCAACGTCAGGCCCGTGGTGGAGGAAGGTGACGGGCCGATGGGGCCCACGCGCATGACACTTGGAAAACCGGTCATCGGAGCTATCGAAGGGTACGCGGTTGCCGGTGGGCTGGAACTTGCGTTGTGGTGCGATCTTCGCGTTGCCGCTTCGGACGCCGTCCTCGGTGTCTTCTGTAGACGATTCGGGGTTCCCTTGGTCGATCTTGGAACCGTTCGGCTTCCGCGCCTTATCGGTCACTCTCAAGCGATGGACATGATCCTGACCGGCAGGGCGGTTGGTGCGAGCGAGGCTCTGAATATGGGCCTCGTCAATCGCCTTTCGGTGCCGGGAGGAGCTCTCGAAGCCGCGATCTTGCTTGCGAAAGAGATCGCGACGGCGCCTCAGTGCTGCATGCGCAATGACCGTCTCTCTGCGATCGAGCAGTGGGAGTTGTCTTGGGAAGAAGCCACGCGCAACGAGGTGCGGCGGGGCCTTGCCACGATCTCCTCTGGAGAAACCGCTTCAGGGGCGACGGCCTTCAGTCGAGGTGAAGGCCGTCACGGCACCCGAAGCTGACTTCCCGTCCCACTCCTAAGGTGTGGGCTCGCTTGCAACTTCCTCGTCTTCTAGGGGTGTGTCGGTAGTGCCCTCGAACAGTGCTTCGAGGCGGGCGACCTCGGCGACCGGTGCGATGCGCTTGAAGGAGAGGCTCGTGGCCTCCCAGTTATCGATGATCGCTTGAGCACGAGGCGAACCCGTTGCATCGAGATGGAGTTGGATCACTCTTTTCAGGGACTGAAGTTGACCGGAGGTTGGATCGTAGGCGGCGACGAGTTGAGGATTGATGGATACGCCCAGCTTGTCGCCTGGGTCGTAAACATAGGCCTCGCCACCCGACATCCCGGCTCCGAGATTGCGTCCGGTGTCGCCCAGGACCACCACTGCACCCGCCGTCATGTACTCGCACGCGTGGTCGCCGACACCTTCAACGACCGCTACGGCGCCCGAGTTCCTCACCCCGAAGCGTTCGCCGGCTTGTCCGGCGATGAACAGTTGGCCGCCGGTGGCCCCGTAGAGGAGCGTGTTCCCTGCCAGGAAAGGATCGCCGGCGTCATTCTGCGGGGGCCGGATAACGATGCGGCCGCCACCCATGCCCTTGCCGACGTAGTCGTTGGCCTCGCCGACCAAGATCAGCTCGATGCCTTCACTCAAGAACGCTCCGAAGCTCTGTCCGGCCTCGCCTTCGAACAAGGCGGTCACCTTGTTCGAAGTGGTCTGAGAGGTGGCGAGGAAGCATCCGAGGCGTGCGCCGACCGTTCGGTCGGCAGTTGTGATCTGGTAGTGCAGGTCGGCCGCCCGGCCTTCGCGTAGCAAGGTCATGGCGTCCTCGAAGAGCCGGTCGCCCAACGCCGATCGAGGATTCTGCATCTCGAGAGCACCGTGGAAGGAGACCTCGTCGCTGTGGGGCGTGGCGAGGATCGGGGAGAGGTCCAGGGAGTCGGCCCGAGCGTCTCCGGTCTTTCGTTGACGAAGCAGGTCCGTGCGTCCGACAGCCTCGTCCAAGGTGCGTAGTCCAAGCGACGACATCAATAGACGCACCTCTTCGGCCACCAGTAACAGATAGCGCGCCACCATCTCAGGGGTTCCGGCGAACTTGGCCCGAAGCTTCGGATCCTGGGTTGCGATCCCGACGGGACAAGTGTCACGGTGGCAGGTGCGGACGTAGATGCAGCCTTCGGCAACCAGAGCGGCGGTGCCGAACGAGAACTCATCGGCGCCCAGCAGCGCAGCGATGATGATGTCTCGTCCGGTCTTGAGCCCCCCGTCGACCCGGATCTTCGCCCGGGTGCGTAGCCCGTTGGCTACCAGTGCTGCTTGTGTCTCGGCTAGGCCGAGCTCCCAAGGCATGCCGGCGTTCTTGATCGACGAGAGAGGAGACGCCCCCGTGCCTCCATCACCGCCGGAGATGTGCACTGCGTTGGCCAACCCCTTGACCACACCCGCCGCGATGGTGCCGACGCCTTCGGAAGCAACGAGCTTGACGGAAACGTCGACCTTCTCCTGGGTCTGCTTGAGATCGAAGATGAGTTGAGCGAGGTCCTCGATGGAGTAGATGTCGTGATGGGGCGGGGGCGAGATAAGGGCAACGCCCGGAACCGTGTGCCGCAGGCGTGCGATCTCGACGGACACCTTCTTGCCGGGGAGCTGGCCACCTTCGCCCGGCTTGGATCCTTGCGCCATCTTGATCTGAAGTTCGGTCGCTGCTGCCAGATAGCTAGGCGTTACTCCGAAACGACCAGATGCGATCTGCTTGATCTTGCAGTTGCGGTCGTCGGTGAACCTGTCGTTAGATTCACCGCCCTCTCCAGAGTTCGCCATGCCGCCGATCAGGTTCATCGCCTGGGCGAGTGTCTCGTGAGCTTCGGCGGACAAGGCGCCGTGGCTCATCGCGCCGGTGGAGAAGCGACGAGTGATGGCGTAGGCGTCTTCAACCTCCTCGAGCGGGATCGGTGTTGCCGGGACGAACTCCAACAGGTCGCGTGGCTCCGTCGGGGGCCTTTCGTTGACCAGTTCGGCGAAGCGCCTGTAACCGGAGTCGTCGTCGCTTTGGACCGCTCTCTGCAGTGAGTGAGCTGCCAGGAGGTCTTTCTCGCGCGGGTCTGCGTCCTTCAATCCGGCGGCGACCTGGATGCTGTCGACAACATCCGGGTTGAAGGCGTGGTACTCGCCGCCCTTCTTGAACTTGATGTTGCCCGGATGAACCAGTGACGGCTTGGCACTGGTGTACGCGCTCGTATGACGATCGAGGATGTCGCTCCCCAGGTCGTCGAAGGTCAAGCCACGCAGAGGTGAGCTGATCCCCGCGAAACAGGTGTCGATCACTTCTGCGTCGAGCCCGATCGCTTCGATGATCTGGGCATTGCGATAGCTGTCGAGCGTTGAGATACCCATCTTGCTCATGATCTTGAGCAGGCCATCCTCGATGGCGGCGAAGTAGCGGCGCTGGGCCTCGCCGGCACTCACGTCCCCGCCGAGACGGCCACCGGCCGCCAGGTCCAGGATCGAATCGAGCGCCAGTCGTGGACAGACCATGTCGGCTCCATTGGTCAGCAGGCAGGCGACGTGGTGCGACTCCCTGGGCTCGTCTGAATCGACGACGATGCCCGTCAGGGACCGGAGCCCAGCATCGAGCAGCATGTGATGAACGGCCCCGGCAGCCAGAGCTGCGGGGATCGGGGCCCGATGCTTGGAGGTAGCCCGGTCGCTCACGATGAGGGTGGCGGGACCGGCTGCGACTACTTCGACCGCCTGGTCTGCCAGTGCCCTGCATGCTGCGGCCAGGCCTTCGGGTCCATCTGTCACGGCGAACGTAGCGTCGAGGACGACCGCACCGCCAGACTCGAGCTCTTGCACCGCGCTTGGGAACAGGAGGAACGAGGGGTATTCGCGCAAGGCCGCGGCTTGTGGAACCTCCTTGAGCAGAGCGGAACGGGGGCCGAGCCTGGTGCTGATGGACATCACGTGACGCTCTCGCAGGTGATCGATCGGCGGGTTGGTCACCTGTGCGAATCGCTGTTTCAGGTGCGAGAACACCGACCGGTGGAACGAGGTGAACGGTGCCTGGGCCGTGTCATCGCCCATCGATGAGGTGGGTTCGTGACCGTCGGTTGCCATAGGCCGCAGCACGACCGTGAACTCTTCTTTCGAATAGCCGGAAGCGATCTGCCGAGCAAGGACGTCCTTGCTGAGCTCCGTCACCGGTTCGCCGATCGACGATGAGATGAGATGAGCCGATGTCCAGTCGCCGTATGGGCGCCGCCGCGCGAGGCGCGCGATCAAACCAGTGTCGGTAAAGACCCCTCCATCGGCCGGATCCACGGAGAAGATCTCGCCGGGTCCGATCCGGAAGCGATCGACCCTGCCGTGCCCGCGGGTCGAGACGGAGCCCGCCTCCGAAGCCACTGCAACCAGACCGTCCTCACATACCGCCACGCGCAAGGGTCGAAGACCGTTGCGGTCGAGCGAGGCCGCAACGCGCTGACCATCGGTGAAGACCAAACCCGCTGGACCGTCCCAGGGCTCGACCAGGCATGCGTGGTAGCGATAGAAGTCCCGCACCTCGGGATCGAGTCCCGGCACGTCCTCCCATGCCCGCGGGACCAGCATCGCCGCCGCGTGCCGAAGATCGCGGCCCCCGCGCGTGACCAGTTCCAAGGCTTCGTCGAGGATCTGAGAGTCCGACCCTCGCTGGTCGATCACCGGACGCAGGAGATCTTCGGGGCCGAGGTCATCCGATCCCAGGTTTCCCTCCCGCGCTCTCATAAGAGCGACGTTGCCTCGGATCGTGTTGATCTCGCCGTTGTGGGCCAAAAAGCGGAAGGGTTGGGCGCGTTCCCACGTGGGTGTGGTGTTGGTCGAATAGCGCTGGTGAAAGATGGCGAACCACGCCTCGTACGAGCTGTCGGCGAGATCTGGATAGAAGGCGGCGAGCTGATCGGCAGCACAGAGGGCCTTGTACGTGATCGTCTGGAACGACATCGAGGCTACGTAGAGGCGGGTCTCGAGTTTGCGCGCGTGCTGCTCGATGCGCCGCCTCACGCGGAACGCCTTGCGTTCGCCCTCGTCGGCGTCGATCCCGAGAGGGCGCAGGAAGATGGCTTGCTCTATCGCCGGAAGCATGACCCGGGCTTGGTCGCCCAGTGCGGCTTCGTCTATGGGAACGCTTCTCCAGTGCGAGAACTCGACACCCTCGGTAGTGCAAGCCTCTTCGACCACCTTGCGGTGCGCTGTGGGGGCCGAGGGATCGGCGAAGATCATCGCCGCACCGATGCGTTGAGGATCGAGCGTCTGCCCGGCCAGCAAGGTATAGGGCAGCGGCAATAGAACCCCAGCCCCGTCGCCCGTCAGGGCATCGGCCGCGACGGCGCCACGGTGGCGTACCCGGCAGAGGGCTTCGAGAGCAGAATCGACGATCGAGCGGGTTGGCCGGCCCTTGGAATCGGCCACGAAACCGATACCGCAAGCGTCGCGCTCCCCGGCGACGGGGTCGTAGAGCATGGAGCAACGTCCTTCCTCGGACGCATGATCCGTTCGCAGCCCTGGGAACGGAAAAGGCGCCCGCCTCATGCGAGCGCCGTTGCTCACTTACCTTCGAACGCGGGTCAGGCTATCACCGGCTCGCCGGGTGGGAGCGCAAGTTCGGGGCAGCTTGCTAAGGGGGTTAGGTAGCCCTAACATCAGCAGGACATGTTCAGTCTCCAGCTCCCCACCCGCCGGCGTCCTGCCGCACTTCAGGTTCGGTCTGCGGCCGAGACGGTCGTGGTTCGCTCGTTGAGCAAGGCGTTCGGCGGCAGCGAGGTACTCCGGGGGGTGGATCTCGATGTGCCTGCAGGCTCTCTTGTGGCCCTGCTGGGACCCAGTGGTTGTGGCAAGACCACTTTGCTAAGGACCGTGGCCGGACTCGAACGACCCGAGCGAGGGCGTATCGAGATCGGTGACCGAACGGTGGTCTCCGACGACGTCTTCGTGGCGCCCGAGAAGCGGCGCGTGGGCATGGTCTTCCAGGACTGGGCGCTGTTCCCGCACCTTTCGGTGGCGGGCAATGTCGGCTTCGGACTAGCTCGGGGCGATCGACTCGGAAGTCACGTGACCGAGGTGCTCGAGATGGTCGATCTTGCCGGTTACGCCAACCGGATGCCTTCGACCCTCTCCGGCGGACAGCAACAACGGGTCGCGCTGGCGCGCGCCCTGGCGAACAAGCCATCGGTCATCCTGCTGGACGAGCCGTTCTCCAATCTTGACGCCACCCTGCGAACCCAGATCCGCCTCGACGTCCAGCGCGTTCTGAAGACCCTTGGCGTGTCCGCACTGTTTGTCACTCACGACCAAGAAGAGGCCTTCTCGATCGGGGAGTCGGTTGCGGTCATGTTCGACGGGATCGTGGAGCAGCAGGCGCGGCCTTCGGAGATCTACGAAGCACCGGCTACGAAACGCGTGGCTGGGTTCATCGGTGACGGCAACCTGCTGCGCGGAACGGCGTCGGGCGCCCAAGCCGATACTGCACTCGGCCGAGTGCCGCTGCGGCGTCCCGTTTCTGGCGAAGTCGACGTGTTGATGCGGGCGGAAGAGGTATCGGTCCACAGTGGCGATCAAGGCACGATCAGCGAAGTCGTTTTCTACGGGCACGACGCGGTATATGTGATCGACACGGATTCTGGTCTTCAGCTTCGGTCACGCATCCTGGCAACGCCTGAGTTTCGGGCGGGTGATCGCGTAGCGCTGAAGTACTCCGGCCGTCCCACGGTCGGTTTCCCCGTGTGACCCACCTCATCATCCTTGGGGCCGGGCCCGCGGGCTTAGGGGCAGCCTTCGCCGCTTCCCGGGCTGGACATCGAGTAACGATCCTTGAACGTGAAGATCGAGTTGGGGGTGCATCGGCGAGCTTCGAGCTTGGCGGGATGCGTGTCGATCTTGGCAGCCATCGCCTCCATCCCTCGATCGAGCCCCGGATCCTTGCGGACCTGCAAGGTCTGCTGGGTGATCGTCTGCAGAAGCGACAGCGCAACGGGCGCATCCGCTTGCTGGGCCGGTGGATGGGATTCCCCCTGAAGGCTGCCGATCTCGTCTCGCGCACTCCTAAGGGATTCGCTGCCCGGGTGATGCGCGACGCGCTGGTGTCGCCTTTTACAAGGCCCCGGGAGGACACCTTCTCTGAGGTCGTGCGAGCGGGTTTGGGCCGCACGATAAGTGAGACCTTCTATCTCCCGTACGCCCGCAAGATCTGGGGCATCGATCCCTTTCGTCTTTCCGGTGAACAAGCACGCCGCCGCGTGGCGGCAGACTCGTTCGTGAAGCTGGCGGCACGGGTGGTGCGGGGCAGTGGTGCGGGTGGAGCCCGGGGTTCGTCTTACTTCTGGTATCCGGAACGCGGCTACGGAGCGATAAGCGAAGCTCTCGCCGCGGGTGCTTCGGACGCCGGGGCGGAATTGCGCCTCGGCGAGAGGGTTGCGAGCGTGGAGGCCGGTTCGGAGCGAGTTGCCGTGGCTACCCTGGATGGAGAAAGGATCGAGGGGGACTTTCTCTTCTCGACCGTGCCATTGCCGGTGCTTGCCGGATTGACGGGGGCCGATGAGGCGGTGATGACGGCTGCCCGCGGACTCCGCATCCGCTCCATGGTCCTCGTGTACCTGGTGCTTGACGCGTCTCGGTTCTCGACCTTCGATGCTCACTACTTCCCCGAAGCAAACACTCGAGTCACGAGGATCTCTGAACCAAAGAACTACCGGGATGCGTCCGATCCCGTGGACAAGACGGTCATATGCGCAGAGATCCCGTGCTGGTTCGAAGACGCCACCTGGTCTGCAACACCAGGCTCGCTGGCCGAGATCGTCACGCACACCATCTCGGATGCCGGTTTGGAGGTTCCGGCTATCGAAAGGGTGCACGTTGAACGTCTGCGAGCCGCTTACCCCGTCTACGAAGCCGGCTTCGAGCGGCACCTCGAAGCGATCGACGCCTGGGTATCGAGCCTGCCGAGAGTGATCACCTTCGGCAGGCAAGGCTTATTCGCTCATGACAATGCGCATCACGCCCTGGCGATGGCCTACACGGCTGTGGATCTACTCGGCCCCGACGGCACTTTCGATCTAGAGGGATGGGAGGCTGCGAAGAGGCGATTCGCCATGCATGTGGTCGAGGATTGAGCGATCGCGGGACGCGACGCTCGATGGGCCGATCCAGATCGGAGCATTGAGCTCGCGGTGGATGGCGGGGATGACTTCGCGCAGATAGCGGCCAAGGCGCACGAACGAATGGCCGGTCTCTCGGAACGAATAGCTGATCGGAACCTCGTGATAGCGAAAACCCTTGGCCAGCAGATCTATGGTCAGCACCTGCGCGTAGTTGAAGTCGTGGATGACCTCGGCGCTGGCGGCGCACTGACGGCTGAAGGCGCGGTACCCACTCTGTCCGTCGGAGATGGGTCGGCGCGTCACCAAGCGGAGCATGAGGGTTAGGACCTTGTTGCCTAAGCGGCGGTGGGGCAGCATGCGTGAGATCGTTCCGGTGAAACGAGACCCGACCACGTAGTCGGCGTCGCCATGAAGGATCGGGGAGATCAGCCGCTCTAGTTCTTCAGGGGCGTACTCGCCGTCCGCGTCGCAGAACGCTACGGCTGCCGCCCCTTTCCCGATCGCGTAGCCGAGCCCGGTACGCACTGCTGCCCCCAAGCCTTGGTTGGTGCCCATCTCGATGACCTCTGCGCCTGCTGCTCGCGCGGTGGCGACGGTCGTGTCGGTCGATCCGTCGTCGACGACCACGGGGATCACTTTCCGGCCGGCAACGGATGCAGGGATACGAGCGATGACGTTTCCCACCGAGGCCTCCTCGTTGAAGGCGGGCAGGAAGAGCACCACGGGGCCGTCGGGGGCGTGCTCTGAACGGGTGTCATGCGTCGAGATCGGCGGGGCTTGGGTCGCGCGCGGCAGCCGCAAGCGTCCCAACGCGCCGGGCGCCGGGATCCACAGGGCGATCACCCCGCTACCCAGTGAATAGAACGTCTTGAGAGCGTGGGCGGTGATCGCACAAGTTAGTGCGACGGTTGCGTCGATCCCAAGCCCGACCAGGGCGCCGGTGGCGGCTGCCTCGTAGGTACCGATGCCTCCGGGCGCTATCGCGAAGACTTGGGCTGCGATCGTGATGGCCGTTACCAGCACCGCTTCGCGTACCCCGAGCGAGGCTCCCGCCCACCGAGCGGCCTGCCAGATGATCACGCTCTCGAGGATCCAAGCACCAACAGACGCAACCGCGATGCCGGCCACTGGGATGCGCATGCCTTCGAATCGCCGGTGACGTAGCCATAGGATCCCTCCGGCCCATGCCGCCGCAGCTCCCACCGGAGCGATCCAGGCCTTGGGTCCCACCAGGTCCGTCAGCAGGCCGGGCCCCAGAGCTGCTGCCAGAACCACGACGGCGAGAACGTCGGCAACCCTCAGCACGACCGTGGACGTGGTTGCAAGTTTCAGTGGGATACCGGCCCGCCGTACTACGTCCGTGACCCGCAAGGCTTCTCCTAGCCGTAGAGGCAGAACGTGATTGCCTGCCAGCGATACGTGCAGTGCCGACAGGGCGTGCCCGAAACCGAGCGCGGGCACCGTCCTGGTCCACACGTGGGCGCGGATAACGAAGGCGAGCAGATAGAGACCGAGGGTCGCAGCGACCGCTGCTGGAGCGCTCCGGATGTTTCCCCACGCCGCTAGTAGAGCATCGGTATCGAGGTTTCCGGCGAGAGCAGGGATGGCCCCGATCAGAGCGATCGCCCCTGCGACCCATAGCGCTACTTTCTTACTCATGGCTACTCCCGGCCGCAGGACGGTGCCCCCGAGATTCCTGCAAGATGGCGGTCGGCGGGTAGGTTAGCCTACCCTTATCGATTAAGTTAGCCCCACCTTACAGCCCGACTTTACAGGAGCCTAGATGGCCGTTGTGGTGACCGGAGCAGCAGGCTTCATCGGGAGCCGTCTGGCGCGTCGCCTTGCTCGATCTGACCGTGAGGTCATCGGGATAGATCGCCTGAACCTGATGCCGCCGGGGGTGACGGCCGTGGTGTGCGATCTTTCCGCCCCGAGCGAGCAAGTCCGGGAAGCGCTGGCGACGGCCGACGCGGTGTGGCACTTGGCAGCCCGTCCCGGCGTGCGTGACGCCGCTGCCGACATCGAGAGACGACGCTTCCTGGACAACGTTTGCGCCACGCACATCGTTTGCGATCTCGTGCCCGACGACGTTCCCCTCACCTTCACGTCCAGCTCTTCGGTCTATGGAGGGGCACTTCATGGCGGGCTGTTGAAGGCGTCCAGTGAGAGTGACGAGTTGAGGCCGGCAGGCGGTTATGCACGTTCGAAGTTGCGTGCCGAACGTGCCTGTTCGCGTCGCAGGAAGCGTGGGGGGCTGGTATGCGTTGCCCGGCCCTTCACCGTCGTTGGTAGTCCTCAGCGTCCCGATATGGCTCTTGCCAGGTGGACGCGAGCTGCACTGCAGAACCAGCCTTTGAAGGTGTTCGGATCGTTGCAGCGGTCGCGCGATCTGACCGATATCGACGCAGTCGTGGAGGCCCTGGTCCGTCTGGCAACAGACGGGATGGGAGAGGCCGTCAACATCGGAACCGGTGTGGCTTACACGCTCGAACAGATGGTTCGAACGGTCGTGGATGTGACAGGGTCACAGAGCGAGATCGTGCTGACCGCAGCCGGCCGGGTCGAGGTGCCCGTCACCCTGGCCGACACATCGAAGTTGGAAGCACTAACCGGGGTCATTCCCTCGACCGACCTACATGCCATCGTCCAAGCTCAGGTTCGGCATCTTCTCAGTGGCGAAGGTCTCCACGAGAAGAACGAGGTTCGCGTATGAAGATGCTTCGCTTGGTCGTGCTGGCGGTGATCGTGCCTGCGGCGTTGGGCGCTTGCTCGTCATCGAGGCAGGCGCTCACCATCTATTCGGGGCGGGACGAGGCCTTGATCGGCCCCCTGCTCGAACGATTCAGCGATGACACGGGTGTAGCGATCGATGTCCGCTACGGAGATTCGGCCGACCTGGCTCTATTGATAGAGCAGGAAGGCGACGCCACCCCTGCTGACGTATTCATCTCCCAGAGTCCAGGTGCCGTCGGCTATCTGGCAGCGCAAGACCGCTTGGAGGTCTTGCCGGATGACATTTTGGGGTCCGTCTTAAAAGAGTACGAGCAGAGCAGCGGCCACTGGGTGGGTCTCACTGCTCGCCAGCGAGTGCTCGTCTACAACAGTGATGAGGTAGATGATTCCGAACTTCCCGGGTCGGTCTTGGATCTCACCGATCCCACCTACGAGGGTCGCGTCGCTATCGCTCCTGCCAACGGCTCGTTCCAAGACTTCATCACGGCGATGCGACAGACCTTGGGGGATGACGTCGCTCGTCAGTGGCTAGAAGACATACAAGCCAACGGTGTGCAGACATACCCCGACAACAACTCGATCGTCGATGCAGTGGCGCGTGGCGAGGTCGAGATGGGTCTCGTCAACCACTACTACAACGTCAGGTATCTGGATGAGGATCCCGGAGCTCCCAGCCGGAACTATCAATTCCCTGGAGACGACATCGGCTCGATCATGCTTGCAACTACGGCATCTGTGCTCGAGGGGTCTGACCGAGCCGAAGATGGAGAGGAGTTCATCCGGTATCTCCTGAGCGCATCCGCTCAGGAGTATTTCGCCGACAGCACGTTCGAGTACCCCCTGGCTCAGGGTGTAGAGCCGTCGGATGAGCTCGCCCCTCTAGACTCCCTGGCTCATCCCGACTACGACATCCAGCGCCTCGGTGAGGGGCTTGAGGAGACGGTGAACATGATCAGGGAAAGTGGCCTCCTCTAACGCCTCCTCGCTCAGCTTCCTGGGGCGCATCTGGTTGAGGGCGGCAGCCGCTGTCGTCGCGGCAGGCTTCTCGGTTCCGTTCTTGTACCTGCTATCGGAGAACCTCGGGTCCGAGGAACCCTTCGGCTTCCTCGGTGGCGAAGCTCTAGCGCCATTGGGACGGAGTCTCGGCTTGGCGGCATCGGTTTCCGTTACGGCATCGGTGATCGGCACCGGAGCTGCCTGGCTGGTTGGACGAACCGATCTCCCCGGGCGCAGGATCTTCAAACTTCTGTTGCCACTGCCGCTGGTCATCCCGTCGTTCATCGGAGCATTCGTGATGATCGCCGCATTCGCTCCCGGAGGGTTCTTGGAGTCCATCCTGGGACCTCTGGGGGTCGAGTCGATGCCTTCGATCAGAGGATTCGCCGGATCGCTGATCGTCCTGACCCTGTTCACCTATCCGTATGTCTACCTGCCCGTGGCCGCTCGCCTGCGCCAGTTGCCCTCATCTCTAGAAGAGTCCGCCCGGCTGCTGGGCTCTGGGGCGTGGCAAACCTTCTTTCGGATCGTGCTGCCGCAAGCTCGATCCTCGATCTTGGCCGGCACCTTGCTCGTGTTCCTCTACTCGATCAGTGACTTTGGGGTCGTTCAGCTGATGCGTTACGAAGCGCTGACGCGCGTTATCTACGCGACGCGCCTGTTCGACCGGTCCACGTCGCTTGCTCTGAGTCTCCAGCTAGGGGTTGTTGCACTCCTGGTGGTTGCTATCGAGCGAGTGATCACCCAGGGACCCCGGCAGTCGAGCTCGGGGCGCACATCAAGAGCGCTGCTGGTGCCGCTCAAGAGAAGCAAGGCGCTAGCGACGACGCTCCTTGGACTTCTCGTCGGGGCGGCTCTCATGGTGCCGATCGCCGTACTCGGATTCTGGGCGATCCGAGGCTTGAGCCGGGGGACGACATCCGGAGTGCTGGTAACGGGTTCGATCGCCGGGCCCACCTTCAACACCGCGTGGGTCGCCATCCTGTCGGCTGTAGTGGCGGTTGGGGCGGTTCTGCCCGTTGTCTACCTGACGGTGCGGCACCGGTCGCGGGTTGGAGACGTAAGCAATGCCTTCGTCGTGGGCGGTTTCGCACTGCCGGGCCTGGCTGTGGCCCTTGCTCTGGTCTACCTGACGGTTTCCACCCCCGCGCTGTCGGGGATCTATCAAACCCTGACCCTCCTTGTTGTCGCGTACGTGATCCACTTCGGTGCGCAAGCGATGCGCTCGGCCCAGGTTGCATTGAGCGCCGTCCCTACTACCGTGGAAGACGCGGCGAAGGTCCTGGGTGTCAACCGGCTGCACCGATTCCTGCGCGTAGAGCTTCCTTTGATGCGACCGGGGCTGGTTGCCGGTGGTGGCTTGGTGTTGTTGAACGTCATGAAGGAACTTCCGGCCACCCTGCTGTTGGCACCGGCGGGTTTCCAAACCTTGGCGATGAAGATCTGGCAGGCGTCCGAGAGTTCGTTCTTCAGTGACGCGGCGATCGCAGCCCTGCTTCTCATCGCCCTTTCCGGCAGCCTGACCTGGCTTCTGGTCATTCGGCGAGCCGAGGTGTGATGCGGTTCCGGATGGCGATGGTCGGCGTCTTCTTGGTCGCCGGGGTCGCGTCGGCGGCGGGGATCGACGTCCGAGCAACGCGTGGCGCCAAGGTCACCGCAGACGAGCCCCAATACCTCCTGACGGCGATAAGCCTCTGGGAGGACCAGAGCTTGGACATCTCCGACGAGATCGCCGAGGAGCGCTTCCGCCCCTTTCATGAGATCTCCCTCAACCGGCAGACGCAGCCTCAACCAGATGGCAGCGAGATCAGCCCACACGATCCGCTCCTTGGACTGCTTCTCGCTGCACCGGTAGGACTCGGGGGATGGGAAGCGGCGAAGTGGTTCCTGGCGACGATCAACGGCCTCGTTGCTGTGATGATGCTATGGATCGCGGTGCGGAGGATGGATTCGCCGGTCCTTCCTGCCGCCTTGGTCGTGTCCCTTTTCGGCGCCGCCGCTCCGTTGGTCATCTATGGGCACCAGGTCTATCCCGAGATAGTGGCCGCCGCCTGCGTCACGCTGGCTTTCGCCGCCCTGACCGGTCCGATGACCCGCTGGACGATCGTCACATCGGTAGCGGCGATCGTTGCGCTGCCCTGGCTCTCCATCAAGTACACACCTGTGGCATGCGTGATAGCCGCGGTTCTGCTGTCGCGGGCCAACAGGGTGAAAGGCGCGCGGACGGCATGGGCGATCCTCGGGTGCCTGGTGGTCGCCGGCGCAGCTTTCGTTGCTGCGCATCTAGCCTGGTATGGGGGACTGACGCCGTATGCGGTGGGGGATCACTTCGCTTCGACGGGTGAGTTCACCGTCGTGGGAACCAACGTAGATCTCATCGGCAGAAGCAGGCGCCTGGTTGGCCTCATGTTCGACAACACCTTTGGCATCGCCGTTTGGCAACCTGCTTACGCACTGGTTCCGGTCGCCCTAGGGGCTCTGTGGAAGGTGCGGCCGGATCATTGGAACCTGTCGTTGGCACTCGTTGCTACGGGGTGGTTGAACGCCACTTTCGTTGCACTGACCATGCAGGGGTGGTGGTCGCCCGGACGTCAGGTAGTCCTGGTGCTCCCCGTCGCCGTACTCGCTGTGATCTGGTGGATGAACGAGAGTCGTGCGCGGTTCCTGGTGACGGCGCTCCTGGGATCCCTTGGAGTCATCACGTACGCGTGGCTCGTTCGCGACGGACTCTCCGGGCGCATCACCTGGGTGGTGGATTTCTTCGAGACCCGGGCCTTCACGTATCGAGTGCTGTCCCAAGTCACGCCCGATTACCTCAACGTCACAACTTCGACCTGGGTCCTTCACGGGCTGTGGGGGAGCCTTGCGGTGGGTGCCCTTGGGTGGGGTTACCGCAAGGCCCGCCCTTCCAGCCGCCGTTAATCGACCTCGAACTCCGTACGCATCCCTAACTCGAAGTGGTTCTCGATGGTGCCTTCCTCGTCTTCGAGCAGGTTGCAGAAAGCAACGTAGTTGCCGGCATCAAGCTCGAACGTGCCGCTGCAGTCGTCCCCCGCAGGGAACGCCTCGACCTCTCCGATGAAAGCACCTTGCTCAAGGGCGGTTTCGTCGACAACGCCTTCGTCGTCCAGCGGGAGTGACTCGATCGAGTCCGCCTTCACCACCACCAGCTCGTGGGCATCTTCGCCCGCGTTGCTAAGTGCGAAGTTGACGGTGCCGGCCGGCAGAGAGGTCTCGGCCAAGCCCACTTCCCACTCCGACAGGGTGACGTCTACGGTGGAGTCGGCAGATGACGCATCGCCCACTTCGAGGCAGGCGGCCGCGGTGCTGCCCGAACCGGAGCCCGACCCAGAGCCCGACCCAGAGCCCGACCCAGAGCCCGACGATGCACTTCCCCCAAGGTCTCGAACCCCCGACCCGTCGTCGTTGCCACAAGCGGCCAAGGTCAAGACCCCCACGACCGACAGCGCGAGCACGGATCTCACTCTCATATCGCCTCCACTAAGGTAGGTCTAACTGAAGAACTTAGGCTACCCTAACCTCAGCTCGGAAGGATCCAGAGATTGTCGGCGAGGCTGGGACCCAGAGCGACCGGCTCACCTTCCACTTGCAACGTGAGGGTTCCGTCGGGGGCGGCGGACTTCAGGATCAGCTCCCGGCCGGGCATCAGCTTCTTGTTCTCTAGATAGAGCAAGACATCGTGGTCGAGTTCGACATCTTCCAGCAGACGGATGAGCTTGCCTCTATCGCCGGGAGCCATCGCTGCGACCGGTCGTAGTTCGCTCCATGCGATCGCCGTTCCGGCACCGGGTATCGGGTTGCCATGCGGGCAGGTGGGATCCTCCTCGAGCTTGTCGAGGATGGCTTGTTCGACCTCCGGGGTCATGACCTTTTCCCAGTCTTCTGCCTGCTCGTGGCATTGGTGCCAAGGGATGCCGAGGATGTCTGTCAACATCCGTTCGGCCAACCGGTGCCGGCGAACCAGCGTCTCTGCGAGGCTGCGCCCGACATCGGTGAGCTGTAGTTCCCTCCGGTCGTCGACCACTACGAGTCCGTCGGCGATCAATCGCTTCACGCCTTCCGACACCGTGGCGGCGGAAAGCCCGAGACGTTCCCCCACGCGAGCCTGCAGGACGGTGCGGCCTTCCTCGCCCAACTCGTAGATGGCTTCGAGGTATTCCTTGGACGCCGGATTCAGGTCGCGCACATCTGAGCTCATAGCCAGATGGTAGTTCAGCTGATGTTCAGTGCCAGAGTGATCGGGGTTCGCTATATATCTGGTACCGCCGGGCCGCTGCGCCGGTAGGGTTATGGCCGATGAGCCCCTCAAAGACCAAGAGCGAAGCTAGCGAAGCGCCCAAACTGCTGCTGCTGGACTGCTACTCGCTTGCTTTCCGGGCCTTCTACGCCCTGCCGGAGGACCTCACCACTACCGACGGTACCCACACGAATGCCGTCTACGGGTTCACCTCCATGCTGATCAAGCTCCTTCAGGAGCAGAAGCCAGACCACATCGCGGTGTGCATCGACATGGGTGCGCCCCTGAAGCGCAGTGAAGAGTTCGAGGACTACAAGTCCAATCGCACCAAGGCGCCGGACACCTTTTCTTCGCAAGTACCGTTGATCATGGAAGTTCTCAAGGCCATGCGGATCCCTACCTACGGTCAGGAGGGGCACGAGGCGGACGACATCATCGCTTGCGTTGCCAAGGATGCTGCTTCGCAGGGGTTCGAGGTCAAGATCGTGACCGGGGACCGCGACTTCTTTCAGTTGGTGAACGACGACATCCACGTTCTGTACAACCGCCGGGGGATCACCGACATCATCGAGATGGACCCTGCTGCGGTCGAGGAGCGGTACGGGGTGCCACCGTCGAAGTACGTCGATCTGAAGGCTCTCGAAGGCGATACCTCCGACAACTTCCCCGGGGTCCCCGGTGTCGGGACCAAGACCGCAGCGAAGTTGATCCAGAAGTACGGAAGTGCCGAAGAGGTGCTCGCACATGCCGGCGAGCAAACCCCGAAGCTGTCTCAGAACCTGATCGCGCATGCAGAGCAAGTGAAGGTGAACAAACGTCTAGCAGCGCTCGCCGAAGTGCCACTCGAAGATGTGTCGATCGAAGACATGCGCATGGGTGAACTCGATGTCGAAGGTGACCTGAAGGAACTGTTCACCTCGCTCGAGTTCCGGACGCTCTATGAAAGGTTGCTGGCCGATCTGCCCGATGTGGCCAAGGGTGAAGGAGAGGCTTTCGAGCTAACCACTCGGACGGTTTCCACCAGGTCGGCAACGGAGGAGCTTGCTGCAGAGGCGGCATCCTCCGGTGGTTTCGCTCTAGACGTCGTTCCGGCGACGCCTCGGGGCGCACCTCGCTCGCTGGCGGTCGCTTTCGATACCGAGGTTGCTTACGTGCCGATAGGTCCTGGCAGTGTCTCCCTACAGGACGTATCCGAGATCCTCGGCCCGGTCCTGTCGGATCCCAGTATCAACAAGATCGCACATGGGGGCCGTGTCGCATTCTTGTCACTCGACGCGGCCGGGATCGATCTGAAGGGGTTCACTTTCGATACGCATGTTGCCTCTTACTTGCTAGATCCCGGAGCGACCGGCTATGCCATCGATGAGATCGCGCGCCGTTACACGGGACGCGAGCTGAAAGCCATCGAAGGTGTGGAGCGTGCCGACGAAGGCGGTCAGACCACCTTGGACCTGGGCGGCGAGAACCTCACCGAGATCGAGGCCGAAGACGCCTCTCTGCGGGCTCTGGCGATCAACGAGATAGCTGCAGTCGTCGAGCCGGAACTCGAGCGCTTGGGCATGCGTGAGCTGTACAGCAGGATCGAGCACCCATTGATCCAGGTACTCGCTCGCATGGAGCGCATCGGCGTTCGCATCGATCTCGACTACTTGGCCGAGATGGCGACCGACCTGGACAAGCGCATCGGGGAACTCGAGGCGGAGTGCTACGAGTTGGCCGGCGAGCGCATCAACCTCGGATCGCCCTCTCAGCTACGAGTGCTGCTGTACGAGAAACTGGGCCTTAAGACCACTCGACGAACCAAGACGGGGTTGTCCACCGATGCTCGTGCATTGCAGCAATTGGTCGATCAGCACCCGTTCGTACCCAAGCTCCTCGAGTATCGGGAGCTGTCGAAACTGAAGTCCACCTACATCGACGCGCTGCCCCCGTTGGTTGATCCCGATGATGGCCGGGTCCACACCACCTACGACCAAACCGTCGCTGCTACCGGGCGTCTGTCATCGACGAACCCGAACCTCATGAACATCCCTATCCGCAGCGACCTCGGCAAGCAGATCCGACGGGCCTTCATCCCTGCCGATGGTCACTCCTTGCTTTCGGTCGATTATTCGCAGATCGAGTTGCGGGTGATGGCCCATCTTTCTCGTGACCCGATCCTGGTGGAGGTGTTCGCCGAAGACCAAGATGTGCATGCTGCGACGGCGGCGAAGGTCTATGGGATCGAGCCGGCGGAGCTGACCACCAAACACCGGTCCGTAGCCAAGATGGTCAACTACGGGCTTGCCTACGGCATGGGAGCGCCGGGGCTGGCGGAAAGACTCAACGTGCCGATCGAAGAGGCGCAAGAGATCATGGATACCTACTTCGAGGTGTTCGGTGGGGTCGCTGATTTCCTCGATACCGTCGTCAAGCAGGCTTATGCAGATGGGTTCACCACAACGATGTTCGGTCGTCGCAGGTATCTCCCCGAACTCGGCAGTGGCAATCCGCGGGTGCGAGCGATCGGTGAACGACAAGCCCTGAACGCTCCGATCCAAGGTTCCGCAGCCGACATCATGAAGTTGGCGATGATCGAGGTCGAGCGGGTTCTGGCTGGGTCGGCAACTCGCATGATCCTTACCGTGCATGACGAGCTCGTGTTCGAAGTGCCGGAGGGTGAAGACCCAGCTTCGATCATCGAGGCGGCGATGACGGAAGTGGTCGAGATGGAAGTCCCCCTGAGGGTGGACATCTCTTCGGGTGCTACCTGGGCCGACGCCAAGGGATAGCAACGACCCTCGAGTTTCCCGCCGCCTAGATCGCGGCGCTGCGGTGGCAGGGTGGGTAGCCTTGCGCCGTGACCACGATCCCGGTGATCGGACATGACGCGATCCTTTCGGCTGTCTCTCCCGAGCGGGCGATCCAGCGCGTCACGGATGCTTTCGTTGCTCATCACAGAGGCGCCTGGAAGATGCCTGCAAAGGTCTATCTCGATGCCGCTCCCCACGGCGACTTCAGAGCGATGCCTGCGATGGGCGAGGGTCTTGCGATCCTGAAGTGGGTTACTTCCTTTCCCGGCAACTCTTCCGTGGGGAGGCCGGTCGTCTACGGCACGATCTTGGTCAGCGACGCCGGGACCGGAGAACCGGTGGCCCTGGTGGATGGGCGAGCAGTCACGGCGCTGCGAACCGGCGCTGCCGCCGCCGTTGCCGCCAGAGCTCTGGCTCGCGATGGGGCAGCGTCTGCCGGACTGATCGGTTGTGGCCTGCACGGCCGCTGGGCAGCTCTCTGTTTGACGGCCGTGGGCTATAGGTCTGGGATATGCGCCGATCTCGATCCGGGCGCGGCACAGCGGGTCGCCGATGAGGTCGGTTGGAACGTCGGAGCCCGCCAAGAAGCCGTCGAGTGCGATGTCGTCACCCTGGTTACGCCGGGTACAGAAGCGGTCATCGGTCCGGGTGACCTCCAGCCCGGCACGCATGTCAATGCACTGGGTGCCGATGGCTCGGGAAAGGCCGAGATGGCGATCGATGCGGTCATCGCCTGCGAGCTCTTCTGCGACGAGTGGGCACAGGCGAGCCACGGTGGGGAACTCACCGGCGCCGTTGAGAAGCGTGGGTTGCAGCGCGATCGGGTCACCGATCTAGGGGCCGTCTTGGCAGGGGAGGCCCAGGGGCGGAGCTCAGACGACGCGGTGACCCTGTTCGATTCCACCGGCCTGGCGATCCAGGACCTGGCGCTGGTGATCGAGGTGCTCGAGCTGAGCCGGTCGGGAGCCATCGAGGCTGCCGAGGTCGATCTCTAGGATCGGCCGGCCGTTTGAGCCTGCCGGTAGCGCCCCGTATACTTCTTCGGCCCTCCGCAACGGGGGGCCGTCCTTTGTTGTCTACAGTCAGGAAATCCCAACCTCATGAGTGACCAGCAGGACGGGGCTGTCCAAGCCTCGGTGGCAAGTGGCGAGCTAACGATCCCCGACGGGCAAGGCGGCCAAGTGGTCCGCACCCTAGCTTCGACCTCCGGCGAGTCTTACGCCGGCGGCACCATCGTCGAGAACGACATCGGTGGGTCCATGGAGGACCTCCTCGCCGCCATCGAAGAAACGATCAAGCCCTTCGACGAGGGCGATCTGGTCACCGGGCACGTCGTCAAGATCGACAAGGACGAGGTGCTCCTGGACATCGGCTACAAGTCTGAAGGCGTCATCCCATCCCGCGAGCTTTCTATCCGCAACGATGTTGACCCATCCGAGGTCGTGTCCCTTAACGACGAGATCGAAGCCTTGGTGCTCCAGAAGGAAGACAAAGAGGGGCGTCTGATCCTGTCCAAGAAGCGCGCTCAGTACGAGCGGGCCTGGGGCAAGATCGAAGAGATCAAGAACGTTGACGGCACCGTTGAAGGCCCGGTCATCGAGGTCGTCAAGGGTGGTCTCATCATCGATATCGGTCTTCGTGGTTTCCTTCCCGCTTCACTCGTCGAGATGCGTCGCGTGCGCGACCTTCAGCCGTACGTCGGAAAGGTGCTCGAGTGCCGCATCATCGAACTCGACAAGAACCGCAACAACGTTGTCCTTTCTCGCCGTAAGTTCCTCGAAGAATCCCAGGCAGAGCAGCGCCAGGACTTCCTCACCTCTCTCGAAAAGGGCGAGCGCCGGTCTGGAACGGTTTCCTCGATCGTCAACTTCGGGGCGTTCGTCGACCTCGGTGGGGTCGATGGTTTGGTTCACGTTTCCGAGTTGTCCTGGAAGCACGTCGATCACCCATCAGAGGTCGTCGAAGTCGGACAAGAGGTCGATGTCGAGGTTCTCGATGTGGATCTGGACCGCGAGCGTGTGTCTCTGTCTCTCAAAGCCACCCAGGAAGATCCTTGGCGTCAGTTCGCCCGTGTGCACGCCGTTGGTGACGTTATCGATGGTCGCGTGACCAAGCTGGTGCCGTTCGGTGCTTTCGTCGAGGTTGACGACGCCATCGAGGGTCTGGTTCACATCTCCGAGCTGGCTGCTCACCACGTCGAGCGGGCTGAGGACGAGGTTTCGGTCCACGACAAGGTCGAGGTGAAGATCATCGATATCGATCTTGACCGCCGCCGTATCTCACTGTCGCGCAAGCAAGCGATGGCTCCCGCTGAAGAGATCGAGACCGTTGCTGTTGAAGACACCGGTGATGTGGCCGAAGGCGAGCCCGTGGCCGAGATGGAACTCGAGCGCGAGGTCGCCGAGCCCCAGCCCGAGGTCGAGGCGCAGCCCGAGTCCAAGCAACAGCCCGAGTCCAAACCACAGCGTCATGTGGCTCCTTCCGGTATCGAGATCCCGGCCGAGATCGCCGAAGCGGTCAACAAGGCACATGCTGCTTCGCAGTCGGATACTCCCGAGGCCAGCGACGACGATGTGGACACCCCTGCAGTGGCAGAGGCTGCAGTCGTGGAAGACGCAGTCGCAGAGGAGCCGTCCACGGAAGAGATCGTCGGGCTGAAAGATGCTCAGGGCATCGCTGGACAGGACGACGCCGCAGAGGAATCGATCGAGTCGATCGTGCAGGACCTCAAGCGAGGCCAGGGCAACAGCTAGCCGCTCGCCGAACGGAACCGGGCTCATGCTGGTAGTGGGGGTAACGGGCGGTATCGGGTCGGGGAAATCGACCTTTGCTCGCATGCTCGAAGAACACGGGGCCGAAGTCATCGATGCCGATGAACTCGGCCGCCGAGCGCTTGATCCCGGCAGTTCCGCCTGGCACTCGGTCGTAGATCAGTTCGGTGACGAGATCCTCGTGCCCGGAACGATGGATGTTGACCGAAAGCGTTTGGCAGGGATCGTCTTCAACGATCGCGAGAAGCTGGCAGCACTGAATGCCATCGTGCACCCCGTCATCCTCAAGGGGATCGCCGATCTGCTCGAAACCCTGGCCGGTACCGATGAGGTCGTGGTCCTGGATGCAGCCCTTATCGTAGAGATGGGCATCGTCGACTCGGTGGATGTTTTGATCGTGGTTACAGCCGACGAAGACGTCCGTAAGAAGAGGTTGAAGACAGACCGTCAGATGACTGAGGCACAGATCGAGGAACGCATGCGGTCCCAGGCCGGAGAGGGTGACTTGCTGGCACGGGCAGACATCGTTGTGCGCAACTCTTCAACCCGAGATGACCTCGAAAAGGAGGCCGGGCGAGTTTGGGCTCACTTGCTCGAGCGCAAGTCCGGCTAAGACTTCTTGAAAGGAAGGTGTAGTTCCCTTTGGACCGCAAAGTGAGTTCGCTCGCGTCCGTGTCGATACTCGAAACCCTGTCCTTCTTGGTGCTGATCGCCATGATGCTGATGAACAGCGAGACGGGTGTCTCTGTGACCGGCGCGATACATGGGATGTTGTTCCTCTGGTACGCGTTCCTCGTCTATCGCGATCACACCGAACTCGGCTGGAGCAAAGGCTTCGTAGTGCTAGCGATCTTCACCGGCCCGGTTGGGGCGGTCATCGTGCTCGAAAAGCTCCGGCGTGATGGGATGCTGGCGCGGTCGTGAACGGCAACAAGGTCGAGATCGTCTTCTTCGACGCGGGCGAGACGCTGCTGCACCCCGACCCCTCGTTCCACGAGCTTTTCGTGGATGTGTGTGCACGCAAGGGGTACGAGGTAGACGTCGAGCAGGTTCTAAAGATCCAACAGCGTTTGGCCCCCCATCTCGTGGAGCTGGCTGAGGAGACCGGGATAACGGCCCCGTCGCTCGACGCCGACGACAGTCTCACGTTCTGGAGCCACCTTTATCGCCGGCTGTTGGGCGAGTTGGGGATCGAGGACGAAACCTTGGTGCGGGATATGTATGGCACCTTCTCTTCCACGTCTTCGTACCGGCTGTTCGACGATGTCTTGCCCGCCCTCGAGAGACTCACCGAGATGGGTTACCGGCTGGGGCTCATAAGCAATTTCGAGGAGTGGCTGGAGGAGATGCTCGTCGAGCTAGAGGTGGGACACCTCTTCGACGTCAGCGTCATCTCCGGAGCAGAGGGCATGGAGAAGCCCGATCCCGAGATCTACCGGCGGGCCCTGACAAAGGCCGGAGTCGATCCGAACTTCGCCGTGCACGTGGGGGATTCCCCAGCCAACGACATCGACCCGGCGCGCGCCGTGGGCATCATGGCCGTCCTGCTGGACCGCTACAACCGCTATCCCGATATGTCGCCCCGTGTTCGTGCGCTGACGGACCTACCCGACTTACTCGCCGACCCCCTTGACTGACTGCTGGGTGCCTGAACCGTAGCTAGCTTCAGCCCGTGTCGGGTGGATCGCGGCCCTCGCTCTCGCCCTGCTCCAATCGTCCCTGGGGTCATCGTGCTTGGAGTCGTCCTTGGTTCCATCGAGCACCCCGGTGTCGACGTGCAGCACCGCTAGATGCGAATCGGCCCCCGATCGGCTCTGCAGCTCACAAGCGAGGGTGTCTTTTTGCGGATCGGACAGGACGACGGAGCTTCTTGCGATCGGCAACCCTCTGGAACGCTTGATCGTCAGTGAGAGTGACATTCTGGATGGCAACGCCCCGGAGGTCACGGAGACGGGAGGCGGCGCATAGGGGTCGATATTCGGAGGATCGCGGCGGCCGTAGCGCTGCTGTCGGTCGTTTCAGCTAGTTGCAGATCGCCTGGTCCTGGAAACACCGTGCCGTCGGGTGGTCTCGAACCTCAAGCGATCGAGAGCTCGGATGTTAAGCAAAGCAGTAGCGCGTGCGAGGCCGCAGGCTTCCGGCCGACGTATCTCCCCTGGGATCCCGGAGGTGACCGGGAGTCAGCGCCCGACGAGGACACTGATCGGGGCGATGCGGTGCTGCGATGGGAGGAGCCGTCGGGACCCGGATACGTAGCCCTCGTCACGCATCTGGAGCCGGAGGACTTCGAAGGGCAGGGGTATCCGGACGTAGCCGTAAGGGGTCGCAAGGGCCAGCTGGTATGGATCGGCGATCCGGGCGTGGGAGAACTGTCGATCCGGTGGCGGGAAGGGCTGGCGGAGTGCGAGAGCTTCAGCCTCCACCTGTTGCTGGTAGCCGATCAGGCGGACGTGGAGGAAGAGATAGGCAAGGTTGCCGGCTCTCTTTAGGAGGAGTGAGAGCCGGCGCCGTCGAGCCGGGCCTTTGAACGCCCGTAGGGGCGAGTCGCCCGTTGGGTTCCATGAGGTCTTGGGGATGTCGTCGCCGAACGATCCCGCCCAGGATGGAATCTTCGCAGATGTTGCCCGGAGACCACGACCCGACTTAGATGTCGCGGGGGGTCACTAGGATGGGTCGGTGGCGAAGTTCAAGGTGGTTTCGGATTTCTCCCCGGCCGGGGATCAGCCCCGGGCGATCGAGGGGATAGTCGAGCGCGTTCGCGACGGCGAGCGCTACACCACCCTTCTAGGCGCAACGGGAACGGGCAAGACCGCCACCATCGCGTGGGCACTCGAGCAGATCCAGAAACCAACCCTCGTCCTGGCGCCGAACAAGTCCTTGGCGGCGCAGCTCTGTAACGAGTTCAAGCAGTTCTTCCCCCACAACGCGGTCGAGTACTTCGTCAGCTACTACGACTACTACCAGCCCGAGGCCTACGTCGCTTCAACGGACACCTATATAGAGAAGGACTCGTCCATCAATGACGAGATTGAGCGTTTGCGCCACTCCGCGACCAGTGCATTGCTTCAGCGGAAGGACGTGTTGATCGTTGCCTCGGTCTCTGCGATCTTCGGCTTGGGCTCGCCCGAGGAGTATCTCGATCAAACTGTTGGCTTGGCGCGCGGGGGGACCGCAGATCGCGAGTTCATCATCAACCGGCTCATCGATATCCAGTACGAACGCAACGACGTCAACTTCGTGCGCGGGAAGTTCCGGGTGCGCGGGGACACGATCGAGATATTCCCTGCCTACGAGGAGCTCGCTCTTCGCATCGAGTTGTTCGGGGATGAGGTCGACCGCATCATCGAACTGGACCCATTGACGGGCGAGATCACCCGCGAGATGGACCACATCCGTATCTACCCGGCCTCTCACTACGTCGCAGGACGCGAACGGATGCTCACGGCGATCGCGGCGATCGAGCGCGAACTGGATGAACGTCTGGCAGAACTCGAATCGCAGAACAAGCTGCTCGAAGCACAACGGTTGCGCATGCGGACGAACTATGACCTCGAGATGATGCGTGAGGTCGGTTTCTGTAATGGCATCGAGAACTACGCTCGCCACATCGAGGGCCGCAAGGCGGGCGAGCGGCCCAACACGTTGATCGACTACTTCCCGGACGACTTCCTGGTCGTCCTGGACGAGAGTCATGTGGGGGTACCGCAGCTCAACGGCATGTACGAGGGCGATCGTTCCCGCAAGGAGGTTCTGGTCGAGCACGGTTTCCGGCTGCCTAGCGCTATGGATAACAGGCCGCTGCGTTTCGACGAATTCTTGGACGTCACCAAGCAACTCGTATTCATGAGCGCAACGCCCGGCACGTTCGAGTTGCGACATTCAGGTCAGCCCGTCGAACAACTCGTTCGGCCTACCGGCTTGATCGACCCAGAGGTCCTGATCCGTCCGACCAAGGGGCAGATCGACGACCTCATCAATGAGATCAGGGACCGGGTCGACAAAGAGGCCCGGGTTCTCGTCACAACGCTGACGAAGAAGATGGCCGAGGACCTGACGGACTATCTGCTGGAGTCCGGCATCAGAGTGCGATATCTCCACGCCGACATCGATACCGTGCAGCGCATCGAGATCCTCAGAGATCTGAGGCTCGGTGAGTTCGACGTGCTCGTCGGCATCAACCTCTTGCGCGAGGGACTGGACCTCCCGGAGGTGTCGCTGGTCGCCATCCTGGACGCCGACAAGGAGGGATACCTCCGTAGCCAAACGTCGCTGATCCAGACGATCGGCCGAGCCGCCCGTAACGTCGAGGGTCAGGTCATCATGTATGCCGACGAGGTGACGGACTCGATGCAGCGCGCCATCAACGAGACACAGCGCCGCCGGCAGATCCAAATGGAGTACAACGCCGAGCATGGGATCGATCCGCAGTCGATCCGCAAGGCGGTCAACGACATCCTGATCTCCGGCTTCGGACGCAAGAGCAACAACACCGTTCCTACCAAGTCCAAGTCGCGGCGTAAGGAGCCAGTCGGCGGAACCCCCGACGACCTCAAGCGTCTGATCCAGGCGCTACAGGAAGAGATGCATCAGGCCGCCGAAGAACTCCGGTTCGAGTACGCAGCTCGCATCCGAGACGAGATCCATGATCTCAAGCGAGAGCTCCGAGAAGTCGGCTGACCGGAAGTTCGGGATAGTTGGATCAGCCGGTTGACACCATGATCGGGTCGGTCGTGGGAAGGCCGCTCGGCGAGCCCCCGTCTTGCTCGACCGTCACCGCAACTCCATCGAACTGTTGGACGTCATATCCGGTTTCGAGGATCGAAAGGCCGTCTTCGGCCTCGAACGTCCCGATGCTGACCGGAGTCTCTCCGTCCATGAACCACAGCTCGTAGGTGTGGCCGTCTGGAGCTTCGCGTATCCCTGCTGCGACGAAGATGGAGCCCTCCGACGTCGGGAGCACACGGGCGGTCGCGCCCTGTCCGTTCAGTTCGTAGGTGCCATCGGAGTGGATGATGGCGCTCACCACACCCTCGATGTCCGACACCCGTTGGTTGGCCTGCACCAGCATCGATCCCAGGATGGCGATCACGACGATGGCGGCCGCTGAAGAAACCAGCGGAACGAGCCGGGGGCGCCAACGAGACCAACCGGCCCCTTTCGGTGAGGACGCGATCTCGGGTCGTGGAGTTTCACCAACGGCTGCCTTCATCACACGTTGTTTGAAGCCGGCTGGGAGTTCGACCGGTTCGACCGCCAGAGCCATCTGCGAGGCAACCTCGGAATAGCTGTCGGCTTCGGCCATGCATTCGTCGCACGAGAGGATGTGAGCGCGCACGAACGGCACCTCTTCCTCGGGCAATGCACCGAGGACGTAAGGCGCCACCAGCTCCTTGGCTTCGTCGTGAGAAAGCTCCATGCGTCCCATCCTTACCTGCCCGCTCCCATCAGTTCCCGCAACCTCGTCAACCCATCTCGCAGCCGGGTCTTAGCGGTTCCTTCCGGGATGCCGAGCTCTTCTGCAACCTCTCTGTAGGTCCGGCCCCCGAAGTAGGCGAGGACCAGCGCTTCGCGCTGCACGGGGGAGAGAGCCGCTAGCGCATCCTGGACCTCGTGGCGTTCCTCGATCCCAAGCTCCGGTTCGTCTGTCCGGGGTGCTCTTTCGGCCTCGATCTGCAGTGCCTGTGCCGTGCGCTTGAGTGACTCTTCCTTGCGGACCCGGTCGATCGCCTTGTTGCGAGCCACCCCCATCAAGAAGCTCTGCAGGCTGCCCCGTTGAGGATCGAATGCCCCGGGCCGGCGCCACAGTGCCAGGAAAGTGTCCTGGGCGACCTCTTCGGCGAGGTGAGGCTCGGCGATGACCCTGCGCGCCATCCCATAGACGAGGGAGCCGAAGCGGTCGATCACCATCTCGAGGGCCGCTTCGTCACGTGCCAGGAGCCGGTCGGCAAGCTGAGCATCGTCTCGTCTCTCCATCCTCGTCGCATCGTATGTCCCCATCGCCTCTCATTCGGAGGCCGTGCTACGCCTGGATTGCCGGATAAAGGCACAAGGGCGGCGCCCTCGTAGGTCGGTTGGCTAGAGGGTTCGCAGTGTGGGGCGCTGTCTTGTCAGTGCTTGAGCACTTCCCGGAGGCGGCGGAAGCAGATCTCGACGTCTTCTTCCGACGAGAAGAAGTGTGGCGAGATCCTCAGGGAGTCGCCGCGCTGATCGAGGACGACGTGCTGATCGAACAGGGTGTGCAGCACCCGCTCGGCTTTGGGGCGGCCCCCAGGCACCCGCACACGAACGAGGCCCCCGCGAAGGTCGTTGTGGCGTGGGGTGAGTACCTCGATCCCTGCAGCATCCGCTTCGTCGATGATCATCTGGGTCAGTTCCTGATTGCGAGCTCGGATGCGGTCGACTCCGACCTCAAGGATGATGCTCAAGCCTCCGTAGGCGGTCCACGCCTGGGGCAGCGTGTAGGTCCCCGCTTCGAATCGTCTGGCGTCGTCCCGCAACCTCAAGCCCGACCGGTCGAAGTCGAAAGGATCTTTGGTGCCGAACCATCCGACCGTTGTTGGCTCTAGCCGGGTGATGAGGTCTCGACGGACGTACATGAAAGCCAATCCCTGACCTCCGCACAGCCATTTCAAGCATCCCGAGAAGAGGAAGTCCAGGCCCAGCTCGTGCACGTCGATCGGCACCATGCCGGAACCATGGAAGTCATCGGTCAGCACCAATGCACCGACGTCGCGAGCACGGGCGATCACCGGCTCGAGGTCGACGATCCGAGACGATTCGAAGAGAACCCGGTTGGTGTTGACGATCATCGTGTCTTCGTCGATCCGCTCGACCAATTGCTCGGGTTCGAGGTCGATCCCGTTGCTGCTCCGAACGACGTCTAGCTTCGCCCCGCGCTTCGCCTGAGCCAGCCACACGTAGTGGTCGGTGGGAAAGTCCATGTCCGACGCGACCACCTTGGAGCGCTCGGTGAAGTCGAGGCACCCGGCAAGGCTGGACAATCCGTGAGAAACCGACGGGACGATCGCGACTTCATCGGAATCTGCACCGATGAGCTCGGCGAAGCTCTCTCGGCACATCTGCAATCGGGGCAGCCCATGGTCGAACCACAGCTCCTCGGGCCCCAGCCGTTGCCACAGATCGAGGTGTTCCTCGGCGAGTGCTCTCGAGCGGCGAGATAGGGGGCCGAGCGAGGCGGAGATCAGATATGTCCGCTCGGCGAGGACCGGGAACTCGTCACGGTAGTCGATCAGTTCCATCCCCCGACGATACACAGGGCACGATGGCCGGAGCTCGAAGGACCTTCGTCCAGATTGAGTAGTCATCTTTGACCCCCGTCGCATAGCTCTAAATGCCCTGTTGGGAAATCCTCCTTGACCCCCGTTGTGACCGCCCTTTTTCTGCCAGACGATGACTGACGCAACTGGGGACAGGCGACTTCGGTCGCGTCTATGGGGAACGAGAGGGGCAGTGGGTATGAGCAGCGGCGGATCCAGGACGGGCAAACGTCGTTCGGTTCTTTCAACTCTAGTGGTCATGTCGATGGTGGGGACGGTGCTGGCCTTCCTTTCCGCGCCCGCCTACGCCGCCACACTGATCACGAGCCCGGCCGAGATGAGAGGCTGGGGCATCGTAGTTAGTAGTCCCGACGGAAGTGTGACTTTCGTAGATGGACCCGCGCCCCACTCCGGCAGTGCCCGGTTGTTCACCGGTACCAACGGCGACGCGGCTGCAGAGCTCCGGCGCACCGATATGTCCGGGGTACGGCTCGATTCTTTGACGGCACTCGGTTACGACACCTATGGCACCAGCTGGAATGGTGGCCAGCTTCCTTACATCTTGCTCCGGATCGACCAAGACGGAGATGGTGTCGCTACAGCCGACAACGATCTTCTGTTCTTCGAGCCGGATTATCAGAACGGCTACACAACGGCAGTTCCAACGCAGGACGACGCTGCGCTTAACACGTGGCAGACCTGGAACGCGCTGATCGGTGGATGGTGGTCCCTCGACGGTGTTGCTGGAATGAACCCCGGGGCGGACGTTAAGCCCCTGAGCGACTATCTAGCGGTTTACCCGGATGCCGAGATCATCAACTACACCAGCGGAGCAGGTGGGTTCCGCGTTGTGAGCGGGTTCGCGTCCCCGAGCGATGTGTTTGACGCCAACGTGGATAACTTCACCTTGAACAGCGATACCTATGACTTTGAACCGGCTCAGACGGATACCGATGTTGACCAAGGTGAAACCGAGTCCACCGATCCAGCGGACCCGCTTGATTCCCAGCCGACTTCCTCCGACCCTGTGCAGACGGAGGTCACCGCACCTAACGACAACTCGACGGTCTCCATATACGAGAATGAGGCGGGGGCAACCATGCCGGCTCCGTCCGGATACTCGATGCTGGACGTCGAGGTTTACATTGAAGTGACACCCGACGGAACCCCGACCAACCCGATCCGGATCGAGTTCCAGCTCGACTCCAGCATCGTTGGTGGAGCGGATCCGAATGACATCGTGGTGTTCAAGGACGAGAACTCGACCCCGATCCCCGATTGCACAGGCGCTCCGAGCGCGATACCGGACCCATGTATCGAGTCCAGGACTACCGGTCCGGGGGCGGGCGATCTGACGATAGTCGTGCTTACCAGCACCGCCTCGCAGTGGAACTTCGCGCTGGCGTCGCCGACTGGATGCACCATCAGTGGCACTCCGGGAAACGACACCATCACTGGAACACCCGGTGACGACGTGATCTGCGCTGGTGCCGGAGACGACACGGTCGACGGCCTCGGTGGGAACGACATCATCTGGGGCGAGGCCGGCGTGGACACGCTCAACGGTGACGGGGGCAACGATGAGATCCATGGTGGCACCGAAGACGATGTGATCAACGGCGGTATCGGTGATGACGAGCTTGATGGTGACGGAGGGAACGACGAGCTCCGCGGCAATGACGGTGACGATCTGCTGTTCGGAGACATCGGAGACGATCGTCTCTATGGTGGAGAGGGTGCTGATGTCCTGAACGGCGGCGATGGCGGCGACCGACTCTATGGTGGAGACGACGAAGGGGACACGGCCGACTACTCGACCTCACTGGCGGGCGTGTACGTGAATATCTCCAATGATGGTGAGTCGTGCGACGGATTCGGCACCGCGTCTCCCGCATGTGCATATGGTGGCGATGCAGACAACGATCGGCTCTTCGGTATCGACAACCTCATCGGCTCGGACTTCGACGATGAACTGATCGGTAACAGTGCGGACAACTCACTCGATGGCGGGATGGGCGACGACACGCTCGAAGGCCGGCGAGGCGATGATGACCTCATCGGAGGCCCCGGAGCAGACGACATCACCGGCGGTCTGGGGGTAGATGCACTCAACTACGAGAGTTCCGTCGCTACCGTCGATATCGACCTGTTGAACGGGACCGCCGCAGGAGGAGATGCGAGCGGAGACACGTTCAGCGAGATCGAGTCGATCATCGGTAGTCCCAATAACGACTTCCTGCGCGGCGACTCCAATGACAACTTCCTATATGGAGGTGCCGGTAACGACCTCCTCGAGGGACGCGATGGCGATGACCGTGAAGAGGGTCAGGCCGGTGATGACACCTTCGATCAAGGGTCTAGCCAGGAAGGCGCCGATCGCATCTTGGGTGGGGCAGATATAGATACCGTCGACTACAGCCAGCGCACCGCGCCGGTGAGCGTCACTAACGACGGCGTCAACAACGATGGTGAAGCCGGCGAAAAGGACAACGTCACAGAGACGGAGACAACACTCTTCCCATCGTTCCTGCTTACCGTTGACGTTGTTCCCAACGGTGCAGGTTTGGTCGAGGCTCCGCCACTTACGGCGACCGAGATCGAGTGTGACGATGCTGCGAACACGGACTGTAGCGAGAGCTATGTCCAGGACAGCGTGGTGGTTCTCGAAGCAACGCCGTACCCGGGCTTCAGCTTCGTGTCGTGGACCGGATGTGACACTCCCGTCGGTGACACATGCACCATGACCATGGACGCGGCCAAGAACGTGACCGCGACCTTCCAAGCCGAGCCGGACAAGACGCTGACCGTCAACCTGAGCGGACTTGGTGCCGTCAGTGGCCCGATCGGGGAGGACGATGGGATCCTGTGCCCGGGTAACTGCACCGAGCCCTACCTGCACGGAACCGACGTGACTCTGACGGCTTCGACTCCGACGGTCGTCTGGACGGGATGTGACTCGAACCCAACCGCCACCACCTGTGTGGTGGACATGACGACCAACAGGACCGTGGATGCGGTGTTCCCGGGAGCGTCGCCGTCGCCCAGCGCAAGCCCCTCGGCAAGTCCGAGTGCTTCGCCCAGCGCAAGCCCGAGCGCAAGCCCCTCGGCAAGTCCGAGTGCTTCGCCCAGCTCAAGCCCGAGCCCAAGCGCATCGCCCAGCCTGCCGCCGGTCGCCAACGACAACACCAACGGCAGCAACGATCGGGTGGACGAGTGCCTCCAGGCACCACCGTCCAGCAGTCCGACGGATTGCAACGGTGTGGCGATGGATCCGACCGTGAGTGACGATGGCCGCTATGTGGCCTTCCGTTCGACCACGAACAACTTCGACACCGTGAACTTCACGAGGCCGACGAACGGGGAGAGCCACATCTACATCTACGACCGTGTCACGGGTGACATGTGGCTGGCGTCGAGGTCGACCGCGGGTGTCCAGGGCAACGATGCGAGCTACGAGCCCTTCATCTCGGGAGATGGCCGCTACGTGGTCTTCAGCTCTTCGGCTACGAACCTCACCGCCGAAGGTGGAGAACTCGGGGTCAGGCACGTGTACCGCTTCGATCGTGTTACGAACACGACGATCCTGGTCGATCGTGCCGACGGTGCATCCGGGGCCGTGGGCAACGTGACTAGCCGCGATCCGTCGGTATCCGATGATGGTGACCGGGTGGCGTGGTCGTCCGAGTCGAACAACCTCGTGTCTGGCGACACCAACGGTGAGACGGATGTTTTCGTCCGAGTCATCTCGACCAACGACACCCGCAAGGTCAGTCAGCGTAGCGGTGGCTCTCAACTCGGCACCGACGCCACCGATCCCGAGATCTCGGGCAACGGGACCTACGTGGTCTATCTGTCCAGGGACAACGGCATCGTTGCGGGTGACAGCAACTCGGGTCTCACCAGAGATGTGTTCGTGGTCAATGCAGACACACTTGCGACGACCCGTGCGAACGTGAATGGGGCCACTCAGGCCAACGGTGGCAGCGATGATCCGACGATCGACGATGCCGGACTGTGGGTGGCGTTCAAGACGAACGCAACGAACCTCGGTGGGGATGGGAACGGCGAGGTCCCAGACATCTACGTCGCACAACGTGACGGAACGAGCATCGCCATCGTCACGGTTGCGGCCGATGGGACGTCGACGGACCAGGGCAGCTACAACCCACAGATCTCTGGCGATGGGATGTGGATCGTGTACGAGTCCTACTCGAAGGACCTGGTCACGTCCGAGGCCTCGAGCAACGGCGATCCGTACGATTCGGTCGACATCTACATGTCTCGCAACCCGAACCTGGGCTCTAGACGCAACATCAGGGTCAGCTTGGGCAACCAGGAGAGTCGCAACCCGGATGTCGATGAGGACGGCTCGGTGGTCGTGTACCAAACCCGGTCCACGAACTTCGAACCTCCCGACAACAACAGTGGTTGGGACATCGTGATCACCGACCCCGCCAATACGTAGCCGTACCAAGGTGGGAGACGACGGGGGCGCTCATCGAGCGCCCCCGTCTCGCGCCCGGCCCCCGGGCCTCTAGTCTGTCTGGCGATGAGAAAGAGGCAGCGATGAGGGTGGGTGTGGTCGGCGTTGGTCATGTGGGCCTGCCCACAGCCGCGGTCCTTGCCCATATCGGACACGAGGTCGTCGCCATGGATAGCGATACCTCGAAGATCGCAGCCCTGAAGGACGGGGTCATGCCTTTCTTCGAAGAGGGCATGGCCGAGCTTGTGGCTACGGGGATAGATGCCGGCCGGCTCAGTTTCACGGACTCGGCTGAAGTAACCGTCTCCGGCGCTGTAGCCGCTTTCCTTTGCGTAGGGACACCTCCGAAAAGTAGTGGCGAGGCGAACCTTCTGGCGGTAGAGCGGGCAGCCGAAGAGATAGTCAAGGTCGCTACGGGCGATCTCGTGCTTGTTGAGAAGAGCACGGTTCCGGCAGGAACCGCCCAGCAACTGACTGTTGCTCTGCGTCGGCATCGCACGAAGCATCGCTTCTGGGTGGTGTCCAACCCAGAGTTCCTGCAAGAAGGCCGGGCGATCGAAGATTCGTTGCGGCCACATCGGGTGCTCGTGGGAAGTGGCTCTCCCGAAGCACTGGCGATCATGGAAGAGATCTACCGGCCGATCATCGAACAGGGGGCTCAGTGGATCGCCACCGATGTCGCGACCGCAGAACTCGCGAAGCACGCTAGCAACGCATTCCTTTCAATGAAGATCTCGTTCTCCAATGCGCTGGCTCGCTTGTGTGAGCTATCGGGGGCCGATGTCATCGAAGTGGTCCGGGCGATGGGGTCGGATCCGCGGATAGGGACGGAGTTCTTGAATGCGGGGATCGGCTACGGGGGCTACTGCTTCCCCAAGGACCTCACAGCCTTCGAGCGTCTCGCAGACCGCTTCGGGTACGACTTCGGCCTGTTGCGGGAGGTCAAGAAGATCAACGACGAGGCGGTCGAGGCGGTGTTCAAGAAGATCGAAGACGTGATGTGGAACCTGCAAGAGAAGCGGATCGCCCTGCTCGGCCTCTCCTTCAAACCAGGGACCGACGACACCCGGCTATCGCCGGCTCTGCGGCTGGCGGAGATGCTGCTGGAGCACGGAGCCCAGGTCGTCGGCTACGACCCCAAGGCGAACGCGAATGCGCAGCGCGAGGTGCCCGGGCTGGAGGTCGCCGACGACGTGTACGGAGCTCTGCAGGAGGCTCGCTGTGCGGTTATCTGTACGGAGTGGCCGGAATTCGCTGAGCTCGATCTTGGGAAGGCCGCGGACGCCATGGCATTCCCCATCGTCATCGACGGGCGGAACCTGATGGATCCCGATGCGATGGACGAGGCAGGCTTCACGTACATCCCCACGGGCCGGCCCCCGCGTGGCGTCGGCCCCCATCCGGACTGATGCGAGCACTGGTCACCGGGGGAGGAGGGTTCCTCGGTTCGCATCTCTGCGAGCGGCTGATCGGCGAAGGGTGGGAGGTCGTCGCCATGGACTCCTTCCTCACCGGCGCTCCTTCGAACCTGGCGGGGCTGGCCACAGAACCGAGATTCAACCTCGTCGAACACGACATCACCCGAGAGATCGATCTCACGGGAGACATCGATTGGGTGTTCCACCTGGCATCGCCCGCCTCCCCGGTCGACTACCTCAAGCATCCGATCCATACGATGAAGGTCGGGGCGATCGGGACGATGAACGCCTTGGGGGTAGCCAAGGCCAAAGATGCGAGCTTCTTTCTAACGTCGACGTCTGAGGTTTACGGAGACCCTCTCGTTCATCCTCAGCCCGAGTCGTACTGGGGGAACGTGAATCCCATCGGGCCCCGCGGTGTCTATGACGAAGCCAAGCGGTTCGCCGAGGCGATGACGATGGCCTATCACCGGGCCCATGGCCTCGACGTCCGGATCGTGCGGATCTTCAACACCTATGGTCCAAGGATGCGGCGCCACGATGGCCGAGCGGTGCCCAACTTCATCTGGCAGGCGATGAACGAAAGCCCTTTGACGATCCATGGCGACGGTTCCCAAACCAGGTCGCTCTGTTATGTGGACGACCTCATCGAGGGCTTCTGGCGCCTGGCGGGATCTAGTTTGGTCACTCCTGTGAACATCGGCAATCCCGCTGAGGTGACGGTGCTAGAACTCGCCCAGTCGATCGCCGCAGCGGCTGGTTCCTCATCCGAGATCGTCTACGAACCTAGACCGCAAGACGACCCAGAACGCCGCAGACCGGACATCACGCTGGCTAAGAGCGCGCTCGGGTGGGAGCCACAGGTCGACCTCGCCTCTGGGCTCGAGCGGACCCTCGGATGGGCCCGGCGGAACTGGAGCTAGCCCGATCGGGAAGGTAAACGACACGCGTGTCGTTTAAGGTGGGGTGTCCATGCCAGAGATCTCAGCGGACGGGCGCCTCGTTGTTCGGGGAGCGCGCGAGCACAACCTCAAGAATGTCTCGCTAGACCTGCCCCGGGACGCCCTGATCGTTTTCACGGGCATTTCTGGGTCGGGTAAGTCGTCTCTGGCCTTCGACACCATCTACGCCGAGGGACAGCGCCGCTATGTCGAGTCCCTCAGCTCCTATGCCCGGCAATTCTTGGGCCAGATGGACAAACCCGACGTGGATTTCATCGAGGGTCTGTCACCTGCGATCTCGATCGATCAGAAGTCGGCGCCACGCAACCCGCGCTCGACCGTAGGCACCATCACCGAGATCTATGACTATCTCCGGTTGCTGTTCGCAAGGGTCGGTCGTCCACACTGTCACAACTGTGGCAGCCCAGTCGCTCGTCAGACACCAGAGCAGATCGTCGACCAGGTTCTCGAACTGCCGGACGGCACCAGGTTCCAGGTACTCGCTCCGATCGTCAGGTCGCGCAAAGGTGAGTTCACCAGCCTCTTCGAAGACCTGGCTCGACGGGGCTTCGTGCGTGCTCGGGTCAACGGCGAAGTGAAGGAGCTGACCGAGAAGATCCGGCTCGATCGTTACCACCAGCACGACATCGATGTGGTGGTCGACAGACTCGTCATGAAAGAAGGCTTGGCGTCGCGCCTGAACGATTCGATCGAGACCGCATTGAAACTCGCCGAAGGTACCGCCGCTATCGAGTTGGTGGACAGCGAAGGCGAGGACATCTACTTCAGCCAGAACTTCGCGTGCCTCAATTGTGGGATCAGTTTCGACGAGCTCGCGCCCAGGAATTTCTCGTTCAACTCTCCGTACGGTGCATGCGAACGATGTGATGGGCTGGGCACGCACCTGGAGGTAGATGAGGAGCTCGTCATCCCGGACCCCGATCTCACCATCCGGCAGGGTGCGATCGCCCCCTGGAGCGGCAGGAGCCTCGAGTACTTCGACAGACTCCTGGAGTCTGCCGCCAAGACGTTCAAGTTCTCGCTCGATACTCCTTACAAGAAACTTCCCAAGAAGGTTCGGGATCTCATCATGTACGGCGATGAGGAGACCGAGATCCATGTCCGATACAAGAACCGATACAACCGCATCCGCGCCTATTGGACGGTGTTTGAGGGTGCGGTTACCTGGCTCGAGCGCAGGCATTCCGAGACGGATTCCGACTATGCGCGCGAACGCTACGAGCAGTACTTCCGCGAGGTCGCCTGCCCTCAATGCGGGGGAGCGCGCCTTCGCGCGGAATCTTTGGCGGTCCGCCTCGGTGGGATAAACATCCACGAGCTCACTTCGATGAGCATCGGAGATACCGATGCCTTCTTGCGCAAACTAGAGCTGAACGAACGCGAGATGACCATCGGCGAGCGAGTCCTCAAGGAGATCCATGCTCGTCTCGGGTTCTTGCTGGACGTGGGACTCGATTACCTAACGCTGGCGCGGAACTCGGCAACTCTGGCCGGAGGTGAGGCTCAACGCATCAGACTCGCCACCCAGATCGGCTCCGGCCTCGTCGGGGTTCTCTACGTTTTGGACGAACCGTCGATCGGGCTTCATCAGCGGGATAACCGCCGGTTGATCGAGACGCTGGTGCGGCTCCGGAACCTCGGCAACACCTTGATCGTGGTCGAACACGACGAGGACACCATCAACACTGCCGATTGGATCGTAGATATCGGTCCGGGCGCAGGAGAGCATGGCGGCGAGGTCGTCTACACGGGTCCGCGCAGCGGACTCACGAAGCAACGCCGCTCGATAACAGGGGACTACCTCGCAGGGCGGCGAGAGATTCCGACACCCGCTGCCCGCAGGAAGCCCGAGGATCGCGGCGAGATCTCGGTCCGAGGAGCCCGTCAACACAACCTTCAGGAGATCGACGTCGATTTCCCGCTGGGGATGTTCACTGCCGTGACTGGCGTTTCAGGATCGGGCAAGTCCACTTTGGTGAACGAGATCCTCTATCGTGCCGCTCACCAGTCGTTGAACCGCAACGCTCGTCTGGTGCCGGGCAAGCACAAGAGCATCGAAGGCCTGCAGTGGATCGACAAGGTCATCGATATCGACCAGAGCCCCATCGGCCGTACACCGCGCTCTAACCCCGCCACCTATACAGGGGTTTTCGACCATGTGCGGAAGTTGTTCGCCAAGACTCCCGACGCGAGGCGCCGCGGTTACCAGCAAGGACGCTTCTCGTTCAACGTTAAGGGCGGTCGCTGCGAGGCGTGTGCCGGCGATGGAACCATCAAGATCGAGATGCACTTCTTGCCGGATGTCTACGTCCCTTGCGAGGTCTGCAAGGGCAAGCGCTATAACAGGGAAACCCTAGAGGTCAGATACAAGGGCAAGAACATCGCCGACGTGCTCGAGATGAGCGTCGAAGAGGCCTGTGACTTCTTCTCCGCCATCCCACCCATAGCTCGCCATATGGAAACGCTGAACGATGTCGGGCTTGGCTACATCAAGCTCGGCCAACCGGCTCCTACGCTTTCCGGTGGGGAAGCACAGCGAGTGAAGCTCTCTACCGAGTTGGCCAAGCGATCGACCGGGAGAACCCTCTATATCCTGGACGAGCCGACCACTGGGCTCCATTTCGAGGACATCCGAAAACTGTTGGGCGTCCTTCATCGTTTGGTGGACAACGGCAACACGGTTGTGGTCATCGAGCACAATCTGGACGTCATCAAGACGGCGGATCACATCATCGATCTCGGCCCCGAAGGTGGCTCCGGCGGCGGGACCATCGTGGCGTTAGGAACCCCCGAGGAGGTGTCCGAGGTCTCCGGTTCCTACACCGGCATGTTTCTCAAGGACATCCTTAAAGGCAGGGCTCGAAGCAAGCCGGCGAAAGAGCCGAAGAAGAAGGCGGTTGCGGCAGTTCGTGAGGGCGCGACGAAAGTTACCAGCGGCAGGTAAGCCTTACGGAACGCGAAGAGGCGGGCCCGGAGGGCCCGCCTCTCGTTGTTACCTCCCAGCCCTCCCTTAGGGGAGAGAAGTCGGGATGTTGATCGGAACGGGCACGAAGAAGATGTCCTTGCGCTCGTTCGTATCTCCTGCCAGCAGGTTCGTCGCGTGGGCCTCGTAGGCGAGGTTCCCGCTGGCCACGATGTCGGCTCGGAACGCCGGAGCATTACCGGAGGTGTAAGGCACCGTGATGCTGTTCGCATTCGGCCTCGGCGAACTCAGGTCGAGCCGCCTGACAAACACGTCGCGGTCCTGGTTGTCATCGTTCAGGTAGCCGAGGTTCGTCGCCTCCGACTCGAATGCGATGTACATCGTGGGACCACTGCTGTAGCCGAGTGAAGGCCTATATGCACCCTGGTTGCTCTGGGTTACGTCGTCGCTCTTTACGTTGACCCGCTCAGGGGCCGTCGAACCGTCGGTGCGAACCAGATAGATCGTCGGAGTGTCGCCGTCTGTGTCGCCGCCCAAGTTGCTGGCGTTGGTCACGAAAGCGACGTAGTCACCGAGATCGGAGATCGAGGGATCGAACGATCCACCGTCACCTTGAGTTGCACCGTTGCGACTGACTAGGGTCGATTGCTTGGTGACACGGTTCCAGACGAACACGTCACGACGATCGTTGGTGTCGTTGCCGGCACCCGTGATCAAACTGTCGTAGGACGAGAAGGTGACCCAGTTGCCGTCGGCAGAGATCTCTGCGTCCTTTTCGTTGAAGTTGATCTGGCTGCCGTCGTTGCGCAGGATCCGCTCGGTCGTGTCTGCCACCGTGTCCCTAAGGAACACATCCCAGTCGTCGTTGGTGTCTCCAGGGACGAGGTTGTCGGCCTTGGATAGCCACACGACGTAACGGCCGTCGGCGGATATCGAAGGATCGTTGCCCCACTTGTTGCCCTGTGTCCCGGCCGTGCTCACACTCACCATCTCGACATCACCCGTTGTCATGTTGCGCAGGAAGATGTCGCTAACGCCATTCGTGTCACCCGGCACCAGGTTGCTGGCGTCGGAACGGAAGGCAACGTTGTCGCCGTCACTCGTAGCGCCTTGGTAGCTGTTGTCGTTCGGTTGAGTGCCGCTAGTGCAGACGTTGTTGTCACAGATGCTGACCGTCTGGTTCACACCCGGAGCCGTCGAACGGAACACGTCCTCCCACGGCGAGCTTGGGCTGAGGTTCTCCGAGTTGCTGGAGTAGACCATCATGTTGCCACTTGGAGCCCAGTCGGCTTGGCGGCTATCGTCGGTCGTTTGGTTGACGCCATCCTTCGACACGATTATCGGCTCGCCGTAGGTGGTTGCGGGGGAGCTCGTGGAACGATCGTGGATGTGGTAGCGGTCCGCACCCGGGGTGACCTCGGCCTCGAAGTCGTAGCGCCGTGTGTCCGGGTAGATGCCGAACCGGTAGTTGTCGACGTGGCCGTGCACGAACCGTCCCTCGCCGCCGCCATGGAACTCGGATGTCGACCCTGGTGCCAGCTTGGCACCGAAGTTGTCGTTGAGGTACTGGTTCCAGGTGAAGGTTGTGGCCGGTGTGCCTTCCTCGTACCAAAGAGCTGAAGGTGCTAACGGGTCCCAACGGAACCAGCCGCGGTTGGCGTCTCCATCGGCCGGAAGGACCGGGGACGGGTTCATCGACGGGTTCTGCGTAGCGAAGTTCTCCTCGGGGTCAAAGACGATCGTCTCGTCGTAGTCCCCGTCGCCGTCCGTGTCGATGTTGAGGTGAAGCTCTGCGTGGTCGCCGGGCTCAAGGATCGTGCTGCTCACCGGGGGTGCGTATGCCGGGGTGGTGTGCGTCGACAGGTTCCGGTTGTGTGAGGAGTACGAGAGATCGATGATGTCGTCGAGGCGCGTTCCGCCGAAGCGCACCAAAGCGGCAACACCCTCATCCGAGAGGGTGGATCCGTTGCCGTCACTGTCGAAACTCAGCGAGCCCGAGCCTCCAGGGGGAGAACCGGGACCCATGTGTGTATATACACAAGCGCCTCCTGGACCGCCGCAGCCCACCCACCCGGGCGCGCCACCGAACTCGAAGTCCCAATAGTGGTCGCCGTCTCTGGCCACCGTGGTCGGTTGGCCGGGCAGAGCCGCCCCAGCCTGCAGCATCCCGATCATGGTGCCGACGACACACATCGTCAGCAGGATGCTCATCTTTCTCATGCCCGCGATCTCCCTTCCGTTGCCCATACGCCAGTTGCCCGTCTCCGCCGATACGGGTACGAGGGTCAGGGTCTCAGTCGAAGGTCGCCCGCGGAAGGGACTTCACGGTCTATTTCCAGGATGACCCAGGTGCTACGGGCCTAGTCCGGATGGACCCCCAAGGGGATAGTCCGAGCCGCTCGACCCAGCGAACGTCAGGCGGGGGAGCCGGGGTGGGGTCGAGGGATGAGGTCGCCTTCGGGATGGGCGACCGCCTCGATGAAGCGAGGCTCGGAACCCTCCACGATGCTCTGGAGCTGGTCGATCAGCTGGTCGCGGTTGATCTTGATGCCGTGGCGCCCCAGCACCTTCTTGTACTCGGGGAACCTGGTAACGAGGTCGATCGCCACACTTTCAAAGGCGTGGCGGGCGATCCGTTCGCGCGACCCGTAGTCCATCAGGTTGAACACGAAGAGGTGCTCGTCGTCCCTTCGAGGCTCGATGAGGATTATGTCGACGTCGGGATGAGCGTGCCGGATGACCTCGAGCTCCTTCTCGACCTGAGCTTCGGCCATGATCCGGAACGTTTGGGCTGCGATGTGTGGGAAGCCCTTCTGTGACAGGTGGCGGGACGGGAGCCCCGTAGCGGTGGGGAGCATGTGCCTGATGTCATGCACGTAAGGGACCAATGGGTTCACCACGACGATCAGCTTCGCCCCATGCGCGATGGCGACGTCGATGTTCGTGCTGGAGCGAAGGCCACCGTCCATGTAGACGGTGTCGCCGATCTGCCGGGGTGCGTAAAGCAGCGGGATCGCCGTGGAAGCGGCGGCTGCGTCTGAGATCTTCACCGAGGTGTTGCGGTCGCTACCGAACACTCGTCGTTCGGCGGTGTCGAAGTTGGTCGCCGTGATGAACAGCCGTCCGCGCGTGTCCCGGAAGTGGTTGCTGCGCCCGGGGGAGCTCAACAACTCGCTCAGATAGCGCTCGATCCCGTCGGTCGTGTAGAAGCCTTGCGGCAGACCCTCGGCTACCGCTCCCAAGCCGTCGACCACGGAGGTCGTGAAGGGATGGCCGATGTAGCGCCTCGCTGCCCCCAGAACCCCGAATGGCCATCGAACCAGCGACTTGGCTATGCCCCGGCGGTCCGGTGCCATGATCTCGGCCGCACTGATGGCAGGGATCGTGGCCCTCTCATGGCCGAGATTGGCCAGCATCAGGTCTTCGGGTGTGATCCGGTTCGCCAGGCACGCAGCGATCACCGACCCGGCGGAGGTCCCGACGTAGATGTCGAAGTCGTTCACCGAGGCGCTCTCGCTCATGGCGTTCATCGCCGTGAGCACGCCCAGATGGTAGGCGGCGCCCGTGATGCCGCCACCACCGAGCACCAGAGCCGTGCGTCCAGAGGACGACCGCGATTCCGCGGCTCCCTTGTCGCGCGTCCTGCCCTTTGAAAGGTGGATGACTGTGCCCATCACCGATGCACACTATCGGCTATGGCGCACGTCCAAGGGTGTATCGGGCCGAGATGAAACGTATGTTGATGATGAGCCTCGTGATACTCGCAGCGGCTGCGTTGGGCTGGGGGATCGCAGCCTGGACCTCCCGCCCCGGCGGCGGGTCCGACGCGCCCGGCGACAAACGCGCTCCCTCCGTGACCGAACCCCGTGTGTTCGGTCACGCTCGTCTGGTGGCCAGGGTGGGCATCGCCGAGCTCACCGAGAGCAGCGGAATCGTGGCTTCGAGCGTGGATCCCGGCATCTTGTGGGCGCACAACGATTCGGGCGACGCACCCGTTCTCTATTGCTTGACGTTCCGGGGAGAGGCGTGCGGCCGGGTCACCTTGAGCGGCATCGAACCCGTCGACTGGGAAGACATCGCCCGGGGGCCGGGCCCCGATCCTGACACCTCGTATCTCTATGTCGCCGACATCGGTGACAACACCCGCATCCGGCCGGAGATATCTGTCGTGAGAGTGCCCGAGCCGACGCGCGGAGATTCGGTGATCTCCGACGCCGAAGTGATCAGGCTCTCGTATCCGAGGGGGCCGCGTGACGCCGAGAGCGCGTTCGTTCATCCCAAGACCGGCGATGTCTACGTGATCACCAAGGGAGCGTCACCGGTGGCTTACGTCGCTAGGGCCCCGTTGGAGCCGGGCACGACCATCGAGCTCGAAAAGGTGGTCCCCGTTCCAGCCCCCGGACTCCTCCCGGGTCCGACCGGAGCAGACATCTCCTCCGACGGCAGGTTCCTGGTGCTGTCTACCTACGCCGGTGCGTACGAGTTCGAGATCACCGGCTCGCTGCAAGACGCGTTCGATGCCGGTGGTGTGGAGATCAACCTGCCCCCGGTCATGCAACGCGAGGCCGTCGCCTATGACCTAACGGGCACGCGCATCTTCACCACCAGCGAAGGCGCACCGATGCCTCTCTATCTTTCCCGCTTACGGCGCTGAAGTAGGATTGCCCGTCCCGGGCGGTTAGCTCAGCGGGAGAGCACTGCCTTCACACGGCAGGGGTCACTGGTTCGATCCCAGTACCGCCCACCGATCTTTTCGTTGTTCCTGGAGCGGTGATGGAGGTAGATGGGCTCCCGGCCTCTGACTGGGAGGGAGTTGACGTTTCGTAGGGTGTTCGAAGCCCGGGGCCGCGATTTCGAGTTCAGTTTGTGAGGTTCGGAGGTCGCGGGCAACTCTAAAGGCAGAGGGCGAAAACCTCGGACATCTCGCTTCCCGTTGACGTGTCTCCATCCTCTAGGGACTGACCAAAGATGCGCCCGCTGACCAAAGCGCTCCTATGTGAGGCCTCGCCGATGGCCTGGTCCGTCCCACACGGAGCGAGAATGGGGGAGGCGTCAATGAGTCCTGTACCCTCCCACTCCACCACTTGGCGTCGTCCGGCAGAGCGGAGTCGTAACTGGGCTGAGGTGAGGCCCGGTGTCATCGAGAAGCTGAATTCTCTTGAGGTCAACTGTTTGCCACTTATCAGATGACAGTCAACGACCGTTCCGTCCAATGTCTCAGGTTGGCATTTCCCCTTCCCGATTGTTGCCTCAGGTGTGACGCTTTCGTCGGCCGCCGTGGGTTGGGTCACTGAGGCCCAGAAAAGCAGGAATCGCCCGTCTGAACGTTCGACCACCCAACGCGCTGCCACGTAGTGATATCCGGAAACTCGAGGGCTACTAGAAGACGGCGAGGCAACGGCCGGTGGGGCCCAGAGGAAAGAGAGCAGCGAGAACAGGGCAATCGCTGCGCCTCCAGATGCCTGTACCCTTTCCCTACTCAAACTCAGCCTCCTGTGAACGATCCTGAGTGAAGGTTCGCCAGAGGAGCGTCATCTCCTACGTCGCCGCCCTATGCCAAGCGGATGAACGTCAAAGCGCTGAACAGGACCGTTCCGCTGGCAGTGTCATTCTTTTGATTGTTCGCCCGGATGTTGACCCGCACGTATCGGGTGCCGGGGGGCATCTCGCAGGCGGGAATTTCAATGGGTGTGAATTCACCAGCTTGAACTGCTAATGTGGCGTTGCATTCGCTGCCGTTGATCAGTCCCAGGGCACCGCTCGAATTCACTGCATGAATGGTGAGACGTGCTCGAAACATACCTGGTGCTGCCTGCGATACTTCTGTGATCTTAGCCCATGCAATTGCGCTGTACACCTGACCGGCTTTGGCATCGAATGTGCGGGACACACCCACATCCCCGCCGACCTTACAGGCGGTCTCAGCTCCTTCGCAGTCGCCTTTTCCGTCCTTGAAGCAGCAGACCGCTTCATTCAGCTCCTGATGGGACGACTGACGCGGCCATAGCAACAATCACAAGACAAAGCACCAAGCAAGTAGATGTTCGTTTCCGCACTGTTCCCCCCTAGATGTTTCTAGGAGGGTACGGACGGTTCTTCTGTCACACCATGGCTCAACTCGGGGGTTCACGCCCTCGATAATGACTAGGCACGCGAGATTGACGATGGGTGACTCCCCGACGAAGCGGTCAAGCCGTTCGTCCGTGTGGTGTGGTCCGACCTCCGCGAAAGAAGAGCATCGAGCTACTAGTTGGAGTCTTGATTCTCGTTTCTTGTTCCACGTCCCAACGTGACGGCGCGCTAACAGCACCAAACGCATGGCTGCTGTGACTCGCGGTGCGGTGCAGCCAGCGGCCGATGGTGGAGTTCTCTTCAGTCGCTGCCTTCACACGGCAGGGGTCACTGGTTCGATCCCAGTACCGCCCACAGATCTTCTCGTGTCTCTTGGGGTGCATACGGATCGGGTGGTTCCGGGCCCGGCAGATATTCACGGCCGTCGGGCCGATACCAGATCACGGTTCCGTTGGTCCCTCTGAACACGCTCCATCCATGTTCGTGGACCAGATCGTGATGTCTTGAGCACAGTGGGATGAGGTTGTCGAAGTCGGTGGGCCCCCCGCGGCTCCAATG
>CALMBW010000016.1 GCA_937863385.1 uncultured Actinomycetes bacterium | reverse complement strand
CATTGGAGCCGCGGGGGGCCCACCGACTTCGACAACCTCATCCCACTGTGCTCAAGACATCACGATCTGGTCCACGAGCATGGATGGAGCGTGTTCAGAGGGACCAACGGAACCGTGATCTGGTATCGGCCCGATGGCCGTGAATATCTGCCGGGCCCCGAACCGCCCGAGCGTCTAGCGGTCCATCAGTTCGTAGACCATGATCGAGGCGACTTCGCGTACTAGCTCTTTGGCTTTCGTCAGGCGGCTGCGATCCAGAGCGGTGTAGCCGGCCCAACTGACCCAGGATTCGTGGAAGCCGAGGTCGTTAGCCATGCGCTTGACGCGCTCGGAGTGCATGGGGTCAGAGACCAGCAGGAGCGACTCGATGCCGTTCTCTGCAGCTATCTCTGCAACTGCTTCGAGGCTTTCGTAGGTCGTGCGGCCCTCGGTCTCACCAAGGATCGCATCGCGGCTGATGCCTTGTGCAGCTAGATAGTTCTCTCCGGCCTCGGCTTCGGTGAAGGTATCGCCGGGTTGCTTGCCGCCGGTAACGATGATCGTGGGGGAAAGGTCTTCGCCAAAGAGGTAAGCAGCGTGGTCCAACCGGGCCTTGAAGACGGGGGAGGGCTCACCATTGTATTGGGCCGCACCGAGAACCACGATGGCGTCGGCGGCGTGGACCTCGTCGTTGCGAGATTGTTGCCACACCTGGATGCCGATCCAGGACGGATAGGCCACCACCACGACGACGATCGCAGCAGCGATCCTGAGCGCCTTCTTCACCTGCCCAGTCTCTCAGGGCGCAAGGTTTGCGATTAGACGGTGCCGAAGAGAGCAGCCCGCTTGACCTCTTGGATGGCTTTGGTGACTTTGATGCCTCGTGGGCAAGCAGCCGTGCAGTTGAAGGCGGTACGGCACTTGAACGCGCCATCGGCCTGGGAAAGGATCTCGAGGCGTTCCCGTGCCCCGGAATCACGAGAGTCGAAGATGAAGCGGTGGGCGTTGACGATAGCCGCAGGGCCCACGTAGCCCTCGTCGCTCCAGAAGATCGGACATGAGGTAGTGCACGCGGCGCAGAGGATGCACTTGGTGGTGTCGTCGAAGACGGCGCGTTCCTCGGGGCTCTGGATCCGCTCGCGAGCGGGCTCGTGCTCGTGGGGGTCGGTTATCAGCCAAGGCTTTACGGCCTTGTAGCCGGCGAAGAAGGGCTCCATGTCCACAACGAAGTCCTTGATGACCGGAAGTCCGCGGATGGGCTCGACAGTGATCGGTTGCGCCAGATCTTTGACCAGAACCTTGCAGGCAAGAGCATTCTCGCCATTGATGACCATCGCATCGGAACCACAGATCGCGTGCGCGCACGAGCGTCGCATCGCCAAGGTGCCGTCCTGATACCACTTGACCTTGTGAAGGACATCGAGCAGCCGGTCCATGGGCTCGGCCTCGACCGTGTACTCCTCGAAGTGTGCTTCCGTGTCGGTCTCTGGGTTGAAGCGCAGCAGTTTGAGCTTTACGTCCATCGGATCGCTTTCCCCTTCGCTATCAGTACTTGCGTTCGACGGGCTCATAGCGGCCGAGAGTGACCGGCTTATAGGTCAGCTCGGTTCCGCCATCGGGCGTCTTGGTGATGAAACTGTGCTTCATCCACTGCGTGTCGTCGCGGGACTGGTAGTCGTCCCGGTAATGACCCCCGCGGCTCTCGGTGCGGGCCTTGGCCGAGACCACCAAGGCTTCGGCCATGTCCAGAAGGAACCCGAGCTCGATGTGCTCGATCAATTCGGTGTTGAACACCTTGCCCTTGTCGCGGACCTTCGCTTGGCTGTAGGTCTTGTTGAGCTGCTCGATGCTTGCAAGGACCGAGTTCAGGGATTCGTCGGTACGAACCACCGAAGCGTTGTCCATCATCTCTTCCTGGAGGCTGGAGCGGACGTCGGCGATGCGCACATCGCTCTCGCCCTCCATCAGTGACGCGATCCATTCCTCGGTCGGCTTGTGGGCATCTTCAGAGATCTCTAGGTGCTTGGTCGAGTTGGCGTACTCGGCCATGTGGATCCCGCCTCGCTTGCCGAACACAACGATGTCCAGCAGCGAGTTCGTCCCAAGACGGTTAGCACCGTGGACCGAGACACAAGCGCATTCACCGGCGGCATAGAAGCCTGGGATCACGTCGTTCTGTGCGTTGCGCAGAACTTCGGCACTGACGTTGGTGGGGATGCCTCCCATCGCGTAGTGAGCGGTGGGGACGATGGGCACACCTTCGGTGAAGGGCTCGACGTTCAGGTAGGTGCGAGCGAACTCGGTGATGTCGGGAAGCTTGGCTTCGATCACTTCCGGGTCGAGGTGTGTCAGGTCCAAGAGGATGTAGTCCTTCTTCGGACCGGCTCCACGCCCTTCTTTGATCTCCTGGTGTTCGGCCCGGCTAACCATGTCGCGAGGAGCCAGGTCCTTGATCGTCGGTGCATAGCGTTCCATGAAGCGTTCGCCGTCGGCGTTGCGAAGGATCCCGCCCTCGCCACGGGCCGCCTCTGACAACAAGATCCCAAGGCCGTAAAGACCGGTGGGGTGGAATTGGAAGAACTCCATGTCTTCAAGGGGGAGACCTTTGCGATACACGACTCCAGGCCCATCACCCGTCAGGGTGTGGGCGTTGGAGGTGATCTTGAACATCTTGCCGAAGCCACCTGTCGCGAAGAGGGTCGACTTCGCGTGGAAGACATGCAGCTCGCCGCTGGCGATCTCTATCGCCACGATCCCGGCGCAAGCTCCGTCAATCATCAGGAGGTCCAGCACGAAGAACTCGTCGTAGAACTCAACGCCCTGCTTGTTGCACTGCTGGTACAGCGTCTGGAGGATCATGTGACCGGTTCGGTCGGCTGCATAACACGCTCGTTTGACGGGAGCCTCACCGTGATTGCGGGTGTGCCCACCGAAACGCCGCTGGTCGATACGCCCTTCAGGAGTGCGGTTGAACGGCAGACCCATGCGCTCTAGATCCAGTACAGCTTCGATCGCTTCTTTGCACATGACATCGACGGCATCCTGGTCGGGGAGGAAGTCCCCACCTTTGACGGTGTCGAACGCATGCCATTCCCACGAGTCTTCTTCGACGTTGGCAAGGGCAGCACACATACCTCCCTGCGCCGCGCCGGTGTGGGACCGCGTCGGGTAGAGCTTCGAGACGACGGCTGTCTTACAACGCTGCCCAGCTTCGAGCGCGGCGCGCAGTCCTGCGCCGCCGGCTCCGACGATGACCGCGTCGTAACGGTGATAGATGGCCAAAATGAGTGCCTAACTGCCGAGGGAAGGGTCGAAGGTGGCGATGACGGCCGTGCCCATGATCATCAGCACGGTAGTGACTGCGTACAGGGCCCCTTTGATCGCCGTCCTAACGCCGTCGCGCCGAACGTAGTCGTCGATGATGATGCGCAGCCCGTTCGAACCGTGCAATAGAGCTAGGACGAGCAGGACCCAGTCGAAGGTCTTCCACCCCACGTTGTCCCAGCGTTCAGCGACAAAAGCGAAGTTCACGCGCTCGACGCCCTCACCCACCAGATGCATCACGTACAGGTGGATCAGAACGAGAAAGACCAGGATGATCCCCGAGATGCGCATGAAGAACCACCACCACACTTCGGACCTGGAGGGACGCCGGTCGGCCTTGAACGCCCTGGGCTTGTGCTTGCGGTAGATGTCTTCAACGGTGGCCATATGCGGCGCATATTACTGGTCCCGACGGGTGCTTGCCGTTCGTACACGTCCAAGTTTCCCTCCCGGCGATGGGTTCTCGTGACCATGTGACCTGAACCGCGCGGAGAAGTCGCTCATCGGGTGGGGCACTACCATTGACCCGTGAGCACCGACGAGCGACGTACCGACTCCGGGATCGAGATCAAGCCGCTGTATGGGCCCGAGGATCCGCGCCTAGATCCGGAGCGAGACCTTGGCGAGCCGGGGTCTTATCCGTTCACGCGGGGGGTTTACCCGGGCATGTATCGCAAGCGCCTGTGGACCATGCGTCAGTACGCCGGCTTCGGTTCGGCCGTGGAGACGAATCGACGGTTCAGGTACTTACTCGACGCCGGACAGACGGGGCTCTCGGTGGCGTTCGACCTTCCCACCCAGATGGGCTACGACTCCGATCACCCCAAAGCTCACGGAGAGGTCGGCCGGGTAGGGGTCAGCATCGATTCGCTTGCCGACATGGAACTCCTCCTGAAGGAGATCCCACTTGCAGAGGTCTCGACCTCTATGACCATCAACGCCACAGCTTCGACGTTGTTGCTTCTCTACCAGTTGGTTGCAGAGAAGCAGGGTGTCGACAAGGAAGCCATCACCGGAACGACGCAGAACGACATCCTTAAGGAGTACGCGGCCCGGGGCACGTATATCTATCCACCGAAGCCGTCGATGCGGATCATCACCGACCTCTTCGCTTATTGCCGCGATGAGCTTCCCCGATGGAACACGATCTCGATCTCCGGGTACCACATGCGCGAGGCGGGATGCACGGCCGCCCAAGAGATCGCGTTCACGATCGCCGATGGGATCGCTTATGTAGAAGCTGCCATCGAAGCCGGCCTTGACGTAGACGAGTTCGCTCCGCGGCTCTCGTTCTTCTTTGCGTGTCACATGAACTTCTTCGAAGAGATCGCCAAGTTCCGAGCGGCTCGTCGTTTGTGGGCGGAAGTGATGAAAGATCGCTTCCAGGCCAAGAATCCGAAGTCGATGATGTTGCGATTCCACACGCAAACAGGAGGCGCGACCCTTACGGCGCAGCAACCGGAGATCAACATCGTGCGCACTGCTCTGGAAGCACTCGCGGCGGTCGTTGGGGGAACGCAGAGCCTGCACACGAACGCGTATGACGAGGCGCTGGCGCTGCCGACCGAGAAGTCGGCAACGATCGCGCTGCGGACTCAGCAGTTGATCGGATACGAGGCAGGAGTGGCCGACACGGCGGACCCCCTCGCGGGCTCGTACTTCGTCGAATCTCTGACGAACGAACTTCAGGAAGCGGCCGAAGGCCTGTTGCGCCAGGTCGCCGAACTCGGCGGCGCCGTCGAGGCCGTTGACTCAGGGTGGGTGAAACAACAGATCGAAGAATCCGCTTATCGGGTCCACAAAGGTATCGAGTCCGGCGAGCGGGTGGTGGTTGGCGTCAATCGATTCGTTGCCGGCCAAGAAGATCCCGTGGAGTTGATGGAGATCGATCCCGAGCTGGAACGCCGCCAGATCGAACGGGTCGGCAAGGTGCGGGCGGAGCGTGACCAAGGAGCCGTCGACAAGGCGTTGACCGCGTTGGGCGACGCTGCCCGAGGGTCAGACAACCTCCTCTATCCGATGAAGGATGCGCTGGCCGCCTATGCAACGCTCGGTGAGGTATCGGATGTCTTGCGTGGGGTGTTCGGGGAATACGAACCGAGGATGACCTTCTGATGCGCATCGCGGTGGTGGGAGGTACCGGTGACGAAGGCCACGGCCTTGCCGTGCGTTGGGCCAAGGCAGGATTCGATGTTGTGATCGGATCGCGTGAAGAAGCAAAGGCGCAAGCGACCGCCGACGAGATCGCTTCTAAGATCGAAGAGGCGAAGATCGAGGGAGCCGTCAATGTTGAGGCCGCTCGAGCGTGCGATGTAGTCGTGGTCACCGTTCCGTTCTCCGGTCAAGCGATGATCTACAAGTCGATCGCCGAAGCCATCACCCCGGACAAGATCGTCGTGGACTGCACCGTGCCGGTGGCGGCGAACGTCGGTGCCAAGGTCACGCACACCCTCGGTGTCTGGGAAGGATCTGCAGCGCAACAAGCCTTGGCGTTCCTGCCCAAGGGCACCATCATGTGTGCCGGTTTCCATAGCCTCGCGGCTGTTGCGTTGAACGACCTGAGTAGTGATCTAGAAGGAGACGTGCTGGTCTGCGGTCCCAAGGCGGCGAAGGACAAAGTGCGTGACCTGGTGGAAGCGATCCCCGATCTTGGCTTCGTGGATGCAGGACCACTAGAGAATGCCAGGATCGTGGAACCGATCACGGCCCTGCTTATCGGGATCAACCATCGCTACAAGACCGATCGGTCTGGCCTCAAGATCACGGGGATAGCGAAGTAAGCCCGTCCCCTGATGGGGCCGTAGGGCAGGCCGCACCTTCATCGGGTTAGCGCCCTGTCCGTGGGGACGCTGTGGGCGCCGCCGTCGTAACGATCAGTTGCGGTGGGAAAGCTCCCTCGTCTGAAGAGAAGTCTGCTTGGTCGGTCGATGATGTGAGCACGAACAGCGTTACCTGCCCGCCTTGGGCCACCAGCGGAGTGACGTCGACCTCGTAGTTCGAACCGGCGACGACCGCACCGAATGCGGGTCCGGGGCTCGTGCCCCAACGAGGACGTGAGCGGTAGGTGACCGTTGATTCAGACCAGCTACTCGAGTCCGACCCGTAGACCACTCCGCCTTCGGGTGACCCATCGGTGGCTGCCAGCCGGAGCTTCGCCGTTGCGATCGAACCGATGCCGGTGAGGTCGAACTTCATCAGGATCACCTTGCGAGGGTCCGCGTCTGTTTCGAGCGTTGCCAAGTTCCCGAAGTTGCGGTTCGGGAGGGTGGACTTCACGAAGGCATCGTCGGTCGGGCGCAGTGCGATAACCGTCGGTTCTGGAACGGGTGCAGGTTGTGTTGCGATCTCGGTGTCCTCGGTCCACACGTCATCGGTGGCGTCGGGGTCGATGTCCTTGAGCTCGAGGATCGCTGCCGTCAACATCGGCCCTTGCTGGGGCGAAGTGACCGAGAGAACGATCGAAGTAGAGGCCCCAACGGCCACGGCAGGGAACGCGCAATAGACCAACCCGTCATCGTGCGAACAGACCGCAGGCGTTGCCCCTACGAAGGTAGCTGTGGGGTCGATCAGCGCGATCAGATGTCCCCCGGCCGAGGGGGCTGGGCCGTCATTCGAGATCCGTGCGGTCAAGGAGGTTGTGGCCCCGGGAGCTATGGGGTCGGCGGCCTCCACCAACGTCACCGACAGATCGGCGCCCGTCGGCACCGTCGTCTGAGCAGAGGCCCGAGGGGCCAGCGACGTGATGGCGACCGCCAACGCTAGGAGTCCGGCCATGAAAGCCCATCCAGCCGGACGCAGATCCCGGTAAGCACCCCTTGTTTCCCGCATCGCTTCCCTTCCCAGTTAGAAGTCAGGGTGTCACGGTGACAGTGCCTTGAGAGCGAGCACAGGGCCCCATCGGGGGGTTGTCCGAAGGGCCTAGCTGAGTAGGACTTTGGTCGTAACGGACTAAGCCTTTCGCCCTAGCAACCCGGCGAAGTAGCCTGGCGCCATGCCAAGTGAAGAGGAAGAGAAGAAACAGAAGACCGCAGATGAACTGGATCAGCTCTATCAGGGGCTCAGGGTGATGCTGCCCGGCGTTCAGGTGATGTTCGGCTTCCTGCTGGCTGCCGTCTTCGCACAGGGATTCGCAAAGACGACCGATCCCCAAAGAACCGCGTTCTACATCGCGCTGGTTTCGGTGGCGGTCTCGGCGATCATGCTCATGGCGCCGTCGGTTCATCACCGCATGCTTTTCCCGCACGAGGATCCCAAAGCCCTATTGCGACGGGCCAGCCGCTACATGCTGATCGGCACGCTGTTCGTGGGGATAGCCCTCACCTCGGGCATCTACATGGTGCTGGACTATCTTTTCGAGCCGGCGCTCGCTATCGCGACCTCTGCAGCGGTCGCCGTCACTCTCGTAGCGGTGTGGTACCTCGCTCCCGTCTTGCATCGTTCGGGGGCCGTCCGCCATTCCTCGAAACGATGACCGCATATACGGTGGTTGGCCTGAGAGATGAGATGAAGGGTTGGGAAAGATGAAGCGCTATTCCATCGTTCTGGCGTGTCTGAATGTGGTGTTCGCAGCTATCCCCGTGACGGCAGCGGAAGTCGTAGCTAACGATCCCGATGATGTCAAAGGATCCCTCGACCTTGCGGAGTTGAGAGTGGAAGCCCAGCAAGGTGAAGCGGGTTTCTTCAAGATCACCACGCACGATGGGTACGCCTGCGATTACCTCAAACCCGAGAGCAAGAAGACGTATCTGAAACTGCTATTCGACGATGGAAGAGATGGCGATACAGATCTGGTCGGTCGCTTCGAATGCGTTGACAACAAGTTGTTCTTGTTCCTGCATGGGAAAGAAACCGGGAACAACTACGAGGGGCTGCGCGTGGGGCGTCCGAAACCAAAGGTAAGCAAGGTGTCCTTCCAGTTAGACCTCGAAGAGTTCAAGAGCAACAAGCTTGGGGTCGTGGTCAAGTCGAAGGACGGGACCGATACCGACTGCCTGGAGACGGCATGCAAGGACCGGATTCCCGAGAGCGGCTCGCTGAAGGCCTACTGATCTCGAGGACCGCGAGCGTCCATGTCGGCCAGCGGTTCGGGGCGATCGTTGATCTTCATGGCGACGGCAACCAGAGCAGCGCCCGGTAGAAGCAGTATCAAACCTGCCCACTGACCACCTAGGACAAGCAGGGTGCCGGCGGCAAGGGTGACAACGCCGAAGATCATCGAGAACACAACCGCGCTGATGCGTTTCAGAGTCATTGCTTGCTCCCATGTCCGGTGGCCAACCTAACCCTCTGCAGGGATCAGTAGGGATAGGTGTTGCCGGGGCCGGTCAGCTGCATGTCGCCCTTCGTCGTGCGGGCAAACACCTGCCAGAGGTAGTAGCTGAAATAGCTCTTCGGGTGTGCCGCCATGTGCCGGTGGTAAGCAATAACCCCGTTCACGTAGTAGTCGGAACGGTTGTAGTTCCACAATGCGTTGCTGAGGCGCTCCGGTGCCCCGTTCGCGGCTAGGTACCTCGCGGCAGCCATGATCGCGTTGTAGGGCTTGAACGGATCGCCCTTGCCGTACGCGTCCCATGTCGCCGGCATGAACTGCATCGGTCCGAGTGCCCCGGCCGACGAGGGGCCGTTGATGCGACCCATCCGGGACTCGACCAGATTGATCGCCGCCAGCACGCTCCACTGAACGCCGAACCTTCGTTCGGCGGCCTTGTAGTAGCGGATCAGCTTCATCGGGTGATCGGCACGGGAGGTTTCGAGTTTCACATCCTTCGGCTTGAGCGGGGGGGTGAGTTTGTAGAGTCCTCGCGCTGCCTTGATGTTGCGTTTGGCCTCTAACCGCAGGGTCGATCCCAACCTCGGCAGCACCTTGTGTGACAGCGATGCTCGCTTCACCAACGTGCGCATCATCTTCTGTTTCTTCAGTCCCAGGATCTCGATCGCATCGAAACGCTTCCCCCTGGGGCGCCCGTCGTCGACCTTTAGCCACTCTTTGATCCCGGTCTTGAGGTTGGCATCGACGTTGGTCAGCCGGCCGGCGAGTCGCTCGGCTCTCGACGTGGGCTGCGTGGGCGACGGCGACGGTGCCGCCGAAGGCCCCTCAGACGGAGATATCGAGGCTGCGGGAGAGGGGCTTGGTGTCGCTCCACCCGATGACAACTCCGCGCCTCCTGCGCAGGCAGGAAGGAGGAAGAGCATCAGGGCCATCGTCATCCACCGCATGAGATGACGTTACCCAGTTCGAGAACCTTTATCGGATGATCGCCAGGGTCTCCCCGGTCTGTACGGCCTTGCCCGGTTCGACCTTCAGCTCTTCGATGGTTCCCGAGGTGTGGGCAAGGATCGAGTTCTCCATCTTCATGGCTTCCAGCACGCAGACCTGATCACCGGCCGTGACCTTGTCCCCAACCTTTACGAGCACCTTAACGATGGTGCCCTGCATGGGTGCCGACAGCGCCTCGCTGGCTCCACCGGCGATGCGACCTGCCGACTTGGGGGGCTTGGGCTTGCGGGGTCGCGTGCTGGTTTCGAGGTGCTCGCGGATCTTCACCTCGAGACGCTTGCCGTTGACCTCGACCTCGAAGTTGCGATGAGCGATCTCGGCTTCCCCGGCCTTCGGCTTGGTAACAACATCGTCTTTCAGAGGAGATAGATCCATCTCCTTCTCGACCGTTCCGGTGTTGTAGTCACCGGAAACGAAGCGCTCGTCCGCAAGCATGAATCGATGGAAGGTAAGAGTTGTCTTGATGCCTTCGATCTCGTACTCGTCTAGCGCACGAAGCATCCGTGTCCGTGCCTCTTCGCGGTCGGCTCCATAGGTGATGAGCTTGGCGATCATCGGATCGTATGTCTGGGGGATCAGGTAGTCGGCCTCGGCCCCCGAGTCGACGCGCACGCCCGGACCCGAAGGCTCGCGGTAGCCGCCGATCCGGCCCGGTGACGGCATGAAGTTCTTGGCCGGGTTCTCGGCATTGACGCGGACTTCGATAGCAGCACCCCGCAACTCGATGTCGTCCTGGGTGAACCACAAAGGCTCACCTGCCGCGATGTAGAGCTGTGCCTTGACCAGGTCAACGCCGGTGACCAATTCGGTAACGGGGTGCTCAACCTGAAGGCGGGTATTCATCTCGAGGAAATAGAAGTCCTTGCCGTTGGCATCGAGCAGGAATTCGCATGTCCCGGCATTGAGGTAGTTCTCGTGCGAAGCGAGTTGAGCGGCGGCCTTCATGATCGCTTCTCGAACCTCAGGTGTGAGAGCGGGGGAGGGCGATTCCTCCACGAGCTTCTGATGACGTCTCTGCAGCGAGCAGTCACGTTCCGGGAAGCTGATGACGTTGCCCTTGCCGTCACCGAGCACCTGGATCTCGATGTGCCGTGGGCGCTGCAGGTAGCGCTCGAGGAAGACCTCGTCGTTGCTGAAGTAGGCCTGCGCTTCTCGGGCGGCCCCTGCCAGTGCGTCCTCGATCTCGTCTTCGGTCTCGACGACCCGGAACCCTTTCCCACCGCCTCCGGCAGAAGCCTTGATCGCAAGTGGCAGACCGTGCTCGCGCGCGAACGCCCGCACCTGCTCCGCATCGGTTACCGGATCCTTGGTTCCGGGCACTACCGGTACCCCCGCGGCCATCGCGGCTCTCCGAGCGGCAGTCTTCTCACCCATGGCTTCGATCACGTCGGGTTGGGGGCCGACCCACGACAGCCCGGCATCCATGACGGCGCGAGCGAAGGTTGCGTTCTCGGCGAGGAATCCGTACCCGGGGTGCACGGCCTCGGCCCCCGACCGCTTCGCTGCTTCGATGATGTTTGGGATGTTGAGATAGGACTCTGCCGCCGGTGCAGGACCGACGTTGAACGCTTCGTCGGCGAGACGCGTGTGGATGGCATCGGCGTCCGCGTCGGAGTAGACGGCCACGCTGGCTATCCCAAGATCACGGCAGGCCCTGATCACCCTGATGGCGATCTCGCCCCGGTTCGCAACTAGCAGTTTGGAGAACATGGGTCCGTATCCTATGCAGCGATGACCTCCCACCTGGTTGCCTCGGTTCGGCCGCTGCTCTGTGGAGACTTCGGGGCACGCATCGTCCATCTATCCGAGATCGACTCGACCAACTCCGAAGTGCTGCGGATGGCTAGTGATCCGGACGTGGCGGAGGGCACGGTGGTGGTCGCCGACTCGCAGACCGTAGGGCGGGGTCGTTGGGGCCGGACCTGGGTGTCCGAGCCGGGCGGGTCGTTGACCTTCTCGATCCTCTTGCGCCCCGGCGGCCGTCCCGAGCTCATAACGACATGTGTTGGTGTGGCCGTGACCGAAGCGATCCGCGAGCTAACCGGGGCCGAAGCGGGGCTCAAGTGGCCCAATGACGTAGTCGTCGATGGTCGCAAGCTTGCCGGGATCCTCGTGGAATCACAGAGTGGCCCATCGGGTGTGGTGGCTGCAGTTGCCGGCATCGGGATCAATCTCGAGGATCCCCCAAGCGATGTCGGAGCACCGGTGACATCCGTGGCGGATATCACCTCGGGTCCGCCGCCAGCTAGACACGAGGTCCTGGGTGCGATCCTTTCTTGGCTCGAGCCTCTCTATCGAGCGCTTGATACCCGGCAGGGAGCGACCCAGATCGTGGAGCGGGCATCCGAGCTATCGACCGTGTTCGGCAAGGAGGTCACCCTCACTTTCGCCGATGGCCGGACGCATACCGGTATGGCGATGTCGCTAGACCCTGCCGGGGCGTTGATCGTGAGATCGCGCGACGGATCCGAGACGTTTCGGGCAGGGGAGATCACATCGGCTCGCGTCGTCCCCGGAGCTTCATCTGGCGACAAGTAGGATGACCCGCGATGACTGAGACAGAGCGGGGTTCCGAACTAGACGCCCTGATCCAGCAGGTGCGAAAGGGTAACGAGAAGTACCTCCCGAAGCTTGCGCAGCAGGGGAAGTTGTTCGTGCGCGACCGTTTGGCCATGTTGCTCGATGACGCCGACGCATTCCTTGAAGACGGATTGCTGGTCAATGCGCTTGCAGGTGATCTGCCTGCCGACGGAGTCATCACCGGCGTCGGCACCGTCAACGGCCGAACCGTTGCGGTGATGGCGAACGACCCGACGGTTAAGGCAGGTTCGTGGGGCGCTCGCACCGTTGAGAAGATCATCCGGATCATCGAGCTGGCCCGTCGCAATGAGCATCCGATGATCTATCTGGTGGACTCCGCCGGCGCACGGATCACCGACCAGGTTGACCTTTTCCCAGGCCGTCGCGGCGCCGGCAAGATCTTCTACAACCAAGTGCAAGCTTCGGGCCACATCCCACAGATCTGCTGTCTGTTCGGACCGAGCGCGGCGGGAGGTGCCTATATCCCGGCTTTCTGCGATGTGGTGTTCATGGTCGAGGGCAATGCATCGATGTACCTGGGGTCTCCGCGCATGGCCGAAGAGGTGATCGGCGAGAAGGTCACGTTGGAAGAGATGGGTGGTGCCCGGATGCACTGCGAGGTCTCGGGTTGCGGTGACCTGATCTGTGACGACGATAAGGCAGCCATCGAAGCGGCCCGCGCCTACATCTCCTACATGCCGCAGAGCTGGCTGGAGGATCCGCCGCTCGCTGCACCTCGCCCGGCGGCCTACACCGGATCGCTCGCCGGGATCGTGCCCGCTGATGAGTCGCAAGCCTTCGACATGTACGCTATGGTCGCCGGCTTGGTGGACGAAGGCAGCTTCTTCGAGATCAAGCCCGATTTCGCGAAGGAGTTGATCACCGGCCTAGGGCGTATGGAAGGCAAGGTGGTGGGGATCGTCGCCAACCAACCGGCCCAAAAGGGCGGAGTGTTGTTCGTCGATACGGCAGACAAAGCCGCGCGGTTCATCTGGCTCTGCGATGCGTTCAACATCCCCTTGATCTTCCTGAGTGACGTGCCCGGGTTCATGATCGGGACGCAGGTCGAAAGACAGGGGATGATCCGACATGGCGCCAAGATGATCACGGCGGTATCGGAGGCGACCGTGCCGAAGTACTGCGTGATCGTCCGCAAGGCCTACGGCGCGGGCCTCTACGCGATGGCGGGACCGGGCTTCGAACCGGACGCCACGATCGCGCTGCCCACCGCCCGGATCGCCGTGATGGGACCAGAACCCGCGGTCAACGCAGTCTTCTTCAACAAGATCGCAGCGATCGAGGACCCGGACGAGAGAGCGGCATTCGTCGCCGAGAAACGGCGCGAGTACGAAGAGGACATCGACCTGGTGCGCTTGGCCGCAGAGAACATCGTTGATGCCATCGTCCAGCCCGACGACCTGCGCACGCATCTGATCCGTCGTCTGGCTGCGGCCGAGCGCAAGGACCGGCACTTCTCGGATCGCCACCACGGGGTTCCTCCCGTATGACCGAGTCGCTGGCCGGACTCACGATCGACGATCGCATCGCAACGGTCACATTGAACCGCCCGGAAGCCTTGAACGCGATCTCTTCAGCGATGGCCGCCCAGCTGACATCGACGTTCCAGGAGGTGGCGGCTAACCGTGATGTTTGGGTGGTGATCGTTGCCGCCGCCGGCGAGAAAGCCTTCTGTGTTGGAGCCGATCTGAAGGAACGCGACGGTTTCACGCTCGAGCAGTTCTACGAGAACCGCAAGCAGATACGTGGGCTCTTCGCGGCGTTGCGCGAGATGCCGCAACCGGTCGTCGCTTCGATCTTCGGATTCGCTCTGGGCGGCGGCTGCGAGATCGCCCTGAGCTGCGACATCGTCGTCGCGGCCCAGGGTACCCAGCTCGGCCTGCCCGAGACCCGAGTGGGTTTGCTCCCCGCAGGAGGCGGAACCCAGTTGCTGACGCGCAAGGTGGGCACGTCTAGAGCCAAGGACCTCATCTTCCGGGGCAAACGCATCGATGCAGCTTTCGCGCAGCAACTCGGGCTGGTCGCCGAGGTGTGCGAGCAAGAAGAACTGCAGAGCTTCACGCTGGAGGTAGCCCAGGACATATGTAAGAGCTCTCCGGTGGCCGTGGCCGCGGCTAAGCGATCGATCGACGGCGCTATCGGCCTGTCGATCGATGAGGGGATCGAGTTGGAGAACGAGATGTGGAAGACCGTCATCGCGAGCAACGACCGGCAAGAGGGGATCGCGGCCTTCAATACCAAGCGCCCCCCCGACTGGACCAACACCTAACCCGGATCTTCGCCGGAATACGGTCGCTATGCGACCAGTCGATGACGGATGCACGGCGCGCCGCACATCCGTTGGGGAGGTCAGGATCGGAACTCGCAGGGCGCGAAGTCGGGCAGGCCCGGAAGGCGCAAGAGGTCACTTGCCCAAAAAGTGCCGTTGGGCGTCACGAAGACCATGTCCCAAGGAAGCTCGTCGTGGGCACGGGCGAAGGCGTCGATCGCACGAGCGACCTTCAGGTCCGCTTCACCGACCCGCTCGAGATCCTCAGTCCTGCACACGAAGAGGATCGCCGTTGTATCACCGCCTAGCCAGTTGCCGAGCCTGAACCACTCTTCGACCGGCAACGCGTCTCCACGGAGCATGTCCTTGTCGTGACCGCTCCCCACGTGCCCACACGGTCCGATCGGCACGATGTAGATGAGGTCGGAGTGGGGTTCTTCACGCACGAGTGCAGAGATGTTCGTGACCACCTCGTTGATGCTGACCCCGCGGCCCGCACCCTCGGTGCTCGACAGTTCTTCCTCTACGGTGGGACATCCACAAGAGATCGCTTGGCCTTCGCAGCTCGGGCATCGCTCGATGTCGCAACCGGGGTGGTGGTAGCCGCCTCGCTTCACCCCGCAGTCGCCACATCTATCTCCCGGCCAGCGGGGCCGTTCGGAGCCGAACCTGATCCGGGGATACGGGCCGCCCGGGATGTCGTCGAAGACCTCGACCGTGCACGAGGCGGTCTCGAGCATCTCTAGTTCGCAGTACTTACAGATCGCCATCTGGGTCCTCCTTTCATGGGACCCGACGATCATGCCGAGGGGGTGCGACAAACAGGGCATCTCGCCATGCCTTGACCGGAGCGCTGCGGATCTGATCGCCAACATCGGCGAGCAGCTGGTGATCCCCCAACCAGTGTGCGTCGAGGTGGACTACTGGATCCTCAAGACCGCCTCCGTGGAAGCGTGGCTGATGTTCTGTGAGGACGTGGCCACCGGCGCCTACACGCTGTGGAGCATCGATCGCGAGCTGATGCGGCGCGCCGCCCACCTGCAGGTTCAGTTCGCGGATCAACCGATCGGGTTCGTAGATGCAAGCGTCGTGGTCACTTGCGAGATCTTGGGTGAAGACAAGGTGGCCACCTTGGACCGCCGGCACTTCGGCATCCTCAGGACTAGCGCCAGGTCGTCGCTTGGCCCTTCTGCCGGAGTAGCGCGTCGCGGAGCGTGTTCTGATCGTTCACCCCACCCACCTCCCAGACAAGGCGGCCGATGAGGCGATCGAGCACCTCGTTGTGGTTCTCAAGGACATCGATGGAAGGATGACATGGAAACGACTGGGCCTAGGATGAGGAAATGGCCCTGCCCACTTCTGTACGGATAAGAGAGGTAGGCCCTCGCGACGGGATCCAGTCGGAGAAGGCAGAGGTGTCCACCGCCGACAAGGTCAAGTTGATCGACGCCCTTTCGGACACCGGGTTGCGACTCATCGAAGCGGTATCGTTCGTCTCTCCCAAGGCGATCCCCAACATGGCCGATTCCCGGCAGGTGTGGGAGGCGATCACCAAACGAGAAGGCATCGTCTATTCGGCTCTGGTCCCGAATCGCAAAGGGGCCGAGATCGCAGCCGAGGTGGGCGTGGATTCGATGCAGGTGTTCATCGCGGCCAGTGATGGTTACAACCTGAGAAACGTCAAGAAAACGGTCGAGGAGTCGATCGCAGACGTGGCTGAGGTGGCTGAGGTGGCCCGCAGCTCCGCGATCCCGCTCGAAGGCACCATTTCGACCGCGTTCGGCTGTCCCTATGACGGCGACATCGCTCCCGAACGCGTCGTGGAAGTCACTCGCTGGATGAGTGAGCTGGGTATCAGGACGATCTCTTACGGGGACACGACCGGTATGGGAACGCCACGGCGCGTGCGCGAGGTGATCGAAGCGCTCAGGAGCGACACCCCCGAGGTCGAGCTCAACATGCACTTCCACGACACGCGTGGGACCGGGCTTGCGAACGTTCTAACTGCGCTGGAGCTGGGGGTCGACTACTTCGATGCGAGCATCGGCGGGATGGGTGGTAGCCCCTATGCGGACGGTGCTACCGGCAACATCGCGACGGAGGATCTGGTGCACATGCTCGAAGACATGGGTATCTCGACCGGAGTGGATCTAGGTGCTCTGCTCGAGGCTGCCCGGGTCGCGCAGTCGTTCATCCGTGGTCCGTTGCCGTCCAAGGTGCTCAAGGCAGGTCCCCGCAACCACTAAGTCGGCTAGCCTCTACGCCGATGTTCAAGAAGATCCTCATCGCCAACCGTGGCGAGATCGCCGTTCGCATCGCCCGCACTTGCCGGTCCATGGGGGTGCATACGGTCGCGGTGTTCTCCGATGCCGACGCTAGAGCCGATCACAGACGTGCCGCAGACGAGAGCGTGCATCTCCCCGGCATCGCACCCACCGACACATACCTCAACGTCGAAGCCATCCTCGGCGCGGCGCGGGACACTGGAGCCGAAGCGATCCACCCCGGCTATGGATTCCTGTCCGAGAACGCGGACTTCGCCGAAGCCGTAGCGGGGGCGGGCCTGGCGTGGATCGGCCCCCCTGCCGCAGCAACCCGCGCCGTCGGCGACAAGATCAAGGCGCGCCAACTCGCTCGCGACGCGGGCGTACCGGTGGTCCCAGGGCTGTTCGAACCGACCGAAGATGTTGCCGAGGTCATTGCGTTCGGACGCGAACATGGCTATCCGCTTGCGGTTAAGGCGGCGGGCGGTGGTGGGGGCCGCGGATTGAAAGTGGTCCACGCCGAAGCCGAGGCCGCCGAAGCCTTCGCTTCGGCTCGCCGTGAGGCTCAGGCTTATTTCGGATCGTCCGAGGTGTATGTCGAGCGGTACTTCACGGCCCCCAAGCACCTTGAGGTTCAGGTACTCGCCCCGGCCCCCGGCCAAGCCCTCTGGCTGGGAGTGCGCGACTGCTCGCTGCAGCGCCGTCATCAGAAGTTGGTCGAAGAAACTCCTCCTCCATTGCACACCGACAGGCTCGCCGAGATGGGAGAGGCTGCGGTCGCACTCGCCAACGCCTGCGGATACGTCAATGCAGGGACCGTGGAGTTGCTGGTTGACTCCGATGGGTCGTTCTACTTCCTCGAGGTCAACGCGCGGCTGCAGGTCGAGCACACCGTAACGGAGGAGATCACGGGGATCGATCTAGTGGAATGTCAGTTGAAGATCGCAGCGGGCGATCCACTCGGGCTCACGCAGGAACAGATCCTCTCCGGCATCAAGGGACACTCGATCGAGTGCCGGATCAATGCCGAGGATCCGGCCGCGGGTTTCATGCCGACACCCGGAAAGCTCACTACCTACGTGGAACCTGAAGGTCCCGGGGTCAGGGTGGACTCCGGCTATTCGCAGGGCGGGGAGGTTCCGGCTGCGTATGACTCCTTGATCGCGAAGCTGATCGTGCACGGTGCCGACAGAGAAGATGCTCGCCGAAAGATGGTCCGTGCCTTGGAGGCGTACCGCATCGAAGGTGTTCGTACGACGATCCCAGCCCACGTGTTGCTGTTGGAGGATCCTGATTTCGTCGCAGGCACGCACACGACACGCACCGTCGAGGACGGACCGGTCCTGGCCGAACTGGCCGAGGTGACAGCCGATCCAGTCTTGATCGTGGACGGTCATCCGGTCCATCTGTGGAACCCGGGGATGGCTCGTAGCGCTTATGCCGCCGTGGGGGCGTCCGGAGGGGATGCCACGGCCCCCATGCAGGGCACCATGCTCAAGGTGCTCGTCGCCAAAGGTGACACCGTTGCGGCCGGTCAAGTGCTTGCGATTCTCGAAGCTATGAAGATGGAGACGGTCATCTCCGCTCCGCACGATGGAGTCGTGCAGGAGGTCACGGTTTCCCCCGGCGATACCGTGGCAGCGGGCCAGGTTCTCGTCGTGATCGAGTGACCGGCGAACTGCTCCTTCAGGTCGCGGCCCAGGTCTTGGTGTTCGCGATCGTTGGACACGCTACCGGCGAACTGATCCTGAGATGGGCGGGGCTCTTGCCCAACCGTAGCCACCGAACGACTTTTCAACTTGTCTGGGTAGGCATCACCGAGCGGGCCCTAACGGCCATCGTCGGATTCGTCGCATTCAGTGTTGCCATGATGCTTTTGCATGTGACCCTCTTGGGCCGCGTTTTCTCTACGCCTGGGGTTGTGATCGGTGCGGGCGTTGCGGTGTTGGTCGTTTGGTGGAGAGGACGGTTACCGCTGCCTAGACCCCGGCCCATCTCCTACGCGAAGCTCGCCGCGCTACTCGCGGCATTGGCGATCGTTTACGCGACCCCAGCTTTCATCGCAGGCTCCAGCGTTCGGACCGGTGATCCTCCTTGGCATCTGGGATGGACCGAGCAGATCCTCGCGGGCGAGCAACTTCCGGTCGGTCCGGCCCCCGAGTTCGCCCGCAACGCTTACCCCTGGGGGTTGCACGCGGTGATGGCATCGTTGGTCGAACTGGTGCCCGGCTCCGATCCACTTGTCGCGCTCGAGACCTTGCACCTGATATTGATCGCCGCCTTCCCGATCGCCGCAGCGTGCCTAGCGTTCAGGTTGCGTCCCGATGCTGGATGGGCCGCCGCAGCAGCCGTTTCGTTGATCGGCGGGTTCGGGTGGGTCGTCTCCTCGGGCGCCGATTTCATCACTAGTCCCCGCGCGGCGCGCTACGGGGCCGATCTGGTCGTTGCTTCACCGAACTCCGTGTACGAGCAACTTCCCCCTGCGTTCCCGCGCGAGTTGGGTGTTGTTCTTCTTGCTGCAGCGGGACTCTTTGCATTGATCTCTGCGCGAACTCGGATGCGGCGGGTCGAGCTTCTTGCCGGCTTCTGCGCGGGGCTTGCCGGACTCGTCAGCGTACCGATGTTCGTCAGTTCTCTCGTCTGGATGCTTGCAGCAAGCCTGACCATCACAAAGGATCGGCGACGCTATCTCAAGCATTGTGTCGGAGGAGCACTCCTGGTTTTCGCCTTGTGGGGGCTGCCGGTCTTCATCGACTACCTGCGGCTCGGGGGCTTCGTCAACATCACGCCCCGTCTCGGTATGGAGTGGCCACTTCCCGTCGCTCTTTCGTCATGGGGTCTGTTACTACCGCTTGCCGCCATCGGGATCTGGCGGGCCGTTGGGCGCAGACAGATCGAGGACCGCGTTCTGCTCGCATTCGCCCTAGGCACTGCCGCCGTCCTCATCCTGGCCATCCTGCGCGGCCGCTTCGATTGGGATCTGTGGGGCAACGCCACGCTGCTTCACCAGGGCCGGGTGTGGCCGCCTCTTCACCTGCTCGGTGGGGTTTTCGGCGGGGCCGCTCTGATGTGGCTTTACGAGAAGATCAACAATAGGTTGGTCGCGACCGGGGTGGTTGTGACGGTGTTGGGCATCGGTGCGATATCTCCGATCTATGCCTCTATCCAGCTCACCGACATCATGGAACGGGGCAAGGCGGGGTTCGTGTACGGGAACCCCGACGTCCAAGACGAGGGGTCGTTCTTGCGGCGCGCGGCAGCCTTGATGGGACCCGGCGACGTCGTCTTGGTCGAGGGACCGGCTCCGCTCGCCTTCCAACTGTTCGAGTTCTCGGGGGTCCGTTTGGCCGAGTACGACAACCCCAATCTCGAAGGAAACGATCTGCGCATCCGCTTCCAGGCTCTTGCAGATGGGTGGGACGAAGCGATGAGCCAAGGGGGGTTCGGTCCCAACTACATGGTGCTGCCTGCCGAAGGAGAGCCAACAGATGAGTCCCTCGCGCCGTTGTTCACGGGGTCCTACAGAGGGCGAGAGTACGTACTCTACGGACCGCTCCCAAGGCTCAGCGCACGAGAGCTATCGGGCTAGGACAACGATGTGGTCGCTGAAGTCACGGCCGTCGATCTGGAACGCGTAACAACCGGGTCCGGGGATCTCGACCACCGTGCTCCAAGCAGGCTGAGGGAAACCACCGCGCGCGAAGTGGAATTCGTCGGGGGTGCCGTAGAGGGTGGGGCCGTTCGGAGTGATGTCGCCATCTTGTTCGAACCGTAGGTCGGCATCGCCGTCGATCCGGTCCCCTCGGATCAGCACTGGACCCTTGTAGCCACCCCTCGTGGCCCACAGTAACGAGGCTCGGAATCCATCATCGGACGGGAGTGCGGACCCCAGGTCCAATATCCCGTCGCTCGATGCGCTGCCCAAGGCCATGTGACGGCTCACCGACGCGATCCGCAATCCCCGTACCGAACGCACACGAGACGTGGGGCACTCATCGCTCTTCATCTTGGGCAGTGCCAGCGGGGGACGTTCCGGCTTCGTGACGATCAGCTGCACCAGCTCACCGCGTGGCAACGTGGCGCCCGGCTCCGGGCTTTGGCCGACGACCATGCTCCACAGGCCCGACCGGCGGGTCAGCACCCCAACATCGGCGAATAGTCCGATACCGGCCAGGGCTTCGCGCGCCCGATCGAGCTCCCGCCCCACCAGGTTCGGCACGGTGATCACTGCGTTTCTCGGCGTGGACGTCGCCTCGGGGGAAGCCGTGCTCTCAGGTGGAGCTGGTTCGGGCCGTCGCGCTTGTTCACCTCCGAACGAGATCGTGCGGATCAAACTGAAAGCCGCGATACCAACGATCGCGATCCGCAATACCCAGACCCCGTCGATCCTTCGCACCCCTTGACCCTAGAGCTAAGGGTCCGCCGGGCCCTAAGAGATGAGAGCCCTTGCGATGACCATCCGCTGGATCTCCGAGGTGCCTTCGAACAGGGTGTAGATCTTGCTGTCGCGGTACCACTTCTCGACCGGGAACTCCTTGACGTAACCCCAGCCCCCGAGCACCTGCACGGCTTGCTCGGTGACCTTCACGCAGGTCTCACCGGCCTTGAGCTTGCTCATCGAACCTTCGGCCTTCTCGAAGGGCCGGCCAGAAGCAGCGAGCCACGCGGCCTTGTGCGTCAGCAACCGTGCGCACTCGACCTCGGTCGCCATGTCGGCGAGGTGGTTCTGGATGCTCTGGTGTTGGGCGATGGGGACGCCGAACGCTTCACGGTCCTTCGAATACTGGATCGCGTACTCCAAGGCAGCACGCGAGATGCCGACCGCCTGAGCAGCAACGGCGGGACGCGTTACCTCGAAGGTACGAAGAGCGGCCGATGAGCGGCCGGTCGACTCACCCTTACGCGCCTTCTCGAGCTTGTTCTCGAGGCGGTCGATCCCGCCGAGCACACGATCGAGCGGGATGCGGCAGTCCTCGAGGATCACTTCTGTGGTGTTGGAGGCGCGGATACCGAGTTTCTTTTCCTTCTTACCGGCGGCGATGCCACCGTCGTCTTTGTGGATGATGAAACTTGCCTGGCCCCGGTGCCCCAGTTCCGGGTCGACCGTTGCAACAACGACGAAGACATCGGCGACCCCACCGTTGGTGATGAAGACCTTGGTTCCGTTGAGAACCCACTCGTTGCCATCGCGGATCGCTTTGGTGCGCAGGTTCCGCACATCGGATCCTGCCTGCGGCTCGGTGACACAGAATGCAGCGACGCGGGGGTCTTGTGGGGTGCCGAACATCTTTGGCGCCCACTCCATCAGTTGCTCGGGCGTTCCGACCGAAGCGAGCGCCGAAAGGGGGAGGCCGGTTCCGAAGATGGCCAGTCCGATACCAGCGCAGCCCCAGAAGATCTCTTCCATCAGCAATGGCAACGTCAGGCCGGTCGGATCCTGTTGGGCCTGCATGTAGATGTCGACCGAGTAGAGACCGGCTTCGGCGGCTTTCTTCACGACGGGCCAGGGGAACTCCTCGCTCTCGTCGTATTCGGCCGCAACCGGCCGGATCTCTTTCTCGGCGAACTCATGTGCCCATTTCTTGAGCTCGATCTGTTCTTCGTTCAGGGAGAAATCCACCTCGAACCTCCTGGTAGGTGCGGCCTCGAGCCCCTGGTGTGGGTGCCCGGAAAAGTTGACTCGTCGGTCAAGTTTATACAGAGGGAATATAGACCCAAACCCGCCTTCGGTGAGGAGCCCCCGATTGTCAGAAGCCCTGGAAGAGCAGAAGCCGGATGTCATCAGCTATGCCCGCCTGTACCGCCTGTGGGAGGAGAACAACTGGAGCGCCACGGGCATCGATTTCTCAGTCGACAAGGAGCACTGGCGGAGCAAGCTGACCGACCGGCAGCGTGAATCTGCTCTGTGGAACTACGCCATGTTCTTGGTCGGCGAGGAAGCGGTAGCCCGAACCTTGACCCCGGTTCTGGACGCGGCCCCCACGCACGCTCAAAGTATCTTCCTCACGACCCAGGTGGTCGACGAAGCGCGGCATCATGTGTTCTTCGATCGCTTCATGCGCGAGGTAGTGGGACTTGGCAGCGATACGGAGTCGACCCTTGCGGCGATGGGTCCTCACCTGACGTGGGGGTTCAAGGGAGTTTTCGACGAGCTCGACAAGGTCACCGAGGCGCTTCGCAAGAAGCCCAAGGACCGGGCGCTGCTGGCACAGTCCGTTGCGCTGTACCACTTCGTCGTTGAAGGATTGCTAGCTGTTCCCGGTCAGCATTTCATAAAGCGCTACGTCGAAGCCCTGGACATCCTTCCCGGATTCTCGGAGGGGATCCGTAACGTGTCGCGCGATGAATCACGTCACGTTGCATTCGGTGTGAAGTTCCTGGGTGAGCTGATCAAAGATCAAGAATGTCGATCTGCTTCTATCGAGTTGTGGGAGCGCGTCCTTCCATTCGCCATAGGAGTTTTCGTCCCGCCGAACATGGATCACTCTTACGCGCATTGTTTCGATTTCACTTTGGAAGAGATCTATGGGTTCGGCCTTCGCAGTTTCGAGACGAAACTGCGACGTATCGGTATCGATCCCAAAGAGATCGTGATGCTCAACCGGCAGGACACGTCGCTCGACTACACCGAGCGCGCCCGTCAAGCGTGGGTATTGATCGAGGCGGGGGTGTTGGGGACGGACGATCGCGAACCTGACCTGAACGAGGAAGCGATGGAGATCCTCTTCTCCGGGCTATTGCGAGCGATGGACATGGACGTTGCACGCGGCCTCGATGGCCCGATCCAGTGGATCTTTCCAGACAAAGATCCGTGGCATGTGGTGGTGACGGATGGTCACGCCGAAGCGAAACCCGGATCGATAGAGGATCCAGCTTTGACGCTAGAGGTTGAGTCGTCCGAATGGGCGAAGATCGCGGTGGGCCGCGTCGACCCTCGGTGGGCGTTGCTACGGAGGAAATTGAAGATCCACGGATCACTGTCGGCAAAGGCGCGGTTGCCCAAGCTCTTCGTGTGAGCCGGACAAGCCTGGCTGGCGGTTTCCGGGTACCTCGACAAGGACACCGGCGTTAGAGTTCGGCGCTATGGACTTCGATCTCTCTTCCGAGCAGCAAGAATTCGTCAAGGTCGTCAGGGCATTCGTCGATGACTACATCCGTCCGAACGCCGAACGTTGGGATGAACAGGGACAGCTCCCTCTCGATGCGGTAAGGCAGATGGGCGAGATGGGACTCTTCGGCCTGCCTTTCCCGGAAGAGTACGGCGGGGTCGGCGGCGACTTCTTCACCTTGTGCCTGGCGATCGAGGAATTGGCCCGAGTGTCTTCTTCGATCGCCATCACCCTCGAGGCCGGGGTCGGCCTCGGAGCGATGCCGGTGTGGCGTTTCGGAAGCGAGGAGCAGAAACAGAAGTGGCTGCCTCCGCTGGCTCGGGGCGAGAAGTTGGCCGGGTTCGGACTTACCGAGCCGGGCGGGGGATCTGACGCTGGAGCCACGCGCACGACGGCCAAGCTCGTCGACGGCCACTGGGTGATCAACGGATCGAAGTCGTTCATCACGAACTCTGGAACCGACATGACCGAGTTCGTAACGGTGACGGCATTGACCGACACTGCGGATGGCAACAGGGAGATATCAGCGATCATCGTCCCCAATTCCACACCCGGCTTCGAGGTCGGCAGGGCATACCGGAAGATGGGGTGGCATCACTCCGACACGCATGAGTTGTCTTACAACGACTGCCGCGTACCCGAGGAGAATCTGCTCGGTGAGCGAGGCGAAGGGTTCAAGAACTTCCTCAAGATTCTGGACGACGGAAGGATCGCTATCGCCGCCCTGGCCGTGGGCCTTGCGCAAGGTTGCTTGGACGAGTGTTTGAAGTACGCGCAGGAGCGAACCGCGTTCGGCCAAGAGATCGGCAAGTTCCAGGCGATCCAGTTCAAGATCGCCGATATGGAGATGAAGACTTCGATAGCCCGTCAGGCCTATTACAAGGCAGCGTGGCTAGCGGAACAGGGCCGCCCGTATAAGCGGGAGGCAGCCGTCGCCAAGTTGTACGCGTCCGAGATCGCCGTCGATGTTGCACGCGAAGCAGTGCAGATCCATGGTGGCTACGGATATGTCGAAGAGTTCCCCGTATGCCGCCACTTCCGCGATTCCAAGATCTTGGAGATCGGTGAGGGAACGTCCGAGGTGATGAGGATCATCATCGCCCGGGAACTAGGTCTGGCTTAGTTGGGGTCGCACAAGAGCACACGGCCGGTCGTTGTAGTCGAGGGTCCCGATGAGCTGAAGCGCATGGTCGACCAGGCGCGCGCCGGTGCCTCGATGGGTGTCGACACGGAGTTCATGCGCGAGAAGACCTATCGAGCGCGACTCTGTCTGGTGCAGGTCAGCACCCGCGAAGAGATCTACCTGATCGATCCGCTGGAGGATCACGATCTGGGGCAGGTTGCCACGCTGATCGCCGACGAGTCGGTCCAGACCTTGGTTCACGCGGGCCGGCAGGATTTCGAGATCTTCTATGAGCGTTGGGGAGCCGTGCCCGCAAACGTCTTCGACGTCCAGTTAGCAGCGGGGTACGCGGGATTCGGCGCGTCTCTGCCGTACGGCCGTCTGGTCGAGGCCGTCACCGGTGCCACCATCTCCAAGGGCGAGTCATATACGGATTGGTGCCGCCGGCCTCTGACGAAGGCCCAGCTGAGCTACGCGGCAGACGATGTTGCCTACCTCCATGTGATAGCGGACGTTCTCAAAGACAGATTGAGGATCTCCGGTCGCTTGGACTGGGCAGCACAGGAGATGGCTGTCTTCGAGACAGTCGATCTCTACGAACTCGATCCCGACGAGGTTTACAAGAAGGTCTCCGGCCGGGGGAACCTGTCCGGGAAGCAGTTGGCTGTGCTCAGAGCGATCGCCCGATGGCGGGAAGAAGTCGCGATGAAACGAGACATCCCGCGCGGATGGGTGATCAAGGATCAGACGCTGATAGAGATCGCTCGCCGGGGCCCTTCTAGCGTGGATGACCTGCGCAATCTGCGCGGGATGGTGGCGAAAGAGGCCGACAGGTCGGCCCCCGAGATCCTCGAAGCCATCGACCGAGGACGGAAGGCGTTGCCGGTAGAGACGTCATCCGGTCCGTCGCGCTCCGCTCAGGCCCGGGCGAGGACGCTCGCGGGTCTTGCCGATGCGATCGTGAGATCGCGCTGCGATGCGGCAGGCATCGCGCCCGAACTGGTTTCGACGCGGGGTGAGCTCGAGTCCTTGCTGGCGGACGTCTTCGACGGCGGGCCCGAGCCCACCCGGCACCGGATGCTTCAAGGCTGGCGCGCCGAACTGGTTGGGTCCGCGGTGGTGGACCTGGCGAAGGGCCGCATAGCGGTTCGTTCTATCGATAAGCCCCCGTACATCGAAGAGGTCCCGCTCTCCTCGTAGAGGGCTCAAGCGAGCCATATCCCCTACGGGGTCTACTCTGAGCACATGGCTGATTCCGAAGAACGCATCGCACTCTTCCTCGATTTCGAGAACCTCGCCTTGGGAGCCCGAGATCGAGGCAGCAAGCTCGAGCTCGCCGTGATCACCGACGCTTTGAGCGAAAGGGGCCGGATCGTCATCAGGCGCGCCTACGCGGACTGGAACCTGTTCTCGGAGTATCGCCAAGATCTGGTCGGGCAGCGTATCGAGATGATCGAGGTGCCTCAGAGGGCCGGGGTGGTTCGCAAGAATGCCGCAGACATCAAACTCGCCGTCGATGCGTTAGAGATCGCGTTCGAACGGGAATTCGTGTCGACGTTCGTGATCGCTTCAGGAGACAGTGACTTCACCCCACTCGTCCTCAAACTGCGCGAGTTGAACCGCAAGGTGATCGGCGTGGGGGTTGAAGGATCAACCTCCGAGTTGCTGCCCGGCGCCTGCGATGAGTTCCTCTTCTACGAACGATTGCTCGGCCCAGGATCGGCACAGTCCGCTCCCCGCCGCAGGCGTAGACGCACACCCGAGAGCAACGGCGAAGCGGACGAGTCGACCTCGGACCTCTCTGAGCTCGCCCGGCTAACCACCAAGACACTGGCGGGACTGCAGCGCTCGATGGATGGACCTGTGCTGTCTTCGATGGTGAAGCGAGCCATCCTTCGCAAGGACTCCACGTTCTCCGAAAGCGACTTCGGCTTTAGGACCTGGGGCGAACTGACGCGCTACCTCGAAACGATGGGCATCATCGAGCTGCATCCAGGGACCGCCCAAGGTGATCCGGTCATGGACTTTCCGAGCGAAGGTGGGGGAGAGGGCTCTGCGTTCGACCTCTTGAAGGATGTCGTGTCCGAGCTGGAGCAGCGCACCGGACCACCACCTTTGGCGGGCCTGAAAGACATGATGCGCAGGCGCAGCCCCGGCTTCAGCGAGAAGGACTATGGCTACGGCGGCTTCCTTCAATTCGTGAAGGCTGCGGCGGCGAAGGGGGTCGTGGACCTCGAGTGGGATGACAAAGGCGAGGATTACTACCTCAGCACCGGCGCGATCTGACGGAGTCCTTAGCGCATCCAGGTTCGGATCATGGCCTTGCTGAATCCCCAGGCGTAGCGCAACGTCGTTGGTTTCTTGGTGGTTCCGTGTGCCCTTCTGCGAAGGGTGATGGGAACCTCGACGACAGTGATCCCTTTGCGAGCAGCATCGAGGATCACTTCCGAGACGTAGAACTGATCCTGTTTGAGATCCAGAGAACGCAGGGCTTCCGAAGTCATCGCTCGATAACCGGTGGATGGATCGGTGATCTTGGTTCGAGCCAGGAAAGTGAGTAGCCGGGCGAACACTTTCACGCCCCATGACCTCGCTTCGGATTCGATCTCGAAAGAACCCAGGACGCGCGAGCCCTGAACCATCTCGGCCTCTCCCGAAACGAGTGGCTCGACGAGCCGCTGCATCTCGGCCGGGTCATGCTGATTGTCCGCGTCGATCGTGACGATCACCTTCGCACCTGAATCCAAGGCGGCTTGGTAACCGAGCCGGACGGCAGCCCCGCTTCCCCGGCGCAGATCCCGCCTGATCACCGTGGCTCCGGCGGCGCGCGCCACGGCCTCGGTGGCATCGGTGCACCCGTCGGCTATCACGATCGGATGCACCCTCATCCCGTTGATCGACTCGGGCATCGCAGCGAGCAGGACGGGCAGGTTGTCCGCTTCGTTGTAGGCGGGGATGACGACGGCACACGCGTTCGGGCCAAGGTCCAAGCCCTCGTCGTGCAGGCGTTGCAAGGCCATGTGATCGACCAGGTTGCCGATCTCTTCGGACAGGGTGTCGTCGATGGAGAATCCGCGGACCAGTAGAGCGAGTGTCAGCAGGTTCGAGATGACGAGCAATCCGATGATCCGTCTTTCCTGGCCGGCCCTGAACCCCAAGGCATTCAAGATCGGGTTGAGGAGGTCGGGAGCGGCCGCCGCGACCCCAAGCCCGGTAACCACGACGATGACCAAGAGCATCTCGCCCCGTCGAAGCTGCTTTCGGCGATAGCGGAAAAGGGCGAATGCGGCGATCGCTATCGCCACAACAGCCCCAAAGATCCTGAGTCCCATTAGTCCGGCATCACCCGCGAGCGAGGCTAGCACGCTGCCTTCTGGACCCGAGGGCCAGCGATCCAACCCGGCGATGTCCAAGATGTCCCACCTCGTGGGGAAAACGATGTAGTGACTAGCTTCGGCAGTGACAGTAGCTTGGACCGATGCGCATCCCTCGTCTGGTGGCCGCTCTCGTTCTCCTTGTTTCGACCCTGGTCGCGGTGCCCGCTTCTTCGGGGACCAAGGCCTTGACACAAGGCTGCATCGAGAAGTCGTGGGGCTATCGCTGCTTCTACGGCCCGATCCGTGTCGCGACGGATTCGGAGAACCGGATCGAGATCGTTCCAACGATCCCCGAGGCCGGGTATCTGACTTCGTACAAGGCGACTTTGGTTGATAGATACGGCTCTCTGGTCGATCACCACGCGGCGCATCTCCACCATGTGTTCTGGGCGAATCCGAACAAGGACGATCTCACTTGCCAGGGGTCCGGCCTCTTCCGACAGCTAGGAGACCGGTTCTTTGCCTCGGGTAAGGAGCGCACCAAGATCTCAGTACCGGAGGGTTACGGGTACTACTGGGACAATCAGCCGCCTCCAAGCGACCGTGTGCCGGGTGGGGTCGATCCCGACACTCCTCACTGGAGGATGGTTCACCACATCATGTCGATGATCGAGGGTTACGAGACCGACGTCTTTGTACGCTTCGACATCGGATTCACGCCTGCAGACGAGGCCGAGCTGACCGAGATCATCCCGGTGTGGCTGGATGTGCGCAACTGCAGTAACTCGGAGTACAACCTCGAGAAAGGTGACGGTGTCGAGGGGGTGCACGAAGAGGTGTGGGATTACGAGATGCCGATGAGTGGGCAATTCCTCGCTTTCGGCGGACACCTGCACGACGGAGGACTGAAGTTGCGTGTCGACAACGCCACGACGGGTCAGAAGATGTACGTGTCGCGTGCCGGCTACGCCGATGGCCGGCGCCCGGACTGGGACCTAAGCACGATGTCGGCGTGGTGGGGCTACCCAGGCAAGTCTGTTACCGCGGGTGACACCGTGAGGCTTCGAGCTTTCTACGACACGTCGCGCGACCGCGATGGGGTGATGGGCATCATGATGGGGGCGTTCCTGCCGGAGGAGATCCAGAAACCGTAGGCCCAGTACTTCGCGACATGGGGTTTCGGCATCGAGCCGGTGTCGTAGGAAGCTACATGCTCACGTTACCGTGTGCCGAGCCAAGTGGAATCTAGGAGCTCGGAGGCTCGGTTGTCTAAGCGTGTTGCCCTGATCCTGGTGGTGGCGTTCGTTACCGCTGCCGTTGCACTTTTCGTCTTGAAGCCTGAGACCGGCGTGCCGGACGACGCTCCATCACAGAGCGCGATGGCACGATCTGTCGGTGGACCGATCATGGAGCACATCCAGAGGGGTAACGTTCCCGGCCGATCGGGAGAGATCTACCTCGTTCCCAAGCCCCATAACTTCCTCATCGGAGAGTGGGATCTGACGACCCTCGGCACCGAGAAGCCGACAACCTCGACGTCCCACCCGAATCCCTGGAACTACCTCACCAAGGTCCCGATCGTGTTGTGGGGGCCGGGCTATGTAGGAGCGAGAGGTCAGGTGGACAAGAGGCAGGTCGACATCGCCGACCTCGCTCCCACGATCGCCGAGGTTCTGGGGATGGATCTGTCACCCTACGAAGGCGAACCGCTGATCGGTGCGCCACGGACGAAGCCTCCCAAGGTGATCTTCACGGTGATCATCGACGGAGGTGGCTGGAACGCGCTGGAGTACCACTCTCAAACGTGGCCGAACATCCGTCGCCTGATGGAGACGGGGATCACCTACACCAATGCCACCATCGGAAGTGCTCCGTCGATAACCGGAGCTTTGCATGCCACCATGGGTACCGGTGTCTACCCCGACGAACACGGGATCCCGGGCAACCAGATGCGCGGCGACGATGGCAAGAACACGGATACCTGGTTGCAGGATGCCGACCCTCGCTATCTGCAGGTCCCAACGGTGTCCGAGCTGTGGGACGAATCCACCGACAACAAGGCGATCGTTGGGACCGTGTCTTACGAGGGATGGCATCTGGGGATGATCGGTCATGGTGCCCAGCGCGACGGCGGAGACCGTGACCTTGCTGCCCTTTGGGAAGCCGAGGAGAACGCGTGGTGGATCAACGAGGACTACTACGAGTTGCCCTCGTTCCTTCAGTCGACGGACCTAGGACTTCTCGAGCGCTACGAAAGCGAGCTCGATGAGCGGGACGGCTTGGTGGACGACACATGGTTCGGGCATACCCTCGAAGAGTTACAAGAAGACCTGATCCGTCCTGGCACCCCTGCTTTCGCACGCTTCACGGGAGACGCGGTGGTCGAGACCTTGGCGGAAGAAGGATTCGGTGCCGACGACATCACCGACATCATGTGGGTCGAGATGAAGATGCCGGACTACGCGGGCCATGCTTGGAACATGACGCGCCCCGAGCAAGGCGATGTCATCAAAGAGACCGACGCTCAGATCGGTCGCTTCATCGATGTTCTCGACGAGGTCGTCGGGCGTGACAACTACCTCTTCATGCTTAGCGCCGATCACGGTCAGCAACCCTTCCCTGACACTTACGGCGGATGGCGCATCAATAACAAAGAGTTGGAGCGCGATATCGAACAGCGTTTCGGCAACGTGATCGAGAAGGTCACGCCGGTGGATATCTACCTTGACGTTGAGGCCCTTGAAGACAGTGGCTATACCGCGGATGACCTGGCCCGGTACATCGGCACCTACACGATCGGCGACAACATCCCGGATGGGGCCGCGGGCGAAGATCTCGTGCCTGAAGGAAGGCTCGATGAAAGCCTCTTCGCGGGTGCCTTCACCACGGACTTCATCCAGTCACTAACGGGATCGCAGATCGACGACATGGGGTCCGGGGACTACGAAGAAGGCGATCTCACCAAGGAAGGCCGCGTCTAGCCGGCCTGAGGGGATAGAGTCCCGCCCGATGCAGATGCTCAAACGAGGCCTCGCCCTCATCAGCAAGAAACGGGACTTCGGTCTCCTGATGGGGGTCCAGTTCCTGGCGCAGGCCGGTGACGGCATCGTCCAAGCTGCTCTCGCCAAAGTGGTCGCCTTCGGTGGCCAAGAGGGATTCGACCTCGAGAATGCGAGAGACCCAGAAGAGCTCCTGCGCATCGTGCTGTACGTGCTCGTCCCTTACACGATCCTGTCCCCGTTCTTCGGTGTCGTCATCGACCGATGGGATCGCCGCAAGTTGCTGTTCTGGTCGAACGCAGTGCGCGCTGCCCCCGTTGCGCTGATCGCGTTGTTGGGCAGCTCAGACGTCGGCGACCTGCCCTTGTTCGCGGCCTTTCTGCTAACACTGTCGATGACGAGGGTGGTGCTCGCCACGAAAGCTGCCGCCCTCCCTGCGGCCCTCGACGGAGGCTCGTTGGTGGAGGGCAACGCCGTGTCACAACTCGGTGGGGCCATGTTCCAACTCGGTGGTGCGGGGGCGGCGATCGTTGCCACGAGTGTCATCGATACCGATCCAGTCGTGCTCGTTGGTGCCCTCGTTTATGCAGGGGCTGCTGCCGTCGCGCTGATGCTCCGAAAGGTCGGAGAGGTACGCCCTGCGGCTACCTTCACGAGCGAGTTGCGACGCGTTGCGTCGAATATCTGGGCTGGGCTGAGAGAAGTAGGCAGCATCCCCCAGGCCGCTGCATCGATCAGCACCTATTTCTGGCTGCGGCTACTGTGGAGTTTCGCGATCGTTTGTATCGGGTTCAGCGCCAGGGAACTGCTAGCCGATGATGATCTCCAGATCCTTCTGATCACCGGCGGGGCTGGAGCTGCCGGCGCGGTGCTCGGATTCGTTTCGGCAGCGCGCCTCACCGAGCGGGTGCACACCACCGCACTTCTGGTGATCTCGGCTGCGATACTCGCGGGAACCGCGACGACGGTATTGGGGCCATTCGAGTCGAAGGCGTCGTTGGCGCTGCTCACTTTCTGCCTGGGTCTCGGATTCTTCCTGGGCAAGATCTCGCTGGACACCATGGTCCAAGAAGCGCTCGGAGATGACTTCCGAGGACGCGCCTTCTCGCTCTATGACATCGCCTACAACATGGCCTGGTTGGCCGCTGCGGGAAGCTTGAAGTTGTTCTGGGAAGAGGGTGCGTCGGGCGGCAACCAAGGCATCTTGCTGACGATCATGGGAGCGATCTTCCTGGTGGGCATCGGGGGCCTGGCAATGTGGTTTCGTTCTGCGGGTCTGATGTCTCATCCGAGATCCGCAGCGTCGTCCTCCACCCCTGCCTCTTAGACGGATGTTTCCCAGGAGAGGCATCGCGGCCCTCGGCGCCGTGACGCTTTTGCTGGCGGGGGCTGGGGTCGTGATCCTCAAGGCCCAGAACCCGGATGTCCCTTCCTTCGAAGCTCAGGCGTGCGGCCTTGAAACCGAATGGCTGACGTCGACGCAGCGCGGCTACTACCCCGAGCGATCCGGACAGATCGCGATCCTTCCCAAACAACCTGCCTATATGGCGACCGGTGGTGGGGGATGGAGCCATTCTGGCCCGTGGCCCTACCTGCAACAGGTCCCTATCGTTGCTTACGGACCAGGGATCGTTCCCAAGATGGGCGAGGTTGACCGCCCGGTCACGGTTGCCGACATCGCTCCAACGATCGCGGCACTCGTGCATGGATCGGTCGAGGGCTTCGCGGGGAACGCACTGGAAGAAGTCGCTTCGATCGATGCCGCCACACTCGGCAAGAAGCGACCGAGTTTGATCCTTTCCATCGTGTGGGACGGGGGTGGGTGGAACACCCTGGAACAATGGCCCGGCGACTGGAAGAACCTGTTGCGGATGATGGATCAAGGTGTCACGTACACCAACGCGACCGTGGGGTCCAATCCGTCCGTGACACCCGCGGTCCATACGACCCTGGGGACGGGGGCGTTTCCCGACCGGCATGGTGTGACCGGTGTGCCGGTTCGTGACGAGCAAGGGGTCGTCGTTGACTCGTTCCTGGAAGGGGAGTCCTCGCGCTTCATCGAAGTACCGACAATCGCAGAGCTATGGGACGAACGGAACAACAATGAAGCTCAAGTGGGGATGCTGGGGTACGAGCCCTGGCATCTGGGGATGATCGGCAAGGGGGCCGAGAAGCCCGGTGGGGACCAAGACGATGGGATCTGGCTCGACACCGAAACCAACGAGTGGAAGACCAACCCGCGTCACTATTCGTTACCGGCATCCGTCGCCGCGACCACCGGCCTCGAGGAATACATCGCCGAGCTCGATGCTGCAGATGGGAAGGTCGACGACGCGTGGCTCGACAACGAGATCTTGGCTGCGCCGGATCGCTGGGAGGAGACCCCGGCCTTTATCCGCTTCCACCGCGACGCTCTCACCAACATGATGAGGGCTGAGGGATATGGCGATGACGACGTCACCGACCTGCTCTTTACGAACTTCAAGCAGATCGATCGAGCCGGCCACTACTTCAACATGGATTCCGAAGAGGTGAATGAGAGTCTTCTGGTGACCGACGAGGTGCTCGGAGACCTGCTGAGATTCCTCGACGAGGAAGTTGGCCGGGGGCGCTACGTCGTGTTCCTGACCGCCGATCACGGGCAGCAGCCCGATGCGTCGGCCATCGGGGGCTACGCGATCGACCCAAACGAGATCAAGAACGACCTGAACGAAGAGTTCGGCGAAGTCGTTAGGGCCGTCTGGCCGACCGAGGTCTTCCTTCTAGAGGACGAGATGTCCGACAGGGGAGTCACGGTCCAGGAGATCGCCCGATTCTTGTCCGGCTACCAGTTGAAGGACAACCTGACTTCCAAAGCTAAGTTCACCGGCTCGTTCCGAGCCAACGACCGCATCCTGGACCTGGCGATACCGGCCTCGCTGCTGGAAAACATTGACTGCTCTGCTTCCCCAGAGCGGTAGCCCGGCCGGGCTACTATGACGCCACCCATGGATAATCCCGCCGCGTCAACACGCGCTCCCGCACTCGATGATTTCTCCAGGTGGCTCGGCCGGCCACTCGCCTTTGGCATCACCACCATGATCCTCCTGGCGGTGTTCGGAGCAACCTTCGTCACCAACCCGGAGCGCGTGGCCCCGACCAAAGATCCTGCTTATTACACCTGGCGAACCGACGCCCTGACCCAGGAAGAGCCCGTGACTCTGCTCGAGATCGAGGGAGCCCTGGGGATGTTTGAGGGCGGGTACCGGGTGACGGCACCGGTGATCGGTGGCTACCTCAAGGACGTTGCCGGGATCGGGACACTTCGCGTCACCGTAGTCCTTATGGTGGTGCTTCCGGTGCTGATGGCGCTCCTGATGGCCGGGTTCGCGTTCCGCCACTACCGAGACCCGTTGTTGTGGCATCTAGTCGCACTCGGATCGGGCAGCCTATTGCTCACGCCACCTTTCGTGGGCTATCTCGACAACGTGCTTTGCCTTGTGTTCTTGGCGGCGTCGCTGTACTTCATCGCCCCCGCCAAGAACTCCTGGCCGGCGCGTATCGCTCTCTTCTCGTTCCTCTTCGCTGCCGGACTCACCCACCCGACGACGCTTGTCATCTTCTGCGCGGTGTTGGGGATGATGGCCGCGGCCAAACTGGTTTTCCGTCGTTTCGATCTGCGGAGTGTGATCGCGGACGACGCTGCGATGCTGCTGACCGCCTTCGCATCAGCCGTGGCGACCGTTGCCTTATGGACGGCCGGGATCTGGGGAAAGTCCGCGTCGCTGAGCGAATCGGCTTTGTCGCCACCCTACGGCAGCGATTTCTTCGTCGACAGACTGGTTCTGTGGGTGAAGGCGATGACCCCGGTCCTCAACGGACCGCTGCTAGTGGCCGGCATCATCGGGTTGTTCGCGTTGTTCGGCCGGAGAAGTGCCGACGAGGAGCTCGCACGCGTGTCGATGGTCTGGTTGGCGCCGCTGGTGGGGATCTTCGGTTTCCTTGCGGGCAAAGCCTATCCGTACTACCGCTTCTTCAACACGACGCTCTCGTGGGTGCTGCTGATCGGGATCGGGATGTTCTTCGTGGCGCGTTACCTGATCGGGATCTCTGCGAGGGGAGGTGCGGCGAAGATAGCGCTCGTGGGGCTGCTGGGTATCGCTGCGATCATCTTCTCCAACTTCACTAAGGGCCTTGACCTGTCTGGTTGGAACAACGCAGACGGTGGATGGTTGAGCTCCTCCGAAAGAAGGCAACTGGATAGTGTCCGGGCAGCTGCTGAGGATCAGGAGGGCAGGCCGTTCGTTTTCGTGATCGACGACGAACCTGCGCGCGATTTCCAGATCTGGGGCTTCTCGAAGTTGTCCGGCAACACGAGCAGGTACGGGATGCCCGAGGGCGAGATCGAGAACGCCTACCTCTATCTAGGTTCCCTCGAGAACGCTTTGTCTGGCCAGCCGACCCTCAGGGGCCAAGAGACCTACGACATGCTGTCGCCTGCGTTGCTAGAGGATGCCGAGGCCGGCATCGAGCGTGCGGGGGCTGAACCCATCTACGTCGTTGCCGAAGCTTTCAACCCGGCAGGCGAGAACGTGGATCTGGTGGACGGCGAAACCGAAGCTCCAAGTGGTGATGCCGAGGTGTGGATCGTGTCGTCCGACGGGGTGATCACCAGCGGGGGCCAAGAGGTAGGTAGCTACGAGGCTCCCGAAGACGGTGGGATCGTCGACATCTTGGTCGCCCTTATCGGCTTCCTGCTGTTGTTGGTGCCGGGTTATCTGGCTCTGCGGTTCGTACTGCCCTCGGCTGGGCTGGCCGAGGGCATCGGTTTGGTTCCGGCACTGTCGATAACGCTGCTGAGCTTGGTAGGCATCGTGGTGCTCGGCGTAGTACGGGCTCCCTTCACCACGCCCATCGCGCTCTTGTGTGTGGCTCTGAGTTCTCTTGCAGCCTGGTTCGCTGGGGTCCGGTGGCAAGAACGTCCCGCTGTGTCCCCAGCGCAGCCCTGAACGTGCTGAAGGCTCTCGACCGGCTCCCATCTCGCACTCCCGGCACCTCAACACGCCTGTTGTGGCTCGCTGCGATCCTTGCACTGGCGGGAGGTCTGGCGGCCTGGGGCACGCAGAGCCTGCAAGGTGGCGTGATAGCGATGTGGGCTTTCGCCGCGGGAGGGGCTGCGTTGGCGCTGGTGCTTCCGACGCCCTACGCCTTGAGCGCCCCGCTCTTCGCCGGGATCCTCGGCTGGCTCGTCAACATGATGCCCTTCGTTCTATTGGTCTCCTGGCTCACCGTCGTTCTACGCTGGGCTTGGGATCTCTGGCGCGAGCGCCGAGTGCCGGTTGGGGGCAGATGGGTATGGCTTCCGATCGCCATCTTGCTTTGGACCGGGACCGGAATCTTGGTGATCGGCTCCGCCGACTTCAAGCACTTCTTGTTGCTATTGGGGATCCAGTTCCTGATCTCGGGCTCGTTGCTGCTCGTTGTCGATCAACTCCGTAGCCTCGAAGAACGCGCCAAGGCATCTGCGGGTCTCGTGGCTTTCACGATCTTGCTCTCGGTCGGAGTCTTGCTCCAATGGGTCGGCGTCCCGATCCAACCTCTGCAAGACGACGAAGTGCGCTACCGCGTCGAAGAGGCCTATGGCGTGGATGCATTCCCGAACAACCTTGGGATGATCAAGTACGCGCGGTCGGTGAAGCCGGGCATCACGGAACTCGATGCGGCGCTGAAGCGGGCGCGCGAACGCACGCCAGAGATCCCTCGTTTCGCGGTGTTCAGGCCGGTCTTCCAAGCTTTCGAGAACAGCCTCGTTGTGCAGTTCGCCGGTTCGGCCCGCGCCGCCGAGGATGAACTGAACCGGGTAGGCGTACGGCTCATCTATGACGATGTCGGCCTCGCTCCCGCCAACACTGTTCCACGACTCCGATCGTTCCCTCGCAATGCGCTCACGTACGCGGGGGTGTGTGCCGCGCTCCTCCCACTTGCCTTCTTTTTGAGTTGGACGGGCCCTAAGCGGCGCCGATGGCTGGGCCGGGTGGGTGTTGCTGCTTGCCTGTTCGGTGTTGGGTTCTCTCTTGCCCGCGGGGCTTGGGCTGCCGTTGCGATCGGCATCGTCTACCTGCTGGTCGATGGTGGGATCCGGGGTCGCCTCAAGCTCCAGGTTGTTGGTGCCTATCTCGCAGCAGCCGCGGTGCTGACGGGAGTGTTCCTCGTGAAGTACGACGTCGACCCGCTGTCGGGGCGCGCCGGGGGTGGAGCCTCGGTGACAACACGAGACGATCTCTACAGCGACACACTCAAGTTGCTGTCGGGCAAGTACATCTTGTTCGGGTACGGGACCGAGCAGCCTCGGACCGAGACGGGTACCGTCCGTGAGGGTGAAGGTCAGCGTTACGTTCCTCGCGCCGGTACCCATTCGACCTATCTGAACTACCTGTTCCGTCTCGGGGTGCCCGGGGCATTGATGATCGTGGGCCTGTACCTGACGGTTGGACTTCATGCAAGGGCCGCGGCGCGTGAGCGACGCGATGACGAGCGACTGTTCGCGACCTGCGCTGCGATGGGTGTCGTGATCGCTGCTGCTCATGCGGCGATCCTTTCCCTGTACGTGGAGCCGATCTACACATTGTGCGTTTCGGCATTGCTTGGGCTTGCCATGGCTACGGCCGGGGGGATGAAGCGCTCGGTATGGCCATGGCGACGGCATGAGGCAGTGCAGTGACCGATGACTCCCTGAAGGGACCTCTGCCAGGAGAAGCCGGGCCGCGGCTGACCGAAGAAGCCACTGAGGACATCGGAGTAGTAGCCAAGGGCGGAGCGGTCCAGATCATCGGACAGGTCAGCCAGAGAGGCCTGTCGTTCATCTTCGGCGCGGTGGTCACGCGGTTCCTGGGCCCCGCCGGATATGGCCTCTACCGTTTGGTCGTTCAGATCATCGCGATCCTCTCGCAGGTAGGCCTTCTCGGTTTCAACTACGCCGTCATGCGCTTCGTCGCCAAAGGCCGCGCAGCGAAAGACCCTGCTGCGGTCAAGGGAGCCATCCTCACAGGCGTCGCCGGCACCATCGTCTCTTCGGTTGTGGTGATCGCAGTGACGTTCGCTCTCACCACCTTCATCGCAAGGAACTTCACCAACGATCCGGAAGAACTCGATGACGTACGCCGTCTTCTGCCGCTCGTATCGCCCTACATCCTTCTTTATGCGCTGTTGCAGGTTGTGCGCTACGCGACCCAGGGCTACAAGACCATGGTGCCTTCTGTGTTGTCGGGCAACGTCGTACAGCCGGTCGCAAGGTTCGTCCTGGCGGTTGGTGCTTTGGTGATCGGGTTCGAAGTGGCCGGCATCCTCGTAGCACTCAACATCTCGGTCGCCATCGCCTTGGGTGCTGCCCTGTGGTGGCTGCGACGGTTGATGACCGAGGCGCAATGGACGGCTCCTGCGAGGTTCGGGTTCGGTCCGATGCTTCGGTTCTCGGTCCCGCAGGCGGGCGCATCTCTGCTGGGAGTGCAAACATTGGGCCTTGGCATGTTGATCTTGGGCCGGTACCACGGGACCGAGGCGGTCGGTCTCTTCGCTATCGCGCTGTCGCTTCAGGGACCGGGCAACGTCTTTTTGGGTGGGATAGTGAATATCTGGGCTCCGGTGGTGACAGACCTCTACGACCGTAAAGAGATCGACCGCTTGGGGTCGCTGTACAAGACGATCAACCGATGGATCGCGACCTTCTCGTTCCCGGTGTTCGCCGCTCTGTTGATCGAGCCCGACGTGTTCGTCGAACTATTCGCGGGTGACAAAGGCGCCGAAGCGGTCACTGCCGTCGCGATCCTGGCAGTGGGCAACATCTTCTATACGGGGACCGGACCAACCGGTTACGTGATCTCCATGACCGGCCATCCAACGGTCAACTTCATCAACTCCGCGATCGCCGTCGCTCTGTATGTCGGCCTGGGGGTGGCTTTCGTGCCGGAAGGCGGCGTCGTGGCGATGGCCTGGATCGACGTCTTGGTCACAGCCCTTATCAACAGCGTCAGGGTGGTCCAGGCGTACAAGCTCGTGGGGATCCATCCTTACGGACGCACCTTCTACAAGCCCGTGGTGGCAACCCTGGTCGCAGCGGCGGTGCTGGGGGCCTGGCACGCGATCCCCGGTGACAACATCCTGTTGGATGTTGCCGGGATCGTTGTGGCCCTGGCTGCGTATCTGATCGCACTCAAACGACTGGGCATCGACGAAGAAGAACGCCACGTCCTCGACCGCATCCGTAAACGAGCCATCAAACGCAAGTAGGGGCTAGATCAACACAGCCTCCTCGTGGGTTGGTCGTGCAGTTTCGACGCAGCAGCCAGGGCCTCTGTCTTCGCCCCCTATGATGACCGCTGATGTCAACCGATCCCAAGGCGCTGCGACGCAGCCTCAGAACGAACTTCAACCCCGGCCCGCGCGACTATCTGAACCGAGCCAAGCTCCTTGTCCGTCAAGCGGTCCACGTTCCCGGATTGCTTGCCGGGGGCAGAACGAAACAACCCGTGTTCATCATCGGGGCGCCGCGTTCGGGCACCTCGATGCTCTACGCGATCCTGCGCGAGCACCCGATGTTCCGCAACTGGCCGGGTGAGGCTCATGAGGTTTGGGAGCGCGACTACCACCCCGCGCTGCGCGGTTGGGGCTCCAACGCGTTGACGGCGAACGACGTCGAGCAGGAGGCCGCTGATCGCATCCGGCGGTCGTTCTTCCTCGTCACCGGTTCTGGCAAGCGATTGATCGACAAGACGCCGCGCAATGCACCTCGGGTGGGGTTCATCGATGCGCTGTTTCCCGACGCTCGCTTCATCTATCTCAAGCGTGATGGGCGTGACAACACAAACTCGTTGATCAATGCGTGGCGCACGCCTCGGTATCGGACCTATCGATTGCCCGAGCCGCATCGGATCCCCGGTGTCGACCCCGAATGGTGGAAGTTCATCTTGTATCCGGGATGGCGGGAGGATCTTGACGGGCCGCTCGAACTTGTTTGTGCAAAGCAGTGGGTGTTCAGCAACGAGTCGGCGATCACGTCGTTCGCTTCTATCGAACCGGCCCGAGTGTCGGAGGTTGCCTACGAGGAGTTCATCGGCGACCCCGAAGGCCACACCAGGCGTCTACTTTCCTTCCTGGGATTGTCGGAGGACCCGGGGGTCATGCGCAAAGCTTCCGCAGCTCGCACCGATCCCGTGAACACGGTGACTCCTCCCGAGTTGGGCAAGTGGCGCAAAGAGAATCCCAAAGAGATCGTGGGTGCGATCGAGATCCTCGCACCCACGATGCAGAAGATGGGCTACAGCTTTGAAGACTGAGCTACTCGAGCTCGACACCAGCGACCGCACGTTCCTCGATCTCACCTCCCAGGTGCGGGGGTTCACCAGGGATCTCGGGGACGGGTTGGTCAACGTCTTCGTGCCGCATGCGACCGCTGGTGTCGCCATCATCGAAACCGGTTCGGGCACCGAGTCCGATCTCCGGGATGCACTCGAGCGCCTTCTCCCGGTGCAAGACATCTATGCCCATCGCCATGGTTCGTTGGGCCACGGCCGCGACCACGTTGTCCCTGCCTTCATCTCTGCGTCGGTGACCGTTCCCGTTATCGACGGTCAGCCGTCACTGGGAACCTGGCAGAGCATCGTCCTCGTCGACACCAACCCCGACAACCCCCACCGCAACGTCCGCCTCAGCTTCCTAGCGGCCTAGCCATTCTGCTTAGTCCTGCCCGTACTCCCGATCGACGGTTGCGATCCGGACCCGGTAGTGCCGGTACCACTTTTCTTTCCCTTGGCGTTGCGCCTCGCGGTGCTCCGCAACCCTTTTCCACTCGCGAGCGGCCTCAGGGGTGGCCCAGTACGACACCGTGATCCCTAGAGATTCCCTAGCGGACTCGACCCCCAGAAAGCCTGGTTGTTGACTCGCCAAGTCCAGCATCCGTGCTGCCGTCTGCTCGTATCCGTCGTGGTCCTCGGATCGTACCGAGGTGAATATCACGGCTGTGTACGGCGGTTCTGGCGTGTCGGCGATCCGTTCGGGACTTGGCGCCGCGGGTTGAAGCGGTGTTTCGTCCATGGCGTCATCTTTGCACGCTCCATTGCTCGGGGCCCGGCCGCCTTCTGCTGAGGCCGATGCACGGGCGGCACGGACGGCAGGCTGTGACTGCCAGCCGTATGAGAGCGTGTTTGCTCGATGTTATTTTCGTTTAGGGCTGGACTATCGAACATCAGTTCTATATAGTGGGGCCATGGAACAGTTTGCCGGGCCCTTCGAGCAGCTCACGGGGGCCGTCGAACAACTACGCAAAGCCAATGCCGGGCTAGAGCCCGAGCTGCTAGCCGTGGCCGATGCCCGGGTCGTGCTCG
>CALMBW010000015.1 GCA_937863385.1 uncultured Actinomycetes bacterium | reverse complement strand
TGTGATGTCGCGGGGCATGGTGGACGGGTGTCGCGGAGCATAGTGGACACTCGTCAACCTTGCCCTCGCGGCTGATAGTCCCGTTCAGGATCGAGCTCGAAGTCTCTGAGCAACTCCCCCTCGGTGGTGATGATCCGGATGTGGCGCCCTGCCACGAGCAAGACGATGCGGGTCCCTTTGAGCGCACGCCCGATGCCGATGTGATGCAGCTTGCTCTTGTAGCGGATCGTCACCGCGCCGTGGGCGTCCACGACGTCGTGGCGCACGCGCAGCTCTCGGCTGTAGGCCGGCTCCTTTCTGACGGGCCTCGCTTTGTCTCGCGAGTCCCAGGCGCTCTTAGGGGTCCTGCGACCCTTGGCACGGTGCGGGCGGACCTCGTTGTAGTAGGTGACGAAGCGATCGATCGCGCTCTGCAGCTGCTCGATCGTCTCGAAGGCACCGTTGCGCCTGAGGAACTTCTTTAAGGTCTGGTGGAAGCGTTCGACCTTGCCGCAGGTCTGCGGGTGGTAGGGCCGCGAGTGCTTGTAGCCGATGCCGAGATGAAACAGCTCAGACTCCATCGCCGAGTAGCCGTGGCGGTAGGCAGCGGTGTAGATGCAGCCGTTGTCGGTCAGAAGCGACGCCGGCAGACCCCAGGCTGCGCCTGCCTCATAGAGGGTCGCGACGACGTCGGGGGCGGTGGTGACACGGTGCACCTTGGATGCTGTGCACACCCTGGAGAAGTCGTCGATGAAGTTGCAGATCTCGACCTTGGTGCCATCCTTGAGCTCCCAGAAGGTCACGTCGGATTGCCACATCTCGTTGGGCAGCGACGCCTCGAAGCGGATGTAGGAGCTGCGGGGACGCTTTCGCGGTTGGGGGGTCACGAAGCCCCTGCGTTTGAGGATCCGCCAGATCGTCGAGATCGATGGCGGCGCGGGGTCACTCAGGCTCAGGTGGTAGTGGATCGTCTGGGCACCTGCATCGAAGCCGTCTTCTGTTAGCTGCTTGCGCAGGCGCACGACCCGGTCCTCGAGCTCAGGCGAAGACCGGTTGGCCACCACCTTGGCTGCTTTGGAGCGAGCCCCTACGGCCTCGTATCCGCCGGATCGGTAGCGGGCAACGAGCACCGCCACCCAGGACTTCGACACCCCGTAGGCCCCGGCCGCGTCCCGGTAGCTGCGGCCCTCGAGCACCACCGCGTCGACCACGAACCGAGCCACATCCACAGGGCCACCTCCGGGTTAGGGGTGTCCACTATGGCCCGCGACATGCCCGATCAGCCGTGTCCACTATCCGCTGGAATCACACAC
>CALMBW010000014.1 GCA_937863385.1 uncultured Actinomycetes bacterium | reverse complement strand
CACAAGTGCTGGCCCTGTCACGTCGACAAGACCGACGACGACCGCAAGGCAGGCAAGTTCGGCAACCACCCCGGCAAGGACCCTCCGCGGGTTCGACCCAGACCCCGAGCCCAAGGGCCGAAACCCGGGCCCCCGAACACCAGCTGATGCTCCTGCGGCGAGGCTGCTGACGCGCAGGGAGGTGGCCTGAAGTCGCCGGGTACGCGAGTATCTCGACATGGGAAAAATAAGGTCCACTATCTCGCTGCTGTTGCTCACGATGTTCCTGGTCGCTTGCGGAGGCGGCGGCGACACTCCGGACGATCCGGCTGTCAATGAGGCTGGGATCGATGTTCAAGCTCTCGAGGAAAGCTTGGCCGGGTTCAACGCGGAGGTCGAATCGGAGTTCGGCTACTTCATCCCACCTGAATACGACGACTCCGACGGGACGGTCCTGGGCTTCTTGTCAACGGGAGTAGATCCTGTGGTCTTCTGCGACAGGCTGGCCGACTACGTAGCAGATGAAGGTTTCGATGGCATCGTCATCAATGTACGCGTCTCGACAGCCAGCCCGATCCTCGCCACAGGTGAGGCAGGATCGGACTGCAAGTCAGCGTAAGTCTGCCTACTCTTCGACGATGATCTCGCCGCGCATCCCGTAGTCGTAGTGAGAGGGCAGATGGCAGCCGAAGATCAGATCGGTCTCTTGTGTAAAGACGTAGGTGGTCTCGGCAACCTCCTGTGCCGCGATCGATAGCTCACCCGGCCTGTCACCGTGGTAGGTCTCGGTCCCCTTCTCGTGGATCTCCTGCGTCTGCTCGTCCCCGATCAAGAACTCATGATCTATCGGGTCATAGTTGCGAACCACGAATCGGACCTTCTCGCCTCGCTCAACCGTGATCCGGGCCGGCTCAAAGGCCGAGTGTTCGATGTCGACCTCGATCACTCGCACCTGTTCGCCCGTCGGCCATAGCAGCCCTGCAGTGGCGACGGCTGCAAGCCCGGAGGCTAGGCGGACCACAGGGACCTGCGACCGAGAAGATACGCGACGAGTAAGACCGCCATCGAAACCCCCAGCCATAAGGATCGCCAGTCCAACGGCGCGGGGAGCTCGACCAAGCCTTGAACGACTTCGAGGCCCGCGGCGACGGGACTTGGTGTTCCGCTGCCGGTTGCGTCGATCGCAAGATCGTGTTGCAACGATCCAGCCTTGGTATCGATCCTCAGATACGAGAACCACATGTCCTTAGCCGGCAACCACTCCATACCTTTGTCCGAACGAAGGTCCGACAACAGCAACTCGGAAGCAGGTTCACTACGTTCCAAGATCATGCCTCGATCCGCCCCTTTGACCGGAGCGGGCAACATCTCGGGAACACCTTCTGTCAGCAAGAACACATCGGCTTCCACCCTCGCCTGGTCGCCGAGGCCCAAGCCCAAGATCCGCAGCGGGACCCAGGGGTTGGGCGTCGGGATGGTCAGATGGATGGGCGTCCCGTCGCCGACCTGTTGATCACGCCGGGCGGCCTTCACGGGATCGAAGCGCGCAGCCATGAAGATCGGACTGCGGCTAGCGTAGAAGTCGAGCACCTCCGGTGCATCGGGGGTCAAGGCGAACCCGTTGTCTTTCGCCCACGCCCCGACCGAATCGCCCCCACCTTCCAGGATCGTGATGTCAAGTGCATCGATAGTTGTCTCTAGCAGGACGCGGGCCTCAACGCTCTTGGATGCGTCGGCAGCAGTAAAGGCATTCGTTTCCTGGACCACCGGGGTGACCTCCTGCACGAGTCTCTGCAGAGTCCAGTCTCCGGCTCGCTTCACATCTGTAGGCACGCCGGGCAAAGGGATGATCGAACCGAACTCGGCCCCCCCACCTGCATACTCGAACGAGGTGACGTAGTGCTCGACGCCTTGCACGTAGCCGACGAACGTCGTGGTCTTGAGCAACGCAACGGTTCCGTTGGGGTTGACAAGACCTCCACATGCTAGAGCCGGTGTCGCGATCAGAACCGAAGTCAGCACCGTGATCGTCAGAACCAGACGTTTCATCGATCAGTCCCCCTTCACATCGTCGAATGATGCTTCGACGACGAACGGGCGATCGATGTTCCCGGTGTATGGCGCACATGAGAAAGGCCCCCGAAGGGGCCTTTCCACACTTGGTGCCGGTGAGTCAGGCGGCCTTTGCCTTCGTCACCGGGGCTGCCGCCAGCGTCACCTTGCGTGCGTGGCGGAACCCGAGGAAGGCAAGGATCCCGAGTAGAACCCCTCCGATCACCATGGCGAAACCTGCATAGAGGGTGATCTGCCCAACCGTCCACCACCCGTAGGCGTTGAGCAGGATCGCCCGCAGAGTCTCGCCCTTGAAGACCGTGTCACGCTGGGTACGGAGCCCGGCCAACTCTTCTTCCATAGCAGCGGTGTCCTCACCGGCTGTCTGGGCTTCTTCGATCTGCGCCTCGAGGGCGAACAGCGGCCCCCCGAGCTCGGCGTAGGTCTTGCCACCACCGATATCGGCGACGTGCAAGCCGATGTAGCTGGCATAGGCCTCGGCCTCGGTTCCGGTGTCGACCTTCTCGCCTGCGATGTCACCGACGACGGCCCTTTCTTCCGGAGTCATCTCGGATGCCGGTTTAACGGTGATGTTCTGCGGCTCGAGCCGGTCTCGGACATTGTCGAGGGCGAAGTTGCCGCCGTAGACGGCCGCCGCTCCCAGACCGAACATCAGGACCGCGACGATCACGCCCGAAGTGCTGATCAGCTTGTCCCAAGTCTTCCTGTCCATGTTGTCCTTCCTTCTCTACATCCCCCAGCGGGGGTTTCTTTACCGTGACCCCATCTTCGAGAATCAGCGCAGTCACTATCAGTGCCTTAGGGCCCCTTTCCTAGGGGGCCGATGGCCCCCGCCGAACGGGCCGTCCGGTGGCATCCCCAGGCGGTGCAACGCGAAGAGGCCCGGGCGCCTGAAGGCCCAGGCCTCTTCTAGATCCGCTACCAGATCAGTTAGGTTCGGTGATCTTGGCTATCCCCGCTTCGATGGCGGCTACCGGCAGTTCGCCGGCAGCTCTTTGCTGCACCCTCCCCTCGGCATCCACGAAGACGAAGAAGGGGTAGGAGGTAACGCCGGCAAAGGTTGCAGCACTCGATGACTCGTCGTCGAGCAGCACACGAGCCGTCCACCCTTCTGCCCCCAGCCAATCAGAAGGTGGATAGTTTGGCTTCGCCGGATCGGTAGCGGTCACGATCGAATACACATCGAGGTCGCCGTGGGTGGCTCCAGAATCGAACCACTGCTGAAGGACCGGAACCTCGGCTTGGCAATGGGGACACCAATGCGCCAAGAAGACAACGACCTTAGGCCGTCCATCATCAGTGATCGAGACCCGTCGCCCGGTGAAATCTTGTCCTTTGATCGACGGGAGCTCCTGCCCGAGAGCGCGATCGCTTCCCTCAGCGGAGTAGGCGGGCAGTGGATCACCAGACAACGAGACATCCGCAGTCTCGACTACCAAGCCCGTCCCGGCCTCCTTCGGATCGGAAGAGGTCAGCAAGATCGCCAGCGCGAAAGCAGCGACGATCACACCGGCCAGACCCCCGAACAGCACTCGGGCGTCTATGGGTCCACGCTGCCGCCTAGCTTTCAAAGCTGCACGAGATTCACTACTCATGACACAACCTCCTTTTGTCCGTCGGCAAAGAGCGTCAGGCAGATGATCGCCAAGAAGCCGCTCAACGCCATGAATGGGATGGAGATGAAATGGAACTGCCAGATCCAGACAACGGTGCATGGGGCACTTGCATCGCATGAGGCAGACGACGCGAGGTCTGGGAACCGCTCGATCAAGTAGTGATAGACGGAGATGCTGGCTCCTATACTCGCCGGTAGCACGACCCAGCGAACGCCCTTGCGCGCTCCCGCGTAAGCCAAGAACGGAAGCGCTATCGCCAACGGATACATGGCGAACCGCTGGTACCAGCACAAGCGACACGGAACGAAATTGGCGACTTCCGACAGATAGAGACTTCCTAGGGTGCAAGTGATCGCAACCGCAGCGGCCAACCACAACCCGTACTGGGCGAACAACTGACGGATCTGAGACCCAAAGCCGGTGCCGTATGCGGTTCTCCCCTTCGTCATGAAGAGGAGAACCGACACGATGATGACGAGATTCGCAACGATGGTTAAAAGGGCAAAGAACCTCGCCATCACTTCTACATCGATCACTGAACGATCATCGCCGTGACCATCCCGAACATCCCGTCGGGACCTTCTACATGGCTAAGGATGTGGCAGTGGTAAGCCCAGGTCCCGAGCTCGGTGGCTTTGACCAGGACGTCGTATCTCTCACCCGGCGCCACCAATAGGGTGTCGGCCATATACGGGGTCTTCAAGATGTAGCCATCCTTGGCGATGACCTTCTGTGGGATCCCGTGGAGGTGCATCGGGTGGACCTGCAGGCCTTCGTTCATGTAGCGGATCCGCACCAGTTGGTCCTTGCCGGCGACGATCGGCTCGGTGGCCGGGAATCCTTTGCCGTTGATCGTGAAGCCAAGCGGGCCGTCGTTCAGGACCATCGTGTAGTCGATGTCAACTGCCGGATCTCTTGGGTCACTGATGATCAAGGCACCTAGCAGCCCTCCAGGGACCTGCTCGGCCGCATTGAAGTGCGAGTGGTACATGTTCGTCCCGGAGTTGCGCGCAGTGAACTTGTAGGTGAATGATTCGCCCGGCATGATCGCGTTCTGCGTGATACCCGCGACACCATCCATCCCGTTGGGCAAGATCATGCCGTGAAGGTGCAAGACCGTCGGCTGATCGAGCTCGTTGGTCAGTTTGACCTCGACCTTGTCCCCCAGGTCGAGGTTGATCTGGGGGCCTGGGATCATCCCGTTGTAGGCCATGCCCTTCATCACGACACCCGGCTCGGTCTCCCACTCGATCTCATCGGCTGTGAGCTCGAACCGTTTCGTGCCATCCGAGAGGATCTCTGGTTCGAGAGGCAGCCCGCCCTTGCCCTTGGTCTCTGCAGGGAACTGAGCCGTGCGTTTGGCATCGTGCTCGAGCATCTCCTGGGCGGTCATGCCCGACATGCCACCGCCGCCAGAATCGTTTCCAGACGCTTCGGAGTCACCTCCTACCGTCAGCGTGGCTTTCATCCCTCCGTCAGCGTGACCCGGTACAGCACAGATGACGGTGTAGGAGCCCTCTTGCAGGTCAACGGACAGCTCCTCCGTCCCCGCGGGGGAGATCATCTCGGTCGAGTCCACGCCTTCGATAACGAAGTTGTGGTCGATCCCACCGGTGTTCTCAACTTTGAAGGTCACCGGGCCGGCCGGAGCGGAGATGCCATCAGGATCGATGAAGAGATCCCCTAGTTTCACTTCCACGACATCCGAGCTGGCGGTATCTCCAGCGGCTGTGGTCGGCGGATCCGTTCTGTCGCCGAATGCCGCCATCGAGATCAAGCCGACCCCGAAAGCGATCACCACGAAGAAACCGGCGACCGGCCAGACCAACCTCGATCGCGCCCCATCTGACATTACCTTTGCCATCGCAACAAACCCCTCTCGTTTGATGTGCCCTTTTGCGGGCCCCTTTGCGGGCCCCAATTGCAGTCGACCCGGCATGGCCTCATGCAGGGCCGAACGTCCCTTCTCCCGGGGCCGTTCGCCCCGTTTCAAAGGTGCCGTTGCGCTAGAGGCCCGAAACCGGTCCGAGCATCTTGCGCAGTTCCGCCGCAGAGGCAAAGGTGTGGCCCCGCTCGGCATGCTCTAGGTGTGCCACCATCAGATCCCGCATACTCAGGACCCTCAGATCGTCGCCTTCTCTGATGAGCAGATGCCGCACATGGCTGGACGCCATCTTGCCCAGAGCTTCCTCGGGACCGATGGGCCCATCGACGACTATCGGGAAGTCATTGACGATCTCAGCCAGAGTCGTGTCCTCAGGTGGCAAACCCCTGGCTACGGCCCACAGCAGGTCGCGTTCCGTGACCAGGCCTCGGAAGCCATACTGCTCGTCATCGACTCCGAGCGCGCCGTAGCTCATGTCACACATCAGCTGAGCTGCATCCTTGATCGATGATGATCCTCGGATCCGCAATAGGTCTCGCGTTTGAACCGTTCTTGTGGTTTCCATCGCTGCTCCTTTCAAGCTTGTCCTCAGCTTGAAACGGAGCGCCCATCGCGGTCAGGGCAAGACGGACCATTGGGCGGGGGCCCAACGGCCCCTTTCGGTCAGGACCCCTCGCGGTTGTGGGCGGCGTCTTCGGCCCGAACCCGTGCAACATAGGAAGCAGCTTCGGCGCGTCGTGCTACTTCCAGCTTCTGCAGGATCGTGGAGACATAGTTCTTGACCGTCTTGTCAGATAGGTGTACCTGAGCAGCGATCTCACGGTTCGTCATGCCCTCCCCGATCATGTCGAGGATGCGCTCTTCTTGCGGCGACAACCGCGCCAGGCGAGGGTCCTTTTCCTCGAATTTCGCTTTGCGAAGACGCTCTAGGACACGCTTGGTAACACCCGGATCTAGCAACGACCTTCCCGCTCCCACCTGCCTGATGGCATCGACGAGGTCATGCCCACGGATCTGCTTCAGCACGAACCCAGCGGCACCCGCCATTATCGAGTTGAACAGAGCTTCATCGTCCGAGAACGATGTCAGCATGATGACCTGGGTTTCCGGGCTAGAGTCACGGATCTCTCGGCAGGCTTCTACACCACTGCCACCCGGCATCCGTACGTCCATCACGACAACATCAGGCTTGTAGATCGCCACCGCATCAACCGCCGACGGCCCGGAATCCGCCTCGGCGATCACGGAGATGTCGTCATGACTCTCGAGCAGAGCGCGTAGCCCTTGTCGGACGACCTCATGATCGTCAACCAGCAGAATCTTAAGCGGATCCAAGTTCACCCTCCCGCGGGATCGTGATCGCCATGCGCATACCCTTCGTCGACCTGCGCTCCATCGTTATCGTTCCTCCGAGGTCAGCAACCCGACGGTGCATATTGCCCAGACCTTGGCCCCTGATGACCTCATCGATGTCAAAGCCGATCCCATCATCCTCGATGGTAAGTGTCAGGTGTCCGCCATCTCTGGTTGCATGGAGACTCACCTGAGAAGCCCGCGCGTGGCGCGCTATGTTGGAGAGAGCTTCTCTGACGACCTGGATAAGATTGCGCTCCTGCCTGTCCGAAAGACCGGTCAGTGCAGCAACGTCGACGAAGGTATCGGCTAGAGCATTGACCTCAAGGTCGCGCGCGAGTTCTGCGATCGCTTCCCTGAGCCCCTTTTCCTCAACAACGTGTGGGCGCAGCTCGAAGATATAGCTCCTGACATCTCTAACGACGTTGTCTAACTCGGAGATTGCCTGCTCGATCCTTTTCGCCGATAACTCCGGGTCGCGTCCCATCATCGAGGTTGAGCCTTGAAGTGAGAGGCCCACTGAGTAGATCGACTGGATGACGCCATCATGGAGCTCTTTAGCGATCCGCTCGCGCTCTTCGAGAACAGCAAGATCCTTCAGCGCCTCGGTCAAAGTTTGGACCTCGTCGTACAGGCGAGCATTCTCGATCGCGACGCCCGCTTGCCCCGCCAGAGTCATCGCGATGCGTTCATCATCCTTCGTGAACTCCCTACCACCCGCCTTCTCCGTCAGATACAGGCGGCCAAAGACGTTGCTTCGCACGATTATGGGCACGCCGAGGAACGAATGCATCGGTGGATGATGTTCGGGAAATCCGTAGCTTCGAGGGTGCTCGGAAATCTCAGCAAGACGTAAGGGGCGATCTTGCTCTAACAACGCACCCAGAACCCCTCGCCCGCGAGGAAGGTCCCCGATCAGCTTGGCCGTCTCATCATCGATCCCCGAGTAAACGAACCTGGCCAACTCCCCTTCGGGTCCAACCACACCCACAGCACTATAGGAAGCACCTACCACCTCTCGGGAAAGGTCAGCGATCCTTTGAAGCAGTGCCTCGAGGTCGAGCTCTGAAGCAAGAACCATCCCGGCCTCCACTAGCGCCTTGAGCTGCCTTTCCGGATGCGGTTCCATCAACCCATCGTGCCAGACGCGGCATCCCGTTGGCGCAAGAACCGTCCGCCCGGACAGAGGGCACTGGGTGGGTCAATCGGGCTCCTGCCCAAGGATGGCCACTATGTCCCTTACAGAGATCATCCCGCAGATGCCTCCCTCTTCCTCCACCAATAGATGACGGCACCCGAACTCGCTCATGATCGCCATCGCTTCATGAACTCCCTCGTCCGGCTTGATGGTTACGGCCGTTTGGGTCATGTACTCGTCAACCGTCGTTTCGTCGATATCCACCCGATCTGCCACTGCCCTTACGATGTCCCGCTCACTGAGGATCCCCGCGATGCCATGGGCTCCGAACACAGCCACTGCTCCGACCTCTTCCCGAACCAACTCCTCCACGGCGATGCGGATCACATCCGTCGACTCAACGGTCACAACGCTCCTGGGGTGCAGCTCTCTTACCTGCATGGCCCACCCTCCTAGTCTCAACGAGCGATTCCGTGGATCACATCGGTTGGATGCCAATCGCGGCTCGGGTCTTTGGGGTCGTTCTCCTTTCGGATCGTCTTGATGTCCCGATCGTCAAACTCGAACTCGATCTGATTGATCACTCGGACGACCCCAGGCGTTCGAGATGCAAGCTTCTCGGCAAGATCCCTTGTCGAACGACGGTCTGCGAGGCCAGCGATCATCGCCACCCCATCGTCTACCGAAACGGACAGGTCTTCTATCGTGTCCTCGCCCAGAACCACGATGGCCGCCTGAACGTCTCGCTCCAATTCCTTGTCGTCACGTGCCATCGCTTTGACGATGTCAGCCCGGGAAACGATCCCGATCAGATATCCGTCGGTGTCGACCACCGGCAAACGCTTGATCCTCTTTCGTTCCATGATGGCAGCAGCTCGCCAAACGCTTTCCTCTGGCGAGATGGTCGTCACGGCATCGCTCATCACGTCCGCCACTGTCTTGCCCGACTGGCTGCCGGTCATGCCCGCGGCGAAAGCAAAGATGTCCGCGATGGAAGACGAATGTCTGCCCTCGGCTGGCGCCATCAGTGCCCGGATCACATCCGATTCGGAGACGATCCCGATAACCTTTCCCTTCTCGACCACCGGGGCCCCGCTCACACCGTTGCGGGCCAGGCGCTGGGATGCCTCATGGATAGATTCGTTCGGATAGAGCATGACCACCAGATTGGTCATCACTTCCTTGATAGGCATGTCAGCCATGTCCGTCTCCTCTCGCCTCTTCGTTCGAACCCGGCCCACCCTGCTTCTTGGGATTGCCATCTGGTTCTCTCTGCACCGTGAGCCCAGGTTCCCAGGAGGGGGGAAGCGCAGATAGGGCCGGTCGGACCTAAGCGGTCGGGCCGAATAGCAAGTCGCAGATCACGACCTTGCACCCCTGGGGCCAGGTCTCTGCGCTGGGGTTAGCCGGATCCTGGCATCGACGACTACTACGCCTTCCGGAGACACCAGAACCGGATTGAGGTCGAGCTCTGCGATCTGGGGCATGTCCTCAACCAGCAGTCCGACCCTGAGCAGCAGGTCTTCGAGAGCCGAGGCGTTAAGCGGCGGCTGTCCCCGGTACCCCATGAAGAGGGGCCAGGTCTTCAGCTCATGCAACATCTCGCGAGCGTCCACATCCGTGAGAGGGGTGATCCGAACCGACACATCGTGGATCAGCTCTACGAGGGTACCTCCCGCTCCACAAGCCACTAGAGGACCGAACGATGGGTCAAGGGTCGACCCGACGAACATCTCTATCCCTTCGGACTGCTCCTGAACGAGGAACCCAGCAGCTGGGTCGAGCCCGAGTTGCTCGAGCCCGCTGAGCATGTTCCTCGCCGCGTGGGCGACCTCATCCGGCCCGTTGAGGTCGAGAACCACGCCCCCAACATCGCTCTTATGCACGAGCGTGTCAGATACAAGCTTGAGGACCACGGGACCACCGATCGCCGCGGCCGCGGCCGCGGCCTCCTCGGGCGTGGAAACCACCTTGGATCGCGGGGTAGGCATCCCATAGAGATCGAGGATCTCGTTCACCTCATCGGGACGGAGCCAGCGCTCACCCATCTCGATCTTGCGAATCCCTAAGGCCACCCCCTCGGCTCGGTCGATGTCCGTCATGTCTGGGACCTCACCACGCTCGCGCTGGCGCCAATCCGCATATTCGGCGAGCCTGGCCAAAGAACGAGCAGCAGACTCGGGGAACGTGTACGCGGGGATGTCTACGTCAAGACCGTGAAGCTTCTGCTGCATACCTCCGTCATCCATGAAGCATGCAAGCAAGGTGATGTCCGGACACTCTGCCGCCGCTCCGACGATGGCGTCGGCCACGTCATCCGGTTTCGTAACCAGTGGAGGGATGAAAAGGACGATGACCGAATCCACATTCGGATCCTCGGCAAGGATCCGAAGCGCCTTCCCGTATTGCCCCGCTGAGGCAGACGCGATCATGTCAACCGGATTGCTCCAACTGGCGTCAGGGGGAAGCATCTTCTCGAAGCGCCCCTTGGTCGTGTCCGTCAGCTCTGCAACCTCAAGCCCGCAGGCTTCACAAGCATCGGCACATAGGATGCCGAGCCCTCCTCCATTGGTGAGGATGGCGACCCTGCGAGACCTGGGCAGCGGTTGGAATGCAGCCAAGGCAGCGACCTCGAACATCTCCTCGAGGGTGTCGGTCCTGATCACGCCTGCCTGTTTGAACAATGCATCGACAGCCACATCTTGGGCTACCAAGCTTCCTGTGTGTGAGGCGGCAGCACGCGCACCGGCCGCCGAACGTCCACTCTTGACCGCGATGACCGGCTTCTGCTGCGCGACCCGGCGAGCGATCCGAGCGAAGCGCCGTGGGTTCCCGAAGGACTCTAAGTAGAGGAGGATCACATCGGTCGCGTCGTCCTGCTCCCAGTACTGGAGCAGATCGTTGCCCGAGAGATCGGACTTGTTCCCGACCGAAATGAAACTCGACATGCCGAGTCCAAGTTCACGAGCCCTGTCCATGACGGCTATGCCAAGCGCACCCGATTGAGATGAGAATGCCAGCCGCCCATGGGGTGGCATCAGCGGAGCGAAGGTCGCGTTGAGGCTGATCGACGGGTCCGCATTGACGACCCCCATGCAGTTGGGTCCGATGATCCTCATCCCGGTTTGTCTGGCAACTTCGAGCAACTGCCGCTGCCGCTGGGCCCCTTGCGCGCCAGCTTCGGCGAACCCAGACGAGATCACGAGAAGTGCCCGGACCCCCTTCTCCGCGCACTGCTTCGCAGCATGGATGACGGCGTCGGCCGGGACAACCAGCACTGCCAGATCGACCGGCCCTTCGATATCCAGCACGGATCCATACGCAGAAACCGACTGCACGACATCGGAATTCGGGTTCACCGGGTAGACCGGGCCCTGGAACCCACCATCCAATAGGTTTCGAAAGAGCTCCCCGGAGATCGTGCCCCGGTGTCTGGAAGCACCGATCACGGCAACCGAACGGGGATTGAGGAAGGCCGAGACGGCTGCCACGGCGGCGACGGCCTCGCGCCGTTCGAAAGCCTCTATCGAAGCGGGCGTCTGAGCCGTGGGAAACAGCGAATGGACCACTCCCCCATCTGTGGTGCTGACCAGGGGAAGGTCGAGTCCGTCGAGCACCTCGATCATGTCGCTGTTGCCGGAAAGCACATCTGCAGCGAAAGCAGTCACACCGGCTTCAACAGCCGCCTCGGAAAGATGCTCCATGAGGATCGAACCGATCCCCCTGCCTTGGAATGGGTCGTCTACGACGATCGCGAACTCTGCGGTTCCGTCGGCGTTAGAGAAGTAACTCGCCAGGGCCACGATGCGCTGCTCGTCGCCCCGGGAGGTTTCGGCAACAAGACCGAACGTCTCCTTGTAATCGACTTCGACGAAACGCTTGATCTCGGTTGGGCTCGGATGATGCTTTCCGTGAAATCGCAACCGGTTGGAGGGTTCGGACAGACGTTGGAATAGGTCCTCGACCTCGTACCTGTCACTAGGCAGGACGGGCCTGACCCCGATCGTCGAACCGTCCCGCAGACTCACATCCGCGACCCGGTGTTGGGGATAGTCGCTAGGGTGGTCCATCACTGCTCCTCGACTAAAACGCGTTCGGTCCAAGGTGTCACTTCTTCTTGCACTTGAACCTAGGTGAGCAGCAGAGCCGGGGTCAGGGCTGATCGGCCCGTACCGCCAGGGTGATACGGCATGTCAGAAGCCGATGGCGAACTCAACGGCGATCATGACGACGGTAGAAGCCGCGACCAGCCAGGTGACCCTGTGGCGGGGAGCTGTGGTGACCGCTTCGGGCAAGAGATGCCAGAACACCATCCAGACCATCGCCCCGCCTGCGAAACCGAGCCCGGCGGGCAGGGCGGGCTCGAATACCTTGACCGCAAGGAATGCCGGTACCGCAACCAGAGGCTGGGGCAGGCTGGAGAAGACACTCCACCCCACCGCGGACCATACGCTTGCCCCGCGCGGGAGCATAGTCAAACTGATGGCGACTCCTTCGGGGATGTTGTGGATCGCGATGGCGATCGCTATCAGCAAACCGATCCGGCTCTCGCCGGCAAGGCTGACCCCGATAGCAGCCCCTTCGGTAAAGGAGTGGACCGTCATCACAACAACGACCATCAATGCGTTGGCACCACCCTGTCCCCTCAGAGTGCCGATGCCGGCTTCATGCTCGCGGCCCGATAACCATCGCTGGGCCAGGTAGATCAGCGCCGCCCCAACGACGGCTCCGGTAACCGTTAGTGCTACGTCATCGAGGAACCCCTGGTAGATCAGCCCGATGCTGGCACCAAGCATGAAGCCGGCCGCGATCGACCCCGAAGTCCCGATCGCCTGTTTGCCAACATTGTGGAACGCGAGCACGGGGATGACACCCAGGCCGGTCGCCAGGGCCGTACCCAACGCGATAGCAAAAACGGCGTAGACGCTCAATCAGGATCCCTCGAGGCGACGGAGGATCACTCTGGACCCGGCTCCCTGAGAGTGGCAGCGGCGGCCGAGGCAAGGGCGTCGGCGTCGGCGATCAGGTCGCGGGCGCGTCGTAGGCTCGATCGAAGGTCTTCGGGTCGAGACAAACCAAGGGTCCGGGCCGTGGTCAGCTCATAGGAGATGGCGTCCAAGAAGCCATCGAGCTCGCGGGCGAGATTGTCCATGGCGGCCATCTTCTCCTATCGTCGCGGTATGACGGACTCCATCGATGATGAACACGAAGCAGGACACTCTGATGCCCATGACTCCAGCGGTGTCCACTTCACCGATCCTTTCGCCACCCCCGACGCACACCGAGAACCCATCCGGCGCTTGCGTGGGCGGCTTACGTCCGGGGTCACGATCTGGACCGCCTACTCGCAAGGAGATCCCTGCGGCCTAACGATGTCGTCGGTCCTCGTTGCAGAGGGGAAACCTCCTCTCGCCCTTGGGCTTATGGGCGACACAACGGACCTCTACGGGGCCATCGAGTATTCACGTCGCTTCGTGATCCATATCCTCGACCACCGTCACAAGAGACTCGCCGAATCCTTCGCTGGAACCTTCCCCGCCCCTGGAGGCTTGTTCGCGGATCTTTTGAACCACGAGAGTGAGCATGGCCCCGTCATCGATCAGATCGAGAACCGGGCCTACTGCGATCTGGTGCGGACCGCCGACGCCGGGTATCACCGCCTGGTGACTGCATCGATCACGCACATCGACTTGGCCGAAGTCAAAGCACCTCTTGTCTACTTCCGCGGACGCTACCGGCTGCTGATGCCGAACCCGAAAGACGAGTAGACGCAGGGATAGGGTCGGGTGGATGTCAGTGGTAGACGTGAACCCTGTCGCCGATCTGTGCGAGCCCGTACATCCACTTCGCAGCCCACATCGGTACGCGGGCGCAACCATGGCTGGCCTTGTACGTCGGGACCTCCTTACCAAGGATCTCTGGGGGAACCTACGCGGCAGCGTCGGACTCGCCGAGCACGTAGATGCGGACGTCGCCCTCGGGTGGGGCTGCAGCAGCACGCCAAACGCGTTGCAACAACGCATATAGCAAAGCGAGACCAAGCACGGTGGCCGGTATCAGAGTCCACCGGAGGCCGTCGAACCCTGCCGTGACGGCCTGCCCATCTTGGTACACCTCGGCTACCACTACAAGGGTTCCACCGTCGCCGCGGAGCTCTAGCGGAACGTAGGAACCGAACAACTCGGCCCCCGCAACAGACGCCACTCGCTCGGAAACCGGACTACCCTCGAAAGCTCGGGGAAGGACCGACCCGGCCAGAGAGTCAGGAGCCTCGCCCGTGCTCATCAGTACCGTTCCATCAAACCTTCGCAGCCGAACACCAACCACGGTTCCATCCACAAGCCTCTTGGAGAGGTCTTGCTCGATCCGCCCCCATGTGTCTGCCTCGGGCGAGGTGACGAACGAAGCCTCGAGATCCTCGGCCACGAGGCCACCCACGAAAGCGGCATGCTGTTGAGCCGCGGTTTCGGCCCGGGCGGTTACCGACGATGAGATGAACCAGCCCAGCGCATAGGCGACGACAGCAACGCAGGCAACGCCGGCGACGGTGGCCCATCGAGCGCTGGCACCTGCTGCTATCCGGTTCGTCTCCATCATGGAAGGAATCGGAAGGTCATCGCCCCGCCTTGATGGGGCATTGGGCCCATCTTCGGCTCTCGCTGACTAGTTCACACAAGCTACGACCAACGCAGGCCCGGGTGCCGCCTTGAGGTACCGCCAAACAGTGGTCCTCCGCCGGATGCTCGCCTTCCAGCTATTGCCATAGCTTGCTAGCAGGAGAGATTCAGAAAGGACCCCCTGTGAGCAAAGTTCTTATCGTCGAAGACCAGCCCTCTATGGCTGCGATGGTTCGCCATCACGTCGAGGGAGCGGGTTTCGAGGTCATCACGGCATCCGAGGTCGAAGGTGCGTGGGAGCTGCTGGTAGCAGAAGCCCCCGATGCTGCGATCGTCGACATCGAGCTGCCCGGGAAAGATGGGTGGGACCTCATATCTCGCAGTCGTGTCGACCACCGCACCCGCGATCTCCCACTGGTCGTCCTCACCGGACTTCACGGCCGTGACGTCCGCGAACGAGCGGAAGCGTTCGGAGCCGAGTTCTTCACCAAGCCGTTCGCTGCATCCGCTCTGGTCAACAAGCTCACAACCTTGGTCGCAGCTCCAGTTGGAGGCGAACCCAGGATCGATGTCATGGCCCAGGTTCCAGACACGATCGAAGGCATCGTCGAGCGCGACGCCTACCACGACCCCCATGCCACCACCCGAGACGCGTACGCCTCGCTCGCCTCGATACTCGAAGGTTCCGCAAGATCCGACGTGCCTCCACCCCCCGCAGTGCGACAGGTCGAGCGGGAGGCGGTCCTCCCCGATCTCTCCCCCTCTGGCAGTGACCACCCGCTCGACCTCGTCGCAGTCAAAGTCGTTCTTCTGATGAGCCAGTACCAGGTCGAGGGCTACGTACATATGCCCGCCGAGTTGGGGCGTTTCTCGGACGCGTGGGAGCAGATGTTCGCCGCCATGCGTAGCTACGTGCCCGTCACCGACGCCCGAGTGATCGTGCAAGGCGGCCAGCAAGCGGTAGCCACAACTCCCTTCCTGCAGGTTCGCAAGTCCGACATCAAAGGGATCTTCCCCATCGGTCTCTAGCTCGATCTAAGGAGGCGCTATGCGTCAGGTAAGGATCAGGCGTCGGGTTCGCCGCTAAGGCGGGCTAAGAAAATGGCCCAGACGGGCTATGAAGCTCACGAAACCGAGCACCGATAACACCTATGTAAGCCCCCTTCCTAGATAGAAAGGCCCCCGGTCCCCGGGGGCCTTTCTCGTTCGGTCTAGTGACGGCTACCGGTGCGCTATTCGAGCTCGAACACTCGCTACGCCAAACCCTCGGCTTCGAACTCCCGCAGGAATCCTTCGAACAGCCTCCGGTGTCCTTCCTCGTCATGAAGGATCTCGATGACCATGTCCTGAGTCACCCAATCCACGCCGTCGGTAGCCTGGATCAGCTTGTTGTAGTGCTCGATGGCACCCGTTTCCGCCTCGATCACACCGCGGATGATGTGGACGATGTCGGTCTGGGACTCTGGAGGTTGGAGGTACTTCTGCTCGGGGACAAACTCCATGGACCCGGGAACCACGCCATACAACTCCTTGATGCGATTGGCAAAGCGTTGGGCGTGGGTAAGTTCCTCTTGGATGTCTGTCCGGAGCGACTCGATGATCTCTTGCGCTCTTACGCCGTCCGGGTTCACAGAGTTGGTGATGTAGTTCATCACCGTTTCGATCTCCATCCAGTAGGCCGTGGTGAGGAGCTGGATAATCTCCCCCCGCTTCTCCTTGTTGGCATCGGCGAGGATGCCTTGGCTCGTGCCTCTTGTTGCCATCGCCTGCCTCTCTTTCTAGTTGCACCTAGAGCACCTTGATAGGGCCTCGAGGCCTCTAGCTTCTATATAGATCTCTACCCAAACCGTTGTCCACTCACGCTATCCGCCCCGCACGAGGAGGTGCAAAGAGAGGGCTAGATGATCAACCCTGCCAGCTCAAGGGTCCGTACGGTGAGTCCAAGATCATCAGGGAATCCTTCGGGTTGCGACCTGGAGATGAGCAGGTCGAGAAAGACCGACACCGTAGGGTGATCGGGACTGATGTCCGCCGCCAGCCAGAAGGTTAGTGCGGTGGCAAGTTCCCAAGGCTCCGGCTCATCGATCTCGCGCGCCCACTTCAACGACCATTGAGCCATCTCGCTCTCGGCGCCATCCTTCATCCAGTAAGCGGCCGCGGCAGCGAAGGTCGGGTAGGCACCACCTGTGAAGCGGCCATCGCTGTCGGCCTCACCTCGGAGCAGATCAAAGACCCGGGGGCCGGGATCGACGCCGATCGAGAGCAGGCCCGCTGCAGCCGCCGCGCTGGCCCAGACACGCGCCCCGCCGGGAGAGTCAAGTTCACCGGGCACATCGGCGGGGCGATCGAGCCATGCCATCGCCGGAGTTCGCATCTCCAGAAGCCAGTCCGCGGCGATCACAGCGGCAGCCGAGTCGGCGAGGCCGATGACCTTCAGATGACACAACCCTTCGCCGGTGGAGCCGGGCGAAGGTTGATCCGTAGGACCGAGGAAACCCCCCAGCTCATCTTGATATGGGATCTGGGGCATCCCGGAGGAGATGGGACCTGCCAGATGCGAAGCCCGCCACACCTGCCATTCGTCACCTTGTTCGAGGACGCGCTCGACGGCAAGGCCGGTATCGAATCCCATCGACCCAGATTAAGGGTGAGCCCCGCTCTTCAGAATCCGGCTCCCTGGCCTGCGGGTCGCTGCTCCGGTTCGGGGTCCTCCGGTGTCCGGTTCGCCGGCGGCTGCGGCACGATCGCCATCCCCGGCAGGTGTTTGCGCCCACCGCTCCAAGGCCCTGGCGGGGCGACAACATGATCGGCTACCGCATAGGCGATGGCTTCGTAGTTAACGCGCCATCCTCTGAAGTGGGGCCAGGCCTCCTCGGGTGAAACCTCCATCGCGTAACCGCTCTCGGAGAGTTTGTGATGAGCGCCGAGGAAATCCTCGTAGGTCAGCTCGATCGGATCGTGGGGCATGGGGTCCGGGTCATAGGCGATACCGATCGCTCCGGCTATCTCACGCAGACAAAGGAAACCCATGCGGATGCAGAGCCGGGCTTCGATCGTGGACCGTGAAGGGTTGAACGACGCATGCAAAGCGGCCGCATCCATCACGGCAAGCAAGGAGACGATCCAGGAACGCAACGGTGCGGGAGATCGGAAGTAGACAAGCATCGGATAAGACGAGTGGCTCTCGGCCACGTCGGCCGACCACTGCTCCCATTCGGTGAATAGGTAGGGCAGGTTGTCCATCAACCCAACCAGATGGTGGCGGTTGAGGATCTCGGGACCCCAGGCGGGGGCGCCCGCACGACTCTGCAGCATCGTTACCAAGGTCTCTCGACGGTTGAAAGCCGAATAGAGGGTCGGAAGGTACGCGATCTGAAGTGCGACGGTTATCAGCCCGGTGGCGGCGGCGAAGAAATGGATCGCTGTGGCCCCCAACCCGTCGGTACCTGCGTAACCGAGGGTCAACATCGACGAGCCGGCTTCCCGCATCGCCTGAGCGAACCCGGAGTCGACGAATGGAAGAAGCATCAAGGTGAACCCAAGCAAGAATGCCCCAAGCCACACCACGAGGATCGCGATCAGCATCGCGGGCCCGTGGAGAACGAGGATGCGATCCTTGGTGGCAAAGTCATCCGAACGATTCGCGAGAAAGAGGAAGGCGCCGCGCGTCAGCCTGGTGACCATCGCAACCGTCTTCGAAGCCAGCCCGCGAGGGACGATCAGCGTTCGGATGATGCTCAGCTCGACCCCAAGCACGATCGCGGCCCCGGCAACGAATGCTCCCCATTCGAGTGCGGTCATCGGGAGCTTTCGAACTGACCCGGCAGACGGCCGGTGCCGGGAGGTCCCGCGAAACACTGAGCGATCGAGATCCACTCCTTAGCAAGTTGGCCTCGAATCTGCAGATCGGTGTCGGCAGGGTGCCGGCGCTGGGTCACCACCAAGCAGAACGACAAGGCGCTCCCGCTAACTACGTCGGTTGCGCTATCACCCCAAGTCCAAGGTTCTCCCGACGGCGCGGTTAGCTCCACGCGCACGTCACCTGCTGGCTGGTCCTTGTTGTTGACCACGTAGCTGTAGGGCCGGGCTCGGACACCAAGGTGAGCGACATGCTTGAGACGATCGGTGGGCTGTCGTTGCACGCCCACTGCATCGGCAATGTCTTGACCATGGGCCCATGTCTCCATCAGGCGTGCCGATATGAAAGAGCCAAGCGACATCGGGGGGCCGTACCAAGGGACCCGGATCGTGGGGTCGGCTTGCAAGAAGCCATCGAGCATCGCCTCGCTGCCGGTACGCCATTCTGCTAGGACCTGGGCACTCGGCAAAGTACGCCCACGCTCGAGAGGGCCGTTCATGTACCCGTCGATGTCGGCAGCGGCCCGTTCGAGAGACGCAATGAAGCCTTGTGGATCGGTGACAGCTTGGTGCGCAGCGGCATCGAAGAAGCACAGATGACTGATCTGATCGCGCACCGTCCATGTTGGCGCGGGCGTCATCACGTCCCAGTCGCTGCTCGAAAGGGGCCCGACGATCTCGTCCAGAGCACGGTGCTCGGCGCGCAGATCCTCACATAGACGATCGATATCGGGCATGGCCCCCGCATCTTAGGGTCCTTAGTGGTGAACCTGCAGCCCTTTCATCGCAGATGGTTTGGCCTTGGACCCGGATAGGCTTTCGCGATGACTTCAAAGGCGTCTTCACCTTCAAAGGCACAAGGGCTGACCGTCGCAGTAACAGGCCCGACGGGCGACATAGGACGCGCCTTCATGCGCGCTCTCGAAAAGGCAGACGGCGTGGAACGGGTGATCGGGATGGCTCGCCGGCCTTTCAATGCCTCGGTGAACGGATGGGTGAAAGCCGAGTACCTGCAAGGTGACGTCCTCGACCGAGCCAGTGTTGATCAGCTCGTGAAAGATGCCGACGTAGTGGTGCACTTGGCTTTCTTGATCTTCGGTAGTGACGCCGAGAGCCGTGAGGTGAACCTGCAGGGTTCACGAAACGTCTTCGAAGCCACGGTCGACGCAGGAGCCAGGCGACTCATCTACACCTCATCCGTAGCCGCCTACGGGTTCCACGATGACAACCCCGAGGTCTTAACCGAAGACATCTCGCCACGCGGCACCGAGGAGCACTACTACTCGGCCCAGAAGGCTGAGGTTGAGAAGATGCTGCACAACATCACGGGGCATACATCCACCGATGTCTACGTGTTCCGGCCTTGCATCGTTGCGGGCCCAACCGCGCTGGCATTGATCCAGAACATCCCCTACGTACAACTCGGCGAGATGTTGCCGGGCCCCGTCCGCAAGGCGATGGGGGCGATGCCTCTACTTCGTCCCGTCATCCCCGACCCGGGCGTGCCATTCCAACTCGTACACGAGGATGACGTTGCCTCCGCCCTGCTCGCAGCCGTTGAGGGAAGGGGTGCCCCCGGGCCTTACAACCTGGCCGGTGAAGGCGACATCACCACATCAGATCTTGCACGCGCTCTTGGCTGGTACGCACTCCCGATCCCGGACATCGCCGTCGACGCGACCGTGCAGATCGTCAGCCGGTTGCCGCTACTGCCGACGAAGGCATCGTGGCTCAATGCGCTTCGGGTTCCGGTGTTGATGGATTGTGCCAAGGCACGAGATGAGTTGGGTTGGGAACCTCGCCACGATGCCCTCGACACCCTCGCGGCCACAGTGCAGGGCGCCAGAGACTCAGGGCTGCTGTAGCGCGTTCTCTCCGACAGACCGGCTAGAAGTTACGAAAGACCCCCGAGTGCGGCGTTCAGCAGGTCTTCGTTCTCTTGAGCGTGGATGCTCGAAGACCCAGCTGCCGGCGACCCAGACTCGTGCCGCGAGACGACTTTCAGAGTGCGCGACCCCTCAAGGCGTTCGCTCAATTGCAGGTGGATGAAGTGCCACGCGCCCATGTTCGTGGGCTCTTCTTGAACCCATACGATCTCGTCAGCATTGGGATAAGAGGCGAAGATCTGTGTGAGCTGTTCGTAAGGGAACGGGTATAGCTGCTCGACGCGCACGACGGCTGCAGGAACCTGGCGGTCATCACGTGCTTGCATCAACGAATAGGCCACCTTGCCCGTGCAGATGAGCACCCGCTTGACGCTGTCCTTCGAAGGGGCCGCATCCCGGCCCAAGTCGAAGGTTGGGTCGTCCAAGGTTTCGCGGAACGAACCGGACGTGAACTCGTGTGCAGCCGATGCGGATGCCTTCGCCCGCAACAACGACTTGGGCGTCATGACGATCAATGGCTTGCGCACGGAGCGGACCATCTGTCGTCGCAGCACATGGAAGTACTGCGCCGCCGTCGTCGGTTGTACAACTTGGATGTTGTCTTCGGCCGCCAGAGTAAGAAACCGCTCGAGGCGCGCAGACGAATGCTCGGGTCCCTGGCCTTCGTAGCCGTGAGGCAGCAGCAGCACGAGACCGCTTGCCTGCTTCCACTTGTCCTCGCCGGCCGCAACGAACTGATCGACGATCACCTGGGCGCCGTTCACGAAGTCACCGAACTGCGCCTCCCAGCAGACCAAGGCATCGCCGTTCGCGATCGAATACCCGTACTCGAATCCCATCACAGCGAACTCGGAAAGGATCGAGTCGAGCGACCGGAAACGGGCTTGATCCTCGGACAGGTGGGCGAGGGGCACGTACTCCTCTTCCGTGCGGTGATCGACGTAGACCGAATGACGCTGACTGAAGGTTCCTCGCCGAGAGTCTTGCCCCGACAGACGGACCCTTATCCCCTCCATGAGCAGCGATCCGAAAGCAAGGGCTTCGCCACCTGCCCAGTCGATCGCATCGGCGGACAGTAGCTCGCGCCGCTTCTCGATCTGCTTCTTGAGCTTCGGATGAGGCTCGAAGCCGTCGGGGAAACCGGTCACCACATCCCAGATGTGCTCGAGGCGCGAGCGCTCGACCCCGGTCTCCACCGCGGGAAGGACCCCGACCGGAGCGGGAGGCGGTTGAGCCCGAACCGGCTCGCGGTCGGCGCTCTTGGTTTCCTCGAACGCGTTCTGCAGGCGAGCACGGAAGTCCTCGAAGCTCTGTTCGGCCTCTTCGACAGTAAGTTCCCCACGGTTCAACAAGGACTCGAGGTAGAGCTTGCGGACACTGCGGCGCTCCTCGATCTTGGAATACATCAGCGGCTGCGTGTAAGCGGGCTCGTCACCCTCGTTGTGGCCGTAGCGGCGATAGCAGACGAGGTCGATGAAGATGTCGGTCCCGAACTCCTGGCGGTACTGGAAGGCCCAATGCGTGGCGCGAACGCAAGCCTCGGGGTCGTCTCCATTCACATGCAAGATCGGGGCTTGCAGGATCTTTGCGACATCGGTTGCGTAGGGGGTCGAGCGTGCGTTGCGCGGCGAAGTCGTGAACCCGATCTGGTTGTTGATCACGATGTGGATCGTTCCGCCCGTGCGGTAGCCATTCACCTCGGACAGTTGCAGGGTTTCGGCGACGACACCCTGACCGGCGAACGCCGCATCGCCATGTAGAAGAACCGGCAGCACTTTCCCGTGGTGCCCGATACCGAGCATGTCGTGCTTAGCCCGCACCATGCCCTCGACCACCGGGTCGACCGCTTCGAGGTGGGAGGGGTTGGGAGCCATGACCACGCCAAGCTCTTCGCCGCTGCGAGCGGTGAAGCGGCCGGTCATCCCGAGGTGGTACTTCACGTCTCCCTGGCCCTGAACCGAATCGGGATCGACCGCACCTTCGAACTCGGCAAAGATCTCGTGGAAGCTCTTCCCCACTATGTTCGCAAGCACGTTGAGGCGCCCACGATGGGCCATGCCGATCACGGTCTCCAACAGATCGTCGTTGGCGGCGTCTTCCAACAAGGCATCTAGCATCGGGATGACGCTCTCGGCCCCCTCCAGCGAGAACCGCTTCTGCCCCGTGTACTTACTGTGGAGGAAGCGCTCGAAGGCCTCCGCGGCGTTGAGCTTGTCCAACACGCGACGCTTGTCGGCAGGCGAGATGTCTTCTGGCTTGCCCTCTGCCTTGCTGCGCATCCAGCTCTTGCGCGCAGGGTCCGAGATGTGCATGTATTCGATCCCGACCGAACCGCAATAGGCGTCTCGCAGTGTGTCGATGATCTTGCGCAAGGACATCCGCGGCTCGTCGAGCAAACCATCCGTTAAGAACTCGCGGTCTAGATCCCAAACCGTCAGTCCATAGTTCGCTAGGTCCAGTTCGGGGTTGCTGAGAACCTCGTAAGCGATGGGGTTGAGGTCGGCAAGCAGATGCCCGCGTACTCGGTACATGTTGATCAGTTGGATCACTCGCGCTTGCTTCTCGGCCAGCATGCTGGGGTCGTCCACCGTCGCAACATCCCGGCTCCAACCGACCGGCTCGTACGGGATCTTGAGCGAGGCAAAGATGTCTTCGTAGAAACGATCCCCACCGAGCAACAACTGGTGAACGTACGCAAGGAACTCGCCGGACTCCGCACCTTGGATCACTCGGTGGTCGTAGGTAGAAGTCATCGTGATGATCTTGCTGACACCGAACTGCGCGAGGGCTCTTGGGTCGGCCGCCTCATACTCCGGCGGGTACTGGATCGAACCCACCCCGACGATGAGTCCTTGGCCTTCCATCAGACGCGGTACCGACAGGTTGGTACCGATCGTGCCTGGGTTGGTGATCGTCACGTGCGTGCCGGCGAAGTCTTCAGGCGCAAGCTTGTTGGAACGGACCTTCTTGATCAGATCTTCGTAGCTCGCCCAGAACCCGGCGAAATCAAGCTCGTCCGCCTGCTTGATATTGGGCACGTACAGGACGCGGCCGTCCGCCTTCTCGATATCGACGGCCAAGCCGAGATTGATGTGCTTGCGCTGAACCAGGTGGGGCTTCCCGTTCACGAGTGCGAAGCCCGCCTTCATGCTGGGTCGCGCTTCCAACGCGCGCAGGACGGCGTACCCGATCAAGTGTGTGAAGCTGACCTTGCCCCCGCGCTTTCGCGCCAGATACCGGTTGATGATGCGGCGGTTCTCTTCGAGGAGCTTGGCCGGGATGGTCCGCACGGACGTCGCGGTGGGTACCCCCAGAGATGTCTGCATGTTCTCGACGATCCGCGCGGAGACGCCTCGCAATGGCACGGCCCCCTCGGGAGCTTCGGCACCTTCGCCCGATGGTGCGGTCGCGCCTGACGGCACCGCAGGTCCCGGAGCGGGGATCGGTACGGCCTCTTCCTGAGCAGGCTGTTGCTGCGAGACAACGTCGCGCTGGGGTGGCGCAGGAGTGACCGGTCTGTAGTCCTCGAAGAAGTCTCGCCACTGCTCGCCCACGCTCGCGGGGTTCTCGAGGTACTGCTGGTACATCTCGTCGACCAGCCAGCTATTCGGGCCGAAAGCTTCGGCTTCGGGGTTGTGCTCCATCGCTCAGGGATCACCTAGGGTCGTCCGGATTTCTCCACAGTTTACGGGCAGCACGCCCGCCAGAGCCCCGGCAAGATATCGTCCGTGAGAGGGCGGACAAGACAAGCATCTCGGAGGGGCTTTGTTCGTCTGGATCGTCGAGGGAGATGTGCTGGCGAAAGCGCTGTTGCGCAACGCTTGGGAGCAGCTCCAGGTGACGCTGTCCGCCCATCCAGGATGGATCCGGTCGGCCGGAGGTGTGGATGGTAGCGGGCATTTTACCGGGATGATCTATCTCACCGATCCGCAAGCTTGGTCGGAGGTAGCCGAGGATGATGGCGTCAAGCTCTGGCTCGTGAACGTCTTGAAACACCTGAACGCCCCCGTTAGCTCTGAGACCCCCCGGGCATCGGTACTGATCGACCCGATGCAGGAATCCGCTCGGTTCCTGCAATTCATCAGTGCCAGAACATCAGACGTTGAACGATTCACTGCCGTGAACGATGCTTTCCAGATAGAGGTTCGCACCCACCGTCCCGACGTCGTGGGCTCGTTGATCGCGTGGTTCGACGATGATCGTTTCGTCGAAACCGTGCTGTTCACTTCGGAGCAGGATGCCAGAAACGCTGAGAGCCGGGAATTCCCCGGGGGTATCGAGGGGTTGTTCGGAGAGCTCATGCAGCTCATGCAAGGTATCGACTATAGAGATGTGAGAGATCCATGGTTGGCCACCGGCAAGACCGAGTAAGGAGGATCGATGGACATCATCGAGTTGCACCGCAAAGCCGTTAACTCGTTCGACGAGCGGGTTCACGCGGTAACCGACTGGAACGCCCCGAGTGCGTGCAGCGACTGGAGCGCCAAGGAACTTGTCAACCACATCGTGTACGAGAACAAGTGGACACCCGACCTGCTGTCGGGAAAAACACTTGAAGAGGTTGGCGACAGTTACGAAGGTGACCTCGTCGGCAACGATCCGCTCGGTGCATGGCACGACGCTGCCGGAAGCGCGGTCAAAGCGGTTCAAGGTGTGAGCGATCTTGAGCAACCAGTCAACGTGTCGTGGGGTCAGATCCCGGCTCGCGAGTACATCGGGCAGCTGTTCCTCGACCACCTGATCCACGGCTGGGACCTTGCCAAGGGAACCGGTGGTGACACCGACCTCGACCCCGAACTTGTTGAAGCATGTTGGGAGATCGCCAAGTCGCAAGAGGATCTGATCCGAGGCTCCGGCGTTTTCGGCGAGGAACAACAGGTGCCCGAGGATGCTTCGACCCAGACGAAGCTCCTCGCTCTACTCGGACGCGAAGGTTAGGGGTTCGATCCACCTGAGTTCCGCGAAACCGAGGCTTGTAACAGGCACTTTCCTGCTGATCACGGTCGCGACGTTCCTCTACTTCCTCGCGGTCGGTGCCCTCATCCCCACCCTGCCCCTATATGTCGAGGGGCCGCTTGGCGGCACATCTGTCTCCGTCGGACTGGCCGTCGGGGCGTTCGCGATCTCGGCGGTGGTCCTTCGCCCCTTCATCGGAGGCATCAGTGACCGCAATGGCCGCAAGCTGCTGATGCTCGGCGGTGCGGGACTGGTTGGCCTGTCCATGGCGGCATACTCCTTCGCCGACACGTTGTGGCTACTCATTGGGTTGCGCGTCGTCACGGGTGCAGGAGAAGCGGCCTTCTATACGGGTGCCGCAAGCGCGATCAATGACCTCGCCCCCGACGCCCGGCGTGGCGAAGCCCTGAGCTACTTCTCCCTGGCTCTGTATTCGGGCCTCGCGCTGGGCCCGATCCTCGGTGAGTCGGTGCTCGAGGCGATCTCGTTCGATGCGGCCTGGTTCGTGGCGGGAGCTTTCTCGGGAGCTGCGGCACTGCTCGCTTGGTGGCTTCCGGACACGAGGCCGCCCGCGGGCAGCGTGGATGTTCAGGAACCGGCACTGCGCCGCATCGTCCATCCGGCCGGTCTCCGACCCGGGACGATCCTGGCTTCAAGTGTCTGGGGCCTCGCCGGTTTCTCGGCCTTTGTTCCTCTCTACGCGAAGGAGATAGGTCTCGGAGGGTCGCGCTCTGTCTTCTTCACCTACTCCGCTGTCGTTCTCGGCTTCCGCAGCCTTGGGGCGCGTATCCCCGACCTGCTCGGCCCCCGCAAGACCGCCAGCATCTCTTTGCTCTGCACGACCCTCGGTCTCTGCATCGTCGCAACCTGGGCGGATCCGATCGGGCTATTCGGGGGCGCCGTGGTGTTCGGTGTGGGTCAAGCGATGCTGTTCCCCGCGATGATGACGATCGCCATCAACGGAGCGCGGCCTTCCGAGCGGGGTGCAGTCGTTGGGACCTTCACCGCCTTCTTCGATCTGGCGTTCGGTCTCGGATCGTTGAGCCTCGGAGCGGTAGCGCACGCCCTCGGCTACCGAGGGCTGTTCTTCTCGGCCGCGGCCATCTCTCTTGGCGGCTTCTTCCTGCTCCAGGGCTATGCCCGGAACCCACGGCCTTCTTCCGTTGTCTCGGGCCATGCGCACGACCACCCCGCTCCCGCTCTTCGCACCCAAGGATCCGACACGTCGGAGATGGACGCACACTCCGTTAGATAAACGCAACCAGTTGGGCCTCGCTAACTGATCCACCGCAGCTTCTCGTTGAACGATCGGCGAGCCGGCCCGGCGGTTATCGGCGCGCTGTTAGAGCATGCGGCCACCCTGCTACCCTTGTGTGGCCCATGGCGGCCGTAGCTCAGCATGGTTAGAGCACCTGGTTGTGGTCCAGGATGTCGCCGGTTCGAATCCGGTCGGTCGCCCAATGTGATGTCGCGGGGCATGGTGGACGGGTGTCGCGGAGCATAGTGGACACTCGTCAACCTTGCCCTCGCGGCT
>CALMBW010000013.1 GCA_937863385.1 uncultured Actinomycetes bacterium | reverse complement strand
GGCCCTACCAGCGTCGGCAACAACGAGCACAAGTGCTGGCCCTGTCACGTCGACAAGACCGACGACGACCGCAAGGCCGGCAAGTTCGGCAACCACCCCGGCAAAGACCCTCCGAGATATCACCGGTCCAGTGGCAGGCCCCGGCCCGGGCGGCCGCGATCAGCAACCGATCCATAGCACGCCCGATAGAGCATCTCGCTTCCCTGCTGAGGGGTTGTAGTCCCGCTTGCGTCGGGCCGCGCCCGTCTTCGTGCTCGTCGAGCGCTCTCGGCGGGGGGAGCCTCGGCGGGTGGAGCACGCCTGTGCGGTCTGCGCCGGCAACTTCTGCCCGGTCCCCTGGATGAAGGCGGGGCATGAGGGTCCACCCGGGTGCAGGGATGGATACACGGTCCGGCGAATAGGAGGGAGTTGGGACTGGACAGACGGACAAACACTGATCGGAGTTTCCGGACATGCGCAAGCTGATCGCTTCTCTCGCCGTGGGCGCATTGGTGCTCGTGGTTCCAGCCATGAGCCAAGCCAAGAAAGCTGCAGGGCCCGTGAAGCTTTGGGAAGACCCGTCCGGAGATGCCGACGTGGGCCAGGGCACGGGATCTTCGATCCCTCTGGGCTTCGATCTGACTGAAGCATCGGTCGTCAAGAAGGGCGCCAACCTCGAGTTCACCGTCACGCACGCGGACATGCCGCCGATCGGGAGCATGCCGGAGACCGCACGCTTCTTGTGGGCGTTCACGGTTGACGGCGAGAACTACCGGTTCACAATCAAGAGTGCCGATCTCGGCAAGCCCGATGTGGCAGGCGGACAGACGACCGAGCGCGGCGGCCGGATCGACCTGCAAGGACACTTCCGTCTGGAAGGGGAGTGCGTGCAGGACCAGACGCTCCCGGTTGGCATGGTCAACTGCCCGCCGCTGGAGTACCTGTCCGGGTCATTCGACCCCGCGGCCAAGGCTTTCACCGTCGTGGTTCCCCTCGAGAGCATCGGTGGCAAGAAGGGGTCCGTGATCGGTCCCGGTGGCGGTTCGAATGCGGGTATCTGTGCGATCTGCTGGGTATCGCACACGGCCGAGCGTTCACTGAGCTCCACCCTCATCGACACCGCATCCTGGGCCTCTACCTACAAGGTCAAGTGATCGCCAGCGCTTAGGGCTCTTAGCGGTTCACGACTCGTTCTTTGCCGGTGATCTTGAAAGCTTCGAGTACCGGCGCGAGTTGTTCGAGTGCTGCATCGAGGCTCTGTCCCGGCCCCTGCGCGACGTCTTCGAATAGATCTCCCACCCGCTCGATCCGCTCGAAGATGGTGACGATGGTGTTGTCCTCGGGCGTGATGTCTTCGATCTCGTCCCAGCTGAATGGGGTGGAGACGCTCGCCGCGGGTTCGGGTCGAACGGAGTAGGCGGCGGCGATGTTGGCACCCTCGCGGTTCATGTTGACGTCGAGATAGACGGCCTTGGGCCGCTTCTTGACCTCCCATTCCAGCGTGGTGGCCTCTTTGTCGGCTTGGTTGACCATGGTCGATACGGCCCCCACGAAGCGCCGTACCTCGACGAAGTCGTGCGATCCATCGAGAGGCACCATGATCTGTATCCCGGTCGAGCCTGAGGTCTTCGGATAGGACCGCAGCCCCAGTTGCTCGAGCACGACGTAGACCAGCGACGCTACGTAGCGAACCTGTTCCCAAGGCGCTCCGTGCATCGGGTCGAGATCGAAGAAGGCGTACGTGGGGTGCTTCTGATCGAGACCTTTCGCGTGCAGCGGGTGGAACTCGATGCAGCCGAGGTTCGCGAGCCACAGCATGTCGGCAGCGTCCGAAACGGTCATGTAGTTGATCTTCTTGTTGGTGGATGCGACCGGGATGGTCTTGATCCATTCGGGCTTGTACTTAGGCGCGTTCTTCTCGTAGAAGAAGCCACCGTGGATGCCTTCGGGCATGCGCTTCAGTGTGAGAGGCCGGTCGACGAGATGGGGAAGCATCACCGGCGAGATGTTGAAGTAGTAACCGAGCAGGTCGCCCTTGGTGTAGCCCATCTCGGGGAAGTAGACCTTGTCGAGATTGCTCAGCCGCAACTCTTTGTCCCCGGCCCGCGCCACCCAGGCGTCGCCACGCTTCACCACGGGGAGATCCACGGGCATCTTGACGGTCGAGAAGCTCATCGGAGGGAAACGAGCGGCCCCTGTTACCGGGGCCGCTCGTCAGGTGCCGCTAGTGATCGTGATCGTGTCCCGGACCCGACTCGTGGTCGTGTGGGTGGCTGTGCAGGTCGGCACCATGGGAGTGGACATGGCTCTCGCCGGGGGCGTGGAAGTGCTCGGCTGAGGAACCGGTAGCGGCCCCAGGTGTTGGCGCCGGCGAAACCGTCTCTAGACCGGTGACGCTCTCGTAAACGAGTGCCGCTGCAGCGGCTCCGATCAGAGGCCCGGCCGCGTAGATGATCAGATCACCCCATGGGATCTTCATCCCCTCAGGCAAGTCATAGAACATCGAGACGACGAAGGGACCAAGGCTGCGAGCGAAGTTCGCTGAGCCCCCCGTGGCCGCGGCGGTGACCATGATTCCGGCGGCGAGCGCCAGGCCGATGCCGATGCCCGAGAATCCTTTCGGGGCCCGTGGATCGACTGCTACTGCCATCACCGCGGTCATGAGGATGAAGGTGATGAAGGCTTCTGCCAACAATGCTTGGGCCTGGTTGACGCCGTCGGCGATCGTGGTTGCACCGAACATGAAGTCGGCGGCTTTGATGTCGCCCTGCCCGTAGATGCCGGCGATCACCAGCACACCCGCTATCGCGCCGATGCACTGAGCTATCCAGTAAGGGAAGACCTCGCCCCACTTGAAACGCCGGGACACGGCTAGGCCGAACGTGACCGCCGGGTTGAAGTGGGCACCAGAAACTCCACCGAAGGCGTAGACGAGCAGTGACAGAGCGAAAGCGAAGGTCAGAGCCACAGCCAGCACATCGGAGAAGCTTCCGCCCAGTAGCTCCTTGAAGACATCGGTCTGGCCGGGCTGGCCACCGAACAACTCGTCCAACCGCCCCAGTGCTTGCGCCGGGATCAGTTTCACGACTACAGCAGCCCCCGCACCGGCGGCCACGAATAGCAAGGTCCCTACGAATTCGGCCAGCAGTCTGCGTCCGAGTGTTGCTTGGGCCACCACCGGCTCGTGCGTGTGATCGTCAGTCATCGCGCCTCCTTGTGTCTATGTCATCACTCAGGATCTGTCAGTGTTGCGGACTTCTCACGGATCTCATCCAGGATGGGGGCGTTCTGGAGTGTCGTGACGTCTCCCAGCTCCCGTCCTTCAGCCACATCTCTTAACAAGCGTCGCATGATCTTGCCAGACCTGGTCTTGGGCAGATCATCTGTGAACACGATCGATCGCGGGCGGGCGATCTTCCCGATGACCTTAGCAACGTGATCGCGTAACTCGCTAAGCAGCTCCTCTGTTCCGTCGTAGCCGGCCCGAGGGGTCACGAACGCAACGATCGTCTCGCCTTCTTGAGGGTGCTTGCGGCCCACTACGGCAGCCTCGGCCACGGCGGGGTGATCGACCAGGGCGGATTCGACCTCGTAGGTCGAGATGCGGTGGCCCGCGACGTTCATGACGTCGTCGACGCGTCCCAACAGCCAGAAGTATCCGTCTTCGTCGAGCTTGGCTCCGTCGCCAGGGAAGTAGACCTTCTCTCCATACTTGGCGAAGTAGGTGTCGAGGTAGCGCTGCTCGTCCCCGAGGATCGTCCTGAACATCGAAGGTAGTGGCCGGGTCAATACCAGGTAGCCGCCGCCCCCGCGGCCCACGGGTTCGCCCGCATCGTTGAATACATCGGCGAACACACCGGGGTAGGGCTTCGTTGCGGATCCCGGCTTCAGTGTGGTCACGCCCGGCAGCGCAGATATGGCGATGGCACCTGTTTCGGTTTGCCACCAGGTGTCCACGACCGGGGTCTTGCCTCCTCCGATGAACTCCTGGTACCAGACCCACGCTTCTGGATTGATGGGCTCGCCGACCGAGCCGAGGAGGCGCAAGGACGACAGGTCGTGTTTGCCCGGGTGCTCGGTTCCCCACTTCATGAAGGTGCGGATCGCCGTCGGCGCGGTGTAGAGGATCGTCACGCCGTATTCCTCGATGATGCTCCACCAGCGATCCTTGTCCGGCCAATCCGGGGCGCCCTCGTAGAGGATCGAAGTGCACCCATTGGCTAAGGGGCCGTAGACGATGTAGCTGTGCCCCGTCACCCAGCCGATGTCCGCGGCGCACCAGTAGACGTCGGTATCGGGCTTGATGTCGAAGATGTTGCGGTGGGTAGACGAAACACCTGTCAGATAGCCGCCGGTGATGTGGACGATCCCTTTCGGTTTGCCGGTCGTTCCCGAGGTGTAAAGGACGAAGAGCATGTCTTCGGAATCCATCGGCTCGGCCTCGCAGTCCACCGAGCCATCCTGGACGAGAGATCGGTAGTCGACGTCGCGCCCCTCGACCCAGTTCACGTTCTCACCCGTGCGGCGCACTACGACGACTTTCTCGATCGTTGGACAGCCTTTCACCGCGGTGTCCGCACTCTCTTTGAGTGGAACGATCTGGCCCCTCCGATAGCCTCCGTCTGCCGTGATCAGGACCTTGCAACCGGCGTCGTTGATCCTGTCCCGAAGCGCTTCCGCTGCGAAGCCCCCGAACACCACGGAATGTGCCGCACCGAGACGCGCGCACGCGAGCATCGCTACCGGCAGTTCGACGATCATCGGCAGATAGATCGATACGACATCACCTTTGCGAACGCCGAGTGACTTAAGGGCATCGGCAAAGCGGCAAACCTCTTCATGCAATTCGGAATAGGTGATGCTTCGTTTCTCTCCGGGTTCACCGATCCAGTGGTATGCGACCCGGTCGCCGCTGGAAGACAGGTGCCGGTCGAGACAATTGTGCGAGGCGTTGAGTTTTCCGTCGATGAACCATCGGTGTTTTGGGAACTCGCCCTCGCGCACGGTGTCCCACTTCTCGAACCAATCGAGTCTCTCGGCCTGGGACTCCCACCATGTATCGGGGTCTCGGGTTGCTTCTTCGTAGACGGAGGCGTCCGGGATGTTGGCTTGCTCGGAGAAGCTATTGGGAGGGGCGAAGGTACGACGCTCTTGTAATAGAGCCTCGATCGTCTTCTCGACATCTTTCGATGACACTGAGAACCCCCCTTGGTTTGGCGAGAGCTCAAACCTACTTGCTCGGAGGTTGGTCTCCTTCGTGCGCCGTGTGACCCTGGATCGTCTCCAAGGCATGGCCGAGTACCGGAAGTAGCGCTTCCAGACTTTCCTTCACTCCCTTGGGGCTTCCCGGCAGGTTGACGATCAAGGTGTTGCGTAGTGTCCCGGCGACGCCGCGCGATAGAGCGGCCATCGGAGTCTTCGTCAGACCACTGGCCCGGGCTAGCTCCATCAATCCAGGCGCTTCACGTTCGATGATGGACCGTGTGGCCTCGGGCGTGATGTCCCGGGGGCCGAACCCGGTACCCCCCGTGGTAACCAACAGATCTATCCGAGCTTGCGAGATCTCTTGCAGCTTGGCAGCGATCGCTGCGTAGTCGTCGGCGACCACCTGCCGTCGCTCCAGGTGGTAGCCATTCATCCGAAGCAGCTTCTCGGCGACGCTACCTGAGTCGTCGGACCGGGTCCCGGCCGTCACGGAGTCGCTGATCGTCACCACAGCGGCAGAAAACTTCATATCTGTTCCTTCGGAGCTCATGGCATCTCTGGGTGGCTTCTTGCCCAGGGAGATGCCTCTTCAAGCTGCGCGGCGAGCCTTACGACGAGGTCGTCGCGGTATGGGCCCCCCACGATCTGGATACCGATCGGCAAACCCTGGGCGTTGCGGTGCAGGGGGACCGAGGCCGCGGGCTGGCCGGTCACGTTCAGTGCTGGGGTGAAGGGGATGAACTGGCCCGACCGAACCAGTGCCATGAAGGGGTCGTCGTCGGAGAAGACCCAGCCGTTGCGAACGGGCGGCAGCGCCGTGGTCGGAGTCAGAAGGATGTCGAAATCTTCCCACCATGAGCAGACCTGTCGCGTCCACTGGTGCATGGCCAGCAGTGCTTGGATGTGCGTTGTCGAATCGATCTGGCGAGCGCTTTCGACGAGGTAGCGGTTCAGGGGCTCGAGCTGGTCGTGGGGGAGGAAGTCCAGCACGGCGGTGCCGGTCGAGATCAGCTGGACGAAGTGCGGCTGCAGGGACTGGTCGACCCAGGTGGCAGGCTCGGCTTCGAGCACCTCGTGGCCGAGACTGTCGAGCAGCTTGGCTGCAGAATCGAGTGCCTCCAGACAATCGGGGTGTACGTCGAGCTCGTTCGGGCTCTTGCTCGTGAATCCGATCCGAAGCTTTCCCGGATCCGTTCCCACCTCTTGCACGAACGGGCGATCGGGTGTGGGGGCCGAATACGGGTCGCCCGTCATGTAGCCGCACATCACATCGATCAACGCGGCCACGTCCGTCACGGTGTGACCCAAGGCGCCCGAGGTCGAGAAGCCATGCCAATGCTCGCCCAGCCGGGGCCCCGCAGAGATGCGGCCGCGCGATGGTTTCAATCCGAACAACCCACAGCAAGAAGCCGGCACTCGGATCGACCCCCCGCCGTCGGAGCCTTGCGCTACCGGCGCAAGCCCGGCCGCGACGGCCGCCGCTGCTCCACCACTTGATCCCCCTGCGGTCACATCGTGATCCCAGGGGTTGCGAGTGATCCCGTTGAGTTGGGATTCGGTCATCGGCACGGAACCGAACTCAGATGTGTTGGTCTTGCCGATGACGATCGCACCGGCTTGCTTGATCTTGACTACGACGTTGTCGTCTTGATCGGGTACGAGATCCGCCAGAGCGCGACACGAGAACGTCGTCTTGATCCCTTTGGTTTCGAAGAGATCCTTGATCGGGATCGGAACCCCGTGGAAGGGTCCCAACTCTTCACCGTCGATCACCTGCTGTTCGGCCTTAACCGCTTGTTCGCGTGCTTGGTCGGCGGCCACCGTGACGTAAGCGTTGATCTCGCCGTCGTACTTCTCGATGCGCGCCAGGTACAGGTCTACGAGCTCGACCGGCGACACCTCTTTGTCGCGCACCATCCGCGCTTGTTCGACGGCGGGCACGAAGGCGAGATCTGTCAAAGGGGATCCTCCTGTCTGGGGCAGTTTCTGCCAGGCTAGCGCCGCCCGGCTGGTTCGGCCGCGCTAGCTTCCCTGGCCTACCCAGGTAGAGCCGTCCGTGTAGATCTCCTTCTTGAAGATCGGAACCTCCACCTTGATGGCCTCGATGATGAAGCGGCATCCGTCGAGCGCTTGGCCGCGGTGGGGCGACGAGCAGGCGATGGCAACCGTTGGCTCACCGAGGTCACAGCGTCCGACCCGGTGGATAGCAACCGCGCGAACGAGTCCGAATCGTTCTGTGGCTCGCTCACAGATCTGCTCCAGCGTGCTTGCCGCCAGGTCCTCGGCCGCCTCGTATTCGAGTGCGACCACCAGGGCATCATCGGTGGTGGTGCTGGTTTCGCGCACCGTTCCAAGGAACACCGCCACGGCCCCACAGGAAGGATCGGAAGCTCGGGCGACAAGCGCAGCAGTGTCTAGTGGCTCGGAGCTCAAGCTCGTCTCGACCATCAGCCGCCGATCATCGACATCGATCTGGACGGTTGGCGGAACGAAGGACTGCCGATGTTGTGTCCGGCCCATTTCGCTGCAACGCACGATCGAGCGAGCTCCGCGAGGTCGTCGTCCGCGGCCCCCTGTCTGAGGGGGCCGCGGAGGTCCGTCTCTTCTAGAGAGAACAGACACGCCCGTAACTGCCCATCTGCGGTCAGGCGCAGCCGGTCGCAGGTCGAGCAGAAAGGCTGCGTAACCGAAGGGATGACCCCGATCCGTCCGGGCGCGCCGTCGGCGAATCGGAAAGAGGTCGCCGGTTCGGGGGCTTGGTGAGCGTCCGCGATCAGAGGGTACCTCTCGGCGACCGCCTCGATGATCGCAGCCCCTGCGATGACCTTTGTTCGATCCCAAGCTTGCTGCGCGTCGAGCGGCATGTACTCGATGAAACGGACCTCGAATCCGGTGGTTCTCGCCAGCTCCGCGAACGCCGTTATCTCGTCGTCGTTGACGCCTTCGATGACGACCGTGTTGAGCTTGACCGGTCCCAGTCCTTCTTCGGCCGCAACATGAAGACCCTTCATGACTTCATCGAAGGCATCGCGCAGCGTCATCTCGGCGAAGCGGTGCTTGATCAAGGAGTCGCATGAAACCGTTACACGGTCAAGACCGGCCGACGCGAGCTCGGCCGCCTGCTGTGCGAGAAGGTACCCATTCGTCGTCAAGGAGATGTCCAGATCGGCCCTCAGGGCCCGGAGCAACCGCACGAAGGTGGGGACGTCATGGCGGACGAGCGGCTCACCCCCGGTCACCTTCAGTGACCTGACGCCCGAGTCCACGAGGATCGAGGTCAGGCGGGTTAGCTCCTCGTAGGAGAGAAGCTGATCCTTGGGCATCCACGGCATACCCTCGGGTGGCATGCAATAGCGGCATCTGAAGTTGCACCGGTCGGTGATGGAGATCCGCAGATCGCTCGCGGTCCTGCCGAAACCATCGACAAGTTCCGGATAGCGGCGTGCCATGCGCCCCATCGTCCCACGCCCACCCCCGTTCTGTTAACGATTCCCGCCAACTGTTGGCCGTTTTGGTTAACAGAACGATGGGGGTGCTTGCTCGGGTATCCTGCCCGGCGTGCGAGTACTGATCCTCGGGGGCGACGGTTATCTCGGTTGGCCCACGGCCATGCACCTATCTGAAGCGGGTCACGACGTTGCCGTCGTCGACAACTTCCTGCGCCGGCAGATGTCGATCGAGTTGGGCGCGGGTTCCTTGACCCCCATCCAAAGCCTCCATGAGCGCATCACGGCTTGGAAGGAAGTTTCGGGCAAAGAGATAGAGCTGTTCGTGGGTGACATCGCGGACGGCCAGTTCGTCGATGAGGTCTTTACCAACTTCAGGCCCGAGTCAATCGTTCACTACGGTGAGCAACCTAGCGCGCCGTACTCGATGATCGACCGGCGCCACGCGGTTTCAACACAGGTCAACAACGTCGTGGGCACCTTGAACGTTCTGTACGCCATCCGGGACATCACCCCAGAAGCGCACCTGGTGAAGCTAGGCACCATGGGCGAGTACGGGACACCCAACATCGACATCGAAGAAGGCTTCATCGAGATCAACCACAACGGCCGAACCGACACGCTTCCCTTCCCGAAGATGCCGGGGTCGATGTACCACTTGAGCAAGGTGCACGACAGTCACAACATCCATTTCGCTTGCCGTATCTGGGGAGTAAAGGCGACCGATCTGAACCAGGGGGTCGTTTACGGGATCCGCACTCCCGAGACCGACCTGGACGAGCGTTTGTGCACGCGCTTCGACTACGACGAAGTGCTGGGAACGGCCCTCAACCGTTTCTGCGTGCAAGCGGTCGTGGGCTACCCGCTGACGGTTTACGGAAAGGGCGGCCAAACCCGCGGCTTCCTCAACATCGTCGACACGATGCAATGCATCAAGCTCGCTGTCGAGAACCCGGCGACCGAAGGCGAGTACCGGGTCTTCAATCAGTTCACCGAGCAGTGGTCGGTGAACCAGCTCGCCGAGCTCGTCGCTAAGGTTGGCGAACGCGCCGGGATCAACGTGGTGATCGAGAAAGTCAACGATCCGCGTATCGAGGCCGAGGAGCACTACTACAACGCGACCCACACCAAGCTCCTGGAACTCGGATTGCACCCGAACCTCCTGACCGAGGATGTGGTCGAGCATCTGATCGAAACGATCAAGCGCTACAAGGACAGGATCCTGCTCGGTCCGATCGCGCCGAAGACCCGCTGGGATCCCCGCTAACCCACCCGAAACCGGAAGCGGCTCAGGAGTCGTTCGGCTGGGTGTACTCCCAGAAGTGATCGACGATGGTGAATCCGAGCTTCTCGTACAGCTCCTTGGGCCAGTCGTCGGAGTCGGCGAAGAGGAAGACGATCTCGGCCCCACCGGTGTAGGCGCGGCGCAACGCTTCGTTGACTACCGAGGACGCCACGCCGCGGTTGCGGTAGTCCGGAAAGGTCATGACGTTCTCGACCTGGGCAACGTCGTCGCGCACGTAGAGCTCGCACCAACCACCGATCGCATCCCCGATCCGAGCAGCAAGGAAGGTGGTATCGACCGCTTCGATCACCGCCGTCCGGCTCTCCACCAGCTCAACGGCAACTTCCGTCGGGTTCCGATCCTCGGAGGTATCGAAGGCCACCATCGCCGGCTTGAGCTCGTCGAAGGGAAGCTCGACGACATCGACGATGGGCCGGGTTCGTATCTCAGTGTCGTGAGCCATCACGATCAACCGATCTCGGTTCCAGCTCTTCTCACCCATCTCTTCGTAGAAAGGACCCCCATCCGGTCCCCATCCATTCACACGCCGGTGTCCCAGGTTGCGAGGTCGCATGATGGCTTCGCAGTGGGCGATCAGCTCGTCGACCGTCAGGGTGCCCGGATCGTCGAGACGGAGGTAGTTCAAGGCGTACTTGGACGGGTAGAGCGAATGGAAGTGAGCCACCCCGTGTTCCCATGTGATGGTCTCTTGAGCCATCGCGTGTTCCATGTACGTAGCGAAGGAACGGATGCGCTCTCTTCGTTCGTTGCTCAACCAGTACTCAACTGTCCGATGATGGCGTCGGCCACTTCGGAGGTCTTTGCGGGCTCGCCGTACGGTTTCAGGTCGGGAGGGCGAACCTTGCCTTCGGCCAGCACTGCTGCGACGGCCCCCTCGAGGTTGTCCGCGGCTGCATCGAGATTGAGGTGCCGCAGCATCAAACCGGCCGAAAGGATCATGGCGATCGGGTTGGCGATGTTCTGCCCGGCGATGTCGGGTGCGCTGCCGTGCGTGGGTTCGAAAACGGCGTAATCCTTTCCGATGTTCATGCCGGGTGCCACGCCCAGCCCCCCGATCAGTCCTGCACACAGATCCGAGATGATGTCGCCGTAGAGGTTGGGAAGCACGACGACATCTAGGTCTTGGGGATGCCACGCCAGCCACATCGCCATCTCGTCGACCTGCATCTCCTCGAAACCGACGTCCCTGTACTGTGACGCCATCTCTTGACCCGAGGCCAACCACACGCCGTCGGAGTGCTTCATGATGTTGGCCTTGTGCCCGAGGGTCACCTTGCGCCGGCGGTGACGTTTGGCGTACTCGAAGGCGAACTCGGTGATGGCCTTTGTTGCACCAACGGAGATCGGTTTCACCGAGACGCCGGCGTCGGCCCGGATGGGGAAGTTGTGCATGTACTTGATATAGCCGCGGAGCTTCTCGAGCTCGGGCGACCCCATCTCGAACTCGATGCCTTCGTAGAGATCCTCGGTGTTCTCGCGTACGACGACGATGTCGATGCCCTCGAAACGTGAGGGAACTCCGGGGAAAAGGTGGCATGGCCGGACCGAGGCGAATAGGTCGAGCTCTTGCCGCAAGGCGACGTTGATCGACCTGAAGCCGGTCCCTACCGGTGTCGTCACGGGACCCTTGATCGCCACTTTGTTGCGCCGGATCGATTCGAGGACGTGATCTGGGAGAGGGTCACCGTGACTTTCGATCGCGCCCGCTCCGGCGGTGTGCTCCTCCCATTCGATCCCGGCCCCCAGCGAATCGACCACGCGCTTGGTCGCTTCGGAGACCTCGGGGCCGATCCCGTCTCCTGGTATGAGGGTCACGGTTGTCATGCCAACAAGATATCGCCCCGGCTCCCGGCAACTTTCTCTGGACGAAGACCGTCTTAAGCACGACGATGCAACAGTGGAAGCGGACGTCCGGGCACCGGCGCCCGGCGCTAGAAGGGGGTACGAGGTTGAAGGATGCAAGGGTCGTCTATCGGCGGCTAACGATCGTGATGACGGCTTGCCTCATCGGAGGAGCACTGTCGGCGGCCCCGGCGATCGCGCAACTCGCCGACTGTCCGACGGTGATGCCCGTCGACGAAGTCCAAGAGGGCATGAACGGGATCGGCTACACGGTTTCCAAGGGTGAAGAGCCCGAGCAATTCACGGCCGAGATCCTCGGCGTCATGGAGAACGGCATCGGTCCTGGGCGTGACCTGATCGTCGTGGATGTGGATTCTTTGGCGATCCGGGCTGCGGGCGGCATCTGGGCCGGGATGTCGGGCTCGCCCGTGTATGTCAACGGGGAGCTGGTGGGTGCGATCGCATTCGGATTGAGCTACGGGCCCTCGACCATCGGTGGCATGACACCGGCGCAAGACATGTTGGATATCGCCGAGCGTCCCACCACGTCCGCCCGAGAGGTCCGCAAGGTCTCACTCGATAGCGAGATGGTGAGGATGATCGAACGCGCCACGTCATCGTCAAGCGTGTCCTCGACGATGAAGCGGTTGAACACACCGCTCTCGGTTTCGGGCGCAGGCCCACGAGTGATGCAGGAGATCTCGGAAGCGATCGAGCGCGAGAACCTGCCATTGATCCCGTATGCCGGCGCTTCTGCATCGGCCAGCCCACAGCAGGCCGCTGCACCGGTAGAGGCGGGTGGAAACTTCGCTGCGGTCCTTTCCTACGGAGACGTTTCTTTCGCCGGTGTTGGGACTGCCACCTATGTGTGTGAAGGCAAGGTGCTCGCCTTCGGCCACCCCTTCTTCTACTTCCCTCAAGGTGAGACGACCGCCGGCGGTAGCGGAGCTTCGGCCATCGCTATCGTGAACGACCCCACGTTCGGGTCCTACAAGCTTGCGAATGTGACCGGGTCTATCGGAACGGTCGATCAGGACCGCTTCGCAGGGATCCGCGCCCTGCTTGGAGCCGGGCCTGCAACGATCCCCGTCACCTCCACGGTTCAGACCGCCGATGGCTCGTCCAGCAGAGACGGGAGCAGCGATGTGGTCGGGTCCGAATTCGTGCCGATGATCGCCATGTCCCACATGCTCGCCAACATCGACTTCACCTGGGACGAGATCGGGCCGGGGAGCTCGGCACTCAGCTGGACGATCACTGGGACGACGGAAAGCGGTGAGCCGTGGCAGCTCGAACGTTCGAATGTCTTCGCCGACGAGTACGACATCGCTTACGGAAGTCTCTTCGAGCTGGAGTTGCAGCTGTACACCCTGTTCGCGAACCAGTTCGAAGATATCGAGTTCACGGGTGTGGATGTCGATGCCACCGTGGATGACGAGATCGAGCGCTACAAGCTGGTCAAGACCGAAGTCTCCGGAGATGGTGTCGAGTATTCATCGGGGCGCAGGGTGCGCATCGAGCGTGGCGGAACCGTCTACCTGCGCTTCGAACTCGAGCCCAACGACGAGACCGCTAACATCGTGGTCGAAAGCACGGTCGAGGTGCCCCGCTCGATCAAGACGCGGGGCTTCCTGCGGATCTCGGGCCAGCAGTATCGCTACTTGTACGACTACTACTGTTTCACCGAGTATTCCGAGTGCTCGGCGGGCGAGGACGACATCGAAAGCCTCGCCGATCTCATCGAGAGCTTCGAGACCGCTCCCAAGGGCAACGAGATGTCCGTCGACCTCTATGGGGGCCGCGGCGGGCTCCTTTCCGAGCAACTGGTGAGCCTGGACGAGGTGGTGACGGGCCGCCGGAACATCACGATCATCATCGAGGGTTCCGGTGGGCCAGCCACCAGCGGCCCGGTGAAAGAGGGCAAGCCGCCACAGGGGTAGCCGGGGGGGATGAGGCAGGGGGCTCTGGGTCTTTCCGGGGCCCCCTGTCTTTTCCTCGCGCTCTCGGTCCGCGGTCTTTCCCCGGACGACCCTGCCTTGGTATGAATCTGGAGTCGATGCACCCGTTCGGGGCGGGTGCTCGTTCGCGGATAGGGGGTTCAAGTGGCGAAGTCGATGGCTTCATCGCGGGGTGGGCTGGACGGCTACTTCCAGATAAGCAACCGAGGGTCGACAGTTCGCACCGAGGTGGTGGCAGGCGTCACCACTTTCATGACGATGGCCTACATCCTCTTCCTCAATCCTTTGATCCTGTCGGTTCCCGATGCTCAAGGGACGGTTCTTGCTCCAGGTGCCGTCCTAACGGTGACGGCGCTGGCCGCTGGTTTGATGACGATCGCGATGGGAGCGTTGTCGAACTACCCCTTCGCCATAGCTGCAGGCCTCGGTCTCAATGGGTTCGTCGCGTTCACCCTTGTTGCCACTCAAGGCTTGACCTGGCCAGAGGCCATGGGCGTGATCGTGGTCGAGGGTGTCGTCATCTTCCTATTGGTGCTCACGAAGTTCCGACAAGCGGTGATGGATGCCGTCCCACTCCCCCTGAAACATGCCATCGCTGTCGGGATCGGACTCTTCATCGCGATCATCGGTCTGGTGGACGCCGGTTTCGTGAACACCACCGGTCTGCCCGTTCCTCCGCTGCAACTGGGCTCGAACAATGAGTTGGTTGGATGGCCGGTCGGTGTCTTCCTCATCGGCCTATTGCTGATCATCTACCTCTACATCCGCAAGGTACCCGGGTCGTTGTTGGTCGGGATCCTTGTGACGACTGCTGTTGCGATCGTCGTCAACGAGTTGTTCCTCGAGGGGACCGGTTTCGGAGAAACGGCCCGGTTGCAGAATCCTGTCGATTTCCCCGACGGCGACAACTTCTCGTTGATCGGCGACTTCTCCTTCGGATTCTTCTCGGCCCTCGGGATCATCCCGGCCCTGCTTGCCGTCTTCACCGTGATGCTCAGTGACTTCTTCGACACCATGGGCACCGCGATCGGACTCGGACGTGAAGCCGAGCTTCTCGACGACCAGGGAAGGCTTCCCGGCATCGACCGGGTTCTGTACGTCGATTCGGCGGCTGCTGCCGTGGGTGGTGCCTTCTCGGCATCGTCGAACACGACTTACATCGAAAGCGCGTCCGGTATCGCCGCAGGGGGCCGGACAGGGCTAACGGCCGTCGTTACCGGCGGTCTCTTCCTCTTGTCGATCTTCCTAGCGCCGTTGGCCGAGATCATCCCGATCCAAGCTGCTGCACCGGCCCTAGTGTTGGTCGGTTTCTTGATGATGACGGCCATCAAGGAGATCGATTTCGCAGACCTGGAGATCGCGATCCCGGCCTTCTTGACGATGATCGTCATGCCGTTCACCTACTCCATCACGAACGGGATCGGGGCCGGCTTCGTCTCGTACGCATTCATCAAGTTGAGTCGTGGCAAGTCGAACGAGGTCCGGCCGATGATGTGGGTTGCGGCGGCTGCGTTCGTCGTTTACTTCGGGATCTTCTACGTCCGGGACTTCCTGACCTAGAGGCACTAACTTGAGCGGGTGAGTCGAACCTCGATAGAGAGGCCACCGCTCGTCGTTGTCGCACTAGGCGGGAACGCGATCCAAGATCCCGATGGGGATGACACCGTCGCGTCCGATTTCGCGCGTACCACAGAGTCGGCTGCCCATCTCGTGGAACTTGCGGTGAGCGCGCCGTGCAGGTTGGTTATCACGCATGGGAACGGCCCCCAGGTTGGCAACCATCTTCTGCGTGCGGAGGTGGCGCACGAAGCAGGGCACCTTCCGTCGTTGCCGCTCGATGTCTGTGTCGCCGATACCCAGGGCGGCATGGGCTACATGCTGCAGCAATGTCTCGGTGAGGAGTTCCTGGCGCGTGGTGTTGCTGTTTCGGTAGTGACAGTCGTGACCCAAACGGTCGTCGATCGAGATGACCCGGCGTTCGGGCAACCTTCGAAGCCGGTGGGTCATGTGATCCACGATGCTTCGAAGCTCGATGAGCTGCGCGACCAAGGTTGGGTTCTGATCGAGGACAAGCGCCGGGACGGATGGAGGCGCGTCGTGGCGTCGCCGGACCCGTTGGAGATCGTCGAAGCTGCTGCGATCGCAACCATGGTTGAGGACGGGATCGTGGTGATCGCCGCGGGCGGGGGCGGCATACCGGTAGCTCACGACGCCGGCGAGATCTCACTGACTGGAGTGTCGGCGGTCGTTGACAAGGATCTAGCTTCGGCGCTGCTTGCGATCGATCTGCGGGCCGACGGTTTCGTCATCCTCACCGACGTCGACAAGGTGAAGCTCGGGTTCGGAACCTCCGAGGAGCGCTCGATCGAAGAGCTATCGGTCGCCGAGGCTCGTGAGCACCTCGCCGCCGGCGAGTTCCCACCCGGAAGCATGGGTCCCAAGATCGAAGCCGTCTGCCGATACGTCCAAGCAACCTCCCGCCCCGGATCTATCGGCCCCCTAGCTGAGGTGGCGGCGGCGCTGGAACCGGGCTTCGGCACGCGCATCGTGCCCTAGCGCACACCTGACCCCGCCCTAGTCTTCATCCTCGAGGGATGCGACCACTACTTCTTGTTGCAGCAACCGCGCTCGTGGTGAACCTGGGAACGTCCGAGCGAGCGGGCGCGACCCCCCCTGTCTTTCTTCCGCCGGTGGAAGCGTCGATAGAACGGGGTTTCGAACCGCCATCGACCGTTTTCGGGCCGGGCCATCGTGGTGTCGACTTCCCGGTGCCGCCGGGCACGACCGTTGCCGCTTCCGACGCAGGGACGGTTTCTTTCGCCGGTCCTGTTGCGGGACGCGATGTCGTCACGATCGATCATGGTTCGGGGCTCGAAACCACCTACTCGATGCTCTCGAGCATCGCGGTCGCGGCGGGGGATAGCGTGGGGGCCGGGACTCCGGTGGGTACCGCCGGTGTGGTCCATCCCGGCGGCCGCGAGGGGCTCCACTTCGGGATGAAACTCCACGGTGCCTACATCGACCCGCGCGACAGGCTCGTCACCCAGGACGTGTCGGCCGCGATCAGCCTTGTCGACGTCCCCGTCGGCGACGCCGAAGAGGTTTGGGACCTGTTCGGCGTGACCCCTCCAAAGAGCAGGTTCACCGCCCCGGCAGCCTGCGTCGAGCGACGCGACCTCGGGCGAGCCGACGCGCCGCCGAACGACAACATCGCAGTGGCGGTAGCGGGGATCGGTAGCTCGTCGGACAGCGCCGACATCTTCGAGCACCCGCCCGAGCTTCTGGGCTATCCCAGCGAGCGTGTCTACCGGTTCTCGTATTCGGGTATCGAAGCACCCGAACTGCATCGTGCCTACGACCCTCGCGACACGTTCGACGACATCAGGCGTTCCGCTTCGAAGCTGGCCACGCTACTTAGAAAGATCAAGCAGTTGCATCCCGGCCGAGGCGTGGACCTGATCGCACACAGCCAGGGCGGGATCGTCTCTCGTACCTTCTTAGAGTTGATGGATCGCTACAACGATGATTCTCTGCCGGTGATCGAGCATCTTGTCACCTTCTCGAGTCCGCACGAGGGCGCACCACTCGCGGGTGAGATGAAAGAGATGTTGGACGACGGCAACCTCGGATCTCTCGCCTTGAAGCTGGTCGGTGGAGCCGCCCGCCGGGGGATGGTGGCCCTTCCCGACCCCACCTCTGAGGCGGTAGCACAGTTGGCGCCTGGATCCGAGCTGATGGAGGCATTGGCAGCCGGAACCACGCCCTTCGGCACTCGCTATCTCTCGCTAAGCATCCCCGAAGACATCGTGGTTCCCGCCACCGTGACCCAGTTGGATGAAGGTGAGTCGCGCACCGTGCGCAGCGAATGGAGCCTGTCCGGTCACTCCGCCATCACCGCGTCCGAGCAGGCACGGGCGATGGCCTACGACTTCTTGAGGGATGCCGGAGTCGCCTGCACCTCTAGCTCGGATCGGTGGGGCCGATGGATCGGGGGCTTGATCTCGATCAGCGAGTCCCTGATGGCCGAGTCTCTGGGGCTCGTCGGGCCCTGAAAACCCGGCCAGGGATGGGAAAAGGCCCCCTCCGTCGTGGGGGGATGGGCGGATGACGGAGGGGGCCCTAGGTGAAACGTTGTCTACGGGCGCCATGTTTATACATCTGCAAGCACCCTGCAACCCGGTGAGAGACCTATTTGGGGGGTTCTGATTGTTCATGAGGGACAAAGCCCGCTCTTGTCGGTCCCTGCACCTACTATGACCGCATGGTTATGAACCGCTTGCCGATCGACGCTCCCGGGGCCGAGGACGAGTTCACTCGGGTCGAGGTTCGCCGTTCGGCGCGCCGTCGAAAGACGATCTCTGCCGAGATCCTGGGTGACACGTTGGTGGTTTCGATCCCAGAGCGCATGTCCAGGGCCGAAGAGCTGGAGTGGGTCTCGAAGATGTCCCAACGGATGTCCGAGCGCAAACGGCGCGACCGGCTCAATTCCCACGGCGACCTCACCCGGCGGGCTCGCCAGCTTGCCGAGCAGTATCTCGACGGCATCACCTTCAACGACATCGCTTGGGTGGACAACCAGAAGAGCAGATGGGGGTCATGTTCGCCCGAGGACGGCGTCATCAGGTTGTCGATCGTGCTGGCGGACTATCCCGCCTGGGTCCGTGACTACGTCATCGTGCACGAGTTGGCGCACCTGAGGGTTCCCGATCACTCGAGCGCCTTCTGGAGGCTCGTCGAGCGTTACCCACTGACCGAAAGGGCGCGCGGTTTCCTCATCGCAAAGGGGATGGAAGAGTAACTAGCCTCTTTTCCAGACCGTGATGTCGGTGATCCCGTTGCGCTCAAGCATCCCTATGGCCATCGCTGCACGTATCCCGCGGGCGGAGATCAGTATCACCGGTTCGTCGCTTGGAACTTCTCCGGTCCGGTTCCAGAGCTCTTCGATCGAGATGAACGTTGCGTTGTCGTACATCGGCGACCCAGGATCTCCAACGCTCAATAAGTAGCCGTCCGGGGGGCTAGGGGCAACGATCAGGGGCGTAGAGGAGAAGTTCTCGTGCCTAGTGCCCCACTGCCCGAAGGCGTCGGTCAAGACGCCGGCTACCGAGAAGCCTTTGCCTCGCAGCCCTGCTGCCACTTCGCTGGCAAGGCCGCGCCCATCTTCGAGCAGCACCAGTTCGACATCCAGTGGGAGGCAGTCTCGCGCCCGCCCCGTCATCCCGGGCCCGAACTCGTACTGGAGAGATATGGAGCCAGGGATATGAACGTCGAAGTAGTCCTCGACCTGTCGGATATCGATCGCGACTGCGCCACCGGTCATCAGTGCGACGGATCGTTCGAGGGTCAAGGAACGGATCTGGGCCAGCGGCGGTCGTTGGAGGGCCATGGCCAGAGCTTAGCTAAGCCCTAGGCGGCGGTTACCACGTTGCGATCCTGAAGCCTGATACTGGGAACATGCCTTTGTTGTTCCTTCTCCTGCTAGTGGTGCCCCTGGCCGAGCTCTACGTGATCGTGCAGGTTTCCGGTGAGATCGGCTTCTTCAACACGATCGGTCTCTTGATCCTCGTTTCGATCGTTGGTGCTTGGCTCTTGAAACGTGAGGGCCTGGCGACCTGGAAGCGACTCAACGAGCAGCTCCAGTCGGGAAAGATCCCTACGAAAGAAGTGACCGACGGCGCCATGATCATGTTCGGAGGGGCGCTGCTACTTACGCCGGGGTTCCTGACAGACATCGTTGGCATCTCATTCGTTCTGCCGCCGACCCGCGCGATGCTCAAAGGGGTCTTTCGCAAGATGGCAGGTGGCTGGGCCGTGAAGAAGACGCCCGCAGGTTACGCCGGCTACAGGGTGTATGACGCGACCGTCGTCCGATCGCGCCGCCGGGCTAACCCTTCGCCGACGAACTCGCCCCGTGAGGTGCCTCGGCCTCTGCCGGGAGCCGACGGGGACGATTCTCCGGATAGGGGATAACGGGGCCGACCTCACCCTGCTCGGGGTAGGCGCTTCGGTCGTAGTGCTCGGGGCCGGGCTGGAATCTGCCGATCCGAACGCGGAGCTCCTCGGGGTACTCGCCTTCGTGGAGGGTCACCCCCAGGCTGCGGCCGGCGGCCAGAGCCTCTTCGAGTGAGTGATAGACCCAGCGTTCCCAACGACCTGCTGCATCCACTAGAACCAGCATGGCGTCGTTGCGGCCGATGCGGATGACTACCGCCTCGGTCTCCTCGGTTCCAAGCTTCTTCAAGAAGTCCTGAGGGCTGCGTATCTTTTCGACGCCCTCGCTCTTACCCTCGAACGGCCACGCCCGGCTCATCTTTGGCGACTCCTCCTTGTCGGTTGTTCGAAGATTAGATGACGAGACCGCCATCGACACACACGATCTGGCCCGTCACGTAGTTCGAGTCGGCCGATGCGAGATAGACGAAGGTAGGGGCGATCTCTTCGGGGGATCCGTAGCGGCCAAGAGCGAAGCGGGCAAGGCGCTTCTCTGCTGCGACTGGATCTTCTAACAGAGGTTCGGTCATCGCCGTCAGTGCCGTTGGAGAAACCGCATTGACGTTGATCTGCAGCCCACCGAGCTCCTTGGCCCATGTCTTTGTCAGGCCAACGATGCCCATCTTTGCCGCCGCATAGTTGCTCTGCCCGACGGCACCGATCAATCCAGACGGAGACGTGACATTCACGATCTTTCTATACCGGGTGAGTTCGCCTGCTTCCTTCTCCTTCTTCGCCGCCGGTCGCCAGTGCTGTACCACTGAGCGTCCGCAAGCCCAGGTTCCCTTCAGGTGAACTTGGATGACGAGGTCGAAATCCTCTTCCGACATCGTGTGAAGCATCTTGTCGCGCAGGATCCCCGCATTGTTCACCAGCACGTCAACATCTCCGAATGTCTCAAGGGCAGTTGCGAGGACGGACTCGGCAGATTGCACCGACCCGATCGGAGCATCGTTGATAACCGCCCTGGCGCCGATAGACTCTGCCTCGGCAGCTACCTCTTTGGCGGCAGAGGCATCGACATCGTTGATCACGAGGCGAGCTCCCTCGGCTGCGAAGGCGAGTGCTACGGCGCGGCCGATACCTCGTCCGGCGCCGGTGATGATGCAGATGCGATCTTGAAGTCTCGAAGTCATCGTCGAATCTTACGTACCGGGAGTCCCGGTAACATCGCTGCCATGACTCAAGAGAAGGTTCGGCTTACCCAATCGGCATTCGACACCCTCAAAGCACAGCTCGAAGAGCGTGAGGGCCCCATAAGAGAACGCATCGTCGAGGCGATCGCGACCGCCCGCGCCCACGGTGACCTCAGCGAGAACGCCGAGTACCACGCTGCTCGGGAGGAGCAAGCCCACAACGAGGCAAAGATCAAGGAGATCCGCTACAAGCTCGAGAATGCCGAAGTCGTTCAGACCTTCGATGATGGAGTTGTCCAACTGGGGATGCTCGTGGTGATCCGATACGAAGGTGATGACGAGACCGAGACCTACTACGTGGGCAGTAGAGAAGAGAAGGGCGAGTACGACGTGCTCACGCCCGACTCACCGATCGGTCAGGCGCTTCTCGGTCAGAGCGCCGGGGATACCGTGACCGCGCAAGTGCCATCGGGTGACATGAAGATCGAGATCATCGAGGTTAAGGCGCCCTGACGACCCGGCCCTGCCGGATCACGAGTTCCACCGAAGTAAGTGATGCAGGATCGTCGAGCGGATCACCTCGCACTCCGATGACATCTGCGCGCTTCATCGGTTCGATCACTCCGCGATCGTGAAGTCCTAGCCATCGTGCCGAATCATGCGTGGCGGATCTCACGATGTCCGAACCGGCCATCCCCGCTCTCACCATCGATGCGATCTCGTTAGCGTCGATACCGGGAACGGGGCCCTCGTTACCAAGGTCCGTCCCATAGATCACCGTTCCTCCGGCCCGGCGAAAGCGCGCCACGTTGTCGATGGCACTGTCGAGGTCCGACCCGAAACGACACGAGAAGGTCGGGACGACCACCATCTCAGCGGCCACCATCTTCTCGATGGTGGAGCTGGGGATCCGCTCTTCACTCATCAGCGCGTGCGCCAGCTCGTCCACCCCGGTTCGGAGGCACTTGTCGAGCTGATCGAGGCCGAAGACGTGCCCGGTGACCTTCAGGCCGCGTGAGTGTGCACTTTCAACGATCGCCGAAAGGGTCGGGGTGTCAAGCGTCGGTCCCACGGGTGGATTTAGAGCGATCTTGATGATGCAGGCGCCGGCGCCCGCGGCTTCACTTACGGCTACCTCTGCGTCTTCGATGTCGGTCACGATGCGGCCGGTGCCGGGCGGGGCCCAGCCCGCCGTGGTCGGATAGCCTCCGGCCGTCGTCAACATCGGACCGGCCGCGATGATCTCGGGGCCGTCGAAGTCTGCCGATCTCGAGCGCTTGGACAGTTCGAAGATCTCATCCGGCGGCCACGCCAGATCTCTGACGGTGGTCACTCCGCCCAACAGGACCTCAAGGGGGTCGTAGAAGCAGATGTGGACATGGGCATCGATGAAACCCGGGAGCAGCGTGAGGCCGGTGGCATCGATAACCCGGGCTTCGGCATCCACCGATCCACCGACCGCAGTGATCATCCCGCCCGCGATGTGCAATGGCTTGTCGCAGGCCTCCATCTCGGGACCGGCCAGCACCGTGGCTCCGTCGACGGTTAGCGGTGAAGTCTTCACGTGAGCAGGGTTACGTGTGAGGCCATGGTTGGCAAGTCCATGCCGACGACGTCCAGAAGTGTGACATCCGTAACTGCAAAGACCGCTCCATCTTTGAGGGAGAGGATGGATTAGCGGCACCAAGCGCGGTACAACAGACGGATGTCCGTTTCCCCCCGCCAGGTCAGAGGTGTCGTGACCGCATTGGCGCGCGGCATCCTCGGCGAGGGCTACACGACCGAAGTGCCGGATCGGATGCTGGCAGCGTTCGATCATCTGCCTTCGCCTGCAGAGCGCAAGAAGCTTCTTGGTGTCCTGAAGGCGATGGACTCCCGCACCGGGGCACTTGCGATGACCGGCCGTGCTGTTCCTGTTTCGTGGCTGAGTCAACGCGAAGCCGAACGCGTTCTCCGTCGGTGGCGGGATTCGAAACTCGCGGCGCAGCGCCAACTCTTTCTGGTCGTGATGTCGAAGGCACTCGCTGCGATCTACGGTCACCCAGGCCCCGAGTGGGAGCGGATCGGCTACCAGGGACCGATGGGCCCGGCCCCCACAGATGTCCCTCGTGGTTTGGAACCGATATCCATCGATCGAGACACGGTCGTTAACTGCGACGTGGTTGTTGTCGGTTCCGGTCCGGGCGGCGGGTGTACGGCTGCCATCCTTTCCTCCCAGGGTTACGACGTCGTGGTGCTCGAGAAGGGTGACTACTTCACCGAGGCCGACTTCGATCACCAAGAGGCAGAGGCTTCCGCGATGTACCTCTACCGGATGAACCTTGCGACGACCGATCTCGGCGTCCAGATCATCGCCGGTTCGGTGCTGGGTGGAGGGTCGCTCGTGAACTACTCGACCTCGTTCAAGACCCCATCGCATGTCTTGCGCGAGTGGGCCAACGTGTCGGGCGTCGACGCCTTCAGGTCCGGCGAGATCGAAGAGCATCTGGATGTGGCTGCCGAGAGGCAGGGCGTGAACACCGAGTCGAGCGCGCCGGGGGTCCGTGACCAGATCCTCGAACGAGGATTCGAGAAGCTCGGATGGCACGTTGAAGGTATGCCGCGCGGCGTCCGGGGCTGCTCCCAGGACGCACAATGCGGCTACTGTGGATTCGGGTGCAGGCCGGGGGCGAAGCAGTCGACGATCAAGACCTGGCTGCAAGATGCAAGCGACGACGGTGCGCGGATCTTCACGGGTGCCGATGTTCGCAGGGTTCGGATCGACGGAGACCGCGCTACCGGTGTAGAGGCGAAGGCCGGCGGCTTCGCCTTAACCATCAACGCAGCCAAAGCGGTGGTCGTCTCTGCAGGAGCTATCGAGTCGCCGGCGCTGCTGTTGCGATCCGGGTTGAAGGGCGAGGTCGGTAGGCATCTGCGGCTGCACCCGTCGACGGCAGCCTGGGGCAACTTCGACGAAGAGGTACGGATGTGGGAGGGCACCCTGCAGGCCCGATACTCCGCGGAGTTCCGTGACTGGGACGGGGGCTACGGACCCATCTTCGAGACGGTCCCGGTCCATCCCGGAACGGGGGCGTCCGCGGTGCCGTGGACCTCGGCTGCCGAGCACCGTTCCCGGATGGCGGACTTCGCCAAGATCTCGTTCTGCGCCCCATTGCTTCGAGACTCCTCTGGGGGCCGGGTACGTCTGAACCGGGACGGCTCGCCACGCGTCGACTACAGGCTCGGCCCGGATGACGTTCGCAGGACAGCCCAAGGCGTGATCAAGGCTGCCCAGGTGCTCGAGGCGGCCGGAGCCAAGGACATCTACACACTTCATCACCGCGATCCGATCGCCTACCGATGCACGTCCGGCGCGCACGATCGTTGGGCCGAACGGGTGAGGGCGCGGGGCTTCGGGAAAGGACAGACGACGTTGTTCTCGTTCCATCAGATGGGATCGTGCCGGATGGGCACGAGTTCGTCGTCATCTGCGGTCGACGAGAACTGCCAGACGCATGAGGTCACAGGCCTCTACGTGATAGACGGCAGCACCTTCCCGACCGCCTCGGGGGTCAATCCGATGCTGTCCATCTACGGCATCGCGCACTATGCAGCCAGTCGTATGGCCAAGCGCCTGTCCTAAGCCGGTACCTGGTATCCATCTGTGGTGAAACGGATCGGCCTTGTCCTTGCTGCTGCCCTCGGACTATTCGCAGCCGTCCTTGTGGTTCAGGCGTTTCTCGCGATGCGCCGCGAGTTCCTGCCCACAGAGCCTGCTTACACCATCGGCGGCACGTTCGGACCGCCAGACGGAGCTCCGCTTCGTTTCGTCGTCCTTGGAGATTCGACCGCCGCCGGACTGGGAGCGAGTGATCCGCGATACTCCTACGCCGCTCGCCTTAGCGAGATGCTGGCGGCAGACGGGTTCCGGGTGGAGATGACGGGTGTCGGTTTCTCCGGGGCAACGGTTGCCGACGTTCTGGAGGGGCAGGTCGATCGTGCACTGGCTCTGGATCCAGATCTCATCTTCGTGGGGATCGGCGCGAACGACGCGACACACCTAACCACCCTGTACTCCTTCGGCAGGGATCTCGGTGCCGTCTACGACAAGCTGGGTGCAAGTGGGGCGACGGTCGTCGGCTCAGGTATCCCCGATATGCGGGCCAAGGCGTTCTTGGAACCGCTTCGGTCGATCGTGGGGTGGCGCGGAAGAGAGCTGTCCGATGTCGTCGAACGGGAAGCGAACGAGCGGTCCATCCCGGTCGTGCCTCTGGCAGCACGCACAGCTGCCTTTTTCGTCGACGATCCCGACGCTGCGTACGCGTCGGATCTCTTCCACCCAGGTGACGGGGGCTACGCGGCGTGGGCCAGAGCCATCTACCCCGTACTGATCGAGGCGGTCAGGTCGACAGGGTGATGCACCAGAGCCCCATTACTCTGGTGCGATGCAGGTCGGTGAGCTGATCGAGGCACAGGATATGAACGCGCTGCTGCGTGTGATCGATTCCTTGTGCGAGCGACAGAGCTGGGACGAACTCCTCGACCTTGCCGACATGTGTGAAGAGGCGGTCGAGCGCGGGAAACAGTTGTGGCCGATAGCAGCTCATGTTGATTACCGGATCGCCCTGCAGGCACCTGCGGACTATGCAGCGGGAGTCCTTACTTCCGATGCGACGCGCTTCAGCCTCGGCCCCCTGACGGAGGTGGCCGCGTCGACGCATGCCTGGGTGGATCTGGCCGCCCACATCGAAGAGCCACATATCGCCTCGTTCGTAGCTGCTGAAAGGGTCCTGCGCGGCGAGGATCTGACCGGCGACGTGCGCGCCGATCCGAGCGTGCTCGAGCTTCCGATGAAGCTATTGGATTTCGAGCCCGTCTACGCGCTGGCGACCTATCGATCGGACTCGGTCGAAGTGAGCGAACCGTGGGAACCGAAAAAGTTGATGAGCGATATCGAACTCACCGAACCCGATCTTCTCGAGGAGCCCGAGCTGGAGGCGATCCTCCTGGATCTCGTGATGCCGTGGACCACGGAATCCAATGGAGTGGCGCGCTGCGCCGTGGTCGAAGGCGATCATGTCGAAGCCGTTTCCGCCCTCTGTTTCGGAAAGGCCCGGATCGGAGAGGTCGAGCCGCAAGAGGCGCTTCAGCGCATGGCCTGGGCAGCCTCCAGCGGGGGGGCGCATGGCCGGAGGCGGGGAGCAGCCTTGGGCAGGGCGCTTGCATGGCGGGCGGTTTCGGCACTGTGTGACACCGATTGGCCCCCGGATACCGAACAACTCGCACGAATCATGAGACAACTGGAGTGGTACCGCTGGGACGAGGGAGCCCCGGAGCACGGGTGGAGCCTTCGGCTGGCGGTGAGGGACCCGCAAGATGGGTGGGCCGCTGCGATCGCGGCAACGGACCTGCTCGAGGAAGGCGACGGTTGAGCGACGAAGCGTTGATCTCGAACATCCTGCACGACCTTGCGGGCATGATGACGAGTGTCCAGGGACTGGCCCAGATCGTCGAGACCCAACGCGACCATCCCGCCATCGACGAGTTGACCAGGATGCTCAGCACCGAGGCCGACAAGGCTGCCGAGGCCTTGAGGGATCTGCAATTGATCCGGGCTCTCGCCGTGGGGTCACCCGTCGAGGCCTTGGAGAACGTCACCATCAGCGAGCTCTTCCTGGCCGTGCGCGAGGAGCTATCCGAAGATCTCCGGCATGGCTTCACGCCACCACCCCCCGGGTTGCCCGATGTCTACGTCGACCGGGGCTTGATCTCGGATCTTGTGGCTCGGTGTTACGAGGCGGCGTCGGAGACCAATCCGGCTGAAGAACACCACGTTCGAGCAACATTCGTGGACGGGAAGGTCGAGATCCTTGTCGACTTCGGCGATTCCGCCGATCTCGCGGCGGTCCTCGAGGGCCGCGAATCGGGACGAAAGGGTATGCGCGCCATCGCGATCGCACATCGGTTGCTTCCGCGCTGGGGCGGAGAGGTCGAAGCTCGCGTCACCGACGACGAGGTTCGCCTGGCCTTCAAACTCGCCCTTGCCCGCACCGGAGGGCCCTAGCCTCAACTTCCAATCCAAGCTCCACATCTCCTCCGAACCATGCCCGCGAGCCGGTCATCAGGATCGGCATTCAAGGAGGAGGGACAGATGGGTGGAACCAAAACCATCGCGATGATCCCGGTGAAGAAGTTGTTCGTCGGGATGACCGCCATGGTGCTTCTCGCCGGGCTGGTCGTTGGAGGCTTCACTCCGGGGACGAGTGATGCATCGAGTCACCGAGAGGCCCCGCTCGTTGCTGCCGACCCACAGGTGGACGCGACGGATCTCTACGCGTTCGTGTCGCCGGACGATCCAGAGATGCTGACCATCATCTCGAACTGGATCCCGTTCCAGGAGCCTGCCGGTGGTCCGAACTTCTACCCGTGGGGAACCGGCGTGAACTACGACGTCAACATCGACAACGATGGTGACGCGAGAGCCGACGTTGTGTACCGCTGGAAGTTCAAGAACCACTATCGCAACAAGGACACGTTCCTCTACAACACCGGCCAAGTGACGTCGCTCGACGACATGGACCTGAACTTCTATCAGACCTATGACCTGCTGAAGGTTCGCAACGGCAAGTCCACCGTCGTCGTAGATGACGCTATCGCCGCGCCGAGTTTCGTTGGCGATGCATCGATGCCGGACTACGCAGCCCTTGAAGCAGATGCGATCGAGGCGTTTGGTATGGGTAACCGAACCATCGCCGGGCAGAGTGAGGATCCATTCTTCCTTGACCTGCGCGTTTTCGACCTCCTCTACGGTGCCGATCTTTCCGAAGCTGGAGACGACACGCTGGCGGGCTTCAACGTGAACTATCTGGCACTTCAGGTCGACAAGGACGAGGTTGCCGCCGCCGGCAACGCGGCAGACAACCCGGTCGTGGGGATCTGGACCACAGCCTCACGCCGGACCAAGACGGTCACCAAGAACGGACGCATCCAGCGCCGGGGCGAGTTCGTCCAGGTGTCCCGACTGGGCATGCCACTCGTCAACGAGGTCGTCATCCCGCTGCGTGACAAGGATCGGTTCAATGCGTCCGAGCCCAAGGATGACGTGCAGTTCCTGGACTACGTGACGCAACCAGAGTTGCCGACCCTGATCGAAGCGATCTATGGCATCCCGGCCCCCGCGACCCCGCGCAACGATCTTGTTGCCGTGTTCCTGACGGGCGTCGAGGGTCTGAACCAGATCCCAGGTGGGCAGCCTAGTGAGCAATTGCGTCTGAACCTATCGATCGCTCCCTGCGAGCAAGGTTCATGCGCCGAGTACTCGGAGTTCGGAGTGATCGGTGGCGACAACGCAGGATTCCCGAACGGCCGCCGTCTCGCCGACGACATCATCGATATCGCGCTCCGCGTGGTCGAAGGTGCGTTGGTTGGACAGGACACGATGCTCAGCGATGGCGTTCAGGTCAACGACGCCCCGTTCCGAGACTCGTTCCCTTACGTCGGTCTGCCCTTCTCGGGCTCCGACACCGACCCACACACGCCATAGTTCGGATCGAGGTGCAGCGGGTATCCACGCCCGCTGCACCTGGTTTCCTAGGGGGCAACAGGAGATGAGAAGAGCCGTCGTCTCGATAGCACTTGTGGTGGCAGGGATCCTTGCGGGAGGCAGCTTGTTGCCGGCGCGGGGCGATCGCAACAACAAAGATGAGGGCCGCTCTACCGTCGACGCCGCCAGTGCACTCAGCCCCGTGGACCGACGCGATGCACAGGCGGACATCGATCGCCTAACGCAGCTCGCCACCGAGGATGCGCCCGCTTCAATCCATTCTGACCTCGGTCTGGCCTACCTTCGCCAAGGTCGCGCTACAGCCGACCCTGCCTACCTCACTCTGGCCGGTGATTCTTTCGAGTCGGCCCTTGCCGCCGATCCAGATGACTACCGGGCACTCGTCGGCAGCGCCATGCTGGCCGGATCACGGCATCGTTTCGGCGATATGGAGCAACTCGGGCACAGAGCGATCGCAAGCAACCCTGCAAGCGCAGCCGCGTACGGTGTTCTGGGTGACGCTCTCTTCGAACAAGGTCGCTATGGCGCTGCGATCGAGGCCTATCAAGAGATGCTCGATCGCCGTCCGGACCTTGCCGCTTACTCTCGGATCTCTTATCTCTACGAGACCCTTGGCAACAACGATGCTGCGGTTCGCTGGATGCGGTTGGCGTTGGGCACATCCGTGCGTCCGGCGGACATCGCCTACAGCAGCTACCACCTCTTCATGATCGAACTACGACGAGGCAACGAAGAAGCAGCGCGACGACACCTGCAACGAGCCGTCGAACTCGCGCCGAACGATCACCTGACTCTCGCCGGTCAGGGCCATCTCGCTTTCGTCGATGGCGATATCGAACGAGCTCGCTCTTGGTACCAAGCAGCTTTCGAAGCGGTCCCATCTCTTGCCTACATGGGCGCATTGGCCGAGTTGGCAACGATCCAAGGAGACGAAGCCGAAGCCGGCCGCTATTACGACCTGGCGTTCGAGCGGGAGCAGGAGTTCCTTGCCAACGATGCGCTCCCCGACGCCGAGCTAGCGGTGTTCTCAACCGATGCCGGCCGCGTCACCCACGCCCTCGACCTGGCCGCCAGACTGCAGCGAGCCCGTCCAACCGCTGCTACCGAAGAGGCGCTGGGATGGGCATTGTTCCGATCCGGGTATCCCGAGCGCGCGCTGAAGCTGTTGCAGGCGTCGGTCGCTGACGGTGGTGACAGCCACACGCGCTTCTTCGCGGCACAAGCAGCCCTGGAACTAGATGAGCAGGCGATGGCCAAGCGATACCTCAAAGGCGCCCTGGAGCTCGATCCCTATTTCTCCTACCGCTACGCAGGCCTCGCTCAGGAGCAACTCGAGAGCTTGAGCGAAGCGGCTAGCTCAAGCTCTGGCCGGGGCTAAGGTCGTGCACCACGAGACCGTCGATGTCAGACGCCTCGCGTCTCAGGTCATCGGGTGTCCCGGTGAGGATCGGGAAAGTCCCGTAGTGCATCGGGATGACCTCTTTGACCCTGAGCATGCGGATCGCTTCGGCGGCAGACCGGGGACCCATCGTGAACCAGTCACCGATCGGCAACAGCGCGACGTCAGGCTGCAAAAGCTTGCCGATGATCGTCATGTCGCTGAAGGCCGCCGTATCGCCTGCGTGGTAGATCTTGTAGCCGTTCGGCAGCTCGACGACGTATCCAGCGGCTTCGCCTCCGTAGATGATGCGATCCCCGTCGGTTATCCCGCACGAATGCACCGCATGCGTCATATGCACCTTGCACCCGGCCGAACTGACGGTGCCGCCCTTGTTCATCTCGATCAGGTTCTCGACACCCTTGGAGCCGAGCCAGTGAGCGGTTTCGGGGATCGCAACGACTTCGGGCGACTTGTCGGAAGCGAGTGCCACTGCATCTCCGATGTGATCGAAATGCCCGTGCGTCACCAACATCGAGTCGATGGGTCCCGGATCTTTAAGCTCATCTGGGCATGCCGGGTTGTTCATCACCCAAGGGTCGATAAGCAAGTGCTTTCCTTCAGAAGTCTTGATCTTGAAGGTCGAGTGGCCCAGCCATGTGATCTCGATGCCGTCGGGTAGTCCCATCTCTGCGTCCTCCTCGATATCCGAGCGTCCCTCTTCGTGGGTACTTCTCGGATATACCAGGTTGATGGTTCCACGACCTCGTTCGATCCTCGCTCTGCTGGCAACCTTGCTGGTGGGGGTCTCATGCTCGCCCGACGCCAAGCGCTACTCCAACATCGATGTTCTGGTTGCAGAGGTGGAGCGAGCAACCGAGAAATCTTGCGATGACGAGCCGGTCGAAGCCGATTCCGGAAGCGACCCCCTTTACATTCAGTCGGTTTCTTGCACGCTAGAGGGTGCCGGTCACACGCAGTTCGCTCTGTTCGGAGACGAGCAACAGAGGCTCAGGTGGGCAGGAGCTTTCCGTTCTCTACTCGGGGGCCGCGTTGTCACGGGTCCGAACTGGGGCGTTACCTTTTCTGACATAGATGTGGCCAGAGAGGCTGCCGATAGCCTCGGCGGCACACTCAGCGAGTGAAACGGATCACGAAGGGATCGCTTCTTTGAGCAAGCTGCGCAGACTCGTCAGACTCATCTCGTTCGGGCTCTTAGGGGCCGCGGTCTACCAAGAGATGAGCAAGGACCCCGCCGAGAGAACCGGCCACGGCACGGTTGGTGGAGTTGTTCCCTACGACTTCAGGCCGCCAACCTTCGAGCGGCTCCGGGATGCCTTGTGGAACCCCAGTGACCCCCGTCTGTTCGTACCCACGGTCTTCGGCGTGGGCTGGTCGATCAACCTCGCTCAACTCGGCCGCTTCTTCCAACAACTCTCCACCAAGAAACCAGGCTTCTGACCTGGATGATGCAGAAGCATCAGATGATGTGATGCTATGATGCATCTGTGAGGACGACCGTCACTCTAGAGCCCGACGTGGAAGCGCTGGTCAGGAAGCTGATGGCGGATCGTGCCATGACCTTCAAGCAGGCCGTCAACCATGCGATCCGGACCGGGCTGGTCCCCGACGGTGAGAGGCGGCCGTTCCAGACACCAACCTTTCACATGGGTCCCGGCCACAGCGGACTGATCGACAAGGCTCTGCGTGAGTCCGGCGAGCTTGAGGACCAAGAGGCGGCCCGCAAACTGGCGATGCGGAAGTGACCGGGTTCCACTCGGACGGACGGTCGTGAAGATCGTTGATGCCAACGTTCTCCTGTATGCGGTCAATCGCGATTCGGCTCGGCACGAAAGTGCCCGAAGATGGCTGGACGCCTCGCTCGGGGAAGCGGAATCGATCGGGTTCGCGTGGATCGTTCTGCTGGCATTTCTAAGACTGAGTACGCGCCGGGACCTTTTCGATCGCCCTCTGAACACGGATCAAGCGCTCGAGGTGGTCCAAGGGTGGCTTGGTGCCCCCCTGGCCACCGTGGTGCACCCCACGTCTCGCCACCTAGAGGTGCTCGCTGGATTGCTCGCTCCTTTCGGTTCCGCGGCCAACCTCGTGAATGACGCTCATCTAGCGGCCCTCGCCGTGGAGCACGGGGCCACGGTGGTGTCATTTGACCGGGACCTCTCCCGTTTCCCAGGGGTACGCTTCGAGGAACCCCCGGCCGGATAGCACTGAGGTCGGCGATCGAACCCACCGATCCCCGGCATGTACCCCTCGTGCCTCGCTGGTAGCCCGCCGCCTTCTTGGTAGGTGCCGGATCCTTGACGCTATTCCACTTGGCCGTCGGGAGGGTCCCGGCCCTCGCTCTCGCTCTGCTCTAGTTCTTGCTCCCGTTGCTGTTCTTGCTTCTCGGCCCGGCGTAGATCGAGGTCTCTTTGCCCCAGGAAATGAGATGCCTCATCACGAAGGTTGCCCCGCTCGCCACCCCAATCGGGAAAGGCCGTGGTGGCATCGATCACCACACCACCGTCCTCTCTGCCGTCTCACGGTGAACGACGCCCTGGCAGGAGAGGGCCCGGGTGATCACGCTGCCATCTGGGGCGATTGCTATCTGCCGCCCAAGGTGGCGGGCTAGACGCCGGATCGTGCCTCTGCCCGCCTCCGGGCACCGGGTTAGAGGCCTAGGGTCTTGGCGATTATGTATTTCTGTATCTCTGACGTGCCTTCGACGAGGGTGAAGATCCGTACCAGCCGGTAGATGCGCTCGAGAGGGAGCTCGCGCATCCAGCCCATGCCCCCGTGCACCTGGATCATGCGATCCACGACTCGGTTGACCATCTCGGACGAGTAGTACTTGACGATGGACGACTCTTGGATGACCGGGTCGCCCTGGTCGTACTTCCACGCACACTCGTAGGTCATCAGCTTGGACGCTTTGAGCTCGATGTGGCTCTCGACGATGTGACCTTGCACGTACTGGTTCTTGCCGATAGGCCGGTCGAAAGCGACGCGCTCGCGCGCGTAGTCGATGCCGAGGGACAAGCAGTAGTCCGCGATGCCGTTGCACATGGATGCGATCGACAACCGGCCCATCGCAAGGAACTGCATCGCGGCGTAGAAGCCCATGCCGACCTGGGTGGGTCCGCCGAGGATCTGTTCTTCGGAAACACGCACGTTGTCGAAGATCAGTTCGAACTGGCCTTCACCTTCGACCATCCCGACCTGAGGTTTACCAACGCTGAAGCCGGGAGTTCCCTTCTCGATGATGAACGCGGTGATGCCGCCCTGAGCCTTCTTCTCGCGATCGTTCGCGGCGAATACGAGAGCGAAATCTGCGTGCTTGCCGTTGGTGATGAAGTGCTTGGTGCCGTTGATCACCCATTCGTCACCGTCTTGGGTCGCGGTGGTGCGGATCGACTGTGCGTCGGAGCCGGCATCGGGCTCGGTAAGACAGAAGCACATGGACTTCTCGGCCGAGATCAACGGCATCAGGTAGGTCTTCTTCTGCTCGTCGGTTCCGTTGAGAAGCAGCCCGGTCGGACCCTCGGGCCCGTAGGTGGTGAAAGCGGCAAGCCGGCAACCCGTGCGGGCAGCGGCCTCTCGAAGCAACACCATCCCAAGTTGGGGCAGTCCCGACCCGCCGAGATCCTCGGGGAAGTCGGCAGCGTAGAAACCTAGCTCGGCCGACCGGCGCCGGATGCGGTCCCTCAGCTCGACCGGTACGTCGTCTCGGTTCCTGTCCAGCTCGGATTCCTCCAGGGGCCGCAGCTCGCGGTCTACGAACTCGGTCAGGTTGCGTTGCAGCTCTTGGTACTCGGCCGGGATGTTGAGATCCACCAGATCCTCCTTGGGACGGGGGGCTCAACCTTATCGGGGGCAGCATCGCCAGCGTGTTCGTGGCATAGCCTGGGCTGGGGAAGGGCAACCCGATCCCTCTCTCGTGCGTCTTGACCTCGAACGGAGGATCTAGATGACGGGAGTCCAGTTACCGGTGGCAGAGGGGGTCCGCCTGTTGGACCGCTCGCAGGCCGAGCGAGACGCTGAGTTCGCAGCGCTGTTCGACCGTCACTACGCGCCCATGTGCAGGTTGGCCTACGTGATCCTGGGCGACGCCGGGCAGGCAGAGGAGATCGTTATGGAAGCGATGCTCAAGACCTTCTCGGGATGGGGCCGTATCCGTGACATGGAGCGGATCGATGCGTACGTGCGTCGGGCCGTGGTCAACCAATGTCGCAGCAAGATCCGTCGCAAGGTGATCGAGAACCGCGTCAACCGGGTCATCCATCACCGTGACGAGACCAAGGCCCCCGATTGGGAACCCGAAAGACACGAAACGTCGCGACTCGTGTGGGAAGCAGTGAAGACCCTTCCCGAACGGCAGCGAGCGTGCGTGGTGCTTCGCTACTTCAATGACCTGCCCGAAGCCGAGATCGCTCAGACCCTCGACTGCTCGGTGGGGACCGTGAAATCGCAATTGAGCAAGGCCAGGGCGAAGCTCGAGATCGCCCTGCAGCAGAGTTGGAAAGGATGAGGCAGTGACCGACGAGCTCGAGAGACTTCTGAAGAGCGCGTTGCAGCAGGTTGGAGGTGAGTATCACCCCACCGACCCGGCCGCGGCCCGAGAGCGCTACCTTGCCGCCCGCCGGCGTCGAAGGTTCTACGCGATGGGGGAGGCCGTGTTCGCGACCGCGTTGTTCGTTGGGATCGGACTCTTCGTCAGCCAGGCGAACCTTGGCAGTGATTCCCGTATCGATCTCAGCACGAGCGGGCCCCGCGTCATCGCGTCGATCCCGGCGGGTGGCGCGCCCGTTGCGGTCGCGGTGGGTGAGGGGGCCGTGTGGATGACCGACGCTCAAAGTGGATCGATCCAGAAGATCGATACGGCTACCGACGAGGTGCTTGCAACCATTCCCCTAGGGGGAGGGACCCCCGATGAGGTGGTTGTGGGACTCGGTTCGGTGTGGGCCTCAGATACCAGCGGCAGCGTCTACAAGATCGACCCTGTCTCACTTCAAAGCGAGCCCTATCGGTTCACCGATGGCGACAACGTGCGCCTCGATCTCGCTTTGTCCGATGAAGACCTGTGGGCCGTCGACCCGTCATCAGGCAGCGTCTTCACACTTCGGGGTGGCCTTCAAGACACCGCATCCGACGAGGGTTTCCAACCAACCGACGTAGGGGCTGATGGGGGCGAGGTCTGGGGCTACGACCCTGCAAGCGGGGAGCTACAGCGTCTCGATCTGGCCGTTCAAGCGAGCCCCGGCCCCGAGGCTTCGACGCTCGTCGAGACTTTCTCCGTGCCCACAGGCGATCAGAACTCAGACCTCGCGCTGGGCTTCGGTGCAGCATGGATCGCGACCGGCTCCGAGGGAGAGATACACCGCGTGGCGCTGGACTCGGGAGAGGTCTCGTCCGAAACCATCGGCGGCGAGTACGCGGACCTGACCGTGGATGTGGACCAGGATGCCGTGTGGGTGCTGGCGATAGACCAGAGCGCCGATCGTTCCGTCCTCTACGAGTTGGATGGCCGTACCGGACAAGTGGTCGGCGAATCTCTCGTGCTCGACGATGCCGGTGCCGACGTATCGGCGGGCGAGGGATCGGTGTGGGTACCGGGTACCGATGGCGGTGTGCTGAAGATCGCCCCCGAAGATCAAGAGGTTGTCGCCGACGATCCATCTCCAACCCCAGACGCGATTGTGGACGATCTCATCTTCGTTTACGAGAGCGACGGCGACTTGTGGGCCGAGTACGAGAGTGGCACCGAGCGCCTGACCGACACCGACCAGATCGAGAGCTCGCCGGCTGTTTCTGCCGACGAGCGTTACGTGGTGTTCGAACGCCGTGACGAAGCCGGCGACACTCCACAACTCGTCACCCTCGACCTTCGATCGGGGCAGGAATGTTGCTTCATCGAGGGGGCCGAACCTGCGATAGGGCCTAACGGTCAGATCGCGTACGTCATCGACGAAGGTATGGCCCTGCCCAGCAACGGCGCTATCGCGTTGCAGCCTTACATCGCATTCAGTCGCATAGGCAGTTCGGTTGCGGAGTCGTTCCCCGTGTTCCCGCAGGAAGTCTTGATCCCCGGCATGAGGGTGACGGAACTGTCGTGGGATCAAAGCGGCGAAGCGATGTTCATCGAGGTCGAGTACGAGGGCCGCTCCATCCGCGTTGCCGATCTGATCCTCGACAAGGACCAGATCGTGAAACGGATGGTGTTTTCGGAGATCGTTCCCACAGAAGGGCTGGGAACCCGCTTGATGGCGCCGTCGACCGGAACCACGCTCAACTTCGTCGCTGCCTGCTGCGAAACCGTCGAAGGTGTTGTCTCTAGGGAGGGCCTCGGCTTCTATGAGATGGACCCATATCCCGAGATGGGCTATCAGAGCCGCGAGCTAGCAGACCTTTCCGGCCTCGCAGACTTTGACGGAGCGGCCTTCACGGCTTTCCTCGGAGAGTACGGCGTGAACTCCAACGGTGACTTGGTGCCCTCTGACATCACGGCTTGGTTGGTCGGAGACGGCCAAGACGTGTGGCTGGTCGACCTCGACGGAAACATCGAGCCGCTGGATCTAACCGCCCAAGATGTTGCCGCCCCCTACCCGTACTTCGACTAACCCACCGTTCTGTTAACAGAAACCGCCAACAGCTGGCCGGTTCTGTTAACAGAAGCAGGGGCAGTCACGGATGCGAAGATCGGACCGTGATGTTGTCACTGAGTCCGATCGAGCTTGGGGTGGCTCTGTGCGCGGTCGGGGTGGGTTCGTTGATCCAGGGAGTGGTTGGCTTCGGGCTCGTGCTGACCGCCGGGCCGGTGGTGGCGCTGCTTGAACCGAGCGCACTCCCCGTGGTTTTCCTGCTCCTCGGCTTCCCGATGGAGATCTGGATGTTGATCAGGGAACACGCGGCCGTGGACCGTCCCGGCTTCGTGCAGATGATGGGGGGCCGGGCCGCGGGCACGGTGGCCGCTTTCTGGGTCCTTACCGTCGCCGGAGCCAGGATGCTCGCCGTCTTGGCCGGTTCGGCCATCGTCATCGCCGGGCTGCTGAGCTATCGGTCGCCACGCGCTAGTGCCACCTCTCGGCCGGTGACCATGGTGATCGCCGGTAGCGTCTCGGGTCTTATGGCAACCGTTGCGGCCGTGGGTGGCCCGGCGATGGCGCTGGCCTACCGGGACCGAGAGGCTGCGCAGGTCCGAGCGACTCTGGCTCTGGCTTTCCTGGTCGGCGGATCGCTGTCTCTGGCTGCCTTGCAGTTCGCGGGGATGGTCACCTGGGAGCATCTGCGCCTGGCGCTGGTATTGCTTCCGGCAGAGGCGATCGGCCTGGCCCTCAGCGGGTTCTTGCTTCCTCGCGTCCATCCAGGTGCCCTCCGCGCGGCGGTGCTGCTCTTGGCGGTCCTAGGAGGGGCGGCTGTTGTCCTTAGGGCACTGCTGTAGGGGTCGGATGGCCGAGGGCTGGATGCCCGGTTCAGTCGTCGTCCGGGTCGTCGATGTCCTTGTCGGAGTCTTCAACGTCGGTGTCGATATCAGCAGGGTCCTCGACCCCGGGCGGCTCGTGGACATCGACATCGTCGGAAGCTTCGTCTGACCCGGAGCCCGGCTCGTCGTCACCGTCATCGTCGGAAGCTTCGTCTGACCCGGAGCCCGGCTCGTCGTCACCGTCATCGTCGGAAGCTTCGTCTGACCCGGAG
>CALMBW010000012.1 GCA_937863385.1 uncultured Actinomycetes bacterium | reverse complement strand
CGTCGAACAACTACGCAAAGCCAATGCCGGGCTAGAGCCCGAGCTGCTAGCCGTGGCCGATGCCCGGGTCGTGCTCGAGCACTACGTAGAGGCCCAACGCCTGGCCTCGTTCGGGATCGCAGCTCTGGCAGCACGCATCGATGACGCCTGCGTTGTCGCAACAGCGACCGGAGTCTCGATGGGTAAAGCCAGAGACACCGTCGCCGTCGCCAAGACCCTTTCGGGCTCGGCGCCGCTGAGCGATGCCCTTCGAGATGGCTCGCTGTCCCTGGAGCAAGCGAGCGAGATCGCAAAGGCCGAAGACGCAGCTCCCGGCAGCGCTACAGAGCTGATCGAGGTAGCTAGAGCAAGCTCCTTTGCGGTGCTAAGAGAAAAGGCCCGCAACATCAAGCTTGTAGCCGAAGCTAAAGGCGATCTGTTCTCACGCCAGCACCGAGCCCGCCATGCCCAGAGCCACACCGACGAGCTCGGCATGCTCGATATCCACCTGCGCTTTGAGCCCCACGTAGGGGTCCCCATCCAAGCACGAGCAGAGACCCACGCCCGGCGCCTGGCCAGAGCCGTAGCCAAAGAAGCCCGCGAGCCCTTTGCGGCCTATCTCGCAGACGCCTATGCCCAGATGCTTGTTGGGAACTCGGTAAAGGCCCGCTCCAAGCGTCCCGAGTTGGTGGTGCTGGTCAGCCACACCGTCGCCCAGCGTGGCTGGGGCGAGGTCAAAGACCACGAGATCTGCAAGATCCCCGGCGTGGGCCCGATAGACCCCCACATCGCCAAGCAGATCGCCACGGGTGCCTTCATCAACGCGGTGATCCACGACGGCAAGGACCTCAGAGAATTCAAACGCTTCACCAAACACATCCCGGTCGAGATCCAGATAGCGCTCGAGCTAGGAGACCCGCCTGACTTCGATGGGGTGGCGTGCATCGACTGCGGAGCACGCTTTCGCACCGAGTTCGATCACATCGAGCCCCGTGCAGCCAACGGCCCCACCTCCAACCCCAACATCGACCCTCGCTGCTGGTCTTGTCACGTGGCTAAGACCGAGCGTGACCGCAAGGCCGGCAAGCTCACGCCTTCACGCCCCAAGCCCACCGGTTCTTCTGCCGGCGACGCTTCCAAGACCACAGCACGCCGTGCTAGGTCCCGCTCCAAACGCACCCGAGGCACCAAGCAGCGTGAATGAGTG
>CALMBW010000011.1 GCA_937863385.1 uncultured Actinomycetes bacterium | reverse complement strand
ATCAGCCGCGAGGGCAAGGTTGACGAGTGTCCACTATGCTCCGCGACACCCGTCCACCATGCCCCGCGACATCACATTGGTGCCCCCGGCAGGATTCGAACCTGCGCACCTCGCTCCGGAGGCGAGTGCTCTATCCCCTGAGCTACGGGGGCCCGGGCGACAAACCCTAGCGTCAAAGAGCTCCCAAGGCGCGCCGTCGCGTGTGCGACTGGTTCTCGGTGGGGCCGTTTGGACCGGCTGAAAGGGGCCGTCTCCCACTTCTTTCCCCGGGTCCCGCCTTCGACGATGGGATCAGAGCGGCCCGAAGGAGAGAGATGAGACATGGGCAAGGGACCAGAGAGGGATGCCATGGCCAAAGGAGCGCGTGCGCACGTGTTGATCGTGTCCGAGGACGCTTCCCTGATCCACCGGGCCGCTCAAGAACTCAAAAACGAGGGCATAGTCGTCAAGGGCTGTCTTGGCCCCGCTCACTCACGATGCTTCCTCGAGCTCCATCGAACGTGTCCATTGGCCACGAACGTCGCGGTGACAATCGTCGATTCGCCGCCGGGAGGGGCTTTCAAGCTTCACTGCAAGGACATCGCCTCAGGCAACTACACGGAGAAGCTTCAAGCAGCCCATCCCACATGCAAGGTGATCTTGTGTGGAGCGCCGGAAGGACATTCGGGGCCTACCGGTGAGGTTCTCGGCGCCCCCTCAACGCAGGATGCGCTCGGCTTCGTCCGAAGGTTCCTCTCGGGAGAGTAGCCATCGCTCTGAGCTTTACCCCTCCTCATAACTAGACTGTGCGCGCTCGACGAGAGCAAGGGAACAGACCCAGGGCTCGAGGCAATATGCCAGAGAGGTGAAACATGCCGACGATATTGTGGGTGGGAACAGCAGGATTCCTCGGGGCCATGGCCCGCTACGCGATGGCAGGCGCAGTGAGCCGGGTGGATGAGACGTTCCCTTGGGGAACGTTCGTCATCAACGTTAGCGGCAGCTTCCTGGTGGGAGTTCTGGTTGCCGTCTTCGCGAATCACGTTGTCGTTCATCCCGATCTCAGAGTCGCTGTCACCGTTGGCTTCCTCGGCTCGTACACGACCTTTTCGACCCTCATGCTCGAGACGTGGGAGCTCGGCGAGGCACATTCCGTGGGCTTGGCGATCACCAACATCGCGGTCTCGCTCATCGTTGGACTGGTCGCGGTGGGAGCCGGGTTGTGGGTCGGACGCAACCTCTAGACCAACGGCGCTACAACATGACGAAGATGGACAGCCGGGGATCCGCGTCGACCCGAAGCGAAGCTCACAGCGGGGGTGAGCCGCCATCGCACAACCAGACGTAGCCGAGTTCTGCGCTCCGAAGTCATCTATGCAGCCGCAGTAGCCTCGGCCTGACCCCGCACGGGCTGGAGCATCCCGTTCAACAGGCACATTCGATCGTGTCGCCCGAGCGCGGCTGCGAAGGTTGCTGTGTAGAGCGACCCAGCAGCCTGATCCGATCCAAACCCGGAGGATCGAAACTGCCGAGACGGTCCCCGGTAACCGCATCGACCACGGCGATCCGGTCCCTCTGTCCCACATAGAGACGGTAACCATCGGAGGCCGGCTGTAGTCCAGTGATGGGTTGGCCCATGAAGATCGAGCGGATCTCTTTAAAGGTCCTCAACGAAACGACGGTTATCATCCTCCCACTCGACAGGTGCAGGCGTCCGTCACTTGTCGTCATATGAGTCGGCGTTCCCAACCCGTAGCTCACCTGGCCCGTGCGCAATACCTTCAATCCTTCGGTATCGATGTCGGCAATCACTCCGCTCTCGGCGTTTCCGACGAAGAGGCGCTTCCCGTCATCGGTCACCGTCATGGATGTCGCGGACTGCGTGGCGAACTGGAACCCATCCGGCAGATCGATGCAGTGCGCCCATTCCTCATCGAGGCTGAGAACGTGAATGAAAGTATGGCGCTCGCCATGTTCCTTCAGCGTGTAGAGGGTGTACAGCCGGGTTCCATCAGCGCTCATCGTCTGGACGCGTGCCGTGCCTCTCATGGCTTCCTGCAATTCTGCGTCCACCGTGTAGACGCCTCCTACCTGACCGGTGACCAGATCGAGGTTGCGAACCCGGTAGTGGGTGGGCCGTCGGGCGGGAAGATATTCGACCACAAAGAGATTCTCCTTGTCGGTTGAGAACGCCTCCGGTTCGTAATTACCCTTCAGCTCCAGAACGCGGGAACTTCCATCGGCGGTCACGATCGTCAGCATCGTCTCCGTACGACCGGCCGAGTAGTAACTCTCTCTCGCTGAGCTCAAGGCTGCCATCTTCCCGTCGGCCGAAACGATCTTGAGCGTGTAACGACCCTGTAGGTCCTTCGACCACACCAGCTTGCCCGAACGAGGGTCAACGCCCTGCACCCGCGTCGTGTTGCCCCGCCCCTGCGCCCGCACTAACGTTGACCAGTCAGAGGAAGGCAACGAGTCCAGGGCCTGGAAAGCCGCGGAATCGGCCCCCGCAGTTGCGACGGCGATCCCGGCAGCGGTGCGCAGGTATAGGAGATCGTTCGAAGCTTCAGGGGGCGACTCGCCCCCGCAGCCGGCTAGCAGCAATGCCATCACCACGACGGCTCGAAGCAGCTTCATCTTGGCCCCTTTGCCCGGTCCTATCGATGTACGACCGATAGAGCCCGGCTGGGGTTGCCTAAGAATCTCAAAAGTTGAGCATCTCGTACTCGGTCCGGTAGACCTACTCCGGAAGCTTTACCTGTATTGGTCCGCTGGCTCGCTTGGATCAAGGGGGCCTTTGCCGGTGCTAAGTCGTTGGATCTTCGAGATCTGCGGTAGAGATGCGGTGCCCAACTCGACCACGGTGAGGACGATGGCTGCTCCGATCAAGGTGGTTCCCGGTCCTATTCCTGCCGCTATCGGACCTACGACTGCGAAGCCGATGGGGCGGAGCACCGTGGACCCCATCCAGTCGAACGACGATACCCGTGACAACGCCGTGTCCGGTATCCGCTCTTGCAGCACGGTGAACCACAGCGTGTTGGCGAAACTCATGCAGAGACCCCACGAAACCGAAGCCGCTATGAGCATCCACAGTGGGGCCTCCGTCCCAAGCGTCACGAGCATCGGTATGGCGAGCAGACCTAGAAGGAAGGACGCTCGCAGGGGACGTCTGGGTGAGGCGTTTAGAGCGAAGACGTCTCCGACAAGGGAGCCGATTCCTCCAGCGGTCACGATCGCCGCCCACGTACCGGCCCCGCCAAGTGACCGCTCGGCGATGAACGGCCCGAGGACGAAGACAGTGGGCAAGGCCAGCAGTTGGAAGATCATGAAGTTGAGGATGCTGATCCATACCCATGCCCGGCTTCGCACCTCGTTCCACCCGCCGATGAGGTCGGTGAGGAACCTCTTTCGTTCGACCTTCTGGGCGGAGGGGGGCAGCCTTATCTTCAGCAGGAACATGGCACTGATCAGGAAGGTCATGGCATCTATAGCGAGAGCCCAGCCCGATCCGAGGGTGGCGACAATTACACCGGCCAGGGCGGGACCGACGATCGCCGCACTGCTGTAACTGAACGACAGCAATGCGTTCGCCTGCTGAAGGCGGGCGGGGCTAACGGTTCTTGGTGTCAGGCCGATGACCGCCGGTTGGAAGAACGCCGACGCTGCACCATTGAGGACCTCCAAGACGACGAAGTGCCATAACTCGGCCGTGCCCGTGATCAACAGGAGCCCTAGTGTGCCCTGCGTGGCGGCTCGCCCGAGGTCAGAGACCATCATCAATCGCTGACGCGGGACCCGGTCCGCCCACACGCCGCCGACCAACATGAACACGACGAGCGCTCCGGTTCGAGCCCCCAGCACCAGTCCGAGATCACTCGCCGATCCCGTGATGTCGAGAACCGCGAACGCGAGGGCGACCGGGACGAGGTTGTCCCCGAGCACCGAAGTGGCAGAAGCGAGGAACTGATAGCGGAACGGACGTTCCTGCAGCACGTCCAGCGCGTCTCGCATCCCCATCTACCGACGTTACACGCCGACCGCCCAGGGCGGTCTTCGCATCATCGATCCGAGGAGGACCTGGAAAACTTCCGACAACCCGAGCGAACTGAGGTTAGGAACGTTCAGCTCACTCTTAGTGTCTTGATTCAGCAATTCCTTAACAGCCGCGGGGCTCCATGCGTCTTGTCGCAACCTTTCCTGACGTCCACCTGGATGATCATCAGGAGACGGCGATGGACTTCGAGGCAGCCGGCTGTTGTCGCTTCTCACCAACTAGGGGGACCACCGGGCTTGTGCAACAGGCTCCCCAGAGGGTGGAAACTGAGGAGAGCGTCGGCAGATCGCGGTCAGGGTTGCAATGTGACCGGGATCGAGACTTTGTGGATGTCGGAGCCGTCCTCGGCGGACGATTCGAAGACTTCCAACGTGCCCTCTTGTTCAAAATCGATCTCGAAATCGATCGCCGCTGAGTAATCGCCGCGGCATCCGGTACCACAGGTTGCGGTGGTGAACCCTTGGAAAAGTACGTTGCCCTCTGCATCGAGCAACCGCAATGAAACCGTTGCTTCGAACACGTTCGCCGTTCCCTCGACCACGTCGCCGCTCGAGAACGTGTCGCCGAAGCCTGGGGAGTTGACCTGGATGGGAGCCAAGGGCGCCGACTTCTTGCGTTTGAGGGGAGTGTCGGTGTCGATGACGAAACCATGCCCCAGGTAACCGTCCTTGAACTCACCTCGTATCTTGAGCAGAGCTCGATCCACCGTCGGGAACTGGGTGATAGTCCAGGCCAGCTGATCCAGCAATAGCCTTTCCCCGAAGGTCCCCGAACCCGTGCTCTCGAACTCCGCGCTGAGATCCACGATCGCGGTGCCATCAGAGATAGAGAGGTCGAGCAGCTCGGCTCCCTCGGGAACAAGAGAGGTGATACCGGCAGCGCGCTCCTCGCGAGTAGGGCCTTGTAACCAAGCAGTCAGAGCAGCTCTTCCGATCGCCTGGGTTGAGGGGACGTCTCGATGCACGGCGAACAGGCCGGCGCCCTCTGGGGTATCGGTTTCGATCACGTACCAGAGCTCGACCGAGCTCGTGTCTCCGGTGGGTGAGGGCTCGTGCGTGGGCTCTGGTGATGGAGCCGAGGACGAGACATCAGGACTGGGCTTTTCGGCCGCCGGATCCCTGGGCGATACGTCGTCTGCGCATGCGGCCAGTAGAAGACCGGCCGCCATCGATGCTGCGATCGTGCGTTTCATTCCCATCAGACTCTCAATGATGAGCGTAGGTTGCCCGTCCCACAAGAGCCGGATGCCCAGCGAGGCCTGCTCCTTGCTACCGGATAGATATGGTGAGCCGATGTTGACGAGACGCTTGCTCGGTGGGGCCGCGATCGGCGTCCTGACTCTTTCGAGCTGCACGATGTTCGGTAGCGACGGTTCGGATCCGAAGGTGATGGTCGAGGCCATCTCGCTCCTCCCAACGCTGCCTGAGGAACAGAGCACGATCTTCATCAGCAACTACGCTCGCATCAGCGAGTTGAACGAGACCGAGCGGCCTGCCTCGGATGCAACCAACGCCGAGGCTGAGGCTTACCTCAGTTCGATCTTCAGTCCTCCCAGCGATGAAGAGGCCGGTGCCGTTGCCGGAGACTGGTTCACGGGCGCAGACGTCGACGCGTTCAGAGACGAATTGGGGTTCAGCGTTCTCGATGTCGATCTTCTGGTGGAAACCGGGCCCGGCCCTGGATTCATGCGATTGGCTTTGGGGAACTTCGACGAACAACAGGTATCGGAAGCTACGGCCGCCGACGCCGTATGGAGCGACTTGCTCGAAGAGGTCGAGTACGAGGGCGAGACCTATCTGAGTTGGGGCGCCGATCCCGAGCAGGATTCCGGCGAGGCGACAGCAGCCCGGCCGCTGGGGATCGGAGGGCGATTGTGGCTGCAGGAGGATCGCGGCATCTGGACCCATGAGACCTCGGCGATGGAATCCGCCATCTCGGCAGCAACCGGAGACGGCGCCAAACTGATCGACGATCCCTCCTACCTCGAGGTCGCGACGACGCTCGATGCAAAGGGCGCATACAACGCCATCCTCGTCCGCGGGCCTTCCGCCGCTGGCTTGCTGGAGGGATCCGACGCCGAGATCCTTGCCGTCGGCGAATCCTTTGCTGACGGCACCTTCCACGACCTGCTCATCGTGGTTGCACCCAACGAAGATAGAGCCCCCGAGATCGCCGCAGGCCTCGAAGACACCCTCAAGGAAGGCAGGTCGGTTCGGACCGAGCGGGAATGGGCGGACCTGTTCGTTCAGTGCGAGGCGAGCTCTGAAGGCTCGATAGTCGTCGTTGATTGTGAGATGAGCGGCCAGCCGGTCTTCAGGGAGGCGTTGTTCAGCCAGGATCTCCCACTGCTGCCTTAGGCCTCCCTGCTGCTGCAGGAGAAATGCACTAAACGTCCAAATCCCGGTAAAACGTACACGTTTCGCCCCAAAAGGGCCCTCGAAAGGGAGACCTCCTCGATGTCACGCGTTCGTCGTTACCTGACCGCGACGCTTACAGCCGTTGCCGCAGCATCCCTAGGCATCCCCTCGGCGGGAGCCTCGATCAAGCTCGTCGAGCCTTTGGTTCCCGCAACGACGGCGGTCACGTGTGATCCGCTTGACCCCGCCGCCTGTCTGCTGCCTTTCCCTAGCGACTTCTTTACCGTCGCCGATGGATCAACCGACACGGGGCGGCGCATCAACTTCTCGATCGACGCCATGCCCCGCAACGGCACCGAAGTGACCGAAGGTGGTGAGGGCAAGCCCGCGGATCCCAGCGAGTGGAACCGCAACGACGGCTTCTCCCCCGGATCGATGGTTATGACCTATGTGCCGGGCATCGACCTGCAGCAAACCTGGGGTACGGCAGACCGCCCGCACAGCACCGCGGGTGTCAACGAGCAGGGATACTTCGATCACCGCGACCACATCGCCGACATCGGTCTGTACCAGAACCCGGACGCACCGATCGTGATCATCGACACCGAGACCGGACAGCGTCACCCATTCTGGAGCGAGCTCGATCAGCATCCCAGCGCGGTTTCTGCCGGCGAACAAGTGCTGATCATGCGCCCGGCCATCAACTTCACCGAAGGACACCGCTACGTCGTCGCGCTGCGCAACCTCAAGGACTCGGCAGGCACCGAGATCGCCGCGGGAGAAACCTTCACTGCGTTCAAGAACGGCGCATCTAACGATGTCGCTCGCCAGCAGCACTTCGACGACAACATCTTCCCCGTGCTCGAAAAGGCCGGCATCGCTAAAGACGACCTCTACCTGGCATGGGACTTCACCGTGGCCAGCGAGCGCAACCTGTCTGAGCGCATGCTGCACATCCGTGACGACGCGTTCGCTCAACTGGGTGACACCGATCTCTCGGACCGCAAGGTTCAAGGAGCCTCTCCGCAGTTCGTCGTAGACAGTGTGGAGAACAGGAACGACGGCTGGAAAGACTCGCGAGGACGAGACCACAGTCAGGTGATCCGCCGGGTGCAGGGTCGCATCACCGTGCCGAACTACATGGACCGGATCCAGCAGACAGAGGGTCACGTCAAGGGGAACCAGCTTCCCTACGATGTTCCGGCACCGGGTTCCCGCTTCTTCGAAGACCCCACCGATAGCGACACGCTGCCGGACCAGAATCCCGTCGAATCGACCGTGCAGGTTCCGTTCATGTGCGACGTGGTGATCTCCGAGGATGGCGAGCCGAGCGAGAAACGTCACGGCGTCCTTTACGGGCACGGGCTGCTAGGAACCCGCTCACAGCTCGGCGACTTGAAGTCGCCGAGGCGCAACGGCCCCTTTTGGGGTTGCGCGGCGGATTGGTGGGGAATGTCGTCCCCGGACCTGCCCACCGTTGCCGCGATCCTTACCGACATCTCTAACGTCCCGTCGCTCGCCGATCGGGCGCAGCAGGGCTTCTTGAACTTCATGTACCTGGGCCGGGCCATGGTCCACCCACAGGGATTCGCAGCCCACGAGGCTTTCCGGGGCGACAACGGCAAGGATGTCATCAAGACAGCCACGCCCTCGGGGCAGACGCACCTTTCCTATGACGGCAACAGCCAGGGCGGGATCATGGGTGGCTCGCTGGTGGCTGTCTCCCCGGACATCCACCGTGCGATCCTTGGAGTTCCGGGGATGAACTACTCCACGTTGCTGAACCGAAGCGTCGACTGGGAAGGTTCCTACGCAGAGATCTACTACGCGGCGTACCAGGACCCGATCGAACGTCAGATCGGCTTCGCTCTGATCCAGATGCTGTGGGATCGTGGCGAAAGCAACGGGTACGCGGCCCACATGACCGACGACCCTTACGAGAACACCCCCAAGCACGAAGTCATGCTGCAGGTTGCGTACAGTGACCACCAGGTCGCCAACGTCGCCGCCGAGGTCGAAGCTCGCACCATCGGCGCCAACGTCATGCAGGGTCTAGGGCCCGGCCGCCACTGGGCGCTCGACCCCTTCTATGAGCTCACCTCCTACCCATACAAGGGATCGTCGCTGATCTACTGGGACAGCGGCAACGCCACCCCCCCTAACGGAAACCTCGCTCCCTCCGAAGGAAGCGATCCTCACGGTCACCCACGCAGCGAACCTGCGGCCGGCTGGCAAGAGGCGGTGTTCTTGCTGAGTGGTTGGAACATCGATGTGTGTGGCGGTGGCCCCTACAACACCGATAACCACCCGGTAAACAAGGGCGTCCCGAGCTGCCAGGAACCTGACGTCCCGGCAGCCGATTACGACCCGCCGGCCATATAGCTGCTCGGGATCGCGTGGAAAGGGCGCCAGGTCCGGCGCCCTTTCTCTTGTTGTGAGAAGACCTAGTTGGCGATCATGTTGTTGAGGATCTGGCCCCCCGCGACGGTGACCGCGTAGTCGGCGAGGCCGAACCAATGGTCGTAAGCCTCGGTAGGGTCGGGCAACAACGCCCCGAAGATCCCTATCGTCCCGTCACCCACCTCGATACGGCCCAGGCCGATCCGATCTTCGTCGGTGACGTAGCCGACACTCTTACCCCCCGCTTGCTCCCACGCGGCTCTCGTGACGCTGAAGTGAGGAGCAGCGTCCTCGTTGACCGTGTAACCGAGTGGCACCGCGTAGTAGGTCTGAGATGCCGTGGTGTGAACACCCTTCAGATAGGGGTCCTCGAAGTCTTCCACGTTGATGTGTCCAGCGTTGTGGACGGTCCTCACGATCTCATCCTTACCCACGATCCCGAGCCGCGGCAGCATCTTCAAGCCGCCGTCTGTCAGCACTAGATTGCCTCCACCTCGAACGAAATCCTTCAATGCCGTAACGACACGCGTCTTGCGTGGCTTCCTGCCATCGGGATCACGCGGGAAGGTGCGCCCAGCGATCACGAAGGTGTCGAGTCCCCGAAGATGGGCAGCGTCTAGTTCGCCGCTTTCGATCTTGCGCAACGGCTGCTTGGCGAATCGGGAGAGGTCCTTCAGATAGGTCATGCGCGACACGTTGTAGGGCTCTGGATCGATGCCCTTGGGAGGCTTCGGCCCCCCGTATCCATCACTCGAGCGAACCCGCTTGGGGTCGAACAGGTACCCAACCGTGCCCAGATCCAGTGACACCTTCACATCGCGAGTCACCAGAGCCTCCACGATCAACGTCTCGATCTCGCCACGGACCGCCGCTATGTGAGCCGCTTCGTGCGATGGCACCCAGGTCGAGTTCGGGACCACATGGCTGAGGAAATGCTCCACGTCGACCTCAACGGCGCCTACCTGTTCGCTGAAGAAATCGCCCATGAAGCCTGAGTCATCGTAGCCAACAACATCGTACGCGGTCGCGTACTCCGCAGGCTTTGTCCCTGCGACTCCGGTCACGTCACCGGCATCGATCCCGCCCTGCTCGAAGTAGCGGGCGACGTTCGAGGCCATGTGGCGCGCCAGACGTTCAACCTGAGCTTGTTCCTTGGGGTTCCATTGACCTGCCGGGTACATGATGTCGGTGTACGCGTTGTTCGCCGAGTTGAGCTCGCCGTGAAGGTCTGACGCCGTGGTCGGTTCTTCTGCCTTGACGAGTTTCACCCATGCGTTCGTCTCGGGCTGGCTGAGTGGTTCGTAAGACGCATTCGTCCACCCCTTCGTGGGGAACTGACGGTTCAGGTCGTAGCCGTTGGCGTTGCTGCGAACGAACCTTCCGCCGTTCGCCGCGTCGCCGGCCGCCCAACCGTCGGGGTTCAGGTTGCTCATGTACAGGTGAACGCCGCGCAGCGCCTCTGCGACGCTCACGCCTGTGCTGTCATCCTCGGTCCCGTTGCGCAGCTCCCGTTCGGGTTCTTCTGTCGCCCAGCGCGCAAGGTCCTCGGCGTAGCGAACACCACCTTCAAGTCCGGCGCGCTCGGACCCATGCACCGACAGTGAAACGAAGACCTGTTCCTTGTCCTTCTCGGGCGCTTGGAAGTCGGTGATCTCGATCATCCAGATGTCGCGGCCCCCAGCAGATAGCGTCTCTTTGCCGAGTATCTCGCTGAAGGTCCGGACCTTCACGAAGCGTGGGAACTCCTCGGCCAGTGCCAGCAACCCGTCCGCATATTCGTTGTTGTCATGCTGCACGAAGGAAACCGAGTTCTCGGCTTCACCGAATATCCGTCCCCCACAGATCTCGCGCGGAGGCTCGGCACAAACCGGCGAGGCCTGGATAGACGGACCTGGATAGACGAGGGCCACCCCGGCTAACAGGGCTAGAACAAGAGAGAGGTATCGCCTACTCATCGGTCCAGGGTAGCCGGGCTGCAACCCATAGCCCTTCTAGTGCTCTCTCGTCATCTCTCGCAGCGGCTCACCTTGTCATCCCCCGGCCCTCCGCGGCACTTGTCCCGCCCATCTCCACCGTCGATACGGTCGTGGCCTCCGCCTCCGAAGACGACGTCGTTGCCGCCGCCTGCTTCGATCGAATCCTTCCCATCACCGCCGGCGATCTGATCTGCTCCCTTCCCCGCCAGGATGAGGTCATTTCCGCCGGATCCACTAATGTTGTCGTCGCCACCGAAACCGCAGATCACGTCTCGGCCAGAGGTCCCAACCAGACGATCGTCCCCGTTAGACCCGACCACTGTGCACTTGCCGGCCGAATCGGTCCACGTCTTGGAGAAAACGTCGGTGATATCTGGTTCGGCGCTCATGCCGGGGACGGTTGACTCATCCAGACCTTCGGTTTCATCTGCTTCGGTGGACTGATTGCGGTTGTCGAGATCGATCCACGCCCGGTAGGTGGTATCTCCTGCCTCGGAGGTCCTGCCGTACCCGCCCGTTCCATGGAGCACCTCACAAATGCCTTGTACGCCGGTGATGCATGACAGCTCTGGTGTTGCGGCGAGATAGCCGTCATCGGGATCGTTCGCACCTGTGAGCTCGATATCGACCTCCGCATCGCTAACCGGGGTACCGGTGGCGTCGGTTACCAGACAACGCACCAAAGCTCCGGTGCCGGCAGCGTGCGTGGCGGTTTCTGGCGAGCATTCGAGTTCGATGGCGGTGGTCGGCTTCTGCCATGCCCGCCGGAAGACATCGATGGAGTCTTCGCCGGGCTCTGGAGGATCGGACTCTCCGGGGGCGTCGTCTGCGTCGGCGAGGCTCTCCCCACCACAGGTCCCTGAGTTATTGCTTCCGACGATCAGCGGTTCTTGGCCGACCCAACCGCAGAGCAGGTCCTGGCCAGGGATGCCTGGCTGCGAGTAGGTAAGGATGCATTGCGACGAGTCCGAGGTCGTGCACTGGAGGTCAGGCGAGGCAGGGGTGTTGCCATCTTGGTCACTGGGCGAGCCTTTCAGGTGCTCGAAGTAAACGATCGTGTCGCCGACGAAGGGTTCGCCGAACTGGTCATAGACGTTTGCGGTAGCCGAGGTCTCGCCACCCACCGGCTGTGCGTCCTCTTCGGTTTCCACATCCAATCCTGCTGCAGCACGCTCGGTCCAGGTGATCTCCGCGCGATCGGCCAGGTCATTTCCCTGGTCCGAACCATCGGCCGCCTGATTCTCGCCGGTCGGTTCATTCGAGCAGAAAGAGGCCCCCGCCGCAGCATCACCGACCCAGAAGCATGGAGCGGTGGACCCGTTCTCGTTCTCATTCTGTGTGACGTTGATCGTGCACGTTCCCGTGTCCGTCCCTTCGGGTTCACCTGCGGTGCATGTGTAGTCGGGGGTGTCGTAGGAGGCGCCGTCCTGACTGTCGGGGTCGTTCACCCCGTTCTCGATCTCGACCGAGATAGCGATCGGTTGCACGCCGGAAGTCACGGGATCGGCGTCGTTGGTCGGGTTGCCGAGCTCGTCGGTCACGAGACAGTCGTAAGTCTCGTTGCTCGCGGCGCCCCCACCCGACGGAAGCACCTCGCGCTCACTGTCGGGCGCTCCTCGGTCGTCACAATCCAGCGCAGCTCCACCACCGGAAACCCAGCTGACCCTGACGACATCGGTGCAATCAGGCTCGGTCTTGCGTGTCGAGCACGGACCCGGTCCCCCGTCACCCGGGTCCTTGGCCTCGTCTCGGCCCTCCTTGTCATCCACCTCTTCGGTGGAGTCAAGACCGTCGTGGTCGATCCACGCCGCCCACAGGTCCACTCCTGCCGTCGTCCCTTGATAGGACACGCTGCAGTTGTCCGCTCCTGCAGGGATCGAACAGGTCAGATCCGGCGTGTTGTAGCTGGTGGCGTCGACATCGTTGGCGCCGTCGAGGTTCTCGAGATCGACGTTGATGGTGCCGGACGAGACATCTGCGAGCGAGCTAAGCACCACCGTCAGTAGGTAGGTGTCCCCGACCTCGATCCGGGTGTTCTCAGGCGTTGCTTCCAGAGTGCGCGAGCCGTGGTTGGCGGTTGCCACCGGAGCGAGGACGAGCATCGTCGTAGACGCCACCACGACCCAAGCTAGAGATATCGCCCAACGTTGCAGTGCCCGCGTCCCACTCATGATCGATCCTCCTGTCCATCACCCCGTCTGTCATTGGTAATGAACGAGAGCAGAGGGAGCGGGTCGCGCCGGAGCGTGCTATTTCGAACTCGATAGCCACTCGAAGCTAGCGAGAACCTGAGGCCTACCGGCCGCGCGCGGTGAGAGGGGCACCCTCCAACGCGAGCAGCCAACGCTTGCGGTCCAACCCGCCACCGTAGTTCCCGACCCCACCCGAGCTGGGCAAGATCCGATGACACGGAACGATGATCGGAACCGGGTTGCGCCCCAAGGCCGTGCCGGTCGCACGCACCGCCCTGGGGTTACCGGCCCGAGCAGCCAACTGTCCATAGGTCAAGATCTCGCCAGGACCAACCGAGCGGATCAGCTCATCGAGCACCGCCCGCTGGAAACCCGACCGGATCAGCGACAAGTCCACCGGCACGTCGAACGTGGCGCTCTCTCCCGCGAGGTAAGCCTGAAGCTCATCGGTGACCGCAGCGGTTTCGGTCCGCGAAGAGATGATCCGCGGTCCCACGACCCTTGCGACCTGATCAAGGACCACATCGGTTGGTTCTTCGGCGAACGCGATGCGGCATACCCCCGCCGCGCTCTGAACCACAACCAAACGGCCGATCGGGCTTGCGATCTCGGCAAAGCTTGCATCGACGAGGCCCTCGGACACCGCTGCGTTGGCGAACCGCTCCAGGAACTTCGGGTCGAGACTCATGAAAGCCTCCTTCTGAGCTCGCGTACGGCGGTCGAGACACGTTGCCGGGCGGCTTGCTCGCTGCATCCCAAGCGCGTCGCCATGTCGGAATAAGGGAGGTCCTCGACGAAACGAAGCGTCATCGCCTCTCGCGCGGTGTCGGACAGCCCGGCGAGCAAGCTCTCGAAGGCGTCGTCGTAGAGGCCATCCTGGCTCAGCGCCTCGGGAACGCTTCCCATGAGCACCTCGCCACGGTGGCGGGCCGAATGATCGAAGGCAGTGGTAGTAGTGATCCGGTAGAGCCACGCTCGAAGGTGATCGCTTCGTTCCAGGCGGTCATATGAGCGCAGGGCGCGCATGAATGCCTCTTGCAGCACGTCTTCCGCGTCGTCACCGGCGAGACGGCGCGCGTGACGCATCAGCTCTGCGCCGTGTTGTTCGACCAAGGTCCAAAATGGTGGCAGCGTCATAGTCATTACCGTCACGCAAGCTACAACCCGAACGGCACCCGAGATGTGAGGACAGATAGAACGTGTCGCAACGCAAGAGCTACAGCAAGGGGATGTTCACGATGGCGATGCGGGGGTTCCGACGTCGCTGCCCCAGATGCGGACAAGGAAAAGCCTTCGAGTCCTACTTCAAGCTCAAAGAACGCTGCGATGTCTGCGGCTACAACTTCTATCGCGAGGAGGGTTACTGGACCGGGGCGATGATTATGAACATCGCTGCCTGCGAGGTCTGGTTCTTCGCCTTTTTCGTCGGAACGCTGCTATCTACCTGGCCCGACATCCTGTGGGGGCCGGTAATGCTCGTGGCTCTGATCACCAACGGTCTGCTTCCAGTGCTCTTCTATCCGCACTCCAAGACGATGTGGATGGCACTCGATCTTCACTTCCACCCAGCGGGTCGCAACGAACGCTGAGGCGTAGACTCTGCGCCGCGCAAGGGGGTGAGCAGTGGGATCTAAGAAGAAGATCCAGGGCTGGCGCAAGATCGCTGCGGCGGCGTGGGGCAGCCCCAACGATCCACAGATCTACGGCGACCTGGAGATCGACGCAACCGAGCTTCTTGGGTTCATCGGTGAGGCCAGAGACAAGGCCCAGGTACCCATCACCGTCACGACGATGGCCGGAAAGGCGATCGCCAAAGCACTCGGAGACCACCCCGATCTGAACGTCCGGATGTACCGGGGCCACTTCATCCAGCGTGACACCGTCGACATCTTCTTCATCGTTTCCGCGGGACAAGGCTCGGAGCTTTCGGGGGTCAAGGTCGAGAACGCCGATAGGAAGTCCGCAGTCGAGATCGCGCGCGAGCTGCGCGACCGGGCGCAACGCATCAAGACCGGCGACGACACCGAGCTTGGCAAGACCAAGAAGATGATCTCGAGCACGCCTCGCCGCCTGTTGAAGTGGTCCATCCGGTTCTCAGCCTGGCTCACGTCGGACCGGGACATGGACCTCAAGAAGCAGGGACTCCCCCGCCAGGCGTTCGGCTCGGCCATGATCACCTCGGTGGGGATGTTTGGGATCCAACACGCGTACGCGCCCCTGGCAAGCTATTACCGCATCCCGTTCCTCGTGCTCGTATCGGAAGTCACCGAGAAAGCCGTGGTGAGAGACGGACAGATCGTCGTTCGCCCTATCCTGACCCTGAGTGCGACCATGGACCACCGCTACATCGACGGCTACCACGCAGCCCGCCTTGCTACCAGTGCCCGCGCCTACCTCGAAGACCCCCGAACCTTCGAACCCCCGAACTAGAGGTCGTTGGGGATGTCGCTTGCGAAGGGGGCAGGTCCGGTGAGGCCGCGCTCGGCTAGTCGTCTTGCGGCGGCAGCGGTGGGTGCACCTTCGGTGCCCAGCGCGGTGGATTGTTCGCACAACAGCGCGCACGCGTAGGTAGTTGCCGCGCCCATAGCGATGGACCTCGCCGTCGCTTGTAGTCGATCGAGATCCGAGGCGGCATCCTCGAACCGCTTCTTGAGCTCGTCGACCGAGGCCCGGACCGCCGCCACGGGTTGTTCCATGCCGGCCGTACCCGCAGCCACCGCGGCAGCTCTTTCGCAGTCGGTAAGCAATGCCGTGAACGAATCCGAGCGTTGCGCAGCTCGGAGCAGGTCGAGCGACAAGACGTTGGTGGTGCCTTCCCAGATCGGCAGGACATGGGCGTTGCGGACCAGCGCAGGCATACCCGAGTCCTCGCAATAGCCCACGCCACCGAGTGCCTCCATCGCTTCGGCAGCTCCCGCCACCGCCCAACGAGCGGTTGAAAGCTTTGTGACCGGGGTCAACCCTCGGAAGAGCGCGACCTCTTCGGCGGTAGCCGAACCGTGTTCCATACGTCCCATCAGATGGGCACAGCGCAACGACAGAGCCAAGGCCGCAGCCTTGTCCACAGCCAGCTCGGCTAGGGTCACTCGGTGTGCTGGTTGAGCGGCGAGCTTGCGCCCGAACACCTCACGCGACTCGGCGAAAGACGATGCCCAAGCGTGGCCCCGAGCCAAAGCACCGGCAGAAGCCAACGCGTTATGGAGCCGGGTGATGTTGAGCATGGTGGAGATCTTTGCGACACCTCTGCCATCGAGAGGATCTCCTACAGGGTGGGCGAGGGCACCCTCTAGTTCGAGTTCGGCCGTCGGCATCGACCTTGTTCCTAACTTGTCTTTGAGACGGCGCACCAAGATCGCATTCGGGGTTCCGTCATCGAGCATCCGGTGGACCCGGAACAAGCCCAGCCCCCGCGACCCATCCGGTGCCCCTTCGGGTCTCGCCAGCGTCAGGGCCATCTCAGACGTCGTTGCCGAGGTGAACCACTTGGTTCCGTAAAGCCGCCACTCATCGCCTTGGAGGCGCGCGACCGTCGAGGTGCGCGCGACGTCAGATCCCCCTGCCGTTTCGGTCATCCACTGCCCGCTGGTCCACGCGAAGCCCGGGTCGCGGCTGATCAGACGTTGGGCGATCTCGGTATCGGTGGCGTCGCCGTGTTCGAACAAGGTCCGAGCGGCCGCGTCGGTCATCGCGATCGGGCATGAGTACAGCGCCGACGAGGGTCCCCATAGGTAGATCGCTGCAGCCCAGACAACGCGGGCAAGGTCACCGAAAGGTTCCGGCTCATATGCCAGCGCTACTACCCCGTGCTCGACACCGAACTTGCCGAGCTCGGTGTAGGCATCGGACACGGCGACCTCGTCGACCCGGTGCCCCCAGGCGTCGTACTGCATGAGGGTCGCGGGCTCGTTCTCGGCCCTCATGACCATACGTAAAGTCTCCGGACCCGTTGCCCAACGCCCCAGCTCATCGAGGATCACTTCGGCTGCAGCGAAGTGGTCACCTAGATAGAACCTGAGCGCATCTTTGAGTGCGCGGTCTCCCTCCCATGCGCTCGGCAAGCAAGGGGGGTCTTGAAGAAAGAGATCCATCCCTAGAGCTTATGCTCGCAAGCCATGGCAGCCAAAGCGATCGAGGTTTCCGGCCTTCACAAGTCCTACGGGAGCCACGAAGCGGTCCGCGGCGTAGACCTGGTCGTGGACGAAGGTGACGTCTTCGCACTGCTAGGCCCCAACGGGGCGGGCAAGACCACCACCGTCGAGATCCTCGAAGGCCACCGGCACCGGAGCTCGGGCACCGTGAGTGTCCTCGACCACGACCCCGGCAAAGGGGAACCCACATACAAGCAGCGGATCGGGATCGTGCTGCAAGAAACCGGCGTCGAGCGCTATCTGACGGTGGCGGAAGCCGTCGACCTATACCGCGGCTATTACCCCAACCCGCTGGGCGTCGATGAAGTGATCGAGATCGTCGGACTCACCGACAAGCGTGACGAGCGGATAGTCAAGCTATCGGGCGGCCAGCAGAGACGGCTGGACGTGGCGGTCGGCCTCGCCGGTGACCCCGACCTCCTCTTTTTGGACGAGCCCACTACGGGCTTCGACCCATCGGCTCGCCGGGGTGCCTGGGAGATGATTCGAAACCTCAAGTCCCTCGGCAAGACCGTCTTGCTGACCACGCACTACATGGATGAGGCTCAGGCTCTTGCCGACCGAGTCGCGATCATCGCGGCGGGCAAGATCATCGCCGAAGGCCCGCCCGACGGGCTGCTTCAGACCGCGGACACGATCACGACGATCCGCTTCGTCAAACCTTCGGCCGAGCTACCTCCGGCGATCTCGTACCGGACCACCGAGACCGGCTTCTGCGAGATCTCGACATCGGAGCCGGTCGCGATCCTCAACGAGCTGACGGGTTGGGCGATACAGAACTCCGTCGACCTGGCAGGGCTGTCGGTGGCCCGGCCCACGCTCGAAGACGTTTACCTGCAACTCGTTCGGGCGTCCGAGAAAGGCAAGGATCAATGAAGGCGCTGCGCGAGTTCCGATTCGAGAACCGCGCCTTCTGGCGCAATCCGGCTGCTGCCTTCTTCACGTTCATGTTCCCGTTGATGTTCTTGTTCTTGTTCCCCACCATCTTCGGTTCGGGCGACATCCCGGGGCCGAGCGGCGAGACCATCACAGGCGAGACCTTCTACGTCCCGGCCATCGGAGTCTTCGCCATCATCACGGCCACCTACACGAACAACGCCATGACGTTGCTGTTCGCCCGCGAAGAGGGAGTTCTCAAGCGCAAACGAGGCACACCGCTGAGAACCCGCGACTACATGCTTGGGCGGATCATGCACTCGATGTTCATCACATTCTTGTTGGTCGCCATCACGGTGACCGTGGGGAAACTCTTCTTCGGCGTCGCGATCCCCAGTGAAACCTTGCCGGCGTTCATCGTGACAGTTCTCACAGGCGCCTTCGCGTTCTGTGCTTTGGGGATCGCCATCTCGGGAGTATTGCCGAACGTCGAGGCCGGCCCTCCGGTGGTCAATGCGTCGATCTTGCCGCTGCTTTTCATCTCGAACGTGTTCATCCCAACGGCAGATGCACCCGAATGGCTTACCACCGTCGCGAAGGTCTTTCCCGTCTATCACTTCGCCGAGGCGACGCTCATCTCGTTCTCACCATTCACCGAGGGCAACGGGTTCGAGTGGAACAACCTTGCGATAGTTGCAGTCTGGGGGGTGGCAGGGATCCTCATCGCATTCAAGACATTCGCTTGGGAGCCCAAGAGGAAGTGAGCGTGAGCCACGACGTGTCCGGCCCCCGCATCGAAGAGGACCGGATCGTATTCACCTTTCCCGATCCCGATCATGAGTTGCTGGCGGTTCGTCTCTACCAAGAGATCGAGCGTCCGCGCAACGGTCCGGACTTCGTCTACGTGGAAGCCGAGGGGATCTGGCAACTAGAGATGCGGCCTCCGAACGCGGATCGCATCGAGTACCTGATCGAGCTTCAGCATGCAGACGGCAGTTTCGAGATGCTGCGCGACCCGAACAACCCCGTCACGTCCGACGGTGCCTTCGGCGCGAAGTCGGTGGTGCAGATGCCGGGGTACACGCCTCCCCGTTGGCTGGAAGAGGACGCACCGAGGGGACCCATCGAGGAGACCTCGTTGCGATGCCGGGCGATCAAAGACCGTCTCTACACACAGATCTGGCGGCCGCATGGCGATGATGGATCGCAGCCTCTGCCTCTGCTCGTCGTCCACGACGGACCCGAGTACGCAAAGCTGTCGGGGCTCACTCACCTCTTCGACGTCTGCGTTGCTCACGACCGCCTCCCACCGTTTCGCGCGGTGCTGATCGAACCGAAGGATCGCGACCAGATCTATTCCGCATCTGCGTCGTATGCCCGCTCGCTGGCTCAGGAGATGATCCCGGCCCTGCTCGACCGTCTCCCTACTCCCTCGGGACGCAACAACCGCATCGGGATGGGCGCGAGTCTCGGCGCTTTGGCCATGTTGCATGCGCACCGTCGTAGTCCGGCTGCATTCGGGGCGCTGTTCCTTCAATCCGGTTCGTATTTCAGGATGCGCTTCGACAAGCAGGAGTCGGGTTTCGTCAGATTCAGGCGGATCAGCCGCTTCGTGGGCGAGGTGCTAACCGCCGAGCATTGGGCTCATCCCGTGCCGGTAACGCTCACGTGCGGCACGATCGAAGAGAACCTCGCCAACAACAGGGCAGTATCGGAGGCCTTGCTCAGACAAGGCTATGACGTGCGATTGTTCGCCAACCGGGATGGGCATAACTGGGTCGGGTGGCGCGATACCTTCGAACCCCATCTGGTGGATCTTCTGAACAGGATGTGGCGATGAGAAGAGATGCGGTCTCGATCCATGCACCTTCGATCGGCGGTGACGGCACGGTGATCGCATACGGACACTGGGGCCGCCCCCTTCTCGTCTTTCCTTCCGAACAAGGATCACCTTGGGACTACGAGAGCAACGGCATGATCGGAGCCATCTCCCATCTGATCGACGAAGGACGCGTCAAGGTCTACTGCGTAGAGAGCTTCGACGCAGGAAGCTGGGTCAACAAGAGCCTTCCGATCGAGGAACGTGCCCGTCGTCACGAGGCGTACGAGAACTGGGTCCTGGACCGGGTCGTCCCATTCATCTTCGACGACTGCGGGGGGCCCACCGACATCATGACCACCGGATCGAGCTTCGGCGCTTACCACGCAGCGAACTTCTGCCTGCGGCGGGCCGATCTTTTCCCCGCGGCGATCTGTCTTTCAGGTGTCTATGACGTCGGCCATCTCGGGTGGGGTGACCCCGGCGATGCCGTCTACTTCAACAATCCGATGGCATACGTGCAACACATGGAGGGCGACCATCTCGACTGGCTCCGCGGACGCGCCAGCTTGTTACTGGTAGCCGGCCAAGGCATGTGGGAAGACACCACGGGTGCCTTGGACTCGACGAAAGCGTTCGCTGCGTTACTCGCCTCCAAGGGGATACGCCACGAGCTCGACCTTTGGGGACACGATGTTCCGCACGACTGGCCTTCGTGGCGCTCTCAGATAGCTCATCACCTACCGCGCTTCGTATAAGGGGGACACCATGGCGACGAACCATCTGATCGGCTTGGTACTGGGGACGGAGGAAGACTGGCCGTCGGCGTTCGAGGGACTGATCCGGAAAGTGGGTCAGCCGATCGCGTTCGAAGGGACCGATCACACCTTCTCGACCGAACGCGTCACCTACCACCCCTTCAATCTGCGAGACGTGCCGCGCTATTCGCTCGTCATCGATCGACTGGCTCACTGGTACACGCTGTCGCGCGAATGGCTGAAGAAGGTCGCCCTGATGGACGACGTCTATCTGCTGAACAACCCGTTCACCTTCCAAGCGATGACCAAGCACTCGGCTTACTGCGCCATGATGCGCCTGGGCCTCAAGGTGCCCGAGACCTGGATGGTGCCGCACAAGATCCCACCCGACGATCCACGATTCCCCGACACCTCCCGTAAGTACAACGTTCCGTTCGACCTCCAAGAGGTCGCCGCCAAGGTCGGCTACCCACTGTTCATGAAGCCCTTCGACGGTGGAGCCTGGGTGGGCGTTACCCGCGTCACCGATGGTGATGACCTTGCGGCCCGCTACGACGAGTCGGGCGAGCGTTTGATGCACCTCCAAGCGAGTGTCGAGAACTTCGACGTTTTCGCTCGCAGCTTGTCTATCGGGGCCGAAACGATGGTGATGCGCTTCGATGCCGACCGGCCCATGTACGACCGTTATCAAGTCAGCCATGGATTCCTCGAGCCAGAGACGGGGCTCGAGGTAGTCACCATCGGTAAGCTCATCAACGCCTTCTTCCGGTGGGAGTTCAACTCCTGCGAAACCCTCGTCAAGGATGGCGAGGTGTATCCGATCGACTATGCGAACGCAGCTCCCGACCTGGCGCTGACTTCGCTGCACTACTACTTCCCATGGGCGATCAAGACTCTCGTTAAATGGAGCCTTTTCTGCTGTGTCACCGATCGCCCCATGCGCGTGGACCAAGACATGCATGCCTATTTCCGCATCGGCGACGATCCGGCCATCCCTTACGAGGAGAAGCTGGCCGGCTACCGCCGCCTTGCGGACTCGTACTTCGAAACCGACCGCTACACCGAGTTCTGCGCCAAGTACATCCCCGAGATCGACGAGGCGATGGTCGGCTACATCGACAGCCCAGAGTTCGACAAGCTACTGGTAGATACATGTCGATCGACTTTCCCCGCCCACGAACAGGAACGGTTCATAGCCCACTACCGCGGTCTGCTAGCCGCCTGGGTCAAAGACCAGGATTAGCAGTTAGCTCAACTAGTAGTCGATGTCGGAGAGGCTTGCCAGCTTGTCGCGGTGATGCCAGGCGTCGATGACTCGGACCGTGCCCGAGCGAGAACGCATGACGATGCTTTGGGTGATGGCGCTCTCGCCGCGATAACGGACCCCATGGATCAGGTCTCCGTCGGTGATGCCGGTCGCCGCGAAGAAGACGTCTTCACCCGAAACGAGATCGTCGACGGTGAGGACCTTGCCCAGGTCGTACCCCGCTTCGCGAGCGGCGGCGGTCTCTTCGTCGTTGCGAGGCCACAGCTTGCCCTGGAGGACCCCGCCCATGCACTTGATCGCGCAAGCGGCGATCACGCCCTCGGGGGTCCCGCCGATACCGATCAGCATGTCCACCGAGCTCGATTCACGGGCAGCGGCGATGGCACCAGCCACGTCTCCATCGGTGATGAACCTGATCCGAGCGCCGGCCTCGCGGATCTCTTTCACGATCGATTCGTGACGCTCGCGCTCCAGGATCGTCACGGTTAGATCCTCAACCCGGTCCCCTCTGGCTTTTGCCAGGCGCTTGAGGTTCTCGGTCACGCCCGCGTCGATGTCGATGACATCCTTACCTTCGGCACTGGTCGCGATCTTCTCCATATAGACACAGGGACCTGGGTCGAACATCGTGCCGCGCTCGGCGAGCGCGATAACGGCAAGTGCTCCGTTCATCCCCTTACTCGTCAAGGTCGTCCCATCGATGGGATCTACCGCGATATCGACACGCGGTGGATCACCGGTACCGATCTCTTCCCCGTTGTAGAGCATGGGAGCGTTGTCCTTCTCACCTTCACCGATGACAACGACCCCGTCCATCGTCAGGGTGTTCATCAACAGGCGCATGGCGTCGACGGCTGCTCCGTCGGCGGCCATCTTGTCGCCCCTGCCCATCCACTTGGCTGCCGCAAGAGCCGCGGCCTCGGTGACTCGAACGAGATCGAGAGCGAGGTTGCGATCTGGGTCCCTCATCTTCACGGCCTCAGGCATGGTTGTCTCCGGTTCGTCGGCGGGCGGTCATAGATGGAGGTTACCCGGAGCTAGACCTGAGACGAGGTGCAGAACGCGCAACGTTTGGCCCCCTCAGGGATGTTGCTCAGACACTCCGGGCACTGTTTGGTGGGCTGCTGCACCTCGGGCTCGGTCTTGAAGCGCTCCATCATGGCGTTGACGGGCTTGACAACGAAGAAGAAGACCGCCGCCGCTATCGTCAGCAAGGCGATGACCGTGTTCAGGAAGCTGCCGTACCTGATCACAGACCCGGAGATGGTCCATGTCAGCTTCTCGAAGTTCGGGATGTCTCCCGGGATCGTGATGATGGGGGTGATCACATCTGCCACCAGCGACGTCACCACCGCCCCGAAAGCAGCTCCGACCACCAACCCGACGGCGAGATCGACGACATTGCCCCTCAACACGAAGGTGCGGAACTCCTTGAACACCTGCTTCTCCTTTCACCGAGCATGAACCGGCCCCCGCGATGCGGGGGCCGGGAAGGGAATATCAACTCACGGAGAAGGTAGCAGAGAGGACCTAGCAGCTAGGCAGCGGGTAGAGGCAACGGCTCTCACGGATCTGGTCCGGGTGCTTGAGCATCTTGTCGCCCGATGTCTGCTTGATGAAGATCGGATGTCCAACGGGGTTCGGTCCCCCCAAGGGGTTCGGCAAAGTCGTGTCACCGGAAACCACGAAAATGTTTCCCTTGTGGTCGAAGTTGATGGTGAAGAAGTCGCCGAGACGCCGGTCCCCGCCCTCGAAGTTCGTGGATGCATTGCACGCGGTCCCATTCAGGCAGATCTTGCCCTCGTGGATCGGGCGACCCGACGCGTTGACCACTTCGAACCTGGGCTCGATGAATCGCCGCGACCCGTCGGAGCAGCGCACCTCCGTTCCGTGTGCGTTCATCGTGTACGCAACGTAGATGTAGAAACGATCCGGGTTCTGGGGCGTGTTCTGGTACCAGGTGATAGCGGCACGGCCATCATCACCGGCGACGATCCACGGCCACATGGCGTCACCAGGCACGATCGGAACCTCGATCGGTGTAGCTCGCCACTGTTTGGTCTTGCGGTTGAAGTAGTTGAACGTGACCGAGCCGTCCGGCGTCGTGTCGTCGTCGCCGTTGTACCCACCTGCGTTGGCTGCATATATCCACCCGGAGCGATCTGCTGCGATGGCTCCGAAGAACTGAGAAGAAGGTCCCAGGGCCGCGGGATACGCCTCCCACGTCTCGCCGTCGTCCTTGCTGATGGCGACACCGCCTTCATCCATCGGGCCCAGTAGACCGCTCTCGGGGTTCGAAGGATCGGACACGAGCTTGCCGTCGGCCGGGAAGTTGGTGCTCACGAGCGAGTAGGTAAGCCCACCATCGGTCGAGCGCCACAGCTGTTTGGGAAGGTTCACGTAGAGAAAGACCTCATTCTCGAGCTGACCCGTCACCCAAGGCCGGTCGCCCGAAGCCGCTACGGGGTTGGCTTGAGGCCATGACTGACCATCGTCGGGACTCTTGAAGACCGACACATTGGCGAGGTTGATCTCGATGTTGTAGATGTTGCCGGCCCTGTCGATGGTGAGATCCGGATCCGAGAAGCCCGAAGATGTCGGAGAGTGGGGTCCTTCTTCTAGCCCTGCGGTTCCCACATAGCGCCAGGTCTTTCCCCCGTCGGCGCTGCGCCAGTTAAGGGTTTGGTTGGAGTAACCCGTGAGGAAATCGCCTGAGCCGGGCAGTGCTTGGGGGTCTTTGTAAAGGTGAGTGGTACCTGCGTGAGCAGATACGACGATCGAGCCATCTTGAGCCACGACGCTGACCGGCTCGCCACCAGCGCGGCGCTTGTCGATGAACGAAGGCTTGGAGAAACTCAAAGGCTTGGGAGTGGGATCGGGACACCTGACTCCCTGTGACCTAGCCGTTCCCGCAAGAGGCAGGGCCGCGCCCACCAACGCAACCGCCGTCAGCACCTTCAAGGTTCTCGACATCCTCTTCCTTTCGGGGCTAAGACTTCTGGCGGGCACCTTTGGTGTCCGTTTCTCGATGTATCGAGTGATTCCTTCTCCTAGTAACTCTGAGGTTTGCCCATAGGCCTTCCGATGCCTAGGGGGCCGGTGGTCTCGACTGTTCTGGCTTCATCTGGTACGTCCTGCAGGAAAAGACGTCGTCCTACTCACCGATCGGATCGCACCGGGCAGCTGGTGGAACGATCAGATCCTGTGGGGACGGCGAGTCATCAAGAACTGACCTCAGTCAACAACGAAGAAGGGCATGCCGATCGGTGTCCGGTTATAGAACTTCCTGGACAGATACATCGGGATGCGAACACAACCGTGACTGGCCGGATAGGTCGGAACCGACGGACTTCCGTGTACCGCATACCCACCGATGAAATAGACCGGGTCATACAAGGTACCGAGCCGCGACACCCGCTTGCCATAGATCTTGCGTTCAACTTTGAAGTTCCCACGCGGGGTGTGTGCCTTGTAGCGCTGCCCATCCATCTCGTAGTACTCCTCGTTCCCGCTTGAGACCGGCAGTGTGTGGGCCACTTTCGACTTACGGACCTCGAGCAAGATCTGCTTGGAAATATCCACGTAGACGAAGTTGCGCCTCCCCACCTTAGGGGCCACTGGCCGCTGGGCCTTTGCGATATCGAGCATCTGCGCAACCGTCACCACACTGTCACGTGCCAGTCCGTTGTATTTCTCGAACGCGTAGACAGCTTGTTGGGTCGCGTAACCGAACTCGCCGTTTTGCTTGCCCGCCGGGTAGCTGATCGCGTTCAGCTTGCGTTGGAGATACTTCACTTCCGAACCGGTCGAACCCGGCTTCAAGGTGACATCCCAGCGCACGGGGTGCGCGTTCTGCAGCGCTTCAACCGTGCGGAACCCGAACCCTCTCTCTCGAAAACCCTTGATCGTCTTAGCGAGCGCAGCTCGGTGGCTCGACCGCCACGGTTCCAACGAGTAGATCGCACCCGCCTGAGCGTGACGCAAGAGCTTGTCTCGAACCGCTGAAGCGGCCCCGCCGCCCGGTCGATAGGTCCAGCGCACCGAGCGATACCCCATCGAACCTGCGGTCCGCAGAACATCGAGTGAGCGAGCACCCTTCGGAGCCCGCAGGTAGGGGGCCGGAGACCCACCCACCGATGCGATGATCTCCTGGGCCCGGGCGATAGAGGCACGCAATTCGGTCTCGCTAAGAGATGTGAACGACTCGGTGCCGTAGCCACGGTTACCCAGAACGTGTCCGGCCTCGACTATCGCACGTGCCTTATCCCGGTGGTAGCGGATCCATCGACCCGACATGAAGAACGTTGCTTTCACTGATTTCTGTTCGAGCACCGCAAGGATGTCGTTCAAGTGCTTCGCACGCATCTGCCCATCGAAGGTGAGCATCACGACCCGAGCCCGCGGTCCGATCACCCATTCGCTGGGCGGCAAGGAGGCCGCTGAAGCCGCCGGGACCATGGATGCAAGGGAACCTGCCAGAACTGCCGATGCGACAAGGTTTGCGAGCGTCCGTCTCATGGCCGACAGTCTAAGGCCGTAGCTACTGCTCTGATCCCGCTATGCGCACGGTGCTGGGTGCGAATTCGGCAGGCAGAGCAGGCAAACGCAACACGAAGCGCGCACCGGAGTGACCTTGCCTCGGTTGCCCCACCCACAGATCCCCTCCCAGGTCGATCGCGAATCGCTTCGCTATATACAGGCCGAGACCGGTTCCGGGTGTGGATGCTTGACCGGGTTCCGAAAGCCGGTAGAAACGCTGGAAGACGCGGTCTTCGTAGCCTTCCGGGATCCCTTCTCCGCCGTCTAGCACCTCGATCAGAACCACATCCTCGTCCTGGACCGCTTGCACCGAGACGGGCACCGATGACGGCGAGTACTTGCAGGCATTCTCGATAAGGTTCCGGAGGATGTGGTGGACCTTGAACTGGTCGGTGATCAGACCCAGACGGGGATGGATCTCCGTCTGAATCCTGTCGTCTCCGCCCGCCGCCTCGATGGCTTCTTGGACCAGATCCGCAACGCTCGAGTAGGTCGGCTTGCTCCCCACTTCTCCTGCTTCCATCCTCGAGACCAGCAAGAGGGTGTCCACGATCCTTGCCAGCCGGTCACAATGCCGAACCATGATCTTGAGAAAGTCCGACCGATCCTGCGAACCCAGTTGGTCCTCACGGGCCAATAGGGTCTGCGCATAACCCTTGATCGAGGTCAGCGGCGTACGGAGCTCATGCGAGACGGTCGCGATGAAATCATCCTTGAGCTGATCCGCTTCCTTGAGCAGACGAAGCGCCTCTTTCTCGATATCGGCGAGGCGTGCTCGCTCGATCACCACAGCCATCTGTCTGCCTAAGGTATTGAGCATCTTGAAATCGCCCTCGTCGAACGCGTTCGGACGCGGACTTTCGGCGTTCAGGACCCCGATGACCTTCGTTCCCGAAAAGAGAGGTACACACATCTCCGCCCGCGTGTTCGCAACGATGTCCAGATAATCGGGATCCTCGGCCACATCCGCGATCAGGCGACCCTCGCCCGTTACCGCAACGCTTCCGATGATGCCGACACCTGGGGTGAAAGCGATGACCGTGGAGTGCACCGGATATCCGAAGTAGGCCCTCGTGTACAACAATCCGTCCTCGCCATAAAGCACGACGGCCAACGACTCCCAACCCAGTCGCGCGCTGATCTCTTTGATCATGGAGTGAAGGGCGGCATCAAGATCGCTAGCAGAAGCCACACCGGCAAGAACGACCGCCGAGATCGCTTGTAGGTCGTTCCTTAGGGCTCTCTCTTCAGCGGCGCGCTCCTCGGCCGCGACCCGAAGTTCGAGGTTCTCGAGAGCAGCCGCGACCTGGTCTGCCAAGGGAACGAGGATGGCAAGGTCATCCTCCGCGTATCGTCGCTTGCTCGATTCGAGATTCAACACCCCTAAGATCCGCTCCTTGTAGCGAAGTGGGACGGCTATCAAAGACCGGACATCGGCAAGCCAGCGAACGTAGCGGGGGTCCTTGTCCACGTCGGGAACCACCTGCGGCTGGCCCGTCGTGAAGCAGGCCCCCACCAGTCCTTCATCGGTACGGATCGTGCGTCCCATCTCGTCCGGGAAGCCGAACACCGGATCGGCTCTAAGGGTCCCCGAACCATCGGGAAGGACGACCGCGCATGCGTCCGCCTCGAAGAGCGAGGCAAGATCTTGAGCGAGTTCCTTCAGGGCATCAACGGAGTCGGCGGCCGCTACTGCCGATGCCACGACCGCAGAGGCCGCCCGGAGGGTTCCGGTGACCTGCCGCTGCGCCCTTCGTTTGGCTATCCGGTAGGCGATGGAAACCATCACCCCCGACACGACCAGCGAGATCAGGATGACGCTCGCTATCGGTTCCATCGATCAACCTCTTCGATCAGTAGAGCCCACACCGCCACCGCAGTCCTACCGCGTTCAAGACGGATCGTCACCGGCTAGATCCTTGCGCGTCTGCTCGTTCAAACGGACACGCATGGCGATCAGGCCACCTATCAAGATCCCAAGGATCAGTAAACCCCAAGGTCGGCCGGCAGCCTCACGCTCTGCCTCGTCGTCTCCAATAGGGGGAGAGAGCGAAGGCCGCGGATCTATGCGGCTCTCAGGCTGATCGCTTGAGTTCTTCCTGAATGCGATCTTCTTGATCGAGCTAGGGGTGGAAAGATAGAGGCCGCCCGGCCCCCACTCGAGACCGATCACCGGTTCCTTGGATCGAAGCAAGATGTCGTCTGCCACGGCCTCGGTTCGAGCGTCGTTGAGGGTTACCTGATGCACCGTCGCTTCGCCGTAAGCGGCGAAGAAGAAGACGTCTTCGAGTCGTCGGGGCGCGTCGGAAGCGGGAAACGCGATACCTGTAGGTACGATCGTAGATCCGTACGACAGCACGGGATCGATGCACTCTTCATCACACCCCGACCCAACTACCTCGGGCCAGCCATAGTTGCCTTGCGCGACGATCCGGTTCACCTCGTCGTCTCCACTTGGTCCGTTCTCGGTCACCCAGATATCGCCCGACAATGGGTCGATCGCGATCCCGAAAGGATTCCTCAATCCCAACGCGTAAGTAGGCACTTCACCGAACGGGTTGTCGGCCGGAACCGAACCATCGGCTTCGTACCTATAGACCTTCCCGCCCAACGCTTCGGGATCTTGGGCCCGGTCGGTCTCGTGTTGTTCGCCGTTCGTAACGTAAAGATCGCCATCGGCTCCGAAGGCCAGCCCTCCCCCATTGTGATAGGTCCCCGCAGGCAGATCCTCGATGATACGCATCGGGCCCGACCCATCCAGCGGAACGCGCCACACCGTATTGGTTAGGCCATTCGGCTCTGTTGCGAACGCGTAGACGGCAGGGTCACCTTGCACGTCGTGCGGCACTGCAACATCGAGCAAACCAGTCTCACTGGCCGACACGGTTGGGATGACGGCTAGGGGCTGGGCGCGAAGGACCCCATCCTCGATGATGCGCACGGTCCCTTGCTTCTCCGAGAACACCAGGTCGCCATTCGGCAAGAACGCCAACCCCACGGGGAAGGCAAGATCACTCGCCACTGTGGTCGTGCTCTGGGCGAGCGATGGTTGCGCCCAAGCCTGGATCAACCAGATCGCAGCAGCGACTCTCACAAAAGCCCTAGCCGTCGTTGCTTTTGCCCTTCTTGCCTCCACCAGAGCCGGCACCATCTTCGGGTTCCGGACTGATCGTCGCGACTGGAGCAGGGCTCGGAGAGGCTTGGGGCTCGAAGGGTGAATCGACCTCCTTCGGACACTCCTGGCCCGGCTCAGGTCCCTTACCCGCGAAGGCATCCACGTACTTCTGGACGGCCGGCGCGTCGATCTCTTCGAGTTCCATCTTGCGACTCCACGACGTCACCGCCACTTGAGATTCCATGCCGGGATAGGGGGCCGAGTAGACGTTGCGTTCGGAGTCTTCGACGATCGCCTCGATCTCTTTGATCTGCTCGACGGGCAGCGTGGGCAGGTACTGGATGCCGACAGCACCATGCTCGAGCATGTGCACCTGGGTCTCATCGGGGATCTGCTGGTTGTACACGCCGCACGGTGCAGCACCCGGAGCATGCTCGCCCGAAACCGGCGGCAAGGTCTCGTAATTGACCGTACCGCCGGTGTGGTTATTCACGCCAGCGGTCGAGAACTGAGTGATGGGATTGCCATCGAACTCTGTGGGCTGTTGATTGCGCAAGAAGATGAACCACACCAGGGAGACGACGACGAAGCCCATGATGACCAAGCGGACGAAGCGCTCGCGTCGCTCCTGCTTGCGCCGCCGAGCTTCCGCTTCGGCCTTGGCTGCCCGGCGCGCCTCGAGACGCTTCGCGCGCATCTCCTGCTTCTGAGCGCCAGTCAGATTGTCTTTTCGTCTGGATCCCTTGCCCATGTCTGGTGAGGCTATCGTGAACGCTCGATGAACCTGACCACATTGGTACTCGCGTCCCCTGCGAACAGCTCGGCCTGGGGACAAGTCCTTACGATCGCTCTGGCATGCAGCGCGGCCCTGGCGTTCGGCTACCGCGTCTACCGCCTCAGTAAGGGTGGGCCTCTGCCCGACGCCATCGGAGGCGCCGTGCTGGCGGTGGTACTCATCGCGATCGGTGCCCTTTGGGCTTCGGGGGCCGAGTGGGCACGTTGGCCCGCTCTGATCTATGCACTGCTATTCGGACTGATCGCCATGCCGATCTGGACGTTAGGGGTGTTCATCCCCTCGCGGCCGGGCGCGGTCGACTACGTGTTCATCTGCAGCTATTGGGCCAGTCTCGTCGTGATAGCTGCGAGCGTCTTTCTGGCCTAGCGCCGAGAGCTCATCCTTTGGCTACCAGACAGCCCCAAGTTTCGAGCCGGCGCGCCAATTCGTCAGCGGAGGTTTGGTAGAGCAGCGACAGCGCGATCAGATCGTCCTCTCGGATCGTCAACACCCGGCCGTTGAAGTCACCCCGCTGAACCTGGATGGCAGAAGCGAAGCGTGAGATCGGGTCACGGTCCTCCAGCGGAACGTTGTCGAGGCTCTCGAGGTCGAGCACCAGCCGCTTGCGCCGCCCGATCTCTCCGGGGGCGGTGGGCCCGTCGTCCTCGGGGATGATCTCAGACACCGGAACGCCGTAGAACTCTGCCAACTCCGCGAGCTTCGCGACGGTTACGTTGCGGTCACCTCGTTCGTAGGCACCGACCACCGCCGCCTTCCAGCGGCCGTCCGAGGCTTGCTGGACGTCCTGGAGAGACATGTTCTTCTGGATCCGGATCTTGCGCAGCCGCTCGCCCAACGCCCGAGAGTAGTCACCGTTGCTCACTGTCTGTGATCCCTTCCTAAGCTGTTAGCCCCAACGTTCCCGTCCGTTCCCAAGTCTTCGACACGGAGAGTGACTTCACCTTCCTACCCACTACAGAGAGTATTCAAATCACTATCTTGTAGCCATCTTTCTTGGGTAGCATTCAGGCCTGATGAGAGCGATATGGAAGGGCGCCATCACCTTCGGCTTGATCACCATCCCGGTACGGCTCTTTTCCGCCGTGTCCGAGAAGTCGATCAAGTTCAACATGCTCCATGGGGAAGACGGGGGCCGGATCCAGTACAAGAGGGTCTGTGCCAAGTGCGGAAAAGAGGTCACCTGGGACGAGATCGTCAAAGGGTACGAATTCTCAAAGGACCAGTACGTTCAGTTCACCGACGAAGAGATGGAAGCGCTCGAGATCGATTCCATCCACGCCATCGACGTGGTCAGCTTCGTGCCCCTGGAACAGATCGATCCCATCTACTTCAACAAGACCTACTACGTTGCGCCCGACCCCTCCGGGCTCAAGGCTTACAAGCTGTTGGCCGAGGCCCTTGAAGCGGAAGGTCAGGTCGGGATCGCCAAGGTTGCCCTCCGAGAGAAAGAACACCTGGCGACCGTTCGCCTCAAGGACAGCGTCTTCGTACTAGAGACCATGCATTGGCCCGACGAGATCAGGGCCCCGGAGTTCGAAGAGATGGAAAAGAGGGTCGAGGTACGCGACGCCGAGGTCAAGATGGCGCGCCAACTCGTTCAGCAGCTTTCGGCCGACTTCGACCCCGAAGCCTTCACCGACAACTACCGCGAAGCACTCGAGAGATTGGTAGAGAAGAAGGTCGAAGGACAAGAGATCACGGTTGCCGCCGCTCCCGAAGAGGAGCCCACGAAGGTGGTAGACCTGATGGAAGCATTAAAGGCTTCGGTAGCGCAGGCCAAGAAGAACAGAGACACCAAGAGCAGCACGGCCAAGAAGGCCTCCAGGAAAGCCGCTTCAAGCTAGCCTCGCATCATTCGATCTCCGGAAAGAGGGGAAACCACTAGTTGGACAAGGTCTCCATCAGCATCCCCGCGTCTCCTGAATACCTTCAGGTAGTCAGGTTGATCGCCGCAGGACTGGCATCGCGCCTCGGATTCACGATCGACGAGATCGAAGACCTCAAGATCGCGGTCGACGAACTCTGTGCATATCTGACCGGCACCCAAGGACGCGATGGCGATCTGAACATCACATTCGGTGTTGAGGGGTCCGGGCTGAGCATCACGGGGACGGCAACCCTCGCCCCCGGTCAGAAGGTTCGCACCGAACTCACAGAGTTCTCCCAGATGATCTTGTCCACCGTCGTGGACGAAGCGCGACTAGACCAGGCCAACGGGGTTCCCGGCTTCACGCTCTCGAAGATGAAGTCCGAATGACAGAACGCACGGACCTGGAACGCGCAGAGATACGCGAGATATTCCAGAAGTACAAGGCGGCGACCACCGAGGAGGAACAGCTCGCCGCGCGAGAGCAGTTGGTCGCCCAATTCTTGGGCCTGGTCGAATTCCTCGCTCGCCGCTTCCGCAACCGTGGGGAGCCCTTGGAGGATCTGGTCCAGGTCGGGACCATCGGCTTGCTGAAAGCGATCGATAGATTCGACCTAGAGCGCGAGGTTGAGTTCTCGACCTACGCCACGCCCACGATCGTTGGCGAGCTCAAACGACACTTCCGGGACAAGGGCTGGGCCGTTCGAGTCCCCCGCCGGCTTCAAGAGCTGCATCTCGAGCTCACCAAGGTCGTCAGTTCATTGGGCCAAGAGCTAGGCCGGTCGCCTACTCCTGCAGAACTAGCGAAGCAGACCGGCTTGACCGAGGAACAAGTGCTGGAAGGGCTTGAGATCGCGCAGGCGTACAACTTCGCGTCGCTTGACGCCCCGATCGACACCGAAGATGGTGCCACCACATCCTTCGCCGATCAGCTTGGTTCCGAAGATGAGTCTCTGGAGAACCTGGAGTACCGGGCGTCGCTTGCACCCGAGATGGAGAAGTTGCCCGAACGCGAGAGACGGATCCTCTATCTGCGCTTCTACAAGGGACTGACACAGTCAGAGATCGCCGAGCGACTGGAAATCTCTCAGATGCACGTTTCCAGGCTGCTGAATCGAACCCTGATCCAACTTCGGGAAGCTCTCGAAACCGAGTCCTAACGGCCTCGCTTGGTGTTCAGCATCCCCAGGACCCCTTGTGCAACTCGATCGTCTCCGCTGCCTCGATCGAGAAACAGTCCTTGCTCCCATCGGGCCATTTGACCCTCACCCTTCCCGCAGAGGCCAGACCTAGCCCGAGGTGCAGATAGCCAACCTCGGACTGCGAGTGGAACGACATCTGGTCGGTCACGAACTGCCACGCCGTGCCCTGAGACGTGCGGACCCTAACGACCGCTCCAAAACCGAGCGGGTTCTTAGGATCCCCATGGATCTGGATGGCGGCCCAGTTCCCGGTCCTCGAGATGTTACGAAGCAGTGTGGTCGGGCCGGGCTTCTCGAGATAGCCATTGGTGATCAACAGGTCCAGACGGCCATCCCTGTCGAAGTCGCTGACCGACACCGATTCTCCGCTGCCAACCTGGGGGCCCGGAACCGCGTTTGAGCTTGCCCGTGCGAACGATCCACCTCGATTCACGAAGAGCAGATCGGGAAGGTTGGCATCGGAAAGAGATCCGTTGCGCGGTGCTCCTTGGACGACGTAGAGATCGAGATCTCCATCGTTGTCGATGTCGAAAAGGGCCGCTGAGTTCCCGGCCTCCAAGGGAAATGAACCGTGTAGGTACAAGTTCGTTCCGTTGTTGCGCCAGATTGCCGCGAGATCTTCTCGCACCAACACCAGATCGATGGCGCCGTCGGCATCGAAGTCTGCCCACCTAGCAGCATCCCACTGCTTGCCCGTAACGCCCTCGAGATAGGTCTCGATGAATGTCCCTTCGTCGTTACGCATGAATGCCGATCCTCGTTCTCCGTTTCCGGCTACCAACAGATCCGGGTCACCATCGAGGTCAAAATCCCCCCATGCCGAATCCATCGTCGCTATCGACATCGATAGCCGAGAAGCAACCGAGGTGAAGCTCGCACCATCGTTGCGGAAGAGAACGTTCGGGTAGCCCGCCCTTACCTCGTTGCCCACGTACAGATCTAGATCCCCATCACTGTCGTAGTCGAGCCAGTTCACGGTTCGCCCTCTGCCGAAAAGATCTTGGACCCCGGCGGCCCGCGAGATATCTCTGAATCCTGCGCCTGCGGAGCCCAGCAAGCGGTTGGGCCCCTCGCCTATGCCCTTCTGCGCCCCGGCAACGCAGTAGAGATCGGGACGACCGTCGCCGTTGGATTCACCCCAAGCACACGAATGGCGGTCGTAGTAGGAACGGCCTTTCGGGAGCGACAACAGCAGCTCGTCGAAGGTCGACTTCGAAGTGGTGAACCCGTCCCTATCCCCTTGCAGCCACCAGGCCTCGCGCTTGTGGCGGTTCAGGAGAAGGTCGGGATATCCGTCTGCAGCAAGGTCGATCCATGCGGAACCCCACGTAGGGGTGTTCTCCGTCGGGACACCGGTGCGTTTGGACACATCCGCAAAGCCATACGGAAGCCGATGCTCCGATCTCCTCAAGCGAGCACTCACCTCTTGAAGCTTGGTCGCTTTCTCTTTCGCTGAGGGCCCATGCCCCACCGGGAAGGCAGCAGCCAGAAGCGCCGTCAAGACGACGGCGATCAAGCCGAGACGGGAGATGCGAAGAGTGATGATCTCGAGCGTCCTTTCTGAGGGTTCAACTCAGAGACGCGTGAGGCAAACGGATGGTTCCGTGCCTCTCTGCCGAGTGTCAGTCTTTAGCGAGATGCTCGTAGAAACTACGCCGCTCGTCGACGTCCCTCTGGGCCGCTGTGTGCACCGATCCGATCTCTTCAACGGAGCCCTTGGAAGCGATGTCGAAGCGGCGTTCGGTCGATGTGAAGTCACTGAGGGGGATCGACGGAGCCTTGTTGTCGAGATGCATCCCCCGCTCGTCGCCCGTAGGGCGATACCTGTAGAGCGGCCAGTAGCCTGAGGCAACGGCCGCTTTCTGGTGGCTCATGGAACTGGACATGTCGATCCCGTGCTCGATGCAGGTCGAGTAGGCGATCACCAGGCTCGGTCCGTCATAGCGCTCGGCTTCCAGCAGCGCTTTGATCGTTTGGTTGTGGTCGGCTCCGATCGCGATCTGCGCCACGTAGACATCGCCGTAGCTGATGGCGATAGCTCCGAGATCCTTCTTGCGCGTTCGCTTTCCGCCCGCCGCGAACCGCGCCTTTGCTCCCCGGGGCGTGGACTTCGAAGCTTGACCGCCTGTGTTGGAGTAGACCTCGGTATCCAACACGAGGATGTTGACGTTCTGCCCTGTAGACAGCACGTGGTCGAGGCCGCCGAATCCGATGTCGTAGGCCCATCCATCACCACCCACGATCCACAGGGTCTTGTCGGTCAGATAGTCCGACATCTCGATCATTCGCCGGGCTTTGGGAGCTGTCGAATCGCCGAGGGCATCTTTGAGCTCCTCCACCCTGATGCGCTGCAGCTCGATCCCTTCGTCATCGCTCTGATCGGCCGTGAGCAACTCCTTCAACAGTCTTGCGTCAACCTCACCCTCCAGGTCAAGCAAGAGACTTCGAGCAGCTTCCGCCTGGCCGTCGAGAGCCATGCGGATGCCCAAACCGAATTCCGCGTTGTCCTCGAACAGCGAGTTGGCCCAAGCGGGGCCCCTGCCACATGCATCTGTTGCCCAAGGAGTGGTGGGCAGATTCCCGCCATAGATCGAAGAGCATCCGGTCGCGTTAGCCACAACCAGCCGGTCACCGAACAGTTGACTTAGCAACTTCAGGTACGGCGTCTCTCCACAACCCGCACAAGCTCCCGGGAACTCGAACAAGGGGAGGCGCACCTGCGATCCTTTGACCGTATCGGGAGCCATCGCAGTGGGATCGAGCTGGGGGATCTGCAGGAAGAAGTCGAACGCCTCCGACTCGGGCACCGAATGGCCGGCGATAGGGTCCATGTTGATCGCACGACGGGTCGGATCGGACTTGTCGTGAACCGGACATACGTCCACACACAACTTGCAGCCGGTGCAATCGAGTGGTGACACCTGGATGCTCATCGACATACCCTCGAGGCCCTTCGCATGGAAATCCTTCGATCGGAAGCCCACCGGAGCCCGGTCCAGAGCTCCCGGTTGGTAAACCTTCATCCTTAGAGCCGCGTGGGGGCAAACGAGGGTGCAGTGCCCACAGTCGATGCAGAGCTCTGGCTCCCAGATCGGGATCTCGGCGGCGATGGCACGCTTTTCGAACCGAGAGGTGCCGGTTGGGAACGATCCGTCTACCGGGAGCGCACTGACCGGCAGCAGATCGCCTTCACCGGCAAGCATCGCTCTGGTAGCTCGCGACACGAGGTCGGTGCTTACGTCCGTCAAGGCCATCGGAGCCACTTCCCCCGTGGGCTCCGACGGAACGATGAGTGGTCGCATCACAGCGATGGCCCGATCGATCGCAGCGAGGTTGCGGGCTACAACCTCGCTGCCTTGGCGGCCATAAGACTTCCGCGCTGCCCTCTTCATGGCTTCGTTGGCTTCTTTCATCGGGAGGATCCCGGCTAGAGCGAAGAAGCAAGGCTGCATGACGGTATTGATCCGTCCCCCTAGCCCGAGTTCCTGAGCCACCTTGAAGGCGTCGACCACGTACACGCTGAGGTTCTTCTCAACGATGTGAGACCGGACACGCTCAGGAAGATGGCGCCACAGGCGATCCGGCGCGAAGGGGGCGTTGAGGAGGACCGTCGCCCCCGGCTCGGCTACCTTGAGGACATCCACTTGACGCAAGAGCCCGAACTGATGACACGCCACGAAGTTGGCACGTTCGATCAGATAGGTCGAGCGGATCGGAGCGTCGGAGAACCGCAGGTGCGACACCGTCATCGACCCCGACTTCTTTGAGTCGTAGACGAAGTATCCCTGCGCATGAAGATCGGTTGCTCCGTTGATGATCTTGACCGTCGCCTTGTTCGCTCCGACGGTGCCGTCGGAGCCGAGGCCGAAGAAGACGGCTCGGGTAGGAGCGTCATCCGTCGAGAAGCTCCGATCGACCTCCAGGCTCGTGAAGGTCACGTCATCGTTGATCCCAACGGTGAAACTCGTTCGCGGAGCTTCTTTAGCCGCCTCATCTAGAACGGCGACAGCCATCGCGGGAGTGAATTCCTTAGACGAGAGTCCGTATCGTCCACCGATGATCCGCGGCATGCGGGAGCCGGCAAGCGCCGTCACGACATCCTGGAACAGAGGCTCACCGACAGAACCAGGTTCTTTCGTGCGATCAAGCACAGCGATCGTTCGAACAGTCTCAGGTATCACGTCGGCAAGTTGCAAGATCGGGAAGGGCCGGAACAATCTGACCTTCACGAGTCCAACCCGCTGCCCGGCCGCACACAAGCGCTCGATGGCTTCCTCGGCTGCTCCGATGCCGGAACCCATCATGACGATCACTCGTTCAGCATCGGATGCACCCACATACTCGACGACGGAGTATCGGCGCCCCGTGCGCGAACCGAGTTCGTCCATGCACTCCTGCACCTTGGACGGAACGGATAGGTGGTAAAGGTTCGCTGCTTCACGGGCCTGGAAAAAGACATCAGGGTTCTGCGCCGAACCACGCAGCGATGGGTGGTCGGGGGTCAAGCCCCGGCGCCGATGCTCGTCCACCGCCCCTTGGTCCATCAAAGCCTCGAGATCCTCACGATCGAGCGTCTCGATCTTGTTCACTTCGTGGCTCGTTCGAAATCCATCGAAGAAGTGGAGGAACGGAACACGGGTTCTGAAGGTCGCTGCGTGAGCGATGAGTGCCATGTCCTGCGCTTCTTGCACCGACGCGGAGGACAGCATCGCCCAACCGGTTCCCCGTACGGCCATCACATCACTGTGATCACCGAAGATGGATAGCGCGTGAGTGGCAACCGTGCGAGCCGCCACATGGATCACGGCAGGCGTTAGCTCCCCGGCAAGCTTGTACATGTTCGGGATCATCAGCAGCAACCCCTGGGACGCGGTGAAAGTCGTAGCTGCTACGCCACCCAGCGCAGCTCCGTGGATGGCACCGGCCGCCCCGGCCTCGCTCTGCATCTCAACGATCTTGGGCGTCTCTCCCCAGATGTTCCTCTTGCCTTCACTCGCCCACGCGTCTGCGGCTTCTCCCATGGGAGAAGCCGGCGTGATGGGGTAGATCGCTATCACCTGAGAAAGGCCGTACGCAACCGAAGCAACTGCTTCATTGCCGTCAAGGGCAGATGTCTCATGAGCCGTTATTGCCATCGCCATGACCCGAAGATAGGAGAGCCCCGGCGCGCCGACGAGAGCCGAACGGACCCGCTTGGAGGTGCCCTTCGGTCTGGCGTCGGGCTAGCGGTCCCTCGTGACCCGCACGATGCTGCCGTCGGCCAAGCTCACCCAAACGCCCTCGTCGTCGGTCGAAAGGTCAAGAGGCGCACTGTCGAACTCGATGCTTACATCCATCACCGAACCATCGGCAGGATCCAACTCGGTTAATGCGCCGCCCTCACCAGACTCGGTGATCACCCAGAGACCATTCGCATCTGCATCCACATCGACGTATCCACCGGGCAACTGCATGACTCGGGTGGTGGATCCCGTGGATTCGTCGATCCGGCGCAGGGACACGCCGCCTCGGGCCGCGTACCAGATCGCCTCTCGTAGGAAGGTGATCTCTGCATCGGCAGCAGGGACCGTAGTCGTCTCCAACAGGGTGGGGACACCGGTGTCGGGGTCGATCGCTTCGATCACGCCCTCGGCGGTCAACAGCCAGAAAGCATTGTTGCCCATCGCAACATCGACCACCGCCCCCGGGTAGAGCAAGGACGGCGCGCCGGCCCCCACGGGGACCTTGACCACTCCTTGGGCCGTCACGACCCGGGCGTTCTCTTGCGCGATGTGCATCCTCGAGGGAGCGGTGAACGAGCCGAGTCCCACCTCCGTCGGGTCACCCGTCTCGGGGTCGAGGCGCACGAGCGTCGATCGCTCCGCCGAGGAAACCCAGATCCCCGAAGGACCGCGCAAGATGTCGCTGAGTGGACCCTCCAAGGGCGTCTCCCAGGCGATCGAACCATCCGCATCCACCCTGATCACCTTCGCCGGTGAGTCCGTCGCCAGCCACGCACTCGACCCGGCCGCGACTATCTCCGTCGCCGGTGTGCCGATCTCGATCTCGACGTCCACAGTCAGGCCCTGGGTCCATGCGGCTGGCGGGTGTTCGTTGGTGACGGTTCGCTCGATGTTGGCGACGTAGACGATCGCTGCGACAGCCACCGAGGTCACTGTCGCCGCACCGACCCCGATCCAGATCCGGCGTCGCACTCTCTCGCGCCCGACCCGCGCCCGGACCTTTTCCAACTCGGCTGGGTTCTCGCGGATGTAGCGATCGCCCACCGACTTCAGTGCCTTACCGAGCCTGTCGTCGGTCACGACGCCTCCCCCACGACCGGAGCGCCCAACTTGTCGGCGAGCTTGCGCCGCGCACGAGAGAGCTGCGACTTGACGGTTCCAACAGGCAGATCGATGACCTCGGCGATCTCCGGCTCGGACAGATCCTCTAGATATCTCAGCACCACGACTATCCGCTGACGCTCGGGCAGTGACTGAACGGCCTTCCAGATGTCGATATCCATGCCGTAGTCCTCGGCGGTACGGTCGGTGATGTCTTCCTCACGGCGTTTGAACATCTCGCCCACCTTGCGCTCCAAGATGTTGCGCCTGATCTTCGAGCGACAGAGGTTCACCACGATCTGACGCATGTAGGCGGCGGGGTAGTCAGCCTTGGAGACGAGATGCCACTTGGCCATCGCCTTTGCGAAAGCCTCCATGACGATCTCCTCAGCTATAGGACCATCGCCCATCACGACGTACGCGAGACGGCGCAAAGGATCGTAGTGGTCTATGAAGAGCGAGGTGAGGATCCGGTCTCTTTCTCGCTCCAGCTCGCGGTCGCGCGACATCTCCAAGCGGCTCTCTCTCCCTGTACAGAGGCCGGCATCTGTTGCCACGCTACCCATGTTCACAAGGGCTAGACGCCCAGTGGCCCCAAACCGTTCCAGATCGCGGCGAAAGAATCCTCGTTGGGGCGGGGCGCTCGCCGGAATGAGTCTGTCGGTCCGGCCTAGCGCTTGATCGGCACCCTTACCTCGGCCCTGGTCCCCTTGTTGTTGGTGACTTCGAAGGTGCCACCCAGCTCGGCGATGAGACTGCGGACGATCTGGAGCCCCAGCCGGGAACTCTGCAGGGCAGACTCCTCGATCCCGACGCCGTCGTCTTGGACCCGAACGACAAGGTGGTCTGAGATCTTGGTCAAGGTGATCGCGATGCGGCCCGAATCACGCCCAACGAAGGCATGCTCGATAGCGTTCTGAGCCAGCTCGGTGACGGTCACCGCCAAAGGTGTAGCGAGGTCGGCACTGATCGCTCCGCACGCCCCGGTCACGCTCACCTGGATATCGGCATCGGGCGAGATGAGTCCCTCGCCGACCATGCGCGAGATCCGACGAACGACCTCACCGAACTCGGCCACGTCCGAGGGGTTCTCCGACAATGTCTCGTGGACGAGAGCTATCGAAGAGATACGGAGTACGGATTCTTGCAGGGCGGAACGGGCCTCTTCGGAATTGAGGCGGCGGGCTTGTAGCCTCAGCAAGCTTGCGATCGTTTGCAGGTTGTTCTTGACGCGGTGATGGATCTCGCGGATCGTGGCGTCCTTCACCGAGATCAAACGTTCCTTCTGACGTACCTCACTGACATCGCGCGAGATAACGATGCCGCCCATGACCGACCCTGAATCGATGAAAGGCACCACGCGCAGGACGATGTAGGTGTCACCCCGTTCGAGCTCTCCGTCGAGGGTGATCGAGCGAGCGAAAGCCTCTTCAACCGGGGTGTCCCCTAGTCCCAGTTCCCCTAGATAGCGCCCCAATATGTTCTGCTTGATGCCGAGACGACGCAGAGACGACAGGGCGTTGGGCGACGCCCATCTGACCCGGCCGGTCTCGTCCAGAACGAACAGGCCATCTCCGATCCGGGGCCAGTCACCAGGCATGCGGGGGCCGGGAAAAGACCCTTCGCTGATCATGTGACTTACGTACTCTGCCGCCTCGAGGTACACCTGTTCGAGACGACCGGGGCGACGCGAGGTGGCGGGGCTGCCTTCCTTCGTGATGACGGCGAGCACCTTGCCCTTGTACCTAACAGGGACAGCGTCCATCCTGATGGGAACACCGTCGACCAGGACCGGCTCCGGCTGCGACCAGATCTGGCCCTCTCGGTACGAACGTTCGACGATCGGTTGCTCCGGTTGGGTGACACGTGTACCCACCATGTCTTGGGGGTAAAGCGTCTGCGAAGTGAACGGCCTGATCTGCGCGGCGACCTCGAACCGATCGGCACGTCGCATCGGCACGTAGAGAAGCAGATCCGAGAACGAGAGGTCGGCGAGGACCTGCCATGAAGAACAGAGCGTCCGTAGGTGCTCTGCTTCCTCGATGGTCATCTCGGAGATGCGCCGGATCCGATCGGCGAGAGTAGCCATAGCTACGGATGGTAAGGGCTATCGTTTGCGTCGGCCCAAGGACTAGGGAACGGAGCAGGCTTGCGTATCGCGATCTTGTCGGATATCCACGGGAACCTCATGGCGCTGGATGCCGTGACGACAGACATCGCCAAGCAGGCGCCCGATGTCATCTGGTGCGGGGGCGACATCGGTTGGGGTGGCCCCTGGGCGTCCGAGTGCATCGCTCGCGTTCGAGAAGCCGGCTGGCCCACGGTCAAAGGCAACACGGATATCTGGATCACCGGAGACCCTCAGACGATCCAGGATGCGGCCGAACGGAAGCGTTTCGAAGAGATCGCTGCCGTTCACAACGTCTCCCCGAACGACGCGAACTGGCTGAACAAGCTCCCGATGGGGTACACACCCGCCGGGTCGGTCCTTCTGGTCCACGGGACTCCGGACTCTTGCTTCGTCGCTCCCCTGCCCGATGCTCCGGCTGGAGACTTCTCCGTCTATGAGGACCAGGCACAGGTCGTCATCTATGCCCACGTTCACCGCGCCTTCACCCGGCGGTTGCCGGGTGGAACGATCGTTGCGAACACGGGGGCCGTGGGCATGCCCTTCGACGACGCTACGGCCAGCTATCTGCTGGTGGATCGAACCGGCGCCGACATCACCTTGACCCACCGGCGGGTGCCATTCGACCGGCGTGCGGTCCTCGCACAGCTGAAACATTGCGATGAGCCTTTGAGGTCCTGGGGTCTCGAGAAGTTCGAGACCCCGATGCGGTGATGGACAAGAACTACTCCATCCCCGAAGCCAACGAGCTGCTGGCGCATGTCGCTCCCGCCCTCATCGAGCTGCGCGACAAGTACCCGAAGGCGATCGAGGTCCAGAAGAAGATCGAGGACGGCGCGTTGAGCAACGGTGGTGCTTCGAAGCGCGACGAGTGGAACCGCCTTCTAGCGCGTGTCCAGGAACTCTTCGATCGATTCGCCGAGTGGCAGGTCGAGATCAAAGATATCGACGAGGGACTCGTCGATTTCCCTGCCGTGATCGATGGTGGCCCTGCCTACATGTGTTGGAAGCTCGGTGAACCCCGGGTGGCCTTCTGGCACCGCCGCGACGAAGGTTACGCGGGCCGCCGGCCGTTGTAGTCATTCGCCGGTGAAGTCGGGCGACCGTTTCTCCGCCAGAGCTTTCAAGCCTTCCTGGAGATCTTTCGAGTGGTACGCCTGCGCGACCAATCCGGCGATCTCGTCACTCGGGTCGTTGTCTATCCCCAAGAACTGATCCGTCACGGCTGCGATCGCCCGCTTGGCCCCCTGCACCGACAATGGAGCGGCGGCGGCGATCGACCGGCTCAGTTCTTCGATCTCCTCGTCGAGGGTCTCGGGGGCCGTTACGCGGTTCACGAGTCCAGCGCGCTCCGCTTGCTCCCCGCTGAACAACTGCCCGGTCATCAACACCTGCTTCGCCATGGGCATCCCCACTTGCAGCACCAATCGCTGCACGTTCTCGAAGTTGATGACGATGCCGAGGCGAGAGGATGGGATACCCAACCGGGCATCGGTGGAAGCGACCCGGAAGTCACAGCAGGTTGCGAGTTGGAGACCGCCGCCTAGTGCTGCTCCGTGGATACGCGCGATGGTAGGGAGACGGAAACGAGACAACGACTCCAGCATCCGTTCGAACTCCGGGAGGAACTCGAGCCCGCCCGGCCCCGAGACGGCCGAGAGATCGGCGCCGGAGCAGAAGACCTTGCCCTCGCCTTTCACGATCACAACCCGAGCGGTCCGGTCCTCGTCGATGGACTCAAGTGATTCGGTGAATCCACGACAAAGCTCGATCGACAGGGCATTGCGCGCCTCCGGCCGGTTCAGGCGCAGCGTTGCAACCGGTCCGTCTAACTGGACCTCGACCACACCCATGGCTACTCGATCACTGCGATGACATCGCCCTCTTGGACGACACCACCTTCGGTGACTCCAACGTCGGTGACCTTGCCCGATGCGGTCGCCTCGACCGGGATCTCCATCTTCATGGACTCGAGGATCACGAGAGTGTCGCCTTCGGCGACCTCATCGCCTTCGGCCACGAGCACCTTCCAAACGTTCGCAACCATCTCGGCAAGAACCTCTTCGGCCACGCGTCCTCCTATGCCTCGGGTGGCGCCCAAGATCCCAGGGCGCTTCGGTCGGGGGGGTCTTGCAAACCGATCGCAGCGCGAGCCTGTGAAGGCGTCGCTACGGACCGGCCCGATAGTTCTACCGCTCGTGCTGCTGCCTCGATCAGATCACCATTGCTCTTGGCCATCTCGCCGTTCGGCAGATAGAAATTGTCCTCAAGACCCACGCGCACATTGCCGCCGAGAGAAGCGGCAGCGGCTACGAGTTCCCACTGCTTGCGAGAGATCGCGATGACCTCCCAAGGACTCGATCCCGGCACGAGAGTCGCCAGGTGAGCCAGGGTCCTGGGGTCGGCAGGCGCGCCGCCGAGCACACCGAGGATCAGAGAGATCTGAACCGGCGGTTCCAAAAGGCCCATGTCGATCAGAGGTTCCAAGCTGGCGACGTGACCCGTGTCGAAGCATTCGCACTCGGGCTTCACGCCGGACGCGTTCATCTTCTCTAGGAAGTAGATGATGTCACCGAACGGATTCGCAAATACGAGATCGAAGACGATCTGCTTGCGGCGCTTCGAATACTTGGCGTAGTTCATCGAACCCATGTTCAAAGCACCAAGCTCGGGGCGCAGCGCCTCGATCTGATGGATGCGTTCCTCATTGGAAACGCCGATCGCACCGGTCGAGTAGTTGATGATCAGGTCCGGCGCCTCGGCAAGGATCGCGTCGGTGATCGCTTTGTACTCTTCGATCCTGAAGCTCGGACGGCCATCGGGGTAGCGCGCGTGGATGTGCACGACCGAGGCACCGGCTTCGGCGGCACGCTTGGCCTCGGCCGCGTAGTCCTCCGGGGTGTAGGGGATCGCAGGACACTGATCCCGGTTCGCCGCAACTCCACTGATCGCGCAGGTGATCACACATGCATCCATGGCGCAAAGGCTAGCAGCCAACCTCGCCCGCTTTCCGCCTGCAGCCGATCCTCGCTGGCGATAACCTGCCCGCATGAGCGCCACCGTCGTCGATCATCCGCTCGCAGGACACCTCTTGCTCGCGCTACGCGATGAGGCCACGCCTCCGGCGCTCTTCAGAAATCTGACAGAACGGCTCACGACCGTACTGATGCTCGCTGCGACCAAGGACCTGCCCACCGTCGAGAAGACGGTCAAGACGCCGATCGAAGAAGCAACGGGGCGGATACTTGCGGGACCCATCGTGATCGTCCCGATCCTTAGGGCAGGTTTGGGGATGCTCGAAGCGGTCGTTGAGCTCTTCCCCGAGGTACGCGTTGGCTACCTCGGGTTGGAACGCGACGAGGCGACATTCAAACCATCCGCCTATTACGCCAAGCTGCCCCAGATGGCCGATGCAGTGACCTTCGTTCTCGATCCGATGCTGGCAACCGGCGGCTCTGCCAACGCGGCTCTGACCGCGGTCAAGAAGTCGGGCGCCAAAGAGGTTCGGATGGTATCTGTCGTTTCCGCGCCGGAGGGGGTCGAGGCACTTGAACAAGCTCACCCCGACGTCCCGGTCTTCACGGCGTCGATCGATCGCGAGTTGAACTCCAACGCCTACATCATGCCGGGACTAGGCGACTTCGGAGACCGGCTCTTCGGCACCGATGCCTGAGCCAAGTACCCGGGTGAAAAGAGCTTCCGCAGTAAAGTCCGGCGTATGAGCGAGATAACCGACGTCACTTTCTCGGTTCTAGGTCATCGAGCCGACATCACGATCAACAGACCCGAGAAGCGGAACGCGATCAATCCGGCTGTGGTTACCGGCATCGCTCAGTGCTTGGACCGAGCCGAGCATGACGATCAGGTTCGTGTGGTCGTACTGACAGGAGCTGGAGACCGAGCCTTCTGTGCCGGAGGCGACCTCGGAGGCATGACCGACGGTGGTGCAGTCGCGCAGCACCTGCAGCGATCCGAGATCGGTGATCTCTTCGAGAAGATGCGGCGGGCTCGGATGCCTATCATCGCCCGCGTCAACGGTCACGCCCTCGCAGGCGGCTTCGGGCTGATGCTCGCTTGCGATCTGGTGGTCGCGAGCGACACCGCTCAGATGGGCACCCCTGAGATCGATCTCGGTCTGTGGCCATTCATGATCACTGCGGTCATCCAGCGAGACCTCCCCCGCAAGTTGGCGTTGGAATTGATGCTGACCGGCAAGCGGATCTCGGCCGACGAAGGTGTTCGTTGGGGGTTCGTGAACACATGTGTGCCAGCGGGCAAGCTGGACAAGGCCGTTGACGAGCTTGCATCGAACCTGGCCTCCAAGAGCCCCTTGATCTCATCTCTCGGCAAGAGATCTTTCTATCGCGCGGAAGACGAGGACTTCTCGGATGCCCTTGCCTACCTGTCGGGGATGCTTACCGTGTGTCTCTCTTCCGAGGACACCGTCGAGGGCGTGACCGCGTTCATGCAGAAGCGGCCCCCCGAATGGAAGGGTCGCTGAAGCTTCGTTCGAGCACGAGGTGACCGGCCTGTAGCCTTGTGACAGCGAGGCCCCGGTAGACATCGGTGCACGGCGCCGGCGAAGGGCCCCCGAACGGAGGTATCCCATGGCCGAGGACGCCAGCCAGTCCCCCGCGCAGCCCATCACTTACTCGTACGAGGGCCCCACGATGCGCGAAGCCGTCGAAGCTCTCAACACCAAGAAGGACCAGTACCGGCAGATGGGCGGCCCCGAACGGGTCGAACGCCAGCACGCAGCCAACAAACTCACGGCACGCGAGCGCATCGACCTTCTCTTCGACGAGGACTCGTTCACCGAGTTCGGGCTGCTGGCACATCACCAATCCCAATCGCCGCAGATGCAAGGAAAGGTTACTCCCGCGGATGGTGTGGTGTCTGGCATCGGGCTCGTGGACGGACGCCGGGTTGCAGTCATCGCATACGACTTCACGGTCATGGCCGGATCGATGGGGATGGTCACCGAGCTGAAGGCCACTCGCCTGCGCGAACTTGCGCTGCGGGAACGCATCCCACTGGTGTGGCTGATCGACTCCGCCGGTGCCCGCATCCAAGAGGCAACCGGATCGATGTTCGCCCGAACGGGTGACCTATTCCGCGAACAGGTGATCATGAGCGGCGTGATCCCTCAGGTAGCCGCCATGATGGGGCCGGGTGCCGCGGGCACCGCCTATATCCCGGGGCTGGCCGACTTCGTGCCCATGGTCAAAGGCACTTCGAACATGGCACTGGCGGGCCCGCACCTTGTGAAAGCGGCTGTAGGTGAAGACGTATCCGCCGAAGACATGGGAGGAAGCAAGGTCCACAACAAGCTGTCGGGTGTTGCCGATCGTGAGGTAGCCGACGATCACGAGTGCATCGAAGCGGTCCGCAGTTACCTCAGCTACTTCCCGTCCTCGAACCTAGAGAAGCCTCCCGTCATCGAGGTCGACGACCCGATCGACAGGCGCAGCGAAGAACTTTACGAGATCGTCCCGGCGAATCCTCGTCAGGCCTACGACGTGCACAAGGTGATCGCGGAGATCACCGACGAAGGAAGCTTTTTCCCTATGAAACCCGACTGGGCACGCAACGTGGTCACAGGATTCGCTCGATTCGGCGGGCGGCCTGTCGGCATCGTTGCGAACCAACCGAAGTTCCTCGGTGGCGCACTGGACGTGAACGGGGCCGACAAGGCCGCGCGTTTCGTCTGGCTATGTGATGCCTTCCATATCCCACTGGTGTTCCTGATGGATTGCCCGGGATTCTTGGTGGGGTCCGCGGTTGAGAAACAGGGGATCATCCGGCACGGAGCCAAGATGCTGTTCGCGGTTGCCGAGGCAACCGTCCCCAAACTGACAGTGGTCATGCGCAAAGGATACGGAGCCGGTTACTACGTGATGAATGGGCGAGCCTATGAACCCGACATGATCGTGGCGTGGCCGACCGCAGAGATATCGGTGATGGGACCCGAGGGGGCCGTGAACATCATCTTCCGCAAGCAGATCGAAGCACTGCCGGAGGATCAGCAGGCCGAGATGCGCAACAACATGGTGGGAATGATCCGGGAGCAGATATCGCCTTACATCGCGGCCGGTTGGTCATTCATCGACGATCTCATCGATCCCGCCGACACCCGTTCGGTGCTATGCCGGGCTCTGGGGAATGCTTCGACGAAGACGGTCGAGCGCCCGTGGCGCAAACATGGGGTACTACCGGTCTAACGAACGACCGCGATGGGTCGTTGGTTGGCCTAGGCCTGGTCTAGCAGCGTTGTGATCTTTGCCTTGAGCTCGTCGGGACAGGTCGTGCAGCCGCGCAATCTGGCGATCACACGTTTCACCTCGACCTCAAGGCCATAGCGCTCGAAACAAGGCTCACAGGCTTCGAGATGCTCTTGGATGGTGACGCGCTCTGCGGACGTGATCTCCTCGCCATCGAGGATGAGATATGCCCTTTCGAGCGTCCGCCGGCAACCTTCCTTCATCGCTGCGTACTTCCCCCCGGCCTGTGATGAGCCATGAGTTTCCCCCTAGCTCTTTGCGTCTGCTTGGTCTGGATGAGGACCCTTGACGATCCCCCTGTCTCGCGCTACCTCCCACAACCTCTTCTGGAGCGCTTTTCTTCCCCGATGCAATCGGGACATGACCGTCCCCATCGGGACGTCCATGATCTCGGCCATCTCGGCGTACGAGAAGCCTTCCACGTCGCTAAGGACGACCGCAAGACGGAACTGCTCGGGCAGGTCATCGATCGCTTCGATGATGTCGGAATCGACGAGATTGTCCAGCACGATCGTCTCGGGCGTGACGCTCATCTCTGGGTCGTGATTCTTGAGCTCGCGATAGAGGTCGAAGTCCTCGACCTCATCCTGGGAGACCTTCAGAGGCTCGCGCTGCTTCTTGCGGTAGGTATTGATGTAGGCGTTCGTCAGGATGCGGAACAGCCATGCCTTCAGGTTGGTTCCTGCCTCGAAGCGATCGAAGGCACGGTAGGCGCGCAACATCGTCTCCTGAACGAGATCCTCGGCGTCGGAAGGGTTACGGGTCATCCGCAGGGCACCCGAATAGAGCGAGTCCAGAAGCGGCAACGCGTCTGTCTGGAATCGCTCTTTCTCTTCCTGCGTCAGATCTGCCTTCGCGGCATCAGCCACGCTTGGATCCCCCTCGGTCCTTGTCCAACATCCCAGACTCGTAAGTGAACATCAGGTCTTGCTTCTGACGATGTCCGGCCAAGGCTATGTCAATCAAGGACTGCATGAGGCCGCCGAAGTCGATACCCGAGTGTTCCCACAGGTAGAAGGCGAACGAGCCGGGCACCGTGTTGATCTCGTTGACCCAGACCTCGCCCGATTCCTGCTTCACGAAACAATCGACCCGCGCCACTCCGGCACCATCGATGCTCTCGAACGCCCGGACCGCCAGCTCTTGAACCTTGGTCGTGAGCTCGTCCGAGATGGGGGCCGGGATGCGCCGGTCGAGCGCCTCCATGCCCTGCGCGTCTTTGGTCCCGCCGTCCTTTCCACCGCGCATGTACTTGTCCTCGAAGGAAAGGAACTCCTCCCAAGCAACGGGTTGCTCGCACACCGATGCTCGCGCCTGGAACCCATAACCACCTAAGACCGAGCAATTGATCTCGATGCAGCCCTCGGCCGACGGTTCGACCAGGATGCGCCGGTCGTAGGTAGCCGCCACTTGCAGCACCTCTTGCAGCGTGGCCCGGTCCTTGGCTTTCCCGATGCCCACGCTGGAACCGAGCCGGGACGGTTTGGCGAACGCTGGGTAACCGATCGCATCTTCAACCTTCTCTACCGTTGAACCGAGGTCGCTCAAGATCTCGTCTCTGTGCAAGACGATGTGGTCTAACACTGCTATCCCGGCATCTCTGAAGCACGCTTTCATCGCAGGCTTGTCCATCCCCACCGCCGAAGCTAGAGAATTGCAACCGGCGTACGGGATATCCGCGAGCTCTAACAAGCCTTGCAACGTCCCGTCCTCGCCGAAGGTCCCATGGATGGCGGGGATGACAACGTCGAGTGGCAGGTACCGGACGTCCCTGGTTCGTTTGAGCAGTCCACCTTGCGCGGCCGGCTCTACGGTCAGACCCCCGGTGCCGGTCTCGGGCGAGATGAAGCAAGGAGTTCCCGCGCTGCCCCAGCGCTTATCGCGATAGACGGCCAGATCGTTGAGGCCCGGGCCGGTGAGCCACTTGCCCTCACGCGTGACGTAAACCGGGATCACCTCGTGATCGGGCGCCAGAGCGGCCATCGCTTGATGGGCGGTCACGACCGAAACGTCGTGCTCGACCGAGCGACCGCCGAAGATCACGCCAACTTTGAGGCTTGCCATGCGTGGAGTGTAGCGGCCGGCCTCGGGCTTCAGCCCTCGTATTGGTCGGGGAGGTCGTTCTCGAACAGCACGACGTCACCCGGGCCGAGCAGTGTCTTTAGGTGCTGGGTCGCCTCGTCAAGCGAATCGACCACGACTACCTTCTCGTCAGCGCCCGCGGCGGTAGCACCGGCCACGATCGCATCCCGATTCAACTTGGCAACAACGATAAGGACATCGGCAACGCTGGCGGCGTGCTTTCCGAACGCTTCATTGGCCGCCGCTTGTTCGGTCCCGAGCTCGACCATGCCGGGGGTAACGACGACCTTTCGGCGGCCGGGCATCTGATCGAGCACCTCGAGCGCGGCTGCCGCCCCTTGAGGATTGGAGTTGTACGCGTCGTCGATCACGGTGACACCTCCCGCTCCCTCGATGATCTGCAGGCGATGCTCGACGGGCTCCAACTTAGAGATCGCTTCTCCCAGAGAGGCCAGATCACGACCTGCCGCGATAGCGACGGACACTGCCGCGAGAACGTGGCCGATCGCGTGACGACCGAGAAGCTTGGTCTTGACGTGGATCTCGTCGTTCGTGAGTTTGTCGACGATGGTGATCGCGGTTCCTCTCTCCAGGAGCCACGAGTCCTTCACGGTGATCCGCGGGGCGCCGTCGGGCTCGATGCCGTAACGGATCACCGCGCGATCACTAAGCGAGTCCGCAACCTTGCGGACCTCAGCGTCGTCAACGTTGAGGACCGCTATCCCATCGGGGGGAAGCCCGTCGATGATCTCACGCTTGGCACGCGCTACTCCTTCGATCGAGCCGAACGTTTCGAGATGCGCTGCGCCGATAGCGGTCAGAACGCCGATCCTGGGCCGTACGAACTCACAGAGCTCTGCGATGTCACCCGACTGACGAGCCCCCATCTCGACCACGAAGTACCGATGGGCGTTGGTCATCTCTTCGTTGATGGTGCGAGAGACGCCGAGCGTGGTGTTGAAGGAGCCGGGTGTGCGAAGCACCTCTGTGGGAGGGCCGATGACTCCGGCGATCGCCTGCTTGGTCGACGTCTTTCCGAAGGAACCGGTGACGCCGATGACCAGCGGGGATACGTCGTCGAGTCGTTCGCGGGCACGCTTCAAGAAACGACCGTTGATCGCCGACTGCACCGGTCGCATCACCACATCGCCGGCGAGCAACAGCCGCCACGAGTAGATGAAAGCGAGAACCATCAACCCGCCGAAGGCGATGACGTCGAGCGGCCATCCGCCCAAACCGATATGCACGAACCCCGCTGGGATCAGCACACCGAAGATCGACAGCGCCGTCGCAGCGATGAGCATGCGCCAGGCCCGGCCCGTCATCACCAGCGGTTTCTTGGCATCCGTATACCCCGACAGAAAAAGGCTGCGCTTGAAGTCCTCCTGACACCAACGAGCGAACCAATGGGGTTTGTAACTCTCGAGTTGGTAGACATGCAGAGCGCGGCGCAGGCGCACGAACTGCCAGGCTCCGAAGGCAGGCAGCACCCCATAGATGAGGATGCGGAGCAGGAGTGAATACCCTGAGAACGGATCTGCCCGGTTCAAGCACTCTCTCGTTTCAGGAAATGCGACACGATCGTACAGAAACGTTGCGGATCGTCGAGATAGGCGAAGTGACCGGCCCCCTCGAAAACCACGAGACCGGCGTCGGGGATCAGTTTCTCGAAGCGTTCGGCATGTTTGATCGGTGACGCCGTATCTCCCCGCCCCCACACGAGCAGGGTCGAAGAAGCCACTTTCGGACATAGATCCGAGAGATCTTCGTTGACCACCTTCACGAGTATCGGCCGCAAGGCGCCGGCGTCTTTGTAGTCCTGGGACGCGATGCGGTCATAGATAGCTTGCCGGATGGAGCGGCCGGGAGGGCCGAGCTTTCCGACGGCTCTAGCCGCCCTCGACAGCATCCTCTTGAGGCGTGCCGACATCGACGGTGGTGTGCGCAGACCCGAGGACCCCTGAAGAACGAGCCGGTCGACCACAGAGGTCGTAGCCGCCAGGTACAGCGAGGTCTTCGCGCCGTAGGAATGGCCCACGAAGTCGGCTCGCTCGATCCCGATATGGGCGAGCGTCGCCCTTACGAACCCGGCGTACTCAGGCGTGCCCCACACGTCCGCCGGGACGGGTGACTCCCCGAACCCAGGAAGGTCCATCGAGATGACTCGATGATCTCTCTCCAAACAGGTCAGCACGGGAGCCATGGACTCGATCCGGCCGCCCCAGCCATGCAGAACGACAACCGGTAGTCCCTCGCCGGCTTCGTACACACGCACCTTCTGCCCCGTGACATCGAGCATCGAGGTGTTCTGATCGATGGATCCCATCCCCCAATGCTCCCAGACCTCAGAGGGGACAGCGTTCTGTTAACGATTCCCGCCACACGTCTGGCGGGAATCGTTAACAGAACGCAGGAATGGCAGCAGGCGCTCACGGACCTGGACCACTTCGCCGATCACGACGATGGCTGGAGAGGCGACTCCGGAGGCAGCGATCTCGGCCCCCACATCCTCGAGCGAGCACGTCACGGTGCGCTGGCGCTCGTAGGTTCCCCACTCGATCACCGCGGCCGGCGTGGTTGCGGGCCGTCCGCCCTCGATCAGAACGGCGGCGATGGCATCGATGTTGCTCAACCCCATGAAGATGACGAGTGTCCCGTTGACGGCCGCGAGACTCGCCCAGTCCACGGTGCTCGCGGGGTCGCTCGGGTGCTTGTGGCCGGTCACGAAAGTAACGCTGGAGGTGAAGCGCCGGTCGGTCACGGGGATGCCCGCGTAAGCCGGCGCAGCTACGGCCGAGGTGACCCCCGGCACGATCTCGACCGGGATGCCTCGTCCGGCGAGCACCTCAGCCTCCTCGCTACCCCGGCCGAAAACGAAGGGGTCGCCTCCCTTCAGACGAACCACATCCTTCCCGCTCACCGCGAGATAGACCAGCAGGTTATTGAGCTCCGCTTGGTCGAGGACGTGGCGGCCATAGGCCTTGCCGATGAAGATCAGCTCGGCACCGGGCTTGGCGACTTCGAGCAGCTCCGGATGGACCAGACGGTCGTAAACGACGACGTCGGCCTCGGCAAGACGAGACATCCCCTTCACCGTGATCAGCCCGGGGTCCCCAGGCCCGGCTCCGACGAGGCAAACGCTCCCCTTACTGCTCTCTTCCATGGTTTGACTTTACATTATTTCTCCGTTAGTAATAGTGCCTTCATCTACAGACGGGGTCCCACCTATGTGCACGACGTGCGGCTGCTACGACAAGGAGCCCAAGCAAACCAAGTCCGGCCGCAGCGAAGGGCAGTGGGCCTTGGGCTACACCGAACCCCTCAACCCCGCCGAAGTGGCCAAGCGCGAAGACGATGGCCTGAACGTTCGAACCCGCATCGAGAACATCTACGCCAAGCAGGGCTTCAAGACGATCTGGCCCTCCGACCTGAAAAACCGATTCCGATGGCACGGTCTGTACACGCAGCGACCTGAGGCCGACGGCTACTTCATGCTGCGGGTGCGGATCCCAGGCGGACAGCTGAGCACCGAGCAACTAGACGTGCTTGGGAGGATCTCCGAGCGCTACGGACGCGATATCGCCGACATCACCGACCGACAGAACGTGCAGTTCCACTGGATCCGCATCGAAGACGTCCCGGAGATCTGGGAACAACTCGAAGCGGTCGGACTCTCGACCACCGAAGCCTGCGGCGACACGCCTCGCAACATCCTGGGATGCCCTCTCGCGGGGATCGATGCTTCCGAGATCGTGGACGCATCGCTCGTGCTCGAAGATGCCAACGCCAAGCTCGTCGGCAACCCCGAGTTCTCCAACCTTCCGAGGAAATTCAAGATCTCGATCTCTGGATGTGCCCATCAGTGCGCGCAGCACGAGATCAACGATGTGGGACTCGTCGGTGCGCGTTCGGTCTCCGGCAAACCCGGCTTCGACGTTTGGGTCGGTGGAGGCTTGTCCACCAACCCGATGTTCGCTCAGCGAGTGAGTGCCTGGTGCTCACCCGATCAGGTCGTCGACGTCGTGTTGGGGATGACAGCCATCTTCCGCGACTACGGCTATCGGCGAGCGCGCAACCGCGCCCGGTTGAAGTTCCTGATGGCTGACTGGGGACCGGAGCGGTTCCGAGCGAAGCTCGAGGAGTACCTCGGCTTCACGCTCGAAGACCTGCCCGAGCCCAAGGCATCCGCCATCGCGGGCCGCGAGCACATCGGAGTCTGGCCACAGAAGGACGGCAACGGTTACGTGGGATTCGCGCCACGAGCCGGCCGCATCTCGGGCCATCAACTGCGCTCGATAGCTCGCCTCGCCGAAAGGTTCGGGCGGGGCCGGATCCGCGCAACCACCCAACAGAAGATGGTCATCCTGGACGTTGCACCGGACAGAACCCAGGAGTTGGTCGAGGAACTCGACACTCTGGGCCTTCCCCCCAACGCCTCCGCTTGGCGCCGCGGAACGATGGCGTGCACCGGCATCGAGTTCTGCAAACTCGCGATCGTAGAGACCAAAGGACGCGCCGCCGAGCTCTATCGGTACCTCGAAGAGAAGCTGCCAGGGTTCGATGAGGACGTTCGTATCAACGTGAACGGCTGTCCGAACTCCTGCGCCCGCTACCAGACCGCCGACATCGGACTGATGGGCTGCCAGGTCGCCGAGAAGATCTGGGTGACCGACCACAACGGCGATCAGGTCGAAGAGAAGCGCAAAGTGGAAGCATTCCTGGTGCACCTGGGCGGACATCTCGGTCGCGACCGCTCGATGGGGCGCAAGGTTCGCGGCGTCAAGGTCCTGGGCAACGAGCTCGGTCCCTACGTTGAAACCCTCATCAGGACCTACCGCAAGCAGCGTCAGGCCGACGACACCTTCGCATCCTTCATCGCCCGGCTCGACGATAAGCAGCTCACGTCCTTCGGCGCCAAGCCGGTCTTCACCGGGTTGCCTCCCGCCCCAACGGCAGTTGCGGAACCGCGATCGTCGTGATCGATCCCCGGTTCGCCTCACCCGATGTCGACTACGAAACCCTCGCTACTGCACCGCCGCACGAGGTTCTCGAGTGGGCCGCCCATACGATCGACCGGCTCGCCATAGCAACCTCGTTCCAAGCTTCGGGGCTCGTCATCCTGCATCAGTTGCGAGACATCCGGCCCGACCTGCCGGTCTTGTTCCTCAACACGGGATTTCACTTCCCCGAAACGATCGGGTTCCGGGACCGGCTGGTAGAGGCATGGGATCTGAAACTCGTAGAGCTTCGAGGCGAACACGAGACACCTGAACGACAGGCCGAGATCCATGGCCCTGCCCTCTACGAACGCGACCCCGATCGCTGCTGCTTCATCAACAAGGTCGAACCCTTGCAGAAGGCGCTGGAGGAATACGACGGTTGGATCTCGGGATTGCGGCGTGACCAGTCCCCTCTTCGAGCGAGCACCCCGGTCGTCGAGGCGCAGATGTTGCCGTCCGGAAACGAAGTGTTGAAGATCCACCCCCTGGCGTCGTGGACGCGCGAGGACGTGATGGGCTACATCAAGATGCACCAGATACCGACACACCCGCTGCTCGAGCAGGGGTACCGATCGATCGGCTGTGTCCCATGCACCAGAAAGGTGGACCTCTCCGAAGACGAGCGGGCGGGGCGGTGGGACGGATTCAGCAAGACCGAGTGCGGGATCCACACCTTCGGCAAGGCCCATCAGACCGAGGCCGAGCAATGAGCATGCGAGCGGTCCCCTTCTACTGCCCCTACTGCGCGGAGCAATCGATCGAGCCTATCGGTGAGGGCCGCGTCTACTACTGCGCCTCGTGCGACCGTCGCTTCGAGGTTCGTTTCGCCGGCCTGGGCGAGGAGGAGTCGTGACCGACAACGATCTCTACGTCGCCTGCATCGATCTGAGGGGACTTGGCTGCCTGGTGGTGGGGGCAGGACCGGTCGGAACCGAGAAGGTCGAGGGGCTTCTGACCAGTGGTGCCGTCGTGCACGTGGTGGCCCCCGAAGCTACCAACAGGATCGGAGAACTTGCATCTTCAGGCGTCATCTCCTGGAGCAGGCGCGAGTACCGGGCCGCGGACCTCAACGGGTGCATGTTGGTGATCGCGGCCACCTCAACGCCTTCCGTGAACGAAGCGGTGCATGCGGACGCGACCAGACACAGCATGCTCGTCAACGTCGCCGATGTACCTCACCTCTGCAATCTCATGCTCCCGGCCATCGCGCGCGAGGGACCCATCGCGGTTGCGATCTCGACGGCTGGAGCCAGCCCCGCGCTAGCTCAACGCATGAAACGTGAAGCAGCCAACATGTTCGGAGCGGCCTACGCCGAGCTCGCCACGATCTTGGAAGCCCTGCGTCCATGGGCCAAAGCCACTCTGCCCACATACGCCGACCGCAAGGCCTTCTTCGATTCGATCGTCGATGGTGACCCCGACCCGATCACGCTATTGCGTACAGGTCAGCACAAGGACCTCGACGATCTCATCGCCGGGGCGCGCGAAGCTGCTTTGGAGCGCGCCTTTCGCGCTGCGATCTAGCTCAGCAGCTGTCGGAGCGGTCCGCGCCGGGGCCTCCCACGCAGATGTCCTTGCCTGCGTCTCCATGCAACAGATCGTCGCCGGCTCCTGCATCAAGCACGTCATCACCCGCACGTCCGTATAGAGCGTCCGGCCCTTGACCACCGAAAAGCACGTCGGGTCCCGCGCCACCCCACGCCCGGATGACGGCCGAGGAAACACCGAACTGATAGCGGACCGTTCTCAGCGTGTCGCGCCCATCACCGAGTCGGAGGATCACGACGACGTTGCGAGCTTGAGGCGCTATGTCCAGGTCGACGCGGTCGGCCCCCTTGCCGCCATAGATCACGACCTTCGCGTCACCCGCACCAGGCGCAACGGTCACGTTGATCGAGTCGCGGCCCCGGCCGCTGCGAACCGTGAAGGTCCGGCGGGTTTCGCTGCCGGTTCGGATGTCGATGGAAACGTCATCGGCACCGGTCCCGGTGTCGACGTCACGATCATCGGGCGAGCTACCCGCCTCGACGCCCACCGTGTCCGGGCCACCGCCAGTTGCCACGGGACAGACATCGGTCGTAACCGTGTCCCCAGAACCCGAGGTTTCCTCCGCGCTGCAATCCCAATATGGATCGTCACCTTCAAGCACGAAGTACGCCTGATCGTTGTTGTAGTCGGGGTCGAACGAGCTGCTCCACACCCAGACGCTGTTCCAGACGGTCCACGAAGTGGTGCGAACGGCATCCACCGTCACCGAACGCGTTTCTGAGGGCTGCAACTCGCCGAACAGACAGACCAGCTCGCGGGGCGACGAATAGGTCGGTGAACTTTGGTCGGGCGTTGCCCCTGGGGCCGTCTCCTCACCACCTTGGTACGAGCATGACTCATCGTCCGAAACAGCCTCTAGCTCGATCCCGTCCGCGATGTAGTCATACACCTGGACATCGGTCGCAGGCTTGGTACCGAGGTTGGTCACATCGATGGTGAACGAGAAGCTTTCGCCGGGCTCGACATCCTCGGGCTGGCTGATCGAAACCATCACATCGGCTGAGTTCGTACGGTCGGCCTCGAAGCGGGTGTCGGTGTAGTTGTTGTCGTAGACCGGGTCGTAGTTCGACGTCCAGACGCTGGCGTAGTCGTAGAGCTCGTAGGCGGAGGTGCGCTCGAACGTGACCGTGGAACTGCTCGAGGCGCCTGCTTCCAGGAATCCGATGTCGCAGCGCATCGACCCACCCCCGTAGTACACCGGTGCGGCCTCGGCCCCGCCCATCGCTGGTGGTGCGTCTGCTTCCGGCTGCGGCTCCTTGATGCCATGGTCCTCGAAGACACAGTCTTCGGAAGACACGAACGTCAAGCCGTAGGGGACGTAGTCGTAGATCGCAACATCGCCTGCCCCCGCAGGCCCATTGTTGGTGACCTCATAGGTCATCTCGAACGTCTCACCGACCAGCGGTGTGGTCGCGGGTCCTTGGGCGCGCATCTCGAGATCAGAGGTCACCGAGGGATCCGATGGAGCCGACCAAGATGCATAGTCGTTGTCCCACAACTCATCGAGGTTGTAGGAACCAACGTAGGCGCTAGCCCACAGCTCCCAGCCACTCGTACGCTTGAGAGTGATCGGAAAAACAGCAGACTCATCAACATCGAGTTGGTCCAACGAGCATGTGACCATCTCGGGGGCCCAGAAGTATGGCGGCGAGACGTCGGGGGCGCCGGCATCGGGTTCTGTTGACCCACCTGTAGAGCCGCCAGATCCTCCACCATCGGGTGCCGGCTCCACCGGTTCATCGGCGCGCGGCGGCGGAAGCTGCTCCGCCGTGTAGAGGCAGCCGGCAGGGGCTGCAACGAACTCGGTTCCTTGAGGAAGATACAAAGAGGCATCGACAGATCGGGCCGTGCTCGGCCCCAGGTTGCTTACTTGCAGGTTGAGGTCGAACCCTTCGCCCATGGCGGGGTGTTTCGGTCCCTGTAGAGAGACCGCTAGATCCGTGGGGGCCGAGGCGTCTTTCTCCAGAACGATCTCGGCGTAGTTGTCTTCGTAGTTGCTATCGGGCACGTAAGAGCCACTCCAGGCACTGATGTAGAGCTCGTATGCCCGCGTTCTCGTGACCGTGACGGTGACACTGCGCTGCTCGCCGGCAGTAAGGGTCCCGAAGTAGCAGGTGGCGTAGCCACCGTCGTAGCTGGCCGCATCGCCCTCGGCCGGATAGGCGTAGCCGTAGCCGTTCCACGAGCACTGGGCTTCGGGGTCGGTGGACGTGACATCGCCACTACGAAGTCCCTGCGGCAAGGAAAGCGAGGCGCTGGTCTCGGTCGCGTCGTCCGGCCCATCATTGATGAGGGTCAGCTGGTAGGTCGCCGCCTCGCCGGTCACCAGCGATCCCGGTCCCTCAAGGATCAGACTCAGGTCCGCATCGCCCTGGGGCTCTTCGGGCTTGGGCTCTTGTTGGGCATAGGCGACCCCACTCAGCACGAGGCACAGCACCGCGAGGATCGGAACGAAACGCCGCATCACTACCTCCAAGGATCGGGCCAGCATCTCAAGCATGCACGTCCTTGGACGCCGGAACAACCCAGGGTGTTCCCGGCTTTTAGTGGCGATGCCTGACGATCACGGAGAAATCCTCCCCACATAGGTTCACATCGTCGACGAACCCCTCCGAAGAATAGGCGAAGTACCTCCCCTTACGATCGGGCAGGCGTATCGAATAGGTCCCGTTGTCACCGGTGACGCCCTCTTTGACGTAGCGACCTGTACTGCTGTCGATCATCCGGTAGATCTCCACGGGGGCATTTCGGGCGCACGCTTCGAACCCACCGATCGTGGTCATCGTGCCCTTGGCAACGAGGTGCTTGGTCACGCGAAGCCCAAGATCCATCTCGTGCAGGATGGGCTCGAGTGGGTCCGGCGTCGGAGAAGCCGTCGGTGTTGGGGTCGGCGTGGGATCGGGGTCCGTGGACTCGCCCGCAGCAGACTCGAAGAGATCCTCAGCTGCCGTGCCCAGGTAGGGGCCGAACAGCATGTTCGGCAGCTTGGTGTAGCCGTAGCTCGTAACGGAGTTCACGTACTGGTCTTCAACGACCCACCCACCACCGGAGGACCCTTCGGTCATGTCACAACCGATCCCGTGTGGCGCCAGAGATCCACTTCCATCCCGGATGGCCGGATCAGACACGCAGTGGATCAACCGCTCTCCATCGAACGGGTCTGCGGCCGGATAACCGAGAGCATCGAAGTTGAACGGAGCCGCTCGGTTAAAGACGATGCCGCGCGCTCCGGTGACATCTTGGACCTCGTCGCCATCGCTCTGGGGGCCCAAGACGGCAGCCGCGAAGTCGTAGTTGAAATTGCCGTTCTGCCACTCCGGTCTGACGAAGAGCTCTTCGGCGACCCACGAGCCGAACGGCCGGTCGCCGTCCCGGTACCCCGGCACGAACATGACGTTGCTCGAGAAGACGCCGGCATCGTTGTCGTAAAGACAGTGACCTGCCGTGACGATCACGTTGCGGGCCTGGCTGTTCACGACGGTTGCCGAACACACGTACCTCGATCCATCGGAGCTGAAGAAGAGCTTGCCGTGGGTCACGTAAGGGAAGTCGGTGACGTTGACGATCTCCTCGCTGACGAATCCCAAACTCTGTTGTTGGCTCTTGGTGTCACGGGTGAGTGTGATCGACGCGCTCCCTGTCGCCGGGGCGCTCGGTGCGATCACGGTTTCCTTCGTCGCGGGCGCGTCGGGCTCTTGACGAGTCAGCCGTGGATCGCGCTGGGACAGCTTGAGGGCCAGGGGCTTCGCCGTACGCATCCGCTCGGGGGTCCAGTAGGAGCGAACGCTGGCCGGGCTCTGCGTGATCGAGCGCCTGACGGTCCCGCTCGCAGGCGCTGCTCCCGATGCCGTGGGAGACATCCCGGGCAGCCAGGTCATGCCCGTAACCACCGCGACAACTGCCGCCAGACTGCGCTTCAAACCTGAGCCTCCTCGTAGCCGCCAACTAGAATCAGATAGAGAGGCGAACGTCACTGCGATACGTAAGTTGCGCTATCGAAGTGCCCGGCCGCGTGGCCTAGTCGATCTCCTCTTGGAAGCATCGGCAGGAGCCGGGCCGGGGTGAAGTGTGAACTTTGCCCGGATTCTCGAGTGGTGCTCCGAGCCAGGTCGCTGACCCTCTTGGCCCCTCGAACCCGAGCTGCCGTCGTCTCTTTCCAGGATATGTACCTCTGCGGTACATAACCTGGAAACAACCGCTGCTCGAGCGCTGGCCTCTTTGGAGACGGGCCCTACCTCGATCGAGTGCCCTGGGATGCGGGCTTCCCGACGTGATGTAGGTCGTGCCCGCATGGCGTGACGATCACGCAAGCAGCTACTGAGTCGCTTGCGGCTAACCTGCGGGCGGCAGATCAGGCAAGGGACGAGGGACCGAGATGAACGACACCGTTGCGAGCACGGCCCCCGCAGAGGGGCGCGTCAGGGCGCTTCTGGTGCAGCCGATCGGCCGGCCAACGCTCGCAGTGACCATCGCGCTCGCGCTGTGGACGGTGTGGGGGTTCAGCCTTCCTGGAGGCCCCTCGATGGGGACCTACGCTTCGATGGCTCTCACAGGCTTGGCCATCGGTTGCTACTGGTTCATCCGCCTCCTGATCTGCTCCGGTCTCGGTGGCCTTCGCAAGATCCTCGATGCGTGGCCGCGATGGGTAGCACCACCGGTCGTCGCTCTCGTCGCCGCTGGACTCGTGGCAACGTCGGTACCTTTTCTGGTTCGGTTCAATCTCAGTCGAGACGACATGGATCAACTCGTTCGCGAGGCTGGATCGGGTGCTTCTGTGGAGGGCGCCGACCGCGTGGGCCTCTTTCCAGTGAAGCGTGTTGAAACGTTCGAGGATGGGATCAGATTCATCGTCAACGACTGCATGTCAGACACATGCGGCTTCGCCTACACCGCAACGGGGCGCCCACCGAACCTAGGAGGCGAAGACACCTACCACCACATAGACGGCGGCTGGTTCGTCTGGGAACAGAGCTGGTAAACGTGCCTGGCGCGGGCCCCGGCGACCCGAGTAGTCGGGCACTTGATGCGGCAACGGTGACGGAAGGACAGTCGAGCCGCCCCCCACTCAGATCCCTTGAGAAGATTTCGATCATTCCTGGGCAAGATGGGAAAAGTGTCGTATGCCCCTGATTGGATGGGGGCATGGCAACAGCGACAGCAACCGAGCTAACCCCACGGGTGCCCGTGGACGAGATCGAGCGTGCGATCACCGAGCTTTCGGTGGCAAACAACGCGCT
>CALMBW010000010.1 GCA_937863385.1 uncultured Actinomycetes bacterium | reverse complement strand
CTCCGGGTTAGGGGTGTCCACTATGGCCCGCGACATGCCCGATCAGCCGTGTCCACTATCCGCTGGAATCACACACCTCCGGGCGCGCTGTTGCCAATTTCTAGCAATGTGAAAGTTCGGCAGCGCTACGCGGCTCCCAGCGATATCAGGCCCTCGTACACGGATCGTCCTTGTCTCAAGACCCTCCGCGGAAAGCCTTGCCCTCCACCGCCTGAACGACCAGTCAGGAACTCGGTTGGTCTGTGTGAGTTCGAATGCGTTTCACCAAAGCTCGGCCGAGTGATCGAAGTTCCGCGTTGCCAAGAAGCAGTCCCAGCGAGACGTAAACGCCGGCTCCGACGAAAACCAACATGACCGTCGAAGCGAACCCGTGTGGGTTCGTTGTGAAGGTCATCAGGCCCAAGAGAACGCCACCCATCCCTAGGGAGGCGAGGACGGAACTCATCAAAGAACGCGCTACCCCATTGAACACATAGGACCGTTTGCGTACTAGATGCCGAGAAAGCAAGAGGGTTCCCACGACATAGGAAGCGCCGTACGCCGCGGCCAAGCCGCTGATGGTGGACGGCTCGTCAAGCGTCACCGTGACGACGACAGCGCCGGCGATGTTGACGGCGTTGACCACTATGTTCACGAGCGCAGGAGTCTTCGTGTCACCGAAAGCGTAGTGAGCGCGCGTGAGTAGCTGAAACACGGAGAACGGCAGCAAAGCCATAGCGAACCACATGACGACGGGCGCCACGAAGGACGTACCCTGCTCGCTGGCGGCGCCGTATCCGAGCACGATCTCGGTGACCCCGCGCGAGAGGACCAACAATCCGGCCGCCGCGGGGAGTACCAGGACAACGATGTAACGCAGGGTGCGAGCGAAGGTAGCAGCGAACGCTTCGTCTTGCGTATCGCGCGCGAGACGAGGAAACATCCCCGACAGGATCGAGACGGCGATGATCGCATGGGGAAGCTGCATGATCGTGAAACCCCACTGATAGGCGGTGACACCTCCGGCCACCGAGTTCGCAAGCGCGACCACAACGGCTAGTCCGATCTGGTTGACGATCACGTAAAGGAACGTCCAGCGTCCCAGCTCCCATAGACGCCCTACCAATGGGTCACGCAACGACAGTCGCGGGCGCAGACCAGGCATGAGCCGACGGGCGGCCGCGAACTGGATCCCCGCCATCGCTGCCACACCTAGGGTCGTCCCCACACCGAGTAGCCAGGTCACCGAAGGACCGGCAGCTTGCAATGAGGCGGAACTCCGTCCTGCTTGCTCCATGTACGTGTAGATGGCGACGATCGTGATGACGTTGGTAGCAATAGGAGCAAAGCCTGCCGCGGCCAGGCGACCGTGCGCGTTCAGGACGGCTACGGCATAGACGCTGAGTCCATAGAAGAAGATCTGTGGGGCGAAAACCATCAGGAGATCGGTAGCAACACGCGCGAAATGAGAGAACGTGGGGTCACCAACTCGCCCCGCGGCGAACACTCTGATCAAGAGGGGGGCCGCGAGCAGCGTCGCCACGCTCGCCAGCAGAGTGGTTCCCAGGACTACCGCGCCGATAGTTTCAGCGGTCCTGTATCTCGATTGTCCGGGCGCGCTTCTCGCGAGCATGGGGATCAGAACGGAGCTGAGCGTTCCGCCGGTGACAAGCATCAGCAAGACGTTGGGAACGGTGTTTGCCGTGTTGTAGGCGTCGGCAAGCGAGGTAACGCCCAAGGCTGCTGCCAAAGTAGCGATCCGCAGCAAGCCGGTGATACGGCTTAGTGCCGTGCCCACCGCCATCCACGGTATAGCCCGGCGAGATCTCGGCAGTTCCTCGCTATTCGTCAAAGGCGATGTGAATGTGATCCTGATGCACGATGTTCGAGAATGAATCCTTCCCGAGGTCCCACGGACTTCCGAGCTCGTTCACAAGAGGCTCGTCCAGGGCCAGCCGAGCGAATCGACGGGCCAGAGACTCGAGATCGGCCACCTGCCTGACGACCGGCACTTTGCCGACCGCCCAGATATCGACCGCGCGCCCCATGGTGTGATTACTTACGAACCTTGTCCCAAACACGCGTTTCGGATGGCCAGACTTCAGAACAGTTACGGAGTAGTTGAAGCGCTCGGCGAGACGATCCATGATCGCAAGAAGGTCGGCCGAGATTTCGCCCCGGTAGATATCCCATCGTGCGCTGTCGGGTAGATCGATCCTGGGGTTGTCGAGCACCGCCTTCGCCGCATCCGGTAGAGCCGCCGGGCGGCTCGTCGGCGGTCCCCCGGCCGATCCGATCCCGGAAACCGCCCATTGATCGTTCTTGATACGCAGTCGCACGTCCAACGCAACGGTTCGAGAAGAGCCATCGGTCCAGAGCTGTTCCACGACAACCATTACCGAGGTCGAAGTGGGCTGAATCTCGTCGGGTTGAAGGCCACCCAACTGGGCGTAAACGATGCGACCGACGGAGGGGGCCTCCGAGTCACCCAGCGTATCCATCGCCTTCGCGAGCGAGACGGGTTTAGTGACATCAAAATCGGCAACGACCGACTCGATGTGCTTCTCCCATCCGGAGGCCGGATCGAAGGATGCGAGGGCTTGCACAAAGCGTCCGGCGAGGCGTTTCGCGTTCGGGTAGACCTCTCCTGCCCGCGGCTCGTAAGGCGTCGGGGACTCGAGCACCGGAGACGGACGTATCGTCGACTCGCCGGGGGAAGGTTCGGTCGTCTGAGATTGGCGATCCGGAGGCGTCGTGTTCGCGCGACAAGCAACGCCGGCAACCACAACCAAACAGACCGCCGCGACCGCCCAACGACTCATCATCTCTACGCATTATCGACGAATTGACGCTCGTAGTACGCGATTTCTCTTCCGTCGTGGTCGGCTCTCTCCGCAGTGCGGTGCCAACCAAGAGCCTCGTAGAAGGGACCAGCGCCTTCCTCGGCTGCGAACGTCACCAACGAGGCTTTCCTGGTTCCGGCCGCCCGCACCGCTTCCTCGAAACGCCTGACCAAGGCAGCGCCCACGCCTCGACCGCGGGCGGCCGGGTCAACAGCAACGTGTGCCAAGACGGCGACAGCACCGTTCTTCTCCGACGTCTCCGAGGGGCGTTCCTGCGCGAGATTGCGTCTCATCCCGCGTAGATAGCGCATCACTCGCGTACGGAAGAACCGCACGCCCAATCTTGGCCGGACCAGAAGGGAGGCCAAGCCACTCGCAGCCAGCGGGAGCCAGCGTTTCCGCAGGAGCCATCGGTAATGGGCCGCGTTGTCCGTCGTCCCTACGATCATGCCGAGCCGCTCGTTCGAAGTGCCGCGCGCTACGAACGCTATCCCGAACGGACTGTGGATGAACGTCCGGTGAAACGTGCGCAAGAAGCGCGGGCCGAGTTCCACGAAGAAACCGTGAGGGAGAAACTCCGCATGTAAGCGGGCCATGGACGCCACGTCGTTCGCTTGCGCTACCTCTATTGATATCGCCTTTGTGTCCCGGCCCGCTGCAGGATCCGTACTCGGATCTGGCGCTACACCGGGGGGAGCGGGGAAGATGTCCTCCTCGCGCCGTTCAGAACGGGGAAAAAAAGTCATACTGCCTCCACCTCTGAAGATGTTCAGACTCCGACGGGAGCAGAGGATCAACAGATGAGCGGCTCCGCAGCAGGTTTTGGGATAGATCTACAGGCGTACGAAGAGCGAAGCTGCCAATGGCGAACGATGCACGGGTCGATTCGACCAGACGAATCCTTGGTTGCGGCCACGCGTGCCAGACCTAAGCACAGCAGCAAGATCAGGCCAAGCCCCGCAGCGCTGGCAAGCCCAACGTGGTCCCCGTCGTGATGGACGGCCGCGAAGTGAAGCCCCAAGATGACAACGATCACTAAGAGCAACAGCCCACAGAACAGTCGTCCCCAGGAAGATTGCCACAACCATCGACGCAGAGTCACCACGTGACTATAGCCACGATTCCACGGGTCCCGATCCAGGCAACGAACTGCAGCTCTCGGTATGACCTGCCATGTCACTCGGTGACCCGACGCGGAGACCCCTTGGCCCGGTGGACATCCCCGGGGCCGAGGAGCGCCGCAGGCGACCTGAAACCGATCGGCTCGGCTAAGAACGACGCCTCTCATTCAGAGATCTAGCGAGCACGTCCTCGGCTTCATAGTCGAAAGCTCGCGGCAGGTACGCAATGGCCGTTGAGAAAGCCTCCACTCCGCTCTTCGACACCGTTTTCAGGATCGAGTTGACGGTCTCGGCGACGGCCTTGTCGTAGGTCGCCACGGGGACAAAGCCCAACTCCTGATGCGACAGCGACGTATCCAAGACCCAAGACCCCGGTACACCCCACGGATTGTCCAAAAAGGGTTGAGCAGATAGCGTCGCAGGCACCAGCACCTCCTCCCAGTCGTGTTCCAAGAAGCTCGCGATGAGTGAGGCGATCTTTCGAACGGAAGGTGGATCGGGATCTCCGCAGTTGAGCACCCTAGTGCCGGGTCGCTCACTAGCCAACCGAACCATCTCTGCGAGATTGTGGACCGAGGTCGTATGAAAGACGCTCTCGCCTTTGTGAGCCAGCACCACCCGGGGGCGGTGGTCCAAGACCCGCTTAACGAAGAACCATTCGCGGCAGTGTCTCGCACCCGGTCCGTAGATCGCACATGGACGGATCACTGTGACTGGGAACTCGGCCTCGTTCAGGAGGATGTCCTCGATCGCCACCTTCTTCGTCGAATAGGTCTCGTCACCCGGCTCCGCGCGGAGCTGGGTCTCATGGATGGGCACCGGCATGCGGGGGAAGCTCTCCGTAGCCTCATCCAACGTATTGCCAGCCTCGTCCGCGTAGACCGAAGCGGTAGAGATGGCAACGATGCTGCCGACGTTGTCACGCAACTCGAGCAGTCGATCCGCATCGTCGATCTCGTAGGGGATGACATCGACCAAGACATCCAACCCTTCGCTTGTGACTGACTTCAGCCCCTCCGAGGTTGAGCGATCGACGGCCACATGTCGAAGGTCGATCAACTCTGAAGGGATCGCAGTCTCACCTCGCGAGGCAACAGTCACATCCCATCCAGCGTCGGCAAGCCGAAGCGCCACATGACGCCCGACGAAGCCTGTTCCTCCCAGCACGAGGGCCTTCTTCACCGCTCCAACTTATCCGTATGGTCACGTGGGGCCGCAGCACCGCGCGAGGGAAAGAAGTTCTATCCCGGCATCCCCACACGACCGCGGTCCTTTGCTCTCGGATCATCGGCAGCCATGAAGCTGCGCGACATAGACCCCCCCTTCGTTAAGGTCCGGTCTTCGCTCAGTCGCCGTCTGTATCTTGGATGACGCGAGTGATGATCTTCTGGGCCGGGGCAGGGACGCCGGTAAGTTCCACCTCGAGTCCGGCGTCCCGTGCATCGCGCAAGAGGGCTTTAAGTACCAAAGCCCCGGTAAGGTCGATCCGGCCAAGTCCATCGAGATGGACAACCAGGTGGCTGGCGTCCCGATGTTCGGCAAGCAACCTCGAAAAGGCGTCCTCTAGGCCCGGGGTGGAGGCGAAGTAAAGAACTCCTTTGGGGGCCAGATGTAACGTCCCATCTTCGGATACCCATGCAGGGATCGCGAGTTTGAGTTCGCGCCACAAGTGGGCTCCGATCGCGAGGACCACTCCCACCATGACCGCACGCTCAACGTGCGGGGCGAACGCGATCGTTAGGAGAAACGTCACCGTCGCTACGAAGAACTGCAAGCGCGCGTACTTCCTGTACTCCACGAACGGCCTTACCCTGATCAGCTCCCGTACGGCCACGATGATGCTCGCCCCCAGAACGGCCGTCGGCAGTGCCGACAACAACGACATGAGCGGCAAGATCGCGAGAACAACGAGACCGGTGACTCCTCCTGCGAGCCGCGTGCGGGCCCCCGCATCGCGCACGAGTGCACTGCGCGAGAATGACCCTCCCGCCGGGAAACCACCACTCAAGCCGGCCGCGATGTTCGCCACTCCTTGGCTGATCAGCTCGCGGTTGGAATCCCACCTGGTGCGTTCCAGGGTCGCGTAGTGGCGCGCGATCGCAGCCGGCTCGGAGAAACCCACGATGGCGATCACGAAAGCTCCCGCGACCAGGTAGATGGTCGACGACCAGGGAAGTGCGAGGGAGAACGGTGGGAAACGACCGGGGATCTCCCCCACGACGGCTCCTGCGTAAGAGGTGGCATCGCTGTACACCAACGCCAGGAAGACCGCCACCAAGACACCGGGAAACAGGCGATGTAACTTCCTGCCGCCAACGATCAGGATGGCGACGGCCATCGAGATGACGATCGACTCCAACCTCCACTCTCCCGGATACCGCAACGCCTCGAAGGCGGCAAGAAACGGGTTCGTTTCGTCGGTAGGAACGTCAAGAACGGTTGGGATCTGAGACGCGACGATGACCACAGCCGCCCCGGTCGTAAAACCCGTAACTATCGGCTGCGACATCAGGTAGGCGAGGAAACCAGCATGCATGAGACCGAGGACGACACGGATCGCTCCCACCAGTAGCGCCAGAAGCGCTGCCAGCGCCACGTAGTCCGAGCCACCGGGCGCCGCTAGCGCGCTAAGCGCACCGAAAGTAAGCAGCGAGGTGATCGCTGTAGGGCCGGTGCCCAGGTAAGGAGAGGACGCGAAGAGCGCCGCGGCGATCGGGGCGGACGCAGCGACGAAGAGCCCCCGCTCGACCGGCATCCCTGCCAGCGTCGCATAAGCAAGCGCTTGAGGGATCAGGACGAAGGCCGCGCTTACCCCGCCGAGGAGGTCTCCAGGATCGAGGCGCTTCCACCGGGCGCGTTTAGTGGTTCCCTGGTCCGGCCGACCTGAAGGCCTCGCCTCGGGCAAGCTCAGACCCCCACCGTCGGCTGCGCCACAACCTCCTCTGTTTCTGCAAGAGCTCGCAGCACCAGTCGTTGGGCTCCCTCGGCCCGCTCGAGCCAGAACCGCCCCACATCTCCCGTCACAGGCACCCAGCGCCGATGCGACTCCGACCAATGCCGGCAGAAGCTGGCGAGCCAAGACAATGTCGCCTGAGGGTCCTGGCCGAGAAGGCTCTCGATAACCCAGCGCCTCTCCCCCACACGAAGACCGAGCTTCAAGTCCGAAGCAACCTTGCGCAGGTCTGACCGAACGATGATCACCCCGCTATTGACCGGAGAGAGCAGCCACTCTATGAAGCTCTTACCGTCCGCCGGGTCACGTGCCACCGTCTCCCTAAGCTGGAGCGGTAGCCCGTCCGGGCGGCCCAAAGCTTGAGCTTCATCAGAAAGGGCGAGACCGAGCAGCTCGGCCCAGCCTCGATAAGCGGGTGGAGCGATCTCCATCATCTTGTCCAGGTACGGGGGCAGCCACGACAGAAGGTGCTCCCACAGCAATGCCTTGCGCGTCCGTCTCAACATCTCGCGACTCACGACGTCGCCTTGCGCTTCTTCAGCTTCGATCAATGACGCATACAACGCGAGCAGCACGGCGATATGATCGGGCTCGGCGGGGGGCACTATCCCTATCGCCCTGAAGAACCCGGCGATCCGATCACGGGCTTCGCCACCGAGCATCCCCTTCTCCCCCAGGTACACCGACGCGTAGGGGTACAGCTGGAAGGCAAAGACCTCAGTGTGCTCTTCCCTTGCTGCGCAGTCCGGAAGTCCGAGCGCTTCGGCGATCCCAGCGTGCGCTGGTGTGGGTGACTCCGTCAACGCACCCAGGGAGCGGAACAGCTCGGCTCGCGCTTCAGTCATGAAGGCTCCCCGGACAACATGAAGACGTCTTTGGGAGGCTTTAAAGGTCGCATCATCCAGTAGGGGCGGCGAGTGCCATCGGGGGAATGGCGATCTGCGGCACGGGTCAACTCGAGCCACTCGTGAAAGACCTCATGAGACCTGGCAGTGTCCACTGCTATGTCACCGTAGTCGTCATCTGGTTCAGCTGGTCTTACCCTGACCGCCTGATGCCAGCAATGCTGTCCCGAGATCGGGTCGGGATGCACCGAGAACGTGAGGTTCTGGTGAACACCTACATCGGTCCACCAGATCCGTTTAGTGTCCGGGTCAACTGACTCGAAGGGGGCAACACCGCTCTTTCGCGACATGGTCCACTTCTCATCGCGATCCTCGAGGGAAACCGTAGCCATCATCTGTCGTTGTCCCTGATCGGTGAGCTTCCAGCGCCCCATGTGATGGCTGCACGCGACAACGCCTGGCCTGATCCCTTCGGTTACCCATGCCTTGACCACGAAATAACCGATCTCGGTTTCGACCCGTACGAGATCACCCATCGCCAGGCCCAGCCCTTCGGCGTCCGAGGGATGGATCCACAGAGGGTTCGTGTGAGCGATCTCGTCCAGCCACTTAGCGTTGGCCGATCGAGTGTGGATCTGCACCGGAAGACGGAATGTGGATATCAGCACCAACTGGTCCGGGTCCATGGATTCCGGGTGGATGTGGCTTCGCATATAGCCGGGAAGTGCCTGGTCGCGCCACCCCCAATCGGCGAGGGTACGCGAATAGAACTCCAGGCGACCCGAAGGAGTGGGGAACCCGCGGCGCACGGAACCTTGGACACGCACCCCGACCGGACGCCTGCCCTGAGGATCGGGCTCCGGTGCACCCATAGGCACCACATTCGGATCCTCCGGCTTGTCAGAGGCAGCGAAGACACGTCCGAAGGCTCCCTCGGCAGCATCGACCAACTCCGCCGATGGGACCAGCTCCTCGTGGACGGCCCCTACCTTGTTCTTGATCTCGAAGGCTCCGTAGCGCCGCATGTATTCGAGGGGCGTCATACCTTCATCCGCGGCCTTCTCCGGGAGACCAGGCACCGAGTTCTCGAACATCCACGAGTAGTACTCGTCGATGCTCAGCTTCTGACCTGGGTTCTTCTTGGACTCGTAGTACTTGCGGATGCCCATCGAACCGTCGGGATCGATGCGCCAGGAAAGTTCGATCCAGAACTCGTTCTCCTCCCAAACCTCGCCGGGATTCACTTCCCGGGTGTCGGTGACTGTTTCGCCACGACGTTCCCGAACGGCTTTGAGCACCGGCTGACGGAATCCGACCCACTGTCCGTCGTACTGCTCGTAAGAGTGCGTGTCATGGCGCTCGGACGCAAGTCCCATCGGGAGGATGTAGTCGGCGAAATAGGCTGTCTCGCTCCAGGTAGGGGTTAGTGCAACGTGCAGCCCCACCTTGGTCTCATCGGTGAGTGCCTCGATCCAAGAGAAGCCGTCGGGATTGGTCCACACCGGGTTGTAAACGCGGGTGAAGTAGACCTCGAGGCGAGCTCGTCCCTCCTTCAAGAAATGAGGAAGCAGGAACGACATCTCGTTCAGAGCGAGGGGATACTCGAGCGGCCAGGTAAGTTCATTCCAGGTGTGTGGATGCGGAGGCATGTAGATGGGCCGGGGCACGAACTTGTTCCACGCATTCGGATGGGTACCACCCTCGGTAGCGACCGCTCCCAAGAGAGCGTTGAGCAGGAACAGGGTTCGAGCCACCTGCCACCCTCCGGCATTGCCCGCCGTAGCCGAACGCCAGGTGTGAGTCGAAAGGCGGCTGCCAGCGGTGCCTACAACCGAGGCCACCTCTTGCAACACCTCCACCGCGACACCCGACTCTTTCGCAGCGAATTCAAACGTGAACCCGCTGTAGAGCTGCTTGAGGATCGCTTCGAAACTCTCGAAGGACACCTCCGCGTCGGGATGTTCGCAGACTAGGAACTCTTCCCAGTTCCACCAGCGTCGTACGTACTCCCGGTCATAGAGGTCGTTGACGATCAGATAGTTGGCGATCGCGAGGTTGATCGCAGCCTCACTACCCGGGTAGGGAGATAGCCAGTGATCGGCGTGGGTGGCCGTATTGGATAGCCTGGTATCGAGAACGATGAGCTTCGCTCCCGCCTCCTTCGCCTCGATGATCCGTTGAGCATGCGGATTGAAGTAGTGACCCGACTCGAGGTGGGATGAGATCAGAAAGACAACCTTCGCGTTCGCATGGTCGGGGGATGGACGATCGATACCTGTCCAGAAGTGATATCCCGCTCGCGCTCCAGAAGAGCACACATTGGTATGGCTGTTGTGGCCGTCGACCCCCCAGGTTGCTAGGACGCGTTCGGTAAAGCCATCCTCACCGGGTCGCCCAACGTGATACATGACTTCATTGGGCCGCTCTTCGAGGATGCAGGTTCGGATCCGCTGCGCGATGTCATCCAGAGCCTCATCCCACGAGACCTGCACCCACTTGCCCTCTCCTCGCTGCCCGGTGCGTCGCAGTGGATAGAGGATCCGGTCGGGGTCGGTCACCTGATTCAAAGTCGCCGGGCCCTTGGCGCAGTTGCGCCCGCGAGAACCTGGATGCTCGGGGTTGCCTTCGAACTTTCGAACCTGAAGGGAATCTTGATCGACGTACGCAAGAAGCCCGCAGGCACTTTCACAATTGAAACAGGTTGTTGGGACCAGCGTGTAGTGCTTCTCGACTCGGTTTGGGAACGAGCGAGAGTCCAACTCGATCCAGTCATCCCAACGTTCCTTAGGAGGAAATGCAGCCAGGTGGATGCGAGAGGGCCCCGGATAGAAGGTCTCCCCTCTTTCCTCCACCGCGGCTCGGGCCGCGCTTACCCGCTTGCCGAGCGCTTCGAGGTCTGGTTGCGTCACGGATCCCTCCTCATGCCAGGGGCACAGCCTGGGCGGACTGAACGTACGCATGCTCATGGGAAAGCAAGCCAACCAGTGCTACGGGTGCGACCCATAACCCGAACCACGGAGCGGCAAGACCGGCCGATGCGGCGGCGATCCCCCACCAGAAAAAGCGTGAGTAACGCCCCCTCACCATCTCCCATACCGCAAGATGCGCGTGCGCCGTGACATGGTCCAGGGTCGTCTCCCCGGCTACGAACAACAGATGGACCAGCGTGCTTATCCCGAGAAGCCAACCGAGCGGCTCATCGACCCCCGCTGCGCCGAGCGCACGAGCCGCAAGAAGAGTGACGGCTGCTCCCGCCATCAAGGTCTGGACTGCCATATGCGGAGCTAGGAGTGGGCTTTGCCACAGATCCCGAGCCTTGGACTGGGCGAACAGATAAGCCGTATACACGGACGCCATCAGTGCGAGAGGCAAACCCAAGAACGCCGCCGCCTTGCGTAAAGACTCAGAACCGATCATCCCGGACAAGAGATGGATCGAAACGATCGCTCCATATCCGGCGATCAGGAAAGCTCCCCTTACGAGCCACGATTTCCAATGCGGCCGCGTGAAGATCATGTAGAACCTCGCTGGATGAGATAGGTCCCATATGAGAAGCCCTCCCGTTACGGCAAGGAAGATCAGGGCGAGAAGTGGAGCGGCCCAAACGAACAGGTCGCTGCGCCACGACAGGAACCCGGTAAGGATCAGCAAGAGCGGGACCAGGTACACGCCGGCAGCGATCGATTTGGTGAACGTATAGAGACTCACGCGCCAGTCCCACGGAGCTCGATGAGGAACATCGTAGGCGAGCAAAGCAGCAGCAGAGGAATTGCCCCAAGAAGAGGGGTGGCCGGATACGACGCGGCCCTTTCCCTTCAACTGCTGGCTCCACATGAAGTTGTCGCCGTCGGGTCGTCGCGCCGCGATCGGGTCCAAGGTCGCAGCGTGAGCTCCTCGATAGAAAACCTTTGGACGCGTCTCCTTCTCGGGTCGCCTGACCGTCACTGGCTCCCGATTGACCAGTTCCGAGACCTTGGACCCTGGGTCGTTGACGTCACCGACAAGGATGGCTTCAACAGGACACACCACGACACATGCAGGCTCAAGGCCAACATCCAAACGATGGCTGCAGAAGTTGCACTTCTCCGCCGAGTGATCCTCGGGATTGATGAAGATCGCGTCGTACGGACAGGCTGCGATACATGCCTTGCAGCCGATACAGATCGACTTGTCGAAATCCACCAAGCCATCGTCCCGCTGGTACATGGCCTGTGTCGGACACGCGTTCACGCAGGGTGCGTCCTCGCACATGTTGCAGCGTGTGACTTGGAAGTTCCGCCGGACCTGAGGAAAGACACCGACCTCAACAGCTTTGACGTAGGTACGCGTTACACCCAGCGGCACTTCATTCTCGGACCTGCACGCGGTCGTACAGGCATGGCAGCCGATGCAGCGTGTCTGGTCGAGAACCTTCATCCACTTGGGCGGTTTCTGGCTCACGACCGGAAGCTCGCCGGGCTGGTGCTCCGTCTCAAGCCTGTCCGTCGGTCCCTCCCTCGCTCCGATGCAGCACCAGCGACGATATTAGGATATTAGAATATTCGCTGGGCCTCATCGAACCGGCAATCACGAAGAGCTGCTTACGGGGATCGAACCCCCGATCCCGTAAGGACTCGATGACTTCGTCCTGGGTGCCATCGGCGGCAGGGAGCGGTCCGGTCCGGGCGGATGGCACGCCCCGGCAGGAAAAGCGGCCCGGGACAGCGAATTGTATGATATTCGCACATTCGCAGACTGGAAGGGAAACCCCTGCCTCTGCGGATCGCCGTGAACGGGGGGATGGATGTCTTATCCGTGCGCCGCATGATCGCTGAAAGCGAGCCCGGTTCGTCGCGCTCGTCACCTGGAGGCCCAAGCCAGAGATCCCCATTGAATCGGACAAACCGGACCTATCCCGGTCACACGTTCTTCCTCGCTCTCTGCGTCTTTGTGATCCTGGTAGGTGTCGGTCTGGCCGCCTATCCGTGGGTGACCAACCTGTGGGCTGCACGGGTCCAGGATTCACTCAAAAGCGACCTTCCGGGCAACGCCTCCGACTACCGGGCAGGACTTCTGGCAAACGGAGAAGCTCTCATGCGCGTCCGGGTCCCGCGCCTCGACATAGATGTGATCGTCGTGGAGGGGACCTCGGAAGCTTCTTTGCGTGCGGGAGCAGGTCACTACCCCAGTAGTGATCTGCCCGAATCTTCGGGAAACGTTGCTATAGCAGGACACCGCACCACGTTCGGGAAGCCATTCAACCGGATGGACGAGTTGACGCCGGGCGATGAGATCTTCGTGACCACGCCCCTGGGTCGCTACACCTACACAGTCATCCGCTCTCCGTGGGTGGTGGTTCCCACAGACCTGTCTCCCCTACGCAGATATCCCAAACGTGGATCCTTCTTAACGCTCATGTCGTGTCATCCAGAAGGCAGCGCCACATACCGGATCGTGGCACGGGCACGCCTCACCCGCGCTGTTGATCGCCTACTAGCGGTGGGAGGCATTCGTTGATGGGGAAAGCGTGCGGCTCTCAACCGCCTACGGGCGGTGAGTCGCGGCCGGCAAAGGCACAACGGGCAGGGAGGTTAGAGATGCGGCGGCAACGACTATCACTCGCGTTAACGGTAACGGTCGGCATGATCATGTGGCTTCCAGCAGCGACGGCCGGATCCAGCGGGAGCGCTGTACAAGCGGGCGGGCTGCTGGGCTTGTTCGGTATCGACGAAACCGAATGCTCCACGCCGGTCGTAACAGGCTCCTACTTCAGGATGATCCAACCGGGAGGCACGGAAGCGGGACCCTACGTGACGAACACCGATTCCACGTGCGCAGACAAGACCTACACGCCGCTGTTGCCCGGCAGCCAGGGCGGTCTGTCTACGGTCACATATCAAGGCGATCCCGACCCGGCCTTCGACGCGCTGGGCAACGGACTCGCCAACAAGATCCATGAGCCCGCCAGCTTCTTCGGCGTCGACTTCGCCTGCTCCACCAACGCGATCGATCCCCAAGCCGAACAAGACGTTCCGCTCCCTGTCATCGAGAGCGACGCCAATGGCAACCTATCCGGCCAGACGACCGCATTCTCCTGCGCCTACAACCAGCAGTACTTCAACCAGGGTTCCCCCAAGCCGGACGGAGAGATGCCGGGGTTGACCACCGAACTCAGCGGCACGTATGTCGCGGCAACTGGGACCTACAGCCTGGAATGGAGGTCCACCATCGTCGGGGGCCCCTTCAACAACTTCACGGGCGTGTGGCACCTCGAGGGCATCTTCAAGAGCACTCCCAAGATCAACTTCAAAGCAGCAAACGCAACAACAGGCGAGTCGATCTCTATGTCGGGGAACGTAACCCCTTCTTCGGCCGGGGAAGAAGTGAAGATCCAGACGCAGAGAAAGAAGAACGGCGGCTATAGGAAGGTTGATATCAGATCGGCGTCCACAGACGCGACGGGAGCCTTCAAGCTAGATCACCCCTCCCTTCCCGCAGGGCGGTACCGGGCTCGTGCCAAGGTCGCCGAAACCTCGAGCCATTCCAGTGCGAAAAGTGCGTGGGACTCCTTCCGGGTTTCCTCCGGCGGCTCGCGCGTCGCGATCAGTGACGGCTTGTTCAAAACCATTCTGGGTCGAGACGCCCAACAGGAGGGTGCCCTCTACGGGCTCTTCGGGATCACGGCGGGACGGTGTGGTCAAGCGAAAGGGATCGAAAGCGGTTCGTACTTCCAGATGACACAACCCGGCGGCGATCCTGCCACGGGTCCCTACGTCGAGAACGGCGATTCACCTTGCGACGACAAGACCGTCACCCCACTTGAGCCCGGCACCGACGGCGGACTGTCAACCTCTGCCTATCAGCCGAACCCCGATCCCGCATTCGACGGCGGGGGTAATGGTCTGGCGAAGGCGATCGTGGACCCGGTGCGGTTCTTCGGAGTCGACTTCGGCTGCTCGACGAATGGAACCGATCCCCAGACCAAAGACCAAACCACGATCCCGGAGATCGTGGCCGATGCAGCAGGGAAACTGAGTGGCGATACGAACGCTTACTCCTGCGCCTGGAACGGCCAGCACTTCAACCAGGGAGCGCCGAAGCCGGATGGATCGAAACCAGGCAGTACCAGCGTTCTCACCGGTACCTACGACTCGGCAACGGGTGCCTACGAGATCGAATGGCGCAGCCAGATCGAGGGAGGGCCCTTCGACAAGTTCACGGGCACCTGGCACCTCGAAGGAACCTTCACGGAAGGATCGGCACCCTCGGGAGGCTCCTCCAGCGGTTCGAGTGGAGCACCCTCGAGTGGAGAGATCAGTGGATCCAGCGCGCCGGGTTCCAGCACTTCTGGTGGTGACAAGGTCAAAGGAAAGAGCCTCGCCTTCACCGGCTCTGCGATCCCGGGTGGACTCGGGCCGATACTGATCATGCTCGGTGGGACAGGGATCGTGGCAGAGCGCTTGGTTCGCCGGCGCAAGCGCGTGATACAGCAAGAGTTGCTTTGGTGATCCGTACCGCGGAATCTCGGTGAACGACTCGCCCGAACGCCCAGAGAAAGGGGTGTCATCGTGAGGAGAAGGCTCGTTTCGGCGATCCTGTTGCTAGGGATCGGGCTTATAGCCGCACCTGCCGTTTTCCAGATGTTCTCCCGAGCACCCAAGGGTGGAGAGATGATCAACGAATTCCGCCCCTTCATGGAAGCGAGCAAGGTTGAGCAGTTCCAGGACTACATGGCCCAGATCGACAGTGCCCATTCCGAGACATCGGAGAAACTCCCAGCATTCGCTAGCGACAACGCCGGCATGGACGGCGAAACGTTCGATACCGAGTTCCCTTCGACGGCTGCATTCAACGATCAATGGCCGGCGATCTTCAAGGACATGAATGATGGGATGCTCGTCACGATGGAGGAGATGGTCGACAACTTCGCGGCCGTTGACGCCCTTCCTCCGTTCCCCCTGTTCCCCTTCTTCTTCGTCGCTCCCGGCATCATGATCTCCCTACTCGCGTGGTCCGCGCTGCAGGCTGACAAGAAAGGGACGAGTACTAGATCGCGACTCAAGCTGCTGGCCCTCCTGGGCATCGGGCTGATCGCCGCCCCCGCCATCTTTCAGATGTTCGGCCGCGCTCCCAAGGGCGCAGAGATGATCAACGAGTTCCGCTCTCTGATGACCGAAGAAAAGCTCGCGAGAGTGCAAGGCTATTTCCTCGTACTCGGCGCCGCGGAAGGTGAGCTCCGCAACTCGGTAGAGCCCGCGTTGGGGCTCAGTGGGTCTCAGCTCGGATCAGACTTCCCCGCTCTCGCCGGGTTCCATCTCGACTGGGGGAAGATCTCGGGCGACATGGCTCCGATGATCGGCGCCATGGCCGACAACATCGACAACTACGAGGCGGTCGATGCCCTTCCCCCCTTCACCTTGTTCCCTTGGTTCTTTGTCATCCCTGGAGTGATGGTCGCCGCTCTAGCTCTCGCGGCAAGCGCTCGAGGTCCCGGCCTTTCCGGAAAGGAAGCTTTCGCGGCGGCTCTTCCCCCTCCGGCAGACGCGACCGGCGCGTTCTTCGCAGGGCTCAAGGCGAAGGCAGAAGGAAACAGGGCGTCGCGGGCCCAGTCCACAGAGGACGTGCCGCCACGACAGGAAAGCGAGACGAGATGACCGGTATCGAGCCTCGTCTCGGAACAAGGAAGGAGGGCTAGATGTCTGACGGCCGTGCGAGAGATCGCCGCGGGGTGTTGGTCGCAGTTGTTATCGGCACCGCCCTGATCGCCGCTTCGTGCGGAGGTGACGGTGGCGGGGGCGGTGGCGGGGGCGACGCCGGGCAACAAGAACTCGTTGGTCTTTTCAAGGTCGACCCAGGCGAATGCTCCGGCAGCGAGATCTCAGGGTCGTACTTCCGGATGATCCAATCTGGAGGAAAGTTGGATGGGCCATTCGTGACCAACGGTGATTCCGTCTGCAAGGACAAGTCCTATACAGCCTTGTCGCCGGGATCGGATGGGGGCCTGATCACGGGAGAGTTGCAAGGTCATCCCGAGCCTCCGATGGACGAACAAGGTAACGGGATGGCGGACAACGTGATCCAGCCACAACCGTGGTTCGCAGTTGCCTTCGCGTGCACGACGAATTCACCGGACATGCAGAGCGAAGAGGAGGTCCCGGCTCCTACGATCACGTTCGACGGCAAAGGAACACTCAGTGGCGAGATCTCTGCGTTTTCATGTGCCTGGAACGGACAGTTCTTCAACCAAGGCGCCCCTAAGCCGGATGGGGAGTCTCCCGGGCTCACTTCACCGGTCACAGGCACCTACGATCCCGACAGCGGGAAATACACGCTCGAGTGGACGAGCACGGTCGTTGGAGGGGCTTTCGATAAGTTCACGGGAGTTTGGCACCTCGAGGGCACCTTCGAAGAAAGCTGACAGCAAAAGATCGGGATCGGACTACGGTAGGCCAAGCGGATGACGGATGACGGTTGCCTGCTACCCGACGGGCTTCATTACCTCGCTGAGCACCACGTCTGGGCCCGGGCCGACGCACTCGGCCCGGGCCCAGACGCCACCCTCGTCACGGTCGGCATCACCGATGTCTTCCAGGCACTCACGCAACGCGTCATGTTCTTCACTCCTCGACGTATCGGTAGAGAAGTCCAGCAGGGGGATCCCATAGCGGTTCTGGAAAGCGGGAAATGGATGGGTACGGTACCGAGTGCCGTCGAGGGTGAGATAGCAGAGTTCAATCCGGCTCTGAGCAGGTCACCCACCCTCTTGAACCGCGATCCATACGGCGAGGGATGGGTAGCGAGGCTGTACACCAAGGAGTCCAGTCTCGAACGTCAGGGTCTTGTCACGGGTCCGAGCGGGATCGCCTTCTACAGGAGCTTGCTAGAGGCCGGGGGGATCCGGTGCGGGAAGGGCTCGTCCCTTTCATGATGGTAAGTCGTGCTCACCCCATTCTGCCGTGGCTACGACTTCTGCACCCGGAGTACAACGAAGCTCGATCGATACGGGCAGATCACCATGAAAGAAGACCGAAACGCCTTCCACGCGCCAGGCCACGAATGCTTCGGCGTCTAGCGGCGTCCCGACCTGTGCGCTTGAAGGCCCACCCCGATGGGCGATCACACTGATCGCGTGATCACCATTCATACAGATGGTGCGTAAGGTGGGGTCCAGCGTGGTCCTCGGCGAATCCGCCCCCAGCCTCCGAGCTGCTCGGTGCCACGGGCTCTTGGGGTCGGACGAAGAAACTCTCTTCTTCATGCTGCTTCACGCTCCCAAACACGAGTATCAACCCGCTCACCGATGGTGTGCGGGGCCCTAAGGGTGCGTGGAGTGCGCATTCTTAATGCGCCTTTAACAGGACAGTCACGCCTATCATCAACATCCGTTGCTAGACTGGACAGGTAGCCGCTTGAGAATCTTGAGGATGAGAATCTTGAGGATGACGAGCAGGAGCGGTCCCGAGCGCAAAGAGAGGAATTTTTCTTCCAACGTCTACGTTGGGTAAAGCCATGGATGACTACACCAAGATCCAGATATACGCACTTCACGCAAGTTTCTGCAAAGCTTTGGCGGAGCCCAAGCGTTTGTTGATCATCGAAGCTTTGCGAGGCGGACCAACCACGGTTGGAGGACTCGCTGAGGAACTCGGGGTCTCTCAATCGAACGTATCCCAACATCTCGCCCTTCTGCGCGAGCGTGGCATCGTGTTGGCCGAGCGCTCTGGTAACAACGTCTTCTACAGACTGGCGACACCGAAGGTTCTGGAGGCCATCGACATCCTGCGAGACATCATGGCCGAACAACTCGCCGAGCGCGACGCACTTCACGGTGCCGCCGCGCGGTCGGCTTAGAACACTTCCTGCCTAGATAAAGAGGTTGACGTCGGACTCCTGAGCCATCTCGATGTAAGAAGCGGCACCCAGCGGGGGTTCGATCCCATCGATGAAATCGTCCTTGGTGAGACCGTAGAGATCCATCGTCATCTGGCAAGGATGGAGACGCACCCCTAGATCCTGGGCCATGCCCAGGAGCTCCGTCGGGCTGGCCACGTTGTAGGACTTCGCCAGCTTCTTGATCATCCCCGTTCCGGCTCCGGCGAAGTGGATCTTGCCGAGCTTCAGGTGATCCGTCCCTCCATGGTCGACGATCGACTCACCCTTCTGCATCCAATTCTTACCCGTCAGGCGCTTGTCGTTACGCTGCAAGACACGCAGGCCCCAGAAGGTAAAGAAGATGTCGACTTCCATCCCCGACGCGGCGCCCGTCGTCGAGAGGATCAGAACCGGCCAGACCCTGTCCAGATCGCTTGACCAGCAGACGACCGACATCCGCTTGGCCCTGTCACCCCCGTTGTCGCTCTCGCCCATCCCGGACAACCTCCTCGCTCCCAGACCGGCGCACCGGCCCTAAAGGCTATTGCGTAGTTTATAATATGCGCTCACCCTAATATTGGCTACTGTGCAGGGCTTCCCCCTTACAGAGCCATGAAGTGGAGGGGCGGATGGACCTCACCGTTCGAGAAGAGTTCTACAAACTCCATGCGAACCTTTGCAAGGCGCTCGCAGACCCCAAACGGCTCCTGCTCATCAATGCCCTTCGGGACGACCCTCGAACGGTCACCGACCTCGCCCAGTTTCTGGGTATGAGCCAATCGAACGTGTCTCAGCACCTCGGCGTCCTGCGGGAACGGGGCGTGGTCAGCGCCACCCGAAACGGGAACAACGTCTTCTACGCTCTCCAGAATCGTAAAGTCGTTCAGGCGATCGACCTCTTACGTGAAGTCATGGCTGAACAACTGGCGGCGCGCAACACGATCCACCAGGCCGCATCGTCCGCCCCCTGACCGCTCCTCTCGCCTCTGCGCATCCCCTCAGATAGGCGATATGAGGTTCGATCGAAAGTGTCAGAACATCCATTGCAGCATCCAGACGAACATCTGGATGAAGCGGAAGGTCACGTAGAAAAGGAACAACGACACGAAGATCACCGCGCCCAGCCGCCGGCGAGTAGTGACCTCCTCGTGGGGATCGACCGCTAGTCGGCGCATCTGAAACATCGGATGTCCTCTTTCTCGATGAGATCCTTGTAGCGCTCGTAGGCCGTGGCCGCATCCACCAGAGCCTCTCTCTCCTCCTCGAGCCTCGTGGGGCGCATGCGCACCAGCCAACCGGAGCCATAAGGATCACGATTCGCCGCGAGGATGTCCTCTTCGAAGGTCCGCGCGTTCGTTTCCACGACCTCGCCGGTAAGCGGTGTAGGAAATGGGCCGACCCACTTGGCGCTCTCGATCACAGCCAGCGAGCGGCCTCGACTGATCTCTTTCCCCGTCCTCTTCCAAGAGATGCTGACGACTTTACCGCCCATCGTCTGTGCGATATCAGTCATCCCCAACACGACAGTGTCTCCCTCGAATCGAACCCAAACATGACGGTCGGTGTCGTAGACCAAGTGCTCAGGCACCACACAGCCGCGCCACGTCCGGTCTGTCATTCGCAGACGATCCCTTCGGCATCCAAGAACCCCTTGTAAGCCTCAACCCCTTCCGCGCCCGTCGCCAAGGCGGAGGATTCGCCATCCCAGTCGGACGGCTGGAGTCTGGCGATCCAGCCCTCGCCGTAGGGATCGTCGTTGATCTTCCGCGGATCTGAAATCACGGATTGGTTCACCTCGATGATGGCGCCACTCACCGGACTCGGGACGGCCCCGACCCACTTCCCGCTCTCGACCGTGGCCAGGCTCTTGCCTTGGGTGACCTCCTTGCCCACCTTCCTCGGGGTAACCGAGATGATGGTCTTCGCCAGGTTCTGCGCAACATCCGTGATCCCGACCGTTATCGCATCGGACTCGAAGCGCGCCCATACGTGCTTCTCGATCACGTAGTAAAGGTCTTCAGGGATGTTGCAGTTGTTGACCGTAGCCACACGCTCCTCCTCTTCTTCCTGATCCTCAGACCAGCTCGTGCTCGGCAACCAGATGGTTTATGAGCATGTCAAAACCGACCATCGCTATCTCCTCACGGAACTCATTCAAGAACTCCGGGTCCCTGTACCGAGGTTTGATCTCTCTCTCATACGTTGACTCGCAGACCGGACAGGCGATCTTGTAGTAGCGACGGTCATTCCGTTCGCTCAGCTCCACGCGGTCGGCGTGCTCCCGAGTGAGGTGGGCATGCATCTCGCGAGGCGTACCCTCGAAGTCGCACCACGGGCAGTTCAAGAAGATCCCCTCCCCTTATCTACGACCGAAGCAACGAGGTCGGCGATCGCGCGCCCTGAGGGGGTGAGGGCGACTTCGTCTCCACGATGGGTCCGCCCCACCAGCCCCACCTGCAATAGATCGTTGATGCGCTCAGATACTGCGCCGCGCGGAAGGCCCGAGTGGCGTGCCAGAGCGCCGACCGACGCATCACTACCAGCGAGTTGCTCGATCAGAGCAAAGTTCAACGGGTCTACAGCCCTGCCCAAGGCACGGAGAAGCAGATCCCGCAAAGCGGCATCCGAACCAGCTTCCTCATCGAGGAACTCGGGGGCATCTTCTCCGGGTTCGAAAGCGAAACGCTCGAGGCGCTCGGAAACCGCCTTGAGCTCAGCCAGACGGTGGGAGAGGCTCCCCGCCAGCAGATCCGCAAGATCGTCAGCGCGATCAGCCAACATCTCCCGCCTCGGAAGCCATAGCAGGTTCGGGTGCATCCATCGCCTCAGCAACCAAGCCGACCACGTCGATCACCGTCAGTTTGTCTTCGTTCCCTGTCGTCTTTGCAGCATCCGAGTACATCGTCAGGTCCTTCGGACAAGACACCACGAAGTAGTCGACTCCCAACTCCATAGCTTCACGGATCCTGTTCTCGGAAGGGCGCTCCACGAGACCCGAATCGTCCATCCAGATCCGGCCCCCTCCCGCACCACAACAGAACGTCCCTTGCTTGTTACGCGGCATCTCCTTGACATGACATGCCATCGCTTCGAGGATCAGGCGAGGTGCTCTTGTGATGTTGTTGTAGCGAGCCAGGTAACAGGGGTCATGATAGGTAACCTTCCGCCCGAGCGGACGCACCTTGATCTCGCCCGACTTGATGAGATCGCGGAGCAGTTCCGTATAGTGCTTCACCGGGTATGAGGCTCCGAAATCAGGGTATTCGTTCTTCAAAGTATTGAGTGAGTGGGGATCGGTCGTGAAGATCTCTTCGAACCGAGCCGCCTCCAACGCCTCTCTATTGTGCTCCACGAGGAGCTCGAAGAGCCCTTCTTCGCCTACGCGGCGAACGTCGTTGCCGGCGTTCCACTCACCCTCGTACAGGATCCCAAAACTGACGCCGGAACGATGCAGAAGACGAGCGAGGGTTCTCGATTGCTCTTGAAGACGTTCGTCGAAGGAGGCGAAGTCGCCCACGAACCAAAGGTATTTGACCGGCTCCTTGCGAGCATCGGGGATCGTGAAGTCGAGACTCTTCGTCCACCTGGCCCGCATCCGCGATGACTTCCCGAAAGAGTTGCCCTGTGAGGCGATGTTGGATAGAGCGTCAACCAATGACTGCTCCATCGAGCCTTCATCAACCAGCGAGCGGCGAAGTTGGATGATCGTCGGGACATGCTCGATCCCAACTGGACAGGCTTCCACACACGCCATACAGGTTGTGCATGACCAGAGCGTGGACTGCTTGATCACGTCTCCTGCAAGCTTCGTCCCATCGCCGTTCACCGTCAACGGTCCGGTCGGCTCCACCCGGTGCTCACGATCCAGGATGGACACGGTAGATGTGCTTTGATCCGCCCATTGCCTAAGGTCCAGGATCAGATCGCGCGGAGACAGTGGAGCACCGGCCGCGTTGGCCGGACACACCACGTGACAACGACCGCACTTGGTACAAGCATCTAGATCGAGCAGCTCTTTCCAGGTGAAGTCTTCCAATGACTGATACCCAGCGTGGTCGGGTGCCTCGACCGGAGGACTCAGTCTGCGGCTCGACCCCTCGTCGAAGAACAAGAGATTGCCGAAATCAGTGAGCATGTGCATCGCCTTGCTGAAGGGGATGTACGCGACGAATCCCAGGGCTGCAAGCGAGTGAACCCACCACAGAACGTGTCTCCAGGTCTCCCCCGGGCCGGCGGCATCAACCCCTATGGCCTCGAAGCCTCGCCCGACCAGCCATCCAACCGGGGACCAGATCTCGAAATCCGGAAAATCGGAGGCGACGATCCGAGCGCCCTCCTCGAGGTAACCCGTAACGGCGATGAACGCCAAGAGACCCAGGAACAGCCAATCACCACGGACGAACTGGGCGCGGGAGTACCCCTCGGGCGGCTCTTCGGCGCGCTTGTAGTCGAGATTCCGGGGTCGAGACAGCCCACGCCTTAACCCCATGTAGGCCAATCCCGCAAGGAATGCCACTCCCCACGTATCGAGGATCACCGAATACACGATGTAGAAGGTGCCCTTGAAGAAGGAAGCCTCCTCACCGAAAGCGATCCTGACGATGTCGTGATCGATCGTGAGTATGACGGTTCCGATGAACAGAACTATGAAGCCCCAAAAGATCAGAAAATGGGCGACCCCAACCATTGGGTATCGGTGCCCAATGGTTGCATTGGCTCCGATCTCGGCCGTTCTCACCACCGTGCGACGAAACGGCATCGTCAACCGGCCCGCTCGGCGTCCCCGCGCGTACTTGCGTATCCGGCGAAAGGCACCGTAAGCGAACAAGCCGATCGCCACTGCTGTGAGCAGATAGAACAACGCCAATTCGAAGAAGCCAAAGTTGGCAAAGACCTCTCGGGTCTGGATCTCATCGATCGGCCCGGGGCCGGCCGCAAATACCGACAACTACTTGACCTTCTCCGTCAAGGCGGGCAAGAGATCGAAGAGATCTGTGGTCGTCCCGAAGTGGGCGATATCGAAGATCGGGGCGTTCTCGTCGATGTTGCAAGCGACTATCAGATCTGAATCCCGCATCCCCTCGAGATGTTCGGGAGCACCCGAGATGCCGAACGTGAGGTATGCCTTGGGCTTCACCTTCATCCCAGACTTGCCAACCTGCCGCGTCTTGGGCAACCACCCAGCATCCGTGATCGGGCGCGACGCCGACACCGCGGCGCCGATCGCATCCGCGAACTCCTGGGCGAGCTCGATATTGTCTTCGGACTCGATCCCCCGTCCGATCGAAACGAGAAGAGGCGACTCGGTGATATCGACATCGCCACCTTCGGGTTCGATCGTCGTCACGAAACTCGTCCGAGACTCGCCCAACGCCGCTGGCGGGGTCAGGTCCTCGACCGTCGCCCCACCGCCCTTTCCGGCTTCCCCGGGGAAAGAACCGGCGATAACGGTACAAACTCCTTGCCCACCGTCGATAACGGCCTCGGCTAGCAGCTTGCCACCAAAGACCTGAGAGGTCACCACCACATCTTGGTCCTCACCCGTGATGGCAGAGGCATATGCAGCGATGGGCTTTCCCCACCTGCCCGACAACCCCGCACCGAGATCCATGCCTACCGTGCTATTCGCTATCAGGACGAGCTTTGGATCTCTTTCCTGCACAACGGCGTGCAACGCTTCGAGCCAAGCCTCGGGAGTGTAGTTGTCGAGGGACGGATGGGCCATCTTGAGAACGCGATCGGCCGCGAGCTCCGATGTGTCAACCGACCCCAATGCGAGGGCAACCGCCTCGCCGTTCCACCCTCCTGCTAAGTCCTTGGCCTTGCCCACCAGTTCGTAGCTGGTATCGGTTAACTCGGAATCGATGTGCTCGACCAGCACCAGAACGTCACTTGCCACAGCGCCCTCCTACTTGATCAGTCCGCGCGAGCGGAGCAGCTCGATGATCTTGTCCGCGACCTCGTCGGCCGAACCCTCAAGCATCTCGGCGTGATCGGTCGACTCCGGCGCGTACAGGCGCCGGACGGTCAGGCCGGACCCGCCGGAGACTTCCGTCGGGACTTCCTCGAGTCCGCCCGCCTGTTGTGCCTGCCTGACCCGGCTGATCGGAGCGTAGCGAGGTGCCTGACGAGACTGTTGGATCCCGAGCACAGCAGGCAGCTGCACATCCAATTCGGAGAAGCGTCCACCACCGAACTCCTGAGTGACGCGCGCCGAGCCGTTCTTGGTTTCCACAGAAACGACGACCGACACGTGGGGGTGCTGAAGCTCCTGGGCCAGCAGCATTCCCACTTGACCATCGATGTCCTCGACCGACTGCACCCCCGTAAGCACGAGATCGTAGGTCTGGTTCCTCATCCATGAAGCGATGGTCCGAGCGCGCTGGTGCGAGTCGATCCACCCCTCTTCCGAGCCGGTCAGCTTGACCGCTTTGTCGGCCCCTTTGGCGAGAGCCGTGTACAGGACCTGATCGACATCTGGATCGTCGAGGGCCACGACGGTCACGGACCCCTGAGATGCCTCCTTAACGAGAAGCGCTTCCTCGAGTGCGTAGTCATCCCATTCCGAAAGCACGAACTTCATGAATTCCCTCTCGACGTCGGTCGAGTCGTCGTTGAGCTCCAGCTCTTCGACCAGGTCGGGCACCTGTCTTAGCAACACGATCATGTCGGCCATCAGTCACCTACCTTGTGTCGGTCCAGCCCTATCAATCCTTCAAGTGCGAGATCGAGATCGATACCTTTCGCGTCCTCCTTCGTGGGAAGGAACGGGAAGTCACGGAACGGCTCCGAAGGTCGGTACGAGCCGTAAGGTCGCGTACATCCCGGCTCCCCCTTGGGCCCGGGGCAGCCGTTCGTCATGAAGGGAACGCCGGACGCCACGGCACGCAACACGAGGTCCGGAGGGGCCTTGATCTCGACAAGATCTCCGCGCGCGTCGAATCCGAAATCGTCATTGCGCAACCCATCCATCTCGATGAGGTGCTTAGCCAACTGGATCCGACGCCACCGCCGCAGACTGGCTTTGGCATGCTCGCCCATCCGCGAGTCTGGTTCGGGATTGAAACTGAAGAGGTAGGGGAAGATCTGCCGCTCGCAAAGGCGTGAGAAGAGATCGACGAGGTCTCGGTCGGTCTCACCCAGTCCAACCAATGTATGAGCGTTCACCTTCCAGGGACCGAAAACATCGCGGGCGTCGTTGATGACCTCCCAGTACTTCTCCCAATGGAGGCTTCCCGCCGGAACGTCGGTACGGAGCTTGTGGAAGAGTTCTTCGGTCACAGCATCAAGCCCGACACCTATCATGTCCACACCGATGGTCTTGAAGTGTTCGATCCGCGCGCGCGTGAGCGTTGGAGGCGCTACCAAGATCGAGAGAGGCGTTGACACCGCAGCACGGATCCGGTTGGTGATATCCACCGTGTCCTTGTAAGAGTGGCCGTGCGTCACCATCGAGATACACAGGCGCGTCAATCGGGCCTCATGGGTTTTCAGGCGACGAACGAACTCATCCGTTTCAACGAGCGGCCAATCCACCCTGATGAAAGACTTCTCTTCGTAGAGGCCCGGGCGGGTGCGGGCCAGACCGCAATAAGCACAGTCAGACTTGCAGCCCTCACTGTAGTTGAGGAGCAGGTTGATCCCACCGAACTCGAAATCGCGGGTGAACCGCCCAGACTTGAACCTCAGGGCGATAGCACTGGCATAGGAGATCCTGATCCAGTCGGGACTCACGTGTGATGGGTCATAGACCTCGCCGGGAACAACCAAGGGAAGCGTCTTCATAGCCGCCATCAGCCCACCTCCGGGAAGTAGCAGGACCCTTGTCGATCGGGATGAGCGAGGTCGCGAGTCGATGCCCTTTCGCCCGCCTCGAGAACTGCTTGCACGATCTTTTCGGACGAGATCTGCAGGACCTCATCGCCGCCCAAGGCGGTTTCGACGATCGCGGAAACCCTCTCAGGATCCAGTCGCACCCAGCGCAGCGCAGACTCGGCCCTGACGAGAGCTTCGGGAAGCTCGTTGAAATCTCCCGTGAACAGAACGCTCTTGATCACGCCGTTCTCCAATGCGATATGGACGCGGACGAACCCCTCCGGCGTCTTGAAAGCGGCCGTACCTTGGCGGTCGGGTGATGGACTCCTTTGGAACACCCACCCCGGATCCGAGTATCTAGTCCGCTCGAGCACGTCCGCCCTCTTCGTTTCCGTGTCGGTTAGATCGACCGAAAAGAGCGAAACACCGAACTCCTTTTCGAATCCAACAGCGATCACCGATCTGAGCTCGGTTGCGGAATACGACACCCCCGTTTCCCGGGTCACCGTCGTGACCCGGTCGGAAACCGCGTCGATCGCCTTATCACCCAATTTCGCGGCCGGGATCCGCAAGACCTCGAGCATGAACTCGATATCCAGATCGGCCAGGATGCTCGAGTGGAAAAGCAGGGCTCCGTGTTCGTCGAGATACAGACCGAGACCGGCGATCTTGCGACCCCCCACCTCCAAGTCATTCTTGCCTCGAAAGGTCGCCTCTATCCCTAGCTCGGCCAGGCCCCGAACGATCCCCTTGGCATAGGTCTTGATGAGGTCCTTCGGGCGCTCGGCAGGGGCCCGCGACACGAACGCCACTCCGAGCTGAGACTCCCCCATGATGATCGCGCCGCCGCCGGTGGGGCGGCGGCCCACTTGCGTTCCCGTTCTTTCACACGCCGCCAGGTCGACCTCTGCTTCGACGTTCTGGTAACGCCCCACCAGCGCGCAGTGAGTGGCGTAGGTGTACAGGCGCAACGAGGGGGCCGGCATCGATGTGGACCCACGCCCGTATCCGCTCATGAGGGCCTCGTCCACGGCGAGACCGCGAGCTGCCTCAGCCCCGTCGTGTTGCAGGAGTCTCCAGTGCTCTATCACGCCGGCGCCAATCGCTCGATATCGGCGGTCGAGAAACTCTCGCCCTCGTCGCCCGCCCAGGTCATCGAACAGCAGTATTCGTAGAGCTTGGGTTCGAGTCCCTTGGCTCTCGCATACGCGATAGCTCCCTCCGAGGGATACGCGATCCCGTTCAGTCCGTGATCTATGGCCGCCTGATCGAGCTCGATCTTGACTTCCCCCATCGGCCGCGCGCATCCAAGATTCACTGGAACATCCGGCAGGGCGATCCGAGCTTCCGCCATGAAGTCGATCACTTCGTCCACGGGAGGAGGCGCGATGTTCTCCATCGCTGTACCGATAAGCGGCACCAGAACGACGATGATCGCCGTCGACACTGGGTGGCGAGCGATCATGTCGAGAGCCGCATGCTCCCCGAGGAACCTCCCATAATGAAGCCCGCAGACGATATGCGGGATGATCCGAAGCCCCTTGTCCGCTAGAAGGCCGAGCGCGCGATCGAAGTCGTCGGGCAAGAGATCGAGGTGGTAAACCTCGTCGATCGTCTCGCGGGCGCCGATGATGTCGAGCATCACTCCGTCAACCTCAGCGGCCGCAAGAGCTTCCGCCAGTGCTGGATGCACAACCCCCGAATGCACGATCACCTTCATCCCAAGCTCAGAACGGATGCGGGGGACGTGCCGGAGGTGAGGGATCAAGGGAACGCCGCCTGAGTGAGTAGAGCCTCCCGATAACAGGAGGCCGGTGCTGCCTTGACCCTTCAGCCGCGAGGCAAGATCAAAGAGATCTTCATCACGTCCGATCGACGACATCCCATCCAGAACCTTCGCCCCTTTGTCCGAATAACAGTGGTCACACTTCAGTGCGCAGGCCGTGCCGGTCACCGAGATCGGCAGGAAATTACGCGGGTTCGACGGGATCCACTCGGACGATTCCCATCGTTTGAGACCCGGCGCGTAGAACTCGATCGAGTCGGGGAAGTTGGCCCGGCGCACGTCCCACGGGGATATCGCTGAAGTGGTCACTCGGCAAGCATCCCCTTGGCGCCATAGTCGCGGACCTTGGACTCGAACCACTCCACGACCTGCTCTTCACCTCGCACCAGCAGATCGAACTCGGCGGGGTCGCTGGGCTCGATCTCGATGAGCCATCCCTCTCCGAACGGATCCCTCGTCAAAAGCCCCGGGTCAGAAGCGACAGCCTGATTGTTGGTCAAGATCGTTCCGGACACCGGCATCGTCAGCGGGCCCACGAACTTCGCCGCCTCGATCGTTCCGAAAGCGGCACCGCGGTTGAGCGCAACCCCCGGCTCCTGGAGATACATCTGCACGACGTCGCCCATCGTCTCCACGCCCAGTGGGTCCATACCGACGCGAGCGCGTCCCTCTCCCAAGATCAGAAGCCAGACGTGCCTCTCTCCGTCGTAGAGGAGGTCCACATCGATCGTGTACCCCCCGACAACTCGGTCACTCATAGATTCCTCCCATCGATACGAGAGATGGCTGCCACCACACGTTCGCCGGTAGCTCCAAAGGGCGCCAGAACATCCTCCATCTCGTCGATCCGTTCACCTGCTAGGGCGGCTTCTATCGCGGCAACCTGCCCATCACTTAGTGGATCCTCGACGTGAAGTCTTTCGAACCGCTCGCCGATCACAGACCCCGTGACCCTCGTGTCCTGGTGCAGGGCGGAGAACACCCAAACACCCGATCGGATCTTTATCTGGCGGGCGGGGGGATCGGCCCGATCGGGGCCCGAGAGCCATCCGGGGTCTGTGAAACGGGCATCGAGTTCCGACAGCTGGGCGCGTTCGTGATCCGACAAGAGACCAGATCCAGGCTCGAGATCAAAGGCCGACGCGTAACGAGCGATCAACGCTGCCTTGAATGCATCTTGGTCAACAGGGGTCGGATGGAAGTATGTGCGCATCATCCGGACCAACTCGGTGTAGAGGGGTTCCTCGGCAACACCGAGAACCATCGCCATTGCGTCGTAGTCGAACGCGTGAACGAGATTGCCGACGGCAAGCGAGCATCCTTCGATCTGCCCCCCGGCGATGCCGGAGATCTTCGCTTCGCCCACGGAGATATCGCCACGCTCGTCGAAAGTCGCGGGGACACCAACGTCGTTGAAGGCTTCGACCGCGGGGGTAAGCAGGTATCGCATCGCCCGGGGGCCGAAGGCCGGCACGAGTTCCGATGGCAGAGAGATCTGGAAGAAGAGTTGGTTACGATCGAGGTAGACGGGTCCTCCTCCGACCATCCGGCGGAAGACGGGTAACCCGTGGGAACGACACGAATCCAGATCGATCTCCTTGAGCCTGCGGTGGTATCCGATCGACACGTAAGGGGCCGATGGCGTGACGAAGGACAGCGTCGGCGGCTCTCCCGCAGAGACGCCGTGTGCGACCGCATGCCACAAGGTCTGCGATCGCAGGGGTGTCTGAGAACCGAAGTCCAGCACCCGCAGAGCATCCTCACGCCTGAGATCCATTACCCATCGCTTCGTCCATGAGTTCCACGATGTCCTTTACCAGAAGGGTTTCGTTACCGGTCGACTTGGCGGCGTCCTCAAAGCGCGAGACCTCATAAGGGCAGCACACCGCGAGGACATCGGCCCCCGCCTCCGCCGCCTCCTTGACGCGACGCTCCGACAGCCTCTCGACCGTGTGGTTGCCCGTGAACGAATCCAGCCACATAGCTCCCCCACCGCCGCCACAGCAATATCCGTTCTCCCGGCAGCGTCCCATCTCGACCAGCTCAACGCCGGGGATCGCTTGCAACAACGTCCGGGGGGCGTCGTATTCACCGTTGTGGCGACCCAGATAGCACGGATCGTGGAATGTGACCTTGTAGTTGGCCTCGCTCTTCCACTCGATCTTGTCCACCAACGGCGCCAGAAGTTGCGTGTAGTGCAGCACTTCGTACTCATGGCCGTAGGTCGGATAGACCTTGACGAGAGCGTTGAAGCCATGCGGGTCGGGGGTCACGATCCGTTTGAACTCGTACTTATCAAGCGTCGCCACGACGTCTTCCATCAACGCCTCGAACAAACCCTTCTCTCCCGCAAGACGCTGCGAGTCTCCGAGCGTCTTCTCTTCGGGACCCAAGATCCCGTAGTCGATGCCGAGTGCAGCGAAGATGCGGGCGCACGCCTGGGCCGCATCGTGACCACGAGGGTGATAGGACCAGTAGTCCTCGACGTAGAACAGGACATCCACCGGAGAGGGGTCGGAAGGAAGCACCTTTACATCGACACCCGCGCCTTTCGTCCATGCGTGGCGCTTGCGCGGACTTTCTCCGAGGGCGTTACCGTATCGGAAAGTGTTCTGGAAGACGTCCTGGAGCTCTGAAGGTACGTTGCCTTCAGATACGGCTACCTCACGCACCGCCGGCATGATCTGGATCATGTCGACTTCCTTCGGACAGACGCGCAGACAGTTCATGCAAGTGGTGCACAACCAAAGATCAGGATCGTTGAAGAGGTCAACGCCGGTCTGAACCTTGCGATGTACCTTTCGAGGTCCGTACTCGCCCACTATGTCGACCGGGCACACCGGGATGCATTTCCCGCATCCATAGCACCAATCCAGAGACTCCCCGCCTTCGAGTTCCACGATCTTTTCCATCACGGCGGTGTCGTAGTCAAAGATCACTCGCTGCTCGAACATCCGGTTCCACATACCTGGGAGCTCCCAATCACGCCCCGAGATCGTTGACTTGACCGTCACAGTTTCGTGTTCGAAGGACTCGACCGGATTCTTCTTTCCACCTGTGGGCATAGAACCTCAAACCTCCATCTTGTGGATACCGAGCAGTCGACGCACCAACTCGGGGAGTGGCGGCACGATCTTGTTGAACTCCTGGGTCATGCGCAGACGCAGGACCGTGTACATATAGACCGCGTACACGCATGCCAGAAAGATGTCGATCCCAAGAAGTCCTCGTCCGATCGACGTGAACCCTGCCGCCTTCCCCGTCTCGTTGACGAAGGCGATCGCTTCCCCGACCTTGAAATAGACCTCACCCCGGCTGTCGCCTTGGAGATCGAACTCCTCCTCGACAACCAGCCTCAGGGAACCTGTCTCGATCCGGGGATCCCACATCCACCGAGACCAGAGCCAGAAGCGATCCGGATAGGTGAAATGAAGCAGCTCACCGGGAAGGTCGAATGCAGCCTCGGGGAAATCGATCAACAGTGCAGCGAAATGGTCGAGACGCTCGGGAAGATCATCGGTCGAGTCAAGAAGGTAAGAGATGCCTTCGATCAACTCCCGCTCTCCTACCAGATCGATGATCGCGTCGGCTTTTCGCCGGCTCGAAAAGACGCTCCGAAGGACCCTCCGCAGACCGTCCCGATCGAGGGCGGCGGCTCGTCCATGGCCCAACAGGTCGTGGAAACCCTGGGCCTTGGCCTCGAGGCTCGCCGCGATCGATTCAAGCTCATCCTCGGACACCTGCTTGGAGATCTCTTGCATGAACTCCTGCGCGGTTGGGGTGTCGACTATCTGGCCGGCCACGAACCCCCCTTCGTCTCCTCGTCGGTGTTAGGTCGTCAGCGACCAACTAGCTGGATGCGGCTGCGGTCTTGCCGGACCTCAACAGAGAGACCGCCTTCATGGCGGCCGCGCCGGCGGACGAGATCGTGTCCTCGAGGTCTGCCGGCCCGAGCGCCGCCCCACAGGCGTAGATCCCCTCCCGGGATGTGGTCACCGTGTCGAGAGGAGGGTTCGCCGCCTCGATGAACCCGTACTTGTTCTGTTGGATACCGAGCACACCGGCCATCTCTCGAGTACCGCGAGATGGTTCCATTCCCACCGAAAGCACCACCAGGTCCATCAGGACCTCCATCGGCCTTCCCATAGTCGTGTCCTCGCCTCGCACCAAGAGCCGCCCATCCTTCTTCAGGACCTCGGTGATGATCCCTTTGACGTACTGGACGTGATGCTCTTCTTGCGCGGGCCAATAGATCTGGTTCTCCCAGTAGCCGTACATACGCATGTCGATGTAGAAGATGAAGACCTTGCAGTCGGGAAGGAGTTTGCGGATCTCGATCGCTTCTTTCGAAGCAACCCCACAGCAAACCTTCGAGCAATATTCATTGCCGATATGACGGTCTCGGCTGCCGACGCACTGCACGAAGCAGACCCGCTTGGGTGCCTCACCGTTCGAAGGACGAACAACATTGTGATCCTTCAACATCGCCTCGAGATCCTGCAGGGCGATCACATCAGGATGCTCGTAGTAGCCGTACATCTGCGTTTCCCGGCCCGGATCGAAGTGCTGGAACCCGGTCGCGAGGATCACGGCGCCCGCGTCGATAGTCTCATCACCGGCAGCTCCGGAGATCGTGACCTTGAAATCGCCACTCTCCCCTTCACACGCACTAACCGTGCTGCTGGTACGAACATCAACGCCGGGCAGTGCCAGCATCGCTTCGATCATCCGGTCCATGGCGGCTTCGGCATCTTCGAAGTTGGGCGTCAGCGCGGCATAGTTCTCCGAGATCGGCGTGCCACCGAGCCGTTCGAGCTTCTCTACGATCGTCACTTCAAGTCCCAGTCCTGCGACGCCGCGCGCTGCCTCTATGCCTCCCGGGCCCCCTCCGACCACCACTACCCTGTCGCTCGACATCCGATCTCCTTGTCAGTACGGGTTCTAACTTCGGGAACTCAGGCGTCGACGTCTGCCCACGTCAGAAAGTCGATCTCGCCCTTCTCAAGTCGCTCTACTTCAGCTTCGAACTCCGCCCATGCCGCTCGCCAATCGATCCCCATCTTCTCGAGCAAGGGCCTGTAGTCGGCAGAATGCCAGTGGAGCTGGCACACCTTGTAGGGATGGGCACCCATCGCCAGAGCGGCGAACTGTGCCTCGCTCATAACCGGAACACCGACATTGCGGTCGTGTGCCTGAGCCGCAAACTGGCTCTTATCAAGAGTGGTGACGCAACCAGTGTCGTGCGTCAGGGTCACGTCGGGGTTCGCCTCCTCCTTCATCTTCTCTATCTTGCGTTGGGTCGCAAAGCTTCGAGTGAAGTCACGCTGCACGAGGATGTGGCGGAACCCGAACCCACAGCAGTCGAACCAAGTCGAGTAATCCCGCACCTCTGCGCCGAGGGCGGTAGCCACCCCAGAGACGATCGCCGTCCTCTGGCCGCCGTAGACGTCCGGGTCGTAGATCGCGTCCTGCTCGACGAGCTTGTAGTAGTGGCATGCGGGGTGCACCGTCACTGCGATATCCGAGAAGTCACGTACCTGATGCTTGGCGATCTCATCCTTCATCGCGTAGAACCACTCCGAGTAGTGCACGATCTCTTCGGGCATGACCAACGGCTTGCCGAGGGTTTTCATGATCTCTCGCACTTCTTTGCGCAGCTCCCCGTGGAGCAGTAACTCCTCTCGCACCTCCTTGTAGTGCCCGTAGGAGGTTCCGCAATGGATCAGGGGGAAGTAGCCGGTTTCATAGGCGGCCGCGAAGTTCCTTCCCGCCACTGCCGCCTGAGCGGCGGCGTTCGACGTAGCGCTGGCGTAGTAGTTCCAGGCGGTACAAGAGGTCTGATCGGTAGGATCGTTGTAGTCAACCCCCAACTTCCGCTGCACCCAGAAGATCGAAGTTGAATAACCGGGGATGTGGCCACACTGCCCGCACGACTTGTGATGCCACATCATCTGCTTCGGCACCTTCTTCATACGACCGTACTTCGTAGGAACCTCGACGTATGGTTCGGGAACCCGCTGAACGATCCACTCTCCCTTTTCTTCCAGCTCGAAAAGTTCTTCGTGGAAATCGCGCCGCTTCGCGTCTCCGGCCGCCAGTTCCGCGTCACGATCGAAGCGACTCTTGTTCTCCTTCTTTTTCAGTAAAGCTTCAACGGGAATGGTCATACCTCGATCCCCTCCTCTTCGAGTCGCTCCTCCATGACCTCTTCGAGGATCATGTGAAGCCCCTCATCAACCTCTTCGATCATCTTGAGAGCGCCGGTTTTATGCCAGATCAAGTAGAGCTCTACCAATGTCTTGTCGGAGACCTCCCAACCCGTGGTGGTCGTATGGTGGGTCTCCGGCGGAAGCGCCCGGCGCCACAACTCGAGCTTGTCCGACACATCCTTGACTTCAGGACCCCAGTCGGGAAAGGCGTCCGGCTGAAGCATGTCGGGTGACACCTGAGTACCGGTGGACATGATCTTGTAGATGATGCGTGTGTAACCCTCGAGAGCCTCACGTGCTGAAGCCAGGCCATTGTTGATGGAGACCTCTCGCATGATCGTGATGATCCCGCCGGGATTGTTGCCTCGCGGACACCGGAGGCACGAGAAACACTGGGAGCACTCCCAGATGTCTTCCTGCATCTGTTGGTAAACGAGTTCTGCATCCTCGCGAGCTACGGCTTGAGCGATACGCCGAGGACTGAAGTCGTAGAACCGCGCCGAAGGACAAACGGCGACGCAGATCCCGCATTCGTAGCAGCCGTAGATGTAGTCGGGGAAACGCATGTCGGCTTTGACTTCATCGAAGAGACGCTGTTTCTCCTCTAAAGGGACGTCTGCGTACCCAGCTACGGCTTCCGCCTTGTAGAGCGCTCCGGTCTGTGACATATCCCTCCTCTAGAACGCCACCACGGCGTCCGCTTCCATCGCGAGGTCGTTGAATGCCGCTCCACCGATCATCTCGACACCATCGATAAGGTCGTCGATCACCAGATCGTTGAGGTCAAGACTGGGCTGGCACACGTACAGCTTCACGCCCAGGTCGGTTGCCTGTTCGATGAAGTAACGAAGCGGCTGCCCTCGGTCCCCCTTCGGTCCGATCTTGTCGATGACGTCACGCCGAAGAAGAGTGGGGCCATACATCGTGAAATAGATGCCCACTTCGCATCCCATCGCAGCAGCCGAAGCCGCGAGGAAGAATGGGGTTGCCGATCGACCCGGGTCATCGGAACCGTGAGTTTGGACATAGAGGACCCTGCCCTCATCCTCCGAACTCAAAGGAGCTCACCCATCGTCGCCGTTAAGCCTTGCGGATGAAGACGTGGAACACGTCCTCTCGCTTCTCGATCCCCAGGAGCTCGTTGCCGGTGCGACGAGTCCACGCGTTCATGTCCGGTTCGACCCCAGGATCCGTAGCGAGAAGCTCGAGAACCTGCCCGCTCGAGATGCCGTTGATCGCTTGCGCAGTCTTTATGACTGGAAGCGGACACGACATCCCCGTGCAGTCCAAGACTTCGTCGGCTGATTCGACGACTGCCACCACCCACCCCCCTTGTAACAAAAGGACCTGCCCCCAGGTCCTCAGCTATATGCAGATATTCTAATGTAGCTGGATGAGTTCCTGCAACCCGGAATCGGGAGCCCCCTCAAGAAGCGTCAATAGGACGCTTCGGCAACCATCTCGGAGCCACGTGTGAACAGGCGTACCTTCTTAGGGGTCACCCGGGAATCCACCGTTGGGTCGGATCCTTCGATCTCGAAACGTTGACGCCAGAAGAGGCGAAGCCCGTCGTGCAGGATGAGATGGAACCCCATCCCTTCTGGGGGTCTACCTGCCAGGGCCACCGCGTCTTTCGTGACCAGCCCTCCGCAGAAGCGAAGCGTGACGTCGATGGTCACATCCTGCTCGCCTCGACGTTCGAGTACGGTCCGCACCGACGGCGCCACGATCACATCCACAAGAGCACCCCCGCAAGCATCGTTCGCATCCGCGGCTTGTCTCAACGCGTTGCGTCCATCAGGATACAGCGAGACATGCACATCGCTTCTGACTCAGTGGGCAGGGTTGCAGCCCGATGACTGTTGCCGATCTGCGCTGCGACCTCTGCGGGGCCTTTCTCTCGGGACCGCCTACCAGCAGCACCCCCGGGCGCGGGGCGGTTCGCTTCCTTTACCACCCTGGTGACTTCCTATTGAAGGACGATTCCGGACTGATGTGCTCACCGTGCTGGGACCGAACGATGGAGAAGCTCGGCGCGCGCAGGATGGGACACTGCTGCGTCTGCGGTATAGAGGTGGAACACTCCCGCAGCGTGCACCTACACGAGAGTGGGGATCCCATGCCCTGGCAGCTGTGCTCGAGACATGGTGTGGAATTCCTGAACCAGCTACGCACCGTGGAACCCAAACTTGATCCGGACACTCTGAAGCTGTCGGGAGACTGGGAACACTGATCTGAGGAGGTAGACGATGGAAACCGAAGACCACAAGATCTTCCCGGAGACCGAGCTCGAGGTTGAAGGGATCACGTTTGCGCTACGCATACATGACGATCCGAGCGGACTAAGAGGTCAGGTCTTCTACGGGGAAGAGAAGATCGCGGGCGTGCAAGTCTTCCATCAGAAGTCGGTTGAGAAACTCAAGGCCGTGGCGATCAAGGACCGGGCGGTTCGCCGAGCCGTCGACCGGCTGAAAGGAGCATAGGACGGACTCCACAACTGGGCAGGAGTACCCGGAACCCTCGGGACCCCCGCTCGTGTGCGTGATCGACGACCACGTGCTTCAGGCGCGCATCGAGAAGATCGCTCGAGATCTAGAGATGGTGGTGTTGTCCTCGAAAGATGCGGCTTTGCCTAACGATCTGCCCGGTCGCCCCAGGGCCATCCTTATCGACATCTCACTTCCCGGCGCGCTCGAGGCGATTGCTGCTTGGAAGCGTGACAGCCCGGACATCCCAGTCATCGGTGCGATCCGCGTCCCCGATGCCGAGCTGTGGGCGGCCGCGGAATCAGCCGGAGCCGATCTGATATCGAGCACCGGAACCGTCCATCGGCACCTGGGTCGGTTCCTCGATGACTACGGCCAGCGCAGCAAGCAACGGATCCGCGTTGGTCCGGCGAGAGAGTTCGACGGACGGCTCGGCCTGATCGCGCGCATCGAAGATGGAGCCCTGGCATCGCCGATCGCCCTCTACCACGTGGGTTACGAGATCTATGCGGTCGCGGACACATGTCCTCACGCCGGTGCCGAGCTATCCCGAGGAGCCCTCGAAGGTCCGGTTGTCACGTGTCCCCGACACGGGAGCCAATTCGACGTCACCACCGGAGAACGCTTGCGTGGGCCCGCAGACGACGCACTCAAGACCTACACGGTCCTGAACGATGGCGGGATCCTCTACGTGGAATCCGACGAGTAGAAGCTGCGAAGTTAGGGGCTCCCAACCCCGCGGACCAACCCTTATGGGTGGGAAACACCCCTTCGAGCGGAGTATCCCACTAGCCAGGGACCTTTCGGCCATATATAGATATTCGCAGATTCGAAGACGCTCCAGTCTCGTTAGTCGGCCGGGGGGGCCTATGCGCATCCCAAGGGTCCGTCACCGGACCGCAGTGTGCCCGCGACCCACTGCCGCGCGCAGAGTCCTGATGGCTTGTTCCACACTCTTGTTCCTCGGCGGGACGGGGATGTCCGCCTATCCACCGGCTACAGATCTCTGGGCGAACCACCGTCAAGACGCTCTCTCCCGCCAGCTGATCGGCGCTGCCGAACCCTACTCAGATCGCGCCATCCGGCGCGGCAGGGCTTTAACGCGTCTCGAAGTGCGACGGCTTGGTATCGATGTCGTCGTTGTCGAGGGAACGACTGCTGAAGCACTGCGCAATGGCGCCGGCCACTACGAGGAAACCGCCTACCCCGGGGAGCGCGGCAACGTCTCGATCGCAGGACATAGGACAACCTATGGAGCTCCCTTCAACAGGATCGATGAGCTGATACCCGGCGACCTGATCGTGCTCACGACACCTGTCGAAAAGTTCGAATACCGGGTCATCGCCCGGCCATGGGTCGTTGAGCCGACCGACTGGTCCCCTATCCGCGACTACCCGATGAAGACATCACTGTTGACCCTCACCTCCTGCGCCCCAGAAGGAAGCGACACGCTTCGGATCGTCGTGCGGGCGCTTCTCTTCGCATCACACCCGATCAATTCCTCGACCACGACAGGAGGCATCTGGTGAGAACGGGCTCGAGATCGCGGGCAGTGGTATGGAGCACTTTTTTGGTGGCGGGACTGCTTACCAATGGGATCTCATCAAGCGCAGCTACCCCACTGGTAGCTGCGGAAAACCTGCTCGGCCTCTTCGCCGTGAACGAGGGAGCCTGTGCGAACGGAGAAACAACGGGGTCCTACTTCAGGATGATCCAACCGGGAGGAACCCCGGATGAAGGCCCATATGTGGCCAACGGCGACTCAAGCTGTGACGACAAGACGTTCTCATTGATGGAACCAGGATCTGCTGGTGGACTTTCAACGACTCGATTCCAAGCCGATCCCCGGCCGGCCTTTGACTCGGCGGGCAACGGTCGCGCATCCAAGATCGTTTCACCCGTCGAATTCTTCGGGGTCGACTTCGCTCTTTCCACCAACAGGTTGGATCCTCAGACCGGCATCGAAGTCGGGGTGCCGGTAGTCACCCACGACGGGGCCGGGGGTCTGAGTGGCGACCTGGCCGCTGCCTCGGCCGCGTGGAACCTTCAACATTTCAACCAGGGGGCCCCCAAGCCGGACGGTGAGGCACCCGGCTTGACGAGCGGCCCAGCCGGCTCGTTCGACCCCGAAACCGGCGCCTACGTGCTCGAATGGAGGAGCACTATCGAGGGGGGGCCCTTCGATGGGTTCACCGGTCTCTGGCACCTCGAAGGGGTTTTTCTTCCCCGGGCAGAGATCAGCTTCGAGACGCCCGGGACACCTATAGCCGTTGGGCAGACGGTCGCAATGAACGGCTCGGTCGCGCCCGTTTCCGCACCCGAGACCATCACGATCGACACTCAGAGGCGCAGGTCTGGGAAGTGGAAGAAGTACGACACCAAGACGACAACGTCCGACGACACCGGGGCGTTCGCCTATCGGCACGCAGCGCTACCGAAGGGCAAGTACCGAGCGCGCGCCAAGGTTGCCATCACCACCGATCACGACGCGGCGAAGAGTGCCTGGAGCATGTTCGGTGTCGGGACCGCGTCTCGATACCGCGATCCCGTTGCGACGACAAAGACCAAGAAGCTCAAGAAGGCGGCTGCTTCGGAGCCGCTCTACGGCCTGTTCCGAATAGATGCGGGGAGTTGCGAGTCAGGTGGGGGCATCTCGGGGGGTTCATACTTCCAGATGACGCAACCGGGAGGTAACCCGTCGTCGGGTCCGTACGTCGAGAACGGCGATTCAGCCTGCAGCGACAAGACAGCCACTCCCGTATCACCCGGCAGCGACGGCGGTTTCTCGACTTCGGTATATCAACCGAATCCGAGCCCGGCGTGGGATTCCAACGGAAACGGAACGGCCGGCCAAATCGTCAAGCCACAGAAGTGGTTCGGCGTAGATTTCGCTTCATCCACCAACGCAACCGACCCGCAGGCCGGCCGCTCCGTGCCCGTACCAGAGATCAGGGTGGATGCCCAAGGGAACCTCAGCGGAGACACCAGCGCCTACTCCACCGCATGGAACAACGAGCATTTCAATCAGGGGTCCCCGAAGCCCGATGGCTCGAAACCTGGAAGCACATCCGGCCCGACCGGAACCTATGACAAGGCAACCGGGCGCTACGTACTCGAATGGACGAGCACTATCCAGGGCGGCCCCTTCAACAATTTCACCGGGACCTGGCACCTCGAGGGAACCTTCGAAAAGGGCGATCCCCCCGCTCGCAGCACCACCAACAGCAGCACTGCGAGCGGAGCCGGCTCCGATCCAGCAACCGCCGGAGGACAAAGCCTCCCCAACACAGGCTCGCCATTCGGTGGCCCCCTCCCCACGATCCTCGTGGGTCTCGGAAGCTTGGGATTCATGCTCGAGATGGTTCTGCGTCGTCGCAACTCTGTGAAGCACAAAGAACGGCCTTGAGCGATGACTGCTGACAGAAGCGACCCTCCGGATGCTCCCGGTCGAAGCCCACCTGGGTCGACCGACGGCGTTTGAAAGGCGCGGGCAACAAAAGAGGAGGTTCGATGGACTTATTCGAGATTTCACGGCAGGAGAAGCGGCAAACCATGGTCGTCGCCCTCGTCCTGGCGGCCGCAGTCTTCATCCTCTCCGCCCCCGCGGTTGAGGCTGCTATCCGGAAGGTCAAGCTGGCGGGGGGGACGACAACGGCCAAGATCCAGGATTCCGATGGTGACAGCGTCCAGGCAGAGGACATCGGCCAGATGGGGCTGAACCTTGCTCCCGGTGCGGAGGGCACGTTGGGTGTCCGGAACTTCGCCGGCGGCGGTGGGGTCCTCGGTTTCGGCGACTGCGATGACGTGGACCAAGAGGGTGTTACTCGCGTGGCCGAGATCGCTCCGGGTCCGGATGTCAGGATCACGGGACTCTACCTGACGGGTACCGACGCCACGGTTTCCATGACTATGCCGGACGTGTTTGGTCCTAACGAGCTGCTGCGCTTCCGAGCCACCGCGGACAACCCGGTCGTGAGTGTCATCTCAGCTTTCGGCCTGAGCGTCACTCCCGCCCGCCTCGTATTCACCTGTACTGGGACCGAAGGGGAATTCGTAGTCGTCGGACAGGGAACGCCCCCAGCTTCGTAGCCGCTTCGTAAGCGTCACTACCCGGGACGAGACGCTCTCGTCCCGGGTAGTGACATCCCCGAGCAAGGCATGAGCGAAAGGATCCTCTCGATCCGAGATCTCTTCCGCCGCTATCTGTTCGATCCCCGAGGGTCGTCGCCGGGGAAGAAGACCTCTGCACGATGATGAGGATGCGGAGGGACCCCTAGCAGGCCGGTGTCATACGGGAACAGTCGCCTGAACCCGCCCACCGAGACCGGTTGCGGCCCCATCCTTCTTCCCCTTCAACGTTCCACCAACGAGGTCGACGAGATCGACGACACGGGCCGCATAGCCGGCCTCATTGTCGTACCAGGCGAGAACCTTCAGTAACCCCCCGTCTGCCCGCCTGGTCGACTGCAGATCCACGATTGCGGAGTGTTCGTTCCCCTGGAAATCACTCGAGACCAGCGGTTCGTCGGTGGCGTCGAGGACCACACCCATCGGGCCCAGCGCTTGCGAACGAAACTCTTCATTGACCTGCTCGACCGAAACCGGTGTCTCCAAAGTCACGTTGAGGTCGACGAGTGAGACGTCCGGCAGAGGGACCCGCACTGCAAGTCCAACGAGCTTTCCGGACAGTGCCGGCAATACCCGGTCGATCGCCTTCGCTGCTCCCGTCTTGGTCGGACACATGTTCAGCGTCGCGGCCCGTGCCCGCCTCAAGTCCGGGTTGGCGCCATCCAGAAGTTCCTGGTCTCTGGTGAATGAATGGATAGTGGTAACGAGGCCACCCGCCACACCAAAGTTCTCGTGAAGTATGGAGAGCACGGGGGCCAGACAGTTCGTCGTACACGACGCGGCCGAGATCACGTGATGACAGTCGGGGTCATAAACGTCTTCATTGACCCCAAAGACGATCGTTGCATCATCGTTGCGCATCGGAGCGGTAACGATCACCTTCGAAGCACCGGCGCGAAGGTGATGAGCTGCCGTTTCTCGCGAGGTGAACCGACCGGTAGCCTCGATGACGATGTCAACATCGAAAGCATGCCACGGACACATCAGAGGATCGGCCTGAGAAGTGACTGTGATCGGCTTCCCGTCCACGATCAGATGGTCCTCGTCCGACTCCACGATCCCGGGATAGCGTCCAAGGACCGAGTCATACTTGAAGAGGTGAGCCGAAAGCATCGGTGTGGCGCCGGCGGAATTCACCACCACAACCTCGATATCACCGTCCCGCGATGCGATATTGCGTAAGGCCTGACGACCGATACGGCCGAATCCATTGATCGCAACCCGCGTTGTCATGTGGCCTCATTCTCATCGGGTTCCTCCGCGCGCTCGAGTAGCTCCAGAGCACGAGCAGCAACTGCCTCGGGGCTGAATCCGAATCGCTGGAACAAGGTTTCAGCAGGGGCTGATGCTCCGAATCGGTCGAGCCCCACGATGCCTCCCGCTGGACCGACCCACCGACACCACCCCATAGGGGAACCGGCTTCGACCGCTAAGCGCACCTGAACCTCCGGTGGCAAGACGGCGCAGCGGTAGCTCTCCTGCTGTCGCTCGAACAACTCCCAAGACGGCATGCTCACGACGCGGGGAGAGATCCCCACCGACTCCAGGAGCCGGGCGGCTTCGAGACAGACGTGGATCTCCGACCCGGTGCCGATCAGGATCAGTTCGGGATGCCCCTCCGGAGGGTCATAAAGGACGTAAGCGCCCCGCTCCACGGGTGCTCGAGATCGTGCGGTTCGCCTCATGACCGGCAGATCCTGCCGGGAAAGACATAGGGCGACCGGTCCAGATCGGTGGGTCATCGCCACTCGCCAGGCCTGAACGGTTTCATTGGCATCTCCCGGCCGAAGCACAACCAGGTTCGGCATCGCGCGCAGACTGGCCAGATGTTCCACCGGCTGATGGGTCGGTCCGTCTTCCCCTAATCCGATCGAATCGTGCGTGAAGACGAAGATGCTCGGCACTCCCATCAGTGCGGCAAGTCGGAGTGCCGGACGCAGGTAGTCGGAAAAGATAAGGAAAGTCGCGCCGTAGGGCCGGAGGCCGCGGTGCAAGGCGAGACCATTCAATGTGGCCCCCATCGCGTGTTCCCTAACGCCGAAGTGGATGTTCCTGCCGCTCGTAAGGGGCTCGAGGTAAGGGGCACCGTCGATAGCGCTGTTGTTCGAGCCGGCAAGGTCCGCCGATCCCCCCACGAGCTCCGGAACGCTCTGAGCGATGGCGTTGAGAGCGATGCCGGAAGCTTTACGCGTTGCAAGAGGACCATCTTCGGTACCGAAAACGGGAAGACCGAGATCCCAACCCGGAGGAAGGTCGCCGGCAACGGACCGCTGGAACTCGGCCGCGTCTAGAGGGTGGGCCTCTGTATAGCGGGCGAAACGCTCCAGCCACCCGGAGCGGGCTTTCCGTCTCCTCGTGACCGAAGCCTCGATGTGCGTGCGCACCGCGGCTGGAACCAGGAAGTCAGGAGAGTCTGGCCAACCGAATCCGGACTTGGCTGCTTGAACTTCGGCCCGTCCCAGCGGCGCCCCATGAGCCTCTGGCTTGCCTCCCTTGGTTGGAGCTCCGAACCCGATCTCGGTACGGACGGTGATCAGCGAGGGTCTGTCATCCTCGATCGCCTCCTCGAGGGCAAGACGAATGCCGGGGAGATCATTGCCGTCCTCGACGACCTGCACGTGCCAGCCGTACGCCCTGAAACGCTTCTCAACATCCTCGGTGAAGGCAAGATCTGTCGTACCGTCGATCGTTATCCCATTGGAGTCGTACAGGTAGACGATCTTGCTGAGCATGAGATGGCCGGCAAGCGACGCAGCCTCCGATGAGATGCCCTCCATCAGATCCCCGTCGGAAACGATCCCGTAAACACAGTGATCCACGATCTCGAGCCCCGGACGATTGAACCGATCTGCCAGAAGACGTTCGGCCATCGCCATCCCAACGCCTGTAGCGAACCCCTGTCCCAGGGGCCCCGTCGTGACTTCCACTCCGGGCGTCACCCCGAACTCCGGATGCCCCGGGGTGCGAGATCCCCATCGACGGAACGCCTTCAGCTCATCGAGTTCCAGGCCGTACCCGCTTAGGTGAAGAAGCGAGTAGAGCAGCATCGATGCGTGCCCTGCCGAAAGGATGAAGCGGTCGCGATCGACCCAATCTGGGTCGGCCGGATCGTGTCGCAGGAACTCCGTCCACAAGAGGTAGGCCATGGGAGCCATCCCCATCGGGGCCCCGGGATGTCCAGACGCGGCGTTCTCCACTGCATCCATGCTCAGCGTACGGATCGTGTTGATGCAGAGAAGCTCGATGTCCCCGTCCGGCTCAACCTGAACGGCAGATCCATCCGGCCTGGAACTTCTCGCTGTGGAGATTCGAGTCACATCCCTTCCTCTCCGCCCGGCCATGCGAGCTCCTCTTGTAAGAACGCGGCCCCGCTCACATCCGGTTCCGGGACACAGCTGTTCCCCTGTTCCCCGGATCCCTGACTGCCTGGACCCCGAAAAGGCTAGGCGGACGGCGTTCACTCATCCATTCCCCAGCAGTCTGACTTTTCGGCTTGGGTTCCGCCGTAACCCCGCATCACCCGATGGAGGTACATGCCTAATCCTCTGGGGTCAGCATCAGCATCCGCTGCTTTCGCTCCCATCGGAGGATGCCCGGGATCGTGTCCGTCACTAGTGTGTTGGCATGTCATCAACCGCGAGCCCCGGCATGTCATCAACCGCGAGCCCTGTCTCGAACGATCCCCCCATCTATCCTTCGACCCCTTCTCGGCCGATCATGGTGGGTATCGTGGGGGACTCCGCCGCGGGAAAGACAACACTCACAGATGGCATCGTGAATGTGTTCGGCGCCGACCGGGTCACGGCCATCTGCACGGATGACTACCACCGCTACGACAGGAACCAACGCAAGGGGATGTCGATCACACCTCTTCATCCTGACTGCAACTACATGGGCACGATGGAGCAGCACCTGCTCTTGCTTTCGGCGGGAGAGCCGATCCTCAAACCGATCTACGACCATAGGAACGGCTCGCTCATCGCTCCAGAACTCGTAGAACCCAAGAAGATCGTCGTGGTCGAAGGGTTGCTCGCTTACCACACGAAAAGGATGCGCGACTGTTTCGACATCAAGGTATATCTCGACCCACCCGAAGATCTCAGACGGCGATGGAAGATCGCTCGAGACTGTGCCAAGCGCGGCTATGAGCCGGCACAAGTCATCGCCGACCTCGAACGTCGTGAGTCCGACTCGGCCACGTTCATCAGGCCCCAGCGCGAAGCTGCGGACGTCGTCGTGCGGTTCCACCCCCCCGGGCCGTCGACCGAAGTGGACCCTGCATCGTTGGCGGTGAGGCTCGTTCTGCGTCCAACGCTTCCTCACCCCTATCTGCTGGAGATCGCCGACAAGACTCGGATCAACCACTACCAACCGATCCGCCTATCGCTCGCTCGTGACCATGGACGGCCGGTCGATTTCCTAGAAGTGGAGAGCGGGATCCCCCCCGAGTTGTCGGCCATCGTTGAACGGATCGTGTGGGACAACATTGCTCTCCACGACAACCATCTGGATCGTGAAGCGATCGGGTTGTTCCAGGATGGGGATCTGGTTCGTCGATCCGAATCGCTGGCGCTCGCCCAACTACTGCTCGTCGGCCAGCTCGCCAGCGCGTGGGCGACCATCTGAAGGTGGTGGGATGAACGAAGTGAGCAATACGGTTGAACGCTTGATGACGAAGGATGTCCTCGCCGTGCTGCCTTCGCACAGTCTCGCCGAGGCCGCCCAAGTCATGGTCGAACGCGACGTTGGAGCGGCCATGGTCGTGGAGAAAGGCGAACTGATGGGGATCATCACAGAGCGTGATCTCCTGAGAGCCCTCGCCCGGTCACTGGTCCCTTGGAACACCCCCGTTTCGGACTGCATGACGTCGGATCCGATCACGATCGAACCAGAAGTGCCGGCCGAAGAGGCCGTGCGCGCGATGGTCGACAAGGGATTCCGCCACCTTCCGGTCCTTAAGGATGGAGAGATCGTGGGCATCGTAAGTATGCGTGACCTGGTAACACAGCTCACCCAGTCGTTCCCCGCGGAGGAAGAGGGGGAGCTTTTCCTAAGATTGTCGCCCTGATCCCAGGTATCGCCGGCGGCATGTCGCGACCTACACTAGAAACTTGAACTCCCTAGACCGCGGTGTATCTGCACGAGACCAGGCACAAGGTGGTTCTGGATGACCGAGCCTGCTGCCGCGCTCGATCGCGCCGATGCCGAGAAACGCATGCTCATGCGAATCATCGAGATCGTTTCATCGGGAACCGACCTAGAACACGTCCTGAACGCGACCATCGGTCTGGTATTGGAGGCCATCAGTGCGGATGCATGCTTCGTTCACCTGCTTAAAGAGGGTGAGGACAGGCTGACCTTGAGAGCTGCAAGCGAGCCCTACGGGGATGCCGTAGGAGAAGTAGTGCTTCATCTCGGTGAAGGCGTCGCCGGATGGGTCGCCGAGCACCGGGAATCTGTCGTCATCGTGAGCGACAAGTGGTCAGACCCTCGCTACAAGTACATCCCGGAGCTAGGGGGTGATCGATATACGTCGTTGGTCTCTGTGCCCCTCATCTCGCCCGCAGAACGACTGATCGGCGTCGTCAACATCCACACGGAGCAACAAAGGATCTTCACTAGCGACGAGATCTCTTTCCTCGAACACGTTTGCTCACTCGTCTCGGCGGCGATCGAACATGCAGAGCTCTTCGAAAGCCTTGCCGTCAAAGAGCAACAACTTCAGGGTTTCGTGGCGCGCACGGTGCAGGCACAAGAGGACGAGCGGCGCCGGGTGGCCACAGAGATACACGACGGCGTTACTCAGCAACTGATCTCGATCTGGTACCGGCTCAATGCCTGCGAGCGATCTATGCCCGTAGATCCAGCGGCGGCCCGTGCCGAACTCGACGCCGCGAAGGATCTCGTAGACGAAGCGCTCGATGAGGCGCGTGCCGCGATCTACGATCTTCGACCGGCAACGCTGGACGATCTCGGCCTTGTCCCCGCGCTTCAGGCGCTGGCGTCCAGGCTCTTCGGTGCAGAGGCGTCGGTCGCGATCGACACCGACATCCACGAGGGCATGCCGAGTCATCTCGAGACGGCCCTCTATCGGATCGCCCAGGAATCGCTCAACAACACCCGCAAGCACGCTTGTGCAAAGAACGTAACCGTCGCGATCAGGCGGTCCCCGGACGGGATCTTCATGGAGATACAGGACGATGGTTCAGGCTTCGACCTAGACGTGTATCGCTCTGCCCGCCCCCAGACCTCCTTCGGACTCTCCGGGATGGCCGAACGCGTCGATCTCCTCGGCGGCAGGCTCGACGTCCGATCTCGTCCATCTGAAGGAACGATCGTTGAAGTCCACGTTCCGATCGACAACGTGAGGGAATCTGATGACGTCTGAGAGGCAGAAGCCGATAAGGGTGCTTGTCGTCGACGATCATCGGATGGTCCGAGAGGGTCTCAAAGCCATGCTCCGGAACTCGATCATCGAAATCGTCGCCGAAGCGGACAACGTGGAAAGCTCGATCGAGATGATCCGCAAGCACCAGCCGGACACGGTCCTGCTCGATGTCAGGCTCCAGGGTCAGTCTGGACTAGAAGCATGTCGCATCATCACAGACACGTTCCCAGATGTAGCCGTCGTGTTCCTTACGGTTTACGAAGACGAACAGTACGTTTTCGAAGCGCTTCGAGCCGGAGCGAAGGGCTACATGTTGAAGCGAGCAACCCCGGACGACATCGCAAAGGTCCTGACCGAGGTTCGCGATGGTGAAACGATCGTCGATCCGGGCCTCACAGGGAAGATCGCGCTGCGCGCCTCCCAGACGCGCCCGGGAAGGTTCTGGCCGGGGGCGGAGTTCGGCATAACTCAGCGGGAGAGCGAGGTCTTGGCGGCGATGGTCGACGGGTTAAACAACAAAGCGGTTTCCGAGCAACTGGTGATATCGGAAGACACCGTCAAGACTCACGTTCGTTCGATCTTTAGGAAGTTGGGCGTGAGCGATCGCGCTCAGGCCGTATCGCTGGTCCTGCGAGAAGGCATCTTCAAATAGCTCAGGAACTCTCGCGCCACGGGAGGTAAGGAAGCCTCCTTCCGGCGGAGCACGTACCAGGGCCGTTCGATCGGAGTACCGCGAACGTTGATGCTCGCCAGCTTCGAGGATGCAAGATCGTCGGCAACGGCATACTCCGAGATCAGCGTCAAACCCAAGCCCACGGCAGCAGCTTGCCTGATCGCGCCGTTGCTTCCGATCGTCATAGTTGCGTGTGGTTCGATCCCAGCGCCTTCGAAGAACTCCTCGGTGGTCGCACGTGTGCCAGAGCCCGGCTCCCGTAGCAGCCACGTCTCTCCAGACAGAGCGGAGGCAGGGACCGCGCGAAGCTCGGAGAGGGGATGGTCTCGTGGACCGATCACGATCAGATGGTTGCCAAGGAACGCATCGCCGACGATCCCCAGCTCGGGCTGGGGGCGCCCGCCGATCGCCAGATCGGCACCCTCACCACGAAGACGCGCTATGGCTTCACTTCGATTCGTGACCTCGAGCGATACCTCTACATCCGGACGTCGCTCCCGGAACGAACCGATCAGAGGAGGCAAGACGCACTCCCCTGCGGTTGTAACTGCGACGAGGCGCAGGTGACCGGACCCCCCCGCCGTCTCTTTCACGGAACGAGCGGCGCGGTCGGCGAGGCCCAGGATCTGCTCGGCGTAAGCGGCCAGCTCGATGCCCGCCGGTGTGAGGCGGATGCCCCGTCCCACACGCTCTACCAGTTCGACCCCCAGCTCACGCTTGAGCGCGGCTAGAGCAGCCGAAACAGACGGTTCGGTGACTACGAGGAGTGATGCCGCCCGGCGTACCGACCCTTCCCTGGCAACCACCGCAAACGTCTTGAGCTGGCCAAAAGTCATCAACAAAGCTTAGATGTTTCTTTAATGTTTTGCCAAGACTTTTTGATTGTCATCAAGATGTCCAACACCTACTCTGGTGCCGTAAACGCCCGTGGAGGGAGACGATCGATGGAGCAAGCACAAGACGTCAGCCCGAAGGAACGCCCCAGATGGGTCTCGGGGGTGATCCCCTACAAGGAGATGGGCTACTACCGGCCCGACTACGAACCCAAGGACACCGACATCCTGGCGGCCTTCCGCCTGACCCCCCAACCCGGCGTCGACCCCGACGAGGCGGCGGCGGCGGTCGCCGGCGAGTCATCCACCGCAACCTGGACCGTGGTTTGGACCGATCGGTTGACCGCCCACGAGAACTACCAAGGCAAGGCTTATCAAGTCCTCGAGGTGCCGGGAACCGACCCCAAGCAGTACATCGCCTACATCGCTTACGAGCTCGACCTCTTCGAGGAGGGGTCGATACCGAACATGTCGTCATCGATCATCGGCAATGTCTTTGGGTTCAAGGCCTTGAAGGCGCTACGGCTGGAAGACCTGCGGATCCCAACCCAGTACCTGAAGACGTTCCAAGGTCCTCCACACGGCGTTGTCGTGGAACGAGAGATCCTCAACAAGTACGGGCGGCCCCTTCTGGGAGCAACCACGAAACCGAAGCTCGGTCTCTCCCCTCGGAACTACGGGCGGGTCGTATACGAGGCGCTTCGCGGAGGACTGGATTTCACCAAAGACGACGAGAACACGAACTCGCAACCTTTCAACCGGTGGCGAGATCGCTACCTCTACTGCATGGAAGCAGTCAATCGGGCCGTGGAGGTCACCGGTGAGGTCAAAGGCCACTACTTGAATGTGACCGCAGCAACGATGGAGGAGATGTACGAGCGAGCGGAGTTCGCTAAGGAGCTCGGCAGCGTCATCATCATGATCGACCTTACGATCGGCTTCACGGCGATGGGTTCGATGTCGAAGTGGGCAAGAGACAACGGCATGATCCTTCACCTCCATCGTGCCGGGCATTCGACCTACACCCGGCAGAAGACCCACGGAGTGAACTTCCGAGTGATCGCCAAGTGGTGTCGGATGATCGGGGTCGACCACATCCATGCAGGAACGGTCGTGGGGAAACTCGAAGGGGATCCGGGAGCCATCGCCGGCTACTACGCAACCTGCCGCGATGACCGCAACCCTCATGACCCTCACCTCGGGCACTACTTCGACCAGGACTGGATCCACATGCCGGGTGTGATGCCCGTCGCTTCCGGCGGGATCCACGCGGGTCAGATGCATCAGCTCCTTCACTACCTCGGCGAGGACGTCGTGCTTCAGTTTGGCGGTGGGACCATCGGGCACCCGATGGGAGTAGCGGCAGGAGCAGCGGCCAATCGGGTTGCAGTAGAAGCGATGATCCAGGCGAGGAACGAAGGTCGTGACTACCTGAAGGAGGGTCCAGAGATCCTCAAGCGAGCGGCGAAGCGTTCGCGTGAACTTCAAGCGGCCATAGACGTCTGGGGAGATGTGACGTTCGACTTCGAATCGACGGACACTCCCGACGTCCTCGAGATGCCCACCCCGGTGTCCTAGGAGGAGCCCATGCGGATCACACAGGGAACGTTCTCTTATCTCCCCGATCTGACGGACGAGGAGATCGAAAACCAACTCAGCTATGGCATAGCTCAGGGGTGGGCGCCGTCCATCGAATTCACCGACGACCCACACCCCCGAAACGTCTACTGGGAGATGTGGGGGATGCCGATGTTCGACATAGTCGACGCGGCCGCTGCCCTCCATGAGGTCAGGCGGTGCCGGGAGGCCTTCCCGAACCACTATGTCCGGGTCAGCCTCTACGATCCGACCCTTGGACGCCAGACCACTGCCCTGCAGTTCCTCGTGAACCGACCGGATGACGAACCAGGCTTCTCACTCGATCGCCTAGAGACCGCAGATCGCCGGATCAACTACACGTTACGTCCCTACGCTGCCCGCAAGCCGCACGGTTCACGCTACGGAGGGTAGATATGGCCGAGCCACGACCGGCGGAGATGCCCTCTCTCGGGACCGGCATGCTGCAGGGGCACCAGAACGATGACAGCTTCACCGATCCCTCCGAGATCCTTGAAGACCCGAGGCTCGAAGAAGTCCTGGGGAAACTCGATCGCGAACTGGTCGCTTTAAGAGGGGTGAAGAACCGGATAAGGGAGATCGCCGCGCTGCTCGTGATCGATCGCCTGCGGCGCTCGTTCGCGTTGGAGGCCGGTCCTCCGACCCTGCACATGTGCTTCACCGGGAATCCCGGGACCGGCAAGACGACGGTTGCCCTTCGGATGGGAGAGATCCTTCACCGTCTTGGCTACGTACGAAAAGGTCACCTCGTAAGCGTCACACGGGACGATCTCGTCGGTCAGTACGTGGGGCACACCGCGCCCAAGACCAATGAGGTGCTCAAGAGGGCGATGGGTGGTGTGCTCTTCATCGACGAGGCCTACCACATCTATCGCGTGGACAACGAGAGAGACTACGGTCAGGAGACCGTCGAGATGTTGCTCCAGGTGATGGAGAACCGGCGGGAAGACATCGTCGTGATCCTCGCCGGTTACAAGGGTCACATGGATCGCTTCTTCAATGACGTTCCCGGACTCTCCTCTCGGATCGGACACCACATCGACTTCCCCGATTACAGCATCGAAGAATTGATGGAGATAGCCCATCTGATGGCCGAAGAGCGGAACTACGTATTCACCGAAGACGCAGAGAAGGCATTCGAAGATTACCTCCGCCATCGCAAGTCCCAGCCCCGATTCGCGAACGGACGGAGTGTGCGCAACGCGCTGGATCGCGTTCGGATGCGCCAGGCGCTGAGGGTCTACGAGATGAGTTCTAAAGGACGGAACCTCACCAAGAATGACCTCGTCACTATCCACGCGGACGATGTTCTGAAGAGCAGGGTCTTTGGCGGCGGGGCGTATGACGACGAGGAAAGGAGCGTGACCAGCCGTTAGCCAAACCCGCGTTGTTCTAGGCCGCCTCGACCCGACGACCGTCGTGGGCTTTCAATGGACGGGAGCAGAGCCTCAAGGTCTGAATGACCTTCGCCTCGCGGAGGTACTTGGGGCCGTGTGGGAAGAGGACGAACTCGTCACCTACAGCCTCGACTCCTTGCAACATCATTTCGATCACTTCGATGACGGCTACATGGAAGACCCCGACTGAAGGAGACGTCATGAACCGTGAGGTACTCGCTGAGGTTGCCGCGCAACTTGTTGGTGAGGGCAAGGGGGTCCTTGCCGCGGATGAAAGCTCGCCCACGCTAACGAAGCGATTCGACTCCCTCGGGGTTACCTCCACCGAAGAAAGCCGCCGCTCCTACCGGGAGATGCTGTTCTCGACCCCCGGTCTGAGCAGATTCATCAGCGGCGTGATCATGTACGACGAGACGATCCACCAATCCGTCGCAGACGGAACCCCGTTCCCCAGCTTCCTCGCCGGATCGGGGATCCTTCCCGGCATCAAGGTGGATACGGGCGCGAAACCTCTTGCGGGGGCACCGCACGAGACCGTGACCGAAGGCTTGGACGGCCTGCGTGACCGCTTGAGCCACTACCGCGACATAGGGGCACGTTTTGCCAAATGGCGCGCTGTGATCGCGATCGGGGACGGTATCCCCAGCGGCTATTGCCTCCACACGAACGCCCACGCGCTCGCCCGCTACGCGGCCCTCTGTCAAGAGGCGAACATCGTCCCGATCGTCGAGCCCGAAGTCATGATGGAGGGAGATCACTCGCTCGAAACATGCCTCATGACGACTACCGAAACATTGAAGAAGGTCTTCGACGAGCTACACGATCAACGAGTCTTCCTCGGCGGCATCATCCTCAAGGCGAACATGGTGCTCCCCGGAAAAGACTGCCCGGAACAAGCGCCTGTCGAAGAAGTCGCCGCGGCGACCATCTCGTGTATGCGAGCAGTCGTTCCGGCCGAAGTGCCCGGCATAGCCTTCCTGTCGGGAGGCCAGACGGACGAGGACGCCTCCGCCCACCTCAACGCGATGAATCGCACCAAACAGCGATCGCCTTGGCAACTGACCTTCTCCTATGCCCGCGCCCTTCAGGGGCCGGCGCTACGCATCTGGGCCGCCGATCAGACCGCCATAGAGCAAGCCCAACAGGCGCTCCATCATCGCGCGAAGATGAACAGCCTGGCCCGCAGCGGGCGCTATTCGGCCGAGGCTGAGAAGCTCGACGATGTCGCCGCCCATGCCCACTGAGCAAGGACAAAGCGACGCGCGATCGTCGTGCGGCCCCAGACGGGCGCTAAGTCACTCGCTCGCCCGGGAGGGTTTCGTACATGCGCACGGCGACAACAGCGCCGGACGCGGCCGTGAGAGCGGCAACCGCCCAGATCGCAGTCTCGATGTTGAAAGCGTCGGCGAGGAACCCGGCGAGCATCGCGCCGACGGCGAATCCCCCATCGCGCCACAGCCGGTACACGCCGACGGATGACGCGCGCCAGTTCGGGTGCGCCACATCGGCGATCGCGGCCAACAGAGTCGGATACACCATGGCCGTGCCCGCACCGAGGATCACAGCACCCGCTGCCCACATGGGAAAGGTCGAGGAGGCCGCTATCAGACCGATGGCCACGGCTTGCGTCCACATCCCCCCCGCTATGAGCCACTTGCGCCCGAGTCTGTCAGACAGCGGTCCCGTCACGAGTTGACCCATGCCCCACACGGCGGGATACAGCGCTGCCAGGATCCCGATGGACGCCGTAGAAAGACCACCACTCGCGAACAGCAGTGGGAACAGACCCCAAGCAAGTCCGTCGTTCAGGTTGTTGACCAATCCGGCCTGACTCACCGAGGACAAGGCCGGTTCACGGAAACTGGTGAGAACGAACACTTCCGACGCGGTCAGACCATGATGCAGGCCCTTTCCGGCCGTGACATGTTCCTCGGCCTCATGATGGGCGTGGCCGCGTGTTTCTCGCACCACGAACAGCGAAAGCGCGAGACCAAGACCTGCGTAGGCGAGACCCAGGAAGAACGGCTCGGGTCGCAATCCCCAACGCTGTGCGATGTACCCGGTTGCAAGCGCCGTGACGGCAACCGCACCGTAACCCGCAGCTTCGTTGAGACCCATGGCCAGACCACGGCGTTCAGGTCCCGCCAGATCGATCTTCATGATGACGGTCGTCGACCACGTCAGGCCCTGGTTCAACCCCAGCAACACATTGGCAGCGATGACCCAGCCCCAAGAGGGCGCCCACATCAACATGAGCGGAACGGGAATACCGATGATCCATCCGGTGATCAGTACGGGTCTGCGACCGAAACGGTCCGATAGGGCGCCGGCAAAGAAGTTCGTCGCGGCTTTAACCGCTCCGAAAGCAATGATGAAGGTCAGGGCCGCAGTGAATGCCCGGAGTCCGAACACCCGCTCGGCCAGCAATGGGAGGACCGTCCGTTCCTGGCCGACCATCCCTCCTACCAAAGCGTTGACCCCAACCAACAGCGAGAACTGAGCCAGATTGGCCCTCATCCCGAGAGAGATGGGCGCTTCACGCCCAGAAACCTTCCGCTTCAAGTGAGAAGGCCTACGGGAACATCCTCTGGGCCCCCGACAAGGACCGACACGTCGTCGCTCCCCGCCCGTTCAAGCAAGCTGGCGCCGGTCATCGCACGCTCGCCGTGCCCACACATGACGACCGATCCACCGTTCAAGAACTCGGAGGCTCGAAGTGGAAGCGAACCCAGCTCGACGTGGCGGGCCGTCTTGACATGCTTGGACACGAACTCACTCTCTTGGCGTACATCAAGGATCCTGGCATTCGTGTCCGAGAGTTGGCCCGGCGTAACCAAACCGGTGCGGCTCATCGGGAGCCCCGCTGCAGCCCACGCGGCCATCCCGCCTTCCAACTCACCCACGATCTTCTCGTAGCCGACCTTGAGACACTGCCGCACCAGCTCGGCCCTGTCTTGATCGTCGTTGAGCACGAAGATGAGTTCTCGATCACGCTCAACCAACCAACCGAGCCAGGTGGCGAACACCGGGCGTAGCTCGTTGGACAGCGACCCGGGTATATGACACTCGGCGAAGTCCGCTATCGAGCGCACGTCCACCACCTCGGCACCGCGCCTCATCAGTCCGCGGACGCGATCGGCCGAGAGCGGTTCGAGGGCCGGGGGGCGCTCGCCGTAAACGTGCGGTCCCTCTCTGTTCACTTCGCGCAGATACAGGAAGTAGTTCGGATAGCTCCCATATCCGGTGAGCAGCCGTTTCACGAACTCGTCCTCGTCCGCATCCTTGAGAAGCGGATTGGTTGTCTTCTCTTCGCCGACCGTAGTGGTGGTACGCGATGCCCCATCAACGGCGGCACAGAAGGTCACACCGGTCCCATGGGTGGGATAAACGATGAGATCGTCTGGAAGACTCCAGACCTTCGAGGCCAACGAGCGGAACAACTGACGCGCCAACTCCTCTGTCCGTTCGGGCGCGATCAGATCGGTCCGAGCCACCGACCCGGGAAGCAGCGCTCCTCCGCTGAAAAGTGCGAGCTCGCGTTGGCCGTCGAGCAACAAGTAGGACAGGTGCTCGGGCGTGTGACCGGGCGTGCCGAGGGCCTTGAGCGTTAGCCCGCCCAGGTCCAGCTCATCGCCGTCGACCAGCGACCGGTGGGGGAACCCGAGTCCGGAGGCCCTCGATGCGACGACGGTAGCGCCTCTAGCCGCCAGCTCCCGGCTCCCGGAAACGAAGTCGGCATGCAGATGGGTCTCTACCGAAAAGGAGATCTCGAAGCCTTGCTGTTGCGCCACGCGCAAGTAAACACTGGGGTCACGGACGGGGTCGAGCACCAGCAGGCGTCTGTCACCGAGGTCCACTCCATAAGAGGAGTTGCCCAGCCCCTCATCCGGGAAGGTGATGATCTCTGTCATACGCGCCTCCTTCTCCGCGCCCTCAGCAGTGGGGCCCGCCCGGGCGATCGAGTAACGATCGAGTAGAATACCTATATTCTAACGAACTCTAGATATAGGCGAACCCTGGGTAGGATGGCGTGGTGAACAACAGCCGCGAGGTCAAGGACTCCCTATACGAGCAATTCGCCCGAGTCGCCAAGGCGGTCGCCAGTCCCAAACGGATCGAGTTGCTGGATCTCCTCTGCCAAGCCGAGCGCAGCGTCGACGGGCTCGCCCGGGCAGCGAACATGACGGTCAAGAACGCTTCGGCTCAACTCAAAGAGCTACGTCTCGCCCGCCTCGTGGAGACCCGCAAGGAAGGGACGCGCGTCTTCTATCGGCTGGCCGACGATGGCGTCTCCAACCTCTACTTCATGCTCCGCGACATCGCTCGCAACCATCTCGCGGAGGTAGACCGGATCGCACGCGAGTACTTCGATGAGCATGATGAGTTCGAGCCGGTCGGCCGGGAAGATCTCCTTCAGCGGATCCAGAGTGGCACCGCCATCGTGATCGACGTTCGTCCGCAGGAAGAGTACGCGGCCGGGCACATCCCGGGCGCGATCTCGGTTCCACTCGCCCAACTCGAAGAACGCATCCACCTGTTCCCCGAGGGGGTCGCCGTGGTCGCCTACTGTCGCGGACCTTACTGCGTACTGGCACCCGAGGCTATGACCAGACTTCGCAACGCCGGCTTCACCGCGCTTCGACTCGAGGAAGGCTTCCCCGAGTGGAAGCGGGCTGGGTTACCCGTAGCCACGGGGACAAAGGAAACATGAAGCAACATGACCACAGCGCGGATCGCGAACAAGCGGAACCGATCGGGACTCACCTACGACCGCTGGTTCGATGATCCCTGGGGCAGCTATGCGTCGGCGATCGAGTCCAAGGCGATAAGGCGGGCGTTCCCACCAAAAGATGGACTGACCGTACTGGACGCAGGTTGCGGCACGGGCCGCTTCTCCACCGCGCTCGCCGGCCGCGCCGTCACCGTGATCGGGATAGACGCGAACCTCGACATGTTGGGCGTAGCCAAGACCCGGCTTCAAGGTCGCTGTGTCTGCGCGTTGGTGGAGGCGCTGCCCTTCCACGACGACACCTTCGACGTAACGATGTCCACCACCGTCCTCGAGTTCGTATCCGATCCGGCCAAGGCGATGGCCCAATTGGCGAGAGTGACACGCCCCGGAGGACGCGTCGTGATCGGAACACTCAACCCTCGAAGTCCGTGGGGGCTGGTGAACCGGCAGAGGCTTCACTCAGGTTCGTGGTGCGATGCCCGTTTCCTGTCCCACAACGAACTTCTTCGTCTAGCGACGCCGCACGGTAGCGTCAGGATCTCTACGGTGCTTCTTGCACCGCGGGCGTTTCCCGGTTTGAACTTCGTCGGCCCGTGGCTCGAAAAGGTGGCACATCTCGCGCCGAAGCACGGTGCCTTCAGGGTCCTCACCATCGACATGCCCGGCTGACCCCGCACCCCCCATCCACACTGCAGGCTCCAGCGCCCGTCCCCTCCGGTCGTGGCCCCGCCATGACCAGGGGGAGTCGCTTCCTTCCCTAAGCGCTACTCGACTTCGATCGTTCCCACCATGCCGCCCTCGTAGTGACCGGGCTCGTGACACCCGTAGAGGACCTTCCCACTCTCAGTGAACCGCCAGGTGAGCGATCCACTCTCCCCCGGGCCAAGGCTGAGAGCGTTGTCCGTCATGCCTTGGTTGCCATCGTCCGTCATGGCGTCTTCGTGCATCTCTTGATAGGCGGAATCGCCGAGCACGAACTCGTGTCGCGCACTCCCGTCATTGACGACCTCGAAAGTGACCACATCGCCTTGGGAGACTTCGAGGGCAGCGGGATCGTAGGCGAGCTCGTCTAGCATCACGATCTCGATCGTGCGATCCGCCTCGGACTCAGCAGCCGCCTCGCCCATGACACCTCCGTCCATCGACCCGGAATCGTGACCGTTATCGGAGGAAGACGAGCTCGGCGCATCATTTCCTCCGCATGCAACAGTGATCAGCGCTAGGGCCAGGGCACCCGCCAACACCAGCAACTTGAGGTTCGCACCGTATCGAGACGACGTGGGCCGGTCCCGATGCTGGCCGAGTGGTCCGTGATCCGTGGCTGCATCGGCCGGATCGGATGGAACACTTGATATCCGCTTCATATATCTCCTCCTTACGATCTGACGAGACGATCGACGGCCTCGGTCGCCTCGTGGATCAAGTCCTTGTCGCTTTCAGTCTGATCCGCTACACAGTGCCTGATGTGATCATCGAGCAAACCCACCGCTACCTGTTTAAGAGCACTGGTCGGCGCGTTCACCTGTGGACGATATCGATGCAATACCTTTCTTCATCCACCATCTTCTGGATGCCCCCTGCCTGGCCTTCGTTCCGTCGAAGCCGAAGCAGTGTCTCTTGTTTACCTGCTGCAGTAGCCGCGCATCAAATCCCCCCTTCGGAGTGACCACTTGCGTATATACCCTAGGGGGGTATAGTACCAGGTAGGAAGGAGCGACCCGAGATGATGGCCGAAAGCGTTCGAGGCAAGCCGGAAGGGCAACACGGAACCCACATGGATGGCGACGCGGGCGTCCATGCAGGAACAGGCAAGGGCAACGGAGGTTCCCACGCGCCGATGTCGATGGATGGCATGGTCCGAGACATGCGCAGCCGCTTCTTGGTGGCGTTGCTGTTCTCGATCCCCATCCTGCTGTGGTCCCCGATCGGACGCGAGGTCATCGGCTTCAGCACGCCCGCCCCCTTCGGGATGCGCGACGACGTTTGGATGCTGATCCTCAGCCTCCCCGTGATGGGCTACTCGGCTTGGCTCTTCTTCGAAGGCGCATACCAGGCGCTCAAGGCACACACGCTGGACATGATGGTCCTAGTCGCGGTTGCGATCGGTGCGGGCTGGCTCTACTCGCTTGGAATCACACTAACGGGTGGAGGTGAGGTCTTCTACGAAGCCGCAACGGTGCTTGCCGCTTTCGTTCTGCTCGGACATTGGTTCGAGATGCGAGCACGTGGTGGCGCCAATGATGCGATACGAGCCCTCCTCGACCTGGCGCCCCCTAGAGCTGTCGTTCTCCGCGATGGAGACGAGGTCGAGATCCCAACGGCTGACGTTGTGGTGGGAGACCTTCTTGTAGTGCGTCCCGGATCAAAGATCGCCGCCGACGGCGTGGTCCAAGAGGGTCAAAGCGAGGTTGACGAGTCGATGGTTACGGGTGAGAGCCTTCCCGTTTCCAAGGGCCCCGGGGATGAAGTTATCGGTGCCACGATCAACAAGAGCGGGGCTATGCGGGTACGCGCCACCAAAGTTGGTTCCGAAACCGCGTTGGCCCAGATCGTCAAACTGGTCCAGGAAGCACAGAACTCCAAAGCGCCCGGACAACGTCTTGCCGATCGAGCCGCCTTCTGGCTGGTATTCGTGGCGCTCATCGGCGGCAGCGTCACCTTCCTTGCCTGGCTCCTCGCCGGTCGTGACGTCTCCGAGGCCTTGCTGTTCGCCATCACGGTCGTGGTCATCACATGCCCTGATGCTCTTGGTCTGGCCACCCCCACCGCGATCATGGTCGGAGCCGGCCTAGGGGCAAAGCGGGGCATCCTCTTCAAGAACGCGATGGCGCTCGAAAGATCGGCTCGCATCGATGTCGTCGTGATGGACAAGACCGGCACACTCACCCGAGGTGAACCCGAAGTCACCGGTGTGGTCACCGATGACTACAACGAAAACGAACTGCTGAGGCTGGTGGCCGCGATCGAGCGCCAGTCGGAACACCCACTCGCCGAGGCGGTCGTAAGGGCCGCAGAAGATCGGGGCGTGCCACGGGCTGAAGCGACCTCCTTCCAGAGCATTGCCGGTCACGGGGCCACCGGCACGGTCGAGGGGCATCAGGTCGTTGTGGGTAACCGGAGACTTCTTGAGAGAGAAGGCATCCACGTCGGTTCTCTATCCAAGGCACGAGACAGATTGACCGCCACCGGACACACCGCCGTGACGGTTGCGATCGACGGGGAACCAGCAGGGCTCATCGCTATCGCCGACGCAGCAAGGGAAACTGCGGCCGCTGCCGTAAGGGAGCTGCACGCTGCACAGGTACAAGTTGTGATGCTGACGGGAGACAATGAGGCTACGGCGAGACGCATCGCTGCCGACCTAGGCATCGACGACGTGATCGCCGATGTCCTCCCCCAAGACAAGGCTGCCAAGATCTCCGAGCTCCAACGGGCCGGCAAGAAAGTCGCGATGGTGGGCGACGGTGTCAACGACGCGCCGGCCCTCGCCCAAGCCGACCTGGGTGTAGCGATCGGGGCCGGCACGGACGTAGCCATAGAAGCCGCTGATGTCGTGCTGATGCGCTCTGACCCCCACGACGTCGCGACCGCGCTCAAGATCGGCCGGGGCACCCTGCGAAAGATGCGCCAGAACCTTGGATGGGCGGTGGGGTACAACGCGATCGCGCTTCCCATCGCGGCCGGGCTGCTGGAGCCGCGCTTCGGCCTGGTGCTCCGGCCGGAGATCGCGGCTCTATCGATGTCCGGATCGAGCCTCCTGGTGGCCGTCAATGCCTTGATGCTCAAGGGGTTGCACCTGCCGGTGCTAAACCCCAGCGCAAGCGGGCTGCCCGAGCAAGGCAAGGTGAGCCGTGCCTAGGAGTCTGGGTCTTGCAGCTTTGCCACACCGCTGCCAGGGCGGCCCAAGGTCCCCCAAGGCACGGGGCTACATGGCCCTACTACCCCCAGGGGGTACCAGGCACGATGAGCACAGATAAGGACTACAGGGGAGGCAAGTGATGAACAAGAATCTGCTGGTAGGCATCGCCATCGGTGCGGCGCACTAGACATCCGTTCTGTTAACCAAATCGGCCAACGGTTGGCCGGAATCGTTAACAGAACGGCAGGCTTGTATCCTGCGTTCGATGAGAGCTCGGCGCACATTCACAGTCGTGGGATGTCATGCCGGCGGCGAGATCGGAAACGTCGTGGTGGGTGGGGTGCTGCCGCCTGAAGGCGAGTCCGTTTTCGAAAAGATGCAGTCGTTACGGGCCGATGACAGCTTGCGCCGACTACTTCTGCGAGAGCCCCGTGGAAGTGTGGCCGTTCACTGCAACGTGATCGTTCCAACCAACAGGATCGAATGCGCGGCCGGCTACATCATCATGGAGCCGACCGAGTACCCGCCGATGTCGGGATCCAACACCATGTGCGTTGCAACGGTCCTGCTCGAAACCGGCATGGTCGAGATGCAAGAGCCGGTCACGACGATGAAGCTCGAAGCACCGGGTGGTGTCGTGGAGATCACGGCGGCATGCAAAGATGGCCGTTGCGAAAGCATCGAGATCGTCAACGTCGCGTGCTTCGCCGATCGACTCGATGCACCGCTCGAGGTTGATGGGCTCGGAACCCTCACGGTAGATATCGCGTATGGGGGCATGTGGTACGCGATCGCTGATGCAGAGGCACTTGGATTCTCCTTGGAGCCCAGCGAAGCTCGCGACCTGTCCGACGTCGGAGAACGCATCCGGGTTGCGGCGCGAGAACAGCTTTGGTGTGTCCACCCGGACAACGAAGACATAGCCGGCGTCACCATCGTCCAGATCGCCGGTCGCTGGAACGGAGTGGGCAAGGTGACCAAGAATGCCGTTGCGGTCGCGCCGGGACGGCTGGACCGGTCGGCGACCGGGACCGGCCTGTCTGCACGGCTGGCGGTACTGCATGCACGTGGGCTGATGCACACCGGTGACACGATGAGTCACGCTTCGGTGATCGGATCAACCTTCGAGGGCCGCATCGTGTCGGAAACGAAAGTTGAAGACCGTCCGGCCATCGTTCCCGCCATCCGCGGTAGCGCATGGATCACCGGGATCACACAGGTGATACTCGATCCCACCGACCCATTCCCTGAGGGTTACCTGCTCAGCGACACGTGGCCGGGAGACGACACCCAGAGCTAAAGCACATCACTGAGGTATGCGGTGATCTCCGGCTAAGCGATACAAGGGTTGGCCTTGAATGCCAACCGGGGACGCCAGATGGCGGGCCCGGTTCCGTTGTCCGGCAAGGCATCGGCTCGCCTTCATTCATGGCGTAGAGACTTTCGCTGAACGGCCTGGTGACATACGCCCATGGCTGCGACACCTTTTGCGCAAGCGCGCGCTCGAAAGAGCCTCCTACCCCTCCTGCTGATCGCAGTACTTTCGCTTCCAAGCCCTGCTCTCGCGGGAAGCAAGCGCGGTATCGACGTTTCCCATCACCAAGGCCGGATCAGGTGGTCACGTGTCGCCAGAGCCGGAGTGGACTTCACGTTCATCAAGGCGACCGAAGGCGTAGGGGTACGAGATCCTCGTTACTCGGAGAATCGGAAGAGAGCCACTCGCTCCGGCATCAAGGTGGGGGCCTACCATTTCGCTCGTCCCAGCGGCGCGAAGAAGAAGCGGGTCAAAGAAGATGCACTACTCGAGGCGCGCTACTTCCTGAACATTGCGAAACCAAAGCCTTCGGAACTGGCACCGGTTCTCGATCTAGAGACGGCCGGGATACTGAATCGGCCACAACTCCGTCGTTGGACGGCGACCTGGTTGCGTCACGTTCGCCAGAAAACCGGAGTGCGCGCCATCGTCTACTCCGGTCCCGTCTTCTGGAGAGACCGCATGAGCGGGACCTCGCGCTTCGCCGCACATCCATTGTGGTTGGCCCACTACACGCGGCGCAGACCGATCGTCCCTGCCGCAAGCTGGGGCGGACAGGGATGGACGATCTGGCAGTGGACCGATTGCGGGCGCGTAAGGGGAGTCCGCGGGTGCGTCGACATGAACCGATTGGCGACCGACTCGCTCACTTCCTTGCTCGTGGACCCAAGTGTCATCTCATCCGACGAACCGAAGCAAACCAATCCGAAGCCAAGCCGCCGATCGGCCAAGCCGGAGAGACGGCAACGAAGAAACGGCCCTAGCGAAAGATCGCGTGACCGCCGAGGCCGCCCGAAGCGATCCGCTCACCACGAGAACAAACAGCGGAAAGATGCGCGCAGCCCCCGGCGCAACCAGCGGGGGTCGCAACAGCGCTCCAAGGCCCAGACCACACGCGTCAAGCGGCGGGCCCTCGCAGCGCCTAAGACGGAGTGGCTGCGAGGGGTGCGACACCCGGCCCGAGCCCGCGGCGGCCCCCGCTGGACCAGATGGATCTAGTGGGGAGCTAGCCCAACGAAGCAGGGGATGGACCTCTTGAGGCGAATCCCTTCCGCATGAAAAGGTCGATCCTGATACTGCTCGTCCTCGCCCTGCTGTTCCCTGCCGGCTCTGCCGTCGCAAAGAAGAAGGGCAAGAAAGCTCCCAAGCCTTGGACCAGCGAAGAGGGCACCATCGCGGTCGCCCACCCGGTCTTCTATTCCACGTCCGGTGATCTCATCTCCGTGACCATGCAGGAACTGAAGAACACCTGTGCGATGCCAGCTTCACAGGGTCTGGATGCATTCATCGTCGAGGTCCCTGCCGAGTACCAGAAGATCGCGGCAACTGCCACGGCAACAGGTTCGAGCGCAGGAGCAGGCGGTTACGACCTGGACGTCTTCTTCTTCGACTCCGGCTGCAATATCTTGGCTGCTTCACAGAACACCGGAACCGACGAGGTCGCATTCATGCCGGCAGGCACCGCCTGGATAGGTGTCGGCAACTATCTCGCCGATCCCAACGTCGGCGTCCAAGTAGAGCTCAAACCCTAGCGTCCTCCGTCCACTCTCTTTCCGGTCAGCCGGTCGCTTGCTGGAGGAGTCCGGCCGCGGCGCACGCCCCGATCACCCATAAGACGCCGACGCGCCATCTCCACAGGGCTACGAAGCCGGTGGCCGCCAGCCCTAGAGAGAATCCGTCGACCGAATCCAGCGCAGGCATGGGGAAGGTCATGCCCAGCAGTTCGCCAGAGCGAACAGAGTCGAACAGAGCGACTATCGCGAAGGTGACTGCCAGGTTGAGTATCACCCCGACCACTGCCGCCGTGACCGACGAGAGTGCACCGTTCAAGGCTTGGTTGCCGCGCAGTCGCTCGATGAACGGCGCCCCCAAGAAGATCCACAAGAAGCATGGCGCGAAGGTCGCCCAGACGGTGACTATCGCGCCGAGCGTTCCAGCCACAACTGGGTCCAAGTCTCCAGGGAAGTTGTAGGCACCGAGGAAACCGACGAACTGGGTCACCATGATGAGGGGGCCGGGAGTTGACTCGGCCAAGCCCAACCCCGTGACCATCTGGCCCGGCGCGAGCCAGCCGAACTGTTCGACCGCTGCTTGGTTGATGTATGCAAGCACCGCATACGCACCTCCGAACGTAACCATCGCCGCCTGGCTGAAAAAGATCGCTTCCTTGGACAGGGTGTCGTCCGTCCCACGCAGCGCGATCACCACCACCAATGGACCCCACCACACCACGAGCCCGATAAGCAGAACCCGCATCGACCGCAGCCAGGTACCTCTCTCGGCGTGCTCGTCGATGTTGTCCCCGAGGATCGGCTCTCCGTCATCGTCGGAAACGTGCGGGGACATCGTGAACATCCCCGGCGCGAAGCGGTGGCCCGCTAGCCCGATCGCTGCCGCTCCGAGTACGATCAACGGGAAAGGAACCTTCACGAAGAAGATCGCCACGAACGCACCAACAGCAACGCCAAGCAAGAGCGGGTTTCGCAGTGCCTTTGAGCCCACCTTGATCACGGCTGCTGCAACGATCGCTATCACTGCTGGTTCAAGGCCGTAGAAGATCGCCGCGACCCAGTTGACGTCACCATGCACCGCGTAGGTCCAAGACAACCCGAGGATCAAAAAGAAGGCGGGCAGGATGAAGAGCACTCCGGCAGCGATCCCGCCCACGGTTCCGTTGAGCAGCCATCCGATGTAGATCGCCAGCTGCTGAGCCTCAGGCCCCGGTAGCAACATGCAGTAATTGAGAGCGTGCAAGAACCGCCCGTTACTGATCCACTTCTTCTTGTCGACGAGTTCATCGTGCATGATGGCGATCTGGCCCGCGGGACCGCCGAAATTGATGAACCCAAGCCGCGCCCAGTACTTGAGCGCATCACGCAGCGGAACCAACCGGTTTCGGCCCTCACTCATCGGATAGGTCCACCAAACCCCAGCATGCAACGTAGGCGAGCCTGTTCAGTCAGCAACCTCAAGGAGCGTGCCGGTCCTCACGTCGTAGATGAATCCGCGCACTTCCTTATCGTTGATGAACGGACTGGATGTGAGGGCGTCCAGCCCCCTCCTTACGCTCTGTTCGAGATCCTCTATCGCCCCCAGGTCGAACGGCAGGTCGACCCCGGCTTCGCTGCGAACCTGCCGTCTGACGAGATCTTCGTCGAGGTTGAGCATGCCGCACTCGGTGTGCTGGATCAGCACGATGGTCTCGGTACCCAAGAGCTTCTGGGAGACGAAGATAGAGCGCAAGGAATCCTCGGTCACGATCCCGCCGGCGTTGCGGATGATATGCGCATCCCCTTCTCGCAACCCGAGGATCTTGTACACGTCGATGCGCGCATCCATGCACGTCAGAACCATCAGTTTCTGCGCGGGTGACGCCGGGAGGTCGCCACTGGCGAAGTTCTCGGCGTAAGCACGGTTGTTCTCCAGAAGGCGATCTACGCGCGGCAACAGACCACTTCCTCCACATCCACCTCAGACACGCGGGCCTCCTAGTCGGTCGCGATCGGCCAGGGACGTCGCTCACCTTAAGGCCACATGAAAGAGGCGAAACGCGCGATTCAGCCGGGGTCGAGCGGGTATGTCTCGAAGTGACGACAAACAGGCTGGACAGGAGGAGGACACAACGTGGCTGAACTCACCACTTTGGAAGAGAAGCTCGGGGAAGTCATCGGGCTCGCGATGGCGGCCCAAGCTGCGACCGAGAAAGTCATCAAGCTTGAGGACGCCGAGCAGTTCAAGGGCGTTCTCGAGCAGATGAACGAGGAGGCTGCCGAGACCGAGCAGCGTGGGACCGCGATCGCCGATTCGATCGAGGGCAAGAAGACCGCCATCCTCGAAAAGGCTCGCGAGACCAAGTCGAAGGGGTCAGACATGCTCAAGACCTACATCGATGACGACTCGGATGCGCTCGACGGTTTCGAGTTTCTCACGATGGCCGAAGCCGGCGAGGTCGGACACTGGAAGGTGCTGCAGACCCTGGCCGAGAAGGCGGGAAGTTCCGAGCTGATCGAGTTGTCGCAGTGGGCGCTTCCCATCCAACAGCGCCACTTCAGTGACGTCCAAGACGGCGCCTTGACACTAGCCGCCAACGAAGATCCCGACGCCACCAGCTAGGTCAGGTCCGCCAAGTCACAACCGAGTACGAGAAACAAGAAAGGGCAGCCATGCGGCTGCCCTTTCTTGTTCTTGGTCCGGCCGGCGTTAGGCCGGTTGCGGGGTGTAGCCAGCGTTAGAGATGGCCGAAGCGAGAGAGTCGTTCTCGGTGTCGGCTTCGTGCTCGACCTTCAAGAGCTTGGTCTCGAGATCCAGCTCGGCGGCAGTAACCCCCTGCACCTGGGTGACCGCCTTTTCGATCGTGGACTTGCAATGTCCGCAGGTTGCATCAGCAACGACGAACCGAGTTGTCACTATCCCTCCTTAGGACTTAACCAGCCGCTCTATAGCGGCCGTTGCTTCGGCGACCATGTCTTTGCCCTTCTCGGTGTCGTTGACGACACAGTGACGGATGTGGTCATCGAGGAGTCCAACCGCCACTTTCTTCAGAGCGTTCGAAGCTGCGGTTATCTGAGTCAGGATGTCGATGCAGTACTCATCGGACTCCACCATGCGTTGGATGCCGCGCACCTGACCCTCGATCCGTCGAAGACGTGCCTGGATGTCCTGCTTGCCGGCGTAATAACCCCTCAATGCGTTGCTCCTCGTCTCCACTTCTCACCGACCCTTATACCCTAGGGGGGTATCATAGCAGAGACGAGGCGCTCACGCGATCAGGTGAAGATGATGCTGCTGCCGGCCGCTCTTTCGTAGAACTCCCCTACCGTGATGATGTCTTGGACCTGCGGAACGAGATCGTTCTTCTCGAGCCCGAAGAGATCCACCGACGCCTGGCATGCGTATATCCCGGCCCCCGTATCGGAAATCATCTCGATGAACTCGGGGATCGAAGGGATATCCAGAGCTTCCATCTTGTGCTCCATGTAGTGGGTCATCAGCGAGGACACTCCGGGAAGCCCGCCGGCCCACGTCGCGAAATGCAGTCCAGGGTTACCCACGGTCGCCAACTTGATGTGCTCGTGCCTCTTGGCGTGGATCGCATCCAAGCCAAAGAAGGTGAAGAAGAGGTCCGCCTCGATGCCTTCGGCGCGGGCTCCATTCGCCATGATCAGCCCCGGGTAGATACCCTCCAACGATCCTTTGGAGATGATTATCGAAACCTTCTCGATGCTTTCCATAACGCTCGCCTCCTTAGATGCAACCTCTTGGCTTGGGGATGCCCGCGATCCGGGCCGCGAGCTTCGCGGGTCCCTTAGGGAAGAGCTGGTATAGCTCTTTGATCGAAACCCCCGAGGACTTGCCGAGAACGCGCACGGTTGGACCCGCGCCCTTCGCCAGGTACTCCGCACGCATGAAGCGGATCACCTTCCAGTGCTCCTCGGTAAGCTCATCGATCCCGTCGCGCTTGGCGAGCTCGGGCACAAGCCCCTCGTGCCATGCTTGGGGATCAACGAAGAACCCTTCCTCGTTGAATTCGATCTGCTCCAGCGTCTCAGCGGTCATGCTCATCAGACACTCCTTTCCCTCACCGGCACACCAATCTTTCCGGACAACGGCATCCGAGCCCCTATGCCTGGCACAGAACGCCCGGGTAGAAGACCGTGCCAATAGAACCGCTCGAAGAGGACCTTGCCCCAATGGTTGATGCGCGATTCCTTCAGGAGCGGCAACCCAATGGTGGATGGATAGCGACCGGGCAGTGGCTCGACTTCGTAGTTGAAGTCGATCAGCAGCGCCTTGCCTGACCCGCTTTCGACGAAACAGTTGGCGTGACCATCGAACGCTTCTTCTAACGGCTCTCCCGCCAAGTAGTGTTGGATGTTCTCGACCAGCACCTCGCCCTGGAAGTGCGCCACCGATCCCGCCTTGGAGGCGGTGACGTTGGTCGCGTCGCCGATGACGAACACGTTCGGGAACGCCTTGGCTTGCAAAGTGTGCTCGTCTGTGAGAACGAAGTCGAGCTCATCGCCCAGGCCCGGTGAACGCCCTACGTATTCAGCTCCTCCGTGCAGCGGGATCACAACACCTAGATCGAATCCAACCTCACGGCCGTCGTAGGACACGAGCCTGCCCGCCGTCCCGTCGACCTCGGCCGTGTTGAACTCCGTCACCAGCTCGATCCCACGCTCCGTGAGCATGCGCCCGAGATGTTGCGAGGCGTACGGCTTCGTGAAGGCACCGTCGAGAGGCGTCACGAATACGAGACGTATCTTCTCCCGGATGCCCCGGTCCTTGAAGTACGAATCGGCAAGGAAGGCGAACTCTAACGGTGCCACCGGGCACTTGATCGGCATATCCACGATGTTGACGACGATGGTCCCTTCATCGAATGCCTTGAGCGCGGATGCTAGAGCGTCGGCGCCCTCAGGCTCGTAGAAGGTGAACACTTTCTCCATCCATCCCGGCCCCAACAGTCCCTCGGTCTCTTCTGGGATCAGACGAGCACCGGTGGCGATGACGAGGACATCGTAGGAGAGCTCCCTACCGTCTTTGAGATACACCCTGTTCTTGGCGGCCTCCACGCGGTCGATCTCCGAGTCCAAGTAGCTGATCCCCGCTCGGAACTGCGCGCTTCGCGTCCTGACCAAGTCCTTCGACTTGCCTTTGCCGAACGGAACGAAAAGGAGCCCCGGCTGATAGCAGTGCCCGTCAGATCTGTCGACGACACTGATATCAACCAGTTCCCTCGGATAGGCCTTGCGCAATTTGTTGGCGGTCAGGGTTCCACCCGTTCCACCACCCAGTATCACGATGCTCTTCTTACCGCCGGCCATCGGGGATCCTTTCCCTCGGAGTAGCTCGTGTCTTTACCCAAGGGTTTCAATCGGCAGGCCCCATAGATAGAGCCACTGTTACAGGGACGACGGTGCCGAACGGCACCTTCGTCACATGTCACATGATCCCGGTCGACCGGACCCACCGCGCTCGCGCGAGCTTCCCTGCTTGGATTCGGAGGCCGGCGTGATGTCACTCCAAAGGACTATGCGGATCCTTGATGTTCGGAGCGTCTAGCATCTCTCCCACACCCTCCACGAGCCTCTTCACCACGGCCTCGGCCACCCTGTGCAGAAGTGCTCGGTCCAGGAGGACTCCGGCGGCGCCAAGCGGCGGTCTATAGCTTCCCTTCAGCGTGAGTTTGGTCGAGTTCGAACCGAGCTCTACTATCTCGAGGTCTGCGTCCAGCTGAGGGAACAAGCCAGATGCGCCCACCGCCTCCACCCTTAGAGGAAGAACCGTTCGGCCCGGGCGCGTCAGCGGGTCGCCCACGATCACGCTGACCATCTTGCCGAAGATGGGGCTCCGCCCCACCCCGACTTTCGCCCTGAAGACCAACTCACCCTCTTCGTAAGCGCTCTCCACCACGGAAGGGAACCACACTGAAGGCGACGCGAGGAAAAGGTCCTCCACTACTTCAAAGGGTCTGTCTATCTGAGCGGAAGAATGGACGAACAAGACGTCAGCCTGGCGGAGACAGATGAGATGCAGCTCCGAAGACTTCTTCCAGCACATGCGCTACGACGGTCGGAGGACGAAGGGAGCCCACTGTGGCGAATCCTCCTTCAACGTGCGGTTCATCTACCTCTCCCTCCAGGATGACAACCGATGGAGAGAACGATGAGGACGCGCAGCGCACAAGAGGAAGACTGAGGCGTGGCTCCTTTCGAACATCGACATAAGCGACTACTGCCGATGCAGAATCGCGCAGGGAACAGTCTTCTCCCGCGCAGAGCGGGCACCGGATGCGGTCCGGCCCTTCGCAGATCTCCACTTCCCATCCCTCGCCTACAAGCGCGTCGGACAGGGGCTGAGCCTGCTCGGGCGACCGACCCACGATCACAACGTATCCAGAACTCAAGTCTCTCCCCCTTCGCTTCGGGGACTCCCCCGACATCCGGCGCCTGACGAACATCATCGCGACGAGGAAACGGCTCTCCATGGGCCGATGGCAATGCGACGGGGGGGCCATTCGGCCCGTTCACCATCTACACCGGGCCCTGGACGCGCCAGCTCGCAGGGCGGACGGAAAACGCGGCTCGAGGTCTGGCTTCGTCCATGTCCATGCGGACGTGGACCTGCCTAATGGCCCCTCGCGGACGGGTCTATCGACCCTGGCTCGCACACCGGATGCGGACGCTAATGGAGCGTCGAAAGTGAGGTGCCTCCGATACGCATCGAGATCGAACGAGTGCAAGATGACCGGGCTTCGGGCCGGCCCTTGATGAGAGACCACAATCTCACCGCACGACTATGGGCGATGGCTGCTCTTGTCTCGGTACCTTTGCGGTCGCTCGCCGGCCTGGGATGGTGGCTCCCTGTTCACCTGGCGATGATCGGTGCGGCCTCGCAGGCCATCGTCGGTGGACAACTCATGTTCACGGCCACGTTGGGATCGGCCCGCGGCCCCTCGCGGCAAACGGCGCTTCAACAACTCGCCCTGTTGAATCTGGGCGGCGCGTTAGTCATCGGCGGACGCCTCTTCGGTGTACGAACCGTCCTGGCCCTAGGAGCGACGGTGATCACCGTCACCATCAGCTGGGCTGCCTGGGAAGTAAGACGGATGTGGCGCCGATCGATCGGCCGGCGCTTCGCCGTCACCGGAACCTTCTACTCCTTGGCCGCTCTATGCATCCTGGCCGGAGCTTCGATCGGCCTGGCAATGGGCACCGGGGCTTTCAAGGATCCCGCTTCGTATCTGGCCCATCGCGATGCGCACATGGCCTTGAACGTGCTCGGTTGGGCGGGACTCAGCATCGTTGGCACCGCCATCACGTTGCTACCCACGATCATGCATGTGCGAGCCCCGAGATCGTCATCCGTCCGAGCGACACCATGGCTGATGTTCACAGGATTGGTTGTCTTCACCGTGGGCAAGACAACCGACCACGACGCGACTGCGACCCTAGGCATGGCCACCTATGCCGGAGGCATCGCGATCTTCGGCTTCTATCTGAGCAAGATTCTTGCCACCACACGGCGTAGGAAAGTGCCCACGGCTGCGTTGCATCTCGTGGCTGCCCTCACGTGGCTCGTCGTCACGACACTTGCACTTGGCGTGCTCGCGGGAGCAGAAGATCGGTCTGCGATGCGGGACTTCATCGTGGTGGGCGGAGTTGCCGGCTTCGTCTTCCAAGCTCTCCTCGGCGCATGGTCGTTTCTCCTTCCCAGCGAACGTGGCCCGGTCCCCGACCGGCGCAGACGGGAATTGACCGCCATGGAGATCGGCGGACGATCTCAATCGGTCCTCTACAACCTGGGGCTGATCGCGGCATTGTTCGGGCTTCGGGCCGGGATGGATAAGAGCGCCATCGCCGGCATCGTCCTGGCATGGGGAGCGAGCGCCTGGGCGTTGCTCAAGACCTGGACGTTTCCATTACTTGCAACTCTGCCCACCGTCCGCGCTCGAAGCGAACAGTGGTGGTCCCCATCACACGATCGAGATGCGAAGGCGGAAGCTTGAATGGCCGATCAGTGGCGCACCATCATCGAACCGTTCCGGATCAAGAGCGTTGAACCACTTCACCTCACCAGCCAAGAGCAGCGAGAACGGGCTCTAGAACGCGCTGGCTACAACCTGTTCGCCCTTCAGAGCGATGAGGTGCTGATAGACCTTCTCACCGATTCGGGAACGGGCGCCATGTCTGCCGAACAATGGGCGAGCATGATGCGGGGAGACGAGTCATACGCCGGTAGCGCCTCGTACGAGCGTTTCCGCAGCGCCGTCCATGACCTTACGGGGCTCCCCCACGTGATCCCGGTGCATCAGGGCCGGGCAGCGGAGCGGATCTTGTTTGCCGAAACCGTCAAAGCCGGCGACGTGATCCCAAACAATACGCACTTCGACACCACAAGAGCCAACATCGAGCATGACGAAGGAGTGGCTCTAGACCTGCCATGCCCTGAAGCCTCGGACACACAAACGCCGGCGCCCTTCAAGGGCAACATGGATCTCGGCAAACTCGAGGATCTGCTGGCCCGTCCCGACATAAATGTTCCGATGGTCTTTCTAACCGTGACGAACAATTCGATCGGCGGACAGCCCGTATCGATGGCGAACATCCGAGCGGTTAGGGAGATATGTGATCGATACGCTGTCCCGTTGTTCATCGACGCAGCTCGTTTCGCGGAGAACTGCTGGTTCGTGATCGAACGTGAAGATGGTTATGAGGAGAGCACCCCAAAGGAAGTGGCCCAGGAACTGTTCTCCTACGCGGACGGCGCAACCATGAGCGCCAAGAAGGACGGACTGGTGAACATCGGCGGTTTCCTCGCCGTTAAGGACGACGAGTTGGCCGAGCGATGCCGGGCGTTGCTGATCCTCACAGAAGGGTTCCCCACCTACGGAGGGCTGGCCGGAAGAGATCTAGAAGCCATCGCCCAGGGGCTCCACGAGGTCCTCGAACCCGGCTATCTGCGATACCGAGCGCGGACCGCCGCCTATCTTGCCGAGAAGTGCTGGGAGGCAGGCGTTCCAACCGTGCGTCCCGCAGGTGGGCACGCCGTGTACCTCGACGCTGCCGCCATACTTCCTCACATACCGCGCGAACAGTTCCCAGCCCAGGCTCTCGCCGTGGAGCTGTACCGACTCGGCGGCGTGAGGGGGGTGGAGGTGGGTTCCGTGATGTTCGGCGCAGCCGCCCAACAGGAGTTGGTGCGTCTGGCCCTTCCGAGAAGGGTGTACACACAGAGCCACATCGACTACGTGATCGAGGTCGTCACGGCAGCATTTCACCGGCGTACATCGATCCGGGGGTTCCGGATCGTCGACGAACCTCCGTTCCTGCGTCACTTCACGGCCCGGTTCGCCGAACTCGTGTGAACGCATGAAGCTAACCGAGGCTCTCTGGATGATCGGGTCCGGAGGCGCCACCTGCTTGGGCGGCGTTTCTCTCCTCTTTTACAAGAAGCCTTCAGATCTCGTGTTGGACACGTTGCTGGGGTTCACCAGCGGCGTGATGCTGGCAGCGAGCTCCTTCAGTCTGCTGGTCCCGGCGTTGAAGCTGGGAAGCATCGCGGAGGTCACGGGCGGCATCGCTGCGGGGGGACTTGCCTTCGCGGGTCTTGATGCTCTTATCCCACACGCGCATGCTCGGTTCTCGGAGCACGGGCATCCGGCCTCAAAACGAGCTGCTCTCATGCTGTCGGCACTCACGATCCACAACATCCCAGAAGGCATGGCCGTTGGCGTCTCCTTCGCTGCAGGGGGCCCGGAGTTAGGTATCCCGATCGCTCTGGCCATAGGGATCCAGAACATCCCAGAAGGATTCGCTGCGGCCGCCCCCCTGATCGAGATCCCGAATCAGCGGAAGAAAGCGGCCGGGATAGCCGCTCTGACAGGTGTGGTCGAGCCGCTCGCAGCGTTCGCAGCGTTCGCCGCGGCTGCCTTCGCGACCGCCCTTCTACCGTTGGGCTTAGCGTTCGCAGCAGGGGCCATGCTTTACGTCGTCGCCGACGAGTTGATCCCCGAGAGCCATGCGAAAGGCTACGAGCGACCTGCCACGCTTGGATTGATCCTCGGATTCATCCTCATGCTGGCCTTGGACAACGCTTTCTAGTCTCCCGATCCCTGGCTATGGGTCCAAATGGGGCGCGAGACATATGACCTTCGGCCCTGGGCGGCGGGCGGATCCGATACGACGCTTCTGGAATAGGCGATCCCTTGCGAAGGAAGGATCTTGGATGAAGCTATCTCGCGAGAGCCAGTACGCGCTGCTTGCTCTCGTCGAGCTGGCCCGAAGACCGCCCGATACCTACTTCAATGTAAGCGCCATCGCTTCGAGTGCGAGGCTCCCGGGTCCCTTCCTTGCCAAGACATTCGTGAAGCTCACCCGGGGGGGCATCGTTTCTTCCTCCAGAGGCAAAGAGCGCGGCTATCGATTGGGAAGACCGCCGGAAGACATCTCGGTGAAGGAGGTGATCGAGGCCATCGAGGGAGACGACATCTTCAAACGTTGTGTCTTCTGGAGCAACGGATGCTCCGAGATCTCTCCCTGCCCCCTGCACGACGAGTGGCGGAAGCTGCGACCCCAGGTTGCGGAGAGTTTCGGGGATCTGTCCCTGGCCTCCTTGTCGGCCGCGCCCGGCAGACACGCCTGAGCCCTTCTGGCAGTCAACAGACTGAAAAGGTCTATTGGCCCTTTCGGATCGGTCCATACGGCCCTCTACCCGATCCAGCCCCTCTGTCAGTTTCAACAGAAAGGAACGCTTCCATGGCTTCCTCGATCGATGGAGGTTCGCGATGAAGAACAGATGGCTTCCGTTGACACTGACCTTAGCGGTTGGGCTCGTGGTTGGCGTAGCCGGAGCGAGGTTGGGAACAGGAGCATCGGGAGGCTCACTAGCTTCGCTCGCCTCAGACCGCGGCCTCTCCGGCGATGAAGCCGAGGCGGCGCTCGCAACCTATGTCGCCCCCGGCGACTATGACGAGTACCTGATGTTCGCGTCCGGCGGCCACTCGGGCCAGCTACACGTGATCGGCGTACCGTCGATGCAGCTCCTGAAGACGATCCCCGTGTTCTCGCCCGACTCGTGGTCGGGCTACGGCGTCGGCGCAGACTTCAGCGACAAGCTGATGTCGGAAGGTTCGAACCCCGCCAAGAACGAGCCACTGACATGGGGGGATACGCATCACCCGGCCCTTTCCGAAACCGACGGTGACTACGACGGCCGCTTCGTCTACGTCAACGACCGGGCGAATGGCCGCCTGGGGATGGTGGATCTAGCCGACTTCAAGACGAAACAGATCCTCGATATCCCCAACATCCAAACCTCACATGGAGGCGTGTTCGCGACGCCGAACACGGAGTACGTACATGTTTCGTCGATGACACCAGCGCCTCAAACGAAAGACGGTTACGCAGAACTCGAACGCTACAAAGAGGATTTCCGAGGAGTCTCGACGTTCGTGAGCATCGATCAGGAGACCGGCAAGGGCGATCTGGACAAGTCGTTCCAGATCGAGCTTCCGCCTTACACCCAGGACCTCGCCGATGCCGGCAAGCTGGCGAGCTACGGATGGGCATTCATCAACTCGTACAACACCGAGATGGCAGTGGGCGGCACCGACAAGGACAACCCATTGGAGAAGGGTGCGATCGCCAACGACTACGACTACCTGCACATCATCAACTGGGAGAAAGCAGCGGAAGTCGTCGAGGCCGGCGGTTACGAGATGCGCAACGGAGTAAGGATGATCCCGCTCGAGACCGCCATCGAAGAGGGGTTGCTTTACTTCGCACCCGAACCCCGCAACCCTCACGGTGTCGATGTCTCCCCCGATGGCAACTACATCGCAGTGGGCGGCAAGCTCGACCCGAATGCAACGGTCTACTCGATCGAGCGGATCAAGAAAGCGATCGCCGAAAAGAACTTCGACGGCACGGACGAATTCGGTGTTCCTATCCTGAAGCTCGACGCCGTCATGGAAGCACAGGTCGAGCTGGGTGCGGGGCCCCTGCACACGCAGTTCGACGACGAAGGCAACGCCTACACGAGCCTGTTCGTCGATAGTGCGATCGCCAAGTGGACCTTGGGGCCCCTGAGTGGAGTCTCGGAAGAGGACTCGTTCAAGCTCGTGGAGACGATCCCCGTCCAGTACAACATCGGGCACCTCGTCACCGCCGAGGGCGACACCGTAAGTCCCGACGGGAACTACATGGTGGCGCTCAACAAGTGGTCGGTAGACCGGTTCCCGCTGGTGGGAACCCTCAACCCGCAGAACTTCCAGCTCATCGATCTGAACTCCGATCCACTACGGATCCTCAAGGACATGCCGATCGGCTTCGGCGAACCCCACTACGTGCAGATGATCGCGATCGACAAGCTCCAGAAGAGGATCGAGGTCTACGAGCCTGGAACCGATCCCCTCACCATGGAACCTTCCGACGTGGCGACGAAGACGGGAGACGAACGGGTCGAACGGATCGGCGACACGCTTCATGTCTACATGACGGCGATGCGCAGCCACTTCACCCCCGACATCATCCGTGCCCGAGCGGGAGAGAATATCGCCCTCCATATAACGAACATCGAGACAACGAGAGATGCCACGCATGGCTTCGCCATCCCCGGCTACAACAAACAAGTAAGTCTCGATCCAGGGGAAGTGGTGACGATCGAGTTCAAAGCGAAACGGAGTGGATCCTTCGCCTTCTATTGCACCGAGTTCTGCTCGGCGCTCCATCTCGAGATGCAGGGTTGGCTATTGGTCGAACCCTAGCGATGCTCCGCGAGACGGGCGGGTCCCGATCCCCGGCCCGCCCGTCTCCGGTCCATCAAACGCGCTACAGATATCGGAAACACCTACGGAAAGAGATAACGGAAACACACCTACGAAGGAGGAGAAATTGCACCCGACCCACAAGAGATTCGTCAGCCGAGGGGTGATAGCGCTTTCGACACTGGTCCTTCTGGGACTGGCAGCGTGCGGCGGTAGCGGAGGAGGCAGCGGTAGCGGCGGCGGGGACGGTGAGGAGACCGACAACGGGAGCGCTTCAGGCGCAGTGAGTCTCGTGGCTAAGGAGTTCGAATTCTCGCCGACCGACATCTCCGTCGAAGGATCCAGCTTCACCGTCGAGTTGGTGAACGAAGGTGCCATCGAGCACGACTTCAGCGTTGAAGGGACCGACGTAAAGGTTTTCGCCAAGGCTAGCGAGACGGCCACCGGAGAGGTGGAACTGGATCCGGGGACCTACACGTTCTTCTGCTCCATCGCAGGACACCGCGAGGGCGGGATGGAGGGAACGCTCACGGTCGAAGGCTAGAGCCAGACCGGAGTCAGTACTCATGGACAACATCACACGAGCGGCAGAGGCCCACGAGAGGACTTTCCCTGCCGCTCGTGTCGATGTCCTAGCGCGCGCCTTCTGCGGAATCGTAGCGACTCTGCTGGTGGTTGCATCGGCATCTTTGCCGCTATGGCACGCAAGTCTGAGAGCACCTCAATATCCCCAGGGCCTGAAGATCGACGCCTATGGGACGTATGTAGCGGGCGACCTCGCTGAGATCAACGGGCTGAACCACTACATCGGGATGGCGCCTTTCGATCTCAAGGACTTCCCGGAACTGAGTCTTTGGAAGTACGTGCTCGGTGCGTCCTTCGTTGCGATCATCGTCAGTGTCATCTTCGGCCGGCGTTTGGCCGGGAGGACAGCCAGGATCGTCTTGTGGGCCACTCCGATCGGGGTCCTTGCCGACATCCAATTCCGCCTCTTCCAATACGGACACAACCTCGATCCCGATGCAGCGCTTCGTGTTCCACCGTTCACGCCCTGGGTGATCGGGCCTACCAAGACCTTCAATTTCGTGACGTGGTCGTACCCAGGACTGGGACTAGCAGCCTTCGTGATGGCGGCGGCCACTCTTTCCTTCGGCCCCCGGCTCATCGATAGAGCCACTAGGGATTCCGGCCATGAGGATGACTAGGATCGCAGTCGCCCTGACATCGGCGGCGATGGCGCTTGCGTCGACGCTTCCATCCACAGTGGCCGCTAAAGAGCACCAACCCGATGCCGTAGCGTCGGACCATCACGATGGCGCACATGCAGAGGCCGCCACGGAACTTGGGACAGAGCTGACCGAACGTCTATCGAGAGCGACAGGAGGAGAAACGATCATCCTGGGAGCCGGCATCTACCGCGGCAACTTCGTGATCGATGTACCTCTCACGCTCGCCGGACGACCGGGTGCCGTCCTGGACGGGGGAGGAAGCGGAACGGTGCTCACCGTGAAAGCTTCAGGTGTTGTCGTCCAGGGGTTGTCGGTGATCGGTAGCGGCGCTGGCCCGGTAGGCAGCCCCGCGGGGATATCGATCCAGGGTAACGACGTCCTGATCCAGGACGTGAAGATCAACGACTCATACATCGGTATCTCCACGATGAAGACCAGATCCACGCGGATTCTTGATAGCGAGATCGTGGGCCGATCCGATGCTGAGATCGCAGACGAGGGCCACGCGATGGACGAAAGCAACGAACCGACCTCGTCCTCGACCCGCGGAGACGGGATATCCCTGAACGATTCCCGATGGACCCTGATACGAGGCGTAAAGATGAATAGCGTTCGAGACGGGATCTATCTATCCTTCGGAGCCAATACCACGATCGACGATTCCGAAGTAAGGGGATCGCGGTACGGCATCCATGCGATGTATTCGCGTCACCTCGCAGCAAGCGAAAGCCTTTTCGACAACAACCTTTCTGGGGCGATCTTGATGTATGGAGGCCCGCTCGTAATGGTCCGGAACACCTTCTCGAGACACACCTCACCATCAACCGGGTTCGGCGTCCTCTTGCGAGACGTTACGAGGGCAGAGGTGGCGCGCAACGTCATGACCGAGAACCGGATCGGGGTCCAGGTCGAGGGTCCGGCCGGAGGGACCTCCGGTGACAATCGCCTGCTGCTCAACACCATCGCGTCGAACCAGATCGGCATCGCACTCTTCCCCAACGCTGCGGCAGCTTTCGCCGGTAACAGCATCTTGGGGAACATCGTCTCGGTGTCCGCCCAAGGTTCCGGAGACAGACTCAAGGTCGAATGGATGGACAAAGGCGCGGGCAACTTCTGGGATACCTATCGGGGCTTCGATGAGGACGGCGACGGCCTGGGGGATGTGCCACATGAGGAGAGCGGGACCATCAGCAACCGGATCAGACGCGCCCCCTTCCTTGCGGCATTGGGAACGAGCCCAGCTTTCAAACTGATCGACGCCGTGCATCAGAGATGGACGGGGCGCTCTCCACTGGTTGTAGATAGGGCGCCTCTGATGACCCCGCTCTCCCCTCCCCTTCCCGGTGGGCCCCGAGCGCAAGGCAATCGCGTCGCAACCAGCGTTGGATCGATGCTGATCCTCGTCCTATCGGTTGGCCTGATGTGGACACTGCGATCGCGCAAGGCGAGACGCTGGAAGGTGATAGCGCATGCAGGAGCGTGAGTTGCAGACACCGCTGCTGGAAGTTCGCGGACTGACGAAGTCGTTCGGGAGAACGGTGGTCCTGAACGACATCTCCTTCTCCCTGCAGCCCGGTGAGATCATGTGCGTAGGAGGAACGAACGGAAGCGGCAAGAGCACGTTGTTGCGGTGCCTCGCGGGGCTGAGTGGCTTCAGCGGTTCAGCCCGGATGGGGATCCACGAACTCCACGGCGGGTCAGAAGTCCGGCGGCATATCGGGTATCTCCCCCAAGGGATCGAATTGGACGAACCCGCCACCGTCGCTGAGATCCTGACCTTCTTCGCTCGCTTGCGTGGGGTCGATGCATGGTCCCATCGCACTCCCGACGGCTTCCTCCCCGATCAGGACGCGGCACTTAGCGTTCTTTCCGGCGGCCAGCAGCAGCGGGTCGCGATCGCGGTGGCTCTGCTTGGAAGTCCCCAGTTGCTCCTGTTGGACGAACCGACCGCCAACCTCGACGCAGCCGGGATCGACCTCACGTGGCAAGCCGTGCGCGCCGTAACCTCGCAAGGGGGTGCAGCGCTGATCGCCAGCCCCCGCCCGGAAGACCTATCGGGGGTAGCCCAACGAACCCTCATCCTCGGAAACGAGACTCAGACCGAGAGCCAAACGACGTCCACCGTCCAACGTTCCATGACATCCACATCGGCCACACCGGAGACCCAGGGAGCGGCGCCATGAAGCAGATGCTCACCCTCGCCGCGTGGGAGACCCGTCGTGCGATCAGGACCAGATGGGTACTGGGAGGAGGTATCGCCTTCGCCGGTGGTTCCCTGGCGATCTCCCTGCTGGGGCTGGAAAGCGCCCGGGAACTGGGGCTATCGGGGGCCGCTCCGGCCTCCACCGGACTGATCGGATTAGCGATGCTTTTGGTGCCCCTACTCGGCCTTCTCCTGGGCGCTTCATCGATAGCGGGGGCGCGCGAGCGGGGGATCTTGAAGATGATCTTGGTGCAGCCACTCTCCGTCAGAACCATCGTCGGAGGATTCTTCTTCGGGAGCCTTGGAGCTCTGTGGCTGATCATCCTGGCCGGACTGGGAGCAGCAGGCGTCGTTTTCGGAGCTGTGGCCGGCGCTTCTGATATCTCGACGCTCATGGCCATCGCGGTTTCGACGCTGGCCGTAGCAGCCGCTTCGGTCGCGATCGGCGTAGCCATCAGTTGCTGGGCCGGTGGGCGCGGACAGGCTTCGGGATGGGCGATCACGATCTGGTTCTTGATGGCACTAGGGGTAGATCTCGCCCTGGCCGGTCTCGGACCGTCGATCCACCTGGGCCCTTCCGGACTGCTGGCTGCGATCCTGCTAAATCCGGTCGAGACCGTCCGCGTCCTGGCTCTACTTGCATCCGACGCTCGCGGGATCCAACTAGGCCCCTTCGGGGCCTACCTCGACACTCGTTTCGGATATCAAGGCGCGATGCTCGTCATGTTGAGCGCTCTAGCCGCCTGGGTGGTGGCAGCCTTGGGGCTCGCTTGGTGGCGGCTGGCACGTCGCAAGAGCAACCGGTAGGGACACCGTGACTCAGTCACCGAGGAATGCTCTAGTTGGGCACCTACAAGAGAGATGTTGAGATGGGGGCGCCTTCCCGGCGCCCCCATCTCTTTTCCGCCCTACACGCAACTCAAGCCACACTCTCTCTTGGCTACCGAGCCTTGATCTTCAACACTTCGGAAACGGCAAGCTTGCAGGTTGTCGTCGGAGGAGCCGCCGAACGGAACGATCCCGATCTGCTGATCTTCACCATCACGAAGTAATCACCGAACTCGTCGGTCATCGTGGTTGCGACCGCCTTGAAGCGCGTTGCCCCGGTCCGCTTGAACCGGATCTCCACCGCTTGGCCGCCCACACAAGCCTCGTCCCCGAACACCTCACCGGAGAAGGCGACCTTCCGGCCGGCCACGACCGAAGTCTTACTGGCCGCAAGATCGATGCCTCGGATACCCGGTCCCTCAACCGAGATCTCAGCGGCATCTTCCGCTGGTGCAACGGCGTACGGAGGAGCCGAAGCTTCGGCGTCATTCGTGAATTCACCAGGCTGATCCGAGACGGTTACCTGGAAGTGGAAGGTTAGCTCTCCAGCCCCCGGTACATCCAGGGGACCACCCCACGTCAGGTCCCCTCCAGCCACCACGGGATCGAACTGGACATCACCGGTGGTGCTCCCGGATACGTAGTGGAAGCCGTCGGGGAGCGAATCCACGATCCACTCAAGGCTCACGGCTGACGGATTGGGATTGCTCACGGTAAGCGTGTACCCGTTCACTTCACCTGGGAGCGACTCCGCAGAGTCGGCCGTCTTCATGATTGAAAGAGGAAGCTGTCCTTGGGGTGAGAAGGTCGTCAGATGCGATCGGGTCACCGAGCCCGCGGCCGGAACGCTCAGACTCCAGGACAGACCGGCCCCATTGTCGATCGATTCCGAGAATCGTCCAGTGTTGGGGAAGGGCTGCTGCGTGGCGATGGCCGCCCACACCTCGGAGTAGTGCGCCTCGATGAAACTGCTGCCCGAGGAAAGCGGCAGCCATTGCTCGATCCGATCACCAGGAACCCAACTCCCGCTCTCGTCATACCGGCCTGCGACGCAAGCAACGGCACCCGTTGACTGATCGCTCGACCCAAAACCGTAGTCAGAGTTCTGCAAGTAGCAGTCTCCGGCCCGATACAACACAGCTTGCACCGCGGAGGTGTTCTGGTTCTGCACCGTGATATCGGTCCGATAGGACTCTTGGCCAACGACGTAAGAGTCGATCTCGACGATCCGCAAACCACTGCCGGGCAACGTGACGACGGTCTTGATGGAGAACGGGTGCGCGAAGGTTCCGTCACCTCGAACGGCTGACTGAGTGACCAACTCATGACTCGTGTAGCTACCGAGGCTGCCCCCTGCGGGGATGTACGAAGGTCCGAAAAGGGTCCCTCCTGTTGCAAGAAACGTCCCACAAGCCGTCGTCCCGAAGAACTCTGAGTATTCATCTTCGGAGTAGAAGACGGTGCAGTTGAGGGTGTCGCTAACCCCTACTTGGGTCAGGGGGCCACCCGAAAGGATGTCCCCTGCAACCGCTTGCCCAGGCATCAGCCCCAGGGCCACCAACGACATGATGGCAGTGACGGCAACCGATCTCCCCCATCGCCTGGCGCGACGAGGCACGAACACGTTAGAGGTCGCGTCCATGTCGCTCACCTTCCTTTCAGGCCGATGGTGGCACCAGAGCAGGACCCTCGATAGGGCCATCCGACCCATCCGGAGCATGCCGGATGGGTCGGATGGCCGGATGGCCGGATGGCGCTAGACCGGATAACCGGAGCCACCAGGCGCGAGAAAGTCTCAGGGAAGGCTTATCGTCACCGTCGGGTTCAACACAGATGGGTTGCTTAGGAAGTGGGCAAAGGAGGGCTGTTGAACGGACACGGGATCGAGGCCAAGGGGCTGGTCAAGAGATTCGGTGAGACGACTGCACTTGCGGGCTTGGATCTCAGCGTTCCCAAGGGCACGGTGCTCGGGCTCCTAGGACCGAACGGGGCCGGGAAAACGACTGCCGTCAGGATCCTCACGACCCTGATCGCGGCAGATGAAGGATCGGCTCGTGTCGCAGACATCGACCTGCAGTCCGATCCAGAGGAAGTACGCAAGAAGATCGGTCTTTCGGGGCAGAACGCAGCCGTGGACGAGCAGTTGACCGGCTACGAGAACCTCGAGATGGTCGGAAGGTTGTACAAGTTGGGCAAGGACGGCTCCGCGCAAAGAGCGCGAGACCTGTTGCTCAGATTCGAGCTCGACGAGGCTGCCGACAGGCCTGCGAAGACGTACTCGGGCGGGATGCGCCGCCGGTTGGACCTGGCGGCCGCGCTCGTGGCCACGCCGGAGGTTCTCTTCTTGGATGAACCGACCACCGGCTTGGATCCCCGCAGCAGGTTGGCGATGTGGGCCGCGATCCGTGAGCTCGTGCGAGACGGCGCGACGGTTCTTCTCACCACTCAGTACATGGAGGAAGCAGACTTCCTGGCGGACAACATCGTTGTCATCGATCACGGACGAAAGATCGCCGAAGGCACTGCCGATCAGCTGAAGACCCAGCTCGGTGGCGAGCGGATCGCTCTAGTAGTCAAGTCCTCAGACGACGTGATCACGGCCAAAGAGCTTCTGTCGCGGATCAGCATCGGTGAGATCCAGGTTGACGAGCAGACACGAACCTTGACCGCTGCAGTTCGAGGCGGCGTCGAGGACCTGCGCGAAGCGATGCGGCTCCTGGACACCTCAACGGTCGAGATCCTCGATATCGGGCTGCGCCGGCCCACGCTTGACGACGTTTTCCTGACCCTTACTGGGCATGTGGCCGAAGAAACGGACGCTTCCTCGGCCGACGACAAGCAAGAGGAGTTGGTTCGATGAGCACCCTCACTGGAGCTCTTGCCGATGGAGCGGTGGTAGCCAAGCGCAACCTGATCAAGATCAAGCGCGTCCCCGAGCTGCTCCTGTGGACCACCATGTCACCGATCATGTTCGTTCTGCTCTTCGCTTACGTCTTCGGTGGCTCCATCGACATCCCCGGCAGCAACTACCGAGAGTTCCTGATCGCGGGCATCTTCGCTCAAACGGTGATCTTCGGGGCTACCTTCACCGGTGCCGGCCTTGCCGAAGACATGCAGAAAGGCATCATCGACAGGTTCCGTTCGCTGCCGATGGCCCGCTCGGCCGTCCTGATCGGAAGAACGGGCAGCGACGTCGTTTACAACACGCTTTCGATCGTAGTGATGGCCGTCACCGGTCTGATCGTGGGGTGGCGCATCCGCACCTCGATGATCGAGGCGATCGGCGGGTTCCTGTTGCTGCTGCTCTTCGCCTACGCGATCTCTTGGGTCATGGCCTATGTGGGCCTGCTGGTCTCGGGGCCCGAGGTGATCAACAACGCCTCGTTCATGGTGATCTTCCCGATGACTTTCATCGCCAACACTTTCGTTCCGAGCGCCAACCTCCCGACGCTGTTGAGGCATGTTGCAGAATGGAACCCGGTGTCGGCTCTCGCCCAAGCGGCTAGAGAAGCGTTCGGCAACACCGACCCATCGATGTTCACTACGGAGGCCTGGTCGTTGAAGAATCCGATCGCTTACACCCTTATCTGGGTGGTCATCATCCTGGTGATCTTCGTTCCGCTATCGGTGCGCGTTTACAACAACAAGGCCTAGCGGCGGTCGCAGCCCTCTCCCACGATCTAGCGGGGGCCGGGTGAGCGCAGACTCGGCGGTCGAAACTCGCCCGGAAAAGATCTCACGAGGATCTTCCGTCCATTTCGGGACGAGAAGGGAAGACTGTCGTAGGCCCCTGATTGGATGGGGGCATGGCAACAGCGACAGCAACCGAGCTAACCCCACGGGTGCCCGTGGACGAGATCGAG
>CALMBW010000009.1 GCA_937863385.1 uncultured Actinomycetes bacterium | reverse complement strand
TATCAGCCGCGAGGGCAAGGTTGACGAGTGTCCACTATGCTCCGCGACACCCGTCCACCATGCCCCGCGACATCACATGGTCGGGAAGGGGGGACTTGAACCCCCGGCCTCTGCGTCCCGAACGCAGCGCGCTGCCAAACTGCGCTACTTCCCGAGTCGTCCATCTTAGCGGGTCGGTTTTGGCCTCCGACCTGAGCGACGCTTTCATTGCATCGCCGCATGTTCACATTGAGTTCATGAACGGGCTGCGGGTTCGCCACCTGGCGGGCCTAGCTTCTTCCATGAAGTTGCGCCCGGAGGCCTGAGATGGCTTGGCGCACAGATCAAGGAGGAGCTTAGACATGAAGGATCTACGCGGGTTCCGGCGCCTACTGGCGCTGGCTTTGCTCGTAGCGATGATGGGGGTCGCTTGCTTCGGTGGTGACGGTGGCGATACGAACGACACCGGTGGTAGCGACGACGGTGGCGAGACCGTATCGGGTTCGATCGTTATCTCGGGCTCTTCCACCGTCGAACCGATCTCAGCGGCGGTCGCCGAGAAATTCGCGGCTGAGAACCCCGATGTGAACATCTCGGTTGATGGTCCCGGAACCGGGGACGGCTTCGAGCTCTTCTGCTCGGGAGAGACCGATGTGTCCGACGCATCCCGGCCCATCGACACCGAGGAGGAGGTGCCGGCCTGCGAAGAGAACGGCGTCGAGTTCATCGAGTTGAAGGTCGGGATCGACGGCATCGCTGTGCTGACTTCTCCCGAGAACACTTCGGTCGAGTGCCTCAGCTTCGCCGATCTCTACGCTCTGCTCGGCATCGAGTCTGAGGGCTTCGATAGCTGGAGCGATGCGCAACAGATCGCTTCCGACCTTGGTTCGAGCACCGAGTTCCCTGATGCATCGCTTGACATCACCGCCCCGGGCGAGGAGTCCGGTACCTACGATTCCTTCGTTGAGATCGTGCTCGAGGGCATCGCCGTCGATGAGCGTGGTCAATCCGAGGACGGTCCATTCGTTCGTCCCGACTACCAGGCTTCTGCCGATGACAACGTCATCATCGAAGGGCTTTCGGGTAACGCGACCTCTCTCGGTTGGGTTGGGTTCGCCTTCTACGAGAACAACGCCGATGCCGTTCGCGCGATCCCCATCTCGGCCGAGCCGGATGGAGACTGCATAGAGCCCACGGCCGAGACGATCGCCTCGAACGAGTACCCGATCTCGCGCGACCTGTTCATCTATGTGAATGTCGCCAAGGCAGAAGACAACGAAGCGCTTGCTGCCTACATCGACTACTACCTCTCTGACGAGGGGATCTCCTCGGTGTCCGAGGTGGGTTACGTCTCGCTCGAGTCCGAAACCCTCGAAGAGACCCGCGGCGTCTGGGAAGGCAGGGAGACGGGCACGCGGGAGGGCTAGGGGCCCACGCGTTAGTGTTTCGAGGGCGGGGGCCGAATGGTCCCCGCCCTCCAGTCCTAGGAAGCCAAGTGACTAGATGAGCTCACAAGCGATCGATCTGACCGACGTCGGGAGCCTTTCCGGGGATCCCCGGCGACACCGTCGCGAGCGCATCTTCAAGTCCATCTTCTTAGCAGCTGCACTCTTATCGATAGTCATCAGCGCCGCGATCGTCATCTCTTTGTTGGGCAAAGCATTGCTGTTCTTGACGCATGTCGATCTTTCGACATTGTGGAGCAGCGGGTGGTTCCCTCGGCGCGGGCAGTTCGATCTACGAACCGTGATCGTGGGTAGCTTCCTCGTGGCAGGCGTTGCGATGCTCGTCGCAGCACCTTTGGGTTTGGGTGCCGCGATATATCTGTCGGAGTTCGCGAAGCCGCGCGTTCGGCGGGTGCTGAAACCCATCTTGGAGATCCTTGCTGGTATCCCGTCGGTCGTCATCGGGTTCTTCACGTTGACGTTCATCAGTCCGGAGATCGTTCGGACACTCGTCTCCGGGGCTCCGATCTTCACCCTGATGGCGGCGGGGATCGGCGTGGGGCTCTTGGTAACGCCTCTGGTGGCATCTGTTGCCGAGGATGCCATGCGAGCCGTTCCGCTGGCACTTAGAGAAGGTGCGTATGGTTTGGGCGCCCGGAAGCGCGCCGTCACGATGAAGGTAGTTTTCCCGGCCGCGATCTCCGGCATCGTGGCTTCTTTGATCATCGGGGTCTCTCGGGCGATCGGTGAAACGATGGTGGTAGCCATCGCGGCGGGCGGGTCTGGTGGTGCAGCGCTAACGTTGAACCCATTGGAGTCCGGGCAAACCATGACGGCTGCGATGACGGCACTTGCGATCGGTTCCGATCAGGTCAAGGGGGCCCAGAACACTTTCGAGAGCCTCTTCTTGCTGGGGCTGCTGCTGTTTTTGATGACCTTCGTTCTGAACGTCATCAGCGAACGGTTCGTCCGCAAGGTCAGGCAGAGGTACTGATGAGCACACGATCGAGGCGACTGACCGACGCGGTCAACATCCACATCGGGCGACTCAAGCCCTTTAGGCAGGGTTGGCTATGAGCGCGCGATCAGAGCGACTCACCGGCGCCGACGTGGTGCGCAAGCAGATTTCGGGAAGGTCGATCAGACCTGGCGAGATCATCTTCCAAGGGCTTTTGTTGATGACCTTGCTGCTGTCGTTGTTCGTGCTGATGGTGCTGCTGTTTGATGTCGCGTCGAAAGGCTTGGGGGTTCTCTCCGAACGCGGGGTGGGTTTCCTCACTTCGGGAATCTCCTCGTTCAGTCCTGATACGGCAGGGGTACTTCAAGGACTCATAGGCTCGCTCGTTACTACGGTCTTCGTCGTGGTTCTTGCGATACCGCTAGGCGTCGCAGCAGCGATCTATCTCGAGGAGTATGCCACCGACACCCGGCTGAACCGCATCATCAATATCAACATCCGTAACCTTGCGGGCGTCCCCTCGATCGTTTACGGACTCCTTGGTCTCGCTCTGTATGTCGAGGTTCTGCGACGTGTAACCAACGGGGCGACGATGATCGCCGCGGGGCTCACCCTGGCGACACTCGTGCTGCCGATCGTGATCATCACGTCTGCCGAAGCCTTACGTGCGGTGCCCCACAGCATCCGCGAAGCAGGTTACGGGGTTGGTGCAACTCGTTGGGAAGTCATCCGGTATCACGTTCTGCCGTCTGCCTCACCAGGGATCCTTACCGGCACCGTCTTGTCGGTAGCGCGTGCTTTAGGCGAAACAGCTCCGGTGTTGCTGGTGGGTGCCGTGACCGGGTTCCTTGCCAGCGGGGGTCAATCGATCTTCGAGCAGATGTCCCAGCCGCGCGGTTACACCACCCTGCCAACTGTGATCTTCCAGTACAGCCAATTGCCGAATCAGGCGTTCAGAGAGGTAGCCAGCGCGTCGATCCTTGTTCTCTTGGCCGTGATCCTGCTGGCAAATACGACGGCCATCATCTTGCGTAACCGTTACGAGCGGAAGTGGTGAAACTGATGGATACTCCCACCCAGACCAGAGCCGAGGAAAGAAATCTCTTGGAGATGCACATAGCCACCGAGCATAGGGAACGAAGGTTCGAGAGCAAGGAGGTTGTTTTCGACCTCAAGGGGCTCACGGTTTTCTATGGCTCGTTCAAGGCGGTACGGGATATCGATCTCTCCATCCCAGCAAAACAGATCACTGCCATGATCGGCCCGTCGGGTTGTGGCAAGACGACGGTGCTTCGTTGTCTGAACCGCATGAACGATCTAGTCGAGATCGCCCGCGTAGAAGGCAAGGTCGAGTATCACGGGGTGGACCTCTACCACTCGAAGGTCGACCCGGTCGAAGTCCGCCGTCGGATCGGGATGGTGTTCCAGAAGCCCAACCCCTTCCCCAAGTCGATCTACGACAACATCGCCTTCGGCCCCAAGATCGCCGGTTTCAAAGACGATATCGACGAACTCGTCGAGTCCTCCTTGCGCCGAGCGGCCCTCTGGGACGAAGTGAAGGATCGACTGAAGGAATCCGCGATGGGCCTGTCCGGTGGCCAGCAGCAGCGCTTGTGCATCGCCCGTGCTATCGCGGTCAAGCCCGACGTGATCCTGATGGACGAGCCTTGCTCGGCCCTCGACCCCATCGCCACAGGGCGCATCGAGGACCTGATGGCGGAGCTCAAGAGCGAGTACACCATCGTCATCGTTACCCACAACATGCAGCAGGCCGCCCGTGTCAGCGATATGACGGCGTTCTTCACCGCGGAGGTCAACGAGCAGCAGGACCGGCGGACAGGCGTGCTGGTTGAATTCGATGCCACCGAGAGCATCTTCACCACTCCGAGCGACGAACGCACCGAGCAATACGTAACCGGCCGCTTCGGCTAACCCCTAGGGGGTGAATTTGTAGCCTAGGCCTCGGATGGTCATCAGGTGTTGCGGCTCGTGGGGGGTTGGTTCCAGCTTCGAGCGCAAGCGCTTGATGTGCACGTCCAGGGTCCTCGTATCCCCGAAGTAGTCCGGCCCCCAGATCTGGTCGATCAACGTGTCCCTGGTCAGGACGCGCCCGGTGTTCTCCATAAGGAGTTCCAATAGCTCGAACTCCTTGCGCGGAAGGTGCACCAGCTCTCCATTGACCGTCACTTCGAAACGTTCGGGGTCCAAGCGGATGCCGGCGGCCTCTAGAACCTGGGTCGAGCGAGCGGGGTCCTTGCTGCTTCGCCTTAGCACGGCCTTCATCCTCGCCAACAGTTCGCGAGTGTTGAACGGCTTGGTGAGGTAATCGTCCGCCCCTAGCTCGAGTCCGACAACTTTGTCGATGTCGCCGTCTCGCGCTGTGAGCATGATGATTGGCACCTCGGACGTCCGCCGGATCTCTTTGCAGATGTCCTCGCCATTCACTCCGGGCAGCATCAGATCGAGGAGTACCAGATCGGCTCCCAACGTGTGGAAACGCTCGAGCGCCACCGCACCATCTGTTGCCCGCTCCACGTCATAGCCTTCGCGCGCCAGCTGGTACTCGAGCGCTTCGCCTAGTGATTCTTCGTCTTCGACCAAGAGTACGCGCGGCATCTATGCCGTCTCCTTTTCTTCGGGGGCCGAGAGACCCGCTTGATCGGCCGGAGCATCTTGCGATGTCGCCAGGTCGTTTTCTTCGGGGGCCGAGAGACCCGCTTGATCGGCCGGAGCATCTTGCGATGCGCCATTGCGGGATCTTCCGGCGGCGAGGTTCCGCTTCCCGTCGGGCAGGGGGAAACGCACCGTGAAGGTGGATCCCGTTCCCAGCTCGCTGTGGAGTTGCACCTCACCACCATGAAGCTCTGTGACGTGCTTCACGATCGCCAAGCCGAGCCCGGTGCCCCCGCGATCGCGCGACCTGGCGCGATCGACCCGGTAGAAGCGTTCGAACACCCGGCCCTGTGCTTCCAAAGGGATACCGAGCCCGGTGTCTGCTACTCGAAAGATCGCCTGATCACCCAGTAGCCGGGTTTCGATGGTTACCTCGCCACCATCTGGTGTGTACTGGATGGCGTTAAGTAGCAGGTTGCGGATCAACAACGAGAGCTGTTGCTCATCGCCAAGGATCGTTACCCCCTCATCGAAGCTCGAGATCAGAATGACCCCTGCAGCGTGGGCGTTCGCCTCGTGGCTCGCCACTTCCTTGCGCACGAGTGTGGTCAGATCGCATTCCTCGTTCGGGCGGGTCAAAGGTTCCTCAAGCCGGGAGAGGTCGAGAAGGTCCCCCACCAACTTCGACAGTCTGGTCGTTTCTCGTTGCATATTGTTGGTGAATCGGGATGCCGCTTCCAGGTCCCGATGCTCGAGGGCGTCCGAAGTCGCTTCGGCTAGTGCTTGAAGGCTTGCGACTGGACTTTTGAGTTCGTGCGAAGCGTGGGCGACGAACTCACGTCGCACCTTCTGGGTGTGAACCTCTTCCGATACGTCCTGCAAGACGAGCACGGCTCCGTCACGGTCGATCAGAGGGGCGGCGTGCACCTTGAGGGATAAGCGCCGGGGGTAGTGAACTTCTACCAGCGCTTCGCTGGTCTCCCCGTGCATAGCTGCTTTGCGGGCCGCTCCGGCCATCTCGATAGAGGGGACCTTGGGGGGAAGGGCTCCCGGTTGAAGGCCCAAGAGGTTCCGAGCGGCGGGGTTGACGTACTCCGGGCGAAGGGCCTGATCGACGACTAGAACGCCCTCACTCATCCTTTCCAGGATCTGCTGTGCGCCTCCGTCGCTGCTGCCCAACCACGGAACCCGGCGGCTCACGGAGGGCTGGCTGGCTCCCTTCTCGGGCTGGGGCCTCAAGAGGAAGACAACCACGACTAGCAGCGTGGAGAGGCCGAGGACGAGCAGAAGGATTTCGTTCATATGGATTCCAAGTTCGCTGAGGAGAAGTCTAGTGGGCCCCTGCTGGTTGAGGCGCTGTAAGAGCAGTTGGCGGGCTTATTTCCATTGGAGTTCGCGCTGTATTCATGTTGGGTACCGGGATCTGACGGATACCTCCCACGTCCCCACGTGGGTGGGTATGGTGTAGTGATGATCAGGGTTGGGTTCCATGAGGCTCTCGAATCGGCCGAGCATTCGCTCATGTCCGAGGGTTCGATCGTGCGCCAGCAACTGGTGGACGTGATGGAGTCGCTGTCTCAGCGTGATGTGAACCTGGCCGAGCGGGTCATCCTCGGTGATGATCGGGTAGACGGGGCCTATCTCGACACACAGGCTCAGGTCTTGAACCTCCTTGCCCTCCAGGCTCCGGTGGCCGGCGACCTGCGCTTGGTCAGCGCCATCCTGCACGCCAACGTGCACGTGGAGCGGATGGGCGACCTGTGCGTGAACATCGCGAAGTTCGTTCGTAACCGGCACATGTACCCCACGGATTCGCCCATGCTGATGCGCGTCAATGAGATGGGTGAGCGTGCGGCCGAGATGTTGGATCTGGCGCTCTCCGCCTTCGCTCAGCGCAGTGTGGATCTGGCCGAGCAGCTACCGGTTCGCGATGAGGTCCTGGATCGTCTGAACCGGGGCATGATCGACGATCTCAAGGAATACGCAGCCGACGAGAAGAGCTTCGAGTGGGCCACCAGGTTGATGTTGGTGGCTCGTTACCTCGAGCGGTTCGGCGATCACGCGGTCGACGTCGGCGAGCAGATCGCATTCTTGGTGACCGGTGTCTTTAGGGAGTTCACGGATGCCTCGCACCCGGAGGATGACCCTACTTCGTAGGGATTGGTCCCTTTTGCTTGGTCTGTACTAAAGCTCGGTTCCTCGCGCGCCGACAGTTAGTTCAGCGATAACTGCCGGGATTGCGTATCGAAATCGGTCCTAACCCAGACGAATCTGGTAGGTGGCCGGGCGGTGTCGTTCGGTACTAGCGGGTTTGGTCCATGTGAGATGGACGCGGAGAGGAACAGGAGAGCGTCGGTATGCGCATTTCGAAGGTTGCTGCTGCTGTGATCGTGGGAGCGATGGTCGTTCCGACCGCCGCGTCGGCCCGAGTGCCGAGCCGTGCGGGTTCAACCGCCAAGGGTGGCGCTGCTGGAGCGAGTAGCTACGACAGCAAGATCAAGGACTTCCGTCACAAGGACGGCGCCTTCAAGGGAACGGTCAAGTCTGATTTCTCGGTCAACGAAGGTGATATCCAGGCCAACTTCTGCGTCGAGGATCGCCAAGTGACGATCGAGCGCAAGTACACCGTCGTCAAGCGCAAGAATGGCAAGAAGATCACCAAAACCGTCACCGAAGAGGTCGGCAGCAAACGCACGGATGCCAATGGCAACTTCTCTTTGAACGGCACTCGCAAGACGGGCAAGTACAAGGCCATGGTCGAGCCCGTCGAGTTCGCTTTCTGGTCCTACTATGGGATCGACGGCCTGCCTCTCGAGGAGGCGACCGAGATGGTGGTTGAGTGCATGCCTGCCGACGCAACGCTCGACTGATCGAGGCCTCGACTAGGCTGAGGAGGCCCTTACAGATCTAGTTCCTAGGAGCCCGCGGCGATGAAGGTGAGATTCCCTCAGAGCCGCGGGCTTCGCTACGTTTCGATCTTTGCCATCTTGATCGGCCTCTTATTGATCGATGCCGCTTATGCCGGGCTTCGATTCCGATCCACGTTCAAAGGTGCGGCATGCGACCTGAAACGGGCCACCGACGGGATCGACGATCTCGATCTCGGTTCAGCGACGGCTCGACTGGACTCCGCAGAGGACAAGATTGCGGCAGCGCGCGGCTACCTCGGTCACCCCGGCCTCCGGCTTGCGTCTTTGGTTCCGGGTTTCTCCGATGACCTCGGTGCACTGGATGCGCTCTCGGCGATGGCACAAGAAGTGGTGGCTGCCGGGCGAGCCGGCACCGGAGCCGCTCGGGAGATGGGACTAGCCGAGGGCGGTTCACTCTCGGCCCTCTATGACGAGGGACAGGTTCGGTTCGAGACGTTGGGGCGTGGAGCGGACGCTATCGGAGACGCTAGGGAGGCCCTCGAGGATGCCCAGATCGTTCTCGATGATGCACCGCGCCCTTCTATCGGTCAGATACGAAGCGCGGTTACGGCCGCCCGGCGGCTCTTGGGTGAAGCTCGCACCAAGTTGGCCGATGCACAAGTCGTACTCGATGCGATGCCGGCGCTGCTCGGTGAACAGGTATCACGCCGCTACTTCCTCTCCTTCCAGACTCCGAGCGAAGCTCGTGGAGCCGGAGGTTTGATGGGCGTCTACGGGATCTTGGAGATCGCGGACGGGAGGATCTCGCTGGAGAAGGTTGCGCCCGTCCGCGAGTTAGTGCCGAAGTTGAAGGGCGCTGTAGAAGCCGAGGAGTGGTTCACGGACCTGTACGGCAACCTCGATGCGTTGAGTGGGTGGCGCGAAGCCGGGCTCTCGCCAACCTTTCCCGCGGTAGCGGAGGTCTGGTTGCGTATGTACGAGAAAGCTATCGGCGAGTCGCTGGACGGTGTCATAGCCATGGATCCCTTCGTCGTTGCGGATCTGACGCGTGGAACCGGACCGATCGTCGGTGATGGCTTGGACACCGAGGTCGGTCCGGACAATGCCGCCGATGTTCTGCTGAAGGACATCTATGTCGAGTTCGAGCGGCGAGAGGATGAACAGAATGCCTACCTCCGTAGCCTCGTTGACGCCTTGTGGGACAAGTTAGCGACAGGGGAAGTAGACGGAACCGAGTTGATCAAGGGGATGGCACACGCCATCAGAACCCAGCACCTAAAGATGTATTCGAGAACAGACTCCGAGCAGCAAGCGCTCGAGAGAGCCGGCTTGTCCGGGGATCCTGCGCAGCATGGTCCTAACGTTCAGATGGTCTTTCACAACAATCTCTCTGCGACCAAAGTGGATTACTTCCTCGAACGAACCCAGTCGATCAATGTCGTTGTCGCCGAAGATGGATCGGCGCGCATCCTGACTACGGTTCAACTGTTTAACGATGCACCTCGTGGCGAGTTGGATGTGCTTAAGGAAACGGACCTGAACGAGCTGCCGGCAGGTCTCAACCGGATGGGCCTTTTCTTCATGCTCCCGCAAGATGCTGTTATCGAGCAGTTCTTCACGGGAGCTATCACCAACACATACTTCGAAGGTGATGAGGGTGGTCGGTATCCGATCGCATGGAAGGTGCTCGAGGCTCAGGTGCAAGAAACGATCCAGGTTGCGGTTTCTTACACCGTCGATGACTTCGTCACGTTCAAGAACGGGCAGGCAAGGATGCGATTCACTGTTCTGCCTCAGGTCTTGGTCCGCCCAGACGCTCTCGATGTCACGGTCTCGGCCCCAAAGGGGTATCGGATCGGCTCCACCTCGGGCGCGGCAAGTGACGATCCCTTCAGGTTCGAAGGTTCGCTGAGCTCACCCCGCACATTCGCGCTTCGGATCGCTGCTCCCGACGCGCGCATCGAGAAGCAAGCGAAACTTTCCGACGCATGCAGCTAGCTCTTCTGATCCCTGATCAGTTCTTGCGCCCTTTGCGTTTCTTCGGCTCGGTGGTGAAACTCCACGAGGTGGTGCTCCCGACGTTCTGATAGCGGTCTTGCAGCGGTTTGGTTACGACCCGGTGGGTCTTCCCCTTCCACAAGGGGAAAGCCGGATCGAAGACCAGCACGCGAGGCGCTATCTGACGAAGCTCGCCCTGCAGTCGCTTAGTACCTCGGAATAGCCGGATGCGATCTTGTGTGACGCTCTCGGCGCGGATCCGTTCGTCGAAGACGATCCTGATGTTCGAGCGGATATCGACGAAGGTGGCCCATCGGCCTGGGCTGACGGTGACTATCTGAGGACCTCGTGCATCGACCGTCTCCCTGCCCGGCCGAGATTCCAGACCCTGAGCCTCATCCTCACCCAGTGGCGCAACCGAGTATCTGTAGGTGATCGCGTGCAGGGTCGCCGTGTCGACGTATGAGGTGGTCCCCGCATCGAGTTTCGCCAGAAGCGAGTAGTCGCGTGCGGTCGCGCGGTACAACACGTAGCCGGTGGCACCCTCGACCGGTTCCCAGCTGATCTCTAGATTTCCCCTCAACCCACGTTGGACCTCGGGCAGCAACGGCCGCGGGGGGCCTTCGATCACAAAGCGACCTTGGACGAAGCGATGGTCGGAGTATTTGTGGTTGCTCGGATGCCGCGTTCCCGGAGCATCCCCCGCCCACCCTGGCGAATCGACCGAAGCCTCGGCCACGACTGCATTGGCGTAGAACAGGTAATCGATCCTGGCCCGCCGGAAGCGACTGGCGCCATCGCAACTAACGCTCTCGACCTTCTGTTCATGCGTCCATTGGTTGCTCATAGACACACCGCGCCTGCGAAAATCGTCGCGGACTGCGTCGGCGTAAGCGCGGTTGTCGTCGTCGCCCGTGGTCATCGACGCGTACCAAGGTGCAGACGCCGATGTCTCATTCGGGTCGCACTCGTGCTGAAGCTCTACCGCGCGACGGTTGAAGTCCCCGACGATGAAAACCGCCCCGGTTTCCGCTTCGAGCTGGTCGCGCACCTCCTCGAGATTGTCGACGTAACAGTTAGCGGCGTCCGTCTCACGGAAGTTCTTCGGGATATGAACGGCTGCCACCGTAAATGGGGCGCCCGTCTTGTTCTCCGTGAACCGCGCGAATTGGTAGAAGCGATCGTCGCGTCGGCCGGGTGATCGGTCGCTGCAGACGTCCTCCCAGGTGACTACCTCCCCGGCGGGGGTAACGGTTTCTGGGTTGTAGACCATCTGGGAGGCAGCATCTTCGAATCCGACGAGCCTGTACCTGATCTTGAAGCGCTGACGGAGGAGATGTTCGAGGATCTCGGCGTTAGAGCTGCGGATCTCTTGCATAGCGAGTACGTCGGGTGCTGCAACCGCACCGTTGACCCCACCGTTGAATGCCAGCGGGCGTCGCCGTATTGCGTGGCTGAGCTCGTACATGTTCTCGAATCGCTTGAGTCCCAGCACGCTGTTCTGACGAGCGTTGATGCTCATGATCTTGACCTGGCCACGCGGGGTGCGGATCCTGCGCGGAGGTTCGCCCTCCGCCGCCCGGACCACCGTGGACGCAAGGAGAAGCAACGTAAGCAGGACAATCGTAAGTTTTCGCCGCATGTTCCCCAGGGTAACGAGTCGTCGTTGATGGGGATAACGCTCTCGCCTTGCCAGCGTTCGCTTTGCTAAGGGCCCTAAGCACTATTCCTTGGAGGTGGGGCGAAGGTGCAAGAGGGTGACCTCGGGGCGGCACAGGAAGCGGACCCGCATGTGTTCGGAGGTGCCCAGACCGGGACTGACATGGAGAGCCGCGTTTCCGATCCGATGGACCCCGGCAGCTAGTGCGGTCGGCAATGTGGAGTTGGTCACCAGCGCGCCCTTGAACGGTGCCCGCAACTGGCCCCCGTGCGTGTGGCCGGCCACGACCAGATCGAAGCCGTTCAAGATGTAGGGCGCTACGACGTCGGGTGAGTGAGTGAGGCCGATGGCAAGAACCTCCGAGCCGCGTGCGATGTGCTCGGTCCGGTGGCGCTTCAGGTAGGGGTCGTCGACACCCGTCAGCCGTATCCGGCCTAGGGGGGTATCGAGGATCTCGGAACGGTTCGACATGTCGATCCAACCCGCCGCGGTCAAGCCATGAACCATGCGTTGGGTATCGGCGAGTGGAGCCCTGATCTCGGTCTGGCGGCCTAGCAGGTACTTGAACGGAAGCTTGAATTCACTCTGGAAGTAATCGTGCGAGCCCAGAACGAATGCTTTGCCGTAGCGGGCACTCAAGGGTTCCAAAGCCTTTAGCAGAGGATCGATCCCAGAGTCGTTCTCGATCATGTCCCCGGTCATCACGATCAGATCCACCGTCGGGATCCGGCCGGCCAACGTTTCCAGGAAGTGCAGCCGTCGTCGGTCGGCCGCCCTGACATGGGAATCGGCGAGGTGCAGTACATCAAGGGCCGGGGCCGAGGCGCGCACGGGGACATCGTGCTCCTGGATCCTGTGGAGCTGGGTCTCCGCGACCGCATACGCCGCAGCACCGGCCGCTGCGAACGTGGCGGCGCGGAACAGTCTCATCAACTGCAGCATACTGACGCGGTGAGACTGTCTCTGCGGCAGAAGCTCGTTGGGGGATTCGGGACCTTGCTTGTCCTGATCGTCCTTCTGGGATGGGTGACGTTGTCTCTGTTCGGTTCGCTCCGAACGGTGCAGCGCCGCGTCTTCGACACGGCATTGCCGCGGCTGGTCGCCGTTGACGAGATCATCCGTTCGTTCACCGCTCAGAGCGCGGCGATCCGCGGCTACCTGATCTCTACCGATGTGAGTCTGCTCGAGCAGTATCGGACCGAGGTAGAAACTGCTATCGAGTTCGAGGCCCTACTGCTGGAGCGAGATCCGCGGGGCAACGAGAGGGAGCTACTCGAGAACCTCATCGAAGCAGGCGAAGAGTTCCAAGATCTGATCGATACAGATGTGCTTCCGCTTGCCGAACAGGGTCAGAGATCGCAGGCATTCCGGGTTCTCGGCCAAGAGGGCAACGTTCTCATCAGCCGCATCGAGCTGCTGGGTGAGCAACTTCGTTTGGTGCAAGACCGAGTAGTGGCCGATGCCGAGAACACGCTGCGCTCAAGACAGAGCCAAGTGTTGCTTACCTTGGCGCTGGTGATCGTCGGTACATTCACGGCAGGCTTGCTCTTGGCGATCCTGCTCCCGCGTAGGCTGGCCAGAAACCTCGACGCACTCGTTCGAGCCGCACGCGGCATCGAGCGTGGAGATTTCAACCAACGGATCGAGATCCACTCCGGCGATGAGGTTGAGGAACTGGCGGTTCGCTTCAATGCGATGCAGAGGGGTCTCAAGCGGCTTCAACAGCTTGCGCTGCAAGACCGCGAGCTAGAGATCGCGGCCACGATCCAGCGGAACCTGTTGCAGAGGTCGATCCCCGAATCCGAGGGGCTCCACGTGGTACCGATACAGCGCCAAGCCAACCTCGTAGGCGGCGATTGGTACGACATCGAGCGTTCGGGGAGGTGCCTGTCGGTGATCATCGGCGATGCATCGGGAAAGGGGATCGCTGCCGCCTTGATGGCGACGGTGACGTTGTCGTCGATCCGGGCCGAACGGGGGATGGGGGCCGGGCCAAAGCGGATCATCGATCGAGCCAACAAAGCACTGCTGGACGCCACGGAGTCTGATTCGTTCACCACGGTTCTACTGGTGAACGTCGATCCCGAGAGCAGGGTGGCCAGATGGTTCAACATGGGCCACCACGCTCCCTTCCTGCTCCGGCCCAGGGTGGACGGCGTCGAGGGGACTTACCTAGAGGGCCCGAGCAACCGGGCATTGGGGTGGTTCGAGGATCCAGGTCACGAGGAGGGCGTGGTCGAGCTCCAGCCCGGCGACCGCATCGTCCTTTTCACCGATGGGTTCCTGGAGGCCAAGGATCCCGATGGACAGCTCTTCGGCGAGGATCGGCTGGCCGAAGCCCTTGTGAAGCTTGCCCCGCTGGATGCGGCTAACCTGGGCGAGCAGATGGTGGGCGAGGTTGAGCGCTTCGCGGCGGGTAAGCTCGATGATGACCTCACGATGCTGATCGTGGAGCTCGAGGCTCCCTAGGTCGCACGAGGCCAAGGAAGGTGGATCAAGAAGTGTCTCAACAGAAGATCGACATCGACATCGCGCAGCAGGGTGACTTCAAGGTCATCAAGCCGACGGGCGATCTTGACGTGTACACCGTTGGCTCCCTCCGGGATGCCATCGGCCAGATGATCGAGGACGGCACCACCAGGGTGGTCGTCGATCTGGACGCCGTACCTTTCATGGATTCCTCAGGTCTCGGGGCTTTGATGGGTGGTGTCCGGCGACTGCGTGAGGCCGGCGGCGACCTTGCAATCGCATGTACCCGGGAGCAGCACCTGAAGCTATTCACCATCACCGGATTCGGCGAAGGTGTGTCGATCGCTCCGACTGTCGAAGAGGCAGCGACCGGTTTCAGGTCCTAGTCTTCGTCGTCCTTCTTGCGGGATCGCTTGAAGGTCGCAACCAACAGCATGGCGAATACGGCCACCAGGGCCGAGGTAACCGAGACGAGGATCAATTGAGAAGAAGTCATCGCCTCTCAAGTATCCCAGGTGGGCGGGCGTGTTAGTCGAAGATGCCCTAAGGAATATCGCGTACCCGCTCCTGCGCTTCGGCGCTTACTCGGCGCATGCATTCCTGCTTGGGGCGGCCGTCTACCTGCTATTGGTTATGCGGCCGGTCATGGCGACCGTGCCGGCCTGGGAAGCCTCTCGGGCGGCTGTGGCGGAGAGGCTCGAAGGGCTCGTCAGAGCCTGCCTGTTGGGTTCGGCCATCTGCACGGGTCTCACGATCTTGCTCCAGGCAGCTTTGATCTCCGAGATCGGTGATGGGGAGGTCACCTCCGAAAGCTTCTCGTCGGTGTTGGACACTACATTCGGCCTGTTCCTGGCCGTGCGATTCCCGATGCTCGCCGCTCTAGCGATCCTTCTCTTGGGGCGGATCAGAACCTGGGCGCTCGCGGGTGTTGGCTCGGGCCAGGGTCCATCGAAGATCTGGTGGGCGGGTTGGATCGGACTCAGTGTCGGGCTGATGCTCACCAACACGTTCTCCGGTCACGCAACCGTGGCGACCCCGAGATGGCTCGCTTTGAGCAACGACGGATTACATCTGGTCTCGGGGGCAGTGTGGTTCGGGGGAGTGATCCTGATGGCGGTGCTGGTGCCCGAGGCGTGGAGGGGCCGGGACAAGGGTGATCGGCTGCGCGTCCTCGCGCCGAGCATCTCGCACTTCTCGATCGTCGCCATCATCTCGATCGGCGTCGTCACCGTTACTGGGATGATCAATTCTCTGCTCCACGTCGGCGACTTGTCAGATCTTTGGGACACGCCTTACGGCCAAGCCTTGTCGATAAAGCTCTTGTTGTTCATCGGCATCCTGGTGCTAGGAGCGATGAATCACTTCGTCATCAAGCAGCGTCTTAACAAAGCCATGCTCAAGCTCAACAGTCCCGGGGCGGATGCGGCTGCGATCGCAGCGGAGCATGTGGCTGAGCGCAAGCTGTTCAGGCGTGCGATCGCCGCAGAACTGGTGATTGCACTGGCGATCATGGCGTCGACCGGTGTCCTAACGAATCTGGCCCGAACCGCTTAAGGCCCTCCCTCAGGTCGAGTCCGCGATCCGGGTCGGCTCGGCAGCGGTGAACCGCTCAAGCTGATCTCGCATCCAAGGAGCGCGGGTCAGGGCGGGGCGAGGGCCGTGCTTTAAAGCCGGATCCCGTTGCGCACGAGGTATCCGCCCGCGGCCCCCAGAAGCAAGCACATGAGCAGCGCCAACAATCCGGTCGACATCGGGATGTTCACTACCTGGACCCCGGCTACTTCGGTGGTGCTGGCTTGCACGTCGGCGACGTCATCACCTTTTTCATCGGCCTTGCTCTTGTGTCCCTGTCCGGAGTTGCCCGAACCGTGCCCGGAGGGCTGGCCCGCGGCGGCGGTTGTCGAAGGGCCCGAGTGACTGCTGTGCGTGCTGTTGCTGGTGGTCGAGCCGCCGCCCGAGCCGGCGCCCGAGCTGTGTCCGCTGTGCTCTGACTGGTTCGAGCTGGTGGTGCCACCGGGCTCGTGGTTCCCATGGCCGCCAGTGCCGCCGTTGCCGCCAGTGCCGCCGTTTCCGCCATCGCTGCCATCGCCCCCACCTTTTCCACCATGACCGCCGTGGGACCCGGCCTCCGAACCGCAGGCCGTGCCGCCGTGAACCGTAAAGGGGATGAGGCCCGAGCTTGTTCCCGTCGCCCCTGCCGGGGGTGCGGCGACATAGCGCATCTCGTAGATACCGGAAGGCGTCTTTGCGATCGAAACCGTCATCTTGTTGCCGAACACCTCGAGATCGCCGCCATCCACCCGGCCCCCGCACTCATCGAAGACGCTAAGCTTCGAAGCGTTGGCATCGAGAGGCATGTCGAAGGTGATGGAGACCTCCGCAGGTGCTTTGTGCATCTGGGAGTCTCGCTCGGGGTCCGAGGCAACCACCGAGGGAGCGGCTTGGGCAACCCCGGGCAGAACGAACAAGACGAGCCAAGCGCTCGCCATCAGAGCCATCGTCGTTCGGCGCATGTACGTCCTCCCGGCCCCGATCCGTGCTCGGGCCTTCCCATAGGGGTTCGACGGTACTCTGCGGCTCCCTGCATGGCCTCGAGCGCGGGAGGGATCCAAGCCAGTTGGGGGTAGTCAGGCCGGGCGCCGGCCTTGCTTTGGCTGCTGCCGGGGTGGGTTGGTCTGCGAAGCTTCGCCTCAGGTGGGCGATTTGCCCTGGGCTCTTCTACGTATGCGTTGGTACGACGTTCGCACTAGGGCATTAAGACCATCTACGGGATGACTCAGTCGGACGACCTAGAAACCCCCCCATCGCACTATCGGCAAGCGCACATCGCCCCTCTAACGTCCCTCAAGGAAGGTTCGAGGGAAGGCGCTTGGATGAGCATGGTGATGGTTCCGGATCAAGACTGGCGGGCGGACGGTCTGTGCTCCAGCACGGACCCCGATCTGTGGTTCGCGGTTGGTGCGCTCGAACACAAGCAGGCGAAGTTGATCTGCAAGCAGTGTCCGGTGCGCAGGGAGTGCTTGGCTTACGCGATGGACGCTCCCATCGATCATGGTATCTGGGGTGGCATGACCGAACGTGAGCGGCGTCGTTACCGTCGCAAGGCACCCGGCGGCGACTGGCGTTTGATCTTCGGTGGTTAGTGGGGCAGAAGACTTAGAAAGTTAGCTGGACGATGTCGCAGTCATCACGCCAGCGACTTGCAAGATCTTCGGGCGCACCGGGAGTGTTCAGCCGCTTCTCGGCAAGCTTCTCGGCTGCAGCGTCCCATTCGGGACCATGATCCAGCACCTTCACGCTGACAGGTAGATCGGCCACTCGTGCGTTGCCTCGGCCCTTCCAGCGGAGCACGACATGAGCCTTACGGATATCGCGGATCCCCGGAACCGTCTGCTGGCGCTCCCCCGAAACGAAGTACATCTTCGAGTCCTGAAGGATGAACCACACGGGCATCGTTCGTTCGGTTCCGCTCGAGTCCTTCCATCGCAACCAGACGATCGTTGATTTCTTAAGCGATTCCTGGATCGCCTTGTCCATCTCGCCGCCGGTGATCGCGCCGCGGTCCTCCTCGCTCCATCCCAGATCGTCGTTGATACTCGCCTTGACGTCGGCCCATGTCAGATCGCATGGGGTCAACGCGTACCAACCGGCAAGGTCGAAGAATTCTTCGACCGCGACCAGCGGATCACTCTGCTGGCGGTAGTAAGCGAGTTGGTATTCACCATCGACGGGGCGCTCGTGGAAACAGAAGATCCACGAGTCCGACGTCGGCGAGATGTAGGCCTCGACCCAATGCTTGGTGGGCTTATCGATATCGAGGTGAAGCCCCACCGAGATCCCGGGGATGGTCGCTTGGAAGGGCGTCCAGTAAACCTGGATGAGGCGTCTGACCTCTTCTTCTCGGCGAACATCGAGTCGAGCGGGGGCCGTGCTCGGATCTGCAACGGTGGCCCCGCGCCGCGACATCTCGGACCCGATGGCATCGAGGATGACGTTCAGCTTGACCGCCGAGGGAGCTAGCGCCATATCAGGAGAACGGTGAGTGTTCCCAGGCGTTGCCGAGCATGATGACGGCTACGGGCACGAACGCCACGACGGTCAGGACGATCTGGACGTAAGCGAAAGTCTTCTGCTTCAAGGCCATCGCTGGCCAGAAGTCGAACAGGATGATGCGAACGCCGTTGAACGCGTGGTAGATGGTCGCCCCGATCAGCAGGACCTCGCCGGGCGCGAACCACCACTGCTTGTAGAGCTCGACGGTCTCGTTGTAGAGCTCGGGTCCGAAACCCACGGCGAAGGTGTCGACGATGTGGCCGAACAGAAAGGCCAGGATGCCCACGCCGGTGATGCGGTGCGCCGCCCACGTCCACTGTCCAACGCCACCTTTGTAGATGGGACCCTTCTGGTCCTTGCGCAGCCGGAAGAGACCGATCAGGACGTAAAGAGCGAACAGACCCGCACCGACGGTGAGGGTGAAGACCAAGCCTTCGATGAGTTTGGCGCCGATCACGCAGCGATACTACCCGCCCCGCCCCACCCCCCGGCGTTCTGTTAACAGATTCCGCCAACGGTTGGCGGGAATCGTTAACAGAACGGTCAGCCGGCGATCAGTTGGTCGCCGATCAGCACCAAGCCCGAGAGGTCGACCGCTTCCTGCTCCAGGTAGGGAACCCGGACCCAGCGGTGTCTGGGAACCTTGCGCGCTAGTGAGTTGAGGTTGCGATCCTCCAGCGTCGTCACCTTACGGAACGCACGCTCGTTGAAGATCAGCTTCGCCAGCAGAGGCCCGTCCCCATCGCTTTGTTGCAGGCGGGCAAGCTGCCGGTCCCGGACCTCGATCTCGTCCCCCCACCGGGGATGGACCCGGTTGACCACCAAGGCTCCGAAATGGAGCCCCGATCCGTTCAACCGTGTCGCGAAGAAGGTTGCTTCATCGACGGACTCTTCAGCCGGCGAGGTGACGACTATGAAGGTGGTGGCATCGCTCTGCAAGAGGTGGGCCACATCCCGTGCACGCTGCTTGAAGCCGTCGTACATGCCCTCCAGGTTGGCGAAGAACTCGGCGGTGTCGTCTAGGACCTCGGCCCCCACGATCTTCTTGACCAGTCGCAGGAACGTCGAGGCCGCAACGTTCGCGACCTTGAAGAGTCCGCCACCGGCTTTCATGTAGGGGATCAAGAACCACTTCAACACTTTGGAGTCAAGGAAGTCCGTCATGCGATTCGGAGCATCGAGGAAGTCCAGCGCGTTCCGTGTTGGTGGTGTGTCGATGACGATCAGGTCGTAGTCACCGTCGGCGTAGAGCTCGTAGAGCTTCTCCATCGCCATGTATTCCTGGGTGCCCGAGAGCGTCCCGGAGATGTTTCGGTAGAAGCGGTTGTTGAGGATCTTCTCGACCTGTTCTTCGGTCGATGCGTACCGCTCGACGATGGAGTCGAAGGTGGATTTCGTGTCGAGCATCATCGCCCACAACTCGCCCTTAGGTTCGATCCCGGCCGCTGTGAACTTACGAACACTGACCTTGCGGGGCTCGTTGCTGAGTTCCTTCAGCCCAAGCGAAGAAGCAAGCCGTTTGGCCGGGTCGATCGTCAGAACCGCAGCTTTCTTTCCTTCCATGGCGGCGCGTAACGCGATCGCCGCCGAGGTCGTTGTCTTGCCGACACCTCCCGATCCTGCGCAGACGATGATCTCTTTGCTGCTGAGGATCTCTCCTATCGGATTCATGACGACCCCCCGCGGGGTGGCGCGGGTCGGCAGCACGAGCTGGTGCGGGCAAGTGTGGCTGGCTTCAAAGCTTGGCCACCCCTTCCTCGATCGAATCGGCGATCTCTTCCACACCCGGCAGGGCGAGCCCGGCGGTGAACAAGAACGGCAGCTCGACGATGGGATCTTGCGTGCCCTGCTTCAGCTTGCGCAGGTGCTTGACCTGGATCGCGCGTCTCGCTGTGATGAAGCGCGCATACCCGGCTAGAGCCTGAAGGTCTTCGTCCTCGAGCCTGAGCCCAACGGCTTCGGCCGCGGTGGTCAGCTCGTCAAGCGCGCCATCATCGAGGATCTCGTCCATCCTCTTTACGTCGGCCGTCGTCAGGTGTGCCGGGTAAACGGCGTTGGCGAATACCGGGCCGGTATCGATCTGGATCCTGTTGTGTAGCACTTCCATCGTCTCGAGTGTCTCGCTGATGGGCATCTCCTCGGCCAGCGTCACGAGGTGCACGCGGGCGCGCCGCGGATCTCGCAGCATCTGAACCAGCCAGTCCGCTTGACGGTGAAGGGGACCAGCGCGAACCGCGTCGGAGAGTCCCATCGGTGCGGACAGGAACGTCAGCATGTGCCCGGCCGCAGGGGCATCCAGGATGATCGTGTCGAACTGCGGGCCGGTCCTGCCTTGCTCCAAGTACCAGATCTTGCCGAGCACCAGGATGTCTTTCAGGCCGGGAGCGGTCGCAGTGATGTAGTCGACGAAGTGCGACGAGGTGAACACCCGCGAGACCCGCTTCATGTGGTACTGCACGTCGAGGTACTCCGCGAGGGCTTCGTCGGGCACGATGCTCATCCCGTAGATGCCCGGCGACATCTCTCGTGGTTTGTAATCGATGTCGGTTGCTCCGAAGAGCTTGGGCATGGTGCCCTTGCGATCGACCTCGGCGATGCACACGCGATGTCCGTGGCGAGCGGCTACGACCGCTAGGGCGGCAGCGACCGTGGTCTTACCTACACCGCCCTTACCGGACACGATGAGGATCTTGGGAGCGAGGAACTCGTCTAGGTGCACCCGGCCTTTCTAACCCACCTCAACTCGTGGCGAAGAAGTCGAGAACCACCACGCTTCTTCTCGCCGAGAGTCGATCATCGTGGGTGCGCCCTTCCGGGCGTGACTGCGCCGGGTCTGTGGGATGCGACCATTGGAGGTATGGGTCCGAAATCACCTTCCCTTAACGGCTGCGCTCGTGGAGAACTCCGAGTTCGGGGTGGCCGCGCGAGGAGGTTGGTGGCGTGGACGTTTCTGGGGCTGATCGGTATCGGGCTGCTGGGTGGTCAGGGGGGCCGGGCCAAGGCGCAGGCAGCGCTTCCCGTCCTGGAGATAGTGCGCGTGGACGGTTTGATCGACCAGGTGACCGCCGACTACCTGCGGGCGAAGTTGGACTCTGCCCAAGACTCTGACGTCACCGGTGTCGTTCTCCAGATCGACACACCGGGGGGCCTTGACGTGTCGATGCGCGACATCATCTCGCGCATGCTCGATTCCAAGGTTCCGGTCATCGTGTGGGTCGCTCCGCGCGGTGCCCGCGCCGCGTCTGCAGGGACCTTCATCACCTACGCCGCGGACCTCGCCTACATGGCCGAGGCAACCGAGCTCGGAGCTGCGACCCCGATAGACCTGTCGGGTTCGGACCTCTCCGAGAAGGTCACCAACGATGCGGCGGCCTACATCCGTTCTCTGGCTCAGGCTTCGGGGCGGAACGAGGAGTGGGCCGAAGAGGCGGTCCGCGACGGGGCGTCGATCACGTCCTCCGAGGCTGTCGAGATCGACGTCATCAACGGGATCGCCAACGGGTTAGGCGATCTGCTGTCACAACTGGACGGACAGACGGTGGATGCAGGCGGCACCGACGTGACGCTGGAAACGTGGGATGAAGCCACCGGCCAGCCGTCGGTGACCCTGCGGTTCCAGGACATGAACGTGCTTCAACGGATCTTGCACGCGGTGACCGGGCCCGAGATCGCCTACCTGCTCCTTCTTGCCGGGATGTTCGGCATCATCTTCGAGCTCTACAACCCGGGTATCGGACTTGCCGGGATCGTCGGATTGATCTGCCTGCTGCTCGGCTTCTACGGGTTGAGCGTGCTTCCCACCAACTGGACCGGTGTGCTGCTAGTGGTGTTGGCGGTGGTCGCATTCGTCGTCGACCTGCAGATCGCGGGGTTCGGGGTGTGGACCATCGCGGGGACGGCGGGATTGATCGCGGGCGGGATGCTCTTGTTCTCGGGAGCGACCGGCGACGTCACAGTTAGTGCGTGGGCGATCGTCACTGCGGTCATCTTCTCGCTCGTGTTCTTCGTCTCGGTGATGACGGCGGCCCTGCGGGTCCGCCTGCGCCGTCCCATCACCGGACAAGAAGGGATCGTCGGTCAGGTCGGGATCGCCAAGACCGATGTGGCCCCCGAGGGCATGGTGCTGTCGCGTGGTGTGCTGTGGAAGGCGCGCACCATGGAGATGGGCATCGCAGCCGGGGACAAGGTCGAGATCAAAGCCACCGAGGGACTCGTGCTTCTGGTGGAGCCTTTCCACGACCACGACCACGACCCCGACCACGACCCCGAGGGTGGGTCTGACGGCGTATCGTCCACCGAGTCACGCGCGTAGACCCAGGTGGGTCCGGGATTTCGCTTGGCCTGCTAGAGACCTAGTACTTCCCGTGCTTTCGTCCCGTGCCAAACCCTCTTTCGGGGGGTAGGACTCTGTGATTGCGAGGGCAAACCTCTGCCCCCTGCATTGCTTCTAGTCCCAGGAGCCAGAGTCGTGACGACCAACTTCCCCCCTGGGCGCGAGTCCAGGCAGCTTTTAGCCAGATACCGGCTGCTAGCCGTTCTGTCCGTGACTGCGGCATCGGTTTCGCTCGTGCTTCTTTCCGGGCAGGCGTCTTCGAGCGAGCAACCATCGGCCGTCCAGCGTGCGTTCGCGCGCTGGGAGACGGGCAAAGGAACCGTTGTCGCTGAGTCCGAGGGATATCGGTCGGTGGTCGACGATGCCGTGATCGGCCGTCTGGCTTCCCTGCGATGCGGGGGTGCAACCTGCATCGGAGCATCTTTCGCCAAGGTGATCGGTGAGGATGCGTTCTTGCTCGATCCTGGTATGACGAGCGCAACTCTCACCCTGACTTGGAATGGGACTCCTCAAACGATCACGTGGGAGGGGGAGGGAGCCCCCTCGGCTTCGATCGGTGACCCTGCTCAACTAGAACCTTCTGCGGAGCGCGCCGCCCGTGCTGAGGGAGAGGTCTTCGAGCGAGGAGTGGGCTCGGCGCATCTGATCGACGCCTTCCTTGAGCAAGGTGATGAGGACACCACCGACCAAGAAGAGCGCACCGTGCAGGAGCCTACTGGTCCGTTGGGTCGCGGCGTCGTTCTCGAGGCGCAGCCCTATCAAGAGAGCTTGCTTACGGCGCGATCGATGTCGCTGGCGTCGAACGACAACCGGTGTATCACCTACCGGCGAACCGAGAAGCGTTTCGCACGCCTCATCAACGAAGAGCGTGAGAAACGCGGCTTGGGCAAGCTGAGACTGGACACGGAGCTCGGCAAGGCAGCTCGCAAGCACACGGGTGAGATGGTAGCGAAGTCATTGCTTTTCCACACGTCGTCGAGCGACCTCGCCGAACGCATAACGCGCTGGCGGGTGCTGGGCGAGAACGTTGGAGTGGGGGGCTCGGTGGGAACCCTCCACACTGCGTTCATGGAGTCGCCCCCTCACAAAGAGAACGTGCTCCACGAGACCTATCGCTACGTGGGTATCGGAACCTCCAAGTCCGGTGGCTCGCTGTGGGTCACGATGATCTTCGAGGCCCGTAAGGACCCGGGCACAACTCTGAGATGCGCTTGAGACGCCCCGGCCCGAGGGACCGGCGAGCCGCTTCGTGGCGCGTAGTGCTCGCGGCCATGGCAGTTGCTGCGACCAATCATCCGACCCCTCCTGCCGGTGGTCCGGGCGAGGGCGAGTCCGCTGCAGTCCTCGGTGCCGTTGCCGGACCCGCCAAGGCCTCGCGGCCTACCGCCGCGGCTCTTGAGACCGGCGTCCGCGCTGCTCTTGGGGGAGCGCAAGCGTCGCAGGGCGCCCCGCAAGCTGGGACCTTGGCCGGCTCTCGTCGGATCCCTGGTGAACTCATCGTTGCTTTCGATCCTGATCTGGGTACGTCAGAGATCGACGCTTTGCTGGAAAACCTCGAGATGAGTCGAGGAAAGAGCTTGGGCCTCGGGCGACGCATCGTTCACTTCGATAGAGGGACGAACCAGCGCGCAGCAAAGAGCATCTTGTCGAGTTCTCCGGGCGTTCTCTATGCAGAGCCCGACTACATCTATGAAGCCTCGGAGATGCCGAACGACCCGCTTTTCACGAAGCTTTGGGGTTTGCACAACACAGGTCAAAGCAGCGGAAGCACTTCGGGGACGCTGGATGCGGATATCGACGCGCCTGACGCATGGGAGAGGTCCACGGGAGACGAGTCGGTGACGGTGGCTGTGGTCGATTCCGGCGTCGCGTACGACCATCCCGATCTGGCCGGCCAGATATGGAGGAACCCGGGAGAATCGGGAGACGGCAAGGAAGACAACGGCCGGGACGACGACGGTAACGGCTACGTGGACGACTGGCGAGGTTGGGATTGGATCGACGATGACGGTGACCCACGCGATCTGAACTCACATGGCACTCATGTTGCGGGAACGATCGGGGCTGAAGGCAACAATGGTGTTGGTATCACCGGTGTAGCGCAACAGATCGAGATCGTGGCTCTTCGCACCCTCGATGCCGATGGCGCCGGACGCAGCTCTGATATCGCCGCTGCGTTCGACTACGCGGGCCGAGCCGGGATCGATGTTGTCAATGCAAGCCTGGGGGGCTCTTCCTTCTCGCAAACACTTCTTGATTCGATCGGGAGATGGCCGGGCACGCTGTTCGTCGTGGCTGCTGGGAACTCGAGCGCCAACGTGGACCTAACACCGTCCTACCCCTGCTCCTATCCGTCGGCGAACCTTATCTGTGTGACTGCGACGACACCGAGTGATGGACTGGCGTCGTTCTCGAACTACGGGACAACCAGCGTCGATCTTGCGGCCCCCGGCTACCGGATCGCAAGCACGATCCCTTCGCTGGCGTCGCCGTTCAGCGAAGGGTTCGAGTCGCCCTTCGAGGATCGTTGGGACTCCCAAGGGTCGTGGCTGCGCCTGCAGGATGAGCACGGCTTCTACCTCTCTGATGGGCTAACGAGCGTCACGCCCGGGCTGAACATGATCTTCGAGCAGCGGGGTGTCCTGAGCCTGTCGGAAACCGACGACTGCCGGTTGGCATACGTCGCTGACATCGACCTGAACGGAAAGGACGACCGGTTCCTGATCGAGGGGTCGCGCGATGGCGGCCCTTGGAGCGTTCTGGATGCCTGGACTGGGTCTTCCCAAGGCGGGTGGGTCCCTCTGGCGACAGATCTTTCAGCGTTGGAGGGTAGCGAGGCGCGGTTGCGGATCAGGTTGGTCACCGGTCAGGCGGCTCAAGGATCTGGGCTGGAGGTCGATGACCTGGAAGTGATCTGTACGTCCAGTCGATACACCGAGGATTCCTATGGCTACATGAGCGGCACGTCGATGGCGACGCCGCACGTGGCCGGAGCAGCAGCCCTTGCCTTGAGCGTCAAGCGTGACCTTGACCCGGCTGCACTGATCGCGCTCCTGATGGAGACCTCGGACCCAGTGCCGTCGCTCCTAGGTAAGACGGTTTCTGGAGGAAGGGCGAACATCGCCTCCGCGCTCGGTGTGCTGCAGGGTGTCGAAGCGCCCGACGAGGAAGGAGAGGAAGTACCGATCTCGGGGCTTGAGCCTCCGCTCCCAACGACCGATCCGGCTGTGGTTTCGCCGTCACCCACGGCGACGCTGGACCAACCGGACAACGATTCGGATACTGGATCACCGAGCCCGGCGGCCACGCCCGATCCTCAAAGCGAGGAGCAGCCCGAAGATGAGCAGAGCCCCGGCACCGGAGATGGGGACATCGACGAACACAGCAGATCCGTGGTCGCCAGACTCGCCGGGCACCTGGTAGTGACAGGTTCGGTGAAGGTCGATTCGGGAGTTGCTGCATGTTCCCAGGATGTTCCCATCAGGGTGGAACGCGCCGGCGAGCTGATCGCCAAGACACGCACCGACCAGGATGGAAGGTTCCAGCTTCGGCTCCCAGACCGTCCCGGACGCTACGTAGTCGTCGCGCCCCAGATCGTCCGCGATCCCGGCCCCCGCAGGTGCCTTTCTTCTCTCGATCGCAAGCGGCATCTCCATTGAGGACAAGAGGAAGCGAGCAGGCGGATGAAAGTTGATGTGATGGATAGTGGAGCAGCGAGTGAACGGCATCCCGCTCGGCTAGACGGGCCCGCGAAAGCTATCGCCAGGATCCTTTCTGAAGCGCGTGAGCGTTTCGGGATGGAGGTTGCCTTCGTTTCCGAGTTCGATGATGGGCGGCGGGTGTTCCGCTTCATCGAGGGAAACGTTTCAGAGATCGGCCTGGAGGTGGGAGGCGGAGACCCCCTGGAACTTTCCTATTGCCATCGGATCGTTGTCGGGGACGCGCCCTGCCTGATGCGAGATGCCCGCAAGGAGCCATCGGTTGCGGACCTCGAGGTGACCCACAAGGTCGGGATCGGCGCCCACATGAGCGTTCCGATCGTGTTCTCCGATGGCCGCATCTATGGGACCTTCTGTTGCTTCAGCCGTTCCCCCAACGAGGAGCTGGCCGAACGAGATATCGAGATGATCAGAGCGATGGCAGCCCTCGTCGTCGATCAGCTAGAAGAAGAAGATCTGAAGGTCGCCGAGCGCCGGCAGACCCTCGAGCGTATCCGGCGGGTCATGGATGAGGGTCGTTTGACGATGGTGTTCCAGCCGATCGTCTGCCTGGCCGACGGAAGCACGTCGATGGTGGAGGCTCTAACAAGGGTCCGCTCCGAACCGTTCAGGACCCCCGACCTGTGGTTCGCGGAGGCATGGGCCGTCGGTGTCGGGCTCGATCTCGAACTGCATGCGGTTCAAGAGGCCCTTTCCCAGCTCGGCCGTCTCCCACGAGGTGTCCGCATGTCGGTCAACATCTCGCCCGAGACGGCGCTGTCACCTCGGCTGAAGGAGGTCCTGGCCGTCGACGAGCCGGACAGGTTGGTGATCGAATTGACCGAGCACGATCATGTCGCCGACTACGTCCCGCTCAAGCAGGCTCTGATGGACCTGCGCGGAGCCGGACCGTCGATCGCGATCGACGACGTGGGTACCGGCTATTCGGGATTGCAAAGATTGCTGGAACTCCAGCCCGACATCCTCAAGCTCGACACCTCCATCACCAGCGGCCTGGACGTCGATCCGGTGCGCCGTTCGCTGGCAGCAGCAGTGGTGTCGTTCTCCGATGCGGCAGGGCTTTCGGCGATCGCCGAGGGGGTAGAGACGCCGGCAGAAGCTCAGGAACTGAGGACCCTCAGCTTCTTCGGAGCCCAGGGCTACCTCTTTGGACGACCCGGCCCCCTCGATCTCAGCAAGCTCGCAGCAAGGAACTGACCCTCACCCCTTCGCTTTCGCGGTTAACCAGTTCGGGTCGTACTCTGGGATGGGCGCGGCCCCCGACAAGCTGGGGCCGTCACAGATGGAGGTGGGTAACCGATGGGACCAGCGGTACTCGGGTCGATCGCGATCCTCGTGTTGTTGTTCCTGGCTGCATCGATCCGGATCGTTCAAGAGTACGAACGAGGGGTCATCTTCCGGCTAGGACGTGTGCTCGGAAACGCGAAGGGGCCGGGACTGTTCCTGCTGATCCCGATCATCGATCGCATGGTCAAGGTCAACCTGCAGGTCGTGACCTTGGACGTGCCCCCACAGGACGTCATCACCAAGGACAACATCACCATCCGGGTCAATGCGGTCGTCTACTTCCAAGTGTTCGACCCGATCAAGGCCATCGTCGAGATCCAGAACTATCTCTACGCGACTTCGCAGATCGCACAAACCACCTTGCGAGCGATCCTCAGCAAGGTCGACCTCGATGACATCCTCACCGAGCGCGATCGCCTGAACCAAGATGTCCAACAGATAATCGATGACCTAACCGACCCGTGGGGTGTGAAGGTGACGCTGGTCGAGATCAAAGACGTCGACCTCCCGGTCGAGATGCAGCGCGCTATGGCCAAGCAGGCTGAAGCCGAGCGTGAGCGGCGGGCCAAGATCATCAACGCCGAAGGTGAGTTCCAAGCGTCCGAGCGGTTGGCTCAAGCGGCCGAGGTCATCGCCCGCCACCCGATCGCCTACCAGCTTCGCTATCTGCAGACCCTCACCGACATCTCGGCGGAACAGAACTCCACCATCGTCATCCCGCTGCCCGTAGAGCTGCTGAAAGGGTTCGACGCAGCCTTCAATCCCACGAAAGGCACCGAAGGGTAGAGACTGCTCAGCTCTTGGGAACGACGGTGAACATCGCGGGGTAAGCGCGGAAGCCGTTCTCTTCAACCCGCAGACACGGTGTTTCCTGGATGACGTTCCAGGCGTAGAGAGCGATATCGGCGGGACCGGTCTTGGCGTAGCGCTCGATCGAGATCTTCACCTTGGCCTTGCCGTTGGCGTCCGTGATCCCGAACCCCGGCAGGAACACGTCGTTGATCATCATCCCGGCCCCCACGTTGATGTTCTCGGCGGGCATCGGGTCGACACCATCCATGGGGATCCCCATGCCCGCTGGGTCCTGCTCCCCGGGCCGGGTGACCGTCACGTCCAGGACGGCGGTGCCGCCGCTGGGGAACGTCTTGCGGACGGGCTTGGCTTCGATGCGGAAGTTGCGCAAGGTGAGTGTCTCCATGCGGCTACCGCTGCAGGGCCCGGCCGTAGCCGGAGACGCCACCGGTACCAGCAAGGTAGCGACGGCTGCTGCCGCTACCGTCAGTGCCATCTTCTTGCGCAATTGCATGAACCGTTCCCCCGCTCTTCTAGTGCTTGTGCTCGAAGTTGAACAGGTCGTTGGCGTTGCGTGGACCGTTGACGATCGGAATGATGACCCGGATCTTGTTGGTGTCCCACTCCAGAACGAAGTCGTTGCAATCTGCTGGAGTGGCTGCGCTCGTCAGGCACGTGGGATCGATCGAGTCGGCCGGATTCTTCTCCACCGCCCATTCGACGTTCGAGCTGAACACGTTCAGTCCGATCGAGTGGTTCTTACGGAAGATGTAGTCGGTTGGCTTCATCGTCACGGTCGCAAGGAAAGCCTGACCCGGTTCGATGAGCACCTGCTTGCTGAGCCCGTTGCGATAGCGGGAGTCCAGGAATCCACGGGTGACCGGAATCATCGGACGAGGTGTGACTTCGGAGCTGGGTGCGGGTTGGGCCGTGCACTCAGGCGTCGTGTAGTGGTTGTTGGCCACAGTCTCATGACACTCGTGCTTGGTGTCCAGGATCACCGGCATCATCGTCACCCAGGTTCGGCGCACCTTCGAGTAGAGCTGCACCTTGATCTCGCCGACCACGCGGGTGTCCTTCTTGAACGCCGGCGACTCGAAGTACTGCCACTCGTGGTTGCTACGGGCGTGGTGGTTCGCATGTGTCTCTGCGTTCGGTGTTATCGGCCACGAGGCCGTTCCCGGGTTGAAGAAGGGGATGGCCTGGTACTTGCTCGGCCACAGCTTCCACGTGTACTCGCCGTCAAAGGACGGTGGGGTGGCGATCCCGTAGAGCGTCACGTTGCGGACCTTGGGCTCGCCCTTGGCGACCTTGTCCAGCGTGCCGTCGTAGTCGGCCTGCTCGCTGAGGTAGCTCGGCAGCTTGTCGATGCCGTTGTCCTTGCCCATCAGGAAGTAGTCGAACCACTGGCGCACGACCTGGTCGTAGTTGCCGCCGGGCGTGCCGTGGCCCTCCCATCGGGTTCCGGCGTAGAAGGTCGTCTTGGAAGGGTTGCTCTTCTTCAGTTCGTTGTACATCCACCAAGCGCCATCGGGCTTGACGTTCCAGTCTCCCCAGTTGTGAGAGATCAGGACGGGGATGTCGATCTTGTCGGCGTCCTTGAGATAGTCACGCTCGACCCAGAAATCGTCGTAGTCGGGGGTGTCGTCGTAGCCGCGCTCGGTGTGGGCGATCTCTTCACAGGGTGTGATCGTGGAGGCGACCTTCTCGGCCCAACCCGGGTCTTGCACGTCGGTTGGAGGAGGAATCGCCAGACCGAAGTCAAAGGCCAGCGGAGTGTCGACACCTTCGTCGGCAGGGTTCTCGTTGTTGAGCAGGTAGCGAACGCCACCCGCGTAGGCGTAGTCGTACCAGCGAGCGATCGCCGCCTCGGGGACGATCGTGGTGAGACTGGGTGGAGCCTGCGTAGCGGTCGCCCATGCCGTCGTGCCGTTATAGGAACCACCGATCATCGCAACCTTGCCGTTGCTCCACGGCTGCTTGGCGATCCATTCGACCAACTCGTAACCGGTGCGCTTCTCACGCTCACCGCCGTAGTCGTAACAACCGCCCGAGTTGCCGGTGCCGATCACGTCGGCCCAAACGTGCACGTAACCCTCGGGCACCCAGTCCATCGCGACGTTCTGGCGGCCAAGGACCGAGTACGGAGACAAGGTGAGGACGGCCGGGCCCTTGACGACCTTGCCGTTGTTGGTGGGGTAGGTGACCTCGACGTAGAGCTGACCGAACTTGGTGTCGATCGAGAGGGCTTCGGTCTGAGGGGTGAAGGTCTTTGCCTGCGCGACCGTAGGAGCGGCCAGAAGTCCGGCCAGCAGTGCCCCAGAGAGTGCGAGTGCAAGTGCTGTTTTCCGCATATCCGTTCCCCTCACAAGATTATGTCCGATTCATCCCATTCCATTCGGTGCCGGGCACCTGACTGGATGGTTCCTGCTTATCGGTCCTGGCCCCAAGATTCGCCCCGGCCCCCCCAAGTCCTTCGCCTCACTCGCGTGAATCCTGCCGTCTAGAGGCTCGCGAATCACCATCTAGCGGGCTTTTCCGACCTCGTTGCTGTCTTTTTCTTCGGCCCCGGAGATACCGGACTCTCTGGGTCCGGCGCGATCTCGTCGGCGCGCTTGCGGACCTCGCCGGGATCAAGGCCGTGTGGGGACGATGCTGACCCCCCCCGGCTACCCCGGACGGGTACCGGCAGCCTCGTCTTCCGGGATATGTGCGGATAGGCAACGACCCCCGGAACTCTGTTGCCTCCGCCCGGCCTGGGCCCTCCGACCGTGGAGAGGACCGGGCGAGCGTAGGGTCTCAGACCGTGGAGCGGACCAGGCGACCTCAGCCCCCCGACGACGAGGAACCCCTCGTTCGAATCGCCATGCGCCGGGCGATCAAGCGGGCTCGGACCCCTGCCACCACCCCGGAGTTCGGCCGCTTGCTCCGTTATCAATCCCTGGGTGCCGCTGGAGATGCGCTGCTGGCGCTGGCCCTGTCGACGACGCTGTTCTTCTCGATCCCCGAGACGACGGCGCGGGGCCGGGTGGCGTTGTACCTGGCCCTGACGGTGGCTCCGTTCGCGATCGTCTCGCCGTTGCTGGCGAGGTTGCTCGATCGGCATCGGGGCAGCCTGAAGTGGGTGATGGTGGGCTCTTCGGCGGGACGGGCCACTTTGACGTGGCTGCTTGCGACCCGGCTCGATTCGCTGTTCCTGTTCCCGCTCGCCTTCGGCGTTCTGTTGTTGAGCCGTGCCGCGCTGATCGTCAGGGGGGCCGTGCTGCCCGGTCTGGTTCCGACCGGTGACACCCTGGTGAAAGCGAACTCGGCCCTGTCCCGAACCTCGGCCATCGCCGGGATGATCGTCGGTATCCCCGGGATAGCGTTGATCAAGTGGCCGGGTGTCGCGACGGAGCTGATCTTCGCCGCCTGCATCTATTACGCCGGCATCATTCCGGCCCTGCGACTTCCTGCTTCGAAGGGCCGTCGCCCCGACTCGGAGACCGCCGACGCCAAGGCCAAAGCGCGCCGGGTCAGCATGCGCCAGGCAGTGTTCGCTACCGCCGGGATGCGCATGCTCGTCGGCTTCTTGGTCTTTCATCTCGCGTTCGCCTTGCGTCGCGATGATTTCGGAACCGTAGGTCTGGGCCTGTTGGTCGGTGCGGCCGCGTTCGGTTCGCTGGCCGGAGCGCTGGCGGCTCCGCGGCTCCGCCGCTCGTTGAAAGAAGAGGGAATCATCGTTGCCGGCCTCGTGGGGGCCGGTCTTACCGCCGTCGTGGTGGGCCGCTGGTTCACGCCTATCAGTGCCGGAGCACTCGTGTTCGCGTTCGGTCTTGCAAGCGGAGCGGCCAAGGTTGCCTTCGATGCGATCGTGCAACGAGAGACACCCGAGGCCGGACGTGGATGGGCGTTCGCGCGCTTCGAGTCGATGCTGCAACTCGCGTGGGTAGCCGGTGGGCTGGTGCCGCTCGTCTTTGCCTTGCCCGGGTCGGGCGGGATGATCGCCGTGGGGCTGGTGGCCAATGCGATAGCGATCATCTACACCTTCGGGCGTCACTCGGTTCGCTCACGGGTAGGGTTCAACGAGGACGCCGAAGGGGGACAAACGTGAACATCGTTTTCAACGGTTCCGACAAGCCGACCCTGGGGGTCGAGATCGAATGCCAGATCGTCGATGAATCCGGGGCCTTAGCCACCGACACGGCTGCGACCAAGATCCTGCCGAATCTCGACGACAAGTGGTTCAAGCACGAGTTGCTCGAGTGCACGATCGAAGTCATCACCGATGTTTGTCAGAACGTCGGAGAGGTGCGGGCCGAGCTCGGCGCCAAGATCGAGCAACTTATCGAGGCGTCCGAGGATCAGGGCTACCGGGTCATCTGCACCGGGACACACCCGTTCTCGTCGTGGACCGACCAGACCGTTTCGCCCGACCCTCGCTACCACCGTTTGATCGAGAACTGTCAATGGACGGCGCGCCGTCTGTTGATCTTCGGGGTTCACGTGCACGTCGGCGTGCGTTCGGGTGAAGAGGCGATAGCGGTATCCAACGCTCTCGGGACGTTCATCCCGCACTTCCTCGCGCTCAGCTCGTCGTCGCCGTTCTGGCAAGGACGCGACACGGGACTCGCCTCGATCCGCAGCAAGATCTTCGAGTCGCTTCCGACGGCCGGCCTCCCGTACCAGATGGAGAACTGGGGGCAGTTCCAGCGATTCATGCGGACTTTGATCGGTGCAGGAACGATCCGCTCGATCCGTGAGGTGTGGTGGGACATCAGGCCGCATCCCGGTTTCGGAACGCTGGAATCACGCATCTGCGACGGCATCCCCACCCTCGACGAGCTGTGCGCGATCACTGCGATGACGCAGTCGCTGGTCGTGTGGTTGGGCGAGCGCTACAACTCCGGACTGGACCTGCCTACGCACCGGGCCTGGACCATCCGCGAGAACAAGTGGCGCGCGGCCCGATATGGGCTCGAAGCCGAGATCATCCGCGACGAGGAAGGGAACCTCATGTCGCTGCGCCGCAGCTTGGGTGACATGGTCGAGATCCTCGAACCGATCGCCGAGCGTCTCGGCTGCCGCGATGACCTGTTGCGCGTGAACTCGATCTTGGATCGAGGCACGTCCGCAACCCGCCAGCGAGAGGTCTTCGGCCGCACCCACGACCTCTCGGCAGTGGTCGATTCACTCGTTACGGAATTGAAGGAAGGAGTGCGGCCGCTGCCCTCGATGGACATGGTGGGAGGGACGGTGGTCCACGGAGACCCCCTCCAAGGCGAATAGTTTTACCGAAGGATCACGCGCATATCCAACGCGCTTTGCGCGCGAAAAACAGCGGAAACCAGGCATGAGCCCGGCTCCCGGTCTCGGTTCTCTATCCCTGTGGACCGAGGTGGCGAAGATCTCCCCGCCTGATCGTCGCACCGGTGTCATCGAGCCACTCCGACAGTGGCACCGCGTACTTGCGCGTGGTTCCGAGAAGGTCCCGGATCTTAGAGACGGTCACGGGACCGGCAGCCTTGATCTCATCCCGCACGATCTGTCGTGCCCGCTGTGCATGGCCGGCGTCCAGATAGAAGGTCCCTACCCGGACGATCTCGCCGGAGGTGACCAATGCGCGCAGCAGCTCATCGCTGACCTGGAGTTGTGCAGCGAGCGGTGGTTCGAAGGCCGAGTTCGCCAAGCGCGCCAGCAGCGCGTCTGCTTGAGCGCGCAACTCGGGAGGCAATGCCGGCGAATGTGAAGCCAGCGCGAGCGTTTCGGTTCCGGCTAGACCCAGCGAGTGCACGAGTGCATCGAAGGCGGCCCTTTCGAGCCCGGTGGCCGACCGCACGACCTCGCGGCCAAGCCCCCGCTCGCCCGGATGATCGGCATGGTGAGTGGTAACGGCATCCATGACGAGCTGCTCTAACTCGTGCAGTCTTTGCAGTGAGACGTAGCGGTCGCCGAGCACCTTCATGTCCGAAGGGAGCGTGACTTCCTCGTCGCCAACGACTCCCGCCCGCCACCGGGCGTCTGAGATCGCGAGGTCACCTTCCGAGTCAACCAGCACGCCGAGCCGCTCGGCGACACTTGCGCACCCGGCAAGTTGCAGCAGTGTCTCGATCCGCGCACGATCTCGGCGGCGAGTTGCTGGGGGGGCCGGATCCAACACCGTGGCGCCTGCTGCGGTGATGCCCGGCCCCGAATCGCGGATCACCATCCTGTCCCCAGCCCTCAGAGGCAGCCCCTCGGAAAGGTAGAGGGTGGCCGGAGCGCTCGAGCCGGGTTCCACGCGGTCACGATCGAGGGGTCTCACCCGAACCGGGGTGCTGGCCGAACCGACGTAAAGAAGGTGCGCACCGCGAGCCTCGATCCCAACACCCCCTAGCTCCCGCACCGGCACCTGCAGCATCACATCCACCGTGTTGGTGCAATGCCACCCGGCCCCCACGACGGCGCGCCCACGGAGTTGGGAGCCAGAGATACCGATGAGATTGATGGCGGCCCGGGTACCCGCTGCTATCGAATCGACCTTTTTCTTGTGAGACTGCAGCGCTCGTATACGGGCGGTCGCTCCACCCGGCAGTACCTCGACCGCCCCGCCCAACTCGAAACGTCCCCGAGCCACCGTTCCGGTAACGACGGTTCCCACCCCTGACACCGCGAAGGCACGATCCACCCACATCCGTGGCGAACCATGCGCTGGGGGCACCGGTGCCCGAGACAACATCTCGTCTAGCACTGTCAGTAGCTCGGAGCGTCCGGTGTCATCGACCCCAGACACCGCGACGATCGGCGCATCATGCAGTCCGGTTGGAGCCAGCCGCTCTCGCACCGAAGCTTCCATCCGCGCGAGACGCCCGGCGTCGACCAGGTCCGCTTTGGTAAGCGCCACAACTCCGTGCTCGATGCCGAGTAGGTCCAGGATCGCCAGGTGTTCGGTCGACTGGGGCATCCAGCCCTCACTGGCGGAAACGACGAAGAGACAAGCAGTGATCCCGCCGGCCCCCGCGAGCATGTTGGAGATGAACCGTTCGTGACCCGGCACGTCCACGACGCCAACCTCTCTGCCCGAAGGCAGCATCAACCATGCGAAGCCAAGGTCGATCGTCAGTCCACGCTGTCGTTCCTCGGCCAGGCGGTCGGGATCGATCCCGGTGAGCGACCGCACCAGGGTGGACTTTCCGTGGTCGACATGACCAGCGGTTCCAAGTACGTGCATCGTCAAACGATAAGTCCCACGCCCGCGGCCCCACATGACCGGATGCCGCGATGCAGGGTCCCGCGGCTACGTGCAGTGCTGTTTCTTGCTGAAGGTGGGTGGCCTCCTCAGAGCGCCGGAGGTGGGGTGTCCAGCGGCTGAGGAGGCCAAGCCTGTTGTTGGCACCCCCTCGCGTCTATATCGCGTTAGCGAGCGACGGGGATGACCAGTGTGGGCCGGTAGAGCGTGACCGATCCCGGCCCCGAGTCTCCCAAGATCCGTCCATCATCTGCTGCGATCACCAAACGCAATCGGTGACCGGCAGGTACGACGTAGTCCTGTGGCAAGAAGGGGAACGCGATCCGGTACCGCTGCCCGGGCAGGTGAAGCGCCGGCAGGGTGGGGTAGCTCGGCCCCCGTTTTGCGATGTCGTCCCGGTAGGCGCCCCGGGCGTAAGCAGACGTGATCTCTACCGCCCCCTTGGGGCCTACGTCTTCGAGGCGGTAAGCGAACGTGGTGTCGCCACCTTGCTCCAACGAGTAGGCGAACCTCATGTATGCCTCACCCGCCAGATGCAGGTCGCTCTCCAAGGGCTGGGACTCGACCGTGACCGTGGAGCGTCCGTAGGTGACCTTTCCTTTCCCCGAACCTTCCACCAGCCTGTCGCCATCGACACCGAAGCTCACATCGCGTCCCGCCGGGGGCCACTGCGCCTGATCGCGCCAGTTCCCGTCCGAGTCCTGAACCGACACGCGCGGCTCGGTCAAGATCCCGGTGTCGATCCCCTTGAGGAACTGAGCGAACCACCGATGGGTCGCATCGACGAAGCGCTCATCGAAAGGGAAGTTCAGCTCGCCACCGGGTTCCGGTTGTTTGGGATCGGCGTGGCCCATCCGTGCCCACCAGAGCTTCTTCTCGACGGTCTTTGGCAGCGCGCTCCAAAGGTTGGAGGCGTTGGTGGTCTTGACGTTGGTGTCGTTGAGCCCATGGATGATGAAGGTCGCAGCCTTGAAGTCCTTGACGTTACGGAGCCAGTCGCGCTCGGCCCAGAACTGCGAGGTCGAATCCTGGTACGGCGTCGAGTACTGCGCCGACACCAAAGCACCGAGCGACGCCGCGCATGCCTTGCGCTCGATCACATGTAGGGGGAATAGCGTGTCGTCGGGCAACGAATTCTGGTTGTCCTGAACGGTTGTCAGGGTTGTGAAGTTCCAAGGGGTCAGCAGATGCTGTGACGACTGCACGCCGTTGAAGAAGTGATAGTCGTACCAGCGGTCGATCGCGCGGATCGGGATGATGGCTTTGAGTGCTTTTGGGGCCTCTGATGCCGCAGCGATCGCAACGGTTCCGTCGTAGCTGCCTCCGGTCATCCCAACCTTGCCGTTGCTCCACTCTTGCGCGGCGATCCATTCGATGACGTCGACCGCGTCCGTCGCTTCCTCGCGGCCCCCGTATACCTGGCACCCAGATGAGTTGCGCGTCCCGCGCATGTCGGACATGACCACCGCGTAGCCGCGCTCGACGAAGAATTCGTCGTACCACTCGGGAAAGGGAACGCTCGGATCGGCGGGCGTCCCACCCAATCCCCAAGGTGTCTTCGTCTCGTGCAGGTAGCCGCGCCCAACGGTGTTGTAGTAGGGCGACTGTAGATAGATCGTCGGCACCTTCTCGTTCGTATCGGGCCGGATCACATCGACCGCAAGCGAGGTGATCCCATCGCGAGCGGTGATCAACCGGTGCCCCGTGACCGCATCGTCGAGCTCGAACCGCACCGGATCCAAGATGTCCATGTCCGGCCGGGCCCGTCGCTCCATCGGTGATCTGGGGGTTTCGGAGAAAGAGGACGTCGAGGGCCGAGCCGTCGCCGTCGTAGCCCCCAGCGCGAGCGCGCCGATCAGGCATGCAGAAACGAAGACGCGACCAAGGAGCCTCATGGCGTAAGGGTTCGCCGCCAGCCAGATGGCCCCTCCCGCCTTTCGCCGGGCACGTAGCCATCCGCGTATCCATCCAGGACACAGCATCGCCCGCCGAAGAGCGCGAAGAAACTTATGGGTCTAGCCCTAAAGGACTAGTCATCTGCGGCCGATAGTGAAGAAGACCTTGCGGTGTCTTGGGGGGTCGTAAACGGAGACGCTCGCTCCCCGTCCTGAGCAGCGATCTCGTACTGAAAGAGCGGCCGATCGCCCCCGGCCGCTCTTTCCGCGCTCCGCTGGGTGGTTTGCTTCCCAGGCCATTGCCCGATAGCGGCGACCGTCGTAGTCTGAGCTTGGGTTGATGGGTGAGCGGAGGTATCTCCCATCGGGTGTCCCGTGCCGGGCACCACGCCGAAGCATCCGCTGGTCTGAGGCGAACGGTCGAGGTCCTCCGCTCCCAACCCACACCGAGTTCTCCATTGTTCGCCCCGGCGCGAGTGAGGGGGCCGGTCACCCGGCCCCCTCAGATACTCCTTGCCTGCTACTTACTGCAGGTGTTACTCGCCCCCGGGCTGGAGGTGGTTGTCCACCCTCAGTTCGTAAGGCGCGTACTCGAAGATCTCCTCGGTCGATTCGTCGAACATCACCAAGACCAGCACCGTGGTGTTGGGGGACGTTCCGATTACGGCGTCGAGCTCGGCCCCCGACAGCGAACCTTCGAAGTTCGCGTCCAATGGGAGCTCGCCCACCCAAGCCTGGGTGCGATCGTCGGTGTAAGTGACGAGCTGAACCGTGAAGCCCTGGACGTCGGCGGGGTTCACTTCGGTCAGGGAACTCCACTGCTCGAGGTCGTCGCCCTCAGAGATCGTCGTGTCACCGACGACGACGTTGTCGACCCAGAATCCCGAGTCCTGGAAAGCCCAGTCCGTTACGTAACGGAACGACAACCAGACGGTCTGACCCGCGTAGTCCGCCAGGCTGAAGCTCGTCGAGACCCACTGCGCCATCTCGGGATCGGTGACCTGCTCGGACGCAGCGACGCCCGACTCGCCGGTGAAACCAGGAACGTTGGACTGCACGGTCGGATACGCGCCGTCGGCATATTCCGAAGTGGTCAGCTCGTTCGCCAGTGATGTCCAGGTCTGGCCGCCATCGTTGGAAACCTGCACGAACCCGAAGTCCCACTGGTACTCGGTGTCGAACTTCGTGTCGAAGGTCAACGTTGCGTTGCCTTGTGGAACGGTGACCTCACGAGCGATGGCCGAGTCGAATTCCTCAGGAGCTGCGGTCGAGTACAGCGTCGAACCACCTGTCCAATCGGCGGGGGTGTCTTCGACCCACTCGGTAGGACTGGGATCGAACTCTTTGGCGCCTATGAACTCGATCTTGTCGATCTCGCTTGCATTTAGATAGGTTCCGTTGGCGTGACGGGCTCGCACGTAGTCCGAACCGTTGGGCGGAGCCCCCGGCCACGAGTACGCGTCCTCGACGGTCCAATCCATGTAGGCGTTCAAGGCGTCCACCTGATAGTCCTGAGCGTTACCGCCGTTGACGACGGCGCCGTCATCGATCACGCCGTCGAGCGCGGCCATGACTGCCCACTGGTGGATCTTCTGACGGGCTGTGGTGCCGGGATCGAATCGATCCAGCAAGGACTGCAACGCGTCCAGTCCGTCGGGGGCGTCGTTGTGCAGGAACGTGATGGCCTCCTGGCCGTATTCCTCGGCCAACATCAACTGCATCATGAAGGCTGCACCGTAGTCGGCGAGGATCTCGATCTCGTTGTCCTCGTCTTGGTCTCCCCACCATGTCAGCGAGTTCTCGGGACCACAGTCGTCGGGCGGGTTGGGGTTGGAGTCGCTCTGCATCTGGATGTTGCCGAGGAAGCACTGGATGTGACCGTCCCAGTCCGTGTCGGTGACTTGCTGGAGCGTGTCGGTGTAGCCGGTGGCGAAAGCTGCGAAGTCGGCCATGCCCTCGTCGATCCACGAGAACTCACCATCGGGGTCGGCGTAGTACTCGAGCAGGTGCTCGTACTCGTGGGCGAAGACTTCCTCGTAGAGGAATGGGTCACCGACGACGCTCTCACACACGTTGCCCGGAACCGGGTTGGTCGGAGGGTTGGCACCTAGGCCGTACTTCCAGTTCCACGAGTCGATCGTCATGACGTTGCGGTCGGTGGCCTCGTTCAGGTAGCCCGAGAAGAAGCCGGCGGTACGTGACATGTCTTGACTGTCATCGGTGTCGTAGAACTGTGGGTCGCGAACGTTGTCGACCAGGGTAACGATGCGACGGCCCTTGCCCTTGTAGTAGTTCTTGCCGATCCCATAATCCTTCTTGGGCTTGTCGACGATCAATGTTGCATCCGAGTTCTCGCCGTTGCGAGACGGCGGAACCGAGAAGAGCTCGGACTCGACCGGGTACATGTTGGTCTCGAACTCGTTGATGAAGTACGCAACCTGCGCGTTCGTAACTTTGATGCGATCCGGGTAGTCGTTGCGGCAGTCGCCCTCCGGGTACCAGGTGCCCTTCGAGATCCCGTCGCGCGTCTTGCCGGCGGCAACCCAAACCTCGATGTGCCGCCCAACGTCGCGCAACTTGTACTTCTTGAGGTAGACCGGGAAGTCGAGGGTGTCATCCCACGCCGGCCACCATCGCTTGTCACCGACGCTGTAACCACCGGAACCACCACCGGCTCGACGGTTCAGCGCACGCGCCTTCATCTTTGCGAGCTTGAGAGCCTTGGCCTTGAAGAGAGCCGAGTCATCGACCCCGACCCGTACATCCGTGCCGAAGCGGCTCTTGTTGGATCCTCGCTTCTGCTCGGCGCCAACCTGCGCCGTCGGTGCCATCAACGCGATCGCCGCCATGCACGCGACGAAAGCTAGAACGCGTTTACTTCTCAAGGAACGATTCCCCCTCCGCTGTCGAAGATCTGACCCTAGGTTCGGGCCCCCGGAACAACCTCAAGGAATCTAGTCCTTGCTACTGCTTCATGGGAAGGGTTGCCGGGCGATTGGCATACCTTTTCGCCCCCCTTGCCCTGCTGAGAACCCGTACAACCTAGGCGAAAACGGACTACGGGGAAAAGACCCGGCCCGCCAGTCGTGCCACCAGGGAGTCATCTTCGGAGGCGATCGTGCGTAGGTCCAGAAGGAGACGGTCGTTCTCGATGCGAGCGATGACCGGAGGGTCGCCGAGACGCAGCGCCTCGGCGATCGCTTGCGCGGAGAGATGCTCGCACTCGACCGCGACGGCCCAAGAGTCGAACCCTTCTCCGGGCAATGCCCCGCCCCCGGCTGCACCGGTCACGGCGACAGCCGAAGCTTTTCGCCCCGCATCGGGGTCGTCGATCGCAGATGCGAGCGCTTTGGCGCGCGCTTCGAGGTCGTGCAGCGACATATGAGCCATGCGCGCGATCGGGATGTTGCTGCTCAGATCCATCAGGTAGAGCTCCAGGGTGGCGCCCAGAGCGGCAAGCGTCATCTTGTCGACGCGCAAGGCGCGCAGCCATGGGTCACGTTCGAGTTGGTCGATCAGGGTCGTCTTGCCTGCGATCACACCTGCTTGAGGCCCACCCAGCAATTTGTCGCCCGAGAAGGTGACCAGGTCCGCGCCGTCGGTCAACGCATCGAGGATCGTCGGTTCGTGTCTGAATGGCGAGCCGGGTGACGCCTCGAGGTTCCCGGAACCAAGATCGTGAAGGAACAGCAGACCGTTGTTTGCAGCGAGGCGTCCGAGCTCACGGCCCGGCACATCCTTGGTGAAACCGATCATCTTGTAGTTGGAAGGATGCACTTTGAAGATCGCCGCGGTTCGTGGTCCGATCGCACCAGCGTAGTCGGATGGATGGGTGCGATTGGTCGTGCCGACTTCGACAAGGGTCACACCGGCATTGCGCATCACGTCCGGGATGCGGAACTCGCCGCCGATCTCGATCAGTTCACCGCGGCTGATGATCACCTCTTTGCCGCGGCAGAGCGCTGAGAGCATCAGCAGGACCGCCGCCGCGTTGTTGTTGACGACCAGCGCGCTCTCGGCCCCGGTCAGACGGCAGATCGCAGCACGGGTGTGCGTGTAGCGCGAGCCACGCTTGCCGGTGCCCAGATCGAATTCGAGGTTCGAGTAGCCGGATGCCACCGCACGTACGGCTTCGAGTTGTTGGGGGCCGAGAGGGGCGCGCCCCAGGTTGGTGTGTAACAAGATGCCGGTCGCGTTGATGACGCGCTGCAAGCGGCGGCGCTCGTCCCCGGCCAGAGCGAGTCGCGCTTTCGCTACTACTTGTGCAACGGTGGGGGCGGGCCGGCCCGCCGCAACCTCTTGGCGAGCCTCCTCTATCGCTGCCCGAGCCGCTTGCACGGCGACATGATGCGGCGCCGCGAGCTGATCCAAGACGACGTCAACCGAAGGGAGCTTTCGGTACTTGCTCTGTTCGTTCACCGTGCACCTCGCCGGTTCGGGATAACTTCCTGCATACACCAGCATGGAGGGGGACACCGATGTTCTGCATGAGTTGCGGCAACAAGCTGCCCGAACCGCTTCCGGCGTTCTGTCCCAGTTGTGGGACCAAGGTAGAGGCGCCGGCCCAGCCAACACCGGCCCAGCCAACACCGGCCCAGCCAACACCGGCCCAGCCAACACCGGCCCAGCCAGGTGGGTCGACGCAGCCGATGCAGGCGGTGGCGGGCGAACAGCAACCCTTCAAGGAGCGGATCGAAAGCAACGTCTCGAAGGTGGCGGCGCAGGCGCAGCGGTTCACCTCGTCGTCGGAACTGCTGGGCAAGGTGCCGGGCCGCTCCTTGACGCTCGTGGCTTTGGGCCTCGTAGCCATAGCGATCGTGGTGGGGTTCATCGGGGACAACGCAGGTCTCGGTTGGATCTGGGCAGCGGTCATGGCGGCTGCGATGGCACTGGTAGCGATCCAGGAACTGAGCCGAGCCGGGTATCAGCAACAGAAACTCCCGGCGATCCCCGGCCCCCTCATGCACCCGCTGTTCCCGATCGTCTTCACGGTCGTGGTGGCCGGGCACGCTCTGCGCATGTTCGATATCAGCTTGGTTGGGGTGCTGTGGACCGCCGGAGCCATCGCTCTCGCCTACGAGCAGTACCGCCGGGCCCGTGCTCGATTCGGAACCAATTTCGATCTGAGCAACGCCATCTCGGGAGCCAACCGCCCGCTGACCCTGGTCGCTGCCGTCGCGATCGTCACATTCTTCTTTGACTTCTCGGACTCGGCAGGTTTCTACGCTGGCGGGTACGACTACAACTACTACACCGGCGGGCTCGAGTACGACGCGTTCAATTCGTACATCGGTGGTTCTTCTTTCCCGGGGCGTACCTTGCGCTTCAGCGAGCTCGTGATAGCCGGACTCTTGTTCATCATCCTGTGGGCGAGTTTCCGCGTGCCGCCCGTGGATCCGCAGAAGTGGAAGTGGGTCCCCAGCGTGCTTGCCGGACTGATGGCGGGCTGGTGGGTATGGAGCAGCGGGCGGTTGTTCTGGGCCTGGGTATTCATGGGACTGGCACTCGGCATCGGAGTGCTTGGGTTCCTTAGGCAGCGGTCGGTGCCCTCCGCTACTGCTTGACCGGTAGGTAGTCCGCAGGCAGCGAGAGGGTGAGCGCCGGGCTCTAGCCATCACGGATGGCGAGAGCGCGAGTTGCCTTGCGCGATACGGCACTAGTACCTAATGACCAATCTCGCGCGAAAGCATTGAGAACCGAAGCCCAGGTACCTACTATCTCGTCGGGCGGTATGCGTCTAGTGCGCGTCGCGCTCCAATGCGGTTTGGTCGAAGAGAGGCGGACGGATGACGCTTGCGCTGGGTCAAGTAGACAGCGGCTACGCCCTGGCACTAGCTGTGGTCGTTGCTGCGATCTATATCGTGCTGGTCAGGTTCTTGGACCTGAACGAGAAGGAACCGCTGTGGGCGATCGGAGTTGCGTTCGCCTTCGGGGCCGTGGGGGCCGGGGCCGTCCACCTGCTTGTCGACAGCACCACCCTTTCCCTCAACTTCTTCTGGGGACCGTTCTGGTCCGAGACCGGTCGCTTCCTGGGTCTCGCTGCCGCGGTCGGAGTTTTCACCGGCATCTCGCGCTGGAGAGGCTTCTCGGAGTTCGCAGGGTTGCTGGACGGGATCGTCTATGGAACCGCCGCCGGATTGGGATTCGCAACGGCGGAGGTGCTGGTCCGAGAGTTGTCGACGTCGTCGAGCTTGATCGATGGGGTCACCTCGTCTCCGGGTTCCGACCTGTGGAGCGCGCTGCTCACGGGTCTGTCCGACGGGATGTTTGGTGCTATCGCGGGAGCGTTCTTCGGTGTGGCGGTCATCAGCCGGCACAAGAGCATGCGCTGGGTCCTTCCGCTGGCCGGCTTCCTTGCCGCCGTGGGCGCTCACGTGCTCTACACCGAGCTCGCCCAGGGAGACGCTCTCGCCGGAGGTGCTGCCACCTTCCGCAAGTGGCTCGCCCTGCTGCTGCCGCTGGTTGCCCTCGGGGTGGTCGCGGTCATGGATCTCAAGCGTGAGAGTGAGGCGATAAAGACCAATCTCGCCGACGAGGTCGCGGCTGGCGTGGTCACGCAGAACGAATACGAGGCCCTGACCAATCTCGGACGGCGTCGTTCCGAGCACATGTCGCACTTCTTCGGCTTCGATTTCGATGGATGGGCCGCGCTTCGCTCGCTCCATAACCTTCAGGTGCAGCTCGCCCTGGCGAAAGACAGGTTGCATCACGAGACCGATCCCGCGGGACGTGCTGAGATCGAAGCCGAGTGCGCGGTCCTGCGCGGGACGATCGCTCAAGCTCGCGAGCTGTATGTAGCCCGGCGCGGCCGTGGCAACCAGGGGGTGACGGTCTGATGACAACCCGTCACTGCACAAGCTGCGGCACCGTGATCCCCGATGGTGCAGGCTTCTGTCCGAGCTGTGGCGCCAAGGCGCCCGAAGCAACGCCGGTTGAGACGCCGGCCGCGAGTGGTTTCGCTCCTCCGGGGGCCGCGGTGGCACCGCCGGTGACACCCGAAGAAGCACACGCGGCCGGTAACGCAGCGGCCGAGACGCTGGCCCAAGAAACCGTGGCCGCTGCCACGGTTGAACAGGCTCCAGTGACAACGCCGCCGGTGGCCGAACCGGTTGCAGCTACTCCGGCGGCAGCAACGCCGGCACCTGCTGCTGCCGAGCCGGCGACCGCTGCTGCCGTCGCTCCTGCGGTCAGCGCGCCACCTCCGGGAGGCTTCAGCATGGCGCCTGCCGGCGGCTCCAAGACGTCGGGCAAGACGATGGCGATGGCCGGTGGTGCGGTGGCGCTCGTCGTCGTGGTGGCCGGTTTCTTCCTCTTCAAGGGCAAGGACGAGCCCGTGGCTCCTCCTCCGGCCCCGGACAACGGCGCCCCGGCCGATCCCGGCCCGGCCGAACCAGCCGCTCCGGCCGAGCCGGCTCAGCCCGAGCAAGAGCCGGTTGCTCCTGCGGGTGATCTGGGTTCGCTGATCCCCGAGTTCGCAGGCAGCTTCCAGCTGATCGAAGCGGTCCAGGATCCGCAACTCGCCGCCAACCTCGGCGCGAATGACGCCTTCTCGTTGAGCTATGGGCATGCCGACGGCACACCCCTCAATGGCGCGTTGCTCGCCTACAGCGATCCCGACGGTGCCCTGGCCGGGCTGGACTCGATGGTGGGCCGGATGCAGGCCAACTACGACTACACGGTCGCGCAGACGGTCGACATCACCGATCCCAACGGGGTCTACCTCGGTACCGGTGTGAACCTCACTGGGCCCGACGAGATCTGGCTGTGGACCAATGGCGGGCTCTTCGCGTGGGGTGAATCCAACTTTGGCTACGCGACCGAGTTCTTCAACAACATCCTGGCAGGCACCTAGAACCGTGCCGGCCCGGGGGACACCATTTCCCCGGGCCGGTTCTCAAAGTACGGCTTCAGAGCGATCGAACGAGGTTCGGCACATGGATCTAGAACGCGATATCCACAAACGGAAGGGACCAGTAAGTGGCTAGTGCATTCACGCATCCGGCTATGTTCATCGTTTATGCGCTGATCCAGATGCTGCTGTTCTTCGTGATCATCCGCTTGCTGGATGCGTACGAGCGTGAACCTCTGTGGATGGTCGCGCTGATGGGCCTGTGGGGCGGCACGTTCTCCATCGGTCTTGCGATCGTCGGTAACGAGGCCATCATCGGGGCCCTCCCCCAAGACGTCTCGATCGTGTTCGGTCCGGCCATCGCGGCCCCCTTCGTCGAAGAGATCATCAAGGGACTGGCGCTGCTCCTAGCATTCTTCGGTTCACATTGGTTCTTCAAGAAGACGGGCCGGCTGGAGTTCGAAGGTGTCACGGATGGCATCGTCTACGGTGCCGCGGTTGGGTTCGGCTTCGCCTTCACCGAGGACATCCTCTACTTCTTCAACTTCCTCAGTCAGGCCGACGTGAAGACTGGCCTCGACGTGTTCTTGTTGCGGGTCGACTTCTTCGGCCTCGGCAGTTTCGGACACGCGATCTACACGGGTACGTTCGGTGCGGGGCTTGGGATGGGAACCTGGGCGGCGACCAAGCGAGGGCAGATCGGATGGCCGCTCGCGGGTCTGGCTGCCGGCATGTTCATGCACTTCCTTCACAACGGGACCCAGTCGATCATGATGGTGCGCGAATTCGGGCTCGAGGCGACCGCTGCGGCTTACTCCGGTGGCCTGTTGCCGGTCGAGGTCATCGAGCGCATGAATGCAACCGTTGCCAGCGCCGAGAGCATGACGAACCTGCTGGACACGTCCTTCGTCATAGCGTTCTTCACGGCCATCTTCCTTTGGGTGCGCCACCAGAAGAAGGTCATCGCTTTCGAGCTTGCAGAAGAGGTCAACAACGGGACCATCACCAAGGAGGAGTGGGCGATCGTTCCGAACTTCCTTGATCGGACCAAGTGGTACTGGCAGCTCGTTCGCCAGGCTCAGTTCGAGACCCTCAAGCTCGTCAGTGAGGCACATCGCGAGATGGCCGATCTTGCCTTCGCCAAGTGGCGGGTGAGACGCCGCGGTGCCGACCAGACCGTCGTAGACGTGCACCGGGACAGGATCCGCAAGATCCGCGCGCGCCAGGCGATCCACGCTTCTTAGCAGTTTCGGCGGTACGAGATGGCTGAACCAGCCGAGGACGGAACGGTCGTCGTTTCACGCCGGTCGCGTTCGTGGCGCGCTGCATGGCCTTGGTTAACCGGCTCGCTTCTCGCGGGAGCGATGCTGGCGACCTCGGTCGTGGTGGCTCAACCCGATGACCCGCTCGAGGTCGTGAAGTCTTTCGAGCCGATAGACCTTGGCACGACGTGGGTCTACGAGACCACGGTGGACTCGAAGCCTGCCGGCCGCCACTTTCGTCAGGTCGCAGGCAAGGTCAATCTCGCCCTCTACGGTGGTGAAGGCTATGCGGTCCGTAATCTCTACGAGGATTACCTGGGCCGCGGTGAACCCTTCACCAGCACGACCTACCTGGCCGGTAGAGGAGACGCGATCGCGCAACTTGGCTTGCGGTCGGGTGGGGACTTCAGCGCCTTCACTCCCGCCGTGAAGTTGCTTGACCCGCCCTTTGACAGAGAGTCGGAGTATCGCTACGAGGGCGACCTGGCCGGGACCGAGGTCGTCTTCGATGTCAGCAACGTAGGACTCGAGGACGTTTCTGCGGGGGGCCGCGACTACGAGGGGTGCGCGCACGTCCGTAGCAAGATCGTCCTTGGGACCGGCGACCAAGAGCAGCGTGAGACGGTCGATGAATGGCGATGCGCCGGGGTCGGCACCGTCAAGATCGTCGACGTTCTAGAGACACTCGGCATCGTCTTGGAGGAAGAACTGATCGCGTTCGTGGGGGCCGAGGAGAGTTTCGGAGAGGTAAGCCCTGCCGATATTCCGATGCCGCCAACTGATGCGGTGGCTTCAGGTGAGTTGGATGCGGCAGACCTTTCGCGTGCTCCGGCATGGACCATCACAGGTTCGCAGAACGTGGTCTTCGCTCCCGCAACCGACGGCAAGACGATGTTTGCCGCCGAGCAAGATGGGCGGCTCGCAGCCACCGACATGACCACAGGCGAAACGATCTGGTCGATCAAGCTCGAAGCCCCGCTGGTAACGGCTCCCGTTGTCACCGACGACATCGTCTTGGTGGCAGATCCGTTGCGCGCTCTGTATGCGATCGATGCGGCCGGAGGATGGGCGCGATGGTCGGTCGCCTTCAACGACGTTGCGGCCAGCAAGCCCGCCGTTTCCGATGGTGTCGCATACCTAACGACCGACGCCAACACCGTCGAAGCGATCGATGTATCAGATGGCCGGCGTATCTGGAGCACGGAGCTCGGAGGTATCTCTCGCCGAGCGCCGCTTGTTGCTGGCGATGCGGTCGTGGTCGTCGATGACGCCGGACGTCTCACGGCTCTTGATCTTCAGGATGGAGAGACGGTGTGGAGCGCCGAGATGGAGCAGGTCGCGCGCGGCGAGCTTGCCGGCAACGACGAGTTCGTCATCGCCGCGGACAACGGGGGGGCTACGTACGCTTACGACGTGCGCGATGGTGCACTGCTGTGGTCCGAGACGTTTCTGGACCGCGTAGACGGCGCTGCTGTCGCTTCGGAGCACGTCGTCATCCTCACCGAGTCTGACGAGGTCTTCTCGCTGACAACCGAGGGCGAGATCGCATGGCGGGCCACTGTCGGCTCCACCGATGTCCCTCCGGTCTTGGTGGGGGAGCAGGTCGTGACCATGTCGGAAGCCGGTGAGCTCACGGTCATCGATGCCGCCACCGGTGAAAGACTCGACCGCTTCGAGCTGCCCGTTCCGGTTGGTATCGAGGAGATCTCTGTGGACCTGCCACTCGTCGTGTCCGAGAGCGGGATCTTGGTGACCGCAGTACAAGAGGACGAGGCGGGGCGCAACATGATCTATCTGCTCACCGACGATCAGGAAGCAGCCGGTGTTGTCGTGGGATCCGAAAGCTACGCGATCCCGACCAGTCCGGGGCTCGCTCCGGCGATCGCCTCGGACGGAACGATCTATGTCGGGGGCACGGATCAAAGCTTCTACGTCGTCCCACCCGATGCCACCGGTGAGGCCCCGGCCGCGGTCCCACCCGAGTTCACGTCTGAAGAGACCCTGATCTCCTTCGTGGCGTCGGCCTCGACCGCGCAAGGAGAGGTGTTCGCCAGCCAAGGCGACAACACCGTACGCGGTTTCCTTGACGGTGAAGAGATCTGGAGCACGGAGGTCCGAGCGGCTGCTTACCCCGGTGCCGTCGGAATCGGAGGCGACGGGGTCTTCTACGTCCCCGAACAAGGCGAGGGCCTGGTGGCTTTGGATGCTCTGACCGGCCGGGTGTTGTGGCGCCACTCGTATCCGGGTGTCGGAAGCGGACAACCGGCGGTGCTCGAAGATGGGGTCGTGTACGCATCGGGCGGTCTGTTCCGCCTAAACGAGCGTGGCAAGCAGGTGTGGGGTCTGCCCGGGCTCGAGACCTTCGCTCCGATCGAAGAAGACAACGGCATCATCTATTTCGCCGGCGGAGATCCCTCCGGCGAGCTGAATCTGCTGGCACTCGATACGCGCGACGGGACACCGTTGTGGGCGAAGCCTTCTTTCGATCTCGACATCTTCGTCGGTCCGGTCACGAGCGAGGGCGTAACGGTCACCATCGAGAGCGATGGCGCGGTGAACGCCTATGACGCTCTTACGGGGGCCGAGCTGTGGAACGTGAACCTGCCCGACGGCCCCGCTGCTGCGCCGGTGATCGAAGATGGCCGGGTCCTGGTGCTCAACGAGGCGCGCGACGAAGATCTCTTCCAGCGCTCTTATCGCGTCTACATCTACGACCTGCAGACGGGAGCGTTTTTGGGTGCCTTCGAGCCGGCCGGCCCCGGTTACGAAACGGTCCCCGCGGTCGCCCAGGTGGGTGACGACGTCTACATCCCTTCGACCGGTATCCAAGCATCCGCCTTCGAACGTCTGGAGGTGACCGGCCCATGAGCGATGACTCCTCCACCGAGACCCCCGCAACCCCCACTGCCCGCGTCCCCGGCGGGACGGCTTCGGGGACCGGCGCGGCGGGAGCGAGGCTCTCGTTGCGGCCGGTGTGGGAGACGGCTTTCAAAGACCCGGTCGAAGATGGCCACCTGCGTCTGAAGGGGATGTCCAAGCCGATCCGTCAGGTTGCGATCGTGGGCGTGAGCATGCTCGTGCTGCTACTCATCTCGGTGCTGTTCTCCGAGCGGTGGCGACAGGGTGAGTTGCTGTTCCTCGACACCTCCTCGGGGCGGCCCGAATTCCTGCCGGTCGGCGTGCTTCCGGTAACGCTCGTTGCCCTGGCGGTGGCTTGGATCGTGCTGGCGATCGGCGCATTGCACGGAGCCCGTTGGGTGCGCGTACTGGTGGCGCTGTTGTTCATGGCAACGACCGCATCCCTGGGACAGGCAGCAGCGTTCGAGATCGGGGATTCGCTGGCACTGAAGTTCGGGCCCGAGATGATCCGGACCGCGTACTTCGTCGTTCCAGGATTGCTGATCCTGAGCTGTTTGATCCCCGGAGCCCTCTCCCGCCGCTTGCGGTGGGCGTTCTTGATGCTCGTGTCGGTCGCGATCGCCGTGATGTTCATGACGCACCTGTGGGTGCACCTAGCGTTCATCGACGAAGGTTTCGACGCACACACCGCGGCGTTGGTGTCGGGATCGGTGAACGACGTGCGGGGGTTGCTCACCCCGCTGATATTCGCCTCGGGCCTTCTTGTTATCGACTTCGGGCTGGATGTCGCCAAAGGCATCGCTCTGTCTGGACGGACCTTGGCAGCCCGTTCGGTGAAGGTCCTGCTGGCCGGCGTCGTCGCGGCAAAGCTGGCGGTTCAATTGTTCCCGGTGTCGGAGTGGGTCACCTACATCCAGCGGCGGCCCGTGTCGGTGGTGCGCACGTTGCTGTCGGTTGGCGCCCTGGCACTGGCCGGCTGGTGGATCTCTCGCTATCGCAGTAACGAGGAGGCTACCGATCTCAACAAGGAACGGTTGCTGTATGGATCGAGCTTCATGCTGTCTGCTCCGACGCTGTTGTCCATGCTCGTTGTGTCACTCGGCGTGTTCCTTACCGTGCAGCTATCGAACTCGTCCGGTTACCAGCTGGTCCGGGACTTCCCCACGACCGGCGTCTATCAGTACGGACGGATAGTCATGGCCGCTGCCACGGTGCTGCTGGGCCTCTATCTGTTGCGCGAACGGCCCCCCGGCGCCACCCCGACAACCAGCGCCGCGGCGCGGCGCCAGTTGGGGGCCGGGGTGCTTCTGATAGGCGCTTGGGTGCTGCCCTCGGTCGTGATCGAAGCTCTCGACATACAGCTCGGTTTCCATGATGGGTTGTTCGACATCCTGCTGACGCTTGCCGTGGCCGTCTTCGTGGGGATGCGGTGGGCGAGGCTGACTTCGCTCCAGGCAGTGACGGGGCTCGCGATCGTGTTGTTCTCGTGGTTGGTGATGACCAAGGGGGACTGGATCAGTATCGGGGGCCGGGCGATCGGCCTGCCGGAGGTTCTGATCGTCGTCTTCGGCATCGGGTTCTCGCTGTTGGGCGACTGCCAGTTCACCGCACGCAGCTCGCGCTCGCTCCCGCAGGCGAGCCGGTCTCTTCTCTGGGTCGGCTACCTGTTGCTGTCGGTGACGATCTTTCACTGGTTCGTGGTCGTGCACGCGGTCGACGATTCCGAGCAACTAGCCGACGTCGGCTACTTCTATCTGGGTCTGCCCCTGGCAGCCTGGCTCGCAGCCAGCTATCTGCTCAACCCCGACCTGGAGGAGGGATAGCCCGCGTCGGGCGAGGTTCGGCTAGATGCCCAGGTCGAGGATGCGCCGGCGCATCGCTTCTTGGATAGCCGATACGCGGTTGTTGACCTGAAGCTTCGTGTAGATGTTGGCGACATGCGTGGTGACGGTGCGTTCCGAGATCGATAGGCGAGTGGCGATGGTCTTGTTGGGCAATCCCTCGGACATCGCTTGAAGGATCTCGCGCTCGCGTGGCGTTAGCGGTTGGTACTGATCGGTGAGCTCTGCCTGCTGGTAGTTCTGGAATTCGGTGAGCACCTTGGCGGCAACTTCGGGGTCGATCTTGGCTTGGCCCTTGGCAACTGCACGAACGGTCGAGATCACGTCATCGAGGTCGGCGGTCTTCAGCAGGTAGCCGGACGCCCCGGCCTTCAGCGCGTCGAAGATGAACTGCTGCTCGTCGTGGCCCGAGAGCACTACGACGCCGACGTTGGGGAAGTTGTCCTTGATCTCGGCCGTGGTGTCGATGCCGTCTTTGCCCGGCATGACCACATCCATCACGACGACATCGGGGAAGGTCTCTTCGACCAACGCAAGGACCTTGGATCCGTCACTGGCTTCACCCACGATCTCGATGCCCTCTTCGCTTTCGAGCATCACCCGGATGCCGCGACGGATCAGGTCGTGGTCATCGACTAGAACTACCTTCACAGGTTCGGCAGAATCCATAGGGAGTGATAGTAGTCAGTGTTTGACTGTTTCCGCACAGTTGCCCAGGAAAGAGGTTTCAACGAACCGCAATATCGACCCTCTCGAACACCCTGAGGTGCGCTGGGGAGTGGGATGCCTGCTCGGCTCCGCCGCCCTGATCGGCCTCATGGTCATAACGGCAGTGATCGTTTTCGCCTTCGAGCCCCCGGCCTGGGTGCGGGTCGTGCTCGGCCTGGCCATCACTGCGGGAGCGCTGGGCCTGGGCCTCCTAGTAGTGAAAGCCATAGAAAGCTCCAAATCCCCCTAGGTTTTTACCGAAGAATCGCGCGCTTATTCCACAACTTCTGCGCGCGGAAAATCGTACGAGGCCCGGGTCTCACTTCGGCGGGAGGTCTTTGGTGGCCGGTCCGTGCAGGACCTTTCCATCGAAGTCGAAGCGCGAGCCGTGGCAGGGGCAGTCCCACGATCTCTCGGCCGGGTTCCATCCAACTATGCACCCGAGATGAGTGCAGACAGCCGACACCGCATGCAGTACTCCGGCCTCGTCCCGATACCCGGCCACCTGGTTCAACCCGGCCCCTTGGACCGCCGCCTCGCCCGGCCCTAGTTCTTCGAACGGGGCCTTTAGAGGATGAGCGATGCGATCGCCCACCATGTGTTGGGCTACCCGCACGTTCTCCTTGACGAACGAGGGGGCCGAGGCGGTGAGCGTGATCCGATGGGGATCGAATAGAGAAGCGTGGCGGTGCTGGCCGGTGGCGATGAGCGCCGCGATCAGCTCGCCTGCCATCGCTCCGTTGGTCATGCCCCATTTGCCAAAGCCCGTCGCGACGAATACGTGCTCCGAGCCTCGCCGGGCGGTACCCACGTAGGGGAGCAGATCGACGGTCGTACCGTCCTGGCTGGACCATCTGTGAGTGATGGACTCCACATCGAAGCGCTCCCTTGCCCACTGTTCGAGCGTTGCGTAGTTCTCATCGGTGTCCCGAGCGTCACCGACCGCATGGCCGTTTCCGCCGACCAGGATCGTGCCCGAGCCTGCAGAGAGCGGCCGCACCGAGCGAACGGGCTCATCGATCGAGATGTACATGCCTTGTGGGAGGGGGCCGCGGATCTTCGCCGCGACGATGTAGGAGCGTTTCTGATGGACCCGAGGGAAGTACAAAGCTCGATCCCAGAACGGGTAGTGGGTTGCGATGATCACGTCGTTAGCGGTCACGGCCCCCGCATCGGTTCGCACTTCGCAAGGGGAGTCCTCGGTCAAGTCGATAACCCGGGAGCGTTCGAATACGTGCGAGCCGTCGCCCTCGACGAGCTCGGCAAGGTGCAACAGGTACTTGCGCGGATGGAACTGCGCCTGATCCTCGAGCTTGACCGCCGCAGCGATCTCGAAAGGAAGATCGGTTTCGAGCACCATCTCTACCGGCAGCCCGGCGCGCCTGGCAGCCTCGATCTCCTCGGTGATCTTGGCCTTGCCCGAGTCCTCGGTCGCATAGACGAAGTTGGCTCTTCGTTCGAAATCACAATCGATCTGGTGCTGCTCGACCAAGGCGGCGATCGATGCCAGGGCTTCTTGATTGGCTTGCGCATACCGGGCCGCGACCTCGGCTCCATGCTTGCTTTCGAGCGCGCTGTAGATCGACCCATGCCCCGAGGTGATCTTGGCCGTCGTGTAGCCGCTCACCCCACCGGCTACCTCTGCCATCTCGAGGACGGCGACCCGCTTTCCCGCCTGCTTGAGCAGCAACGCTGCGGTTAGCCCGACGATGCCCGCACCCACGACGGCAACGTCTGCCTCGAGATCGGTCTCTAGCGCCGCCCGGCGGGGACCGGGGGCCGATTCGACCCAGTACGAGACGTTGTGCTCTGATCCAGCCACTCCCCATCTTCTCCGTTCTTGGTCGGGATCCGGCTGATGCTCAGCCATTCACTGACGCGGAAAGATCCAGCGCCCCTTTAGGACCGCAGTGGGACTGTCCTTACTGGTCCTCTCCTTCAAACACCCCTTCAAACACTTGCATCACATCCTGACCAGAGTCTTGAGGAAGGGAGAGAAACGGTGAAGAAGATGCTGGCTGCGATGGCTCTTACCTTGTTGGTCGCTTGCGGTGGCGGCGATGATGAGGCGTCGCCGGGGTCCGAATCGGACGAGGCTCAGGAGCCCACCACGATCAGTTTCAGGGCGCTCGATTTCGGGTTCGATCTAGAACAGGACAGATATCCGGCAGGCCCGGTCGAACTCGTGATGAAGAACGAGGGGGCTCAAGCTCATCAGGCAGTGCTCTATCTGCTCAATGACGGAGTGGACTTCGAAGAGTTCAAGTCCGCTGTGATGAAGGACCAGTCAGTAGCTCCGCAATTAGCAAAGGGGCAGCTCAACGGTATCCGTCAAGCTGCCGGCCCAGGTGAAGAATCCTCAGCGGACGTATTCGATATCGAGGCGGGGACCTACATGTTCATCTGCTGGTTGCCAGATCAAAGCCTCGATACCGAGAAGAACCATGCCGAGCTGGGGATGATCGAGGGGTTCACCATCGAATGATCTATCCCCATTGTTCAGAAGCGGCAGATGAGAAAGAATCTTGACCAGGGGATAACGCATGCTCGAGATCAAGCTGTTGGGCAAACCTCATCTTGAGGGGACGGATGTCCATCAGATGCGCGGGCGGAAGTCATGGGCTCTGCTCGGCTATCTGTTGCTCGAAGGAACGGCCCCCACTCGCAGCCATGTCGCCGAGATGCTGTTTCCGGACGCCGACGATCCCATCCGCGCGCTTAGGTGGAACCTGACTGAGATCCGCCGGGTGCTCGGGAGTGAGTCGATCGGGTCGGACGAGGTCGTGCACCTGCGCTTGCCTCAGGATTGCAAAGTGGACGTGCTTGATGTGGTTTCTGCCCCGTGGTGGGTGGCCAGTGCGATCGAGAACCTAGACAGCCCATTGCTTGACGGGCTCGACTCCCTGGGTTCTGTGGGGTTCGATACGTGGCTGCTCGGCAAGCGACGCTACCTGCGACGCTCCGCCGCATCCTCGTTGCGAGAAGCGACGCTCGCGCAACTTGGGGAGGGCCGGCCCGAGAGAGCTGTAGCGACCGCTGCACGTCTCGTGGCGCTCGATCCTTACTCGGAAGAAGATCAGGCACTGTTGATCCGATGCCTTTCTGCGGCCGGCGATCCCGAGGCCGCATCGAGACAACTCGCCGCTTGCACACGCTTGTTGCGTGAGGACCTGGGCGTCGATCCTGGACCGGCCCTGATGGCGTCGGCACATCTGCGGCCCAACCCTGGACGGGTTCTTAAGAAAGCGGACGTTGAGGTAAAGCTCGAAGCCGGTAAAGCAGCTTTCTCGGCAGGAGCGTTCGACGCCGGGCTTGCGCGCCTGAGGGAGGCCGTTGATGGCGCGAGGTCCATGAATGATGATGACCTAACCCTCAGGGCTTGGCTGGCACTTGGTTCTACGCTTGCCCACGGGGGCCGCGCCCACCATCCTGAAGGAGCAACAGCTCTGCTTCGGTCGGTGGGGCTTGCTACCAAGCTCGAACGCTGGCAGGACGCCGCCGATGCGAAGACCGAGCTCGGATGGATCGAGTTCATGGCAGCGCGTTACGGACGGGCTCACCGCTGGCTTGATGAGGCTCTTGATGCTTCCAACACCGATCCTGGCGTCAGGACCAGGGCACTTTGGATACGGGGCAAGTGCTGGATGGAAACGGGCTATTACTCGCGTTCCTTAGAGGATCTTCACGAGGCCGCCGGCTCTTCCAAGCAACTTGGGGACAGAGCCAGACGCGCATTCTGCTTGTCATCTCTTGGGCGCACTCAGATGCTGATGGGAGCCAGACAGGAAGCCGCGGACACCCTCACAACCGCGATCCGGACGGGAGATGTGGAGGGCTTCACCTGGACGACGTCGCTACCAAAGGCGTTCCTCGCAGAGGTCTACATCTATTGGGGCATGTATGACGAGGCCGAGGATCTGCTCGAGCAATCTCTTGCTGCAGCTCGGCAGGTGGGCGACGTCAGTTTCGAGACATTCGCATGCAGAGCTTTCGGGGTGTTGGCCGCTTCGAAGAAGGACCTGAATGGAGCGCTTGCGTGGCTGAAGCGAGGCTATGCGAGATGGGCTTCCGAGCCGGATTGCGAGTGGGCCAACGCATTCACACTCGACGCTTTGGCCGACGTTACGTCGGATTGGGGCCTGCCGGAAGCCGACAGATGGATCACCGAGCTCGAGACCCTCGCCTCGAGCACCGGGATGAGAGAATTCGTGTGTCATTCCTACATCTACCGTCATCGTTGTGGCGATCCCACCGCTCTGGCGATAGCGAAGACCCTCGCCCCCGCCATCGACAACCCCGAACTCCATCACCTAACGCAGCTACGTCGGAACGCGGTTGCTATGCAGCCAAGCATCGCCACTCCAGTCGACTAGCAACCCCGGACCCAGCTCCTGCACCGTCCGGCCCCCGAACCTCCGCCTCGCCTCACGTTCATCGGGCAGAGGTCTTAGCCCATGCGGGTCAGGTGAAGCACTCGGATCGGGTGGGTGACCCCTCCACGAGTGGCGCCTTAGAAACCGCTAATCCCGGTACTTAAGTTGTTGCCCTCGCTCGCTGACGATGGCCCTAGCCCGCTCGCAACGACACCTTGCTTCACGGCCACTTGATTCCGCCGAGGCCGAGTCGTGCGAGCGGGACCAGATCTCGGCCCGGCCCCCGGCCGGGCCTCCAGCTCGACACCGGCGCGGGCAGAGAGAAGGGGCTCCGACAAGAGGAGCCCCTTCTCTGCGTCGGGATACGGCTGTTCTAGACCCTCGTGAGCCCGCAAGAGCATGGTGAGCCGCCACCGTTAGGAGCTCCACGGGCTTTTCGCGCGCACAGATGGCTACATAACCGCCCAAATCTTCGGTAGAAACGGGGTGGGAAAGGTTGGAAATTGTAATTCAATACCAGTAATTGGGTATCCGAAAACAATCACATGAGGCACTTTCGCCACATGTGGCTACTGACGCTTACTGCCGGGCTCCTGTCGGGGGTCCTGGCCGTCCCGGCCTATGCCGATGGAGGTGTCTTCACCCGGCCGCTGACCATCGGCGACGAGGGCTCGGATGTGCTCGAGCTGCAGATCCGGGTGGCGGGTTGGTTCGAGCGGACCGACCAGCGCCAGCTCAAGCTCTCGGGCATCTTCGATCTCAAGACCGCCAATGCCTTGAAAGCCTTTCAGAAGCATTACGACCTCGAGGTCACGGGCACGGCCACCCAGGCCGAATACGACATCCTGTTCGCCCTAGAGGACGTCGACGGCTCTACCGACAACTTCGACTTCACCGAGTTCGACCAGAACAGCAACTCCCAGTGTGGTGACAAGGCGAACCGCTACGCCGGCACGTTCAAGGGCGGGCCGATCCCCCGGGAGATGATCAAGGAGAACGTGCGACGGCTGATGTGGCGGCTCGAGGCCATGCGTGCCAAGGGTGGGGACAAGCCCATCGGGGTCAACTCCGGGTATCGAAGCTTGACCTACAACGAGTGCATCGGAGGAGCGAGCCTCAGCCAGCATCTGTTCGGGGCCGCGGCCGATCTGCGTGTTGCCGACATCCACAACCACGACTCCAGAGACATCGCGAAGCGATCGCAGTTCTCGGGGATCGCTTGCTATTCGACCACGACGCACAATCATCTCGACATCCGTCTCGACAATCTCGAGCTACCCGAGGCGATGTACTGGTACTGGCCCAAGACCGATGAGAAGGGGCGCGAACTCGCCGACGACGGCAACCTGTGCACCGGCGAGAAGGCCTACTTCAAGCAGAAGAAAGACGAGTCCAACGTGCTCCGCTCGATCCGAGCCTGGGAACCCATCCCGACCGTGCGTGACGTCGAAGCTTTCAAGACCTCCGGCGACTACTACGGCGGACTAGCCGACTAAGTACCGTCACTTGCTAGACGCGTCGCCGAAGGTGTTCGTCCAGCTTCTTGGCGATCTTGAAGAACTGTCCGCCAAGCTGATCTCCGATGGCTTTCAAGTCGTCGAGCCGGCCATCGTGGCCGTCCAGCCGAACATCGATCCCGTCGAGCCGAACATCGATCCCGTCCAGCCGAGAATCGATCCCGTCGAGCCGGACATCGATCCCGTCGAGGCGAACATCGATCCCGTCCAGGCGTTGCTCGATCCGCTCGAAATGGAAGTCGTGTCTTTGAACGTTCAAAGCGATCTCGTGGAGAGCCTTGCTGTTGTCGCGGGCAGTCATCCCTACGAAGGCGACGAATGACAGAAAGATCGTCACCATGAGGCTGACTATGGTCCAGATCTGCGCATCGCTCATGTATCCGAGAGTAGCGCCGGCCTGCGACGAAAACCACCCCGAACGCCCCTTGCCGGCCTAACCCCGTATCCCCTTTTTCGAGAGATCGGCGCGCTATCCGTCGGCAGGAGCTAGCGGGAGATGTAGGTGGACAGGTGCTGGCCTGTAAGGGTGGAGGCCGAGGCGACGAGGTCGGCGGGGGTGCCTTCGAAGACGATCCGGCCCCCATCGTGACCGGCGCCCGGACCCAGGTCGATCAACCAGTCGGCGTGGGCCATGACACCTTGATGGTGCTCGATGACGATGACCGACTTCCCGGAGTCAACGAGCCGGTCCAGCAACCCCAACAACTGCTCGACGTCGGCCAGATGCAGCCCGGTGGTGGGTTCGTCCAGCACGTACACACCGTCCGCATCGCCCATGTGAGTTGCCAGCTTGAGGCGTTGCCGCTCGCCGCCGGACAAGGTCGTCAGGGGTTGCCCCAACCTGAGGTAGCCGAGGCCCACATCGGCAAGCCGCGCGAGGATCTTGTGCGCGGCCGGGGTCGCTGCGTCCCCCGAACTGAAGAACTCCTCGGCATCGGTCACCGACATCGCCAGCACTTCCGCGATGTTCCGCTTGCCGAGTGTGTATCCGAGCACCGAAGCTTGGAAGCGCTTGCCCTCGCACTCTTCGCAGACCGATTCGACGGTAGCCATGATCCCGAGTTCGGTGTAGATGACGCCCGCACCGTTGCACGCCTGGCAAGCACCCTCGGAGTTGGAAGAGAACAGCGCGGGCTTCACACCGTTGGCCTTAGCGAACGCCTTTCGGATCGGCTCGAGCAGTCCCGTGTAGGTAGCCGGGTTGCTCCGCCGCGAGCCTCGGATCGCGCTCTGGTCGATCACGACGACGCCCTCGCGGCCCGCAACCGAGCCCTGGATCAATGAGCTCTTGCCCGAACCTGCAACACCGGTGATCACGCACAGCACACCCAGCGGGACGTCGACATCGACGTTGCGCAGGTTGTGGGTCGAGGCACCACGGACCGAGAGTGCACCCGAAGCCTCGCGCACCACCTCTTTCAAGCGAGCGCGGTCGTCGAGATGCTTGCCCGTGATCGTGTCGCTTGCCCGCAGTCCATCAACGGTTCCCTCGAAGACGACCTCGCCGCCGTCCGAACCGGCCCCCGGGCCGAGGTCGACGATGTGATCGGCGATAGCGATCGTCTCCGGCTCGTGCTCGACGACCAGCACCGTGTTTCCTTTGTCACGCAGGCGCAGCAGTAACCCGTTCATGCGCTCGACATCGTGCGGATGCAACCCGATCGTGGGTTCGTCGAACACGTAGGTGACATCTGTGAGTGACGAGCCGAGGTGGCGGATCATCTTCGTGCGCTGGGTTTCTCCGCCCGACAACGTGCCCGAAGGACGGTCGAGCGACAAGTATCCCAACCCGATCTCGGCGAACGAATCGATCAGGTGTTGCAAGGCCCCCACCAGTGGCGCCACCGAGGCATTGCTTACTCCCCTCAGCCACTCGGCTAGATCGGAGATCTGCATCGCGGACACATCGGCGATGTTCTTGCGCTTGATCTTGGACGAGCGAGCCGCTTCGTTCAGTCTCGTCCCGTCACATTCCGGGCAGGTGGTGAACGTCGCCGCTCTCTCAACGAAAGCTCGGATGTGGGGCTGCAGCGAGTCCACATCTTTGGACAGGAACGACTTCTGTATCGTGGGGATCAACCCCGCGTAGGTCAGGTTGATGCCTTCGACCTTGATCTTGACCGGCTCCCTATGTAGCAGGTCGTTCAGTTCCTTCTTGTTGTACTTGCGGATCGGCTTGTCCGGGTCAAAGAAGCCACAACCGCGGAAGATGCGTCCGTACCAACCTTCCATGCTGTAGCCGGGGATCGTCAACGCACCCTCGTTCAGCGACTTGCTGTCGTCATAGAGAGCGGTCAGGTCGATGTCGCTGATCGCACCCATGCCTTCGCAGCGCGGACACATGCCACCTTGATAGACGACGTTTCGCACGACGATCCGCTCGCCCTTGCCCTTGTCCACGCTCATCGCACCGCTGGCCTTGCGCGTTGGCACGTTGAACGAGAACGCAGCCGGAGGGCCGGCGTAGGGCTTGCCCAACCGGCTGAACAAGATGCGTAGCATCGCGTAGGCATCGGTCGCGGTACCAACGGTCGAGCGTGGGTTCGCGCCCATCCGTTCCTGGTCCACGACGATGGCAGTAGTCAGACCGTCGAGCACGTCGACCTCGGGCCGCGCGAGCGTGGGCATGAAACCTTGCAGGAACGCGCTATAGGTCTCGTTGATCAAGCGCTGTGACTCGGCCGCGATCGTGCCGAACACCAGCGAGCTCTTGCCGGAGCCCGAGACCCCAGTGAACACCGTCAGCCGGCGCTTGGGGATCTCGATGCTTACGTCTTTCAGGTTGTTCACCCGCGCGCCTTGCACGCGGATCAAGCCGTGACTATCTGCTGGATGAACCGAGCCGTTCGGCTTCGTCGAACCCTTCTGAGACTTCGTCGACCTAGCTGCCATGCGGTCATTGTGCAGCACCCACGACTCAACCCCACCGAGGCAGGTCTTACCCAGGATGACCCCGCCCACCGATGCCAGACCGGTAGAGACCTGCCGTTACCGAACTCACCCGCGGCGGCGTCTCATTCCCGGCGATTACTTCCATGGCTATCCGGGAAGGAACCCTGATAGAGCTAAGGCAACCGGCCGGGTGGTGCGGCGGTGTCTGCGCCCTCCGGCTCCCACATAAGGAGGGACAGACGGTGACGAAGGATCACGGTCCCAGCATCAAGAACGACAAGCAGTACGAAGGCTTGCGCAAGAAGGGGATGAGCAAGAGCCGCGCCGCGGCGATCTCCAACTCCGAAGGAGCATCGTCACGCGGCGGCAAGAAGTCACACACCGGAGGCCGCTCGACCACCGCGAGCAAGGCCGGTGGCACCAAGGCACAGAAGGCCGCAGCCGGCCGCAGGGGCGGGAAGAAGTCGAGCTGATGCCCCACAAAGACGACCAAGGGCAAACCGACGGCCTCGGTGACACCGCACCTTTCCAAGCCATCGAAGAAGGCGGTGCTTCAGACGCCCCCGGTGACGACGAAGAGCAAGACCAAGAACGAGACGAAGTCGGAACCCGCGACCCCGATCAAGCGGTCGACCAAGACTCCCGGGCGTCCTTTCCCGCCAGCGACCCACCCGCCTGGTAGCACCCAGGCGGCGCGCAAACTTCCGGACCCCGGGCGCCATGAGCACATAGACCGGAAACGGCGTCCCCGGTGAACGAGCGTGCGAATGGGCAGAACCCTCAATGCTAGGAGCCCCGCGGGGAACCGTCGGGGGAGTGGATGACGAGAGCCACCGATCGCTTGGCGGCGAGCTCGCGGCCCGCGCTGATGGCTTCTTCCTGTAGATCGAAATAGCCCTCCGGGTCTGCGGAGTCGCCGTCTTTGAGGATCCAACCTTGGGCCTCATCTGGAACCACGTGAAGGTCCTTGTCCTGTCGCAAGGGCTCGGTCCGCAACGTCGGCTCGGTACCCATCTGGTCCTCGATGCGTTTGAGGCTCGCCATGATCAAGTCACCGCTGTCGCGCGATTCCGCGCTGCCCTTGTGGATGAGCACCGCTGCCATCACCGTGAACGAGAACAGCTGCAAGAACTCCGACTGCCAGTTCTCGAGCGTTGCCTGCGAGAAGTCCGCGACGAAGTCGCCAAGCTCCACCGGTTGGTTGTGCGAGCGTTGATCGTCGGTGTAGACCTGCCACTGTGTGATCGCATGACCGACCCAACTGATCAGGAACAGGGCGCAGAAGCCGAGACTCAGCCCGAAATTCTTCCACAGCTTCATGTGCGTGCGATGTTCGTTGCGGATGCTGCGGATCGTTGTACCGATCAGGTACGCGGTGATGCCCACCGTGATGACCACAACCAGCGTCATCATTGCCGCGCCTGCTCCCATGCGATGCCTCCTATCCGTCTAACTGCGAACTGAGGGCCTTCGTGACTGCTACCCCATCGGGTCGCAGCCGAAGCCCACCTGCCGAGACTCCCCGACGTCGTGTCACCTTCCGGTGTAGCAACAGTCGCGCTCACCGACACTGGTGGTGACGTGGTGCCTTCCGAACTGCCACAACCCCAGAACTACTCTTCAGTCCGCAATAAGCTGTGGAAAGCCTGCTGACCCGGAGCCGCTCCCGGCCCCCTTAACTACGGGCTTCGCAGGAGATGCGGTTCTCTTTGCGCGGCCCGATACATGCGTCGCTCCCGGGACCCCCATCGAAAGAGTCTTTGCCCGGCCCCCCATCGAGCCGGTCACGCCCGCCGCCACCGCACAGCGTGTCTGCACCTTTGCCGCCGAAGATCGAATCCCCGCCACCACCGCCGAAGATCACTTCAGGGCTTCGCCCGCCGCGGATCGTGTCACTCGCCGAGGTTCCTACGAGGGTTGCGACCTGACCCCGGCACGCCGGCAGCTCCGCGCTCGATCCGAACACGGTCACCGGCAGCTCGATCGAATCCGAGCGGCCGGCAGCATCGATTGCAGTGACGGTCACGAGATGCTCACCCACAGACAAAGATCCAGTGTCGACGCTCAGCACGGCCCCCGTTGCGAGCACTCCGTCGCGGTCCGATGACCATTCGATCGAGCTCCCGGCGAGCAACCCATCTTCCGTATCGAAGGCGGCGACTTCGGCGAACAGTTCTTGACCGGGGAGGTAGGCGCGGAACGACGGATCGTTGATCACAGACAGTTGCGGAGCATGTTCGCCGACCACGAACGCAGACGTTTGCGCAGAGCTCGAGAGGAAGCCGTCGCTGGCGCTGACGCGCAGCATCGCCGTGTCGGACGCGGCGAGGTCTGCCAAGGCGACGCTCGCGGTCTTCGCCGTCAGCCCCAAGCCGACCGGGGCCCAGCTTGCGCCGCCGTCGGTGCTGTAGTCGAGCGCGTAGGTCAGTTCGTCACCGTCGGCATCACTCGCCGTCCACGAGATGCCCACCGCCTCGGTACCGACGTCGAAGGTGTCGATCGCGACCGTGGGGGCAGCGGCGGAAACCTCGATCCGATCCTCGACCGAGCCTGCGATCACGAGCTCGACCGCTGCGGTCCCGGCCGGAGGATCGAGCGCGGCCACGAACAGCGACTCACCCGTTTCATTGGTTTGCAGCTGCAAGACGTGTGACGACAGCTCGGCCCCCCCGGCCCCCACGAAGCGGATCGAAGCATCCCCTTGACCTTGCGCCGACAACTCGGCGGTCCCGCGCAGGCCCTGCTCGAACGATCCCGTCCCGTCTGCGGACACGCGCCCCTGCAACACCAAGGCATCTGCGACCGGAGCGAGCGAGCGACGCGGTACCGGCGCCCGGAACTCCGCAAGGATGCCGCTCAGCAACGCCGACCACGTGTAGTCCGACGTCCACACGGGGTCGCAGTAACTCATCAGGTCGTGTGTCTCAGATGGCTGGTAGATGGTTGGGATCGCGGCCCCGTTGTAGACGCTGGTCCCGTAGTAGGCATCCGGCCCCTCGAGTGGGTCGCTCAGGATCCCGTCGGGATACGGATAGTTCTCGAAGGGCTGAGGCAGCATCTCGGGGCAGTCGGTGTGGCTGCGCCCCATCACGTGGGTGAACTCGTGACCGACGGTCCAGTGAGGATGACCGCCCGCGTACGCGACGAAGCTGCCACCCATCCCCAGTCCGGCGACGCCATCGATGCTGGTGTCGACCATGATGCCCGCGTAGATGCAGTCGGGCACCAAGCCCATGCACCCGCGCAGGATGCGCATCGACTCGAGATACAGCCACAGTTCGTCGAAATCGATGATGTCGTCCGGAGCACCTTGGACCGGGGGCCCGGCTGGTTTGAAGTAGACGAGATCCACGGTCGATATCGGAACGACGTCGCGCAACTGTTTGAAAGCGGTCGTCGCCGTTTGGATGTTGGAGACTTTCACCCGGTTGTTGACGGCGTAGTCGATCCCTACGAACACGATGCGTGGCGTCGGCTGATCCGACACCACCGTCACATCGGCGCGGCAATCTTCGAGCTCGTCCGAACACGTGTACTTCCTGCCGACTCCTTCGAAGCTCACCTCGAGTGTGTAGGCACCCCCGTGCGTGGACGCCACCCAGCTCTGGGGCAGCTCGAAAAGGAAGCTTTGGGTCACGAGCTTGCGCTGTGGGTCCTCGCGCACATCGATGGGATTGCGAGCGGTCACCTCGCCCAGGTTCGCGCCGCCCAAGATGCGGCCCTTCAGCTTGGCTTCGGCTAGCTCGAACCTGCCTCCGAGGCTCTCGACATAGGCCCGCACCAGGGTCGCTCGTTCCGACACCAGCACGACATCGTTACGAAGGCTCTGGATGCCTTGAGTGATCTCGAGTCCGGTCAGCTGCAGGTTCTGAGCACCGATCGTGGCGGTGTTGTTGTCCCATGTGTCGTCGATCGCCGGAGCTAGATACAACATGGTTGGATCGAACAGCAGGTTGTACGCGACCGCGGTGTGTATCGGGCGGGCGATCCTGGACTCGTTCACCTTGATCGACAGTGTTCGGTCCTGACCCGGCCCGAGAGTGAAGCTGCACTGCACGTCGGTGCGGAAGACATCACCAGGCGACGGGCCGAGGCACCCTCCGTACACCGAGCTGACTTCCGTCACCCGCCCGCCGAAGTAGAGCATCGCCCCGACCTCCGCTGTGTCCGGCCCGATGTTGCCGACGACCACCCGGTACTCGCCGCCTCGTTTGGATCCGGGCTCGGGCGTCATCGAGATCCAGACGTCCGAGAACGCAGGTGGCCCATCGGTGCCCACGGTTCCGTCGTCGGCGGTGTCACCCTGCGCACAAGAAGCGGGGCTCTCGACGTCGATGCAGACATCGTTTCCCGTGTTCCCGTTGCCCGCGTCGGAATCGGCTCCGCCATCGAGCACGTCGTTGCCGTACTCCCCGATCATGGTGTCGTTGCCGGGCCCCCCGAACATGTTGTCGTGGTTGTTCGTGCCGTACATCAAATCGTTGCCGGCGCCACCTTCGATCGTGGTGGTGACCCCGAAGGTGTGCAGCTTCTTGTTGGCGAAGCCCACGAAGTCGTCGTCTTCACCGCCATCGAGCTCCATCGCGTCGTAGCCGTAAGCGATCAGTGAATCCTGCCCGCCGCCCCCTTCGAGCCTCACCGCCCCCGCGGTGCCCGATAGTTGATCGTTGCCCTCTCCGCCGAAGATGACATCGTCGTCACCGGCGACCGCCTCCCTGATGAAGGAAGAGATGACGTTGCGGAAGTTGTCGCCGGTAAGGTCGTCGGTGAATGCTGAACCGCTGATGTCTTCGATCGAAGCCAGTGCATCGGTCCCCGTCGAAGCTCCTGCCACCGTCGCGGTGCCGGCTTCGAGACTCGCGGTTACCGGCCCCGGTGCGCGCGAGTAATCGGCCACATCCGTCCCATCACCGCCGATCCACTGGTCGTTGTAGGTGTCGGACGGATACCACAGCAACCGGTCGTCGCCTCCACCGCCATCGATCACGTTGCGTGCGGGCCCTCCCGCGAGGCGGTCGTTGAACGGCGATCCGGTGAGGTTCTCGATGCCCTCGAACTCATCGAAGGAGCTGCGCGCAGGACCGTCTGCTCCGAGATGCGCGAACACCCCGTCGGTGGCGGTTGCGAACGTAACCGTGTCACGCCCCGGCCCCCCATCGAGCCGGTCCAACCCCTCGCCGCTATCGATCAGGTCATCCCCGGCTCCACCACACAACCGGTCGTTCCCACCGAGGCCGTTGATCACATCGTCGCCGTCGCCACCGGCGATCACATCGTCGCCGGGGGTCCCTTGCAAGGTGTCGTTGTTGGGAGTGCCGAAGATCGTGGGGGAGCGGCCCAGACACCCGGCCGCCAGCGCCATCTGACCGCTAGCCGCCACCAGCGGCAACGCCAGCGCGATCGCCACCAGCATCGCTTGAACCCGCTTGGTCCCAACCCGCCCGAGCCGTCTCTGCACGGGGTGCCCTCCCTGTCCGCTACAAGGGATTCAAGCACTTCGCACTCTTACTCTCTACCCCCCAACCCGAAGCAGCCTTCTTGGCACACCACTGCCCCTGGCGAGCCGACCAGTGGGCGGTGCGGTTCAAGGCACATCTCGCAGATCTCACAGTTTTCCGTCTCACCAAGGCGCTACAGTGGATCGTGAGGAGAGGGGCCTGAATGGCGAATCGCTCACAGGACTGGTTCAGACAAGCCGAAAGGGACCTCGAGCAGGCGCGGGCGTCTGGGACCGCAGACCGGCACGAGTGGGCATGCTTCGCCTACCACCAAGCTGCAGAGAAGGCGGTGAAGGCGCTGCACCTTCGTCACGGCCAAGAAGCCTGGGGGCATGTGGTGGCGCGACTGCTCGACGAGCTGCCGCTAGACGTGCCTCAGGAGTTGATCGAGTGGGGCCGCGTGTTGGACAACTTCTATCTTCCGTCTCGCTATCCGGACAGCCACCCTGAAGGGGCGCCCTTTGAGCATTACGGGCCCAAGCAAAGCGAGGAGGGAGACCGCGGTGCATCGGCCATCATCAACTTCATCCGTCAGGAGCTGGCCGAATAGGGATGAGGTGCACGCGGCGGCGGCCCTGTGGGCGCGTCGCTTGATCTCCGCGAACACAAACATTCGACGGGTGGGTTATATCGGCTCCTACGCCCGGGGAGACTGGGGTCCTGGGAGCGACATCGACCTCGTCATCTTGGTGGGCGAAGCGGAGGATCCTCTTGTACGCGCCCGGGGGATCGACACCCTTGACCTACCCGTCCCGGCCGATGTGCTGATCTTCACTGAGGCAGAATGGGATGGGATGCAAGGCCGGCGCATCCGACGAGAACCCATCGTCTGGACCACCTGACACCCAAAAGACACGAGCGAGGGTCGACGGCGTGCACAGTGGCCCTGTCCGCTACAAGGGATTCAAGCACTTCGCGCCCCCCACCTCCACCCCTCAGAGTGGGCTCAGGACCCCAGGGCTAAAGAAAGCTAGACGGGACTCGCAGTGGTCTTCGAGGCAAGAGCGCGAAGGAGACGACGCGCGTGAGGGTCGATCCGCCGCAGCGATCTGCGCGCAGCCAAGACCTCGTTCGTTGCGGCAAGGAAGCTAGCTTCTCTCATATCGACCTCTTGGCTGCCGTCGTACTCCTGGAACCAAGCGGCGACGTCGCTCCAACGCCAGAGGGGGCTGCGGACGTTCCCGGCAACCGGTCTTGGCCAGTGTCCGGGCCCTCGGCCACCACTGATCAACGACGAGACGGATTGCCGGCTTCTTCCTACGCGCTCGGCGATGTCGGCGGCGGACACCAGCTCGTCGGGCTCAACCTTGAGGACTTCGAACCCAGCCGACTCAACCTCGGCGATGGCCGAGACGACCGCTTCTTCCAAGCTGATCGACTCTCGATCGAAACCGATGCTGTGCCCTGCCGGTCCCGTTTCCAGATAACCGTCGTCAACCCCGGCCTCGAAGAGGCGACCCGCGCCGTCGTCATCGATGGGATCGCCTAGGACCAATCTGAATCTGTAGATATCCATCTCTGCCTTATCAACCATGCCTACGGACGGATTCCCTGATACGTCTCGCCATGATCTCGGGGTTGCGCGGGGTGCTCCACACTTTCAGTTCCTGGCCATGGGCCGCCGTCACTCGGCCCCACACGTGTCCCTTCTGGGTCAAGGTGACCGACAAGCCTGAGCGTTCAGCGTGCTGAAGCGCTTTTTCCACCTCCTTGTGAGGGTGCCGTCCCCGGGGGCCTTCCGCCACTGTCCCATGTCCGCGTGGACAATGTCAACAGGTGCTCGGAGAAGGGGAGGGCAGGGGGCGGCACTGCGAGACCCGATCGCGACAAGCATCCCGGAAACGTATCCACGCGCTGCGACATCTCCGCTGGAGGTGTCAGAGGCCCTTTCCTTCGAGCATGACCTTGAGGCAACGCGCCTTTAGGCGCCCTACTGCAAGGCGGTGGTGATGCCGGCGCTTGCTGCCAGCAGCAGCGTCATGGCCCCCAACATCCACCCGACGAATAGCTTGGTCTGGCTTTGCAACGCCCTGGAGAGACTTGCCTCGAATCGAGTTTGTAGTAGATCGAGGTCGCGTTTGGTTGCTACGTCGGCCCACCCTACGGGGGGTAGATGCTCCATCAACGCGGCCGCGTCCTCGTCGCCCATAAGTTCCTTGAGTTTGCTGTACATGGAATGCCGTGTGCGTTCATCAACCACCATTGTGAACCTCCTTCGCCGCGGATAGCAATGAGAGGCACCCTAGCCAGGCCCTGCGACAGCTCCGCTGGAGGTGTCAGAGGCCCTTTCCTTCGAGCATGACCTTGAGGCAACGTGCCGCGATGCGAAGGTCGAGCCACACCAACCGGCCCAGCGGCAGGCTCTTGTACGACTCGAAGTAGTCGAGGTCCAGCGCGATCCCGCCGGGAGAGGCCTCGTCTCCCTTGTGGGCCTGGACCGGGCCCAGCAGCCCCGCCGGCATCTCTTTCTTGCGATAGATCCCCCGGGCGAACTCCTGCTCGCACAACTCCGCAGGCCACGGCCGCGTCCCGATCAGAGCCATGTCTCCTTTGATGATGTTGAAGAGCTGGGGGAGCTCGTCGAGGTAATAGCGCTTGAGTACCCGGCCCACCCGCGTCAGGTGTTGGTCACCGGCCAGCTCGAGGTGCTTGATGTGGGTGGGGCCGTCACCCAGGCCCGCCAGTGCAGCACGATCGAGTATCCGGAACTTGATCAGCCCGAAGGGCGCTCCTCGAGAGATGCGTTCCTCGACGAAGAACACCGGCCCCCGGGCAGACGGCCTCACCATCGCCTCGATCTTTATCGCCGCCGCGATGCCAACCAGCACGGGAGCGGCCACCACCCCCGCCACCCCAGCCACCACTCGCCCCACCACCTCAGATCCCCGCATGCCTCCATTGTCGGCGCGACCGGCCCCCAAGGCGTTGCCGCCATCTGGGGTCCTATCGGTCCGTAGATAGTTTCGGCTTCCGCAACTTTCTACAGACAGATCCCGTCCCGAGCCATCCCCACCGCACCGAAGCGCCGCCAGATCAAGCTAGTAGACGAAGACTTCGATCCCTCGGATGAAGTCGGCGCGACGGTTGAACCGCATGAGGTCCCATCCGTAGCCGCCGTACACGTAGTCGTACGACCATCCCCCCGCGATCCAGTCTCTACCCGGCCCCCCCACGATCTTGTCGGTGCCGGGACCACCGTGCAGCTCGTCGGCTCGCTCGCGACCTTGGATCACGTCCCGCCCGGGTCCACCCCAGATCCGGTCCTGGCCGATACCTCCCTGGATCCGGTCGTCGCCTTGCGCTCCAAAGATGTCAGCGGCCCTCCCGTGGACGCGGATCACATCGTTGCCGTCTCCGCCTTCGACGACCGTGCGCGGCGGATCTTCGTCGGCAGCGCCAGCGCGCAGGGCCTCTGCTGATCTGCAGCGAACGATGATCCGGTCGTTGCCGAGACCACCGACGATCGTGTTTCCGCACCCCTCGACCCGCATCACGTCGTCGCCTTCGTCCCCCGTGACGAAGTTGTCGTTGCCTTCGATCGTGAGGGTCCCCGTGAAGTCGGGCGAGATGACGATCGTGTTACTGGCGCCAGTGATCACGATGTGGCCTGCACCGGGCAGCACGTAGATCGTTTGATCGTCGAGCTCGGTCGAGGAATCTCCATCGTCGAAGCAGATCGCGGTGGGATCTTCCTCACAGAGCGGGAGAGGTGGATCTGCCGGAGGTGTCGGTGTGGCAGTCGGACTTGGGCTCGGGTTTGGCGCTGGGTCAGGCAGCGGATCCGAGGGACTCGGACTCGGACTTGGGCTGGCACTTGGACTGGCGCTCGGACTCGGGCTTGCACTCGGACTCGCGCTTGGACTGGCGCTCGGACTCGGACTCGCACTCGGACTTGCGCTCGGACTTGCGCTCGGACTCGGACTTGGACTGGCCCCCGGAAGCGCACCTCCGTATTCGAAGGCACCGATGTCGCAGTGGCCGCCTGCGGGGCGAGCGTACCCACGCTGATCGGTATCGGGACAGGAGACGTCGTCTCCCGCATCGATCGCGGGAGAGGTGCTACCGAGAGCCATCGTCTGTGTGGGCCCACCATTGCCGGCGAGCGCAACGAGCGTGGGGTCGGCGACCGTGAATCCGGCCCCACAAACATTCGTATCTGACATGTTGTTGGTACTGGTCTCGAATGCCCCGCTGCAGTTGTTTCCGGTGTTGTTGGCAACGATCGTGTTGAAGAGGTGAAGGGTGCCGCTATCGTTGATCCCGGCCCCCCCGGGACTGCTGTTGCCGGTGATCGTTGCGTTGGTCATCGTCAGCGTTCCGTTGTTGTGTATCCCACCTCCCGGCGACGTCCCCGTGTTGCCCGTGATAGTGGTGTTGGTCACGATCGAGGTTCCACCATCTAGGTAGATCCCTGCCCCGTCGCCGGCCCCCTGTGAGATGTTGTTGCTGATCGTCGAATCCGTGACCGTGACGCCGGGAGCCCAGCTTGGGTTGTAGATGCCTGCTCCTTGGCCGGCACTGGTGTTGTTGCTCACCGTCGTCCGAGAGACGACCAGGGTGCCGTTGTTCAGGATGCCTGCTCCGTGGTCGTTGCGGTTGTTATCGAGCACGGACGAGTCGGAGATCGTCAGGGTTCCGCTGTTGTTCACTCCGCCGTTTCCCCCGGTGACCGTCGTACTGTTGATCGACGCTCTTGCACCTCCCGAGACCTGGACGACGATCTTCGTCGGGTCACCATCCAGTATCGCTCCATTCCCCAGGATGGTTAGAGAGTGACTCGAGTCCGAGTTGATGGTGAGGGTGTCGGCAAGATTGTAGGTACAGTCTGCCGCCAGCGAGAGCACGTCGTCGAGGTTGTTCGAGTTCGCGGTGGACACCGCGGACGTAAGGGCAGAGGCGTCGCAGGTAACCGTTGTTGGGGTCACGAAGACCGCGTTGACGGTCTTGGCACTGGTCATCGTTACCGCGCAGGTCGTGAAGCTCGTGCACGCGCCGGTCCAGCGGGCGAAGACGGAACCGCCGCCGGCCGTCGCGGTTAGCGACACCGCGGTGTCGCGGTCGATCACATCGTTGCACGTCGATCCGCAGTTGATACCTGCCGGGTCAGATGTGACCGTGCCGGTCCCATTGCCCGAGCGTGTGACCGTCAACGTGTATTCCTTGAGAACGAACGTCGCCTTGGCCCTCTTGTTGCCGTTGATCGGGACAGCGCAGTTGCCGGTGCCCGAACACGCCCCACTCCATCCCGTGAACAGTGAGGTGGCGTCAGGGTTGGCCGTCAGCGTGACTGTCTCTGTTCCAACGTAACCGGTGTCCCTGCATGTCGAACCGCAGTTGATTGTCTGAGGGGTGTCGTTCGAAGTCACGGTTCCGGTGCCGTCACCGAGTTTCCCGACCCTCAGGCTGTAGGTCGTATCGAGCTCGAATGCTCCGATGTCACAAGCACCGTAGCTGGCGCGGGTGATCCCACGCTGATCCGTGGTTGGACACGAGCTGCCCGCGTTGACGGCGGGAGAGCCTGTGTCGAGCGCCATGGTCTGTGTCGGACCACCGTTGTCGGCGAGTTCGTCGAGCAGGGGATCACCTTCCGTGAACCCTGTTCCACAGCCGCTGGCATTGGACAGGTTGTTGGTGCCGGTGGGGTCAGTGCCGGAGCAGTTTGCGCTCCCGTTGTTACTGATGATCGTGTTGTTGATCGTCGCGGCACCCCCGTTGTAGCCGCTCGAATTCCCCGCGATCGTCGAGTTCAGCACCGTTAACGTGGCGTCATTCTGGATGCCCTCACCATCGGCGTAGGGACTCGAATTACCGGTGATCGTCGTGTTCGTGATGGTTGCCGAGCCGCTGCTGTTCCAGATCCCCGGGCCGTAGCCACCGGATGTGTTGTTGCTGATCGTAGAACCAGTGACGGTCAGGGTGGCTCCGTTATAGATCCCGCCCGCGTGGCTAGTGGTCGAGTTCCCGGTGATGGTTGTGTTGGTGATCGTCGCCGTGGCGCCACCGCTGTTGTTGTTGACCCCTGGCCCATAATGGGTCCCGCTATTGCCGGTGATCGTGGAACCCGTGATGTCGAGGGTCGAGTAGTTGATGATGCCGGCCCCTCCGTCGCCTGTGTTGTCGCTGATCGTGGAGTTGGTGATAATTGCCGGTCCTCGGTTGTCTATCCCACCCCCATGACTAGCTGCCGAATTTTCCGTGACCGTTGTGTTTGTCATCGTCATCGTGCCGCCGAAGTTCCATATGCCGCCGGCCACTCCGGTCGATGTGTTGTCGCTGACGATTGAATCCGAGATGGTGAGTGACCCGCGGTTGTCTATGCCCCCGGCATGGCTGTTCCGGGCATTGCCGCTGACGGTGGAGTTCGACAACGTTAGGGTTCCGAAGTTGTTGAAACCGCCGTTGCCGTTGGTGATCGTGGTCGTCTCGACCGTGAGGTTCGCGCCGCTTTCAACCTGTACAACGACACCTCCGGAACTCCCGCTGATCGTGGCCCCGTTGCCCGTGATTGTCAGCGCGTGATCGACACTCAGAGCCTGGTCTCTGGCGATCGACAGTGTCGATGTCAGTGCATAGTTGCACCCCGCGGTCAGCGTGATGGTGTCGTCGAGTCCGTTGGTGTTGGCGGTTGTCACTGCGGTTGCAAGGGCAGCACCGTCGGTTGCCGCAACGGTCGTACACGCAACCGGAAGGGTGAGGGCCTGGCTCTGGGTGACGACGCCGAAGGTCGCGGCCACCAGGGCAACGACCGCCATCGCCGCAACTGCTCTTTCGATCCGGGACGGCCATGAGCCAGACGACAGATGGCGACCTTGGTAAGTCCCTAGCGACCTGATGGAAACCTCCCGCCCGTGACGAAACGCCCACGTCCCCGTGGTTCTTCTTGCGGCCGGTCCCCAAGCCCCGAACGACCATCGTGTTCCTCCAAGGACCGCCCGTCTCTAAGCAATCCAAGCTATGTGGACTGATCCCGCAAGAGCACTGCCCCGTCCGGGACAGCGAGGCGCTGGGAGGTTCGACCCATCTCGTGGGGACCCTGGTGATAACGTATCTGTTATCATTATAGACGTGAACTTCGGAGTGGAACTTCAGCGCTGCCGTCTTTTGGCGGGGCTCTCTCAACGGGCTCTCGCCGAGCGGACCGGATTCAAGCAGCCCGCGATCGCACGGATCGAAAGCGGTGCCGTGTTGCCCCGAGTCGATACCTACGAACGGCTCCTGGCGGGATGCGCCCGTGAGATCGCCACCGTCGATGAGCGCGGCCAGGGGGTGGACCGAACCGTGATGAGAAGACTGTTGAAGCTCACACCTAGGCAGCGCTTGGAACTTGCGGCGCAAGAGGCGATGAACATCGCACCACTCATGGGGGCAGCAAGACGATGAACCAGCGCAGCTTCGATCCGCTCCGAGCCCTCGAGACACTCGTCGATCACGGCGTGCGCTTCGTGATGATCGGTGGTTTGGCCGGTCGAACCTATGGGTCGACTCTGATCACCAACGATCTAGACATCTGCTACGACCGCAAGCGCCCCAACGTGATCAAACTTGTGAAGGCATTGAAGAGTCTGAATGCAAGCCTTCGGGGAGTTGAGGAAACCGTGCCGTTCTTACTCGAACCCGACACGATCCTTGCGGGTGATCACTTCAATTTCGATACCGACGCGGGTCCTCTCGACTGCCTCGGTACTCCGGCCGGAACGCGCGGCTACCAGCAGCTGGCGGCCACCGCGACAGATGTCTCTTTGGGAACCTTCATGATCAAGGTGGCCTCCATCGAAGATCTGATAGCGATGAAGGAAGCGGCGGGACGTCCCAAGGACCGGATCGCGATCGAGGTCCTCAGCGCTCTCCGCGAAGAGATCGAGCGCCCCCGCTAACCTGAAACACTCAACACCTAACCTGCTGCGGTTCGTGTTGCAGTGGGTGGTCGATAGCGCGGCTCAGGGATGTCATACCCTCTTTCGCGAGCGACCTCTAGCCATCCTGCTTTTGCGACCAGTACTTGATCCAGTGCTTCCTGTGGGGTCGGTCCGCCGGCAGAACACCCCGGCAGGTCGGGGACGACTGCGACGTAGCCACCGTCCTCATCCGACCAAAAGATGTCGATCGTGTAGTCGCTCACAGCGCGCTCCCTTCCCCGTCTTGCTTTAGATCGTACCTGGCAACGAGATTGCGGAACTGCCGGATCTGATACGGCCAGGCCGTTCCATCGTGCTGTGGATGCACGGTAAGGATCTCGCGAACGTCATCGCGGTCGTAGATCTGGTGGCTCGTCCCTTGTTGGCGGGCGAACCGGAATCCAAAGGATTCGATCAACCGGCAGAAGTCATCGAACGCCACATTGTTCAGATGTCCATTCTTGATCCGTTGCCAAAGCCGCTTGGGTTTCAACGAACTATTCCTCCGACGATCTCGCCTGAATCTCCTTTGCCTGCAGGGGCCTACCGTCAGGTTAGAGAGAGGGTGAGACATCAGATCGGTAGGCCTGACTCTCACTCATGAAGCGAGGGCGATCGCCCCGGGCCCTCCCAACTGCCGGGCAGGTCCATGGCTCAGGCCTAGGGGATGGCACCATTGAGTGATGGTGGATGAGCTGCTGAACAAGATCGATGACCGATCGGCCCGCATCGGCATCGTGGGGATCGGTTACGTCGGGCTGCCCATAGCCGTTGCCTTTGCCGAAGCAGGGTTCGATGTCACCGGCGTCGATCTGCGTCAAGAGAAGGTGGACACCATCAACTCCGGTGCCTCGCACCTGCGCGACGTGGACGAATCACGCATCAAAGCCGTCGTGGATGCGGGCAAGCTGACCGCGTCGTCTGACTTCGAGCCCCTGCGCGAAGCCGACGCCGTGATCATCTGCGTGCCCACTCCGTTGGCGGGTGGACAGCCCGACCTCTCACGCGTCGTGTTCGCCGGCGAAGCCATCGCCAAGGTCCTAAAGCCCGGCTCTCTGTTCATCCTCGAATCCACTACCTATCCGGGCACCACCGAGGAACTGCTCCGCCCGCTGCTCGAAGCAGGTGGGCTCAGCGCGGGCCAGGACTTCCTTCTCGCCTACTCGCCCGAGCGCATCGACCCCGGCAACCCGCAGTATGACTTCGAGGACATCCCCAAGGTGGTCGGTGGCATCGACGAAGCTTCCACCGAGGCTGCACGCGCGCTGTATCAGACCGTCGTGCCGAAGGTGGTGGTCGTGTCCGGCACGCGCGAGGCCGAGCTCGCCAAGCTCATCGAGAACACCTACCGCCACGTCAACATCGCACTGGTGAACGAGCTCGCCATCTACAGCCACGAGCTCGGCATCGACATCTGGGAAGCGATCGAAGCCGCCGCGACCAAACCGTTCGGCTTCCAAGCGTTCTGGCCCAGTCCCGGCTGGGGCGGACACTGCATCCCGCTCGATCCCAGCTACCTGTCGTGGAAGGTGCGCCAATCCCGCAGCCACGAGGTCCGCTTCGTCGAGCTGGCCCAATCCATCAACTCCGAGATGCCCCGCCATGTGATCGAACGCCTCTCGGCGCTGCTCAACGACGCCGGCAAGCCCATCAAAGCTTCCAAGATCCTCGGCATCGGCGTCGCCTACAAAGGCGGCACCGAAGACACCCGAGAGTCCGCGGGTCTCAAGATCCTCGGCGAGCTATGGGCCAGAGGGGCCGAAGTCAGCTACCACGACCCGTTGGTGCCCGCGGCCGATATCGGTGGCGCCCAGATGACTTCGATACCTCTTACTAGGGCGTCACTATCCGAACAAGATCTAGTGCTCGTTCTCGTTCCCCAGCAAAACGTCGACTGGGCTGAGGTAAGCGAGCATGCGGGCCTCATCTTCGACTGCTGCAACGCCTTCGGCCGCACCGCCCCCAACCTCCACCGCCTCTAGCGCTTTCTGGCGCACCACTTGTTGTTCTTGCTCTGGATGAGGACCCTGGGTGTGTCACTAACTCCTTTGTTGGGCGTTGCTCGACTGCGAAAGGTGTTTGGTTCGGCAGACACGGGACTATGAAAAAACCCCGGCCGTCCGGCCGGGGTTTTTTCATTGCTTGTTCAACGCTAGTTACAGAGGCCCGGCGGACTCGATGTTGCGCATTGGTTGTGTTCCCAGGTGTTAGCTGTGCCGGCTGTCCCACCGCCGACAGACGCGTCTTCAGCGTCCACAACCGTGCTGGCCTCAATCTTGTTTTGACTCAGCGTGTTGTCCATGGAGTCCGAGTCCACATAGATGCCGCTGTAGTCGGAGGACGAGATCTTGTTGTGGTGCACCTCGGCACCGGAAACATCGAGCAGGTCTATGCCGTCAAACGTGCTGTCGCTGATGTCGTTGTGCGATACCTCGTTGTCAGCTGACGTTGCCCACAAGTAGATGGAGCAGTCGTTCCTCGCGAGGCTGTTCCCCTTTATCTTTGTAGCCGCTTCGTCGAAGACCAAGACACCGATAGAGCAGTAGGTCTGGGGTGAGTACAGATGGTCCGAGATCACGTTATTGCTCAACTCGGCCTGCGCCCCTCGGCTGACCTGGACACCGTTCTGCGCTATGAAGTTCACCGATCCCAGACCGCGCACGACGTTGTTGTCGAGCGACGCCCAAGAACCGGTTCCGTCGACAACCACGCCACCCTTTTGATACTCATCGATCAGGTTGTCTGTGATGGTTGCCGAACCGATCTGTCCCTCGAAGTTGCGACCCACCTGGACGGCTATCCCGTTCTGGCAACCAGAGTTACCCTGATCACGGATCTTGGTGATGTGGTTGCCCCAGATGTCGACGGATCCGCCGCCCTGGACGCGAACCCCGTAGCGAAGGCTGTCACAGCCGCCCCCACCAGGGCCAGTGATAACGAAATCACGGATCGTCACCCCCGCTGCGCCGTCCACGAGGACAATGGCCTTCGGGTCGGTCATTGTCGCTGGCGCTTGGATGACGGCAGCTTGCTTCCTGGCGGACCGAAGCTCTACACCATTCTTGGAGGCCGGGATGGTTACCTGCTCGGTATAGGTGCCGGGACAGACCCAGACGGTGTCACCGGGAGATGCCAGGGCTACCCCCGCCGAGATCGTCGCGGCGTCAGGCTTCTTGCAGTCTTTCGAAGCCGTTCCGACCACAACTTTTTTCCCGCCCGCTGAAGCGCTGACAGCACCTCCCACGGATATAGCTATCAAAGCCATGGTCGCAAGTACCACGGTGAAGACCCGCCTCATCGCTACTCCTCCTGGGTAAACCGTTGGACCACCTCAGGCTTTCACTCCATTTCGTGACCCTCAAGGGGGTTCCGGTGCTATCTGACGTATCAGTAATTCGGCTGAGGCTGATCACCTCTGAGCCCCCTGCCGCTACGGCCCCGGCCCTCTTGACCCGTGCACCTTTATTCATTTCTGATGTATTGATGGCAAAAAGTAAGACGACGGTGTATCTGGACTCAGAAGTGCTTCGCACTGCCAAGGTGTGGGCCGCTCGGACGGGTCGCCGTGACTCCGAGGTGCTCGAAGAGGCTTTGCGCTCTTATCTCGGCCTCGATGCTCTCCAGAACATCTGGGAGAAAGCTTCGCTGAGCGAAACCGAAGCTCTTGATATCGCCTACGAGGAGCTCCACGACTCGCGTACCCCATGATCCGGGCCGTTCTAGATCCGTTCTAGATCCGGGCGTTCTTGATCGCCGCCCTTCTCTCAGCCGATGGGGCTCCGGCTCTCTTGCTCAAAGAATGGCTGGATGGGGGATTCGATCTCATCGTCTGTCCGCATCTGCTCGACGAGACTCGATCGACGTTGAACCGAGACAAGTTCAGGCGTTACGTCTCTCTCCAAGAGGCCGATGGTTTCATCGACATCCTGGCGCGCCTGGCCGTCGTGTGGGAGGACCCAAAGGAGATCCCCCGTGCAACCGCCGATCCTGACGATGACTATCTCGTGGCACTCGCCCGATCCGCAGCGGTGGACGTTCTCGTGTCGGGCGATAAGCACCTGACCCAGCAGCCAGAGCTGCAAGAGCTGGTGATGAGCCCCAGAGACCTACTCCGAACACTCACCCCCTGACCCACTCTCGACATCTCGGCCAGCCTGGCGTCGCCGAGTGGTGCCAGGCCGGCACGATTCAGCGGAGTCCGAGGGCGAAGCGCAAGGCTTCGTCCAGCTCGCTCACCTTGTCGTGATCGAGGATCCCGAGACGCTTGCGCAGCCACGACCTGTCGATCGTGCCGATCATGTCGCAGTTGACCACGCACACAAGCGGCAGGCCCTCGTCGGCCCCCAGCGCAACCTCGACTGGAAGCCCGCGCGACCTCGTGGTTACAGGAGCAACCACTAGGAGTGCCCGAACTGCCAGCGCCGCGTCGCGCGACAGCAGCACCACCGGCCGCGGCCCGGCAGGTGGGGGCAGCTCGGCCCACCACACCTCAGCGCGCCTCATCACCCGGTTCCCACGGCAGCTCACCCCACGCTCGCAAGCCCTCGGCGATGACCTCGTCCCACTCGCCCACGCGTTCGGGGTCGGCACGATACGCGGCCACGTAGGCGGCTTCTTTGTTGCGTTCGGCGACGCGGGCGAAGTGCTCTTGCACGGCGAAGCGCAGGAACTCGCTGCGAGACATCCCCCGCTGCTTGCGCTCGAGTTCGATCATCCGCAGCAGTTGATCGGGCAGACTGATGGCGATCTTCTCGGTCATACTAGAGCCATACTATGGTATGAATCAGGAACGACGAGGGATATCCACCAAGGCAAGGAGGACTCTCATGGGCGAAACGGAACCCACTGCGGCCGAGTGGGCGTTCATCGTGTTCCTCGGTTTGCTCAGCCTCTCGATGTTTCTGGCCGCTTGGATCGGCACCCTCGGTGACCGGCAGTCTCGGTCATGGACGGGCCGGATCTTCGGCTCGGGGTCTTATCTCGAGGCCATGCTGCGTATCGAGCGCGAGGCCCACAAGGACGAGCTTCGCCACCTCCGGGCCCTCATCGAGATGAAAGAGCGCCATCTACGCAGCGAGATCGATTCCTTGCGCGCCGAGCTACGCACCTCTCGTTACCGTTCCTAAGCCGAGCATCTCGGCGGGCCGTGGCGTCGCCGAGCGAAGCGAAACCGGCATGAAGAAGTTTGTCGAGACAGACTGCCCCGTGGATCGTCTCCTTGGCTTTCTCCGCTGAGCCGGACCCGCTGTGACCGGCGCGCTTAGGCGCTACAACCCCGGGCCGTCTAGTAAAGGGATTACAACCGTGTTGCTCGAGACCTCACGCCTAGACGCTCACGACCAAGACGTGATCGGCCGCATCCTGAAGTTGCAGGAACAGCTTCGGTGGGCCGTCTATCAACCGCGCGCGTGGACGGGTCTGCTCCGTCGGATCCACTTGGCGAAAGCGATCCAGGCGTCCAACAGCATCGAGGGTTACAACATGACCCTGGACGATGCGATAGCGGTGGCCGAGGGCGAGGCGCCGATCGAGGCCGACGAACCGACGACCCACGCCGTCGAGGGATACCAGCGAGCGATGACATACGTACTCATGCTTGCCAACGATGAGCACTTCTCGTACTCACCCGCAACGATCCGCAGCTTCCACTTCATGATCTTGGACCGGTCCGTAAGCAAGGACCCCGGGACCTACAGGCGCGGTGTGATCTTCGTGCGTGAGAGTTCCTCGGGTGACATCGTCTACGAAGGTCCTGAAGCCGAGCGGGTGCCCGGGCTGGTTCAAGAGCTGACCGACCAGCTGAATGAGACGAACGATGAACCGGCCATCGTTGCAGCTGCCATGGCGCATCTGAACCTCGTTCTCATCCACCCTTTCAGGGATGGCAATGGGCGTATGGCCCGCTGTCTGCAGACCCTCGTTCTGGCTCGCGAAGGGATCCTGGCCCCAGAGTTCTGCAGTATCGAGGAATACCTAGGCAGGAACACGCAGGACTACTACAAGGTCCTCGCCGAGGTCGGGCGGGGCTACTGGCAGCCTCAGAACGACGCCCGGCCGTGGGTGAGGTTCTGCCTGACCGCCCACTATCGCCAAACCAAGACGGTCCAAAGACGATGGACTGAGTCCGAGCGCCTGTGGTCACTGCTCACCGACGAAGCAGCGCGCCGGGGCATGCCCGAGCGGTATCTCTTCGCACTGTTCGATGCGGCCCAGGGATACCGCGTGCGACGCGCCACCTATCAGCCGATCAGCGAGGTGTCTGACAATCTCGCGACCAAGGATCTCGGGGCGCTGGTGGAAGCTGGTCTGCTCCAACCGGTGGGCGAGAAGCGGGGGCGCTTCTACGTTGCAGCGCCGGCCCTCGACGTGATCAGGAACAAAGTCTTCGGAGCCCGGCTGCCCATCGAGGATCCCTTCGAGACCCAACTTTCCTCCGACGGCACCTGAAGCCGGTCATTGCCAACCTGGCGTCGCCGAGCGGTGCCAGATCGGCAAAGAACGAGGAGCGAGGATGCGGCCCGGGGTCTCTGGCTGCTGCAGCGCCTGAGGGCATCCATCGGTTGTAGAGGGGTCACGGCCCGGTGACCGAAGGTGGTGGGAAACCGGATGTCCTAAAGATGTCAGTGTAAGCTGACGATATTCGGCATAGCGCTTCCTTTGTGATGAGCGATGGAGTGGAGGCCCGCGCTGTCTTCGATACTTGATCCCGCAATCGCCTCGGAACTCGAGCAACGAGTCAAAGAGGCGAATGACTCGCTGGCTCGTGCAAAGGCTGTCCCGGCTGAGGTTGAGCGTCTCGTTGCATCTTTAAGCAAAGAAGTCGTCGATCTTTTTGGTTCCGAACGATCCGGGGTGGATCCTTACTTGATCTTGGCACTTCAGCAAGGTCTGATCGCTGCGTTGCGCGCTCTTGACCAGTCAAGTGTCACCGAGAAGCGCCGCCAGCTACGCGTCGCGCTGGAGAAGATGCGTCAGGCGCTACGCGACGTCGTTGAAGGAGCGGACGTTGCAGCGGATGTTCCCGCCAAAGAGGTTCTTCGGTGGCTGGTTGACATCCTCGATGTGCCGCAGGCTGTCGTCGCCGACATCCTGGACGTCACCCCCAGAACCCTGCATCGGTGGTTATCGCCGGCGGACCCCTCGGCGCCGCACGATGAGGACGCGTTGCGGATCCACCTTCTGGCGAAGATGTCTAACCACTTGCGTCATGGATTCTCAGGTCCTGGTGTAGTTGCCTGGCTCGAGAGGCCCCATCCCGAACTCAAGGGTCGGGCGCCGAAGGATCTGCTAACCAAACGACAGACCTTCGAGCAACTCACTCATCTGGCAGCCGCTGCGCGCTCTAGCGCGGCAAGCTAGTTGGTCTGTTGCCGTCCCTTGTCGCCTACCGCATCTCATCCTGGGACACTCCGTTTCGGGTCAGTCCGAACCGTTGGGCGCGCCGCTACAACAGACTCTCAAGGGGGCCGGTCCAGTATTGGTCGCTGAATCCGCTAACACCGTGGGCGGAGATCATCAGGGCTCATGCGCTGAGGACGGCAGACGATGTGAATGAGCTGCGCCAGAGGGTTTGGTCGGCAAGGCTGGACCTTCGCGCGATCCATGACATCCGTTTCGACAATGCGGCAACTTTCGGGATCGAGCCATATCACCTGGTCTCGGATGACTACGGTGGTTGCCAGGAACTCGGCGAACGTTTACTGACCGATCCTGCAATGCCCGATGCCTTCACGGTTCCTAGTGCAGCGCTTCCTGGCACCCGCAACCTGATCCTGTTCGGACCCCGTGTTGCGATGCCTTATGACTGGACTCCACTCGGGCCCGAAGACAGTCCGACGGCGGTGGTGGCCGAGGAGGCGCTTCCCTTGGAGGACCTGCTGCCGCTGGTTCGACATTTCGGTCACGACCACCCCGAATACGAGGCCTGGCGCAAAGGGAACGTCTTTGAGTTCCGGCAGCCGAGCGTATTGAGGCGCTAACCGCTTGGCGACTCCACCAGCCTGGCGTCGCTAGGCGAGGTCCAAACTGGCCGACAACGAGCGGCAGGCCCGGGCGGCAAGCCCACCACCCTTCGCGTTTCCAGCCAACTTCTGCGTCGCCCGGCGACGCAATCCTGGCAGAGAGGCCGCGAACTCTGATCGTACAGACAGTTACGAGGAGATCGTTTCGATTGCATCCCCGATCCTTCGTACCCAGTCCCTCGCCGCTCCTTCTCTGAGTTCTCCGAAAGGTCGCGGGTCCTCCCAAGGAGGTCTGGTCGGTAAGAGCTCGCCCTTTCCGAAGCGAGGGATCAGGTGTGCGTGCACGTGCGGGATCTCGTTACCCAGGATCGCGTAGTTGATCCGATCGGCGCCAGTGGCATGCCTGATAGCGCGCCCGGCGGTTTGGATGTCTTGCAAGACCGCTGCGGCCTCGTTCGGCGACACATCTTCGAAATGCTCAGAACCTCTCCCACCAGCCTGGCGTCGGTGGGCGAAGCAGAACCGGCTCGAAAGTGAAGGTGAGACTCCCTTGACCGTGAAAAGGCTAGTGAGAAGGCCGGGAAAAGGCTAGTGAGAAGGCCGGGAAAAGGCTAGTGAGAAGGCCGGGAAAAGGCTAGTGAGAAGGCCGGGAAAAGGC
>CALMBW010000008.1 GCA_937863385.1 uncultured Actinomycetes bacterium | reverse complement strand
ATCAGCCGCGAGGGCAAGGTTGACGAGTGTCCACTATGCTCCGCGACACCCGTCCACCATGCCCCGCGACATCACACAAGTGCCGCGGGTGGGATTCGAACCCACACGTCCCTTTCGGAACAATCGGGTTTGAGCCGATCCTGTAAGCCATTCCAGCACCGCGGCAGGCTACGCAGGCTACAAGAAGACGCGCGACGACAAGATGCGTTTACGCGGGACGGTCAAGAGATGGCGATGAACCATGAAGACGAGGGCGCGTAGCACCCGGGGGCAAGGCTCGGTTCCTAACGGGGCCTGCGGCCCTTGAAGATCCTCACTTGCTTCATGGTGTCCCTCCGGGTCATCGGTTGGAACTTCGGCTACTGAAACACCTATCGGTAGCTGTACCCCGGAATTGAGCCTTGAAGCCCTAGAGAGAACTACGTAAATCGCCCTTTCCCGGCGCTATACGGACATCCTGTCCAAGGCCGAGCGGAGCTCTGCCAGAAAGGCGCTCGCGCCCTGCGCGCCGGTCTCCAGAAGCGCTGCCACCACGGCGCTGCCGACCACCACCCCGTCTGCATGCTCGGCGGCCTGTACCGCCTGGACAGCATCGCTCACCCCGATCCCGACACAGATGGGGAGGTCGGTGGCCTCCCTGCAAGCCGAAACCACAGCAAAGGCCCGCTCGGACAACGAACGGCGGGTCCCGGTAACCCCTAAGGTCGAGACCGCGTAGACGAAACCCGTGGCCGTTGCAGCTATCGACTCGACCCGCTTGCGAGATGAGGTCGGGGCCACAAGGGGTATCCATGCAAGACCGTGCTCGGCCGCACTGGAACGCAGGCCGCCCGATTCCTCGATGGGGATGTCCGGGACGATCAGGCCGCAGACGCCGGCATCCGCTGCCACGCGGCAGAACTCCGCCTCGCCCATCTTGTGGATCGGGTTGTAGTAGGTCATGACGACGCGGGGAACACCAGCGGGCAGCTCTCTTGCTAGGTCCAAAGCGTGCCGAGGTCCGACCCCTTCCCGCAACGCTCGCTCCCCCGCCGCAGCGATCACGGGACCGTCCATCAAGGGGTCCGAGTAAGCAAGGCCGAGTTCGACCACGTCGGCATGCTCCGCGACAGCAGCAAAGGCGGCCGGGAACGACACCCGGTCCGGCAGACCGGTCATGACGTACGGGACCAGCAGCTTGGCCCCGGCATCCACTCGGCCGGAAAGGTGCGCAAGAAGGGCGGTCACCGCGACAGGACCTCAGCGATCGTTGCGACATCTTTGTCGCCGCGGCCCGAAAGACCTAGCAATACGGTGCCAGACACGTCGGTGTCCAAAACGTATGCGATGGCGTGAGCCGTCTCGAGCGCGCAGAGGATCCCTTCGGACTGGGCAAGAGCCTTGAATCCCCGGATGGCCTGGTGGTCGTCGATCGCCACGTAGCGCGCCCGGCCCGAGGTCGCCAGCCACGCGTGCTCGGGACCAACGCCTGGGTAGTCCAACCCCGCAGAGATCGAGTGAGCTTCGGCGATCAAGCCCTGGTCATCCTGCAGCAACAAGCTCCGAGCCCCGTGAAGGACGCCCGGCTCACCCCTGCTGATCGATGCCCCGTGGCGCTTGTCGAGCCCTTCACCTGCCGCTTCAACCCCGGTGAGGACCACATCTTGATCCCGATAGAAGGATCGGAACAGACCGATCGCGTTCGAACCCCCACCGACACAGGCGACGACCTCGTCGGGAAGGGCACCGGTCAACTCGAGACACTCGGCGCGCGCCTCGTCCCCGATCACCGATTGCAAGGCTCCGACCAACTCAGGATACGGGTGCGGTCCGACGACCGAACCGATCACGTAGTGCGTGTCCTCGACGTTCGTGACCCAGTCGCGCAAGGCTTCGTTGATCGCATCCTTCAACGTCGCCGATCCACTCTCTACCGCGTGCACCTCAGCGCCCAACATCTGCATCCGGATCACGTTGAGGTTCTGACGAGACACATCGACCGCGCCCATATACACGACACACGGCAATCCGAAGTAGGCCGCAGCGGTAGCCGTGGCCACGCCATGTTGCCCTGCTCCGGTCTCGGCGATGATCCGCTGCTTGCCCATCCGCTTGGCTAAGAGAACCTGGCCTACGGTGTTATTGATCTTGTGTGCACCCGTGTGCGCGAGGTCCTCACGTTTGAGGAGCACCCTGCATCCAGCCAACTCCGAGAATCTCTTGGCCTCGTAAAGCGGGGTCGGGCGGCCCACCACCTCGCGGCGAAGCCGAGTCAACTCCTCAGAGAATGCTCGGTCGGCGACCGCCGCTTCCCATCCGCGCTCGAGTTCGTCCAGTGCCCCCATGAGCGCTTCGGGAACGTACTTGCCTCCAAACTCGCCGAACCGGCCGAAACCGTCCGGCACCTTGGCCATCTCGGTCATCGACCCAACAGCTCCCCGATCTTGGCGGCCGGATCGGGCGCCGTCACGAGGCTCTCCCCCACCAGAACGCTGCGCGCTCCGGCGGTGGCCAGGGCTTCTACCTGGCTTCGCTCCGACACCCCCGAAAGCGACACCACCACGACGTCTGTGCCGAGGAGCGGCGCCAGCTTGAGGGTTCGTTGTGGATCGACCTCGAAGGTCTCGAGATCGCGGTGGTTGATGCCCACGATCTCGGCTCCAACCTCCATGGCCTTCTCCACCTCTTTCTCATCCATGACCTCAACGAGGGCATCCATGCCCAGAGAGGTTGCCGTGGAATAGAGACTTGGAAGCCGGTCTCCGGCGCATCGAACGATCAGAAGCACGGCATCGGCTCCCCACGCCCGCGCCTCGAATATCTGCCATTCATCGATGATGAAGTCCTTGCGAAGAACGGGAAGGCCTGCCTCCGTCGCCGCTTGCATGTCATCAAGAGAACCCTTGAAGCCCGTTGGCTCGGTGAGCACGGAGATCGCCGCCGCACCACCTTGCGCGTAAGCATGTGCAAGCTTGCGCGGGTCGAGTTCCAGATCAAGCGGCCCCTTGCTGGGGGTCGCCCTCTTTATCTCCGCTATGAGAGTCATCGGCGCCGACGTCAAGGCAGTCTTGAGACTCTTCGCCTCCGGTACGGACGCGATCCGCTGCTCCAAGGCCCCTTCGGAGATCTTTTCTTGCGAGTCGATGACGCGTTGCCGTGTCGACTCCATCAGCTCGTTCAGGAATGTCATCTGATAGGCACCCTAGCGCCGCTAGCCGGTGAAGCGACGCAAGTAGTCGAGCAACACCTCTGACAGTTTCTCTGCATCCCCGGTCACAAGCAGGCTTTCGAAGCCAGCGCGAGCGAACACGTCAACCTCCACAGTGACCGACCCAGGATCGAATTCGACGAATGGTCCCGTCGTTGCGGTCATGGCTTCGATGAACTCGTCGGCTCGGTCGCCAGAAGCTCCCAACTGCCCGCCCTCGGTGATGTCGATGAGTTGGACGACCAAGGGATCCCAATCTTCGTCGGTCATCATCTGTGCGAGGCGCCTGGAACCGAGATAGCCCCCCTCTGCTTCGGCATCCTCTGCTCCAAGCCCCACGAAGAACACCTGGTGGTCGGGCTCTTCGACGTTGAGGGCACGAGCCAACTCGAGAAAAAGTCCAAGCGCAAGACCGTCCGAGTCTCCGTCTCCATCGGTGCCGTAAGCGACCGTCACGATGACCTGCGGCAGCTCGCCACCCGGCGGTTGACCGATGAGGTTCGAGGAGCTGACCAGATCACCAACGGGGACGGCTTCGAGGCGTACTAGATACCCATTCCGTTGCAAGGTGCCGGTGATGTAACTCGCGGCAGCTTGCTCTTCCTGCGAACCGGCTTCGCGCACAGGAACGTCGGTGTTGAACTGTTCGGCGTGTTCCTCAACCGTCGTCATCTCGACGCGCGCCGGACCTTCAACCTCAGCCGGGTCGCGGGCGGGCGACGACGCCGTACAAGCGATCCCGGATACTGCCACCAGCAGTAGAAGGACCGTCCATACGTTCCCGATCAGTTTCATCGACCTAGTGTCCCCTCGCACAGACAATCGACCTTGGCACTACTCATGCGAGGGGACACTAGTATGGCGGCCATGACAGATGCACCGATCTCATGGATGGCATTGAAAGAGGGCACTCCCGTCTTAGCTGCAGACGGAGAGGAGTTGGGCAAGGTATCCGATGTGGTCGCCGATGTCGGCAAGGACATCTTCTCGGGCATCACTTTCAAGCACGGCCTGCTTAGCACCGACCATTTCGTACCGGCGGACATGATCGGCGAGATCACCGGGTCCCGGGTGCGGCTGAACCTCACTGCGGAAGCAGCAAGGGCCCTTTCCTCGCAAGACTAGGTGTCTGCGTCATCAAGATGCCGGGCAGCTACCGCAGCTCTGAGTAGTGCTTCGGCCTTCCGCCGCGTCTCTTCGGCCTCAGCAGCTCCGTCCGAATCCGCCACGACACCGGCTCCCGCTTGGACGAACGCCTTGCCGCCGCAAGCAACGATCGTTCGGATCGTGATGCATGTATCGAGGTTCCCCGAGAAGTCGAAATAGCCAACCACGCCCGCGTAAGGACCGCGCTTGTTCCTCTCGAGGGAATCGATGATCTCCATCGCTCGCACCTTCGGAGCGCCCGAAACCGTCCCCGCAGGGAAACAAGCGGTCAGAGCGTCGAACGCATCGAGGTCTTCACGGAGGCGCCCCTTCACGCTGCTCACGATGTGCATCACGTGGCTATAGCGCTCGACGACCATCAACTCATCGACCGTCACGGTTCCGTAGCTGGCCACCCGGCCGACATCGTTACGTGCGAGATCGACCAGCATCACATGCTCGGCTCGCTCCTTCTCGTCGGAAAGGAGCGCGGTTTCCAGGACTCGGTCCTCATCTTCATTCGCACCACGGCGGCGAGTGCCGGCGATGGGACGGGTGACGATCTCGGAGCCTTGAACGCGCACGAGTGGTTCCGGTGAGGAGCCGGCGATCTCGAACGCCGGCGACTTATCGGTTCCCGAGAACCTTAGGAAGTACATGTAGGGACTTGGATTCAGCGCCCTTAGAGCTCGATAGGCGCCAAATGCAGAACCCTCAAGATCGGTCTCGAAACGCCGGGCCGGAACTACCTGAAAGATGTCTCCCGCGTAGATGTGTTCCTTGGCGGTCTCTACCCACCGAGCGTACTCATCGTCATCCACATCGGAACGGAACTCGATCGCATCACTGAGATTCAGGTCGCTCTGCGCGGTTCCGATCGGGTGGGAGAGCTTCTCGACGATCTCGTCACAGCGGGCACAAGCATCGGAGTAAGCAGCTTCAGGGTCGTCGTCGATAAGTACGTTGGTGATAATGGACGCCCGTTGCGAAAGGTGATCGAAGACGACGAAGCTACGGGTGAAAAGCAGCGCGAGGTCAGGCAGACCAAGGCTGTCCGGGGGCTGTGCCGGCAGATGCTCCAGCTCACGCACGGCGTCGTAACCGACGAAACCCACCGCTCCACCGTGAAGCGGTGGGAGCCCCTCCAATCTCGGAGCTTCGAATGCTGCAAGCAATCGACGTACGTAGGCGAGAGGTCCCTCTCCTTCGGCCGGGCTCACAGGGGCATCGCCCTGCAGGGTGATACGGCCCTCATGCGCGGTCACGGTCAAGAAAGCATCCCCACCGAGGAAGGAATATCGAGCCCAGCGCTCCCCACCTTCAACACTCTCCAGCAAGAACCCGTTCGGTTGCGGGTCGAGACGCAAGAACGCGGCGACGGGCGTCTGCAGGTCCGCCAGCACCTCCCGCCACACGGGTACCACGTTGTGGGTCTTGGCCAGTTCGAGGAATTCCCGCAGATCCGGTCTGTGAGTTGTCATGACAAGCGTCGATAGAAGCACGAGTCATTGCCCGTGTGACACGCAGGACCAGCAGCATCTACGACCATCAACACCGCGTCCAGATCGCAGTCGTAGCGAACCTCCACGACCTTCTGAGTGTTGCCCGAGGTAGCCCCCTTGTTCCAGTACTCCTGCCGGGACCGGCTCCAGAACCAGGTAGTCCTGCTGTCCAGCGTGCGTCGCAACGCTTCTGCGTCGCACCAGGCCAGCATGAGCACGTCCTTGGTCTGGCGATCTTGAACGATGGCCGGGAGCAGACCGCGCTCATCGAACTTCAGTTCTTCGATCGAGAGATCACCGGCTCCGCCTGTAGCGCTCACAGGTCGTAAGGGAGCGGATCCGTGAAGTGCTGGTAGCCCGTATCGGTGATCAGAACCGTGTCTTCCAGCCGGACTCCGCCAAGGCCTTCGAAATACAGACCAGGTTCGATCGCGATCACGTCGCCCTCTTGCAGTACCTCTGCGCGACGTCCCTGACGAGGCCGTTCATGCACCTCGAGCCCGACGCCGTGACCGATCGAGTGGAAGAAGCCGTGAGTCAGAGGTCCGTCGCCCTCATGGTGATCGAAGGTCGGATAGCCGAGGGAGTGGAAGAATCCGACGACCGCTTTGTGAGGCCCTTCGGACCCCGGTTGCGCATACTCCAAGGCGAGACTGAGCGCCTCACGGCAATGAGCGTGAAGCCTCACCAGCTCGGGCGTAGGTTCCCCGGGAACGAACGTTCGCGTCATGTCTGTGTAGACACCCGTTCGTCGGTCGCGCGGGAAACAATCGATGATGCAGGACTGATCTGGAAGGATGGGGCCGGCACCGATGTCATGCCCTCGCAAGCAAGCTTCACCTGAATGAACGATGATCTCTTCGCTCTCGGCGCCTTGCGTAAGGAGTTCGGAGGCCATCGCTTGGCGTATCCACTCGGCAGTGAGGATCTCGCCTTCGAAGCGCAGGTGACCATCCGAAGTTGGCGTCGCCTCCCTGAGCATCCGCGAGGCGGTGAGCATCGCAGTATCGGCAGCCCGCTGAGCGCGCTCGATGCCTTCTAGCTCCCAAGGGGTCTTTCGTCTGCGCCGTAGCGCCCAAGCATCGTCGTCGATCACGACTTCGATGCCTTTGGAACGGATGTAGTCGGCCTCGTTCAAGCGGAAACTCGGGGGTACGGTGACCGTGGAAGTCCCGAGCTTGGCCAACGCGCGCACGGCCATCTCGGCCATCAGATGCCGGTGTGGGAACGACTCGTCCTTCACCAGCTGGTCTGCCCCCATATCGTGGATCAGCCAGAACTCGTCAACGATGTCTTCTCGGGTCTCAAAGATGGATCGCTCCAAGATCGTGCCCACAACGATCCGCTTGCCGTCATGCTCGATGAAGATCAGATCGTCCATCACGGCCTCGCCGACCTCATGGCGCATCGCTGGTGAGCTGAGCGCGTCGGCTACATGCAGGAAAGTCGTCATGGTTGCGGCATCCTAACCGGCAGCCCCCGCTCATCTAGTGCCTGCTTCGCTTCCGTGATCGACACTCGGCCGAAGTGAAAGATCGACGCCGCGAGCGCGGCCTCGGCCCCACCGAGCGCAGGGTCGACCGCGTCTGCCAGGTGCTCGGCGCACCCCGCACCCCCCGAAGCGATGACCGGGACGCCGACCTCATCACACACCGCCCGCGTCAAGGCAAGGTCGTAACCCTCGGTGGTGCCGTCGGCATCCATCGAGGTGAGGAGGATCTCCCCGGCCCCTGCTTTAGCCCCCCTGGCGGCCCAAGCAACCGCGTCCATCCCCGTCGCCACGCGCCCACCATTCACGAAGACTTCCCAATGGTCCCCTGCTCTCTTTGCATCGATAGCCAGAACGATCGCTTGACTCCCGAACTCGCCTGCAGCCCTCTCGATCAGGCCCGGATCGGCGACGGCGGCGCTGTTGATAGCGACCTTGTCGGCTCCCGCCAGGAGCGTAGCGCGCACGTCGGCAACGGATCGGATCCCACCGCCGATCGTCAGGGGGATGAATACCGTCTCTGCCGTCCTCGTGACGACTTCCAGGATGGTCCCGCGGCCTTCGTGGGATGCCGTGATATCTAGGAACACGATCTCGTCCGCACCTTCACGGTCATAGCGCGCCGCAAGCTCGACCGGATCGCCGGCATCGACGATGTCAACGAAGCGAACTCCCTTGACGACGCGTCCTTTATCGACGTCCAAACATGGGATGACCCGCTTAGCCAACATGCCGGTCACGCTACCCGGATACCGGCGCCCAGGACTACCGGTGCTGATGCTGCGGCGGTACGCAAGACGGTGGGCTCAGTGCCATCGAGACACGTGGTTAGCCGATCTTCTCGAGGCGACCCTCTAAGTGCGCCTGCAGGGGTTCGCCAACTGCCGCCATCGAGATCTCATACGTCAGTACGCCTGAACCGACGGTCAGGGTCCGGGTGACCTCCGAAACGACCTTCGCACTCGGCACCGGGACCGTTGCGATGGTGGAAACCGACACCGTCTCGCCTTCGACCCGGCCGGTCGAGACCTCCGCCAAGCCGAACGGATGCACCAACAGGACCTCGAGCGTGCCCTGTTCTGCGCAACGCCAGAACCCAGTTTCCGCGTGCATCGGTGCCTCGGTTGCCGGGTCCCATGTTCGCTGGCTGTAGGTCAAGAAGGGTTTGCCCACATGGCCGAACACGACCTCTTCCGTGTAGGTGAAATCGGAGATCGTCGGATAGAAGCCTCGGCCTTCACCACGCCAGGTTCCGAGAAGCATCGCGATCGGTTCGCAATAGGGGTGAAGATTCATCGTTCTATCAACGGTTCCTCATCGCGGCCGTTCGAAGCAGCGTCTGCTGCCAGGTTCGCATCCTTGACGTCGAACTTGTTCTCATAGAAAGCGCGGCCGACGATCGCGCCCGAGATCCCTTCCGAAAAGAGTCGCGCCACCTGCTTGAGGTCGTCGAGCGAGGCGATCCCGCCGGAAGCAACCACAGGCAGTTCGGTAGCCTCTTTCAAGCGCAAGAGTCCCTTGATGTCTGGCCCCGTCATCGTCCCATCCCGGGACACATCGGTGTAGATGAAACGAGCGACACCGGCCGCCTCGAACGACTTCACGGCATCCAATACCGGCACGCCCGTTCCGACCGTCCACCCGTGACTGGCAAGCTCGCCCCCGCGGGCATCCAGAGACACCGCTATCCGCTCGCCGTATCGCTTGCAGGCGCGCGCCATCTCATCAGGGTCTTCCAACGCGATCGTGCCCAGCACCGCTCGGTTCGCCCCTGCAGCCAGAACCTCCTCAACGTCGTCGAGGGTCCTCAGACCGCCACCCGCCTGCACCGGGCAGGACGCAGCTCTTATGACCTTCAGGACCAGCTCTCGGTTGATCCGTTCGCCAGTCTTGGCGCCATCGAGATCCACGATGTGCAACCACCGCGCTCCGGCGCGCGAGAAGCCGACTGCAACTTCGGTGGGGTCGTCGGAATACACGGTCTCGGTGCCGAACCTGCCCTGCAGCAGACGGACACATCTGCCGCCCGAGATGTCGACCGCAGGGAATACCGTGAAACTCATAGCTGCTCTACCCACTTCCTAAGGAGTTCGAGGCCGGCCACTCCACTTTTCTCGGGGTGGAACTGCACGGCGGTTATCGGATCTGTCCTGATCGACGCTGCGAACCTGTCCCCGTGCTCACACCAACCATCGACTATCGATTCATCCTCGGGATGTACCGCGAACGAATGGTCGAAGTAATAGTGCTCACCATCGACCGTGTTCCAGCCGATGTGCGGGACGGTGACTCTATCGGGCAACCTCGTGACGTGTCCCTTGATGAGCCCCAGTCCTTCTGTGCCCCCTGCCTCTTCACTCGATTCGAACAGAACCTGCATCCCAAGACAGATCCCCAGATATGGGCGGCCTTGCGCTATCCAATCGTCCAACATCTCGTCGAAGCCACGCTCACGAAGTGACTTCATGCATCTATTTAAGATCCCTTGTCCCGGGATACAGATGGAGTCCACTCCCCGCGCTTGCTCGGGAGCACTGATCGTGACTACTTGGGCACAAGCGAACTCAAGAGCCTTCGCGACGCTGTGCAGGTTGCCCATCCCGTAATCGACCAGCGCTACCTTCAAAGCACACCTTTGGTTGACGGAACGGCGCCGCGGGCACGCGGATCGATCGACGTCGCCTCACCCAATGCCACGGCCAACGCCTTGAAGATCGCTTCGACACAGTGATGGGGGTTGCGTCCGTGCTTCAGAGTGACGTGCAGCGTCAATCCCGCTTTACGTACGAGCGCTTGGAGGAACTCCTCGGTAAGAACCGTTTCGTACTGGCCGATCGACTCGGCTGGGATGTCCGCCGAGTAAACGAGCAGAGGCCGTCCCGAGATATCCACGGCAACGGAGGCCAGGGCTTCTTCCATCGGCACCAGCGAGTCGCCGTAGCGGCGGATGCCGGCACGATCTCCCAGTGCTTCATCGAGCGCCTGACCGAGAGCGATACCCGTGTCCTCTACGGTGTGGTGAGCGTCGATCTCTAGGTCACCCGTGGCCTTCACAGACAATCCGAAACGACCGTGTCTTCCGAGCTGGTCCAGCATGTGATCGAAGAAGAAGACTCCGGTGGAAGCCGACACTTCGCCGCCATCGAGATCGAGTCCGACCGTGACCTCGGTCTCTGTCGTCTTTCGCGAGATCTCTGCACGCCGCGCTTGTGGGGGCACTACATCAACTCCTTGAGGGCAGTTAGGAAAGCTTCTCCTTCATCCGGCGTCGTTGCCGTCACTCGCAGATGATCGGCGAGCATTGGGTTACTAGGGTAGTTGCGAACCAGGATGCCGCGGTCGTACAGCGCTTGCCACACCCTCTGCGCATCGGGCACTTCGAACAGAACGAAGTTCGCCGAGCTGTCATAGGTCTTCACTCCCATGGCCTTCAGCCCTTCTTGGAGCGCTTCGCGGGAGGCGACGATCTTCTCGACCGCCCGGGTGGACTCGTCTCTATGACGAAGCGCAGCTACGCCCGCGGCTTGAGCGAACGACGAAAGGTGGTACGGGAGCCGAACCTTCTTAAGGTCCGCTACCAGGCCGGGTGAAGCCACGAGGTAACCGAGGCGTACGCCGGCGAGACTCCAGGCCTTCGAGAAGGTACGCACGACCACGAGGTTCCGGTGTTGTTCCACCAGACCGGCCACGCTAGAGCCGGGCCCCGCGAATTCGATGTACGCCTCGTCCACTATCACCAATGGAACCCTTTGCGCCGCGGCCTCGATCGATGATGCGTCCTCGAGAGCGCCGGTCGGGTTGTTGGGATGACAGAAGAAGACGATGTCGGCATCGGTTCGGGCGTCATCTGCACCCACTTCCCACGAGCCCACCCGACGCGCGGCGTGACGCACCTGGGTCCCTGAGATCCGCGAGATCAATGAGTGCAGTTGATAGGTGGGCTCGAACGTCAAGGCGACCCGACCGTGACCCCCGAAAGCCAGAAGCAGATGCAGCAGGACCTCGTTGCTCCCGTTCGCTATCCACAGCCTCTCGCGCTGATGCCCCGTTACCGACTCCAACGCTGCGTATAACGCGCCGGCATCTCGCTCGGGATAGCGGTTGAGCTCCAGGGACTGCAGCATGCCGCCCACCTCCTCTATCAATGCCGCGGGTGGCGGGAACGGTGATTCGTTCGTGTTCATTCGATGCTTCGCCGGAAGCTGTGGTGAGACATAGCCCTCGATATCAATGAGGTCATCCCTTACCGGAGGAGTCCCTTGGGTACTCATCCGTCGAGACGTCCCCAGACCGAGCGACCATGAGCTCGAAGTGATTCCGCCTCAGCCAAAGCCTCGACGTGCGGCGCCAGGCGTTCAAGAGCGGTGCGATCGAAGCCGGACACGTAGATCCTCTTCACGAAGTCATTCACACCTAGAGCGCTCGAGAAACGGGCGGTGCCTCCGGTCGGCAATACGTGGTTGGTCCCTCCGACGTAGTCCCCGACCGCCACCGGCGAATACCTCCCTACGAAGACGGACCCGGCATCGCTGATCTGGTGAAGGCGCTCTTGGGCCCCTTCGAATACCAACTCGAGGTGCTCGGGCGCGAATGCATTCACCGTCTCGATAGCGTGATCGATGTCCCGGACGAGGACCGCCACGCCGCCCTCGATGAGGTGGTTCTCTAACTCCTCGGAGCGCTCATGCGAGATGACATTGCGGTCGAGCATGGCAAGAACGCCCTCGATCAGCTTCTGGTCCCAGGTGATGAGGACGTGGGCCCCTAGCGGGCCGTGCTCGGCCTGGGCGATCAGGTCGAGTGCGAACGGTTCGGCGAAAGCAACGTCATCCGAGACGATCGCGATCTCAGATGGTCCGGCCATCGAGTCGATGCCGACCCACCCAGAAACGAGCTTCTTAGCCAAAGTGACGTAGATGTTGCCCGGGCCCACGATCTTGCCGACGGGCCTCACGGTTTCGGTTCCGTAAGCCAAAGCAGCGATCGCTTGGGCGCCCCCCATCCGGTAAACCTCAGAGACTCCGGCGATAGAGCAAGCCGCCAGCGTTGCGTCGGATATGTCACCCCTCCCATCTGCGGGGGTCGCCACCGCGATGCCCTCTACGCCTGCCACGGCAGCGGGGATCGCCGTCATCAAGACGCTGGAGGGATAAGACCCTCGGCCCCCAGGAACGTATGCACCGACTCGCTTCAGCGGCCTGATGAGCTCACCGACGAACTCGTCGTCTCTACGCTGTATCCACTCCTCCGGACGCTGCCTTTCGCACGTAGAGCGCAGACGCTCTGCCATGACCTCGAGAGCATCTAGGAGCTCGGGGCGGACGAGCCGGCGGGCCTTTTCGATGCGCTTCGGATCAACCAAGAGATCCTCGGGAGCGAGCTGTGGACCGTCGAGCTGCTCGGTCCACCGCAGAAGCGCCTGGTCGCCGTGCTCTCGCACGTCATCGACGATCTCGGTGACCGTGCGGTTGGCTTGAGCGTGTCCTTTGACCGGAACGGGCCGGGATATGTGCACCGGGCCCTGCTGTTGGCGTCCATCGATGACTTCGAGCAAGAGAAACTCCGGGGGTCGGCGTCGGGGTGCAGATTGTTACAGGTTTGAGTGGGCTCCTCTTATCGAGACAGCCGTCAGCCGAGATAGCCGCAAGAGCGGCACGAGATCGAGCCGAGCTGCATCGACAGCCGGGTGCTGCCGCAGCGGGGGCACCTCTCTAGCTGCGAGGCCCAGGAGGGGTCCTGCTCCTGGCAGGTGGGACAGATCAAGATCTGCTTAGCGCCCACGACGCCGCGACCCCACGGCGCCTCGTGCTTGGAGGGATCGGTCTGTATCCGTGCGCATCTGTAGCAAGGCATGCATCAATCATCCCCCAGCGAGGCGGCCGGGTCGAGAGGAATAAGGGCGATGCCTCTGCACATCGCACCCCCCGAAACCGCTAGCGGCCGCAGATGCGCGACATGACGCAAGCATCGTGATACAGGTAGTAGTAGGTCCGGTAACGAGGGGTGAGAGCGGGCGACGCTCCCGGGCGCAAGCGGCCACGGCGCAAGGAACGGTCTGACGCGGGTGGCGACACGAGCGAGTCTCAGGAGGAAGACCTTGTCCCTCGATAGCATCACGGCGATCACCGAGAACGAAGCTTTCATGGATGCCGCCAAAACCGGCGGCCGGATCGCCCTCATCCTTCTCGTCGCTTTCCTAGCCGCGAGGATGATGAGACGAGCTGCGCAGCGGGTTGACTCGAAGGTGTCGGAGAACACCACTCCCATGCGGAACCTTCAGCGGACCCGCACGCTTGCGAACATCCTTTCCTCCACGGGGATGGTCGTAATCTGGGTGCTTGCCGCTATCTACATCTTCGAGAGTCTCGGTGGCAATCTTGCCCCTCTCCTGGCCGGTGTGGGGATCGTCGGTCTTGCGATCGGTTTCGGTGCACAGGACCTAGTCAAGGACGTAGTTACGGGATTCTTCATCCTTCTCGAGGATCAGTACGGAGTAGGGGACGTCATCGAGATCAACGGGGTCGCCGCGGGAAAGGTCGAGACTCTGACGCTGCGCGTCACAGGCCTGCGTGCGATCGACGGGACCGTTCACTACATCTCCAACGGAGACATCAACCATGTCGCGAACCGATCCAAGGACTGGTCACGAGCCGTTGTAGACGTCGGAGTCGCCTATAAGGAAGACCCTGCAAAGGTTCGCTCGGTCTTGGAGGAGGTCGCCGCAGGTTCTCGGGCCGAAGGTGAGATCGCCAACCAGATCTATGCCGAACCCGAGGTCCTCGGTGTCGAGATGCTGGGCGAGTACGAAGTCGTTTGGCGGATGATCGTGGACACCAAGCCCGGCAAGCAGTGGGACGTGGGCCGTGAACTTCGCGAGCGCATCAAGATCGCTTTCGACGATCACGGCGTCGAGATCCCCTATCCGCACCGGGTGATGATCAGCGGCGACGTCAACTGATCCTCGACGCCCTCATGGCCGGTTACCGCTCACAGGTGACTATCGCTTTTCCGTCTCGAACCACCGCAGCGTCGAAGAGCGGTTCATCCTCACGACCGGCGAAACCCTCCGGCAACGCGGTCCCGTCTTTGAGGTTCTCGCCGACCCTGTATCCGGCGATCCATCGAGCAACCTCGGCCAAGGTCAGTTGAGCAGCGCGGAGCTGCGAACGGTCGACGAATGCCCCTGCCGACGTGACCTGCGTCACGAGGTCTTTTCCGTCATCGCTAGCGTCGAGCTCTGCGTTGACATCCCGTCGCAACTCACCGCCGCCGATCGGCCAGGCCCCTGAATCCGCCGGATAAGGGGTTTGGCCATGATCTGCCGTCACGACGACCAGCCACCGCCCTTCGCCCACAACCCGGTCGAGGCTCTTGGTCAGGTCGTTAAAGGCATCGTCGGTGGCAGACACCAGTTCCGCCACCTCGGGCGAGTCCGTACCCCACTTGTGCCCGGCGTCGTCGATCGACTTGAAGTTGGTGAAGACCATGTCCGTCAAGCCGCCGGTCTTGCCGTAGCCGTTGCCGGCGATGAACGCTTCAAGGACGTCTGCCTGATAGCCCACCCATGCTGGACTCGAGTACCGCACCGAAGGGTCGCTGAGGTCGTGCCCTCGCCATTGCGAATCCACCTCACCGTCCCCGGAATCGAGCTGCGTGGTTTCGTTCGCGATCGAGCCTGCTGCGGGTTCGACGAGCTCATAGGCGGTGGCATCCCCGAAGATGGCAGCCTGATCGTTCAAGAGGGTGACCTGGTCGCGGTCCCCTCCCTGGAAGTGACTTCCGTGACCGATCATCCCTAGATGCCAGTTGACCGTCGCCACCAACCCGATCTTGGCTTCGTTGTTGGTGGAGCGGTCGTAGAGATCTGCAAGTGACGGTACTCGCACCCGATCAGCGTTATTGCCGAGATAGGGGTCGATGAACTCTGGCGTGGCCCTCATCTTGACGGCGGGTATGCCGTGGCGGCGCGGGAAGACGCCGGTTCCCAGCGTGGTGTGGATGGGCGGGGTATTCGATGGAGTAGAGCCGATCTCCGCTTCGACGAACGACATGCCCTCGGCCATCGCCCTTTTCAGGTGTGGCCATGCTCTTGGATGCGAACGAAGAGTGTTCCAACCACCGCCGTCCCAGACCATGGTCACGATCAAGGCCGGCTTGCGCGTCGAGATATCCAAAGCTTTCCCGTCTAGCTTCTGGCGCGCGAATCCTTCGTATCCCGCCAGGCTGGCGTACGTGGGGGCCACGTCGGCAAGCGTTACCTCACCCGCAACGTCCCCGGTGGGATCGACGATCCCCGGCCCATAGAAGACCAGAGGTATCTCGGCTAGGTAGTCCCAAGGCCCGGTGTGCACGGGCTGAGCGGCGAACCCGATGTAGTTCGGTTCACGCGGGATCAAGCCGATGTCCTGGCCCCGGTAAGGGACCCATCCACGGCGGGCGCGTGCGATCTGATCGTCGATGTTGGTGCATGCGAGCTTGTCGGAATCTTGGATGGGGGCGCGCTCTTGGGACGGCTCAGCAGGTTCGCTGGATCCGGTGCATGCAGGCAGCAACATCATCGAGATAACGACGAGACAGCGCTTCACGACGGGCAAGGATAAGAGTGTCCCCCCCGGCGCGCAGGCACTACTCTTGCGGCATGTTCGTCAGGACCGTGATGTGGGACATGGCTAGCTCCAAGGTCACGATCGAAGAGCTGCGGGCGTACCTCGCCACGGAATCGGTCGACGCCTTTTCCCAGGTCTCCGGTTTGGTCCTCAAGCAGTGGGTCGCCGACCCCGATCGCAACCGATGGGGCGCCATCTACCTCTGGGAGTCACGCGACGCCGCGAAGCAACCACTACCCAGCAAAGCTCGAGAGATGATCGGCAGGGATCCCGACGAAGTCGGCGAGTTCGACCTTGAAGCCAGCACCACGGGCACGACCAACATCCGCAACCTCGATCGCTTGGGGAAAGCGTTCGAGATCTAAAAGATCAGGCCGTGGTTGCCAGCGAGTCGGGCCCCAACAACATCTTGAGCTCGGCGTACAGACCGTTGGTGGTATCGACCCAGAACTCGCTCCCCAACCGGAGAACCGTCGAATTCCGCATCTCGTTCTCGAGTTTCAGGAAGACCTGGGTCGATCCCGGATGACTGGACAGAACCTGCTTGAGGTCCGAAACGACCTGAGGCGTGCAAGAAGCCGCCGGCAACCGGATCTCTAGAGGCTTGTCCTCGCCGAGGTCCGCCTCTTTGATCTCGGAAGCGATCATCTTCACCGAGTCATCGCGCACGTCTCGATCCACCCGGCCGCGTATCAGCACGATCTTGTCTGCAGCGATGATCCCGCCGAAGCGTTCGTAGACCTTCGGGAAGACGAGCACCTCAACCGAGGCCCCCGACAGATCTTCGACATCGAGGGTGAGCATGATCCCGCCGTTACGGGTCACTCGCTTGGTGACGCCAGCGATCAGGCCGCCAACCTGCAGGTTCTCGCCGGGCGGGCGGCCTTCCAATGCCGAGATCGGACAATCACACATGCGGGCAAGCAGGCCCTCAACACCGAGCAGAGGGTGATCCGAAACGTAAACACCGAGCATCTCTTTCTCTTTGAGCATGAGGATCTGCTTGGCGTGCTCGTCGATGGGGACTAAGGGATCGTGCTGCTGAGCGTCGGCGCCGTCGACGGACCCGAACAGCGACCACTGGCCTTCTGCTTCACGTCGCTTCTGGTCGATGATCTGCGCGACAGAAGATTCGAAGATGTCCAACAATCCCTTGCGTGTGTGCCCCAACGCTTCGAAAGCCCCGGCCCAGATCAGCGACTCGACCGTCTTGCGGTTGAGACAGACGTAATCGACCTTGCGGCAGAAATCGAAGAAAGATGTGAACTCACCCTTGCTCTTGCGGGCTTCGATTACCTTCTCGACCACGTTCTCGCCCACACCCCGCACCGCGGACAGACCGAACCGGATCTGCTCGCCGACCGGAGTGAAGTCAACGGCAGAGGTATTCACGTCGGGGAGCTGCACCTCGATGCCCATACGCCTGGCCATGGCCAGATACTTGGGCTTGTCGTCCTTTCGATCCTTGACCGAGGTGAGCAATGCAGCCACGTACTCGATCGGATGGTGGGCCTTGAGCCATGCAGTCTGATAGGCGATATACGCGTAGCAAGCCGAATGGGCCCGGTTGAAGGAGTAGTCGGCAAAGGGTTGGATCTTGGCCCAGAGATCGGCTGCTTGCTTGGGAGTCATACCCGCCTTGCTCACACAACCCTCGATGAAGACTGGCTTCTCGGCCGCCATCATCTCGCGGTTCTTCTTCCCGATCGCCTTTCGGACCTTGTCTGCGTGACCGGGCGTATAACCCGCGAGCATCTGCAGAAGCATCACGATCTGTTCCTGGTAGACCAGGATCCCGTAGGTCTCTTTGGTTAAGTCCTCGAGCGAAGGGTGGATGTACTCGACCTTATCGGCATCGTTCTTGCGGGCGATGTAGTCGGGGATCTGCTCCATCGGACCGGGCCGGTAGAGTGCGATCAAAGCCATGATGTGCTCGAATCTCTCAGGCTTGAGCTGCACCAACAGCCTTCGCATCCCATCCGATTCGAGCTGGAACACCCCGTCCGAGTCTCCTCGTTGGAGCATCTTGTAGACGTCGGGATCATCGAAGTCGAGTCTGTCGACGTCAACGTCTTCGCCCTTGTTGGCCTTGATGTAGTCGCGCGCTAGCTCGATGACCGTCAGGTTCCTCAAGCCGAGGAAATCCATCTTGAGGAGCCCCAGCTCGGTTATGCCCTTCATGTCGAACTGGGTTACAACCTCGTCGTGGTCGCCACGTTTCAGTGGAACGTGTTCGATCAGGGGATCACGGCCGATCACCACGCCGGCTGCATGGATACCTGCCGAACGCTTGAGGTTCTCGATACCGAGCGCGGTGTCGATGATCTCCTTCGCGGCCCCTCCAGCTTCGTAGGCCTGCTTGAGCTCGGGGGCATTCTCCAGGGCATGGGCGAGCCCATAGTCGCGGCCCATGACCAGCGGCGGATACATCTTGGTAAGGCGGTCACCGTCCTGGAAGGGAAAGCCCAGCACCCGGGCCGCATCCTTGATCGCCTGCTTCCCCTTGATGGTGCCGTACGTAATGATCTGTGCAACGCGATCCGCGCCGTACTTGTCGGTCACGTACCTGATCACGTCGCCACGCCTGCGCTCGTCGAAGTCGATGTCGATGTCCGGCATCTCGACACGTTCGGGGTTAAGGAACCGCTCGAACATCAGGTCGTAACGCAGGGGGTCCAACTCGGTGATCCCGAGCGCGTAGGACACGATCGAGCCGGCGGCACTCCCCCGGCCCGGACCCACACGGATCCCTTGATCCTTGGCCCAGTTGACGAAGTCTTGGACCACCAGGAAGTAGGCCGGGAACTCCATGTCCTTGATGACACGCATCTCGTACTCGGCGCGCTCGCGCACCTCGCGCTCGAGCGGCTCGCCGTAACGCTTCGTGCACCCGTCCATAACCATCTTCTCGAAGTGCGACTCGATGGTTTCGCCTTCAGGTACCTCGAAGTGTGGAAGCAGGTTGTTGTCGAAGGACATGTCGACGTTACAGCGCGAAGCGATCTCGAGCGTTGTCTCGCACGCGCCCGGCCACGCCGCGAAACGCTGCGCCATCTCCTCGGGAGATTTCAGATAGAACTCGTCAGAGTCGAACTTGAAGCGGTTCGGATCCGAAAGCTCCGAACCGGTGTTCACGCACAACAGAACATCGTGAGCGTGCGAGTCTGCCTTGCTGGTGTAGTGGCTGTCGTTGGTGCACACCCACGAGATGCCCATCTCACGGCCGATCCGGACCAGTTCGTCGTTCAGCGGCTTCTGCTCGCGGATACCGTGGTCCTGAAGCTCGAGATAGAAGCGATCACCGAACGTCTCGCGGTACCACGCCGCTTTCTTCCTGGCGCCTGCGAGGTCTCCCGCAAGGATCAGTTTCGGGATCTCCGCCGAAAGGCAACCCGACAGACAGATCAGCCCCTCGGAGTACTCCTGGATCAACTCGTGGTCGGTACGAGGCCAGTAGTAGAACCCCTCGAGCCAGGCTTTGGAGGAGATCTTCACCAGGTTGTGATACCCGGTGTTGTTCGAAGCCAGAAGGGTCAGGTGGAAGACCTTGTCGTTGTGGTCGCGCTGAGGCGGCCGCTCGTAGCGTGAGCCGCCACCGAACAGGTAACCCTCCATACCGATGATGGGCTTGACCCCGGTCTTGGTGCCGGTCTTGTAGAAATCGAGCGCACCGTACATGTTGCCGTGATCGGTGATTGCGCACGCCGGCATCCCCATGTCGGCCGCAGCTTCGAACATGTCTGTGACACGGCTAGCGCCGTCGAGCATCGAGTACTCGGTATGTGCGTGAAGGTGGACGAAGCTCACTTCTGCGGTTCAACCCCCGGGACGAATAACAACGGTGTGATTCACATCCAACTGCCCCCACATGACCCTCGTCAAGCACGGTTCTCTGACCTGCACAAAGACCCCTGTCAAGGACCCGCAAGTGGCTGCCGCGGGGGACCCCGGGTCTGCAAAGTTGGTCCGGAGCCGCCCGCGAAGCCTAGTGCCAGCCTGCGTCATATCGCCTGTTGAAGACCAGACGCCGAGCTTGTGAGTTGCCTGTGGACGCAGCGGTGTCCCTGTGGACGGTCCCTATAGGGCTGTGGAGTCTTCTTCTAGCAACCCGGAAGCATGAAGAGCCTCCTGAAGATCTCGCGGCAGCGGCTCGACGACCTCGATCGGTGCCCCGGTGGTGGGGTGAGGGAACGAGAGCCTCGTGGCGTGCAGGAAGGGCCGCTGCAGGCCCAAGGACCGGGATAGCTCTGAAAGGCCCCCGTAAAGGGCGTCACCCAGCACCGGATGGCGGATATGACTGAGATGCACCCTGATCTGGTGCGTCCGCCCCGATTCCAGGTCGACTTCCAGATAAGACATCGCCTTGCTCGATGCCAGGACCTTGAAGTGGGTCACGGAGTCCCGCCCCTCGGGGGTCACCGTCATCTTCCGCCGATGGGTCGGGTGGCGTCCGATAGGAGCTTCGATCGCCCCGGACGGAGCGTCCATGACTCCCCTGACCAGGGCCAGGTATCGCCTCTCGATCCTGCGCTCCCTAAGGTGCGATTGCAGCTTCAGGTGCGCTTCGTCGTCCTTGGCCACAAGCAGCAGGCCGGAGGTGTCCTTATCGAGACGATGAACGATGCCGGGCCGGTGAGGGTCCACCTGCGAGAGAGGGATCCCCATCGCCAACAGCGCATTGACCAGGGTGCCGGTCGGATTGCCCGACCCCGGATGGGTGACCAGTCCGGCCGGCTTGGCAACCACGAGAACACGATCGTCCGAGTACCTCACTTCGACATCGATAGCTTCTGCTTGCGGAAGTGTCGGCTCGATCTGTTCGATCTGGCCCTCGACTCGGTCGTCGGGCCCGACGCGATGTGAGGGTTTGGAGGTCCGGCCGTTAAGCCTTATCGCGCCGCTCTTTATCCCCGCCGCCACCACTGCGCGTGCGGCACCAGTGTGCCTCGCAACGACAACATCCAGACGCTCGCCTTCATCACCCGGTGCCGCGGCGAACCCGAAACCCTCCATCAGCCCCGCGCGTCGTCACGGTCCGAGCGAGCACTCATGATCAGGATCAAGCCCACTCCAACCACGATGCTCACGTCGGCCATGTTGAACACCGGCCACACGTGGAAGTCGATGAAGTCAACCACCCCGCCCTCCGTGTCCCGGAGCAACCGGTCGGTGACGTTTCCGAGACCACCTCCGAGGACGAGGCCCAGCGGCACCATCCAGCGAGGTTCCTCCGCCTTGCGCACCCAGATGAGGATCGCGGCAACGGCGACCAAGGTTGCGATCCCGAAGAACATCGGGAGTCCCTGCAGGAGACCGAAAGCGCCCCCTGAGTTGTACGCGAGCCTCAAAGTAAGCACGCCCTCGATCAGGTCTTTGGGCGTCTGTAGATTCGCTAGGGCAAGAGACTTGGTTACCTGGTCTACAGCTAAGGCGGCGGCGGCAGTCAGCAGCAACCGCATATACATGCGCGTCACGAGGGGTGGAGGTGTCAGCGCGTCCGCTCTTCGCGTCGTTTGCAATCCAGGCAGAGCAACACCCGTGGGAACGCGCGTAGCCGGGCCGCGTCGATGGGATTGCCGCAGTTCTCGCAGGTTCCGTAGAGACCCTCATCGATCCGGTTCAAGGCTCGCGTTACCTGATCGATCAGGTCCAAGACATTGTTGCGTATCGACAGATCGCGCTCACGATCGAACGTTGCCGTTCCGGCATCGGCGGGATCCTCGTTGAAACCGGCTTCTCCGGTCATGTCCGACTGGCTTGCGTTGAAGGAGTCTTGCTGCAACTCGATCAATCGCTGTTCGAGCTCGCTGCGTTCTTGGGTCAGCTGATCCTTGATCTTCTTCAGCTGCGCCTTGTCCAGTTTCACGGGGCGAGCGGGCCTTGAAGGGGTGCGAGGAGGTTCCGGGGGCCGTGCGATCAGTGGCTTGCGCAAGGGCGGAACCTTCACCGTTGCAGTCTTGCGAGGTGTTGCCGACTTTGCCTGTTCGGCTTTATCCGCTGAAGCCATCGCCGTGGCCTTCTTGGCGGCCGGCTTGCGCGCCGCAGTGGGCTTGCTGACCGCCGACTTCTTGGCAGTGGTCTTCTTGGCGGTGGTCTTCTTCGCCACAGGCTTTCTCGACGTGGTCTTCTTGGACACAGTCTTTCTGGCCGCAGTCTTTCTGGCGGTGGTCTTCTTGGACGCGGTCTTCTTGGCGGTCGTCTTTCTGGCCGCAGTCTTTCTGGCGGTGGTCTTCTTGGCGGCCGTCTTTCTGGCCGCAGTCTTTCTGGCGGTGGTCTTCTTGGACGCGGTCTTCTTGGACGCGGTCTTCTTGGCGGTCGTCTTTCTGGACGCAGTCTTCTTGGCGGCCGGCTTACGCGCAGCGGTGGACTTGCTGACCGCGGTCTTCTTCGGGGTGGTCTTGCGGGCCGACGCGGAGCCCTTGCCCGTCGCCTTGCTGGTGCTCGTCTTCTTCGTGGCCATCTCGGACCCCCCACTCGAAACCGCGGCGCCTAGCCGCCGTGCCAACCGGGCTATCTGTTTAGCCGGGCTCATGGGGCCGGGACGATAGCACATGGGCACCCTGCCGGCCTCCATCGGCCCCCGAGCGGGCCCTAGCGGCTTGGGACCGCAACGAAAGCCCGGCCGTTACCCTTGGGCCCATGTCCGAACGCTCTATATACACGCCGGTCGACGCGAAGGTCTCTTTCCCCGCGCTGGAAGAGGCCCTGATCGAGCGCTGGCGCGACGAGCGCATCTTCGAGCGCTCCTTGGAGCAGCGTGAGGGCGATGCGGAATGGGTCTTCTACGAGGGGCCCCCCACGGCGAACGGCCGTCCCGGGCTGCACCACGTCGAGGCTCGAACCTTCAAGGACTTCTTCTGTCGTTTCCAGGCGATGCGGGGACGCTACGTCTTCCGCAAGGCAGGTTGGGACTGCCATGGCCTCCCCGTGGAGATCGAGGTCGAGAAGGAGCTCGGCATCACCGAGAAACGCCAGATCGAAGAGGAATGGGGCATCGAGGAATTCGTGAAGCGATGCCGGGAGTCGGTTCAGCGTTATGTCGGGGACTGGGACAAGCTGACCGAACGGATCGGCTTCTGGATCGACCTGGAGGATGCCTACTGGACGATGTCCCCCGAGTTTGTGGAGTCGGTCTGGTGGATCCTCAAGTCGATCTGGGACAAGGGCCTTCTTGAAGAGGACTTCAAGGTGGTCCCCTACTGCCCGCGTTGCGGAACCGCTCTGTCGAGCCACGAGCTGGCACAACCCGGTGCCTACAAAGACGTGCACGATCCTTCGATCTACGTGCGCTTCCCTCTTGCCGACGAGCCGGATGTGGCTCTGTTGGTGTGGACCACAACTCCGTGGACCCTGTTGAGCAACACTCTCGCGGCAGCCGGTGAGGACATCGAGTACTCCAAAGTGGCCGATCCTCAGCTACCCGGGAAGTTCCTGATCCTTGCGTCCGCCCTGACCGAGAAGGTCTTGGGAGAAGACATCGAGGTCATCGATCGCTTCCCCGGCAAAGATCTGATCGGCCGCTCTTACACGCCACCGTTCGGATACGTGCCCGCAGCAGAGGGCGCCCACATCGTCCTGGCCGGAGATTTCGTAACGACCACGGACGGTTCTGGGCTGGTCCACATCGCCCCCTACGGGGTCGACGACATGACCTTGATCAGAGGGCAGAACCTCGAGATCACTTCAACCGTCGACGCCTCCGGCAAGGCCACCGTGGATCCGTTCGCCGGCATGTGGGTGAAAGATGCCGATCGCAAGATCGTCGAGGATCTGCAGAGCCGCGGTCTCATGTTCAAGGTCGAGGACTATCTCCACTCGTACCCGCACTGCTGGCGATGCCATACAGCATTGCTCTACTACCCCCGCAAGGATTGGTACGTGCGCACATCGCAGATCCGCGACCAGTTGCAGGCGAGTAACGAAGCCGTGAACTGGCAGCCCCCGACGATCAAATACGGCCGATTCGGCGACTGGCTTGCGAACAATGTCGACTGGTCACTGTCGCGCGACCGCTACTGGGGGACGCCACTCCCCATCTGGCGCTGCGAGCAAGGTCACCACACGTGCGTCGGGTCGTTCGCGGAGCTAAGTGATCTGTCTGGCCAAGACGTGTCGGGGCTAGACCCCCATCGTCCCTACGTAGACGAGATCAAGATCGACTGTCCTCGATGCACGGCCACCGCCCAGCGCGTGCCGTTCGTGATCGACACCTGGTTCGACTCGGGATCCATGCCGTTCGGTCAGTGGCACTATCCGTTCGAGAACACCGGCCTCTTCGACAAGCGTTTCCCGGCCGACTTCATCTCCGAAGCCATCGACCAGACCCGGGGTTGGTTCTATTCGTTGCTGGCGGTGTCCACCCTCGTGACCGGACGCTCGTCGTACAACAACGTGGTTTGCCTCGGACACATCGTCGACGAGGACGGGCGCAAGATGAGCAAGTCCCTCGGCAATGTGATCGATCCGTGGGCGGTCTGCAACGAGCAAGGCGCCGATGCCCTCAGATGGCTGATGCTTTCGGGAGGCTCACCTTGGAGTGCCCGCCGAGTTTCGGTCTCGATCATCGAGGAATCGCTAAGGAAGTACCTCTTGACCCTGTGGAACACCTACTCCTTCTGGGTCACCTATGCGTCGTTGGAAGGCTTCGATCCCACCGCGCAAGACATCCCGATCGCCGAACGCCCCGAGATGGATCGTTGGATCGCAGCCGAACTGGACGACACCATCCGCGTCGTCACCGAGGCTCTCGAGGACTTCGATGCCACGACCGGCGGCAAACGTCTGGACCGCTTCGTTGACGACCTATCGAATTGGTACGTCCGCCGGTCCCGGCGTCGTTTCTGGCGAAGCGGCGAAGATCGAGACACGCAGTGTGCGTTCCAGACCCTGTGGGAGTGCCTCGTCACGTTGTCGCAACTGAGCGCGCCGTTCACACCCTTCGTGACCGACGAGATCTACATGAACCTGATGAGACCGGTATCCGAAGCTCCGGATTCTGTTCACCTAAGCGACTGGCCCGTTGCATCCGACGACCGCAGGGACGACGAGCTACGGCAGAGGATGCGGCTGGTTCGGAGTCTGGTGGGCCTTGGGAGGGCTGCGCGGACCGATGCGAAGGTGAAGGTTCGCCAACCGCTTCAGCGGGCTTTGGTGGTCATCCCTCCCGCGGAAGCAGGACTGGTGGCCGGACTCGAAGCCCTCGTCGCTGATGAGCTGAACGTGAAGTCGGTCGAACCGATGACGGGCATCGGCGAGCTCGTTACGTACACCGTCAAACCCAATTTCAAGACGCTCGGCCCCCGATTCGGCTCCCGGATGCGCTCGGTGGCTCAAGCCATTGCCTCTGCCGATCCCGAGGCACTCGTGGACCAACTCGACAACGCCGGAAGCGTGACCGTCGAAGTCGATGGCGCATCCGAAACCTTGACCGCCGGCGACCTCGACGTGCGCATCGAGGGGCGAGCCGGTTTCTCACTGGCACGCGAGGGCGCGTACGGCGTCGCGCTCGATCTCGACATCACCGACGAGCTGCGTGCAGAAGGAACCGCTCGCGAAACGATCCGTGCGATCCAGGACCTCCGTCGCTCCAGCGGGCTCGCGGTCGAAGACAGGATCGAGCTATGGATCACCTGGGACGACGCCGAGGCCGGGGAAGCGGTGCGCTCTCACTGGCAGTGGATCGCCGGCGAGGTTCTAGCCAGCACTACGCACGTCGGCGAAGACCCCCTCGGTGACACCTCGACCGATCACATCGACACCGATCACGGCCGCGTAGTCATCGGCTTGCGCCGCGCCTGAACCCCCTTGCTAGGGTTCTTTCAGGACGTGTGGCAGACCTCGTCCAGGACGATCTCGATATCGGGCATGTCGCCCTTGACGATGACCTGGTCGGCCCACTCCGGCTTGTCTTCGAGTACCCCGGAGAAGGCGATGATGCGAGCGTCCGGATGCATGGTGCGAACGCGCCCTGCCGCCGTTGCCCCATCCATGTTGGGCATCCAGTAGTCCATGAAGACGACGTCGGGGGCGAAGTCCGAGCACTGTTCGACCGCTTGGACCCCATCACAGGCCTCGCGCACCTCCCGAACCCGATCCTCCAGGGTGAGCGCGATCCGCAGCATCGCAAGGATCGAGGAGTCGTCATCGACGACCAACACCCGCAGTCCCTCTTTCTTGTCCTGATCGCCCCGCTCTGCATCCATGGTTCAAGTGTGCTGGCAGACACGGCCCCTCTGCCATAAGTAGTTGCGGAAGTTGGCGCCCTACTTCTTGGAGGGCGGCGGGGTGACGGTCCCTCGAGGATGTCGGCTGCGGAAGTAAGCAAGCGCCAGACATACGGCCGAAACGACACTGGCCAAGATCGAGAACCAGATGAGGTTCTCGTTCGCTCCGACCCAGCCCATCACCAAGGAAACCGCCGAGGCGAGGATCAGGAATATCGAAGCACCTATGAGGTAGGTCACCGGCCACCTCTCTGCTTCCAGGGGAACGAACGCACCTCGGAGGAGTCCGGAGAACCGACCTCGCTGCCCCGCGACGGGGTTGCTCGCAGTGGAGGCTGCTCGGTGCGTTGAGTGTCCGCTCGACTCGTCTGAGAGGGCAATGATCCGGTGCGCTCCGACACCGCGCTTCTCACCGGTGGCGCAGCGGGTTGAGCGCGCTCGGGCATCTGGTCCAGCTTCTCTACGGCTCGCAACTGCTCCTGCAGGAAGCTCTTCAGTTTCGCTCTCAGATCTGACTCCGTGGCGCGAAGACGGTTGATAGAAGCGTCCAGCTCGCGCTTCATCTGAGCGTGCTCCCTCTCGGCCTGCTCGCTGCGTCTGCCGGCTTCCTCGTTCTGGCGGCGGGCACGAGATTCCGCTTCTGCGATCATCTTCTCGGCTTTCGAACGGGCGGTCTCGATGGCTTCCTCTGCAGCTCGTTGCGCGTTGACCAGGGTCTTCTTGAGAACCTCTTCGGCGTCGCGGGCCTGCGCCACCAGTCCCTCGAGCTCATCGATACGTTCGTTCAACTGGGCGTTCTCACGCTGGACCCGCTCCAGGGCCTCGGCCACCCGGTCCAGGAAATCATCAACTTCTTCTTGGTTGTAACCGCGCCAAGCATCGTGGAACTGCTTGGTGTGGATCGAGCGCGCGTCTAGCTCCATGCGTTCAGTATCGCAGAGTCAAGGCGCACAACCGGGTCATGCCTGCTGGCAAACAGCGTTCGTCAAGATACTCAGGATGATGAAGATGAAGATCGGCGAGATATCGATCATGCCGATCGGTGGGATGAACCGGCGGAAGAACGACATCACCGGTTCGGTCAGGTCGTAGACCACGCGGATGACGGGCGTGAGGCTCGGTGGCGGGGACCACACCATGGTCACGTAGCTGAGGAGGATCCGCGCGATCAGAACGAAGAAGTACGCCTGAAGGGCGTAGCAGAGGATCTCGTATGCCATGCGGGGCTATATCCCTTTAGGCCTGATGGAAGATGCCCTGCTCTTCGAGCAGCTTGCGCTGCTCCTCCCCCGTCACGTCGACACCTTTGGGGGTGAGCAAGAAGATGTCTTGGCCGACCTCTTGCCATTTGCCTTCGAGACCGTAGACCAGTCCACTGGCGAAGTTCTTGAGGCGGCCCTTGGTTGGCTCGGCGGCCTGCTGCAGGTTGAGGAACACGATGCTGCCGGCCCGGAAGCGGTCGCCCAACTCCTGGGCGTGAGCCCCATAGTTGGTTGGGTTCAGCCAGTAGACGCTTGCCTTCGGGCGGGCGTCGGGCAGCGGGCGGATCACCGCGTCATGCCTGTCCCAGTCCTCGTGGCGCTTGGAGCGCCGCGAGCGCGGCTCTTCGACCCTGCGCAACGAGCTCCGCCGGGCCTGCGGTTCTGGCTCTGGTTCCGCTAGATCTTGGTAGTCGTCGTAGTCGTCGTACTCGTCGTCTTCGACGAGGCCGAGATACATGAGGGTTCGTCTCCACATTCCTGCCATCTGCTCAGGATATCCCGGGAGCGCGCCGAGGCCGTGTTTATCGGACGCGAGAGCCGAAAAGCGCTCTTCCGACCCTTACGTGGGTGGAACCTTCCGCTACGGCGACCGGATAATCGTCGGTCATCCCCATCGAGAGGACCGTGGCGCCGGGGAAGTCGGATCTCAGTCGCTCGGATAGTTCCCGCAACTCGGCGAAATAGGGCCGGGATGATTCAGGATCATCGCTCCTCGGAGCCATCGTCATCACCCCCTTGAGCCTGACCGACCCCAATCCTGCGATCTCGCGAGCGAGGTGGAGCGCGCCTCCCGGTTCGACACCGTGTTTCGAAGGCTCCATGGATACATTCACTTCGAGCAGCACGTCTTGCACGATCCCGAGCGCGGCCGCACGCCGATCGATCGCCTCAGCCAGTCCGAACCGGTCAACCGAATGCACCATCTCGGCGACCCCAACGACGTTTCGCACCTTGTTGGTTTGAAGATTGCCGATGAAGTGCCACCTCGGCGTTCTCCCCAACACCGAGGCTTTCTCTTTCAGCTCTTGAGCGCGGTTCTCTCCTAGATGCGACAGACCGGCGTCCAGCGCGAGCTGCAAGATCTCGATGGGGAAGGTTTTCGTTACCGCGACCAGCGTTACATCGTTGCGGTCACGCCCGGCTTCGTCTGCGGCAACCCGGATACGTCTATCGACCTCCGCGAGGTTGGCTTGTAGCTGCTGCATCGTTACAGCCACGCGATGAATGCTCCCTGCCGCCCGGTTTCACCGTCGCGTCTGAACGAGTAGTAGGCCGGGTCACAAGACGTGCAGACGTCGCTGAACCAGACACGCTCTACACCGGATCGGCGCAGGATCACCTGAGCTGCGCGTGCAGGATCGACACGATCGACGTCGGCCGGCAACTCACGATCCCGGAACGCTGCGACCACTTCGGGGCCGACCTCGTAGCAGCAGGCATGTATCGAGGGGCCGATCCATGCAGCTCGAACCTCGCCCAGGTGTGCGACGGCCGCTTCGATCACTCCCCCGACTACCCCACGCCACCCCGCATGAACGGCGGCCACGGCTTTCCTTCCGGCCAACAGCACCGGAACGCAGTCCGCTGTCAAGACCCCCACGGTCACCTCAAGCTCTTCGGTTGTCACGGCGTCACCCGCCCCGATGACCCCGCAAGCTCCTGGCCCTGCTTCGAGTACCTGGGCACCGTGGACCTGGTGCAGCAACGCGATCGAATCAGCTTTGAAACCTGCAGAGCGCGTCACCCTCTGCAGGTTCTCGGTCACGGCAACCGGGTCATCGCCTACTGCCATAGACAGGTTCAAGGTGTCGTAGGGAGCTGCACTGACACCGCCCCGACGCGAGAAGAACGCGACCCGGACACCCAGGTCGCTCGTATCGTCGGTCAGGAAAGGAACGGTCGCGGTTGGCGGAGGCATCTCGTCCAGCATAAGTAAGGGGCGGGACCTCGGAAGGCCCCGCCCCTTGGGGAAGTCCCCTTTGAGGGGTTACTCGTTACGAAGGAAGCTTGGTACGTCGAAGTCGTCCTCGGCATCGAAGACGAGCCGCTCTTTCTCGGGCTCCGAGGAAGACGAGAGGAACGCAGGTTCATCGTTATCGACAGCCGACAGCGAGAAGATCTCTTCGTCGGGCCTGATGATGTCCTCGGCTTCACGAGCACCCCACCGGTCGAATCCAGCGGCGATTACCGTCACGCGCACCTCGTCACCAAGGGTGTCGTCAACGACCGCCCCAAAGATGATGTTGGCATCGGGGTGTGCCGCCTTGCTGATGATGCTGGCAGCTTCGTTGACCTCCATCAGTCCCAGGTCCGAACCACCCGCGATGTTCAGAAGCACCCCTCTAGCACCTTCGATCGAGGCCTCGAGCAGCGGAGACGAGATCGCAGACTTGGCCGCATCCGCTGCCCTGCTGTCGCCCCTGGCTTGGCCGATACCCATGAGAGACGAGCCGGCGTCGGTCATGACCGCCTTCACGTCTGCGAAGTCGAGGTTGATCAACCCTGGAGTTGTGATGAGGTCGGTGATGCCTTGGACGCCCTGGAGGAGAACCTCATCGGCCATCCGGAACGCTTCGAGGACCGATGTGGTCGCGTCGCCGACATCGAGAAGCCGGTCGTTCGGGATAACGATGAGGGTGTCGACCTTCTCTTTCAGATGGGAGATACCGGCTTCAGCCTTCTGGGCGCGTTGACGTCCCTCGAAAGCGAACGGGCGGGTCACCACGCCGATGGTCAAGGCGCCGATCGACTTGGCGATCTCGGCAACGATCGGGGCACCACCGGTACCGGTACCGCCACCTTTGCCGGCGGTGATGAAGACCATGTCGGCACCCTTGAGCACCTCTTCGATCTCCTCGCGATGCTCCTCGGCGGCTTGGCGGCCGATCTCGGGATCCGCCCCGGCCCCAAGTCCCCGGGTTAGCTCCCGGCCGATGTCGAGCTTGACGTCGGCATCGGACATCAGCAATGCCTGGGCGTCGGTGTTGATGGCGATGAACTCCACGCCACGCAGTCCGACCTCGATCATGCGGTTGACGGCATTCACGCCGCCGCCGCCGATCCCAACGACCTTGATGACCGCCAGGTAGTTCTGTGGATTCGCCACCGATGCCTCCCTTCTCATCCCTCAAGTTCTGATCAACGGTTCATTCCGGCGACACCGGTCAGAAGCGTTTTCCCAGGTCAGAGGGTGTTTCCATTCGGCTGAAGCTGTAGTAGAGCTTTATACTTATGTCAACCTGTACTTGCGGTTGAGCAATATAGCACTCTGACTACGGGAGTCAACCGGTAGAAGAAGGCCTTTCCGAGATGGCGGGAGAGGTGGGTACGCGCACGTCGATGTAAGCCGCGCTCTTTCCTTCGTCGCTGAGACGATCCAGCAGCACCCGCAGCACTTCGTTCTTGTCCGCCAGCTTCTCGGCCGCGCCGTAGCGGACGACGGTTCCCCCTGCCAGCGAGAAGCTGATCCGCTCGACCGTGGGGGCGAACACCCCGACGATCTGGGATCGCAGAAAACGAGGCATCGACCGGAAGGCTCGCAACGCATCGAGTGCTTCCGGGGTCATCAGCCGAAGTCCTTCGGAGATGTCTCCCACTTCGACACCCGCCAACACCGGCAACCCCGGCTGCACCTCCCCCGCTTGAAGAACGACCCCGTGGGCGTCCACCGTCCAGCGGGCCGCGCCCAAGGACAGGACCATCGCTGGGATCCTCTCGGTGATCTTTATCCGAACGGTTCCGGGCAGCATGCGGTCGACCTCGGCTTGCTTCACCCACGGCAGCTCCTCCACCCGTTCGGCTACCGCGTCGGTGGCGAGCGTCAACAGGTTCTGAGACCTATCGAGGAGGCCCGACACCTCTGCCACCTCTTGTGCCTCCACGTGTTCGGCTCCCACAACTTTGATGTCGCGCACATCGAGCAGAGGCGAGAAGAACATCACCCACACGATCACTGCGATCAAACCGACCGCTGTGATGCCCATCCATATCCGCCGGCGCTTGGAGCGCGCGACAGCCTTCCGACGACGCGAGATGCGCGGATCGGTGTCGATGCGTCCGTTCATGGCACCGGAACCTCGTCGAGCACTCCCTCGAACTCACCGACGAAGCGGATCTCGGGGACCAAGATCACGCCGTGATCCTCGTACACCCGGTAACGGACCGTACGCACGAGATCGAACACATCTTGGGCGGTTGCGGCATCACTAGATATGAAGAAGTTCGCATGAAGATCGGACACCGAGGCACCACCGACCCTGAAGCCCTTAAGCCCGGTGGCCTCCACTAGCCGGCCGGCAGAATCCCCCTGAGGGTTCTTGAACACACTCCCGGCGTTCTGTAGCGCACCCGGTTGCGTTTCAGCACGGTGCCGGCGGTGCGCTTCCATCCGGGACCTGATGTCCTCGATCGGAGCAGTTGTCAGCTCGAAGTGGGCCGAGAGCACTAGGTCCGTATCGGCAACAGACGTGTGGCGGTAGGTCATATCGAGTCGAGAGGGGCTCAACTCTTGCACGACGCCGGTACGCAGGGACAGGATCCGTGCCGCGGAAAGCGATGTCGCCGTGTCGGAACCGTGCGCTCCAGCGTTCATCCGGATAGCTCCTCCGACCGAACCTGGGATGGCGATCATCCATTCCACCCCAGTCAGCGCCAAACGAGCCGCTCGGTTCGCGAGCTGGGGCATCGTTGCGGCCGCTCCCGCCCTCAGACCGAACTCCCCTACGGTTTCGATCGACGAGAACCGGCCCCCGAGACGCAAGACGACACCAGGGAACCCACGATCCGAGACGACCAGATTCGATCCTCGTCCCAATGCTAGGACTGGGACGCCCTTGTCCCTGAGCAGATGGCCGATCGCTACCGCGGAAGACTCTTCGGTCACCTCGGCCACGATCTGAGCCGGGCCTCCGAGCCTGTAAGTCGTGAAACGAGCCATCGGAACATCTCGCTCGACCTTTACGCCCCCAAGCGCTGCCAGCTCCTCGGCCAGCCCGTCGATGACTGTCACACCTCATCGCCCCGATTCAGGAACTCCTCCCCGATGGTCGTGACGTCGCCGGCCCCGATGGTCATCAACGCGTCCCCGTCGCGTGTCGCCCCAGCGAGATACCCAAGGAGGTCGGCACGATGTGAGAAGAACACGACTTCACGACCTGGAAGGTTCGTTGCAACCAGATCTGCTATGAGCTTCCCGCTCACCCCCGGGACGGGCGCTTCCCCCGCTCCATAGACGTCCATGACTGCGACAACATCGGCGTCCAGGAATGCCTTGCCGAAGTCTGAAGCAAGAGCCGCCGTACGGGAGTAGCGGTGTGGCTGGAACACGGCCACCACGCGCTCGTACGGACCACTCCGGGCAGCCGCCAAGGCTGCGCGCACCTCCGTGGGGTGGTGGGCATAGTCATCGATCACCGTGACTCCGTTGCGAGTCCCTCGGATCTGAAAGCGCCGCTCGACACCCCGATATGCATCCAGACCTCCGGCAACCGACGCGAGATCTACACCCACGAGACTGCATGCAGCGGCAGCACAAAGAGCGTTGGAGATGTTGTGATCCCCGGGCACCTTCAATGAAACCTCGCAGCGTCCGGCGTCCGAAACCAAGGTGAAGTCCGAGCCTCTCCCTTCATGAGCGACGTCCACCGCAAAAAGGTCGCCACCCTCACCGAACGTGAGCATCGTGCGACCGGTAGCCCTAGCGCGCTCGACGATGTCAGCGTCATCGTTCGGAACCACGATCGCGCCGTCGGGGGGGCCGGAATCTATAAAGGCACCGAAGGCGTCCCTCAGCTCATCGAGCGAGCTCCAATGGTCGTGATGATCCATCTCGATGTTCGTAACCACGGCGACACTGGGTGCAAGGAGCAAGAAGGAGCCATCGCTTTCATCGGACTCCGCCACGGCCACCTCCCCACTCCCCGCCCGAGCGTTCGTCCCTATGTCGTTCAAGCCCGCGCCGATCAGATATGTGGGGTCTAACTTCGCCTCGCGAAGCACCGTCGCGATCATCGAGGTGGTCGTCGTCTTCCCGTGGGTCCCCGAGACGACGATGCTGCTGAGCCCCTGCAAGATCGCGGCCAGGGCAGCTCCGCGACCAAGAACGTCTATCCCCATCTGGATCGCCTGAGTCAACTCGGGATTACTAGGCGGGATCGCAGACGAAACGATGACGGTCTGAGCTCCGTGAACCAGCCGGGCATCGTGACCGATGTGGATGTCTGCCCCCATGGCTTCGAGCATCGTCGCGACTCGCGAACCCTTCAGATCCGAACCCGAAACTTCCGTGCCCCGCTCGATGAGAACCTTCGCGATCGCCGACATCCCTGCCCCCCCGATACCCACGAAGTGCACGCGGCCCGAAGACAGTGTCATCGGGAGGCCTCCTCGATCACGGCCGCAAGATCGACCGCTGCGTGCGGGCGCCCCAGAGCCAAGGCCGCCGCCCGCATCTTGGCAAGAGCTTCCGCATCCTCAAGGAGACCGATCGAACGGCGTCCAAGGTTGTCTGTCGTTGCCGCGCTATCAGAGACCACGATGGCTGCTCCATGGCGCTGAAGCACCTCAGCATGCTTGAGCTGTTGTTGATCACGATGATGGGGATAGGGAACGATGATGCAGGCCACGCCCAGCGCACATACCTCAGCAACGGTGGTTGCACCTCCCCGGCATATCGCCAGGTCGGCAACCGCGTACGCATGCCCCATGTTCTCGACGTAAGGGACGGCCCGGTAGATGAGCGATCCTTCGTCGGGAAGCGATCCGGTCACCAAGGCCAGGTCCGAATTGCCGGTGACATGGAGGATCTGCAGGTCAGATCGATCATGGAACATCTCAGCGAAGCCGGACACAGCCCGGTTGATCGAGCGTGCTCCGAGGCTCCCTCCGAAAACAAGAAGGGTTCTCCGACCGGGATCGAGTTCGAATCGATCGAAACCCTCGGCGCGCGCACTCGCACGATCCTGCTGCAAGAGGTGACCCAGGATGGGGTTGCCCGTGTAGATGCTCCGACGACCAGCCTCTTTCAGGGTCTCTTTGAAGGAAACCGCCACTCGCCTGGCGAAGCCCCGGCAGGCCCGATGTGCTAGCCCGAGGACGATGTTCTGTTCGTGGAGAACGACGGGGATCTTCAGCGAACGGGCTGCATATGCCGCGGGAAGACTCACGTAGCCACCCATACCGACGACCACATCAGCACCCAGTGAGAACAGGTGCCTCCTGGCCTGCAAGATCGCACCCACCGCTTTCACACCGGTCGCAGCGACCGTCCACGGGCGCGAGCGGTCGAACCCCCTGACCTCGATCGTGCGCAAGGGATATCCGGCTGCAGCCACGAGTTTGGATTCAACGCCCCGTTCGGTCCCCAGGAACGTGACCTCGGCCCCCGTCAAGGCGTCGGCAACGGCGATGGCGGGATTCACGTGGCCGGCCGTGCCGCCCCCTGCGAGGACGACCTTCATCGACCTCGGTTCGCGTTTTTGGGAACCGGGTGGCGTCCTTGCAAAGCGATGTTCACCAAGATCCCCATCGCTACCAGGGAGATGACCAGAGAGGTGCTGCCGAAGGAAACCAAAGGAAGTGGGACACCAGTGATGGGAAGTGAAGCGGTCACGGCACCCATGTTGACAAGGGCCTGAAGAGCCATCCACAGCGTGATCCCGGACGCCACCAACATGCCGAACCGATCCGGTGCTCGCTGGGCGATCTTGACACCGAGGTAGGTGAGGAACATGAAGAGCCCAACGACCATGAATGTGCCGATCAGGCCCATCTCCTCACCCAAGATGGCGAAGATGAAGTCGGTATGCGCATTCGGGACGTACATCCATTTCTGGCGGCTGGCTCCAAGACCCACTCCCAGCCATCCGCCCGAACCGAGCGCGATCAAACCCTGGATCGTTTGATATCCGTTGCGCAGTGGATCCGACCAAGGATCGAGGAAGGCCAACACGCGCGCGCGACGGTAAGGCTCGATCAGTGCCGCAACCGTGGCGAGCCCTCCGCCAACGGCTCCCATCGGGATGATGTAGCGCAGCGGGGCGCCTGCAACGAAAAGCATGCCCATCGAGATGCCACCGATGAGAAGCGTCGTACCCAGGTCTGGTTGCCACATGATCAGAGTGGCGAAGGCTCCGACCACTGGGAGGATCGGCACCAAGGTATGACCAAGCTCCTGCAGTGTTTCTTCCTTCTTGCGGGCGAAGACATCGGCCATGAACAAGATGATCGCCAGCTTGGCCGCCTCGGATGGTTGGAAGGAAAATGGGCCCAGAGGGACCCAGCGCGCACTACCGCCGGCCACCGTCCCCACCCCGGGGATCAGGACGGCAACAAGCAACAGGAAGCAAGCCACCAACATCAGGTAGCCGAGCTTGCGCAGGCGGTGGTAATCGAGCTTCACGAAAGCGAAGAAGCACACCAGGCCCAGCGCGGCCCCGATCGATTGCCGTCTGAAGAACGTGAACGAGGATCCGTTAGTAGCGAAGGACTGAACCGAGCTTGCCGACAGGATCATCACCAGGCCGAGCATCACCAGAACAGCGGTGACGATGCCCAGCAACACTGCGGGGTGGCCGAAGTGCAGCCTGGAGCGCGTGCGGGACCGACCACGGGCACGGTCGCGTGCCCTGGCTCCGATCGCGCTGCTACGAGTCGCCACTCTCACCCCTCCTGAACCCGTCGTCTATCAGCTCGCGCACGCAGCGGGCAAAGTCCTCCCCGCGCGCGACATAGCTCTCGTACATGTCTAGGCTCGCACAACCGGGCGAAAGTAAGACGGATCCTGCGCGGATAGATCTGCTCATCGCCAGAGAAACCGCCTCGCGCATATTGTCCGCCACCTGCACATCCACGAGGCCCGAGAACACGTCGACGACCTCGCCGCGCGCTTCGCCGATCGCGATCACCGCGATCACCGGCGGAACCGTCGACGCGAGCGGGCTCAGATCGATCCCCTTGCTCCGCCCGCCCGCTATCAGCACCACGTCGCTCAGACCCTTAACCGCAGCAAGCGTGGCATGTGGATTCGTGGCCTTCGAGTCGTCGATGAAAGACACCCCATCCACAGAGGCAACCGTTTCCAGGCGGTGGCCCAGGGGGCGAAAATCACTCAAGGCCCCCCTCACGGCTTCCAGTTCCACACCGAAGACGAGTCCTGCGGCGGCTGCCGCCATCGCGTCCTCGATCCCGGCTCGCCCCGGCAACGGCAGCGCGTCGGCTTCGATCACCCTTCTCTCGTCCACCACTATCCAGCCCTCTTTGATCCCGGCGCCTCGAACCGAAAGTGACGCCGCCGAGAATGGGAGCTTGCGCGCTGAGGATCGCGCTGCGATCTCGACACAGATGGGGTCGTCCGCGTTGAAGACAAGCACGTCGGATGGACCTTGATTCTCGGTGATCCGTGCCTTCGCTGCGATGTACCCCGCCATGGACCCGTGCGAATCCATGTGGTCTTCGGCAACGTTGAGCAAGACGGCAACGCGCGGGGCGAACGTGTCGATCGTTGCCAACTGGAACGAGGACACCTCGAGTGCGATGGCCCCTCCTTGGGGAACCGACGCGATCGCTTCCACCAGCGGCAACCCGATGTTCCCTGCGGCCAGTGAGGGCACACCTCCCCGCTCGAGGATCGATGCCAGCAGGCTCGTAGTAGTCGTCTTGCCGTTGGTCCCCGTCACCGCCAAGAACTCACATTCAGCGAGGCGGTATGCAAGCTCGATCTCACTCCATACGGGCACGCCGCGTTCACTCAGCACTTTGAACAGCTCTGACGTCAAGGGGATGCCGGGAGAGACGATGGCAAGGTCCGCGTCCAGATCCGACAGGTCGTGCCCGCCAAGCTCAACCTCTGCCCCTAAAGACCGAAGCCGGTCAGCCCGTTCTGCTAGCTCGGGCGAAGCCCCGGACTCGGTCACCTTCACTTTCGCTTCGAGAGTGAGGAGACAACGCGCCGCGGCGAAGCCACTAACTCCCAAGCCTGCAACGAGTACACGCTGCCCCGCGAATTTCATCGGAAGAGATCCTTGTAGATGAAGTCTGCATAGAAGAGGCCGAGGCCCACCCCGACCGAAAGACCCGACAGGACCCAGAACCTGACGATGACCGTGAATTCCGGCCATCCCGCGAGCTCGAAGTGATGGTGGATAGGAGACATGAGGAACACTCGCTTCCTGGTCTTCTTGAAAACGAGTACCTGGATGATCACGGAAAGGGTCTCCACTACATAGAGGCCACCGAGCAGAAGCAGCAGCATCTGGGTGTCCAGAAGGATGGCCAACACGGCCATCGCTCCACCCAGCATCAGCGACCCCGTGTCCCCCATGAAGATCTTCGCCGGAGCTGTGTTCCACCACAAAAAGCCGGTTACAGCTCCGAACAGAGCCGCCGCGACTAGCGCTATGTCGAATGGATCGGATCCTGTTTGGCCGATGTCGTAGAAGGTTTGATTCCGGAATTGCCAGAAGGCGATGATCACGTAAGCACCGAAGACGGGGGCCGCGGTGCCTGCTGCCAAGCCGTCCATCCCGTCGGTGAGGTTCACCCCATTCGAGGATGCAGCGATCATGATGAAGGCCCACAGGTAGAAAACGACGCCAAGGTCGATCGCCGTGGAACGGAAGAACGAAAGGTCGGTTCCGATGCCAACAACTTCTGTCGCCAGGAATGCGAACCCGAGGGCGATGATCAATTGGCCCAGGAACTTCGCTCTGCTCTGAAGTCCGAGCGAGCGAGACTTGTAGACCTTGATGAAATCATCGATGAAGCCCAAGAGACCGAGGGCCACGATGGCGCCTATCGCCAGCAGCCCGCTGTCTCTGAACGGGACCGTGAAGCCCCCCGTTTCAAGGTGGCCCAGGAAGTACCCGGCAACCGCCGCCACGAGGATCACGAGTCCGCCCATCGTCGGGGTTCCTCGCTTCTCGTAGTGTGCTTTGGGGCCTTCCTCGCGGATCAGCTGGCCCCATCCGCGCTTTCGGATCCGTCGGATCGCCCACGGAGTTCCGAACAGCGAGATCATCAACCCGACCATCCCCGCGATGAATATCGAGGTCACTACGCATCACCTCGCCAATCGTGGCGCGCGAGGGCTTCGGTTGCCACCGCGCGATCGTCGAACGGGATCGTTTCTGTTGCGAACTCCTGTCCAGTCTCGTGACCCTTACCGGCGATGACAACTACATCGCCCACTGCGGCTTGCGTCACCGCGATATCGATCGCCTCTGCTCTATCGACGCACACGACATCGGGACCATCAGCCCGAACCGTGGATACTCCCTCAACGATCTCAGCGATGATCGCCTCCGGTGGCTCCGAGCGCGGATTGTCAGAGGTCACGATGACAAGATCGCTCCCTTTCGCTGCAGCGATACCCATCAAAGGCCGCTTGCTGCGATCGCGATCCCCCCCTGCCCCGAAGACGGTGATGAGGCGCCCCCCGGATGCCAGGGCCAAACGTCGAGCCGCGACGAGGATGTTGTCTAGGGAGTCGGGAGTGTGTGCGTAGTCGACGATCACGGAGAAAGGTTGACCGGCGTCCACCGACTCGAAACGTCCAGGAACAGCTCGAAGCTCTCCTATACCGGTCGCTACAGCCTCGATGCCGATCCCAGCCTGCAAAGCAACGCTCGCGGCTGCGAGACAGTTCGAGATATTGAAAGGACCCGCAAGGCCGGTGTGGATCTTGGCTTCACCAAACGGGGTCACGATCACGAAGTTGCTGCCGCTGAGCTCCAGCTCGATGTCGACGGCGCGGACCTCGGCCCCCTCCGTACTCCCGAAACCGATCGTAGGAACCGCAGCGCGTTCCATCAGCTTCTGACCATACGGATCGTCGAGATTGACCGCCGCGGCCCCAGCGCGTTCTGGCGTGAAGAGCATCGCCTTGGCTGCAAAGTAGTCGTCCATCGATGGATGGAAATCAAGGTGGTCCTGGGTGAGGTTCGTGAAGGCGACCGCATCGTAGAAGACGCCATCCACGCGGTGAAGAACGAGTGCATGACTCGTGACTTCCATCGCTACCGAATCAACAGATGCATCTCTCATCTCGGCGAGCAACTTCTGGAGATCGAGTGACTCGGGAGTGGTGCGGATACCCGGGCGGACCTCATCACCGATATGGGTCTCGATGGTGCCGACAAGGCCCGGCTTGCGACCCGCGGCCCGCAAGATCGATTCGATCACGAAAGCGGTGGTCGTCTTCCCGTTCGTCCCGGTCACTCCGAGCATCTGCAGATCGCGCGCGGGAAAGCCGAGGGCAGCAGCCGACAGCAACGGCATGGCTGTACGAACTTCCGATACGACGATCTCGGGTAATCCGGCCCGTGTCTCGCGTTGCACGCAGAGAGCTACTGCTCCCGACTCCTTCGCCGCGCCCGCCAGCTCGTGTCCGTCTACCTTTGCCCCGACGACGCAGAAGAAGAGGTCGCCGGGGACCACAGCGCGGCTGTCATGAGCCACCCCTGAGACGGGCGTGGCCGGGTCGCCGTTGATAGCCACCACGAGCTCTGGCGCGGCTGCTGCGAGATCTTCAAGGGTGGGACTCGGGTCGGTCATGGCATCATCGCTGGCACACTAGTGCCCCCTCGCCCAACCACCAACATGGCGCTACCCGTGCGAGTGAGCACTAGTCGTAGACAGGCAGGCTCTCTGCCTGTTCGGTCTCGATGACCTCCGCGGCCCGCTCCGCGTTGCCTTGGGGAGCGACACCCAGGTAGCGGAGAGCGAATTCTGCGATGGTCTTGAAGGTCGGGGCAGCCGTTGCGCCACCCCAGATCGGTTTGGGTTCGTCCAGGACGACCAGAACGACGATCTGGGGGTCTTTGACCGGAGCGAAACCGGCGAACGACCCGATGTAGGAGCGTCCATAGCCCCCCGTTGACAGGGGCTTCTGTGCCGTGCCCGTCTTGCCGGCGACCTTGTATCCAGGAACCTGTGCCTCCAAGCCCGTGCCGGACGACACCACTTCTTGGAGCATCTTGGAAAGCTGCCTGGCGGTTCTCTGCGAAAAGATCCGGCGTGATGCCGGGCGGCTCGCCGGATGCATCTTTCCCGACTCGTCCATCGTCGAATGAAGCAGCTTCGGCTCGACCCAAACACCCCCGTTGGCGACCGTCGCGTAAGCCGTGGCCATCTGCATCGGGGTTACCGCTATCCCCTGCCCGATCGGCAGGGTGGCGACGGTCGTTCCGGACCACAGCTTGCGCGGCAGCATGATCCCGGGAGCTTCCGCAGGGAAGTCCAGACCGGTTTCTTGCCCGAAACCGAAACGCTTGATCCATTCGTCGAGTTTGTCTGCGCCCAACTCCAATCCGACCTTGATCGTTCCAACATTGGACGAGTCACGGAGGATCCGAGCGACAGACATCGTCTCAGTCGGGTGGCTGTGCGAGTCGTTGAAGACCCGGTCGTAGTACTGGAAGGCGTCGGGTACGGTAAAGGTGGAATCGGGCGTTACGACGCCCTCTTCGAGTGCAGCTGCCATGGTCACGATCTTGAAGGCCGAACCAGGTTCGTACATGTCCGTTAGCGCCCGGTTGCGCTGAGCTTCGGGTTCCGAGACGGAGTATGTGTTCGGATCGAAGTCTGGGGCGTTCGCCATCGCGAGGATCTCGCCCGTCCCGGGGCGCATGACTATCGCGGTACCGGCATCAGCGCTGTAACGCTTCACCGCATCCGCGAGTGTCAGTTCGGTGAAGTACTGCAACTCTTTGTCGATGGTAAGGAACAGCGAGCGGCCTGGGGCCGGCGGCTCGTAGGTGAATTCCGCCTGAGGCAGGGCGCGTCCCATCGGGTCTTGCTCGAGCGTCATCCTGCCAGGCTTGCCTTCGAGGATCTCCTGGTACTGCGCTTCGATCCCGGCCCGCACGGTTTGATCGATGTTCACGAAGCCGAGCACGTGGCTGGCCAAGCGGCCACCCGGGTAATAGCGCTTGGACTCGTCCCTCATGTACACACCGGAGACATCCAGCTGCCGGACCTTGCGCGCTACCGAGGGAGACACCTGCCGGGCGATGTACTCGAAGCGCGATCCGGGTGCCGACCCCTGAAGCTTCTCGAGGAGCTCGGACTCTTTCAGGTCCAGGACCCCGGCCAGTTTGCGCGCCCCGTCGAGTGCATCTGTCACGTGAGCAGGGTCGGCGAAGATGGTCTTCAGGTCCACCGAGATCGCAAGTGGGTCCCCACCCCTATCGAAGATCGTGCCCCGGCGCGCTGCGAAGGTGATGTCTCGTTCCCTTTGGTCCGCGGCAAGCTTGGCGTACTCGGGAGCTTCCACGATCTGCAAGACGAACAAGCGTGCGAGCATCCCGCCGAACAGCAAGATGGTGAGAAAGAACATGAAGATGAGCCGCCCCGGGGACCGCGAGGCTGTCCTGCGGCCATCGGCGACGGGCTGCAACCGGCGAGATGACTCCCGGCGAGAAGAAGGGGCAACCCTCTTTCGAGATGCCCCTCTGTTCGACCCCCGGCCGTTGCCCCTGCTGTTGCCTGAGCTCAAGGAGTTGCCTCTCCTAGCCCGGCTGCCGTTCCCACGTCCGGCAACAGATCGGGTGAATCGGGTTCCTGAGCCACGTAGTCATATCCTCGGGTCTTGATATCCGCAACGATGTAGCGAACCTGTGCGGGGTCGGGTGAGACCATCCCCAGACGACTCTTAGCGACACGCTCGATACGTTCCAGGTTGGCGAGCTTCGCTGCTCTTAGCACCAGCCGGGCGTTCTCGGCCTCTGCCTTGAGCGTCTGCTCGCGCATCGTGGCCATCTTGAACCCGGTCTGAGCAAGGACCACCTGCATCAGAAGCACCCCGAAGATCGTCGCGGCGAACATGATGACGCCAACGACGATCACGGGAGCTACTCGCCGTGAAGCCCCACGTTTGATGAGGCCGCGGCGATTACCGGAACGCACCACCTTGAGCTGACGATGTGCGCCCTGCTTGCCACTCTTGGCATGCTTGGCGTGGCGCACTTGGGAGGCTCGAGAGCTCATGCGGATGCACCCTCCGGGGAAACAGCCGAGGTCCGTTCGGCCACACGGAGCTTGGCCGAACGAGCCCGGGGATTGCGTTGGATCTCGGTTTCTGAAGGGGTAACGGGCCTGCGCGTGACGAGTTTGAGGTTCGCCTCAGCGCCACACGCACAGATCGGAAGCTCGACGGGACACACGCAGCCGCGCGCCTCGTCGACGAAGAACCGCTTCACTCGACGGTCCTCCAGGGAGTGATAGCTGATGGCAGCTATGCGCCCACCCGGTTCGCACGCGTCCATCGATGCCGGCAGAACGGCATCGAGCTCCGCCAGCTCTGCATTGGTTTCGATCCTCAGTGCTTGAAAGGTGCGTCGCGCCGGATGGGGACCGGTTCGGCGGGTAGCTGCCGGGATCGCCTCTTTGACGATGTCTGCGAGCTCGGTGGTAGAGGTGACCGGACGCCGGCTAACGATCGAGCGCGCGATACGACGGGCGAAACGCTCTTCGCCGAGGTCGCGGATCACCGCTTCGAGGTCAGCCTGCGCGTAGGTGTTCACGATCTCGTTGGCTGAGAGATCGGCGTCTGGGTCCATGCGCATGTCGAGGGGGCCGGGGTCTCTGAAGGAGAACCCACGATGCGCCTCATCCAGTTGGGGTGAGGAAACACCAAGGTCGAGAAGGACTCCCCGAACCGACGCAATCCCGAGTCGTTCCAGAATGGACGTGAGGTCCGAGAAGTTGTCTCGTACGAGAGCAAAGCGCCCTTGATGCGCGGCGAGGTGGGTCCCAGCCGCCTCCAGGGAGACCGGGTCCCGATCGATGCCGACGAGGAAGATGGTTGGGAACGCTTCGAGAAGTGCACCGGCGTGCCCGGCTCGCCCGAGCGTGGCGTCGACCACGACGCCACCGCGCTCCAAGGCAGGTCCAAGGAACCCTGTGACCTCTGCGACGAGAACCGGATCGTGTTCCACGTCATCTCCCCCGACGCCACGATCAGCGCCCCAGTGCCCGCGTAGCGATGGAGACCATCCCCAGCAGTCCACCAACGGTGGAACCCGAGATGGCCAGCAACAAGATGCCTTGTCCGAGCTCTCGCGACAGCGTTCCTACGGTCGAAACCCTCTCCTTGCGCAACATCTGTCCCCTCCTGCTTAGATGTCCAACTGGTCGAACAGTTCGATCAGGCCCTGCTCGTCGATGTCTCCCTGGTCGGCGTCGTACTTGGACGGCTCCCAGATCTCGACGTGGTCTCCCACCCCTGCGATCACCACTTCCTTGCCGATACCGGCCCACTGCTTGAGGTGCTCGGGGACGGTGATACGCCCCTGCTTGTCGACCCGGTCCCACCGGCCCTGCGTGTAGAGGCGGCGCTGCAGCTTGCGGTTGCCCTTCTCGCTGCGGCGCTGCTCCTGGAGCTGGGCGTACAACTTGTCCCACTCCTCACCGGACCAGACCGAGATGCAGCCCTCGGGCCAGATCGTGAGCATCACTTCGTTCTCGCCCAGCTGGTCGCGCAGCCGCGACGGGACGATGAGGCGTCCCTTCGCGTCGATCGTGTGCCGGTACTCCCCGGTGAAGACCACTGCACTCCCCTTGTTGGGCCCGAGCTCCGGAAGACTCCCTTGTCCTCCATAACGCTCCATTTCGCTCCACTTCGAAGCAAAGTAAAGCCCGGCCGCCCCCCGGAGTCAACAAATGGATGTGAATTACAACTTTGTGATTAGTTACTGGTGTTGTTGTTGTTAATGCTTGAGTTTGCGTGCGATAGCCGCTGCAAGTCGGCTCGAACACTCGAAAAGCCCGTCACGCCGGGCTTCGCCCCCGTGCCGATGCCCCAACCAGCCGCGACCCCCCACCGATCGGTAGCGCTCACGGACGCCGACAGAAATAGTCCTACCGGGGGGCCGCGCCTAGTCCCAACGACGGACCCGACCGGAAGTGTTGGCCCCTCGGGATATTCGTGGCCGAGATCCGTGACGGCGTCACGCTCGGGATCTGAGGGGCTTTACCCAATCGAACTGAGCGAGCGGGACGGAGCACACCCACAGCGGCTAGTGCAGGGCTCTAGTCCTCCAGCCAATCCGTAGCTATCCCGGTGGTTCTGATCTGCTTCCTGGCGGTTCCATCCGGCTTCATCACCCAGATCCCCTGCGGGACACCATCGGTTCCAACCGTGTGGAACATGATCGAGCCATCGGGCCCCCAGATCGGGAACTGGTCACTCCTCCTACCTACAGGCTGAAGTCCGGAACCATCCTTGCTGATGATGCGTAACCGCGGCAGCCCATCATGAGGCGGGTAATACCCGAACACCAATCGTTTGCCCGACGGACTCCAAGACGCGACCGTGCTCGAACCGGGCCCAGATGTGATCTTCCGTCTCCTACTTCCATCGGCCCTCATCAGGCAGATGTTGCTCTTCCTCCCTGTGCAAGTGAAAGCGATAAGCCGCCCATCCGGCGACCATTGTGGGTTCGATTCGGAAGACGGGCTCTTGGTAAGTCGTTTCAGGTCCGATCCGTCAGGTCGGACAACGAAAAGATCCAACTGCTCACGCTTTTCGACTTGAAAGACGATCCACTCCCCGTCAGGAGACCAACTTGGATTGAACTCTCTGTCTGCCACGTCTGCCACTAGCTGAACATCTGTCCCGTCGGCATCCATCCGGTAGATGTCGTACTCGGACGCTGCGTCGGGGTTAGGCAGGCGTTCGAACACCACCTGTTCTCCGTCAGCCGACCACTCAGGATTCAACTCGAGGGCGTCCGTCTCGCTGATCGCTTGGGCGATCAGCCCATCGTTGCTCATCCGCCAAACATCTTGATCGGACCCGAAAAGGATCGGCAAGTCCAGACTCTCTGAATCTTGATGAGGTCGTTCTGAGATTGGCTCACTTTGGGCGCCGTTGCAGGACGCAAGGGCCAGGACGAGAGCGAAACAGAGTCTCAGAGGCACCTAACGAATCCTCCGGAAGTAGATCTCGCTACAACTAACGGTCCCATACTCTGCCCCATCATTGTCCACATGTGCTCCAACCTTGGCGCTCATTCGCCCCCGTGTCGATGCCCCAACCAGCCGCGACCCCCCACCGATCGGTAGCGCTCACGGACGCCGACAGAAATAGTCCTACCGGGGGGCCGCGCCTAGTCCCAACGACGGACCCGACCGGTAGGTGGCACGGGGGATCCCAGTCAGTGCTGAGAGGCCTCAGCGCGCCACAGTGGGTAGTCGACGCCCGCTGCTCGGTTGATGATCAGACCTTGAAGCACCAGCAGGATCACCGCGAGCATGAGGAAGGCTTGCTGCGAGGGTCTCGGCATGATGCCGAGGCTCACTATCAAGGTGGTCGCCCCGGCGGGAGGATGCGGAGCCAAGAGCCAGGCCATGAACCCCGACGTCAAGGCGAGAGACAGAGCGGCCGCTCCCACTCGGGCCCACGTAACCCCCTCCTGGAAGGCCGGTCCGCTATCGGTGAGACCGAAGACCACCAAGGAGAGATAGCCGGCGATGACCCCGATCAGGTGACCGATCACGGTGTTACGGGGCGACGCCGCGGGGGCTCGAGGCGTGTAGAACAGCAGGAAGGCGGTAGGGCCGAGCGACGGGAAGATCAGCGGTTGACCGGTGATCACCGCAGCCGCCGACATGATCCCGATCGACAACAGCCCGTTGATGAAAGCGAAGACGCCGAGTACGGCTCTCGTGCCGAAGCGCTCGGTGAGGGCCGCCAGACGGAGCCGCTCCAGCAGCCCACGCAGTACGTCGGCCATCTCCCCACCGATCGGATAGCGCGGGTCACGAGGCATAACGGGTTACTCCTTCGGCGAAGATCGAGATATCAACAGCACAGACAGGAACGCCAGCACCTGGAAGCCCAGGAGCAACCACACCTCTGCTGGAGAAGCTCCGAGCCACGCATCGAGCGCGGCCGTCAAAGCCCACAGCTGGCACACGATGATGAAGGCAACGATAGCGATGCGGGCGTTGAGCGAGGCGGCGAGATCCGAATGATCCCTTGCGTTCTCACGAGCATCGAGTCGGCCGCGGCTCCGGTTCACTCGATCACTCCCACCGCATAGATTCCGTCAGGGCGCTCCTCCAAGGCGATCCTGGGCAACGGACGAGGGGGTGGACCCGCTTCGACCTCGCCCGTCCGAACGTTGAAGATGCCATCGTGACACGGACATTCGAGCTCGTTCTTCTCTTTGATCCACAGGACCGCGCACGCAAGATGCGTGCACACGGACGAATAGGCAACGATCGAGCCATCGGCCAACCGCACCCCGATCGCCGGGTCATCCTCACCCGGGTAATCGAAAGTGAACGAGTCTCCCGGCTCGACGGAATCCGCGACCTTCTTCTCCGTTGTCGTTCCCGACCCGCGCCGTCTGAAGATCCCCGACGCCACCGCTGCCGTTCCCGCCAGCAGACCTCCCGAGACCGTTGCCAACAAGCGCAGATAGTCCCGCCGCGTAACCAACCGGTCCTCGCGGATGCGATCGAGGAGTCGTCTGTGGGCATGATCGTCTCTCATCAGACGTAGCCGCCCGGGACGGATACTGATTCACGACCCGCCGGCACGACCATCGCGCATCCCGTCTGCACCAGGGAGTCGCTGAAGCCGAACAGATCGGATGCGCGCGAATGCGGTCTGTCGGCGAGGAGTTCCTCGTAGGAACCGTAGAAGATCGCTCCGGTGGGGCAGACCGTGGCACACATCGTCGACAAGCCTCGGGACGTGCGGTCGTAGCACATGTCGCATTTGTACTGAAGCATCTCGGTCAGGTCCAACTTCGGCACTCCGAAGGGGCACGCGTGCACGCAGTTCTCACACCCGATGCAACGCTCCTTAGCAGCAGTGTGCACGATCCCGTCGGGTCCAACCGGGATGGCGTCGGCAGGACACACCTGGGCGCACGGGGCAACCGGATCCTCGCAATGCATGCAGACCGTGGGCATGGCGGCTGCGGAGTTGCCCTCATCGACGTAGTCGAGGTGGATCATGGTTCGACCGCGATGGGAATCGCACTCGCGGCAGGCCGCCACACAAGCTTGACACCCGATGCAACGACCCGGGTCGATGAACAGCGTCCTGTTCATCATCGCGCGGTCCCCCTGCCCTGAGGGGCGGTCGGCGGCCGCCGGTCGTCGGTCGAGCCCATCTCATCCGAGTAGGGGGTCTTACCAGGTTCGACCGGGGGCAACGGGACCACCGTGACCTCGGCCCCCTGCTCCAAACGGCAGGCGCACACCTTGAACTCGGGGATCTTGGAAGTGGGGTCGAGATCGTCGACCGTGAGATCGTTCGCTGCCGCCGGAGACGCCCAGTGATACGGGACGAAGGCGGTATCGGGTCTGATCGTCGATACGACGAGGGCCGGATAGGTGACTTCGCCGCGCCTGGTTACCACCTTTACCGGATCACCGTTCGCGAAGCCGAGCGAGGGGTGGATCTCGACCCACGGGCGGGGGGCCTGCTCCACCAGAGCTCCGATCCGCCGGGTCTGGTTGCCCGACAGGTAGTGAGCAACGGTGCGGCCGGTCGTCAGACGCATGGGGAACTCCTCGTCAGGTTCTTCGGCCGGGGGTATCCACTTCACCGCGGTGAAGCGGGCCTTGCCGTCAGGATGGAAGAAGCGGTCCTCGAACAGGCGCGGTGTGCCGGGGTGATCTTCCGAGGGACACGGCCAGAAGATCCCTCCGGTCTCCTCGATACGCTCATAGGTGACCCCGTGGTAGTCGGCGAAGCCTCCTTTGGAGGCGACACGTAATTCTTCGAAGATCGCCCGGGGTGAATCGAAGCTGAACTTGTCGGCATGTCGTCCGAGGCGGCGGGCTATCTCGCAGATGACCCACCAGTCCGTGCGCACTCCTTCGGGTGGCTCCGTCGCCTTGTTGTGCTTGACGATCCGCCCCTCGGCATTGGTGGTGACACCCTCGTCCTCGGCCCACGCGGTTGTGGGCAGAACGACATCAGCTCGCTCGGCGGTTTCCGACAGGAAGAAGTCCAGTTGGCAATGGAACTCGAGCGCATCGTAGCCGCGCCTGATCCGGTTCCCCTTCGGCATCGACACGAGTGGGTTGTTGCACAACCCGATGAGGCCCTTTACGTCACCCGCTTCTGCAGCGTGGATGATCTCGACCGCGGTGAGACCCTTCTGAGGCAGTTCGCTCTCATCGATCCCCCATACCTGAGCCACGTAGGACCGCGCCTCCGGATCATCGATCGAGCGTTGGCCCGGCAACTGATCGCACTTCTGCCCGTGCTCGCGGCCCCCTTGACCGTTACCTTGACCGGTGATGGTCCCGTAGCCCTTGCCCGGGGCACCGATCTGACCCGTGGCCAGCACCAGATCGATAACCGTAAGGACGTTGCCGACGCCCTGGATGTGATGTTCGATACCACGAGCGTGGAACGCCATCGCCTTATCGGCCTCTCCCCACATCCGGGCGACCTTCTCGATGAGAGCCGGATCGAGCCCACAGATGTTGCCGGCACGTTCCGGGGTGTAATCGGCCACCACGTCACGCACCTCGTCCCAACCAACCGTGCGCTCGGCGATGAAGCGCTCATCGATCAGGCCGTCCCGCTCGATCACGTGCAACACCCCGTTGAAGAAGGCAGCATCCGTGCCCGGTCTCAGACCCACGTGGATATCGGCGGTGCGAGCCAGGGCGGTCTCCCTGGGGTCGACGGTGATCAGCTTGGCACCGCGGTCGCGTGCCGCCCAGAAGTATTGGGTCATCACCGGAAAGCACTCAGCCACATTCGCTCCCGCAACCAAGATGACGTCGGTGAGCAGCATGTCGGACCACGGGTTCGCGGCGCGGTCCACATTGAAAGCCTTCTTGTTGCCTGCGCCCGCCGACACCATGCAGAGCCGCCCGTTGTAATCGACGTTTGCGGTCCCCAGAGCCACCCGCGCGAACTTGCCTACGAGATAGGTCTTCTCCGTGGTCATGCTTGAGCCTGAATACACACCGAACGCGTCGTGCCCATAGGTCTCCTGGATCCTGCGGATCTCCGATACCACCCGATCGAGAGCCTCATCCCAGGACACCGGGCGCAGCGGCTCCCCGCGTTGCGATCGCATCAGCGGCTGCGTGAGACGGTCCGGGTGGTTCACCTGCTGGTAGGCGGTTACACCCTTCGGGCAAAGCTTCATCTTGTTGATGTCGTGGTCGCGTGGTTCGACCCCGAAGACGCGCCCATCGGTCGAAACCCGCAGATACATGCCGCACTGCACCCCACAGAAGCAGCAATGGGTGGGGACGAGCCGCTCATCCTTCTCGTGGGTCGTCCATCCGGCCGCCGGTTGGGCGCCCGCCTGGCGGAAATCGCCGATGCCTGGGGCCTTCTCGATCGTCCCTCTGCGCGACCCTTTCATCAAAAGCCTTCCTTCACGTGCGCGCGGTATGCGATACCTCGCTCGACCCGCTTGCAGCGCGGACAGTGCTCGGCCCAACCCTCGAAGCCGAGACCCAGTTCGCTCATCGTCTCCTCCAGATCCTCGACATAGGTCTGCGTTTCGAAGGCGGCACCACATCGCTTGCAATGGAAAGGGCCCTTGTCTTCGAGACTCGTGCGCTTGTAGATCTGAACCCCGATGCTGGCCGGGCGTTGGATCACGTGGAAGAACTTGCCGAAGGGGATGAACACGAGCGTCAACACGACGGTCCCCATATGCAGTAGGGCGAGGAAATCGTAGTAGCGACCCTTCAACAGCGCGCTAGAGAACGTCAGCAGCAATCCCGTCACCGAGATCGCCACCAGCGCGATCAGGGGCATCAGGTCATGGGCGAGGTGCTGGCCGGTCATCGCCTCGCGGTCTCGGAACCTTCGCCACAGGAAATAGGCACATCCAGCTATGACCAACACGGCGGTGATGTCGAGCCCGCGGAACGTGAGCCAACCCAGCCAGGACAAGGCGTCGAACGTGACCGTCTTGATGCCGAAGATGTACATCTCGTAGTGGCTCTCCGTTCCCGCAGCAGACCGGAAGTGAATCCAGCCGAACGTCAACGGGAACGTGATCAAGGTCGCTCCGACAACTCCCCAGAAGAGCGCCTGATGGGCGGCCCACCTCCCCATACCCCGCTCCTTGATGAAGGTCTGAAACGCAAGGTTGGACACGACGGCCTTCGGCACCAAGGTCGGGAAGCGCCGGAAGTTACGCCACGAGAGGAACGCCTTCCATCCCTTCACGAGGTAGCGACGGGTCGGGGGGCTCTGCACCCAGACGACGTACCTGTAGGTGACCCCGAACGCGAGGAAGATCGTCGCGGTCGCGTACCCGATCAGTGCTGCATCGAAATTCCGCAAACCCCTGCTGCCCGCATAGATGGCAGCCGTGAGAAGGACGGCAGCAGTAGATCCGATCGCGCTGGCGGTGGGGTCTACATCGCTCAGCCAGCCCTGAGGCCGGGCCCGGCGCTTCACGCCTCCTCCATAGCCGTCAGGGTACCGAACAACGGCTCCCTGGGGGCAACTCCAACGGCCATCATCCCGAGATGAGGGCCGCGCTCCATGGGCCGTGGGCAATGCATCAGGGGGGCCATCCGGCCCTGACCGGCCGGAACGGTGTCGGATATCACGGGCATAGGGAACCAAGAGGGAACGACGACGTTCACGAAAGCTTGGAACCGACGGCCAACGAGCGATAGGAGATCAAGGGAATGCCTCGCCGACACGATGCACTCACCCCCCTCACACACGATCATCACCACGCACTCGCTCAAGCGCGGCGGCTCAAGGATGTCGCCAAACTTGAGGACGAGGCCGCAGCGCGGAATACGGTGAATGACTTCGTCAACTTCTACTTCGGACGTGCGATCCGGCACTTCCACGAGGAAGAGGAGTTGTTCTTCGCTCCCCTGGTAGACGAGGAGCAAGCGCGCGATCTGATACTGCGCGCCGTAAGCGATCACCTACGGCTGCACGCGATGATACGCACCGTCAAGCGCCAGCTCTCCTCCGGCGATGTCGATCCCGAACTCCTCGATCGCGTTGCGACGCTCCTCACCGAACATGTCCGGTTCGAAGAACAAGAGTTGTTCCCGTTGATCGAATCGATGATCCCCGAGGACGACCTTCAAAACCTGGCGACGGTGGGGCGCCGGGATGTCTAGCAAGGGCGGTGACTAGGCGGCAGGTGGAGGTTTCCCTGAGTTGCTCCGTCGGACCTTGCTGGGCGATCATTCAGCTTGCTGTAGCTGGTACCACAGAGCAGTAGCGCCGCACTCAAAGACCCCTACGGCGCCATGCTACGAGTTAAGCACCTCCAAAGGTCGCTACGCGAAGGCGTGGCGGCGTTTGGTCATCTCGAGGTACTGCTCCCAGGTGGGGTCTACGTTCTCGACCGCGACCCGGATCCACACACTGTCATGAGGGGCGAGGGGGGGCCGCCTCAGCTTCATGCCCACGTCACCGAGGTGATGGTTCTCCTTGCGGGAGTTGCACGGCCTGCATGCGGCAACGACGTTGTCCCAGGTATGTCCCCCACCCTTGCTGCGAGGGACGATGTGATCGACGTTCTCGGCGGGCCGGCCGCAGTACTGGCACTCGAAGTCATCCCGGACGAAGACCGCCCGCCGCGACATGGAAGCACGTGCCCGGTATGGCACTTTGACGAAGTATCTGAGCTTCACGACCGTGGGGGCTCTGTACTCGAGATCCGCCGACCTGAAGATCGCACCGTTGGTGTGGAGAACATCGGCCTTCTCTTTCAGGGCAAGGACCAGCGCCCGCCGTACCGGCACAACGCACAGCGGCTGGTAAGAGGCGTTCAACACCAACGCTCTGCCCAAGGTGGCCCAATCCTATATCGAGCCCCGTGCCCCAACGTGGTATCCGCCCGGCCGTCACGGCCGGGCGGCTTTGAAACCAGCCGGCTAGTGTGTGACTCCAACCTCGTCCGTGCCTGAGAACCCCAAGCGTTCGGCGGTCTCTTGAGTGAGATCCCAGTCGGCGTCCGTGTAAGGCCCGCGGTCGATCACCGAGACGGTGATGGTGCGGCCCTGGTAGAGGAGACTCACCTTGGTTCCACAGGGCAGGGTGCGGTGCGCAACGCCCAGTGTCTCGGTCGTCAAGGTCTTGCCACATGCGGTCGAGTTCCCGTAGAAGCCGGGGCCGTACCAGGTAGCGAGCTCCGGGTTGTAGATCGTGAATGGCTTCGTAACCTTGGCCCCGTCGTTCAGTGTGTCGCCGGCGAAGACCGCCCGCACCTTGCGCTGGCCTCTGTGGCGGGCCCGGAACTTGGTGCGGAATTCACCATCGCCGACGTTCACGCGCTGGATCGTGTGCCACGTTCCCTGCACCTTCTGTTGCAACAGCATCTCTCGCCCCTCTACAGCCGGGTAGACGCGGCCTGCCAACTTCACGCGACGGCCCTGGAAGATGTCACGCGGACGCACCCGCAGGGTGATCCTGGGCTTCACACGGACCTTGACTGCTTGGCTAAAGGTCTCGACATCGCTCACACCGGCGTGGGCAACCCGATACCTGGTGGTCTTGCGGACGTCACCTCGTCGAAAGCGAAACGTCGTCTCGTCGTCAAGCACACGGGTAGCAACGGTGCGCCATTGCATGTCGCCGCGCTGTTGTTGCAGGCGCACCTCATCGCCGGGTGTCGCGTTCTCGACGTGACCCTTGATGGTCACGTTGCTGGCGTACGCAACGCGCTCCGGAGCTGAATCGATCACCGGCTGGGGGGCCGGCGTTTGAGCGTAGGCGATCGCCGGTACGGCGAACACCGTAGCCAGGACGAGCCCCACCAGGGCGCGTCGGTTGCCGTTAGGACGGCGCGTCATCGCGTCTCCTCTCAGTTGTCAGACTGCTTGCCGTGATGGCGTGCCACCACCACTGCCGCCGATCCAGACGGACCCAGGGCGGCCGTCACCTCCGCGAATGGGTGACGCCCGATCACGGTAGCGGACCTGCTAACTCTTGCAAGCAGATGGACCGGCTCGGTGGTCGGCCTCGATGCCGGGCTTACGGGGACGTTTCAGCGACTCCCACATATCGAGTGCGCGAAATCTCTGCACCATCCACAACATTCACTTGTTCACTTGGTCCTCTGGCTCCGCCGGTCGCTGCCCTATCCTGTGGCGAGCAGAGCTACCGATGACTGCGATCGAACCGCCGAGCACCAGACCCAAGACCACAACGAAAAGGAGCCGCCCGATGGCTGGATGGGGAGACGATCCCGAACTCGAGAAGCTGAGAGATCTGATCGAAGACGGCTGGACCGTCACGGCCATCGAGGAAGACCCGGACGCTGCTGGGGGGCCGAGCGACACGGTGAAATTGAGCAAGGACGGCAGCGAGCAGTCGATCACCTCGGACCACCTGGCCTTCCACCGCTACGTAGAGGGGCTGCGGGAAGAGACCGGTCTCTAACCGAACACCCGGCACACCCGGTTCAGGGAGCCAGACCCACCATCTCGCTTCGAGGAGTGATCTTGCCGTCGGCGATCTCTTCGGCGAAGTGACACGCGACGACCTGCCCTTGTTTCATCGCGCGCAGTTCCGGGACCTCGGTACGGCAACGGGTCTCTTGAACATAGGGACAGCGAGTGTGGAAGCGGCATCCCGGCGGAGGGTTAACCGGTGAGGGCAGATCACCTTTGAGGATGATGCGCTCGCGGCTCCGCTCCACCTTAGGGTCCGGGATCGGGACGGCCGACAGCAAAGCCTTGGTGTAAGGGTGCGAAGGAGCGGTATAGAGCTCTTGTGAAGGAGCGATCTCCATGATCTTGCCGAGATACATCACTGCGATGCGATCGCTGATGTGACGGACCACGGCAAGGTCGTGGGCGACGAACAGGTAGGTGAGGTCGAACTCATCCTGAAGGTCTTCCAGCAGATTGATCATCTGGGCCTGGATCGACACATCCAACGCCGACACGGGCTCGTCGGCGACGATCAGGGCAGGGTTCAGCGCGAGCGACCTCGCTAGACCGATCCTCTGTCGCTGGCCACCCGAGAACTCATGTGGGTAGCGGTTCGCCGCGTCATGCGGAAGTCCCACGACCTCGATCAGATGCCGGACCTTCGCGTCAACCTCCTTGCGCTCCATCCCGTGGATGAGCAGCGGCTCGGCGACGATGCTGCCGACGTTCTGCCGCGGGTTGAGCGACGAATACGGGTCCTGGAAAACCATCTGCATCTTGTCGCGCAGGGGCCTCAGCTCGCGCTCGGGCAGGTCCGTGATGTCCTTGCCGTCGATGACGATCCGGCCAGAGGTTGGTTCGTAGAGGCGGAGGATCGTGCGGCCCACGGTCGTCTTGCCACACCCGGACTCCCCTACCAAGCCGAGAGTCTCGCCTTTGAAGATCGTGAGGGACACCCCGTCAACAGCCTTGACGTCACCCACATGGCGCTCGACGACAAGGCCCGAGCGGATCGGGAAATAGACCTTCAGATCGGTGACTTCGACCAGTGGCAAGCTCATCGTGCCTCCGTGATCGCGCCCTGCGGCAGGTCAGACTCCGGCACCGGGTTGAAGCAGGCGACGTGATGACCCGGCGCGATCTCCCGAAGCGGAGGGACCTCGCGCCGAGACTCGTCGACCGCGTACATACACCGCGGGGCGAAAGCGCAACTCGTCGGCTTCTCCATGAGCGTCTTGACCGTTCCGGGGATGGGCACGAGCCTCTGCTTACCCGAGGCATCCAGGCGCGGCACCGAATCGAGCAGCCCGGCGGTGTACGGGTGGCGAGGCGTTGCAAACAACGACTCGGTCGCTCCAGTCTCGACGAAGCCCCCCGCATACATGACGTTGGTGCGGTCGCATACCCCCGCGACGACTCCCAGGTCGTGAGTGATCAGGATGAGAGCCATCTGCTCCTCAGACACCAATCGCTTCAATAGTTCGAGGATCTGAGCCTGGATCGTGACGTCGAGCGCCGTGGTCGGCTCATCTGCGATCAAGATCTTGGGTCGGCAAGAGATAGCCATAGCGATCATCACGCGTTGTCGCATACCGCCCGAGAACTGATGAGGGTATGACCTGAGCCGGTCCCCCGCGTCGGAGATACCAACCCGGTCGAGAAGCGAGACCGCCTCCTCACGCGCCGTCTCCTTGTCCATCTTGAGGTGCCTGCGAAGAGACTCGGTGAGTTGCCGTCCGATCGTCAGGATCGGGTTGAGCGAGGTCATGGGGTCTTGGAAGATCATCGCGATGTCCTTGCCGCGCACCTCGCGCATCTCTTGATCTTTCAACCGCAGCAGATCGCGGCCCCCGAACATCACGCTGCCATCGGCCGGGTAGGCCTGCCGTGGAAGGATCCCGAGCATCGCCAAGGACGTAACGCTCTTGCCGCACCCCGACTCCCCCACGATGCCCAATGTTTCGCCGGCTCGAAGATCGAAGCTGATCCCGTTGACGGCGTGGATCGTTCCGCGCCTGCTCTTGAAACGCACCTCGAGATCGGTCACCGAGAGGAGAGGTTCGCTCATCAGCTCTTCAACTTCGGGTCTAGCGCTTCGCGCAGGCCGTCTCCGACCATGTTGAAGCCGAGCGTGCTAAGGACGATGGCTATGCCGGGGAACAGCACCAGATGGAGGCCTTGCTCTAGCCGGGATGCGCTGTCTGCCAGCATCAGACCCCATTCCGGAAGGCCTGGTTGCGACGGCCCCAGACCAACGAAACTCAACGCAGCGACCTCGATGATCGCCGTCGCCATGGACAACGTCGCTTGGACGATCACCGGTGACAGGGAGTTCGGGATGATGTGACGTAAGAGCAAGCGCGGGCCCGGCGCTCCTAATGATCGCGCGGCCAGGACGTAGTCAGACTCCTTCTGCGCCAGGATGCCGCCGCGCAGCAAACGGGCGAAAAGCGGAACCTGGGTTGCCCCAACGGCGATCATCACCTGAACCAGGCCTCGGCCCAGCAGCGTCACCAGCCCGATGGCCAGTAGGAAGCTTGGGATCGCCAGCATGATGTCGATGATCCGCATCAGCAGGCCGTCGACCCACCGCCCGAAGTAACCGGCGATCGAGCCGAGCACGAGCCCGATGGAGAGACCCACGCTTACCGAAACGACGCCCACAAGCAGCGAGAGGCGGGCTCCATATACGACGCGCGAGAAGTAATCACGACCTTGCTTGTCCAACCCGAACCAGAACTCCGAGCTGGGCGGCGAGCCGTTGCCTCCCAGACTCCCAACCTGTTCGCCCGGACCGTAAGAGGTGATGACATCGGCGAACAACGCCAGGAAGACGAACATCGAGATCAGCAGCGCACCGATGATCGCCCCGGGATTGCGCTTGAGGCGCTGGACGGCGTCTTTCCAAAGCCCCGCAGGTTGTTCGAGCTCTAGCTCATGAGCTTCGGCCTGAGCAAGACTCATCGGCTCAACCTGATCTTGGGATTGAGATACGCGTAACTAACGTCGACGGCGAGGTTGGTCAGTGACACCAGCAGCGCGAAGAAGAGGATCCCTCCTTGGATCACGGCATAGTCCCGGAATCGGATCGCCTCCAACATCCATGAGCCCATCCCCGGCCATGCGAACACCGTTTCGGTGAGCACCGCACCCGTCAGAAGCAACCCCGTCTGCAAGCCGATCACCGTCACGACCGGGAGCATCGCATTGCGCATCACATGCCGGCGGTCCACGACAGACGGGTCCAAACCCTTTGCACGCGCTGTGCGGACATAGTCCTCATTCAGAACGTCGAGAACCGCCGCGCGGGTGATACGCGCCACGATGGCTAGAGGGATCGTGCCGAGTGCGATCGCCGGTAGAACGAGATGCTTCAGTACGTCGACAACGCCTTCCCAGTCGCGCGTCAGGACAGCATCTAGCAGATAGAAGTTCGTTGGGTGCTCTATCGAGCGCGTCACATCGACGCGCCCTACGGTTGGAAGCCAACCCAACTTGATCGCGAATACGTACTTCAACAGAAGTGCCAGGAAGAACACGGGGAAGCTGATCCCGATGAGCGACACGAAAAGGCTTGCGTTGTCGAGGAAACCCAGGTACCTCTTGGCTGCGAGGAACCCCAAGGGGATACCAAGGATGATCGCGAACAGCATCGCGGCGAAAGCCAACTCGACGGTGGCGGGGAACTTCTGCTTCAACTCCTCGAGCACGGGCTGACGGCTCCGGGTGCTGGTACCCAGGTCCCCCTGAACCAGGTTGCGGACGTACCGGCCGTACTGGACGTAGATGGGTTGGTCTAGCCCAAGCTCGGTCTCGATCCGTTCGACGCTCTCCTCCGTGGCGCGTTCGCCGAGCAGAGCGATGGCCGGTCCCCCGGGCAAGGCTCTGACGAAAGCGAACAGCAGGATCGAGACCCCGAGCAATATCGGGATCAGCTGGAGCAGACGCCGGACTACGAAGCGAAGCAAGTAGGTGATGGATGGGGCGGGACCTTTCAGGTCCCGCCCCGGTTCGTCAGTTGACGGTTACGACCGAGAAAGGTTCGAGGGACACCGGTGACGGCGTGTAGCCCTCGACGTTCGCAGTGAACGCGAGGCCCGGCTCGGTGTGCACGTAGGGAAGACCAGGCAGGAAGTCCATGATCAGGCGGTTGGCCTCCTGGTACATCTGCTCCCTCGTGGTTGGGTCGGTCTCCTGTTCGGCGGCATCAAGAGCGTCGAAGATCTCCTGGTTGTTGAAGCCCCAGGCGGGTTGCTCGGTCTGGAAGAACGTACCCACGAAGTTGTCGGGGTCCCCGTAGTCACCGGTCCAGCCGAGTAGGTATAGCCCGTACCGGCCGTTATCGACGTTGTCCAGATAGTCCGGCGACCATGTCGCGTTCTTCTGCTCGACCTCGAACAATCCGGACTCCTCGAGGTCCGCAACCATCGCCTCGAAGTTCGCCTGCGGGTCCGGCATGTACGGACGCTCCACATCTGTGGGATAGGCGAAGTCGATCTGCACCGGAGTCTGCACGCCGGCGTCCTCGAGGATCTGGGCAGCTAGCTCTGGGTCGTAGTCGTAGGTCGTCACGTCATCCGCGTAGCCAACCACCTCGGGCGGCATGAACTGCGTCGCAACGACACCCTGGCCCGCATAGAAAGCGTCTACGACTTCCTGACGGTTGATCGAGTGAGCGATCGCCTGGCGCACGGCTAGGTTGTCCAGTGGCTTGACGGCTTGGTTGAAACCGACGTACCCGACGTTGAAGGCAGGACGGTTCAGCAGTTGCAACGAATCGTCACCTTCGATGGTCTCGTAGTCCTGCGGATCGACGAGGTCGAAGCCCTGGATGTCACCAGCCTGCAGCGCCTGCAGACGAGCGGCGGGGTCCGCGATGGGACGGAAGATCAGTTCGTCGATATTGCCCTCGAATTCACCCCAGTAGTCCGGGTTGCGGACCATCGTCAGGCGGTCGCCGCGGACCCACTCTTTGAACATGAAGGGGCCGGTGCCCGTCGGGTGCTCGGTGGCATAGGTGCCGGTCGGGCTGAAGATCCCGTCGGCGTCGACCTTGCCCGAATCAGCGTCGTACTGCTCGAGCGCCTCCGGGCTTGCCATCGTGAAGCTCGTCAGAGCCAGCGCACCCAGGATCGAAGCAGAGGGATTGTTGATCTCCAAGACGGCGGTCAGGTCATCCGTGGCCGTGCATCCCTTGTACAGAGATGGGGTTTTTCCGTCGCTGAAGCCACCGAACACGGTCTGCCAGTAGTAGGAGGCGGCCGGGTTCTGGAAGGTCCCCTCGAAGTTGTACCAACGCTCGAAGTTGAAGCACACGGCATCGGCGTTGAACTCGGTCCCGTCGTGGAAGGTCACACCGTCTCGGAGATTGAACGTGTAGGTGAGACCGTCATCGGAGATCTCCCAGTCTTCAGCGAGGCCGGGAACGACTTCGGTGGTACCAGGTTCGAGCGTAACGAGACCTTCGAACATCTGGTCGATGGCACGAAGCGATTCCCCGTCGGATACGAGCGCGCCGTCCAAGACAACAGGATCGGCCGACGTTCCGAATACGAGCGTTGCCCCCTCGGCAGCGCCGTCACCGTTGTCGCCATCGCCGGTGCCAGCGTCGTCACTCCCACCGCATGCCGCAGCTATCAACATGAGTGCCATCAACAGCGCCCACAACTTCACGGATCTACGCATGTAGCCACCCTCCCCCGGTCTAGCCATTGTTGAACCCGCGGAGTATACGCACTGGAGGCACTACTACACTAGTAGTAATCTGAGCACGGCTAGCGGGGGGTGGCCGTGCACGGCCATCTATCGGCGGCCCGCTGCTACGCTGGTTCGTGCGGGGGGACAACCAAAGACGTCGTTCGAAAGGGGATCCATGGCCGAGGCCGTTTCGGGCAACGCCCTGCAAGCTGGGGATTTCTCAGAGTTCCAGGCTTCCTTCGAACGCATCGTAGGCAACGTCTCCAAGACGATCCAGGGCAAGGACGATGTCATCCGCCTGTCCCTGGTGGCGCTGCTCGCCGAGGGTCATCTCTTGCTGGAGGACGTTCCCGGGGTCGGCAAGACGATGCTCGCGAAGTCCATCGCCCGCTCCGTGGGCTCGACCTGGCAGCGGATCCAGTTCACCCCCGACCTGCTCCCCACAGATGTCACCGGAGTGTCGATATGGGACCGCAACACCGGCGAGTTCCAGTTCAAACATGGCGCCGTGTTCAGCAACATCGTCCTGGGTGACGAGATCAACCGGGCGTCCCCCAAGACGCAATCTGCCTTGCTCGAGTGCATGGAAGAACGTCAGGTGACGGTAGATGGGACCACGCATCACCTCGAAGAACCCTTCATGGTGATCGCGACCCAGAATCCGATCGAGCACGAAGGCACCTACCCGCTTCCAGAGTCCCAACTCGACCGCTTCATGATGAGGTTGTCGATGGGATATCCGGGGCGCAGCGCCGAACTTGAGGTTCTCGAGCGACACGGGGATCACTCCCCACTCGAAGACCTCGAATCGGTGAGCGACGCCCAAAGCGTGATCCTGCTGATCAAGATGGCTCGCGAGGTGCATGTCGCACCGCAGCTCAAGAGTTACATCGTCGACATCTGCGAGGCCACGCGAGACCATCCGGACGTCTACCTCGGTGCAAGTCCACGTGCCTCCCTCTACCTGCTCAAAGCCGCCCGCGTCGTAGCGGCGACCAAGAGCCGTGACTACGTGATCCCCGATGATCTCAAGGAGATCTCGATGCCGGTGTTGGCACACCGGATCCTTCTCGCCCCCGAGGCTCAGATGCGCGGTGCTTCCAGCGAAGACGTGCTGGGGGCGATCCTGGATCGCATCCCGGTACCGACACCCGGATAGAGGCACCGCGTGCCGACGCCCAGGGGCTGGCTCGTTGTCGCAGCAGGCGTTGGCCTGTGGGTCACCAGCAGCGCGTTGGGTGCAGACGCTCTCGCGTCACTCGGTTTCGGCCTGCTGGCCTTGGTGGTGATCTCGGTCCTCGTCGTGCGCATGGGCAAGCACGATGTTTCCGTCACTCGCACCATCACGCCACAGCGCGCACAAGCAGGCCGTCCGGTCACGGTCGGACTGCATCTTCACAACAAGGGCCGCGGATCTGCTCCCCTGCTGTTGCTCGAAGACCGGGCGGGTAGCGATCTGTCCTCAAGAGCACGTTTCGCCGTCAGAGGTATCGAGGCACGCGGCGCCAGAAGCATCTCTTACGAGCTACGCCCGCCCAAGCGCGGTCGTTACCAAGCAGGCCCGTTGCAGATCACGATCACGGATCCCTTCGGTGTCGCGCGACTTACTTCGTCGGGATCGGAGACGAGCGAGTTCCTCGCATTCCCGCGTACCGAGCGTTTGATCCTCCCAAAAGACGCCGGGTCACGCCGGACCATCACTGCCTCGGCCCGGCGTCAACCCACCGGCAACCAAGGCGAGGACTTCTACACGCTGCGCGAGTACGCAGAGGGTGACGACCTGCGACGCATCCACTGGCCGGCGACCGCCAAGCGGGACCGGTACATGATCCGGCAAGAGGAGACCCCGTGGCACGCCAGAGCGACGATCCTGCTCGATGACCGCACCGGTGCCTACACGGCGGCCGGATGGGAACGCGCCGTCGAGGTTGCCGCATCTATGTGCGACCTGTACCACCGATCCGGCTATGCCTTCCGCCTAACGCCGAGCATCGGACACGGAGTGCCGTCGGGCCGTGGAGCGGAACACCTGCACCGTTGTCTCGACGTCCTGGCGACGATCGAGCCATCGGAGGCAACGAGCGGCATGGACCCTTTACTGAAGCGGTTGAGTGCGATCGAAAGCCACTCCTCGATCGAAGGAGTCCTCATCACTGTGATCGGCGCTGCTTCGGTCGAGCAAGCTCATGCCCTCACTCGGACGGCGCGGAGATTCAAGATGGTCGTCGCGGTCGCGGTTCCCGCAGCAGGGTCCGGCCCGCGTGACACCGCTGCTGCCGAAGCCGTTGCCACCCTGCTGCGGCGAGCGGGAGTGAAATCACTCGTCCTCAAGCCGGGCGCATCGCTCGCCACGGCGTGGGCTGCCTTGTGGAGTGTGTGGGGTGCCCCCGGCGAGCAGACGGGAGGTGACCCGTGGGCTCTGAAGCAAGAGCGCGTGTAGGCCTCTGGTTCTTGTTGTCGATCGCCCTTTTCAGCTATCAACAACTGTTCGCCACTGGCGACTATCCGGGGCCGGCGATGCTCGGGATGTTGATCGCCACCGGCCTCGCCGTGGGATGCCGCCGGCTGGGACTAGGTGCAAGCCTTACCTTCTTGGTTTCCACCGCCGGGCTCGTCACCTATCTGAGCTTGGTCTTCCAAGCACCGCGAACGCTATGGGGGCTCCCCACACCGGATTCGATCACGGGTCTGGTGAACTCGGTGCAACGAGCGGTCGAGCACAGCCGGGTCGACTTCGCGCCGGTGCCGCTGCGACCCGGCTACGCGCTCTTGATAGTGGGCGCCTTGTGGGTCGCCACCACGTTAGGAGAGGTAGCCACCTTCCGGTGGCGTCGCCCCCTTCTCGCAAGCCTCTTTCCCATCGTGCTGTTCTCTGTCGCTCTCACCACCGGCACGGGGACTGCGGCCCCCGCCCTGGTCGCGGTCTTCTTGGCCGCCCTCCTTACCTATTGGGGGCTGGAGTCCGCTCACCGGCTGAGATCTTGGGGCCGGTGGGTGTCGGCGTGGAGCCACCAGAAGGACGCGGCCCCCGACTCCTTGACGGGCGATCTGGCCAGGCGGCTGGGGGCCGCAGCCATCATGTGTGCGGTGATCTCTCCTTTGTTCCTGCCCGCGATCGAGGACGGCATCTTCAGGTGGCGCACCGGCATCGGTGATGGTCCTGGAGACGGCTCGGGGGGTAGCCGGTTGAACCCGTGGGTATCGATCATCCCCGACCTTCCCAACCAAACCGAAGCCGAGCTCTTCCGGGTCTCCGCCGGTGAGGGCGACTACTGGCGGGTGGCAAGCCTGGAAACCTTCGACGGGACGGCCTGGCACGAGTCCGAGCGACGACGCGTTCCGGCCGAGGGTGGGGCCATCGGCGGGCCGTCGGCCCCGATAACCGCGACCAGAGAGCTGGTCCAAGAGATCACGATCGTCGGGTTGGAAGGCGAGTTCCTCCCGGCCGCCTTGACGCCGGTCGAGGTCAGACGCATGGGGGTAGACGATGCCGAGGCCGTGGCGGGGATCGACTACGACCCCGATTCAGGAGCGGTGTTGTTGGACGACCTGCTGGAGGAAGGCGACACCTTCCGCGTACGTTCCAACGTCCCGGACCTCGAATACGAAGAACTGGTCGATAGCTCGCTGCCGAGCCCAGGTCAGTTCGATGACGTCTACTTCGAGCTCCCCCAGGCGTTCGATCCCGAAGCCATCGAGATGATCCAGCGATGGACGCGCAAGGCGAAGACCCCCTTCGAGGAATTGGTCGCGATCCAGGAACGTCTACGCGAGTTCGAGTACACGCTCGAACCGAACCTGCCCACGGGCAACTACGTCTCGGATTTCCTTGTGAACGTGAGGGCCGGATTCTGTCAACAGTTCGCAACGGCATTCGCCGTGATCGCCAGGGAACTCGGTTACCCCTCGCGCGTCTCGGTCGGTTTCCTCGCCGGCTCCAGTGACGTCTCCGGCGGGTCGTACTCGGTGCGGGGAACCGATGCTCATGCCTGGCCCGAGGTCTACTTCGACGCTTACGGATGGGTCCGTTTCGAGCCCACGCCGCGCGGCGAGTCGTTCACTCCGGACTACACCCTGGAACCGTCCGATCCTCAAGGCGGCACGGAGAGCCCGCTCTTCCAGAACCCATTCTCGGACCCAGAGGAAGGGGGGCCCGGCCGAGGTGGAGAAGCGATCTCGGAGGTCGGTGGTGGCGAAGGACGGGTGGAAGTGGACCCGGGCGCTTCTACGGAAGGTGGTGCCGGAACCAATGCTCGGCGCGGGACCCCAGAGTGGCAGAAGACGTTCGCCCGCCTGCTGCTGTTCCTGGGCACCTGCTCGCTGATCTTCCTGGCTTTCGTTCCCTTGATCAAGGAGCGCCGCATCCGAAAGCGCTACACCGAGGCGTCGGGGCCCGATGGCATCGCGGCTGCAGCCTTCACGCAGTTCACCGAGGAAGCCGCCGAACTGGCCGAGCCGCGACGTCCGAGCGAGTCTGCCCTGGCCTACTGCCTGCGGATGGCGACGGCGAAACGGGTGGCCGATCGCACCGCTTTGAGGCTCGCCCAGATCTATGAGGCTGCCGCCTACGGTGCGCAAGACATCAGTCCCGAACTCGCCGAGGAGGCGCGCCGCCTGGCCCGGGCCCTGCGTACGCAGTTGTGGCATCAAGCCGGCTGGTGGGACCGGGCCGTCCGGTTGTTCTCTCCCCGCCGCCTGACCGCCTAGCGCCGGGTAGCGGGCAACAGGGCTAGACCGCGGCCTTGCTCTGGTAGACCCTCTCCCTGACCTTGGGGGAAAGCTGCTTGGAGACCTCGTCCTCGACGTCGTGCAGGACCTTGATGAAGTCCTCACGGTCGTAGAGGTGGGCAGCGTTGCGACCGGGCTGCGAGTCGGCAGCGGAGTCGATCGCCAGGTAGAAGGCAAGCTGGCCCTCTCGCAGGAGATCGATGAGTTCGCCATCGTTACGGTAGAGCTGGAAGATGCTCTGACCGTCTGAAACGAGTCTCACTTCCGAGAAGTGAACGTCGAGTTGTGCCTTACGACGGAGGTAGTCATAAGCCCTGCGCACACGTTGAAGGCTCATGCCCTTCTCGAGAAGTGAAGAAACGACCTTTAAGGAAACGAGATCGCGGAAGTCATAGAGACGTCTAACACCGGGGCGTCCACCGGTCGCTTGGATAGAAGGTCGAACCAGACCGATCCTGTCCCAGTATCTAAGTTGATGGGGTGTGCATCCCGTATACGAGCACGCCTGAGCCGCAGTGAATCCCTCCATCGAAGCGCGCGAACCTCCAGTTTGTAAGAACTACTCGCTAGACACTTAACGACGTGAGAAAGACCGTCGTGGATGCATCCTTGGTGTATTGAAACTTTCGTTGTTTCTCCCCCGCCTTGGATGCATCCCCGCACCCTAACTCCGAGCCTTGGGGCGCGGCAACCGCTAATGGCCGTAACCCGCGAAAACGTTAGATGTTTTTTCGCACAAGCTCGAAGAACGGTTGCCGTGAAGGCGATCAGTGTCGCCTATAGCGCCGCTTGATGTTGTCTTGAACGGAGTCTCGCAGCGCCTCCGCCCTGCCTCTTATCCCGGGCCCGGGAGGTCGCCTAGGAGCCAAAGATCCCAGGAGCGACCCCGCTATCATCACGACACCTGCGACCATCAGCGCGAAAGCCACCACTCCGATGACGATCGCACCGGAAACAAAGAACGCCACCAGAACCAAAAGACCCGCCACCACCAAGCCCGCACCCGTCTTGACCCGCCTCCTGTCGGCCGCACGCGGAGCTTGTCGTCTGACCCCGCGAGCGAATGAGGGGTCCTCTTTGTTGAGGCCCTTCTCTATCTCTTCGAGGATGCGACGTTCGCGCTCGGATAGGGGCATGAGGAAATCCTAGCCATGCTTGGCCTCTATGAGAGGCGTTTGAAGATATGCATCAGCCCGGTTCGTCCAGAAGGGTCGCCGGACCAAGGGCTTCGTCCCCGAAGCGACGCCTCACGTCATCTACCGCCTTGGCGGCGTCGTTCCACCCGGGCTTAGAGTCGTCTTCACCCAACTGGAGCTGCTTGACGGGGTTACCGTCGGCCAGGCCCGACATCGCCACGCCCAGCAGCCGGATGCGGGGGCGCTCGGGGTCGAGGTCCTCGAAGAGCGACCTGGCTACGGAATAGATCTCGGCCGCGGTATCGATAGGGTGATCCAGCGTTCGCGAGCGGGTGATCGTCTTGAAGTTCGACCACCGCACCTTCAAGGTCACCGTGCGCCCACACATCGCCTTGGAACGCAGACGGCTAGCCGTGCGGTCGGAGAGGCGCAGGATCTCGCGCAGGATCTCTTCCCGGGCATCGAGATCGCTGGCGAATGTCTCTTCGGAGCCGACCTGCTTGTTCGGCTCGTGGGGGGTAACCGCACGCTCGTCGATGCCGTTCGCCAGATGCCATAGATGGGAACCCACCGCGTCGCCTACGGCACGCTCCAGCGTCCTGCGAGGAAGGTTGGCGATATCACCGACAGTCTTCAGCCCCAATCGGCGCAACACCTCGGCGGTCTTCTCGCCCACACCCCACAAGGCCCCAACGTCAAGGGGGTGCAAGAACCTCTGAACATCGTCATGCGGAACCACCAATAGTCCGTCTGGCTTTCCTGCGTTGCTCGCCAGCTTGGCCAGGAACTTGTTCGGAGCCACCCCCACCGTGCAGGCGAGCCCCAGAGAAGCGACGTCGGCTTTGATCCGGCGAGCGATCTCCACCGGCGGGCCGAATATCTTGACCGAGCCTGATACGTCCAGGAAGGCCTCGTCGAGACTCAGGGGTTCGACCAGAGGCGTGTAGGAATCAAAGATCGTCCGGATCTTGCTCGAGTAGTCCTGATACGCCTCGAAATCGTTGGAGCGAAACTCCGCATGGGGGCAGAGTCGCTTGGCTCTGACCATCGGCATCGCTGAGGTGACCCCGAACGCCCGGGCCTCGTACGACGCCGAAGTGACCACGCCGCGGCCCCCCTGCCCACCCACGATGACGGGCTTGCCTTTGAGCGATGGATCCTTGGCAACCTCTACAGTGGCGTAGAACGCATCCATATCCACATGCAGGATCGGGGTTGTTTCCACTGCCCCATTGTTGCCCACGAACTGTGTGATCTGGGTAGATCTCAGGCGGTGAGGGCAGGGAGTGCATCAAACAGGCGCGAGTAACCAGCCGCGCTCGCTAAGGACGGCGGATCTGGTGGCACTGGTTCGGGGGGTTCTTCGGGCGGTGCCGGTCCAGGGTCGTAAACCCTCCCGCTGGGCCGGAACCAGACGGGCAATGACTCGTCATCCAGAGTCACGCTCCACCCGAATTCATGCACCAATAGATGGTGATGCCAACACACCATCACCAGGTTGGGCTCGTCGGTTGCATGCGTTCGCACCCAATGTTGGACATGATGCGGAGTGAGGAAACGTCGTGCCTCGCAGCCGGGGAATGCGCATCGGTGTCCATCTCGATGGGCCACGGCCCGCCGCAGCCACCGCGGGGTGATCTGGGAGCGGTCGCCGATCCCCACTACCGCGCCTTCCGGGTTGTGTAGGGCGAGTTGGATGCGGGCATCACAGGCGAGTCGACGCATGGTCTCTGAATGGAGGATGCCTCCACCGAAGGAAGACGCGGCGTCGTCATCAACGAGCTTCTCGATCGGTGCGTGCAGGACCAGCTCTGCGCGTGGCGTCGCTTCCTTGGGAAGCTCGTTCTCTGCGACTAGCAAGAACAGCGCATCCGCCCGTCGCTGATCGATGAGCTGATCGGCTGCTTGACCTTCTAGTTCCGTCTTTGTCTCGGGCCCGGGAGGGGGAGGCAGTTCGCCGGCCATGCGATCGATCGTGTCGATGAACTGCGCGCCCATCTCTGTGGGAAGTGCTCCTTCGAATCCCATCATCGTTCGATCCTGGTACCACCACCAGCGGAGGTGGCGCTCCTCGTAGGCTTTCTTGGTCTCATCTAGCGGGAGGCGCGTTTCCTCGTCTCCCCTCTCTCGGATACGACCCACAGACACACGCCGAGCCCATCGGAGCAACTTGGCCTCGGTAGAGGGGGTGGCGAAGCGACAGAGCTCGACGGTCTTGTCCAGGGATAAGGCCCCAGACTCCAAGGCAGCCGCTATGCGAGGCAATCCTTCTAAGGCATGCCCTGCGGCAACCCAGCGTGAGGCCTTCCACCGTGAGATCCCGTGGATAGTTGCAAGCCAATCGGCCATGTTGCGGGCTCCCTCCGAGCGCCACAGTTCGGCCTGATCGCAACGACGCGCCCATCGAAGCTTGGCACGATCGGCGGCACCTGAAGCGACGATCGAAGCCTCCATGCCCTCTCTGAGGGCCAGCCGATCTGATCGAAGTTCATCACTGAGCTGCGTGGGCGTCTTCTGCATACGCTGACCACTATATCGAACGTCTGTTCGATATACAACCCCTGACCAGGGACATCTGGATGTAGAACGAATGATCCGTCCTGCACCAACCCTTGCGATCCATTGCTCGGATCTCGCATAGAGAAGCGGCCCCCGGATTCTCCGGGGGCCGCTTCTGTTCGGTTCTTGACTAGAAGTAGCGGCGCCGGGTGGCGCTAGAGGCACCCTCGCAGTTCTTGATGGTGTCCTTGCCGCCGCCGCCATGGCAGCCATCCTTACCTCTACCGCCGTTGATGGTGTCGTTGCCCGGTCCACCCTTTATGGCGTCGTTGCCCTTTCCGCCCTTCAGGTTGTCGTTACCGGAACCACCATTGAGACGGTCGTTACCACCGGCGCCGTTGGCGAAGTCGTTCCCGGCATTGCCCTTGAGAACGTCGTTGCCACCGCCACCGAGGAGCACGTCTTTGCCTCCGTTGCCCGAAAGCTCGTCATCGCCGGGACCACCGATGATCTCGTCGTTGCCCTCGTTACCGGAGACCGTGTCATCGCCATCCTGGGCCAAGATGTCGTCGGCGCCATCACCACCATCGACGGTGTCGTTACCCGATCCTCCGGTGATCACATCGTTGCCACCGAGTCCATCGATCTGGTCGTTGCCACCCAGACCGCAGATGATGTCATCACCCTCGGTGCCCACCAAGATGTCCGGACCCTCGGTTCCAACGACATGGTTCCCCGGCGCATTCTCGTAGCCCGGACACTTCTCGTCGACCGGAGGGTCGTCGCTCTCGTCATCGTCGGTAGTCGAGTCGCAGCCCTCATCGGCCGGGAAGTCGGCGTCTCCGTCGTTGTCATTGTCCAGCCCGTCGTCGCACTGCGCAGGCTCTGGCTCTGGCTCGGGCTCGGTCCACGTATTGGTGACTGAGTCAGAACAAACCCCAGAAGGAGCGCCAGACGGGTCATTGGCCGTTCGGTCGCACTCATCCGTGTCGGGCTCGTTCTGCGTTGAATTCGTGATCGTCCCGGTGATCGTCTGCGTACCCAGCTCCGCCGAACCAACGGTCACCGAGACCTGTCCAGCCGTATTAGTACTGGTCTGGCTCTCGCTCACGAACGTTCCGGGACCGGTCTCGGTGAACGTCACGGAGATGCCGGAGTCAGGCTGCCCGTCACTACCAAGCACGGTGCAGGACACGACGTGCTGGTCGTCCGTCTCGGTGGTAGCAGTTTCGGGCACACAGTCGATGGTCCGTCCGCCGGAGGCGGCCGTTTCCCATGTCTTTATCGCTGAATCCCGCGGTTCGGTGGAATCCGGATCGTCGTCCTCGTCCTGGTCAAAGAAAGCATTGACGGTCACCTGACCGCTGCCGTCGGCTCCGTTCGCCGCGGAGACACGGATCCCGAAGGTGACTTGACCGTTCCCATCCGTTTGCTTCTCGGTTTCGCCTCCTGCGGTGCCGGCGTTATCCGGGTTCTCGTTCGGCGAACTCAGATCGCCCTTGGTGGTATCGACCCCGGAGGGATTTGGTCCGGTCGTGGGGGTGCAGAAGGAAACGATGGGCTCGTCATTGTTCGTCCCGTTGGACGCTCGAGCATGGACCTGCTCAACGTCGATAACTGCACCTTGTGCCGGCTGGTTGTTTGAGGTCCGAACCGTGACCGTAAACGGGTTGCACTCGCCCACCGTCGCGGTGTCCGCGTCCGGGGTCATGGTCAACGAGGCAGGGTTCGCAGTCCACGCCTTCTCGACCACATCGGTGCCGTCGTTGTCAACCTGGGTCCTGGTCTCCGCCTGATCGATCTCGGTGATCGTCTGATCCTCGCCATCCCGGTCGATCCAAACCCGGTAGACCGTGTTCCCAGCGTTGTTCGTCTGGCCCTGCCCTCCGGGGCCATGAGTGAACGAGCAGGTGCCCTGGGTCGTGGTGACACACGAGAAATCTGGGGTCTGGAAGGTCTCGCCGTTATCCGGATCGTTCGTCCCCGTCGCCTCCGCGTCGATGTTCGCTCCACCGATGAGGTTGTTCTGGCCATCCCGTGCGGTACAGGTGACCGTGTGACCGGTCCCCGTTGGGTTGGTATCCGACTCGGGTTCACAGTCAAGACGGGTCGCCGTAGTCGCAGCAGGCGTGAACCATTCCCTTTCTATGACGTCAACGTCGTCGCTCGGAGGCGAGGGTGCGTCAAACTCGTTGGCGGCATCGTCGCCGTCAGACAGACTCTCTCCGTCACAGGTGCCGTTGTCACGGTTACCGCTCATCGCCGGATCTGAGTTGATCCATACACACATCCGGTCCTTACCAGGGTTGTTCGAGGTGTACTGGATCGAACAGGTCGAAGAGCCTGATGTGGTGCAAGTCTTGTCGGGAGATGAGGGGCTGTTCCCATCGGTATCGACGGCCGACCCCTCGAAGAACTCGAGCGCCACGCCGGTGCTCCCCGAGAATGCATCACCGAACTGGTCGTAGACCGTGACGTCGACGAGGGTGTTTGTCCCGGTTGCCTCCCGGTCGAATTCGGGTTCTGCATCGAGCCCGCCGCTAGTGGCCGCTCTCGCCTGCCAGGTCTTCTCTACCTGATCGGCCCTGTCATCATTCTCGGTATCGTCGGTCGCCTCGGAGCCGCAAACCGTTGCTCCATCAGCCGGGCTGCCCGCCGTATCGGAGACCCAGAAGCAGATCTCGGCGGTGCCGGTCTCGGACTCAGAAGGACTCACGGTGATCTGACAGGTGCCGTCGTTGCCTGTGGTGCAGGAATAGTCCGGCGAGGCGTAGCTCGCCCCATCGGTAGCGTCGGGGTCGTTGATCCCGTTCTCGTTCTCCCCATACACCGATGCGTTGCCGAGGGCGGTCTTGGTGCTGCCGGTGCCCGTTTGCACCGTGCACGTGTACGTCTCCGTGTTGTTCGGCGCGGTCAGCGGGTTGGTCTCGGTATCGTCCCCGCTCTGGTCGTCACAATCGATCGAGCTCGGCGTGGCCCAGGTCTTGGTGACCGCGTCCGCGCCATCCGGCTCCGTCAACACCTCCGGGGGCTCAGACTCATTGGGCGTTTCAGTTGGATCCTCATGACCGTCGATCCATGCCCGGATCGTGTCGGTTGCCTGTGTCCCGTCACTGCCATCCTGTCTGTCCACGTAGCCGAATTGACATGAGGATTGTCCAGCGGGGATGTCGCAGGAACCGGCCTCGGCATTCCTGGGACCCACTACTTCGAATTCAACCGTGACGCCTCCGGCCCCGGCCGTCTTATCAGCGCCGCCACATGACGGAGGGACTGGTGTAGCCGTTTTTAGCGTGGCGGTCATCGTGTGGGTGGTGCCCGTCATGTTCGTGTCGGTCTCCGGGGTGACGTCCAGACAGGCGTCTCCGTGAACGGCTTCGGCCCTCGGGGTAACGACCAGCACCACAGACATCATCATCGCTAGAACGACGAAGAACGTCGTTAGTCGACCCCGAACCAATCGCTGCATCACCTGTCTACCTCCGTCCTGTTACGCCCTAGAAGTAAGGAGGGGTCAGCATGGCCGACCCCTCCCCTCAATCTCATCTATCGCTGGGATCGAGTACGTCGATCAGCAGCTCTTGGCTTTCTCTTTCCTCGTTGCATCACAGCTGTCCCTCCCACTGCCTCCGTAGAACTCGTCACGGCCACGGCCACCTCGCAGGGTGTCCCGACCAGATCCACCACGGAGCTGATCACGGCCGCCGCCACCCCTAAGGGTGTCGTTTCCAGCGCCGCCGGCAAGCTTGTCATCCCCACTGCCACCGATCAGGACGTCCTTGCCGCCGTTGCCTCCGAGCTTGTCGTTGCCCGAGTTGCCCTTGATGGTGTCGTTGTTGTCACCGCCGAAGAGTCGGTCGTTGCCGGAGTCGCCACGGATCACATCGTTTCCGCCTTCTCCGTAGATCTGATCGTCGTTGTCACCACCACGGAGATCGTCATTGCCGTCGCCACCGAGGATCAGGTCATTGCCGCCCTTGCCGTCGATCGTGTCGTTTCCTCCGAGACCACAGATGATGTCGTCACCTTCCGTGCCCTCGAGGGATTCGCCGTTCTCGGTGCCTACGATCTGGTTCCGAGGATCGTTCTCATAGCCCGGGCACTTGGCGGGGGGAGGAGGCGGATCATCAGATTCATCATCGTCCTCGGGAGATGAGCAGCCGTCATCGGCATCGTCGATGTCCCCGTCTCCGTCATTGTCCTCACCATCAGAGCACTGGGGCTGTTGAACCTCTTCCCAGGTGTTGGTGACCTCGTCCGAGCACTGTCCGGCAGGAGCACCCTGGGGGTCGTTCGCAGCCTTCTGGCACTCGTCGGTATCCGGCTCGTTCTGAGTGGAGTTCGTCAGCGTTCCCGTGATGTTCTGAGTGCCGGCCTCATCGGAGGTGACCGTCACGGTCGCCTGCCCCAGAGTATTCGTCGTCACCTGCGGTGAGGAAGCGAGCGTCCCGGCACCGGTTTCAGTGAACGTGACCTCCTCGCCCGGATCGGGTTGGCCCGCAGAGTCGCGGACCGTGCATGTCACGGTGTGATCTTCATCCGTGGGGGTCGTCGCAGCCTCAGGTTCACAGTCGATCGTCCTACCCCCCGCCGGGGCGGCCGGTGTCCACGTCTTGGTGGACGTGTCCTTCGGTTCGCCCGAATCGGGATCATCGTTGTCATTGGGGTCAAAGAAAGCGGTCACCGTCACATTGCCGCCACCGTTCGAGTTGTTCGCGGCAGTGATGTTCACACCGATCGTCACCTTGCCCTGCGAGTCGGTCGTCTGGGCGGTCTCGCCACCAGCCGTCCCCGCGTTGTCCGGGTCTTCTTCGTCAGCGTTCTGCTGGTTCGGATCGGCCGCCGGCTGGCGGTCGCCCTTACTCTCGTCGACCCCCGATGGGTTCGGTCCAGTGCTCGGAACGCAGAAGCCGACATCGGGCTCGTCGCTCGCTGTGTTGTTAGCGGCGAGGTCGTGAACCTGCTCGACATCGATCGTCAAACCGGCGAGAGGTTGGTCCTGAGCGTCCGTAACAGTGATGGTGAAGGGGTTGCATTCCCCCACGTTCGCCGTGTCACTCTCGGGCGTCATCGTCAACTTGGATGGAGCGTCCGTCCACTCCTTCTCGACCACGTCCGTGTTGTCGGGCTCTTGCCGGTCGCCAGGAGCAGTCGCTTCGTTGCGACCTTCGCCGGTGTCGACATCTTCATCGATCCCATCGTTGCCGGTGGGCTCTGGGTTACGGTCATCGATCCATGCCCGGTAGGTCGTCGTGCCCTTGGCCGTCGTGGACCCGGTCCCTCCAGGGCCATGGGTGAACGTACACGAGCCGCTGGAATCGGTCGTGCAACTGAAGTCCGAGACCTGTGGTGAGTTGGAAGTATCGGGATCGTTCGCGCCAGTTGCCTCGGCTCTCACAAGGGTGCCGCTCACCCTTTGTCCAGTGGTGGGAGAGGTTGCGGTGCAGGTCACTTTGTGGGCGGTCCCTGCGGGATTGGTGTCCGTTTCAGGGGTGCAATCGAGGATGAAGTTCTCCTCTTTCTCCCAGGTCAGTTCCGTTTGGTCGGCCAGATCGTTGCCGCTGTCCGAACCGTCTGCCAGTTGAGCCTCGTTGGTCGGCTCCGACGCACAAAGGGTCTGGCCTTCATTAGTCAACGGGTTATTGTCCTCCACCCAGAAGCAGATCTCGGCGGTCCCGAGCTCGTTCTCGGCCTGGGTCACCGCGATCGTGCAAGGCTGCGCCCCTAGAAATGGGATCGAACCCGTCGTACAGCTGTAGTCGGGAGTCGTATAAGAGGGAACGTTCTCTTCGTTGTTCGGGTCGGGATCATTGATACCGTTCTCGATCTCGGCCCGGACCGTCTGCCCGGACATGCGGTTGCCGAACTGGTCCCTGACCGAACAGCTGTAGTCCTCGGTCGAGGGCTGGTCCGCCTCCGGGTCATCGACAGAGTTGGGCCGGTCAGACGTGTCGGGGTTGGTCTCTCGCTCGGTGTCGGGACCGGTCGCATCGTCACAGTCAAGGAAGGTTGCAGATGCAGCCTCGCTGGTGAAGCTGACACGGACCACGTCGGTGCAATCCGGTTCTGTAGCGCTCGGAGCGAGCGCACACCCGGTTCCCGGGTTCGTAGCGTCCCCGAAGATCGGGTCTTCTTCACAGTCGGCCGCCTCGTCCTGAGCCTGATTGCAGTCGGTTCCCGGATCTGAGATCCGCTCTTCGTTCAGGTCTGCCTCGACCGTGCTCTGAACGTTGTCGTGGTCGATCCAGACTCGCCAGTAGTCGGTCCCAGACCCGGTCGCCGTGATCGAACACTCCGTTTGACCGACCGGAACCGAACACGTTGCGTCCGGCGTCGAATGGGAGGCCCCGTCGGCGTCGTTCTCGTTCTCCCAGTCGATGTTGATCGGACCCGAGGTGGTGTCGGCCGGGCCACCCTGCAGCACCGCCGTGAGCGTCGTCGACACGGACCCGAAGGGAACCGAGGACGTCTCCGGAGTGACTTCAAGTGTCCGAGGGGTGTGGTTCGCCTTGGCGGGTATGGCCCCAACGACCACGAGCGCTGAAATCAGCGAAAAGGCAAGGGCGGCGGCCAGCGGGTTCAGGGTGCGTCCAACCATCGATCTCACGGGTGATGACCTCCATCTCGTCTACGACCAGCTAGCCTCAACCCAACAAGGACTTAGGCTCTTGTATCTAGAACGACAGCGCGACCTCACAGTTCTTTTCGCAGCCGCCATTTCCCACCTAGGCCGTCCGCCTTCTGAATCGGCCCAGCACATTATGCCTGGTAGATGCACTACCAACACGGAAAGTTGCATATCGGACACGCGTTTCCTGCTTGTATTGCCAGAAAGATCCAAGTCAGCGGCCTGCGGAGCCCCCGGAAGCGTGCCAGAGGCGGGCTCGGGGCTGCTCGGTGGGGATCGAAAGGCCGTGGCGGAGCCGGGCTCTTTGGGCGGTGACCGCCGCGGCAACATCTTTGCCCGAGGCCTCGTCGCGGGCGATCTCGCCGAGGTCGAAGAGCTCTTCGGCCACGATCGTCAGAGCCACGTCGCCCGCCTTGGTCCTGTAGGTGCGAGAAGCTCCTCCTCGCTTGCGCAGCACCCCTTTGACCAGCAGCAGCCAGGAGTGGAAGGCCACCTGTGAGCACCAGGGCTGGACCCGTTCGAACACCGTCACGTCGAGGGGGCCGCTGGTGCAATCAAGCGTCAGGAAGATGATGCGCTGGCCGCTGCGGATGGCAGGCGTCTGGCTGGAGACCTTCACGCCGGCCACCCACACCTCGGAATCGTTGCGGGTCGCCCGTAGCTCGTCGAGCGAAAGGCAACCGAGTTTCACCAAGAGCGGTTCGTACAGCTCCATCAGATGGCGGCGAGCATCGATACCGCCGATCTCGATCTCGGCCTGGGTCTCTTCGGCTGCAGAGTAAGGAGCCAGTCCCACAAGCGACTGCCCTATCCCTTCTTCTAAGGTGAGCGAGAGCTGGGTGCCGATCTGGGGCCGGGGTCTCTCGCACAATTCGACCGCTTGCCAGATCAACTCACGGCGGCTACGGGACCCCTTGATGGTGTCCAGGGCACCGATATGGATCAGGTTCTCGAGCACCGGGCGTGACAGGTCGCATCGCCGCCACAGGTCCTCGAGCGATCTGAATGGCCCTCCCCTGGCGCGTTCTGTCTCGATGGCAGAAACCTCTGCGGCCGACATATCTCTGATGTCGGCGAGGGCAAGGCGAACGGCGTTCCTGCCCTCGACCCGATAGTCGCGAGACGATGCGTTGATATCGACCGGCAGGATCTCGATCCCGTGTCTGCGAGCATCGGCCGCTACCAACCGGCGCGGATACATGCCGGGGTCATGGGTCAGGAGCCCGGCATAGAACTCGGCGGGATGATGCGCTTTCAGCCACGACGAGAGGTAGGTAGGCAAAGCGAAAGCCGCAGCGTGTGCCTTGCAGAAACCGAAGCTGGCGAAAGCGAACACCTCGTGCCACAACTCGGCAGCGTCTGCAGCCGAGAAACCGTTCGCAACGGCCAACCGCCGGAACCATCTGCCCACCTCGTTGTCCTCACCGGTCGCCCGCAATGGTGGGTCGAACGGGCTCCGGGCCGGAGAAGAGGTGGGGTCACCCGGAAGGCTCGGTCTTTCGGAATCCAGATGACGGCGAACGAAATCGGCGTCGGCAAGCGAACAACCGGTCACTGCTGCGATCACCCTGATCAATTGCTCGTGATACACGATCACGCCGTTGGTCTCGGCCAGGATCTCGCGCAAGGTGGCGGGGAGGCTCCGCTGACCACGGAAACCGTGGCGACGTTGAAGGAACGGGTTGACCATGTCGGACTTGACCGGACCCGGGCGAAAGAGCGAGATCTCGACGATCAGGTCTTCGAACCGATGGGGCTGCAGGCGAGCTAAGAGATCGCGCTGACCCGGGGATTCGATCTGGAAACAACCGATCGTGCTCGATGACCTCATCAGCTCGAAGGTCTTGGGGTCATCGTGGCTGAGACCGTCTATATCGGGGCGTACCCCCTTGACCCTTTCCACCTCATCGAGGGCATGCGCGATCGAAGACAGCATCCTGACCCCCAGAACATCGAGCTTCACCAACCCCAGGTCTTCGACGTCGTGCTTGTCGGCCTGCAGCATCGTGAACCCGCCGTAGGAGCTCTGCATGGGCACCCGGTCGGCAAGATCGGGCGAACTAAGGATCACGCCCGAGGGATGCAACGCCAGATGCCGGGGATAACCGTCGATCTCGTAACAGAGCTCGAACAACCGAGCCAACCGGCCGGTGTTCAGGTTCGAGTTGCGCAGCTCGGGCAGCGACCTGAGCGCGGCAGGGATCGAGGACACCCTGATCCTGGGAAAGGCCTTGGCCACGACATCGATCTCGTCGGGAGGCAGGCCCATCGTCTTGCCCACATCACGGATCGCCATGCGAGCCCGGAAGGTATCAACCATGCAACACATCGCCGACTGCTCGGATCCATAGGCCTCGGAGATGTGGGTGAGGATCTCGTCACGGCGATGGCTCTCGACATCGACGTCGATGTCGGGAAGCTCCTCACGACGAGCGTTCATGAACCGCTCGAATAACAGGTCGTAGCGAACGGGGTCCACGTCCGAGATGCCCAACACGTAACAGACGAGAGAGCCGGCAGCACTTCCCCGGCACGCACATCGGATGCCGAGTTCCCGGCGGGCGTGATCCACGATGTCGGCGACCACGAGGAAATAAGCAGAGAACCCACTGGGGTCATCCGCCCACTTGGCCGCGCCATGCACGATCATCTCGAGCTCGTGTTCGAGGCGTTCGGTCACCTGATCACCGATGACCCCGAAACGGCGAGCGGCCCCCTCGTAACACTTTCGCCTGAGGATGGCGTGGGGCGGTTTCCGTTCCTGGGCCCAAGAACCACCCCAGCGCGGGAAGTGATAGCGACCGAGGTCTAACTCGAACTCGCAAGCTTCGGCGATTCGCAAGGTCTCGTCGCAGACATCGGGCCGGTCTGCGAACAACGAACGCATCTCTTGCGGAGATTTCAGGAAGTACTCGGAGTTCTCACGCAGGCTCTGGGTTGCCGATAAAGGAGCGATCTCTTTGATCGCGTGGAGAACGTCGTGCGCGACCGATCGCTTACTGCTTTCGTAGTGAACGTTGTTGGTGGCAACGGCCGGCACGCCCACTGCCTCGGCGATCGCCAGGAGCCTGTCCCGCAACATCCGATGCCCATAGCCGCGATGATCGAAGACCTCGATCCGGTAACCATCCCCCACTGCCTTCGCCATCCGGGTCGCTGCTGCCACTGCCTCGTTCATGCGGCCCGCCGCCGCCAACCTGGCGACTTCGCCCCGGGTGCATCCCGAGAGAACGAAGGTCCCATCGCACCGCTCGATAACGTCATCGACCGTGAGTCTCGGCTCGCCCCGCTCGTTACCGAGATGGGCTTTCGAGATCAACCGGCAGAGGTTCGCGTAACCACGTTCATCTCGCGCGATCACCGTTAGATGGCCCCGGTCGGTCGTCAATTCGGCGCCGTAGATCGGCTTGATACCCGCCTTGCGACAGGCTTTCGTGAATCGCACCGCCCCCGTCAAAGCGTCATGGTCGGTCATCGCAACCGCAGTGAAGCCCTTCTCGGCCGCAGCGAAAGGCAATCGCTCGGCGGGGATCGCGCCGTCGAGCAACGACCAGGTCGTATGGCAGTGCAGGTGGACGAAGCTCACCGGGCGGTGCCTCGGGTAGCGTGACGGTCATGGGCAACCGATGGGAGGCCATCGCCTCTAAGAGGATCACCGTTCCGGTCAACGATGCCTTGGGGTTCGAGATCGTCCCGGTCCACACCCCGAGCGAAGGGGTGACCTTCAAGTGGAAGGTGCCCGAAGCGCTGTGCAACACCGCCGGCAACCTCCAGGGTGGGGTGCTGGCTGCCTTCGCCGACTCGGTGCTTGGAGCCGCCTGCGCGGTGTTCATGGACGAGTCCGACTATCCCGCGCTGGCCGAGATGAAGATCTCGATCATGCGCCCGGCCCCCGCAGGCACGACGATCACCGGCACCGGACGCGTCCTCAAGAACGGACGCCGGGTGATCTTCGTGGAGGCCGAGATAACCACCGAAGACGGCACGCTGATCGCCAAGGCTTCGGGCACCGAGCTTCCCACTCCGGCCTGAGACATCGCCCTTAGTGGCGGCCGTGCTCAGTCCCATACGCGAGCGATCCTCCACCCACCCCGCACGTGATCTTCGTAGAGATCGAACACCGCACTGTTCTCGACGTTGTCTCGTTGCAGGAAACCGTCGGCATCGATATCGCCCGAGAACGAACTACCGGCAGGCCGCGCCAAGATGCGGTGGTAGTCCCTGTCGCGACGTCGTTCGGGGTCCCAGTTAGAAGAGGTCTCGCGCCACTGGGCCAGGGGTTCGTCCACGTGGTAGCTGCGTCCCCGCCACCTGAACGCGACCGGCGGAGCCTCTTTGAAGGGGGCATCGGTGACTTCGATGGGCTCGTCGTATCGCTTGGTCACCGTGGGGACCGCCACGCTCCTCGTTACCTCTCGCTATGTCTTTTCGCGACCTCGGACTGCAACCAAAGGGGGCCCGGCGGCTGGTCGTGCGAACCAGCCGTCAGGCCCTAACGTTCGAGCGAGGATCCGGTTGATGGGAGGAGGCCGGGGAACCTAGCTCCATCGAGCCGGACGATCGGGGAGATGGCCCGGATGCCTACAGTCGAACGTATGTTCGAGTGTAGATCGAACCCGGTCCTTAGGTCAAGCCCTTCCGGCCAGCATCTCCAAGTACTTGATGCCTGCGCCCGTGTTGTAGAGCACGACCGGAGGACGCAAGCTCGCTGCGAGCCTCTCGGCCGCGACCAGGGCGGTGGCACCCTCCGGGCACACCAACAAGCCCTCCAACGAAGCCAGCGTGGCGATCGCAGAACGGATCTCGTCTTCGGTCACCGCGACCATCGTTCCGTCGCTCGACCTGACGCTTCGCAGCACCAGGTATCCCTCGCTCGGAGCGGGGACCCTCAACCCCGCGGCGATGGTGCCCGGTATCTCGGGCCACGGCTTGGTCTCATCGTCTCCGGCTTCGAAAGCCGAAACGACCGGAGCGCAGTCCGCCGCCTGCACGCCGATGATCTGCGGGACGGGGCCATCGGCCCATCCGAGTGCCGTCACCTCTGTAGCGGCCTTGGCTGCCGCCACTGCTGCTACTCCCCCGCCCACGCTGGTGATGATCGAGCCGGGCAGCGACATCTTGTCCGAGCCCGCGGCGCGGCCCGATGCATCGAAGACTTCGAGCCACGCCGTCTTCTTGCCTTCGACCCTGTAGGGCTCGTTGAAAGTGGACGCCAGGTAGGCACCGGTGGCCGCCGCGATCTCTTTGGCCTTCGCTCCGGCATCCGCGATCGAGCCGTCGACCAGGATCAACTCGGCCCCCGCAAGACGCGTTTCGGTCTGGTTCATGGCCGGAGCGGTTCGGGCCATCGTCACCGAGATCGGAACACCTGCCCGCGCCGCGTACAGCGACCACGCTCCGCCGGCATTACCGGCGCTGGGCATCACCACCGATTCGACGCCGAGCTCCAGGAGCCGGGTCAGAGCGACGGCCGCACCGCGTGCTTTGAAGGTGCCCGAAGGCAAGGGTGCCTCGTCTTTCAGGTAGGTCTCGACACCCAAGCGTTCCGAGATGCGAGGAAGGAACAGCAGCGGGGTCTCGGACTCGCCCAGCGACACCGGCTCGCCGACTATGGGCAGCAACTCGCGGTAGCGCCACATGCCCCCTGGTCGCTGGCGCACCCCCGCTAGGTCGACGGAACCGGTGAGGTCGTAGCCGACCAGCAGCGTTCCGCCGCACTCGCATCGATTGTGAAGCTCGTCGGCGGGATACTCGCTCGAACAGCGAGCACAGATCAGTGACTGCATAAAAGATCTCGTTCTGTTAACGAAAACCGCCAACCGTTGGCCGGATCTGTTAACAGAACGCAGGGGTTAGACGAAGCCGAGGGCGGAGCGGGCTAGGGGGCTCATCTTCTCTGGCGTCCACGGCGGATACATTACGAGCTCGGTCGTCACGTCGCCGATGCCGTCGATGTAGGCAGTGGAGGCTTTGATCTGCTCGTCGATCATCGGGCCGATCGGGCACCCCATCGTGGTGAGGGTGAATTCAACCTTGACGTTGTTGCCGTCATCGATAGCGATGTCGTAGACCAAACCGAGGTTCCAGATGTCGATACCAAGCTCGGGGTCGTTGACGGTCTGGAGGGCCTCGATGACCTCTTCCTTGATCTCGTCCTGGGTGGGGGCCTCGTCGGCGACAACCTGAGAGGCCTGCTCGTCGGCGCTCGCTTCTGGGATGGCTTCTTCGCTCATACACCCAGGGTAACGCGCCCGGAGTCGGGTTCCTTCCCAGGTCAGCCCCAGCTCAGTCCCAGGGCAGCCCGAGCAACCCGGCGGCGTTGGCGAAAAGGACGTTGTCGCGCTTCTCGCCCTCGAGTCCCATCTCGTCGAACTCGTCGAGGATCCGGCCCGGGTCCAGCATCGGGTAGTCGCTGCCCCAGACGAAGCGGGAGTTCAGTCTGCCCCGGCAGTCACGCTTCACTTCGTCGGGGATGTACTTGGGACGCCATCCCGAGAGATCGACCCACACGTTGGTCTTGTGCATCGCCGAGGCGAGCACCTCCAGATGCCACGGATAGCCGAAGTGCGCCATAACGACCGTCAACTCGGGATGATTCGCCGCGACCATGTCCATCAGCATCGGCCGGCCGTAATCGAAAGCGATGCCCGAGCCGCCGCGCACCCCGGCGCCCAGCCCGGTCTGACCCACGTGGGCCACGATCGGAAGCTGGTGCTCTTCGCACTTGTCCCACAGTGGATCCCACTGAGGGTCGTTCGGATAGAAGCGCTGTACTTGAGGATGGATCTTGAGACCTTTCAGACCCAGTTCCGTGACCGCACGTTCGAGCTCTTCAACCGCATCCGGCTTGTGCGGGTCGACCGAAGCGAAGCCGACGAACTGCTCGGGAAAGGCTTTGCAGATGCCGGCGACGAAATCGTTGGTCAGCGGCGCCAACCCCGTAGCGGTCTCCGCGTCCCATGCCAGCAGAACTCCGAGCAGATCCCACTGCTTGTACTCGTCGGCCATGTCCTCGACCGTGCGTATCCGCACCTCCGACCTGAAGTACTTGGCGGTGTTCTCCAACATCGGGCCGAGCGACCCCGTCATCCACTCCTTGGTCGAAACATGCGTGTGGAAATCGATAGCTCGTGGCAAGTGCGAACTCCTATTGGAAAGGCTTCAAGGTGCCTGGGACACTACCTTCACCGCGGCCCGGCCCCCACGAGACGTTCGTGAAGCCGAGCCGCAGCGGCGGCGGGGTCGGGCGATCCCGTTATCGCTCGCACCACCACGATCCGCCGCGCGCCTGCCTCTAGCACTTCGTCGAGGTTGCCCTCATCGATGCCACCGATGGCGAACCAAGGGATCCCCACCGACCGCGCGGCGTACCTGATCAGATCGATCCCTGCTGCCGGGCGACCCGGTTTGGTGGGGGTGGCGTGGACCGGCCCGACCGCGATGTAATCCGGATCCTGCTCGTTCAGCGCAACGGCGATGTCGGATATCGAATGTGTCGAACGACCGACGTCGCCGTCGAAGATCGAGCGCGCGAACCTCGTCGGGAGATCATTGGTGCCCAGGTGCACCGCATCCACTTCGAGCGCCGCCGCGATATCAGGCCGGTCGTTCACGACGAAAGGCACTCTTGCCTCGTTGCACCGCTCCAAGATGGGACGAGCCACTCGAAGCACATCGGCGGCCTCCATCTGCTTCTCGCGTAATTGGATCGCTCCCACTCCCGCGGCGACCAGATCCGGCACCAGCTCATCGAGCGGCCCGGCACGAAGGCGCGCCGGGGCCACCAGATACAGCGATACCTCGCTCCAATCGATCGCGCTCATCTACCGGTCCTACTCATAGGGCCAGGACCTCTGGGCCGTCGCCGCCTTCTTCGCTCAAAGGCTCATCGGGGTCCTCACCTGCGGCCCTCTCGTACTCGATCATCCGAGCGGCGATCGCTCTGAGCGAAGCCGGCAAGCGCAGAAGGCTGAGCAGCACCACCAGCGAGGGGGCCGCGTCGGCAACGACCTCGTACCACTTCTTGTCGAGCCATCCCGAAGCCCCGACCCATATGGCAACGAGTGCGATGAGGACCAGGGCGAGCTTGCGTCCGCTGCGGCGCTCGCCGGCTTCTGCGAACCGCTCCCGCATGCGCCGAACATGCCTGCGGCCGCGCACGCGGCGCAACTTGCGCCAGGTCGCCGGCGACGGGTAGTAGTGACCCAGAGCCTCCACGAAGACCCAGGTCAGTATGGCGACCGCAGCAGCAACGATCCCAGTAGTCACACCCTCAGGCTATCGGCTACCCCTGAGCGCGCGCTGCGTCGTTCGCTACCGGAACCTCGAACATCACATCCGAGATATCGATCGTCCCCTGCGCGTTGGAAGAACGGAAGGAAGGCGAGTCGTTGGCGGTCAGCTCGAGCTTCAAGGAATGCCCCGGCTGGAACTCGTAGTTGTTGCCCTGAAGTCGAGTGATAACCGTTTGGGCTTCGTCGCTGCCGAGCCGCACCACTCCCCGGTCGACCAAGACTTGAACATCTCCCGACACGTCCCAGAGCCTGAACGCCACGTACATGTCCGCGAATTCAGGATCTGCCTCGAAACTAACGGTCGGCAGCCCGAGCATGTCCAAACCCTCGGGCAGAGCCACGGTGGCCGCCAGGTTGCCCTGAGCGACAGCCGTATCGGTGTCGCGGCACCCCGAGACGGGCGCCAAGGGGAAGGGGTCGAGGGCCGAGGCATGAGGATCGTTGACCGACGAGTCCAAGGTTCCGGTCAGCAGGCTCATATCGAAACTCTGGGTTCCGCTCTGAAGGGCGTCGAAGCTGCCGGCGACGTAGTTCGACATCTCTTGTTCGCCCGCCTCGTTGCAAACGGTCTCGAAGGACTCCACTCCGCTGGACGGCTTTTGTCCCTTGCCTCTCAGATAGAAGTCGAGCCAGTCATTGATCAGGTTGCTGCCGTACGTCATGACATCCGCGGGATTCTGGGCGATCGGGTGGCCGAAATCGTTCAGGAGCACCTTGAGCGGATGCTCGGGGTTCTCGGCCCACAAGCGGTTGACCATCCCGAGGGACTGGACCGCGGGGAAGATGTGATCGGTCCACCCTTGGACCGAGACCGTCGGCACGATCGCCTCCTTCTCCATATAGAAGGCGGATCGATTTCTCAACATCGAATCGACGAGGTGCGTGTAGGTCTCGTCGTTGTAGGGCTCGCCGTCAAGTGCGCGGTCCCGCCACGCATTCAGGTAGTCGGGCAGATCACCTTGCGTCGCCGAATAGATGTTCAACCCGGTCCAGAAGCGGTTGATGTAGGACTGCTTGATCACTCCAGGCCGCTGAGCCGCCCTTTCGGCTACATCGGTTGGTGGAATCAGGTTCGCATGGGTCGTCCCGTTCGGAGCGAGCGCATCGAGCATGTCCGTCCAGCCGATGAGTGGCGCAGCGACGCGCAGCTTTATCGATCGGCCCTTCGGGGAGGTCCATCTGGAGTCGCGGGTCAGCATCCAGGTGTGCCCACCCCCATAGGAAACCCCGGTCGCCCCGATCCGCTTGCGATTGACCGATACGTCCGCCGACAGCAGGGTCTGGTCTACCAGTCTGCCGATCAGGTACTGCGTGTCCTTGATCTCGTACTCCTTGTGATTGAGCTGGATCATGCAGGCGGGACTGTCGGCATAGTCGGGGCGCGCGTCCGAAGACATCACGGTGTCATCGAGACATTCGTCCTCGTGCCACCCGCGGGCCGTGTAGTTGATAACGGCATAGCCGCGAGACGCGAACCAGACGTTGTTGTATCTGTAGCGGCCCCCAACACCCTCGATCGTGTCCTTGGCGGGATCGTGCTGCGGATCGCTCTCGAAACGAACCTCGTAAGAGGTCTTGGAGCCGCCGAGCCCGTGAAGCATCACGATCACAGGAAAGGGGCCGTCTCCCCTTGCCGGAAGCGTCACGTCTGTATCCAGAACGACTGTCTTGTCCTTGGACTTCACCAGGCCACGGCAGAAGCGGAACTTCTTGCCTTGCAGTGTCTCGGTCTTACACCTGAGTGGCTTGGAGGCCCCCAAGGCTGGGGCCGGGTTGGTGGAGATCACCACCGATCCCAGCAAGCACATGACCGCAGCAACGATGACAGATCTACGCAACCGAACCCTCCTCGATATCCCGGAGGGTCAGCCTATGCCCGGCCCCCTGCATAAGCAGCTGCGTTGCGCAAGCTACGTAGGCGTTAGAGAACGACCCGTGGGAGCGGTCCAGTGTCATCGTCCCCCTCGGTGTCATGACCATCGAGCCTTGACGGCAGCTTCGACCGGCTCACAGGCGTGTCGAAGCGTTCGCTCGGACCCTGCAAAGCGTCGGTCAGATCCCTGTAGAACGCCCTCACCCGGGCAACATGGCGGATCTCGATCACGCCGTGCTCCCCCACCTCGCAGATCACATCCCCATAGCGTTGCAAGCGCCCCCAGAAGCTTCGCTCCAACGTGACATCCCGCATCCTTTTCAGCGGCACCGTGGTCACGCGCCGTCGAACCAGTCCGGAAGTGACGATCAACCTCCGGGGTGTGAGGGCAACCCTCTCTGCCCCCCAACGGGCAACGCGGAGGCCGGTCCGAAGGGCGAATGCAGCGACGACGATGCCTGCAACACGATCGACGATGTCGTTGCCGGCCCCGGGGTCGAAAGCGAACCCCGCGATAGCACCAAGCAGCGCAGCCATGACAAACACGAACACATCCCGATAGAGAACCGAAGGATGCTTTCGCGCTAGGTAAAGGAGCTCTTCATCGTCTTGCAGGAGTCGCTGGATCTCTGCCACCCGACTAAGAAATCACGTTCCGGGCCGAAGTACGACGACCGATCAGTCAGAGGACCAGAGTCGCAACCAGAAACCGCGAGAGGCCCGGAGATAGTCGCGCTCTCGCGAGAAGACCTCGAGGGTGACGGTCTTGTCGTATCCGATGTCTTTCAGTGCCCGAACCGTAGCGCGCCAATCGATGGTTCCCGCACCCAGGGGAAGGTGTAGATCATCCGGCCCACCGCGGTTGTCCGATACGTGCACGTGTTCGAGGCGGTCACCGAAAGCTTCGATGAAGGCTGCCGTTCGATTCGGGACGCCCAGGCCCAGGTTGAGATTGGCGTGACCGACGTCGAGATGCAGACCGACACCAGGGTTGGCATCAAGGATCGGGGCAAGGTCCTCAGGCCGGGCGAAGAGGCGGTCGAGGTTCTCGACCATCAGGGTGATGCCCCGTCCTGCCGCGTCTTCCGCCAGAGTACCGATCGCTTCCGCGTTCATCTGGCGAACCTGATCCTTGGAGTGCAGAGGAACCCGTTGATCCGGATGCACGTTGACCAGTTCCACGCCCGCATCGGCGAAGCAGTCGAGCCCACGACGGTAAAGATCTCGCGCCGTCTTGCGGAGTTCCGGGAACGGTGACGCGATAGGAAGATGCCAAGCCGTGTGCCCGATCAGCCCGAGCCCGAGGTCACCGGCCAAGCGCCCTACTTCCTTGCCATCAGGGAGCCAAGTGGCAGGTGGCTCCAGCGTTAGGTCGCAGAAGTCGAAGCCGTCTTCGGAGATCCGGTGAAGCTCCTTCATCACCGAACGTCCGGGGAAGTTCATCGCACCTACAAGCATCTAGCCATAGTAAGGGCCGAAGCTGAGGCGGCCTCCGGGCAACTATCCTTGCGACCATGGAGACCTACGAAGCGATACTCACGCGCCGGTCGGTGCCGAAGGTGGGCGAGAACCGTCCCCCGCAAGACCAGATCGTGCGGCTCCTCGAGGCCGGCGTGCGGGCACCCACGCACCACTTGACGCAGCCCTGGCGTTTCGTCGTCCTAACTGGTGACGCACGTAAGGAGCTCGGGGATGCATGGGCCGCCGCAGAGATACGGGTTCAAGGCAAAGATCCCGAGTCGGTCCGAGGCAAGCCGCTGAGAGCTCCAGTCATCATCACGGTGATCGCCCATCCCAAGTCTCATTTGCCCAAGGTTGTCGACATCGAGGAACACCACGCCATCGGCGCCTTGATGCAGAACATCCTTCTGGCCGCTCACAGCGAAGGGCTGGGAGCGATGATCCGTACGGGAAAAGCCGGAGAATTCGAAGAGGTAAGGCAGTTGCTCGGAGTCTCGAACGATGAGTACATCGCCGGCTTCATCTACGTCGGTTATCCACTTGAAGACGACGACCGTGCGCCAACCCGACGAACCCCCGTGGAAGACATCACCGAATGGAGGGGATGGGGATGAGTGAGAAGCCAAGTCGCGCCGCGTTCTTTGACCTGGACAGAACGCTGATCCCCGGCTCGAGCCTGTTCCTGTTGGCGCGAGGTGCGTACGAGCGCGACATGTTCCGGGTGCGCGATCTCCTTCGTTTCGCCCACGGCCAAGTGATGTTCCAGCTTCGCGGAGAGAGTCAAGGCGGGATGGACATGTCCCGTGAATCAACCCTCGGCTTCGTCACGGGTCGCAGCCAAGGCGAACTGATCGCGATGGGTAGAGAGATCGTCGAAGAACGGATCATCCCCAGGGTCTACGAAGACATCGTTCGAGTGATCGAAGCTCACCAGCAGCGCGGCGACCTGACCTTCCTCGTCACGGCAGCTCCGATCGAACTCGCCTCGCAGATCGCCGACGAGCTAGGCATGACCCAAGCGATCGGGACGGTCTCCGAGGTCGATGAAGCGGGCTATTACACCGGCCGCCTCGCCGGAGATGTCATGCACGGTGCCGCCAAGGCCAAGGCGGTGGCCGAGGTCGCTGCCGGGTACGGCATCGATCTGGCCGACTGCTCGGCCTACAGCGACTCGATAAACGACCTTCCTCTGCTGGAGTCCGTTGGCGACCCACACGCGGTGAATCCAGAACACGAGCTCAAACGGATAGCTCGCGTTCGAGGTTGGCGCGTCCATGAACTCAGGACCCGTCGCAAGGCTCTTCTCATCGGTATCCCGGCCGGCGTCGGCGGCGTCGCACTGTTCGCCGCGGGGCTAGCGATAGGCATCGCGATAGAACGAAGGCGCTCCGGACCGCCCTCGGGGCTAGGGGCGCTCAAGCAGAGGATGGGTCTCTAGCTACAGCAGGGGCTTGACTTCCTTCATGAATCGCTCGGCCGTCTCGACGATGAGGTCGGGCGGACCGAACACGACGAGATCGAGCATCGTCACGCCGATCTCTTGAGCGCGCTCGATGGCGCTCGCGATGGCTTCGGGAGGACCCGTGAACGGAAGCTTGGGGTTCACATCGTCGGAGAACCACAAGACGTTCTGGTAGCTGATCGTGAACCCATCGCGCGAACGCCCGTAGCCGCTCAGGTAGCCGTCCAGGGTCTCTATCCGCGCCGCTAGGGCATCGAGGCCGGAACCTTGTCCTTTTCCGGTGACGCCCGCCCATCCGTCACCTAGCCGGGCTGCCCGGCGCAGTGCCCGTTCGCTGTGGCCCCCGACGACGATGGGGATCTTGGTCGTAGGTGCAGGCAAGAATCCACCCCTTGGCCACGAGTAGAAGGCACCCTCGAAGGCACTCGGCTCTGGTGACCAGATGGCTCGCAGTGCTTGGATGTATTCATCCAGCCGGGCGCCGCGCTTGTCGAACCCCACACCGACGGCGTCGAACTCCTCGCGCATCCAACCGGTGCCCACCCCGAGGACGACACGGCCCGGGGCAAGGTTCTCGATCGTCGCCAGCGTCTTAGCGAGAACGATCGGATGCCTGTAGGCAGGGATCAGGACCCCCGAGCACATCTTGATCGAGGATGTCGCGCCGGCAAGGTAGCCGTACAGGCCGAGCGGGTCGAAGAACGGATCGTTGGGGCTTACCGCGTAAGAGCCGTCACGCGAGTACGGATACTTCGAATCGAGATCGCTCGGGGTGAAAAGGTGATCGAAGAACCACAGAGTCTCGAACCCAAGTTCCTCGGCGCGCGTCGCAACCGTCCTGATGCTCTCGGAGGTAACCCCAGGTCCGGCACTGGGAAGATGAAGGCCGATATCCATCGCAGCACCATACCGACCATCTGACTCCATCGCCTCGGCGCGAAACGAGCCGGGCTATGGACCGCCCGGCTCGTTCGTGTGCTTAGGAGTACTAGGGGGCTTTGACCCCGTCGCCGGCCGTGTACTTGAAGGTTCCCTCGAACCCGCCAGCCATCATGCAAACGATGACCTTGTTCATGTCGGCGGGAACCTCACCGAATTCACCCTCGGAGTCGCGCGTGTTGAACGAAACGGTGTAAGGAGCCCCTGCACCCAACGGGTCACCGACGACATCATCCACAGTGCCGAACTCGGAGTAGAAGTAGATGTCGAGATCGACCGTGCCCTGTCCACCGGTGATCTCCATAGCGAAAGGCTTGCCCCAGGTCGCCTTGTCGACGTCGAACTCGTATCCGATCACACCATTGACCTGACCACCCGAGACGATCGAACCGCGGCGGTGGAGGCCTGCATAGCATCCGCTGTCGTCGGTGAAGGGAGCGGGCAGAGGAACGCTTCCTTCAACCTCCTGCACCACCGGCTTTGCCTTCTTCTTCTTCTTTCCGGCTTCAGCGGCGCCCGGCACGATGGCGACGACGAGCATCCCAGCCAGAGCCAAGGTCATCAGCTTCTTCACGGTCACTTCCTTCTTGAGTTGGGCTACTGCCCAGATACTTCGCCGACGAGCCGGCCGTCCCTGCCCTCGCCGTACGAACAGACCAACGGGCACGAGAAAGGGGGCCCTCGGGCCCCCTAAAGGTGGTGCTCCCCCACCCGGCCGATCCCACTTGGGCTGCGACCAGGTCTAGCGCAAGGATAGCGCAAAGGTTACGCGCGTAACTGGCTAGGGCGGAGCCTTGAATACTCCTCCGGTCAGGGAGAAGGACACCTTCAAGATCGAGGATCCGACGGTGAGCTCCTCGTAGACCAGGCCGTCGATGAGCTTGGGGAGGGTGACGGAGTACTCGGCAGGGGCCTCGCTCGCGCTGATGACGATCCTGCGACCCTCGAGCGCCATCTCACCGCTCACCGACACCGGGAGACGTGGATCGTCGATGGTCACCGATCCGTCCTCGTTGAGGCGGATACCGGCGTCGACCCCCTGCTTGCGCAACGCTTTGCGGAGGTCTGCTTCAGACATCGTCGCCTCACCCTCGCCACCACCGGTCCTTACGGACTCGGAGCTACCGCCTAGAAGTTTCCCGAGCGATATCTCTACGTCGCGCATCAGCACGTCAACCCTGTCCAAGCGGACCCCTTCGACCGTCAGCTCGTCCGCGGTCACCTCGACGTCGCCGAAAGTGCCGGCAAGAGCGTTGAGCACGAAGGGGAATCCGCCGAGGTCGACCTCGGGCGCTTCTTCAAGGCCGAGGGTTTGCTGGATCTGAGTCTCGGCACGGTTCTCCGCCATGTTTTTAACGAAGGAGTCCCCCGCCACGGCGAGCGCAACCAGCACCCCGATCGAGACCAACAGAGCCTTCAAGCTTCCCCTTCCACCTGCGCCGGACGGAATAGGCAGATTGCCACGTCCACCAAAGCAACTCGAACCGGAGCCTGGAACACACGATCTCTGCCGAACAAGGAAGTCATCGCGCCGATCTGAAGCTCGATCGAGCTGCGCGTCAGTCCCGTGGTCGGCCAGATGAGACCAGCGGAAGACTCCGTGAGACCTGTCCGTCTGCCAGCGGTGGCGCGAGCACCGGTAGCTCGGATCCCGGCGTCTGGGTCCAGCTCGAGGACGAAGTGCGCCGCCCCGCCCGGATCCCGTTGGCGATCACGACGAGCTCGGCGAGCTCGTGTGTCGCTACGACCGCCGCTAGACCGAGGATGCCCAGGGCGGCCAGAGGAACCAGCGTCACGAGGATCAGAGCGGACAGAGCCAGATTCTGCTTGGCGATGGAGAGTGCGCGGCGCGCATCCGTGAGGGCGTCCGGCAGATGCCGCAGGTCTTGTCCCATCAAGGCGACGTCTGCGGTCTCGATGGCCACGTCTGACCCCATCGCGCCCATCGCGATCCCGACATCTGCCGACGCCAGCGCGGGAGCATCGTTGATCCCATCACCCACCATGGCGACGGGTCCGTACTGTCGGAGCTCCTGGACCGCCGCGACCTTGTCCTCTGGAAGGAGCTCGGCGCGCACGTCGTCGATCCCTGCGCTCCGCCCGACCGCACTAGCCGTTCGGGCGTTGTCGCCGGTTAGCACTGCGACCTTGAGCAGGCCGAGCGACGGCCCCTTCAGGGCCGCGACGACATCCCTCGCCTCAGGGCGCAGCTCGTCTCGCACTGCGATCGCGCCAAGAAGACGGCCCTGCGATTCCACCAAGACCACCGTTGCCCCCGCTTCCTGGAGCCGGCGGACGTCATCGGTCAGCTCGCGGACCGAGATATAGCCGGGTTTGCCGAGCCGAGCAGGGCGCCCGTTGACGGACCCCGTTACCCCGCTCCCCATGACCGCTTCGACCGCGTTTGCTTTCAACCCCGTCCGGTGGTGAGCAACGATCGCGGCGGCGAGTGGATGCTCGCTCGAGGATTCCAGGGCAACGGCAACGTCCAGCAGATCGTCTCTGCGGATCCCATCTGCCGGGATCACTTCGATCACCTGAGGTTCGCTGCGAGTAAGCGTCCCTGTCTTGTCGAGGGCGATCGCCCTCACGGAGCCCAAGGCCTCAAGCGCCGCGCCACCTTTGATGAGGACGCCCGAGCGGGTTGCGGCACCGATCGCGGCTACGACCGTGACGGGGACCGAGATAGCGAATGCGCATGGAGCCGCTGCTACTAGAACGACCAGAGCGCGGTGCACCCAGACATCGGGGGAACCGAGCAGTGATCCAAAGAGAGCGATGGCGAAGGCCAAGATCATGACCCCCGGCACAAGCGGAGCCGCGACACGTTGGGCGATCCGCTGGCTGGCTCCTTTGCGATCCTGGGCTTCTTCCACTATCCGCACGATCCGCGCCAGGGAGTTGTCCGCGGTACGTCGAGTGACCTCGACTTCCAACACCCCGGTCCCGTTGATCGCAGCGGCGAAGACCTCTGTATCGGGTCCGACTTCTATCGGCATGGACTCACCAGTGATGGCAGAGTTGTCGACGGCGCTCTGTCCGCTCACGACGATTCCGTCGGTGGCGATACGTTCTCCCGGTCGCACAAGGAGGCGCATGCCCGGTTCCAACTCGGCGACGGGCACCACCGTCTGGCGACCACCTTCGAGCACGGTTGCCTCCGCGGGTGCGAGTGACAGCAGCGCGCGCAGCCCCTGCCGGGTGCGTGTCAAGGCGTAGCCCTCGAGCCCCTCGGAGATGGAGAACAGGAAAGCGAGGGTTGCCGCCTCGCCGACCTCGCCCAAGACGACAGCTCCCGCGGCTGCGATCGTCATCAAGGTGCCCACGCCGACTCGGCCCCGCAGCGCAGCCCGGATCGTCTCGGGAACGAAGGTGGAGCCCCCGACCAGGATGGCGGCGGCATGCGCAGCAAGGGCTGCATCGCCTTGGATCTTCTGAAGGCTGAAACCGACAGCTAAGAACAGACCCGATATGGCAGCAGCCCGGATCTCTCGAACGCGCCATAGAGGGATGGATCCCGCACGGTTTGCTTCACCACCTGAGTTGGATCCCGCACGGTTTGCTTCACCACCTGGGATGGATCCCGACGGGCCCGAGCCGCAGCAGGCCTCGCTCATCGGGTCGCCTTTCGATCATGTCCCAACAGAGCGGCCAGAAGGGCGCTGCCCTCCGCTGTTATCGAGTACATCACCATCTTCTTGTCCCGCCGAGATGTGACGAGACCCGCGTGCCGCAGCACCCGCAGATGATGCGAAACCAAGTTCTGCGACCGCCCGCACACCCAAGCAAGGTCGCAAACACAGAGCTCTTCACCGTGAGCCAGCGCACTGACGACCATCAGCCGCGTCGGGTCGCCCAAGGCCTGGGCCCGACCGGCGGCGCGCTGCAGCTGCTCGGTGAGTTCGAGAACGCCCCGGATCTTCTCTGCGACCCCAAGGTCAAGGCACAGGAGATCGCACTCCTCAGCTTCCTGGGTCATGCCAACATACTAACAGCCGTTGATATGATTCTCCCCGCCGAGCTAGATCGCGCTTGCGCAGGTCAGTCCTGAGCGTGAAACGATATCCATCAGGACTAGCGATCCCCCTATCCCAGAGCCAAGATCAACCGAAGAGCATCATCGATCTCCCACTGCTCCGCGGGAGCTATGTGGCCCACCAGCTTCCCGAGGTGATTCGTGTCCACCGCCCCTAGCTGCTCGACGAGAACGCGAGTTGGCTCATCGTTGACCTCGATCTCAGGTCTGAAAGTCGCTGCTCTTGCACTCTGCGAGGTGGGAGCGACGATCACGACGGATCGTGGAAGGAACTCGTCTGCTTGGAGGACAACGCCGAACCTCCGGCCTTGCTGCTCGCCCCTCTTACCGCGGGGCGACCGCAGCTCATGGATGTCTCCCCTACGCACGGAGGCTTTCCATGAGGGATGCCACCTCTTGCATCTCCTTGCGATCAGCTTCGTCGGCCTCCAAAGCTGCCACCTCCGCGGCGACTTCCTGTCGGCGGCGGAGGTTGTTCGCCGACTCAACAAGGGCAGCACGGATGGCCTCGGAACGACTCATGCCCGACGCTTCCAGACGGGAAAGGGCCCGAGCAGCTTCTTCGTCAAGGCGGATAGAGATGGCTCTGGCCATGTGGAGAGTGTATCACGTTTCGTAATACAGACTGCAGGGATGGGCCTCGGTGGGAAGTCCGTCTATCCCTGGGTCGAAGGCTCTCTCTGAGCCTCCTGCGGCTCGATGAGGCCTGCAGCGGTTGCCAACCGACGGAAGAACTCCGAGGGATACACACCCAATCGGATGCCGATGCCTGCCGCGATCCACCAGATCGGCAAGCAGACGTGGCGACCGGCGCCCCGACCGTTCCAAGAGAGCAGCAAGGTCGCACGCGTTCTCTTGCGCATAGCTGTAGTAGCAGTTGAATGGCTCACCATCCGCAGACAGGGTCAGGCGGCGCGAAGCCTGACTACCGACATCCCGGTCGGCATCCTTGAGCTTGACCGGACGGCCCACCCTTCCACTGGGCTAGCGGTGGCTTCATCTATCCACCCGCCGCGATCTTGGGAGCGTCAGGTGGTCGATACGAAGGCTCAGGGATCGGGTCCCCGTGTTCCCGCGCGGATTCGAGCCACAGGCGCTTCGCTACCTCGACCTCCCTTACGGCCTCCTCTGGAGAATCCCCATAGGCAGAACAGCCACGGAGGTCGGGCACCGTTGCGATGTAGCTCTCGTCTTCGTCGGACCAAAAGACGTTGATCGCGTAATCCTTCATTGCTCCTCCCGAACCAAATCGTAATCCTCAACGTACCGGCGAAGCTCTCGGATCTGGTAGGGCTTTGCTTGCCCATTGCGATCGGGCTGAACACTCAGGCGTTCAGCCACCAATGGATGGCGGTACACCCGATGAGAGCTCTCCTGCCGATCCAAAGCCCAGCCGAATTCTTCGAGCAACCGCCGGAAGTCGCTGAATCTCACATTCTGAAGGTGTCCCTGGAGAATTCGCTGCCACAACCGTCTCGTGTTCACTCACCAAAACGTAGCTATGAGGTGAGACAAGTTTGAAGCGTCGAACACCCATCTCTACTGTGTCAAAAGTTCCGCCAGTTCTCTCGCATTCTGCTGTGCGAAATCGGAGTGGCAGTTGTCTAGATTCCGATCAGCGCTGTGCTAGGTCGAGTTTTCGCAGGTCGCCGCCAAGCGTTGAGCGATATTTATCAGCACTAGCGATCACCTCACCAGGAAACCCGACACGCTATTCCGCTTCATCTCCGCTCCAGAGCGGCATATCTATCAGTACTAGCCGGCGGCGAGTTGGCGAACCTTCCTTTGAGGCCGGTTTCGCACAAGGTCGTGGTTCGTCTGCAGATTGATCCAGAACTCAGGGGTCGTACCGAGAGCGCCAGCCAGCAGCCAAGCCGTCTCTGACGTAACGCCTCGCTTCCCACGCACGAGCTCGTTGACCCGCTGAACAGGGATGCCGAGGTGCTCGGCTAGGGCCACTTGGCTCACACCCAAGGGCTTGAGGAATTCCTCAAGGAGGATCTCGCCGGGGTGGGTTGGGATCCGGTTCTTAGGCAGCATCGCTACTCCTAGTGATAGTCATCGATCTCAACGTCATGCGCATCTCCGTTCTCCCAGCGAAAAACGACCCTCCACTGGTCGTTGATCCGGATGCTGTGTTTCCCCTTCAGCTCTCCCTTCAATGCCTCAAGCCGGTTCCCGGGGGGCACTCTCAGGTCTTGCAACTCCTGGGCCGCATTGACCATGTCCAATTTCCTTGTGGCTACCGATCGGATGTCCGAAGGAATCCCTCGGATCGTCTTCCCCGTTTCGCCGTGAAAGAGAGCCTCAGTTGCCTGATCGGCGAACGAGATGATCAAGCAATGCCTCCGGTCACGAACCGTAGTTTACACGCTTACACGGATACCATGCAAGCCCGTGCTACTTACGTTGGCTGTGCTAGCTAGCTAGATTCGGGGGCTTCCGGCATCAGTACGTTGGTGAGCTGTCCAAGCATCTCTGCAAGTTCTCTCGCATTTCGCTGCGCGTAGTCGGCGAAGCAGTTGTCTAGATCCGGATTAGCGCTGTGCTTAGCAGCAAACATCCTGCTCATGACTGAGCGAAATCGCATATTTATCGTGACTAGCGAAACTTCTTTGGATCATCGCCTAAGAGTCTCTACCCGGAGCACGCTTGAGCCCAGCGCAATCACCATCCAGGCCACCAAGTAAGAGAACGCCCACGTAGGCGAGGCAACGGTCCACAACAACCCTGCGATGCCGCTCCCCAACAGATTGCCAAAGCTTTGTAGGCCCGCTAGTAGTCCGAACGACGAACCACGAAGGTCCATCGGGGCCGCATGGGCGACCGCCGCGTGTTCAGCCGTCTCCACGAAACCGATCCCGACGCCGCCAAGGACGAAAGCCAAGCCGAGCAGCACGACGCTTGGGCCGGTCACGGCGAAGAGCGCGTAGGCCAGACCGAACGCAGCGAACCCACCACGCAGGACGGGCGTCGCTGAACGAGCATCTAGCCATCTCCCCCCGACGACACTCGCACCCGTCGCGGCGACGTTGTAGCTGACGTACAGGAGCAGCGCCGTGGTTGTTGCGGAAGACGTCGTCCAGTCGCGATTTAGAAGTTCGGTCGCGCGCAGGATCAGGAGGGTCGCCGCGACGTTTCCGACTTCAAACGCGCCGATCGACATGAATAGCGGCCGAACGTATGAGAACGCCGCCCGGAATTGCAATCGGAGCGTGTGCTCCTGATTCTCGGCTCGCTCGATATGCGCGACGGCGTACGCCATCGCCACCACTGCGAGGAGTCCTGGGATGACCGAGATGAGGATCGCGGTCCGCACCGAGACGACCGCGACGAGGCCGATCGCAAGCAAGGGTCCAAGGATGGCACCCACGTTGTCCATCGCGCGCTCGAACCCGTATGCCCTGCCGTAAGCGGAAGGGAGGACCGAATCAGCGAGCAGCGCGTTCCTAGCGGGCGTTCTGAGCCCGCGGGCCGTCCAACCGGCCGCTCGTAGAACACCCACTTGCCATACCGCAGTGGCTGTGCCGATGAGACTCGTGAGGATCGCGGTACTCGCATAGCCGCCGATCGCGACCTTGCGCCGTCGTTCTGGATCATCAGCGATGGGACCGCCTGCCAGTCGCGCCAGCCCGGACAAGGCGTCGGCTATCCCCTCGATGAGCCCAAGCGCAGCAGCAGGAGCCCCAAGCGTTGAGGTGAGCAGTCGTGGCATCAACGACGTGGGTACCTCGTGACCCACATCCGATAGAAGGCTGGCGGCAGCGATCCCCTTGACAGGAGCCGTCAACCAGCGCCGCTTGCTGTCTCTTTCGCTCATTGAGGAACGGTAGTCGCTAGTGCGCTTGGCGGCGCAGCTGCTCTGCGACCGTCAAGTTTGCCAGTCGCTAAGCCACGACGGGTAAGAGCTCTTCCAGAAGGGCTCGAACACGCAGATCGATCTCGTCGCGGATCGTGCGCACCTCTTCGCTAGCCTTGCCCGTGGGGTCGTCGAGCTCCCAGTCGAGATACTTCTTTCCGGAGTAGACGGGGCATGCATCGCCGCATCCCATGGTCACTACGACGTCTGCGGCTCTAACCACCTCGTCAGTCAGCGGCTTGGGGAATTCCTGAGCCATGTCGACCCCGATCTCGGCCATCGCCTCGCGCACTCCTTCATGGATCTCATCGGCTGGGGTCGAGCCAGCCGAACGAACGTGCACCCGGCCTTCGGCCGCCCGATCGAGCAGAGCAGCAGCCATCTGAGAGCGGCCGGCATTGTGGACACACACGAACAGGACCTCGGGAACCTCTTTCTCGATGACTCCCTCAGCTTGGCCCGCGGCTCGCAGACGCTCCTTGGCAAAGCGGTGGATGAACAGCGGTACGAAAGCCTGCACCCGTGCGTTGCTGAGCGAGTCGAAGGACTCGGAAACGAATCGTTGGACGGTCTCGGGAGAGAACGTCCCGGTGAACTCGCTGGCGAGCTGTTCGCAGACGTGCTCGACCATCTCGTCACTGTTGCCGTAGTCGCCATACGTCTTCACGACACCACCTCCATCGTCGAAGCTGCCCGAAAGATCAAGACCCCGATTCCAGCGGAGTTGCCGCACGTCGCAGCCGAGCCGCGGTCGCATCGGGTAGCGAACGCGACAAGAGGCCAGCCGTGAGCACGAACGCGACCGATGCCCACAGGCATGCCTCCAACCCCCGCCACTGGTAGAGCGCCCCGGACAGCACCGTGCCCATGAGTCGCCCGCCGGCATTGGCCATGTAATAAAAGCCAACGTTCATGGCGACCTTGTCGCCCTCGGCGTAGCGGAGGATCAGATACGAGTGGA
>CALMBW010000007.1 GCA_937863385.1 uncultured Actinomycetes bacterium | reverse complement strand
CCTCCGGGTTAGGGGTGTCCACTATGGCCCGCGACATGCCCGATCAGCCGTGTCCACTATCCGCTGGAATCACACACGGTCGGTCGCCCAATGTGATGTCGCGAGACGATGTCGCGAGACATCCGAGACACATGTCTCGAGACATCCAACCTTCGAGACCGGAACCAACCTTCGAGACCGGAACCCGCTCCCCTGGCCGGTTCGCGCGACGGTCACAGCGAGTTCATCGCCCCTCTCCGAACGCGCGCGGCATCGGTGCGCAGTAGGGCGAACCGAAGCGATACGAGGGGGCTGGGTTGGAGGGTTGTGCCTTTCCTCTACAATGCCCGACGGGTCGCTAGCTCAATTGGCAGAGCAACTGACTCTTAATCAGTAGGTTCGGGGTTCGATTCCCCGGCGACCCACCCCAGAGGCATCTTTGCCAGAAGAGCACCGGCAGGCGACGTCAACCTGGCAAGGAAAGCTGCCGCGAGCGGTGGATCGATCGGTTCCGAGGACGCTCGCCTACCCCTCGGTCCAGAAGCGGCCGACCAGGGCTGCAGCGGCGTGCCGGGCGACCTGATCGCTAACAGAACCAAGCAGAACCCGGCGGATGGGCCCCAGACCCCTGGAACCGACGACCAGCAGGTCTGCCTTGACCCTGCTGGCGACGTCGAGCAGCACCGTCGCCTCACCTCCGAACTCCACCCGGAAGGACACTTGGAACCCGCATTCTTCGAAAAAGGATGCCGCTTCTCGCACGTAGCCTCTGGCCTCGTTCTCCAGCAACTCTTCTCGATGCTTCACGGAACGTTCGTCCAAGAGGAACGGCCCCATAAGCCCAGGCATCGCCACGGGCATGTCCACGTGAACCACCGAAACGATCTCGATCGCGCACCGGGCCGGATCCAGCATCTGAGCCAAATGCCTGGCGGTCTCGATGGACGTCTTCGAACCGTCGACACCCACAACCACAAGGGCCCGGCCCTCGTGTTTCACCAGTTGGTGCAAGACCAGCACAGAGCAGGGAGCTTCATGCAGCACGAAAGTGCTGACGCTGCCCAGCAGCCTGTTCCCGACCCACGAATGCCCACCGGCACCAACAACGATCAGGTCGAAGTCGCCGCGTTCGGCGAAATTCACGATCTCGTGTCCAGGGTGCCCTTCGAGGACTTTGCTTCGGACCTCGAACCCCTCCGCCTCGAGCTCGGAAACCGGGTGGCTAACGATCTCGAGACTCCGCATCCGGCGTTCCTGGATCGGGTCCACTTGCAGAAGAAGATGCTCGGGATCCAGACTCCAGCGATGTGTAACGGTGACGATGGTTATCTCAACGCCATCACGGCGCAGCAACTTAGTGATCAGGTGCCTGGCGTCGTGAGCGGCAGGGAATCCGTCGGTCGCATAGAGAACCTTCATCGGATGGCCTCCTTCCCACCTATCTCGATTGTGGGCCCGCCGTAGCGCTCGCACCAAGGGTCAAGTCTCCTGTTGTGCAAGGGTCTATCGGCCCCCCAACCACCTGGATAAGGTCTGGGGATGAGCGAGACACCAGCTATCGAGGCACTGCGCGGGAGTGGCCTTCTCTTCGAAGTCGTCACCACACAGCGAGCAACATCGGTCGAACAGTCCGCCGCATTTCAAGGGATCGAAGTCGACAATCTGCTCAAGACGCTGGTCGTGCGGCGAGGCGAGGGGGACTATCTCTTGATATTGGTACCCGGCCCCCGCGCGATCGACTGGACGAAACTACGGGCGCACCTCGGGATCAAGAGGATGACATTGCCCGACGCCGATGAAGCTCAAGCCGTCACCGGTTACCCCAGAGGAGCGATCACTCCGTTCGGAACCAAGCAGCCGCTACCGGTCATCGCCGACGCTTCCATCCCCGGGAAAGGAACGGTCGCCATCGGTGGAGGGGCGCACGGCGTCAATCTGCATGTCGATGCAGACGAGCTGATCGCCCACATCGAAGCGGATGTAGCCGACGTTACAAAAACCGGTTGAGCGCCTCGACCCGCTAGTCCAGACCGATGGGGGTCTGATCGTAGAGTTCGGCGCGGTAACCGGCGCCGACCCGGCCATCGATCATCTCTCGCAGGATGTCGGCGTGACCGGTATGCCGTGCCGTCTCTTCGAGCATGTGGGCCAGCACCCATCTGAAGTTCACGTCCCGGTTCGGCCACTGAGTTACATCGTCGAGCGACACGCCCGCCAGGATCTCGTTCGATCGCTCACAAGCGGCCCGGTACATCTCGAAGATCTGCTCGGACGTCTCGTCCGGCTCGATGCGGAAGTCCATGTCGGGATCCGCGTCGTCGTAAACGAGTCGGCTCGGAGTGTTGCCCACAACCTCCTCGAACCACCCCCGTTCAACGAAAGCCAGGTGCTTGACGAGACCAAGCAGCGTGGAACCGGACGGAACCATCGGGCGCCGCAGATCATCTTCCGAAACGCCAGAACAGATCTGCACGATCGTCTTGCGATAGTGATCGAGCATGCCGACGAGCACGGCCTTCTCGTCACCTTGGGTGGGCGCCCCGTAAGCCGTCGTCATCTTCTCCCCTTCTCTCCTCTATTCGCCGTTCGCAGGTGGGGAACACCTTTGCACCCGCTCAGGTTACAGACAGAGACCCTCACAAGTTCCGAACAGATCGGGTTGTAGTTATCACGATGAACGAAACCTTGGTTGCACCATCTCAAGCTGAAGCCGTTCCCGAGCGCGCCCGTTTTCTCCAGGGCGGAGCCGGCACCAAGACAGAGGCATTCGGTCCTTCCGAATGGGGGTTCCTGGCCACGATCGCACTGATCTGGGGCTCGTCGTTCCTATGGATCGACATCGCCCTCGACTCGTTCAGACCTGGAGTTATCGCTGCGGCACGGGTCTTGCTGGGGGCGGGGGCGCTGGCGCTGTTCAAGAAGGCGCGCATGCCCGTGGACCGGCAAGATCGCGCGCGGATCGCATTCTTGGGGGTCATCTGGGTGGGGATCCCGATGTCGTTGTTCCCCATCGCTCAGCAGTGGATCGACTCGTCGGTGGCCGGGATGTTGAACGGCGCCATGCCGCTGGCCACCGTGGCATGGTCGACCTTGCTCCTTAGGAGGTTGCCAAGACGTTTCCAGGCGATCGGGCTCGTTGTCGGTTTCGCCGGGATCGTGGCTATCTCGTGGGAACAGATCAAGGGTTCATCGGCCACTCTCGAAGGAACCGTCCTGATCCTGATCGCGATCACGTTGTACGGACTGAGTGCCAACCTCGCCGTCCCACTCCAACAGCGCTACGGCGCGCTTCCGGTCCTGCTGCGAGCACAGCTGGCGGCCCTTGTGATCGTCGTTCCCTTCGGACTGAGCCATTTGTCCGGTTCGACGTGGGCGTGGGACGCTGCTGCGGCGATGGTCCCACTGGGGACGCTCGGCACCGGTGCCGCATTCGTGCTGATGGCCACGCTGGTCGGTCGCGTAGGGGGGCCGCGCGGCTCGGTCGCGATCTACTTCGTACCGATCGTTGCGATGATCCTCGGTGCCACGCTGCTAGACGAAACCATCCACGGATGGGCGTTGGTCGGAACTGCAGCCGTACTCGTTGGAGCCTGGTTGACTTCGAGGCGCGAGTCCTAGCCTGCTAGTCCCTTAGCGCCCGGCCAGAAACCAACGTTGCTTCGATCCGGACGAAGTTGTCCTTGGTCCCTTCGGCCCACGGGATCAGAGGCAGGTTCCGGAGCCTTTCGATCATCTGCGGATCCTCAACGACGGCCGCCTGCCCTCTGACCAATACCGACCAGCCCGTCTTCCATTCCGCCTCGATGTCATCGACCTCGAATGCAACGAATGCTTTGTGCACCGCCGCGTGGAACTTGGTGCCGGGATCGGTACGAAAGATCACGCTCTCGCCGTCGAGGCCGTAGTTGACCGGAAGGATGACCGGGCGGGGGCCGGCAAGAGCGACCCTGCCAAGCTTGGCGGGATGCTCTTGCAGGAGCTCGAAGCACTGTTGTCGCGAAAGGTTCTCGATCGCTTTGCCCATGGCTCATCCTCCTGATCGCTTGCGACCCAGTTTCACCTGGGGCGTCGATAGGCAGATAGGGCCGGTCGGCACCAACAGGCAAGGACATCCGGCCACCTCGAACGCAAACGCTTCAGCGAGCCGCTCTCCTGGCAACGGCTCGCTGGAAGGTGGATCCCCCTACAAGGGCTTGTGAGCCTTGACGATCGCCGAGTACATCTCGTCGGCCACATCGTGGGTGGTTGTAATCGAGATGTCCGTGAAACCAGCGGCCTCTAGTCCGGCCCGGTACTCAGAGAACGAGAGAGCCCCAGCGATGCACCCGTAGAAAGTGCCGCGCTCGGCGCGCTGATCGGGGCTGAGTGAATCATCGGCAACGACGTCACTGACCCCGATGCGGCCGCCGCGCTTGAGCACACGGAACATCTCTTGCATGACCTTGGGCTTGTCGACCGAAAGGTTGATGACACAGTTCGAGACGATGACGTCGATGCTGTCCGCCGGAAGGGGGATGTCTTCGATGTAGCCCTTGAGGAACTCGACGTTGGTCGCCCCGGCCTTCTCCTTGTTCTCGTTGGCAAGCGCGAGCATCTCGTCTGTCATATCGAGCCCATAGACCTTGCCCGCGGGCCCCACGCGTTTGGCCGACAGCAAGACGTCGATCCCACCACCGGACCCAAGATCGAGCACCGTCTCGCCCTCTCTGAGATCGGCGACAGCCGTAGGGTTACCGCATCCAAGACTAGCGAGCACCGCCTCGTCGGGGAGTTTCTCGGATGCGAGTCCTTCGTAGAGGACCGACCCCCACGTCGACTGTTCGCCGCAACCAACATCACCCGCCGTGCCCCCGCAGCAGCCCGCTTGATCCAACACCACGTCACTCGTCACGGCGTCGGTCGCAGCGATCGCGCTTCCCGGTTGGGATCCGGCCACAGCCTTGGCAGCCTCGGCGTAACGCTCGCGTACTTCTTCTCTGAGGTCAGACATCTAGCCGATCCTCCAAGGTGACTGGAACCTAAGCTCCTGCGCCCTCTTCAGGGCTCCCTCCGCCCGGCTCACGGCGGTGGTCACGCAACCGCATCTTTCGTCGAACGTCACGCCGTTCGTGGCCCGGCTCCGCTGCCTGTCCCTAGGAAGTCTCACCATCTCACTCCTTTATATCGACCCTGGTCGATATAGACCAACCTCGATACTTGCACATCATATAGATGCCTGTCAATATGACTTCCATGGACAATCTTCAGTTGCTGACGGATTGCTGCTCCCCCTTGGTTTCAGGTGTCGCACGGGGAGACGCCGAGCGGCTCGCCAGCGCCTTCAAGGTTCTCGGCGATCCCAATCGCCTCTATCTGCTGAGCTTGATCGGTTCGAGCCCCGATGGTGAGGTCTGCGCCTGCGAACTGGTCGAGCCCTTGGACGTTAGCCAACCCACGGTTAGCCACCATCTCAAGGTGCTCTACGAGGCCGGTCTTCTAGAGCGAGAGAAGCGAGGCACGTGGGTCTTCTATCGGATCGTTCCCGAACAGATGGCAGCACTTCGCGAGGCGCTAACAGTGGAGATCCCCGCCACCATCTGACGGGGGCGACCGGCTACGAGGTGCGTGCCAGCCTGAGCTCCAAGCGGGAGCGGGAAAGGTCGATCGTGTTCGTGGCCCGGTTCTCATCGGGAGCCACCCAGGTGTTCGAAGAAGAGGCGATGAAGAGCGCCAGGTGATGGTCATCGGCCACGACGAAGTCCTTGTCTATGAACTCCAGCCGGAGGTCGTAGGCGCGGCCCGGTTCGAGATCCTCGCCCTTGGCCAACGAGTCGCGATAGCGCGCGTTCATGAACGCGCGTGAGATCACGCGCAGGCTGCCATTCGGAGCAACAACGGCCAGAACCGCCACGAAGTGGGTGCTCGGTGCATCGCTCGATGCTCGCAGACGCAGGATCGGGCGCCCTTGGAGCCGAAGGTCCTTCGCATCCTCCAGGTCGACCCTTACGAAACGATCGCTGGCCGGCCCCCGCAACATCTCGGTTTCGGTGAGCGCCCCATCGTCGAGGAACGTGGCTTCTCCCTCACCGAGCCCGAAGGTTCGCTTCTGGCCCTCGCCCCATCGTTCGCCGGTGTACCACTGACCGTCACTAGATTGCACCTGCACCGCCGGTTCGTTCTCCACGCCGTTGCGAACCCCATACAGCCAGCGTTCGAACCACCTCTCGAGCAGAAGGTTCCACCCAGGCCAATAGGTACGTGGATTCGCGTGTGGCCACTGTCCCGCAACGAGGATCTTCTCGGTGTTGAGCGCTTGGAACCACGCGGTGCCTTCCCAGGTCTTCACGTTGAAATCGAGCAGGCCGTGCGCGACCAGTACCGGCACGTCGACCTTGTCGGCCTTTCGCAGATAGTCACGCTCGATCCAGAAATCGTCGTAGTCGGGTTCGGTCGAGTAACCCTTCAGGAACTTCTCGTCACGATCGCACATGTCCCAACGCATCGCGATCTGGTCTGGCCGCGAGAGGTCCGACGGGTTGGGTGGCGGAAGGAACCCATAACCGAACATGAAATCGGTTGGAGTATCCGAAGGCGGATCGATGTCCACAGATTCTCCGGAGTAGGTAGACCTCGTGCCTTGCTGGTAGGCGTAGCCCCACCACCGGCTGATCGCCGAAACGGGAACGATCGTTGCGAGATGCGGCGGCCGCTCGATCGCTGCAGCGTTGGCGGTGGTGCCGTCGTAGCTGCCGCCGGTCATGGCGACCTTGCCGTTGGACCACTCTCGGGTTCCGAACCATTCGACCAGGTCGTAACCGTCGTGACGCTCCTTGATACCGCCGTAGTCCCAACATCCGCCAGACCCGTAGGTGCCGCGCACATCTGCACGCGCGTATGCATAACCCTTCGGCACGAACAGCTTGGCGTCATCGTTGGGAAGATCGGTCTCGTTCACGTCCAGTGCCCGGTTGAGCACGCGATACGGAGTGAGCGTAAGGATCACCGGTACCTCGACGCCCTTGGGCGTCACCGGCCTCCACAGATCTACCGCCAGCTCGACCCCGTCGCGCATCTCGACGTAGAGACGCTCGTAGGTGAACTCGGGGTAGTACCTCGGCCCCTGTGCCGGTTGGCTGGATGTTCGAGTAGCCGGCATGAGGTCAGAGGCTGTGACCGCGGCCCCCGCCGGGGGAACCAGCAGCGCGGCGAACAAGGCGATCGCTAGCGACGTACGGAGTCCCCTAGAAGCCATGACCCCAGACTTCTACCGTTTCTAGGACATTCCTCCCCCAACCCCCTTGTCGCCGCCCCCGTGACGGCGCAACGTAAGAGGTCGCGAGGCGACGGGGTATCGATGAACTCTCACATGGTGCTTGCTGCGGCGGGAGACACCAATGCCGCCGAATGGCTGATGACGTGGGTGGTCCTGGGGGCCGTGGTGCTGGCCGCGCTGCTGTTCGAAGGCGCCCCTGCCACTCTGTGGTTCATCGCGGCCGCCATGGTGGCCGGGCTGGTCGCTCTCGGCTTCGGTCATCGGCGGGTCGCGGCGCTTCTCATCGCGGCTGCCGATGTCGTGTTCCTCGTGTGGGCATCGCCCTATCTGCTACGAGCAGTAACCACACCGGTATCGAGCCTCGAGTACGTCGCCGCCGCGATCTTCCTCATCATCGCCGTAGCGTCACTCATCGGAGCCCGGCTCATCTGGTCCGAGGGGTCCGGCACCTTGCAAGCCTCGGCCTCCACGATGCCTCTCGCCGTCGCGGCGGGGATGTCGATCGTGGCCCTAGCGGTCACCTTCGCAGGAGTGACCCGATTGCTAACAGAGGACATCGCCCCCACCCCCAGCGATTTCGTCTTAGAGGCCGAAGAGCTCTGGTACTCCACCTCCGAGATCACCCTTCGGGCCGGTGAACTCGATCTCCTGGTGGACAACGCCGACCTCGGGATGCACTCGTTCGTCATCGACGATCTCGATGTAGTCACGGTAGTCCCCGGAGGAGTCGCCAGGCGGGTGGTCTTCTCGGCCCCCGTGGGTACCTACACCTACTACTGCAACCTTCCCGGCTACGACACCATGCGAGGCACCCTCACCGTCTTAGAGAACTTCTAGGGAAGTTCCTATGGCGCAGGATCCGTCCCGATGATATATCTATATTGGATATATCCAGATCGAGTCAGACAGTCGAAAGGGGTCGGTCGGAACGATGGGACCGCAGCCGAAAACCTTGACGCCGGCGATGTTCCAGATCCTCGTCGCGCTTGCCCCGGGGCCTTCGCACGGCTACGGGATCATGCTGGAGCTTGGTGAGATGGATGTGAAGCTCGGACCCGGCACCCTCTACCGATCGATCAAGCAACTGCTCGAGGCTGGGCTTATCGCAGAGACGGAAACCGACGACGAGCGCAGGCGTCTCTACGAACTGACCGACGCAGGGGCAGAGCTTGCCGCCGCGGAGGCACAACGTCTCAACGCTCTGATCGGAAAGGCGCGGCGTGCAGGGCTCCTGACCCATCCAAGCCTGGGTACTTCCAGATGAAGGTTCCACTGGGGATCTTCCGGCTCAGTATGAAACTCTTCCCGCGCGCTTTCCGCGATCGGTTCGGATCAGAGATGCAAGAGGCCTTCGAAGCAGAGCTCGCGCGCTGCGATACCCGACGCCAAGTGTGGTCACTCGTGCTGAGGTCGGCATCGGACATGGTCATGTCGGCGGTGGGAGAACGCAAGGACTCGATAGCAGCACCTATGGCGCAACCCGTCGCTCAGCCACCGATCTCAGTTCAGAAACCACCGGCGCGTTCCCTCAAGCCTCTGACCGTCGATCAACTGACGGTTTCACGGCGACAGTTCCTCAACCGCGCCTGGGGGGTGTCGGTCTTCGGGCTCCTCGGTTTCTTCGGGATGTCTTCACTATCTTTCCTGTGGCCGAAGCTAAGCGGCGGGTTCGGAACGAAGATCACCGTGGGTGACTACGAGACCCTCCTCGAGAAGGTTGGACCTGCTTCGGGTTACACGCCACTGTTCGTTCCCGAAGGACGCTTCTATCTGACGTACTACGAAGGCACCGCAGATTCCCCCGTCTATGCGGCGGTAGGCGCCAAGGAAACGCAGCTAGTTGCGCTGTACCGCAAGTGCGTGCACCTCGGTTGCTCGGTGCCCTTCTGCCCCAGTTCCAAACTGTTCGAGTGTCCGTGTCACGGCTCCAAGTACCGTCTGAGTGGCGAGCATCTTGAAGGCCCCGCGCCGCGCGGTCTCGATCGCTTCCCGGTCACCCTTGTGGAGGGCAGAGTCGTCGTCGACACGAGCGCGGTACAGGTGGGGCCTCCGCGAGGGACCGACACTTGGGCTGCATTCTCGGGCCCTCAGGGACCCTTGTGCGTTCCCAGGACGTGATGCTTTAGTCCGCGGGAAGCACTTGCGGACGTAACCCTGCCGGTGGACCACTTGCCGATCGCAGGCTGGAGAGGGAGCCGAGCTTTAGGGCGTCGCCGAAGATCTTGACCTTGCCTTTGTCCCCCACCAACCAATAGCCGAGGCCCGATGCGGTCGGCACGAGCGAGACGATCTTCTGGGTCAGCTCTTGATCCGACAGGTCGCCCGCGTCGAGGGCGTCTCCGAATGCCATGACCTTTCCCGTGGCGTCAAAGACCCAGTAGCCGAGCCCAGTTGGCGTTGCGGCGATCCCGGCCGCGTTGCCCATCTCGTCCGCGGCCCCCCCATAGGAGCCCGCGTCGCCGAAGGGGACGACTTGCCCCTCGCGGGTAAGAAGCCAGTAACCCAGCCCGGTGGGTGTGGCCGCCATGCTCACCACAGACTTTCCTTCTCCTCCGAGTCCTCCGTAAGCCTCGGCGTCACCGAAGTCAAAGACCTGTCCCCCGCGCGCGAAGACCCAATAGCCCTTGCCGGAAGGTGTGCGCACTATGCCTTTTGCTTTGCTCGTGTCGCCTTTGGGATCCCCGCGGAAGCGCGAGTCTCCGTACGCCTTGACCTTGCCGTTGGAAGACAGAAGGTAGTACCCCCATCCACTCGGGCTAGCCGCCATGTCGACGACAGGATCTTTGACCGAGCCGTCGGCGAGATGTCCGTAGAAACCAGAGTTAAAGGGGAACAGCGACCCGTTACGACCGAGTAGCCAGTACCCGTAAGGCGAAGCCTCGGCCCCCGCTAGCAGCGACATGCTCTTTCGCCAATAGGTCGTGCGCTTCATCGCGCCGTCCCACGTGAAGCTGATGTGGACGTGATCGGTGTGCGGCGATCGCAAGCCCCCGTCTTCGGGGTCCTTGCAACCGGCAGGCTTCTGAACGCAGTACGTCTCCCAGCCACCCCAAGCTCCCCAGATCCGGCGGTTCCAGATGATGTACATGACACCCAGTCGCTTGGCCATCGCGGCCTCGTTGCCGTAACGATCCTTGTCGGTCAGCCACTTGATCAGGCTCTGGGCGGCTTGACGCTGGTAGGGAACCCCGGCGCTGGCCGTCCAGTCCCACGCCCGCCCTTCCTTGTGCTCGCTCTGACCGCCGACGTTGCAAGCACGCTCGATGCCGCCCGCCCCGGTGCCCGGGTAGGCCCGCAACACCATGGCGCGGAACGCCAGAACCCCCGGCTTGGCATAAGGGGAGCACTTGGATTGGCCCTCGTAGCCGCCCCACCCCTCGATCGCCGGTCCGAACCCGTGCGCGGGCGGAGTCGCAAGGGCAGATGGAGCAGCGATAGTGCCTAGGACACAGACGAGAAGCAGCAAACGCACACAACGCAAGACCACTACACAGACCCCCTCAGGTCACGGTCGGCTACACCAGCCATGCTCGCGGTTCCTAGTCCGGAGCGGTATGCCCCGTTTGGGTGTTTCGCACCGCTAGATGACTAGCCCCACGGAGCTATTTCGGCATGGTCCCCGCGTATCTTGAGCAACATGAGCCGGGCGCGTGAACGCCCCGGAGGGGGCCGGGGCGTTCACTAACTGGCGTCGCTCGTGGGTGAAACGGTGTTACTTGGAACCGAGGGGGATCGTGTACGGCGTGTCTGCGGGAACGGTGATGTAGCTGGTGGGTTGCCCACCATAGGTAGCGACCGCGTTCCCGTACCGAACACCGGTGAGGGGAACCACGACCGTCTTGGTCGAGCGCAGCGTCACTGAGTTGTCGGCTCTGTTGAACGTGGCGCTCACTCCGGCGGCGTTGTAGGCCATCCGCTCCTCGATGCGCATCGCAGTCTCGTCCTGACGAGGACTGAGGATAGGCAGCCGGAACATCGACCTGTACTTGTTCAATGTCGCATCCAGCAGATCCGTCAGGAGGCTGCGGTTCCCGTCGTAGAAGCGCAGGTTCGCCTGGTGGAACATCCACGGGTAGATCTCGCCTCGCATCACATACTGGAGCAGGACATCGCTCTCGAGGTTCAGCAGCTCGGGGTAGGTGAGATCTCGGCCCCAGTAGCCGCGGTACATGTGGTTGTACTCAGACACCCACTGTTCAGGGGTAGATACGTTGTAGAAGAGGTTGTTGGGTCGCCTGGGGATCATCATGATCGAGGGCTCGGCGGTGTTGTAGGTGGCGGTGTTCGGGCTCGGGTTGCCGAACTCGGGGCGTGAGGTGTCGCTCACCACATACTTGATCCCGAGGTCCTTGATCGCTCTCATCGCCTCTGGGTTGAACAGACCGGAGATCTCCGGCGTGACCAGGTTCTTGGAGTTGAAGTTGGTGAACCCCATGGTCCTCGCCAGCTCGAGGTTGAGACGAAGCTCCTCGTACGTGGTCGAGTAGTCGGCGTTGTTCAGGTTGAGGTGGGTCCAGGTGTGATTCATCCACTTGAACCTTGCCTGCATCTGCTTCGCCTTGGGCGTGAAGGTATCGGGCAGGTATTCCTCAGCGCCGGAAGTACCCTCGCCGTTGTAGACCATCGTCAGACGCAGGTTCCGGCCGATATCGGTTCCTTGCCAGCGTCGTTGCCAATCGTCGGCCTTCTGCAGGTCGTCACCAGCCATGCGGTAGGTCTCTACCATCGTCGTGGGGTCGTTCACGTTCCACAGATCGTTCGGGTAGAACACGTCATCGACCTGAGCGTCCATGTAGACACGCCGTTGCCCCAGGTACTGGCCCTTGGTCAGCCAGTTGATGGCTCCATAGCCCACCTGGTGCGAGTGCACGAGATATTGGTTGGTGTCGAACGTCATCGCGAGGTTCTCGCGACCGTCCGGGTAAGCCTTGATCGCTGCAAGCGCGTAGCCATCGCTGGTCGAGATGAGAGGGGTCGTCGTCGCGTCCAATGGCTTGGCCAGATACGTCCAGGCTTGCTTCACGTTGATGGGCGCCAAGGTGAGGTAGGAGTAGAACTGCTTCCCGGCGGTCGTCAGCGTCGCAGTGACGGGAGTCGCATTGGTCGCCTCTACCGCCTTCTCGGGATAGTTGAATCCGTACACGGGGTTCGGCCACGTGTACCAAGTGACCTGGCGGATCTTGAAGTTCGCCTCGAACGAGTTGAGAAGGTTCCACTCATCCACACTGAGGCCGCTCGTGTACTGAGTCGTCGGCGGAACGCCCTCCGCCCCAGGGACAACCTCTTCATAGCCGGCCTCGCCGTTTGTCAGGATGACGCCGTAATAGAAAGCGCGCTCACCCGAAAAAAGCTTCTCAGCCGTTAGCGCTTCGTTCTTGGATACGAGGACGTCATAGGGCGTTCCCATGTAGTCGAGTGTCTGCTTGATCGAACCCAGTTGAGGCTCGGTGCCGTCGCCCGCGATCACAAGGATCTTGGCGTCGTAACGCGCGCCAGAGACAGGTTCGGGCAGAGGTGACGTGGTGGGCGGCACATTCGGGGCGTCGTCCACCGGCTCGGTGGGGACGGTGGGGGGTGCTACGGGACCGGTGTCTCCCGTGTCGTGCTCGTGGTCACCCTGAGCCTTCTTGATGTCATCGCGGACCTTCTTGATGAGCTCCTCGAGTGCCTTCTTGGCGGTGTCGGCACAGGCCTTCATGGCCTTCTTGTCGCCGTTGGTGCTGCCGAGACAGGTCGACAGATCTGCCTTGATCTGGTTGTACTCCGCCAGATACGCGGCTCCATCTACACCCTTGGGCAGGCCGGGGATGCTCTGCGCAGAGGCCTGCGGGAGGTTGCCTCCGAGCGCGGTGAAAAGCATCACAGCGACCATCGAAACCACGAAGGTCTGGCGCCAGTGACGCTTCATGCGAGCGAACGACATCAAGATCCCTTTCTTGGATTGCCAGTTGTTGCCATTTTCGGGGTCTGACCGCGCGATGCCATCCTTCGGCTGGTCTAATCGAGGCGGCTCCTTAGACCTAGCCACAACGGGGGGTGTGACTATGCCCGGGCGGGCTAGTCAGGGCCCCCGCGCCGCCTGGCAGGGGTACGCTGCCGCCCATGAATGAACATGCGGCTGCTTACGGCCAGGCACGTCAGCGATTCGCTGCACTCGTAGCTGAACTGGAACCCGAGACCCTGGCGCGCAAGGTCCCCGCTTGCCCCGATTGGTCCATCAAGGATCTGACGTCGCACGTGGTGGGCATCGCCAGAGATCTGAACCGAAGCAATGTCGATGACCCGGGAGGCGAAGCGTGGACCGCCGCTCAGATCGCCGAAGGGGCCACGAAGTCGATACCCGAATTGCTAACCGAGTGGGAGGGCTTCTCCATCGAGATCGAAAAGGCGATGGAGTTCATGCACCCTGCGATCTCGGGCGTCACGGTTGCCGATCTGATCGTCCACGAACACGATCTGCGAGGGGCGCTCGATCGGCCGGGTGCCCGGGATTCATCCGGAGTGTCACTCGCGCTGTTCACCTACACCCGCATGCTGGGTCGCCGGCTGAAAAGCGACGGTGCTCCCCCACTGCGGATCATCACCGGGGGGCAGACCTATGACCTGGGAGAGGGGGCACCCGACACAACTCTTTCGGGTAACGCGTTCGAGATATTCAGGAGCCTGTGCGGACGGCGCACCAAGCGGGAGATCGCCGGCCTGCAGTGGGAGGGAGACCCGGCCCCCTACCTGGATCGCTTCTCGAACTACGGCTACCCAGATAGCTCCCTGAACGAATAGCGGCATACGTGACCACCGGCAAGCAACGGCCAGCCCAGCGCGACCTGTCGATCAACTCCTGGCTCGAACGCCGCTTCTATCGATCCGAGGACTACACACTCGAGCGGCTATTGGACGCCAAAGGCAACACCACGGTCAGCGTGATCCTTCCGGCGCGTGAAGTCGCAACGACGATCGGCGGAGTGCTCCGACAACTGCTGGGAGCTCGCGATGCCGGGCTGATCGACGAACTGGTTGTCATCGACGCAGATTCCGAAGACGGCACGGCTTCTGTCGCCCGCAACCTCTCGGTGACGGTGCACCAACGGTCCGAGATCCTGTCCTCCTATGGCCCTGCTCGGGGCAAGGGCGACGGCATCTGGCGCGGCATGCATGTGACCGATGGAGACGTAGTGGTGTTCATGGACACCGACACGCAGAACTTCGGTCCTCACTTCCTCGCCGGCCTGCTTGGACCGATCCTCGAAGACGACGGTCTCCAACTGGTCAAGGGTGCCTTTCACCGTCCGCTGCAGTTAGGAGGCGTCAAGGTTCCGGATGAGGGGGGCCGCGTCACAGAGCTTGTCGCCCGGCCTCTCATCAATCTCTACCTTCCTCAACTCGCTGGGTTCGTTCAGCCATTGGCTGGAGAGATTGCTGCTAGACGCACCCTGTTAGAGAGCTTGTCGATCCCGGTCGGCTACGGCGTGGAGATCGCGATGCTCATCGATTGTTTGAGAGCCGTAGGGATCGAAGCAATGGGCCAGACGGACCTCGGCACGCGCGAAGACACCAATCAATCATTGCGAGATCTCGTATCCATGGCCTACACGGTGGCGGCGACATTGCTGTCACGCGTGGATGGGGCACCATCGATCTCAGAGACCGAGACCGGAGCGTTCCTCCTGCCGTCGGCCGACGGCACCGCCGAGATAGAGGTGTCGCTGCTTGAACGTCCGCCCCTGGCGGAACTGAGATCGGATGGAGCCGCTCAAGCTTGAGGAAGCGACGCGCCACCGTTTCCGCCCGCCACCGGAGTTCGAGCATCTGAGCCCCGAAGATGGATACAGCTACAAGACGGCGAGCGGGGTCCAGGCTAAGAGGAAAGGCTCCACCCACGATCCCTCGATGCGGGCGAAGCCAAGCTACCTGCTTCTAGAAGGGCTCCTCTTGTGGAAGGCTGAGGAGTGACGCCCGGCCAGGTTCCAGACCAGCATCACTGTGGTGCCGGTTTCCGTGCTGTGCACCTCGACCGAATCGGTCAGCTCTCGCATCAGAAAGAATCCGCGTCCACGAGACGACATGGGATCGGGCATCTCGAACATCTCGTCGGTGACGGTGAAGCCGGGCCCAGAGTCACTCACGACCATCATGAAGTCCGAATCCATGACCCCGGCAGATACCCGGATCTCACCATCGGACGCACCCGAATAGCCGTGACGACAAGCGTTGGCCACCGCTTCATTCAGCGCCAGCAGCAACTCGAAGGCCTGGGACTGATCGACCCCCGCTGCCTCCAACTGCTCCGCGACGAACGCTCTCGCCTCAACCGAGCAAGAGGTGTCGGAACTAAAGGTGGTTTCTCGCAACATCGTTGTCCCAGGTCCCATGGATGGATCGGTCATCACTGAGTTCCCCTTACAAGCAACTCACGAAACCGCAATCACCTCGATTTCCTAGCGGATGATTCGCCCATGTGACCACAAATGCCGTCATTAGAGACCAAGGAATCGAGTCCGGAGGCCCCGCGGGGCGCCATCGCCAGCCCCAGCCATCTGGGTCAGACGTCACTAACGCGGTCACCGAGCCAGGGCGAGGACAACGGCGGTCAGTTCAACCCCAGATGATGTACGCCTTGCCCTTGTTCTTCTTCCAGTCTGGGTCAGGGCCGGCATATGGGGCGCCCAATATCAGATCCCCCACTCCGTCGCCGTTCATGTCCCCGATCCGGTTGAGGTCGATCAAGCCTTTCGCATATCTTCCCGCAACGACGTTGCGGGAAGTTCGTAACCAGATGTCTCGCTACGGTTGCGACAAGCACAAAGCCAGGCGGTTGCCAGCCGCGCGATCATTCTTTGATCAGACCGATGCCTTCCCTCGCAAGCGTCAGTCGCCGGCTAAGTTCTGCAACGATCTGATCGCGCGCCTTGTCCGGGGGACCCGCAACCTCGATGGTTAGCACGATGCCCACGGCTTCGAAGAGACGGTCGGTAGATAGGTAACGGCGGCCTCTCCTCCGGCCCTCAGGTTTCAGGAGTCCCGCAGAAACGCCCGCAGCAAGATCCTTCGTTGCCGTTGCAGGACTCACGTCGGTCAGGGAGCGGTAGTAGCCGGCCGTCACATCTCTTCCGAAAAAGGCATCCCACAACGCGTTCGCCGCACGCCGGTCGAGGTTCGCGTCCTCCGCTGTTTCTTCGAGCGCGGTCCAGATCTGATGCTCGACCTGTTGTCGATAGTTCAGAGCTCTCACCTGGTGAAGCTGAGCCTCCAAGTGAGCTCGCAAGAAAGACGTCACATCGGCGGCGGGATCGAACACCTCTCCGAGCGACCTGAAGGCGGTGTAGTAGTCATCGAGGTGCCTGCCCCACCACTCCTCTAGCGACGTGAACTCGGGACGCTTGAACTCGCCCCTGTACATCGCCAGGGAAGCGCACACGCGCGCCACTCGCCCGTTCCCGTCGCGGAAGGGGTGGATCGCGGCCAGGGCGATGTGGATCCAGCCGGAGGCGATCGCGGGGTGGGGGTGGCCTTCCTCCATCCGCGAGCAAGCCTCGTCGACGAGTGCGGCGACCTCTTCCCCGGGGGGAGGCAGAAAGACCCGTTCACCAGACTTTCGATCGACGATGAACGCGGGCTTGTCGGTCCGTAACTTGCCGGCTCCCTCGTCGAATCGTCCCGCCAGGACGCGGTCGTGAAGAGCGACGATCAGTTCGCGTGTCCATCGGAAGGTCGCGTCGTCGGCGCGTCGTAGCGCAAACTCCATCGCCTGCCGGTAGCCCTCTACGAGCGTCCGATCCTCGGCTCGCACCTCGGCCGGGGCCTCTCCGGCGAGGATCCGTCTCACCTCGTCGACCGTCACGGGGACGCCTTCCATGGACGTCGAGGCAGCAACCGCTTCGGCTTCTAGTTCTCGGCGCAGGCGACCTGCCCACAAGCGTGGGAGTGGGCCCCGATAGTCGATCTGCAGCCGCCAGCGATAACTCATCACAGAGCGGCTGCAGCCGCTCGACGGAATACGGAAGCAGGGCCATAAGGGAATCCTTTCACTCAAACGATAGCGATTGCCTCCCAAGAACGCCTGCTGTCGGTGAATGGTCGAATGGCAGCCGGTACTCCGACGTGGGGTCTGGGGGTGCGGGCGGGGGTGTGTGATTCCAGCGGATAGTGGACACGGCTGATCGGGCATGTCGCGGGCCATAGTGGACACCCGGTATGCGAATTCGCGGATTGGTCCGGAGAAGACGAGCCGCACAAGCTCTTCCTGGAAGAAAACACCGCGGAGTGCGCTGTTTACTCAGTCCAATGGGAGAAGGAATCCTCCGGGAGCTGAGTTGGTATCAGGTCGAGGCAGCGGCGGACGAGGCACGGGCGTTGTGCCCTCGAGTGGACATCCAAACGTGGAACAAATGTGGAACATTCTGACTGCGCTTACTACCCGATGTGCGCTCTGGCCTGGGCTTTCGCGTCCGATTGATCGGAATGATCACTTGATTATGAGTCCGCCCTTCAGCAAAGTGCTCTGACCTGCGCAAATGCGATGCCGCCGGCAGGTCGGTGGACCCATCTTCGTGGACTCTGACAGCCGGGCTCGGCATGAGAACATCTTCCGGATGGGCGGACACTTTAGGAAAAACCTCCGGATAGGTGCTACAGCCACCGTTCTCGGCTCTCTTGCTTATGCGGCCGTCTACATATATTCCGGCAATTGGCAGGTCGAAGATGAAAGTGCCCCTATGACAGTAGCGAGCGCGGCCGCTGTGGTTGTGATCGGGGCATTATTGCGACATGAATCTAGAGACTCGAAAGCGCCGGTATTTGGCGCGGTCGGCCTCGTCTCCGGCATATCCGCAGCCTCGTGGACGATGACTATTCTCAAGGGGAACTGGGGCGAAGCCTCGGTCTTCATTATCGTTTGGCTTTTCCTAGCTATGGGCCAGGTAATCCTTTTCTGGGCTGGAATCAGAGCGGTTATTTGGGCGGCGGGACGTCGATCGAAAATGACTTGACGCATCAGTCTTGTGTGTCGCACATCAGGGGGTGCCGCAAAGGGTGCGGGCGGGGGGATTTGAACCCCCACACTCTTACGAGCACCGGCACCTAAAGCCGGCATGTCTACATTCCATCACGCCCGCGCGTCTCGGAGCCTTCACCATTACGTGTCGCACTCCGTCCCTAGTCTAAGAGCCACCGTCCACTCACTAGGCAGGACTTGATGAGATCTCTAGAGGACTTTCAGGCCGTTCAGGAGCTAGTCGCCCTTGGTCACAGCGACTCTGAGATACGTCGGCTCACTGACATCCCGAGATCGACGATCCGCGATTGGCGCGCTGGGCTAGGTGCCACTTCGAATAGGGATCGTCGGGATTGTGGTCACAACTGCTCGGGCGATCATGACTACGCCATGCTTCCCTCGATCGAATACTGCTATGTGTTGGGGATGTATTTGGGCGACGGTTACATCAACCGTACCCACCGCGGCGTCTGGCGCCTCAGAATCACTTGTGACGAACGATACCCGGAGATCGTCAGCGAGTGTCGATCGGCTCTAACTGCGATCATGCCAAACAACCGAGCGGGAGCATGGTCACCAAGTTCGAGCCGTTGCGTCATCATCTACATGTACTCGCGCCACTGGCCCTGCTACCTACCGCACCACGGAGTGGGTCGGAAACATGAGAGACGGATCGCGCTGCATCCATGGCAAGAAGCACACGTTGCCAACGCGCCTCACAGCTTCGTTCGAGGCTTGATCCACAGCGATGGCTGCCGGACAATAGCGAACGATCGGGGCAACCCAAGTGTCAGATACCACTTCTCGAATCGCTCCGAGGACATCAAGAGACTGTTCTGCTCCACACTCGACGATCTCGGCATCCCTTGGACGCGGCCTAGCAACCGAGACATCGCCATCTATCGAAAAGAGGCTACGGCTCGCCTAGACGAGTTCGTCGGCCCGAAGAAGTGAACGACTGTTCACAGCCTGATGCCCTGAGTTCGCGCTCATGGAAGAGACAAATTGGGCTCTTCAGAAGCATCTCCGGTGAGGACGGAGATGAGTTCGGGGCCGTAGCGTTCTAGTTTGGTTGCGCCTACGCCTGGGATGACGGCTAGCTCGCGGATCTTCGTTGGTTTGCGGCGGGCGATGTCGGCCAGGACCGAGTCGTGGAAGACGACATAGGCAGGCACCGAGTCTTGTTGGGAGCGGCGCAGCCGCCACTTCTTGAGCTCTTCGAAGACCGGTCTGTCGCCTGGGTCAAGCTCTTGCACTACCGGCGACGACTTGCTCTTCTCGACTGGGGTCGCCCCGAAGACGAGGCCGAGCTCCTCTAGGAAACGGCTGGGTTGCGATCTACCACCGGTGGTCCACGACAACCAGAGATGGTCGCGCGCGCGGGTGAGCCCGACGTAGAGCAACCGGCGCTCCTCGGCGATGGCCTCGTCGGTGCGAGAGCGTTTGAAGGGAAGCTCGCCCTCTTCGAGGCGAGGAAGGAACACGGCGTCGAACTCGAGTCCCTTGGCGCGGTGATAGGTGAGGAGATTCACGCCGACAGCAGTAGCTTCCTCGCCGAACCTGGCCCGCAGATCGTCGACCAGCTCCGCGACCGTGCGAGTCCCGTCATCGAAGGACTCGGCGATGCGCACCAAGCGAGCAAGGTCCTTCTGACGTGTGAGCTCGGCCTCGCCGACTCCGTCGGGAGGCTCTTCCACATATCCAGCACGTTGCGCGGCCGAAAGCACCTCGGCTGCGACCTCGGTCGACTCGGGTCTGCGCAACGCCTTGAGCACCTGCTGGGCGCCGCGGCGAGCAAGGAAAGCGCCACCGCGGACCAAAAAGGGGATGCCTGCAGAAGTGAACACTTCTTCGAAGTCCTCGGAGCGGAAGTTCGCACGATAGAGGACCGCCATCTCGTTGTATGGGAGACCGGCGGCATGAAGCTCACGAACACGCTCGACGATGGCGTCATGTTCGCGCTCGGTATCGAAGAAGCGTTGGGTGCGAACCGCCTCTGCCGGTGGCTTGGTGCTCCGCAGGACCTTGTCGGTGCCACCGAGGTTAGGAACGAGCTTGTTCGCGAACGCAAGGATCTCGGGTGTAGAGCGATGGTTCTCCTCGAGCTTCACAACGGTCGTGCGAACGAACCGTTGTGGCATCTCGATGAGGTACCGCGCCGAAGCACCCGTGAACGAATAGATCGACTGGTAGTCATCCCCGACCACGCAGACGTCGTCCCGGCCCGATAACCACAGGTCGAGCAAGCTCTGTTGCAACAGGTTCACGTCCTGGTATTCGTCCACGGTGAACGCCTGATAGCGAGCCATGAAGATGTTCAGTGCGTCTTCATCGGTTTCGTACATGCGGATAGCGAGTTCGAGCAGATCTTCGAAATCGATCAGGCCGCGCTCACGCTTGCCTTCCTCGTAACCGCGGAAGATCCGCTGCATCAGATCTTCGGGGATCGGAGGTTCGTGATCGCCGAGCCCGTCGAGGTAACTGGCCGGGGTAAGCCGGCGGTTCCGAGCCCACTCGATCTCGGTTGCTAGATCGGCCGCCGAGCGGAATCGGTACGGCTTGGGCAGGGAGTTGGCCAGCTGACGCACCGCCACCACCTTCGAGGCAAGGATCTGCCCTGGTGGTTCGACCGAGAGGTGCCTGAGTTGTGCCAGGGCTGCCGAGTGAAACGTGCGGGCACGAGCCCCCGGTACCCCAAGACCTGCCAGTCGCTCGCGCATCTCGCCCGCTGCCTTGTCGGTGAAGGTCACCGCGAGGATCGCCCCGGGATCGAACGCCCCCGTCAGGACCTGGTTGGCGATCCGATGCGTGATCGTCGTCGTCTTGCCCGTTCCCGCACCTGCAAGGATGCAGACCGGGCCCCTGACCTTCTCGACGGCGCGCCGCTGCTCGTCATTCAGACCTGAAAAGACATCGCCGGTAGCCACGACGTCACCTTAAGCCGCCCCTGTGACGCCCAGCGAAGAAGGGACAGCTATCGTGCATGGATGCCCGACGAGTTGAGCTTCGCCCTGGAGGTAGCCGAAGAAGCAGGCCGGCTAGCTCTGGCCAGCTTCGGAGGCGAGTTGAGCGCCAAGCTGAAGGCCGACGGGACCTGGGCCACCGAGGCCGACGGAGCGGTGGAATCGCTGATCCGATCGCGCATCGTTGCTGCCTTTCCCGATCACAACATCCTGGGAGAGGAAGAGGGCTACGGAGCCGCCGGCGGGGGGCCGGCCAAGATCGGCGCGCCGACATGGATCATCGACCCAATCGACGGGACCAACAACTACATGACGGCGATCCCCGTCTGGGCGAACCTGATCGCGCTTCGTCACGACAACGAGACCGTCGTCGGGGTGTGCAACGCTCCGGCACTGGGCGAGCTCTACGACGCGGCGGCCGGTGCGGGGGCCCGGATGAACGGCAAAACGATCTCGGTGTCGGATACGTCTTCCTTGGAGGAAGCTTTCGTGGTCCACGCGGGGATCCGAAGGTTCCAAACATCCGAGTGGAGCGAGGTCTTCGCAACGGTGATCTCCAGGTCGCGCCGGGACCGGGGGTTCGGAGATTTCTGGGGTCACATGCTGGTGGCGCGAGGGGCGGCGGACGTCATGCTCGAGCCCGAGCTGTCCGTGTGGGATGTGGCTGCACTTCAACCCATCGTCGCCGAAGCCGGCGGTCGTCTGACCAAGCTGTCGGGTGAGACATGGATCGATTCCGGGTCTGTGCTGACCACCAACGGCACCCTGCACGACCAGGTGGTCTCACTTCAGCCGGGTCGCTGAGCTCCACCGATCAGGGGTTAAGTCGCGTGATCGTCCAATCCTCGGTTTGCCGTTGATAGAGGAAACGATCGTGAAGCCTTCCGGCGCGTGACTTCCAGAACTCGAACGCTTCGGGCTCGAGGAGGAAACCACCCCAATGTGGGGGCCGCGGAACCTCATCTGGGTATCGCGCATCGAGCTCTGCCACCACCTGCTCGAGCTCCTCTCGCGACGCCAGCGGCGAGCTCTGCTTCGAGGCCCACGCACCCAACTGCGAAGAACGTGGCCTGGTTTCGAAGTAGTCGTCGGCTTCTGCGTCGGGGACCCGGAGAACCGGACCCCGGATGCAGACCTGGCGGCCCTGGAGCGGCCAGTAGAACGTGAGCGATGCATGTGGGTTCACGGACAGGTCATTGGCCTTACGACTGCCCAGGTTCGTAAAGAAGCTCAGGCCGCGCCGGTCGATCCCTTTCAACAGCACGATCCGCGACGAGGGTTGGCCGTGCGCGTCCGCGGTGGCCAATGTCATCGCATTGGGCCACCCCTTGTGTGCCTCCAAGGCTTCGTTCAGCCACGTCGCGAACTGCTCGAACGGATCGGGATGAAGATCATCCAGCTCGAGCGGCAGATCCACCTGATCGGACCGGATCTGAGAGATCTGGTCGCTGAGACGTTCCAGGCCGGGATCGGTCACAGGCCCAATCGTGCCGCCAGCGCCCTGAAGGCACGGCCCCGGTGGCTGAAGGCCAGCTTCTCGTCAAGCGGGATCTCTCCCATCGTTCGCTGTTCGCCCTCAGGGACGAAGTGCGGGTCATAGCCGAAGCCCAGGTCACCCCGTGGATCGTCCACGATGTGGCCCTCGCAACTCCCTTCGGCCACCAACTCGCCCGAATCGGAAACACAAACGGCCACACAGCGGTACCGCGCCGTGCGCTTCTCCGGGGGAACACCCGCAAGCTCGGCGATCAACTTCGCGTTGTTCGCATCGTCGGTTGCGTCATCACCCGAATAGCGAGCCGAGACGACCCCCGGCCTGCCATCCAAGGCGTCCACCTCTAGCCCGGAGTCGTCTGCTATCGCCGTCATCCCGGTGGCTTGATGGACGGTTCTGGCTTTGGCAAGGGCATTCGCCTCGAAGGTATCGAAGGGCTCGTGCAACTCCAGAGTGGGTGCAACTTCGTCGAGCGGCAACAATTCGACGCCATCCAGCAGCACGGCGACCTGTTCGGCCTTGTGTTTGTTGCGAGATGCGAAGACGGCTTTCACTCGCCTAGCGGCGCCCCGAGTGCAGCCTCTTGGAAAGAGGTCAGTTCGCCGATGCCCTTAGCGGCAAGATCGAGCAAGGTGTTCAGCTCATCGCGATCGAAGGTCCCCTGCTCGGCCGTGCCTTGGACCTCGACGAACTTGCCCGAACCGGTCATGACAACGTTCATGTCCACGTCTGCCGTCGAGTCCTCGGCATAGTTGAGATCCAAGACCGGCACACCGCCGACGATCCCGACGCTCACAGCAGCCACCGAATCGATCATCGGGCTCTCCGCGAGACTCCCCTTGTCGATCAATGAGTTGAAAGCGAGCGACAGCGCGACGAAGGCTCCGGTGATGGAGGCCGTGCGCGTTCCCCCATCGGCCTGCAGTACGTCGCAATCGAGCCACACCGTTCGCTCACCGAGCATGGACATGTCTGTAACCGCCCTGAGCGATCGGCCGATCAAGCGCTGGATCTCTTGCGTACGCCCCGAGGGACGCCCCTTGTTCACTTCACGAGGTACGCGCTCGTCGGTAGAGCGCGGAAGCATCGAGTACTCAGCCGTAACCCAGCCGGTTCCTCGCCCCTGCATCCAACGCGGAACGTTCTCGTCGATCGATGCGGTGCAGATCACGCGTGTGTTGCCCATCGACGCCAGACAAGAACCCTCGGCGTTGGGCATGAAACCCGGTTCGATCGTTACCTTTCGAAGATCTTGTGGGCCCCTGCCATCGAAGCGGGTCAACCGATCACCTCATATCTCTCGCCGTCCGCTGCCAGTTCGATCGTCACCCCATGGGCACCGTGATGGGCTTGCTGCAACGACAAGCCGAGGTCTCGATGCGAGGGCAGGTGCGAGAGTACGAGATGCGAGACGCCGTTGGTTACGGCAGCGGTAGCAGCCTCGCTCGCCAGCATGTGGCCGTCCCAGGGACCATCCCCATCCTGGAAGGTGGCTTCGCAGATGAGCAGGTCGGCGCCCTTCGCCAGGTTCCCGAGGTCGCCTCCCGGCCCGGTATCGGCCGTGTAGGCGAACACCCCGCCGTCGTACTCGATCCGCACGCCGACGGTCTCGACCGGATGCGCCATGTGATGGAAAGAGATCTTTGCGCCTCCCAGATTGACCTCGTCCCCGGCCCCCACCGCAGTCATCTCGAAAGAGTCATCGACGTTGGCGAAGGCCCGCAACCGGTCCACGGTGTCTTGCGGAGCCCACAGCGGGATCTTGGGGAGACGTTGAGGCTGTCCGTAAAGGATCGCGTGATGGACCTGGAACACGTCGGTCGTGTGGTCAGGGTGACGGTGGGTCAGGATGACTGCATCGAGTTCTTGATAGTCGATGTGCTCGAGCAGATTGCGCCACGTGCCGGCCCCTGCATCGAGCCACAGCGAGGTGTCGCCGAACCTCACGAGGTAGCCGGAGGCAGCGCGCTCGCGCGTGGCGAACGTCGCCGAGCAACCCAGTACCGTGATCGAGAAGCTCACGCTTTGGTCCGATCGGACCACGGCCGGTACTCGATGCCGCTGAAGGCTGGTCCCAACAACAGCTCCCCCAATTCCGAGAACATCCCCTCTTCGCTGGTCGCGATAAATCGATGCTTCCCGATATCTTCCGACCTATTCAAGAGGTCGGAGTTCTTGAGCTCTGCGAACACCTCGTTCGCCGTAGCTTCGGCGCTCGAGATGAGCACTACCTCCTCCCCCATCACGTACTGGATAACTCCCGAAAGCAAAGGGTAATGCGTGCAGCCCAAGATCACTGTGTCAACCCCGGCTGCTTTCAGAGGAGCGAGGTACTCCTCGGCTGCATCGAATACGGCCTCGGAGTTCGTTTCATTGTGCTCGACGAACTCGACGAAGCGTGGGCAAGCCTGCGACACCAACTCCATATTGGCTTTGGTAGCCGCCAATGCTTGGTCATATGACCCGGACGTCACCGTTGCCACGGTTCCGATCAGACCGATACGGCGGTTGCGCGTGGCTGCGATCGCAGCTCTGACCCCTGGCTCGATCACGGAAAGCACCGAGACGTCGTAGCGCTGCCTGGCCTCCTCGAAGACCGCCGAAGCTGCAGAGTTGCATGCGATCACCAGCAGCTTCACACCCTGAGAGACCAGGTGGTCCATGATCTCTAGAGCGAACCGCCGAACCTCATCGTGCGGGCGTGGTCCATAGGGGCATCGCTGTGTGTCCCCGAGATAGATGATGTCTTCGTGTGGCAGAAGGTCTATGACCGCCCGGGCGACGGTGAGTCCACCTACACCCGAATCGAACATCCCTATCGGCAGTCGCGAGCGGTCATCTACCACCAGAGGGTTTCCTCTACCTGCTCCTCGGCGACGTCGATCTCCTGGGTCCACGCCTCGGTCGAGAGGTACTTCCAACCCCCGTCCGGTAGCAAGCAGACGATGTCACCACCACCCTCGGACGACAAGCGTTCGGCTACGCGCTGGGCCACCCAGATGATGGCGCCGGCCGAGATACCGGCGAAGATGCCCTCGCGCTGCAGCAGCTCACGCGTCCATAGGATCCCGTCACGCGCCTTCACTCGGACCTTGCCGTCGATCTTGTCCGGATCGAAGATCGGGGGGATGTATCCGTCATCGAGAGTGCGCAGGCCATAAACGAGCTCGCCAAGTTGTGGCTCTGCCGCGAAGATCTTGCACTCGGGGTTGTGCTCCTTCAAGCGCTTTGAGTTACCCATCAGCGTTCCGCCCGTGCCGAGCCCGGCTACGAACGCCTTGACGTCGGGAAGGTCCTCGAGGATCTCTTGAGCGGTGCCGTAGTAATGAGCATCGACATTGGCCTGGTTGCCGTACTGGAACGGCATGAAGTACTTGGGGTCCGATGACATCTCGGTCGCCATCGCGACGGCGCCGTTGCTGCCCTTGTCGCCGGGCGAGTAGGTGATCGAGGCTCCGAACGCTTCAAGGAGCGACACCCGTTCACTCGAAGCGTTGTCGGGCATGACGGCGTTGAAGCGATAGCCGCGCAGTTTCGCCACCATCGCAAGAGAGATCCCCGTGTTGCCGGAAGTTGGCTCGAGGATGATCTTGTCCGTAGTTAGCCCACCCGAAGCTTCACCTTCTTCGATCATGCGCAAGGCGACCCGGTCCTTGACCGAGCCGGTGGGGTTCTGACCTTCGAGCTTCGCCCAGATCCTGACGTTGTCTACGGGCGTGAGGTGAGGCAGCTCGACCAGCGGCGTATGGCCGATCAGGTCGAGCACCGATCCATACTTCACCTGGTGTTACCGGCCTCCGGCAACCGACGGGAGGAGCGAGACGACGTCGCCCTCCGTGACTTTGGTGTCAAGCTTGTCGAGATAGCGGGCATCTTCATCGTTGACGTAAACATTCACGTAGCGATGGAGCTCTCCGGTCTCGGTCAGCACCTGCTCCTTGAAGCCTGGATACCGTTCGCCGAGCTGATCGATCAGCTCGCCTATCGTTCCCTCATTGACGGACGCGGTTGCGTCGTTGTTTGTGAACTTACGGAAGACCGTTGGGATACGGACTTCGACGGCCACGATTCCTCCCTTTGATACAGCTGGAAACTGTCTTCCATGGTAACCGGCGGGGCCCTAAGACCCTTCCCGCCGGGGCTTCTAGGTGCTAGTGCACCACGACCGGAACCTCGATGATCTCTCCAGTCTCATCGGTCCAGTTGGCCTTAATGATGCGGAAAGCGCGGATCGAGGCCGGTTGCGATGCGAGCGAGACGATCAGATAGGGCACGTCCTCTGAAGCCATCCGGACATCGGTCGGTGACGGGTACGCCTCGGTGCGCGTATGCGAGTGGTAGACCCCACCGAGGCTCCCGGCATCTTCGATGATCCGGTAAACGCTGAGCTGCTCTTGCGGATCGAGTGCGTAGCGAACGGGGCTCGCCGCAGCGTTCCGCATGGGATAGACCTGGCTGATGCCGTCACCGGATCGCCCTAGAAGCCCGCACGCTTCGTTGGGGCGCTCACTCTCGCAATGCTCGATCATCGCCGCAGCTATCGCGGCCGGCAGGACCAGATCCTCAATCATGTCTTCGGTCATCTCATTTCCATCTTCGCCGGCCATTTCTAGCTGTCGCCACTCCGGTCGTCATCCGAGCTACCACCGCGCAGCCTGACGCGTCCACTTCCCTCCCCTAGGGTGCCGATCTGCGCCACATCGGTTGTAAAGCTCGCCATCCTGTCCACGAGATCGGGCGCCTTGTCGGGGGATACCGCGATCAACAAGCCGCCCGAGGTCTGCGCATCGAACAGCACGGACAGTAACGCGTCATCGATGCCCTCAGCGATTACTCGTGGAGATTGCGAACTGCGATTGCGCGCGCTGCCTCCTGGGATCACGCCATCACGCGCCAACTCGACCGCCCCCGGAAGCAGCGGGATCGCCTCGGCATCGAGGTGGGCATCTAGGTTCCTTCCAAGCATCTGGAGCAGATGGCCGATAAGCGAGAACCCGGTCACGTCCGTTGCAGCCTGCACACCGACAACTCGCATCGCCTCGCACGCCGCTTGGTTGAGCGTCGTCATCGTCGCGATCGCAGCCTCTATCGACTCGTTGGATGCCGTTGACCTCTTTATCGCGCTGGAGATGATCCCGGTCCCTAGTGCTTTCGTTAGAACGAGCACCGCCCCCGGTGATGCGCCGGTCTTCGTTATGACTTCGTCGGGATGGATCAACCCGGTTACGGCCAGCCCGTATTTGGGTTCGGGATCGTCTATGGAGTGCCCACCTACGATCGAAACACCGGCGCGCTCGCACGCTTCTTGTCCACCACGCAGCACCGCCCCCAGCAGCGAGAAGTCGAGATCACGAGGCCATGCCACGAGGTTCAACGCAGTCCGCGGTGTTCCGCCCATCGCATACACGTCCGACAACGCATTGGTTGCCGCGATGGCGCCCCAGGTTGCAGGGTCGTCGACGATCGGTGTGAAGAAATCGACGGTCTGAACAAGGGCGATGTCATCACTGACCCGATAGATGGCGGCATCGTCTGGTTCGTCGAGCCCCACCAACAGGGCCGGATCCCCGGGCCCGGCCGGGATGTGCTTCATGATCTCTGCCAGCTCATCGCCGCTCAGCTTGCAGGCGCAGCCACCCCCGCGGCTGAACGACGTGAGTCTCTGGGTGTTCGGAGAAGGAACGGAAGTCGCTATCTCTTGCCCCCCAGCCGGTAGTACTCGTGCCGGTTCACTTCCCAGACATGCTCAGGGGGAAGAGCTTGCATCATCGCCCCGATCTGGCTCTCTTGAGCCAGCAGCGATCGCCTCTTCAACTCGAACACGTCATCGGCGACACGATGATCGATCACGATCTCTGCCTCGGGGCTGGTTGGCGGTTCCCAGTCCGTGGACATGACGACGCGATCGAGCTCGAAGAGCTCGGCGTAGGTGTCCCACCAGCTTTCAGACATGGTGGCGTAGTACAGCTTCGCCCCCTCAGGTGCGTATCTTTCGAAAGCGAGTGTCGTCCAGGCTGAGACTGCGATGTGATCCGTGTGCGCGGTCATACCGTCGGGGCCGAAGGTCAGAACACTGGCCGGCCGCACGTCTTCGAATATCGGTCGGAGCCGGAGGGCAGCCTCGCCGGCATCGACTTCATGACAACGTCCATCTGGGTAGTCGAGCCAGTGGTGCTCGGTGACTCCCAAGATGGCCAGCGATACCTCGAGCTCGGCCGTGCGGATCTCGGCAAGCCGGTCTGGCGGCCACCGATCCACATCCTGGATGCCAAGCTCCCCTCGCGTCGCCGTCACGCACACGACCCTTTGGGCCTGACGCAAGGCCTGCACCATGATGCCCGCCGAAAGGAACGTCTCGTCATCTGGATGCGCCCACACGCCCAGGATCGGCCCATCAGGGATGGCATCACTACCGGCCATCAGGCCTCCTCAGCACCGCTGCAGTTCACATCGAAGGTTCGCATCCCGGCCAGTATCTACCGGACCAAGCCGAACCCATCACCTCCCCGCAGCGTTGGCGCAAGAAGGGACCCGTGAGAGCCCGGGAGTCAGTGAGGAATAGAGTGGCCGGGTCGAACGAAACGATAGGGGGAGTGGACCATGGACCGTCGAGTGATCCTGGGCATCGCCATCGCTGCAACCGCTTTTGCGATGGCCCCGATGTTGGTTGGCATCTCAAGCGCCCAACAAGGGACAACTACCTACACCTTCGAAGAATGCGAAGAAGGGTGGACCACAGAAAGCGCCTCGGCCCTTCCTCTATCACCGACGTGGGAGCGCAGCTCTCCAGGTCACGAGTCGGAGTTCGCTTTCCGCTTGGCGGACTATGTCGATGCGCAGAATGAAGCGCTCGTCTCACCGGAGCACACCGCGCCGGGCGGCGAGATAACCGTCGGCTACTGGCTCACCTACGACACCGAAGGAAGCGTCGAAGAGCCCTTCGACATCCTGTCCGTCGACTGGTCGAGCGACGGCGAAACGTGGGAGAGCGCCAAGTCCTATTCCGGACAGAACGCGGGTTTCCCCGAGTTCATCGAGGACTCCATCACCTTCACCCCCCCAGCGGGGCCGCTGTACATCCGTTTCCTTTTCACCTCTGACGACTTCTTCTCATCTGTCACCGGAGGTTTCGCTGGAGTGGCAGTAGACGACGTGCTGATCCCGACAGCAAGGCCCGCAACGGCTACATGTGAATCCCCGAGCCCATCTGCTTCGGCATCTCCGAGCGGATCGCCGACCGGTTCGCCGAACCCCTCGGCATCGCCGAGCCCCACAGCCTCGCCAACGCCACGCCCGGATGAGCGCGACTGCACGCTCCAAGGGACCGATGATGACGACACGCTCACCGGCACGTCCGGCAACGACGTGATCTGTTCCTATGGTGGTGACGACACCGTCAAAGGCAAGGGCGGTAACGACACCCTCTACGGCGACGGCGGCGAGGACACCCTCCGTGGTGGCGGCGGCAAGGACCGCCTCAAGGGCGGCGGCGCCAACGACAACCTCGGAGGCGGTAAGGGCGACGATTCCCACTCCGGGGGCCGCGGCAAGGACACCTGCAGCGACGACCAGGGCAGCAACACCTTCAAAGCCTGCGAAAAGAACTGAGCAGCGCTCATTGGGAGTGCGGAACTGAACGGACCGGGGTGCTCGAGGCGCGTTACGTCTGATCTTCATCGATCGGTGCGTGAGCCGCACCACCCGCTACCCCGGCGGTGCTCTTTCAGCTAGTCGATGCGAGGGGGATCTCCTGAGATCGACGAAGGTGCCGATCCCTCGTGAGCAACGGAATCTCGTGAACGATGCTCGTGGCCCCGATCAGCTCGTCGGCGGAGTCGCCACGGACGTCCAGACGGGTGCTCGTTCGCGCGATATCGGCCGTGATCGGCCAAAGGTGTACGGACCTCAGAACCCTCAGGACCTGCCGATCGTTGAGATCAACCTCGATCCGCCCGAGTTGGGCGAGCTTCGCTATCTCCCACACGACGATAGCGGAGATAGACCATGGCTGACCACGCAGCAGCTTGCTTTCCCTCTCTGTCAACTCTCCCGATACTGCGTAAAGGAGGACGTGCGTATCAAGATTCAGCATGCCAGCGTGTTCCGGTCGACATGATGTCGCCCTTGATCTTCACCTTCTTCTTGAGGGCCCCTATGAGCTCCGCTGAATCTGCACGGATCGGGATGAGCTTGGCCACGGGCTTGCCGCGCTTGGTGATGACAAGGCCCTCCTCATCAACCTCATCCAGGATGGCCAAGCAGTGTTCCTTGAACCTCGCCGCAGGCATCTCTTTCATAGTCACATAATAGCACCAGTCATCTGAGATGCCCAGAATCAAGCCCGACCACGACGGCTCGGCCACAACCTCACCGACTACGCCAAAAAAGATGTTGCAAGCTATCTGGTGAGTGGTTCCCCGGAACTCGGCTGCGCTCTGCGCTGCAGGATCACGACAGTAAGGGATCCGGACACCACGGCTGCTGGGACCCCGAAGAGAGAAACGAAAAGACTGCGATGGTAGGGAAACGTCGCATTGACCATCGTCACCAGATGGTCCGCGGTCAGTACCGCGGTCGCGACCAAGAGCCCAGCGAGATGGGAGCTGGACCTCTTGAAAGATAGGTGCCGCCAAAGTCGTCGCGCGATAGGCGAAGCATCCTGGTCAGATCCACCTCCGTAAGGCGGCGGTTCACCACGCGGTGCCTTTAGGCGGCGGACGATCGAACCTAAGAGCCACGCCGCGAGAAGGTACGAAGCAACAGTTAGAAAGACCGGCTGCCCCACGGCCTCCCAGAGATAGAGCGGCCAGAGATAGCTCTCGACGAAGCGCGGCGCGACACCAACGCTGCGGTCTTGGCAGGACACTTCGACACCGGCCGTAGTCATATCCCAGGACCACTCGAAGGGACCGGATCGTCCGGCCATGTGCTGTTCACAGCGCTCACCGAATCCATCACCAACGAGATCGAACATTGACGAGAGCAATGCCAGGTAGGCGGATAGCCCTGCGATAGCGATCGCAAGCAGCCGTAGCACAAGGGCAACCGACAAGCGAGCCTTCTTAAGGGGGTTCGCTTTACTCACGGCTCGGCCATCTCAGGAAGCACGATACCCCCGCCCGGCGGTCCGACGTGGCAACGGGCGTGAGCGGGGTAGCGCAACGAGTAGCGGGCGCCTTGGCGCCCGCTACCGAGTGGAGCTGATTGATCGGTGCGCGAACCGTCCCGGGTGGATCCTCAATCCACCACCGATCGGTATCTCTCCTCGTCGACGACGAGCCGCCAGTATCCGCCTTCGGGTGGGGCGGCTCTGAAGTCTTCGAAATCAAAGGTGAGAATCGGGAGATCATGACGTTCCGCGTAAGCCATGAGGGCAGCGTCGACGAAACCGAGGCCGAGATCCCGGTACCTCGCGTCTATTTGCACCGCGCGGCGCACCAAACCTCGGGTCATGAACTCGACAACGTGTTCCCCGTTGGCCACCGCTCCCAGAAAGGCAGCCCCCGCATCACCGCTCACGCGCGCCCGTAGAAGCTGGTCGACTTCCACAATGACCGGATCCAGGATGACGAGCTCTCGTCCAAGTTGTGCCACCAGGGCGGCCGCCAGATCATGCGCGCGATCACGGCGATTCGCCGCCGCGACGATCGGTCCCGTATCGGCCAAGACCCTCAATCGCTAGAGACCAGTTCTCGAAGATAGGTTTCCGCCTTGCGACCAAGGTCGTCGGGACCGTTCCCGGTCCCGACGTAGCTCGGAACGCGGCCTCGCTTGAGGGTCTTGGCCCCAGCCTCGATCAGTCTCGTGACCGTGGCCGAGAAAGACTCTCCCTCCCGCGCCAACTCGCGCACCAGCGCCTCAGTGCCATCCGGAATGTAGATCGTCCTCCGTGCCATGGTCAGCCTCCTTGGTATGAATTCAGCTATCATACCATGAGACGGAAGCCAAATCACATCCGTGTAACTAGTCGTCCAGTTGGATCCCTCGGATCGAGGGACCCGTACTGAGGCGAGCCGGAATCTGAGTGGAGCTGCCGGGAGTCGTGCCGCCAGGAAGAGCGGCGTAGCCGCCCCGGCGGTTCGACGTGGCACCGGGCGTGGGTGGGGTAGCGCAACGAGCCTCTGGCGAGTGGAGCTGCCGGGAGTCGAACCCCGAAGTTCGCGATGCAGTCCTCGATCCCTCGGATCGAGGGACCCGTACTGAGGCGAGCCGGAATCTGAGTGGAGCTGCCGGGAGTCGAACCCCGAAGTTCGCGACGCAGTCCTCGATCCCTCGGATCGAGGGACCCGTACTGGGGCGAGCCGGGATCTGAGTGGAGCTGCCGGGAGTCGAACCCGGGTCCCTCGATCCCTCCATAGGGCTTCTACGAGCGTAGTTCACAGTTGGTTTTCGGAACCGGCCGGCCTGCGAACGGCGCTGGCCGATACCTAGAACGTAATGAAAGTCCTCTCTCGCGCTACGTACGAACTTGAGAGAGCGAGTCCGCTAAGCGACGCCGAACACCGAGATCGCGGACTCATCTCGGGTCGACGGCCATCTTTATAGGGATGGCAACCGTGCTTTACGCAGCGGCAGTTATGTTTTTTCCCAGAGGATTTATCGAGGTCACACCGGGAGTCCTCGGCTCGCTTCTCCTACTTCGGTCGATCAAGGTCGAAACCAATTTCAGCCCCTCGATCGGACGCCGGCCCCACGAAACATGATGCTTTGGAAACGGTCATCCATTGTCAATGTGCGGGCCAACTACGACCCACCGTTAGATGGTAGCAACGCCCAGAAGGCACCCGTCATTTCCCCACGACCTGCCCCAGCCCAGGGGAACCGGCCCGCCCTACTTGGTTTGGCTCGGGCGCGTCGCGGGAACGCTGGTAGGGACCACGTGAAGGGGGTACTCGATGAACATCGTTACGATCTTGGTGATCGTCCTGCTCGTTCTGGCGATCCTCTACTTCGCCCGACGGGTGTAGCCGTTGGTCCCGGCCCCCTGAGGGGGCCGGGACTTCCCCCACTAACTAGCGGCGGCGGCCGAGCTCCCGGCGCATCCGTTGCTCGTCACTCTTGCGGGCGTTATCTCTGCGCTTGTCATGGGTCTTCTTACCGCGAGCTATCGCGATCTCGGCTTTAGCCAGGCCTTTGGTGAAGTAGAGACGCAGTGGAACGAGGGTCTTGCCATCGCGCTCGACCTTCGCCTTCAAGACCGCGATCTCTTGTGCTTTCAACAGGAGCTTGCGCGGTCGCAAAGGGTCATGATTGGCGATGTTGCCGTGCGAGTAGGGCGCGATATGGCATTGCAGGAGCCACGCTTCCCCTCCATCGATCTTGGCGTATGCATCGACGAGGTTTACTTTGCCATCGCGGCAGGATTTCACTTCTGTACCGAGGAGGACCAGCCCTGCCTCGACCGTTTCCTCGATCTCGTAGTCGTGACGAGCCTTTCGGTTCTGCGCGATGAGCTTGGTACCGGTCTTCGGAGCGGCCACCTAGCCCTCGGTGCCGTTGCCCGACAGAACTATCCCTTGGAGGATCTCCACCGCTCGGTCGAATTGGATGTCGCGCGCCGATGACGGATCGAAAGCAACCTCGACATCAGGCGAGATGCCCCTGCCATCGATATCGCGGCCATTGGGGGTCAGGTAGGCAGCGGTAGTGAACTTCATCGCGGAGGCGTCGGATAGTGGGATGACTTCTTGCACAGAACCCTTGCCGTAAGTCGTTTCACCGATCAGAACGGCGCGGTCTCGGTCCTGAAGTGCACCGGCAACGATTTCGGATGCACTCGCGGTCCCTTCGTTTACCAACACCACTAGTGGGAGATCCTCGAAAGCATCACCCTCAGCGTCGTATTCGACGTCGCCCTCGTCGGCGGAGCGATAGGTGACGATCTCGCCCTCTTCGATGAAGACGCTCGCGACGGCGATGGCTTCGCTGAACAGCCCCCCACCGTTGTCGCGCAGGTCGAGAACTATCCCCTCGGCCCCCTTATCCCGCAGCGACTCGATCTCGTCACGCACTTGGTCCCCCGCGTTACGCGCGAAACCGAACAGGCGTATGTAGCCCACGTCGTCATCGGTTATCCGAGCCTGGAGGTTGGGAAGGTCGATCTCGGCACGCTCGATACGCAGTGACAGTCGTTCGCCCCGTCGGTCGATCTCGAGGGAGACCTCGGAGCCAGAGGGTCCCTTGATGAGGTTGATCGCTTCATCAGAGGAGATCTTGGTCACGTCTTGACCGTCGATCGACTCGATGATGTCACCCCTGCGCAAGCCTGCATCGAGGGCAGGGGTGTCGGGCAACACCGAGACGATCTGGAGCAGCTTGCCTTTGGGCTTCAACCACACGCCGATGCCGCTGAATCGCCCGGTGGTCAGCTCCTGGAACGCCTGGTAGCTCTTGGGCGAATAGAAGAATGCATATGGATCGTCCGCCTTCTTCAAGGCTTGGACCATGCCTTTGATCGCTCCACGAGCAAGCGCTGCCTCGTCGGGGTCATCAACGGAACCGGCGAGGATCCGGTCGTAGGCCTCCTGGATCAGATCCGAGCCTTCGAGGCCCTCTGTTGTGATCAGACGGGTCGGGCCCCCCCGTCCCATCGAATACCCGATCGAGAAGATCCCGAAAGAGGCAACGAGGACGGCGAGGCCGGCTATCAGGTACCTCTGCCAGCGTTCCATGTTCTTCTAGGCTACCGGGCCGCTACTGCAAGTAGGGCATCGGGTCGACCGGCGACCCGTTCACCCGCACTTCGAAGTGCAGGTTAGGCCCGGTGCAATAGCCGGTGCAGCCCACCGCGCCGATCGTCGTCCCCCGTTGAACCGTCGAGCCGGCCGACACGTACTGCTCGGAAAGGTGGTTGTAGGTCGTGGCCAAGCCGCCTCCGTGATCGAGGATGATCACGTTTCCATAGCCACTCATCACACCGGAGTATGTGACGGTCCCCGTATCTGCGGCGACGACCGGGCTGCCATAGCCTGCACCGATATCTATCCCTGTGTGAAGTCGTCGGTCTCCGAAGATCGGGTGGGTCCGGTACCCGTAGCCCGAGGTGACCGCCCCCGCAGTGGGCCATAGCAGTTGGCCACCGCCGGTAGGCAGAGGTCCCGAGCTTCCACCAGCAAGCAGCGAACGGATCTCTTCGCTCTCAGCTTCGAGTTGATCCTGAAGGGCCGAGTAGTAGGCCTTACGGTCCTCGACCTCGGCGAGCAGGGTCTCTTTGGTGTCAAGCAAAGCTTGGCGTTCGGCGAGCACCGCAGCGTGTTGGGATCGGATCGCAGCCACTTCGGAGCGGTTCTTCTCGAGCTCTTTCTTGGCTGTCGCGATCTCGTGCTGCTTCTCGAGGATCACCTCGCGTCGGTTCTCGGTTTGATCACGGAGCAGTTGGATCTGTTCGATCAATTCGGCGTCAGAGTCCAGGGCTGCTTGCCAGTAGTTGACCTTGTCGATCACATCCGAGAAGCTGCCGGACCCAAGGACCGACTCGATGTATGCGCTAGGGCCACCCTTGTAGGCCTCTATCGCACGGGCGGTGTAATCATCCGTGGAAATGTCGAGCTCGCCAAGGACATCTTGCAGATCCTCGGTAAGGATCGACACCTTTATCTGAGCATCGATCAGGTTGTCTTTGACGACGTCGATCCGCTGATCCAGCGAGTCCAGCCGCGCATCCAGTTCGTTGACCTTCGACTCGACCTTGGCGCGCTTGCGATCGATCCCGGCGATAGTGGTCAGCAGTTCCTTGCGCTTGGCGGCGTACTTGGCTTCTTGCGCAGCGGCGTGTTGTCTGCGCTGCTCCAGGCGGTCGAGCTTGTCCTTGGGCTCGGCAGTGGCCGGTATGGCGGCCAGGAGCAGTGCACCGATCAACACGGCGGCCGCGAACGGGACGCGCGCATCGACACCTCTAAGGCCCCTCATGCGTCCCATGCTAGTTAACTTCTTCAACAACAGCAACATATACCCCAGCCTCTTGATGGAGTCGATTCGTCCTAGCTTGCCCCACCCATCTAATCGGCTCTCGCCGGGGTGGTCTTTAGACCTCGAGGAAGCGGCGCAGGGCCAGGGTGGAGCCGATAAGGCCCACTGCGATACCCACGCCCACCAGGAGAACCAAGACCCCCACCAGCTCACCGGTGGAGAACGACAGGACGGGACCCAAAAACTGGATGGCGTCGCCCACGCGCGAGAAAAGCAGGGCGTTACCCAGGAAAACGATGAGTCCGGCGACAAGAGCCCCACTGAGGGCGGCGAATACCCCTTCGAGCATGAATGGGATCCGGATGAACCAGTTGGTCGCACCCACCAGCTTCATGATCCCGATCTCATCGCGCCTGGCATAGATGGCGACTCGGATCGCGTTCGCGATCAAGGCCGCCGCAGCGATCAGCAGGATCAAAGACATAGCGAACGTGATCGTGCGAAGAAGCGAGTTGACCTGGAGCAGTCTCTTGATCACCTCACCACCGGTTCGAGCCTCCTCCACACCGGGCGCCCCCTCGATGCGAGCATCGATCTCTTCGGCGTCGTCCGCGTTGTGGAGCTTCACGCGGAACGAAGCGGGTAGTGAATCTTCGGGGAGGGTTTCGTATAACTCCGGTTGGTTGCGATAGATGCGCTTGAACTCTTCGTAGGCTTCGGCCTTCGAAACGAAGGTGACCTCGGCCACCTCGTCGTAACCGATGAGGGTTGACTGGATGTCGTTGATCTCATTCTGGGTGGCGGTATCCAACAGGAACACGGACACTTCGACCTTGGCTTCCCAGGTGTAGGTGACGTTGCGGACGATCAAGCCGAGGATCTGAACCCCACCGAGAAGGAGCAGCGAGATCGCGACGGTCGAGATGGCCGCGATCGTCATCAAGAAGTTTCGCCGGAGGTTGGTGATGGTCTCGCTTAGGAAGTAGTTGATACGAAGCATCTGCTACCCGCCCACTCCGTAGATGCCACGGGACTGGTCACGAACGATGAGGCCGTTCTCGAGTTCGATCACCCGGCGTCGCATGGAGTCCACGATCGCGTGGTCGTGGGTTGCCATGACGATCGTCGTGCCGGTTCGATTGATGCGATCGAGAAGCCGCATGATTCCTACCGAAGTAGCCGGGTCAAGGTTCCCGGTCGGTTCGTCTGCCACCAGGATCAAAGGCCTGTTGACGAACGCCCGGGCGACCGACACCCGCTGCTGCTCGCCACCCGACAGCTCGTCGGGGAACCGGTCGAGCTTCTCGCCCAAGCCGACGAGGTCCAGGATCTGCGGAACCTGCCGTTGGATCACCGAGCGAGGACGGCCGATCACCTCGAGGGCGAAGGCGACATTCTCGAACACGGTCTTGTTAGGTAGCAGCTTGAAATCTTGGAACACACAGCCGACGTTTCGCCGAAGGTAAGGGACACGCCACTTCGGCAAGCTGGCCAGGTTCTTGCCGGCTACGTAGACCTCACCGGAGCTGGGGTCCTCTTCCTTGGTCAGCAACTTCAGAAAGGTGGACTTTCCCGACCCGGAGGGGCCTACCACGAAGACGAACTCGCCCTTTTCGACATCGATCGAGATGCCTTTGAGCGCGGCGACTCCGCCCTTGTACTCCTTGACCACATCTATGAGCTTGATCATCTGCCCTACAGGCTAGCTTGGAATCAGGCCCCTGCGGCCGCCATCCGCTCGAAATACCGGTACGGGTGCTCTTCGTTGTGGATGCGCTCGTAGTCGGCCCACGCCTCGTCGTAGTAGCCCATCGCCTTGGTTCGCATGTCATTCAGCGTCGTCTCGGTCAATCCGATGACCTTCAGGCGCTTGAGCAGGGAATTCATGGAGAAGTCCCTGACATCGAAGGGGTTGATCCGCAGGTTCTCGGGCGTCTCCTGAGGGGAGATCACGAAGCGTCGGTCCGGGGCAGCCACGATCCTGCAAGCCGTCGGCAAGAGCTTGAAGATCTGATCGGAGACGACATCGAGGTGCTCACGGTCACGAACGCCCGCTTCCATCAGTGCACGAACACCGAAATTGACGTGACGTGACTCGTCGCGCGCAACCGCAGTGAACCCCGCATAGAAGCCCGGCAAGATGCCCATCTCTCGGACGATGCCCAACAGGTAACGCTGGCCCGTTAGTGCAAGCATCCCTTCGATCACAAGGTGATAGGTAGCGATTCCGCGCACCCATGCCTTGTAGTCGTGAGGTGCCTCTCGCACCGCCTCGGTGGCCTCGACCAGATCGTTGTCGAACAACACCCTGTATCCGTCTACGGTTCTGTCACGCAACCGCTCGAGCGCAGCGGTGATGCCCCCCTCGATCCCAACTACCTCTTCGAAGAAGCGCGAGAAGAAAACCGAATGGCGTGCCTCGTCGACCAACTGGGTCGACAGGAAGTTGCGGGACGGTTCGTCGGGGGCTGCATGCACCAAGGGCGAAAGAGTGTCTGTAACGGCTTGCTCCCCTAAGAAGAACAGAGTGAAGGTTCGTTGCAGTTCCTCGCGGATACCGCCGAAGGGGCCCTCCATCGAAGTCCAGTGTTGCCGGTCTTCGGTGAAGTCAAGATCCTGGGTGGCCCAGTTCTGACGCTCCCACCTGAAGTAAAGATCCAGTGGTGTGGGGCGCGCTTTGAGCATCTCGTCCATCTGAACGTAGACGTCTTCGATGTCTACGTTACGTAGCTCCTCCAGCGTTGCGTCATCGACGCGCTTCACGACCTTCTCGACCGAGGCATCCATCGTGCAATCAAACCACTTGGGGGTCTATATCAACAGGGGTTGCTCGCGCATATCGAGTGACATGTGTAAACCAGATGCGCTCAGAGCACGACGCGTGTAACGAAGAGGTCCTGCTATCCGTGTTCTTCCTGTGCCCGCCGTCGCAGTTCCGCTTCGATGAAGCGCTGGACGTCACCGTCGAGCACACCTTGCACGTTCCCAACCTCAAGAGACGTCCGGTGATCTTTCACCATCTGATAGGGATGCAGCACGTACGAGCGGATCTGCGAACCGAACCCGATCCCCATCTTCTCCCCCGATAGTGCAGCCAGCTCCTTGGCTCTCTCTTCCATCGCCCTCTGGAGCAACCGGGACTTCAAGATGCGCATGGCCACCGCACGGTTCTGCATCTGCGACCGTTCGTTCTGGCAGGACACCACGATCCCCGTCGGCAGATGTGTGATACGAACCGCCGAGTCGGTCACGTTCACATGCTGTCCTCCTGCACCGGACGAACGGTAGGTGTCCACACGTAGATCGTCGGGGTCGATCTCGACCTCCACGTCGTCTTGCACCTCGGGGGTCACATCCACAGAAGCGAATGACGTATGACGGCGCTTCGCCGAATCGAAAGGCGAGATCCGCACCAAGCGGTGCACTCCCCTTTCAGCGGAGAGCAACCCGTAGGCATGTCTGCCTTCAACCGTCAGCGTCGCCCCCTTCAGGCCTGCCTCGTCACCGTCGGTGGCTTCGATCAGTTGCGTCTTGAAGCCGTTCTGTTCGGCCCAACGTGTGTACATGCGAAGCAGCATCTCGGCCCAATCCTGCGAGTCTGTGCCGCCTTCACCGGCGTGGATCTCGAGGATGGCTGGATGATCGTCGTACTCACCGCCCAGCAGAGAAAGAACCTCGAGACGCTCGATCTCAGCTTCGAGAGCATCGACCTCTGCCGCGGCCTCTGAAGCAGCGCCCTCGTCGGATTCCGACTGGGCCAGCTCCCACATCACGGCGGCGTCCGCAGAACGAGCTGCGATGCTCTCGTACGCGCCAACATCACCCTCTAGGCGCGATGCCTCGGCCATGGTCGCTTGAGCTGTTGCTTGGTCGGACCAGAAGTCGGGGGCCGCGCTCTCAGCGCGCAGATCCGCTAGACGAGCGCTCTTTCGCTCGACGTCAAAGGTACTCCTTGATCTGAGCGAGCTTGCTCTGTATCGAATCGAGCCGTTCGGTGAGGTCATCCATGATGCGGTGACTGTACCCGCCCGACCCATCCTTTCGTCCCGCGGTCGACGAACATACGAGGCGGCTTGCGAAAGAACCGACCCTTAGATGCCGAATGAGTGGGAATGACCATGTCGATGAGCACAACAGATCTGGATCTCCGCGAGATCCTGCAGCGCGGCCTCGTGCGCTGTGTCTACCAACCGATCGTGCACCTTGAGACCGGCGAGGTCGTCGGATACGAGGCGCTGGCCCGGGGACCGCAAGGCACCGACCTAGAACGCCCCGACCAACTCTTCGGCGCAGCCCGGTCGCAAGGGCTTCTAGCAGAGCTCGACTGGGCGTGCCGGACCGCGGCTCTCCGGGGTGCGCTCGAAGCGGGGATGGACAAGCGAACCTTGCTATTCATCAACGTAGAACCCGACGTACCTTCCTCCGAAGCCCCCGAGGACCACGTCCCTGTTTGGACGGCAGCCGCCGAACGCCTGCGCGTTGTCTTCGAGATCACAGAACGAGCGGCAACCAGCCGGGCTGCCGAATTGGTAACGAACATCCACCGTCTCCGAGAGATCGGCTGGGGCGCTGCGCTCGATGACGTAGGGGTCGACCCTCGTTCGCTAGCGATGCTTCCGTTCATCGCAGCGGATGTCGTCAAGCTCGACATGAGCCTGGTCCAAGGGCGCACGACCCTCGAGATCGCCCGCACCGTTCATGCCGTCGAGGCCGAATCGGAACGCTCGGGGACGTTGGTCGTCGCCGAGGGGATCGAAACCCACGTTGAGTATGCGACTGCCATCGCACTGGGAGCGACGTTGGGACAGGGGTGGCTGTTCGGGAAACCCGGGCCCCTTCCGGCGCTCATCCCTGCCCCCAACGTCCAGGTCGAGCTTCCTCAGTTGGACGTGCCACCGGTCGAAAAGACGCCCTTCGCGCTGATCGAACCGGCTCGTCCGACCAAGACCGGGACCAAAGCGATCTTGCTGACGATGAGCCGCCAGCTAGAAGAGCAAGCCCTCTCCTTGGGGGACACTCCGGTAGTCCTGGCAACATTCCAAGAAGCCGAGAGGTTCTCGCCGGCGACAGCCCGCCGCTACGAGCAACTGGCATCCAGGGTGGCATTGGTGGGGGCGCTGGGTGTCGGGATGTCTCCCGAGCCCGTTCCCGGAGTGCGAGGCGCCACCATGAGTCCCGACGACCCCTTGAGAGGCGAATGGGTCGTAGCGGTGGTGGGCGCCCACTTCGCTGCTGCTTTCGCAGCCGCGGATCTCGGTGACTCGGGGCCCGACATGGAAAGAAGGTTCACCTACGCAGTCACCCATGACAGAGACCTCGTGCTGCACATGGCACGTTCGCTGATGTCCCGGCTCGACCACGATCACTAGCCGCACGGAGACGCCCGTGAAAGAACGAAGGGGCCGGCTATCGCCGGCCCCTTCTTGTTCGCTCCCCGTCTGGAGTTCTAGTTGCGGCGAAGCCTCGTGAACAGGAAACCTGCTGCGATAAGTCCGGCAGCGATCGCAAGCAAGGTCATCAACTGCATCCCCGTGAACGGAAGCACTCCGGCAGCCGTCTCGGCGTTCGCGCCGCCTGCAGCCACCTGAGCATCGCGCTGCGCCGAAGCGGAGTCTTCCCCCGCTGTAAGGGTGCTGCCCAGCACCTCACTCCCGCCGCCCCTGCCGGCAGAGGCATCGAAGCCACCAGCCGATTGGGTTTCCTCCTCGACCTCGGCCACCGGAGCAACTGCGGTTTCATCGCACTTGATCCAGAAGACCTTGTGCTTGGTGTCGGCGCCCTGGGCATACTCGGTGTTGGTGGTGAGCCTGATGTGCCAACCCTGTTGCGGGTGCGGCTTGATGCCGGCCGCGACAAGCTCGTCCACCAGGTTGTAGGGACCTGCGACGTCGGGCTCGCCCTCGCCCAGGGTGATCGTGTCGGTGAACTCGAAGTCTCCGGCGGTAGGCGCTTGAGCGGTGAAGGTCAGGACAGACTGAAGGTCATCGCCCTCATCGAAGCCCCAGTAGAGCACCCGGAAATCACATCCGACGTGAGCTTCCTGGCCCTTGGAGGTGTCGTAGGGCTCGCCGTCGATCTTGATCGTTCCGTTGTTGCCGGGAGCGCCATCGCTGTACGGCTCGTCGCCGTCCTTGCCCTTGTCGTCTACCCCATCGTTCTTCTTGTCGTTGTTGCCCTTGTCCTTGTCGTGACCGTAGGCATTGCCGTTGTTCGACTTCTCGTCCTCGTCGGAATCATCAGACTCTTGGGATCCCTCATCGGAACCGGTGTCGGCGCTCTCATCGGCCTGCTCGTCCGCTTTCTTGGGTCCACCCTCGTGAGCATCTTTGTGATGGGCCATGGCGGCCGGGGCGATAGTCAGAGCAAGTACCAGGATGGTGCTGAAGATCATGGAGATCAGGGTGTTGCGTCGCATCTTGGATCACTCCTTGGCTAGGTCGTCGCATCCGCTGCGTAGTTACTACGTGCCACAGAGTGATTTCCCTGCTAACTAGTTATCTAAACGTAGTGATTTGACTACTTAGAGTGAGAGATTCGGCCAAACCGACGACGGAACGCACTAGCTCGTACCCCTGAAGGGAGATCTGTCGCAGCTAGAGAGCAGCCGCGCCGGGGCGGCCGTGGCATTGCTTGTACTTCTTGCCGGAGCCACAGGGGCAGGGAGCGTTACGAGGGACCTTGTCCGAGACGGCTTGCTCGACGTGGATGCCCCCGTCGTCCCGGACCACCTCTCCCCCGCCCTCATCCGGTGGGGGGGTTGCGGTCATCTGCGCCATCGGGATCTGCCGGCGCTCTTCACGCACCGTCTGCTGACGTTGTTGATCCTTGACGACTTCGACGTGGAAGACGTAGCGAGCGAAATCTTCTTTGACCATGTTCTGCATGTTGACGAACATGTCGTAGCCCTCGCGCTGGTACTCGACCAATGGGTCTCGCTGACCGTACCCGCGCAGCCCGATCCCCTCTTGCAGGTAGTCCATCTCGTAGAGGTGTTCGCGCCACCTGTTATCGATCACGTTCAAGAGCACCAAGCGCTCGATCTCGCGCATCCGTTCCGACCCCAGCTCTGCCTCACGCTCGGTGTAGGTCTTCAAGGACTCCTCTACGAATGCCGAGTGGACCTCGTTGAAGTCTGCCCGCTCCAGATCGAAGCTCGATGCATCCAGTTTGGTGGGATAGATCTCGCGCACCCTGGCGACCAGCTGCTCCCAATCCCATTCATCGGGGTGAGAGTCGCCACCGGCTTGTTCGGACACTGCCGCCGACACGACGTCTTGGACGATGTCGAGGGCGCGGTCGTGGATGTCTTCCCCCTCTAAGATTTTGCGACGCTCTTCGTAGATCAACTTTCGCTGTTGATCCATCACCTCGTCGTACTTGAGGACGTTCTTTCGGATCTCGAAGTTCTGCGACTCGACCTGTGTCTGAGCACGCTCGATGGCCCGAGAGACCATCTTGGCCTCGATCGGAACGTCATCTGGGATGCGCAGACGCTCCATCACGGCACCGATGCGGTCCGATGCGAACAAGCGCATCAAATCGTCGTCGAGGCTCAGATAGAAGCGGCTCGCTCCGGGGTCACCCTGGCGTCCGGCTCGTCCACGCAACTGGTTGTCGATACGGCGGGAGTCGTGCCGCTCGGTACCCAGAACGTAAAGCCCCCCGGCGGCGAGGACCTGCTCACGCTCGGCGGAACACTGCTTGTCGAACGTCTCGTACAAGGGCTCGTACTCGGACCGATAGCGCTCCATGTCGTCGTCTTCGTACTCGTTCAACAAGTAGGCGTCGTTGTCCCAGCCCGCTGCAGCCATCTCGGCACGAGCCATCCCCTCGGCATTCCCGCCGAGGATGATGTCAACGCCTCGGCCGGCCATGTTGGTAGCGACCGTAACGGCACCTAAGCGCCCCGCCTGGGCAACGATGTGAGCTTCCTTCTCGTGGTGCTTTGCGTTGAGGACCGTGTGAGGGATACCTTGCTTGGCAAGCAGCCGGGAGAGGAGCTCGGACTTCTCGATCGAGACGGTACCGACCAGCACCGGCTGACCCTCCTCGTTGCGTCCTTTGATGTCTTCGACGACCGCGTCCCACTTGGCCTCGGCGGTCTTGAAGATCTGGTCTTGCTGATCGTCTCGGACCATGTCCCGGTTGGTGGGGATCGGCGCAACTTCCAGCTTGTAGATGTGACCGAACTCGGCAGCTTCGGTCATCGCCGTACCGGTCATGCCGGCCAACTTGTCGTACATCCTGAAGTAGTTCTGAAGTGTGACCGTCGCGAGGGTCTGGTTCTCTTCCTTGATACGCACGCCTTCCTTCGCCTCGATCGCTTGGTGGAGGCCTTCGGAATAGCGGCGACCCGGCAAGATACGGCCGGTGAACTCATCGACGATGAGCACCTCGCCGTCTTTGACGACGTACTCGACGTCCTTCTTGTAAAGCTCTTTGGCCCGGAGTCCGGCTTGGAGGTGGTGGACGAGGTCGACGTTGACATGGTCGTAGAGGTTGTCGACACCGAGGATCTCTTCGACCTTGGCGACACCCTCTTCGGTGACCGCCACGGTGCGCTTCTTCTCGTCCACCTCGTAATGCACATCGGGGCTGAGCCGGGGGATGATCCGCGCGAACTGCTGGTACCACTTGGTCGAATCTTGGACCGCACCAGAGATGATCAGTGGTGTACGGGCTTCGTCGATGAGGATGGAGTCGACCTCGTCGACGACGGCCATGTGATGACCGCGCTGCACCATGCGGGCCTTGTCGGTGACCATGTTGTCGCGCAGGTAGTCGAAGCCGAACTCGTTGTTGGTCCCGTACGTGATGTCCGCGTTGTAGGCCGGACGTCGTTCCTCGGGGGACATCTGAGCCTGGATCAAGCCGGTGGTTAGGCCCAAGAACCGGTACACGCGACCCATCCATTCAGAGTCTCGCTTGGCGAGGTAATCGTTAACCGTGACGACGTGGATACCGGCTTCCCACAGAGCGTCCGTGTACACCGCGAGCGTGGCGGTCAAGGTCTTTCCTTCACCGGTACGCATCTCGGCGATCCAACCCTTGTAGAGAGCGCCTCCACCCATGATCTGCACGTCGAAGTGGCGCTGGCCGATCACCCGCTTGGCACCTTCTCGAACAACGGCGAAGGTCTCGGGAAGCATGTCGCCGAGCAGCTCACCGTTGGCCAGCCGATTCTTGAACTCGGCCGTCTTGCCTCGTAGCTCTTCGTCGGAGAGCTTGATCAGCTCGTCTTCAAGCGCGTTCACACGGGGAACGAGAGCTTGGAGCTCCTTGAGTTTCTTGCCTTCCCCCGCCGCCAGAACCTTCTTGAAGATGCTCATAGCGCCCAATCATCCCACGCCGCCTGCGATGCGTGACGTGCCGCCGGGCCCGGCGCTACTTGATGTCGAGCAGCTTCTCTCGGACCGCGTAGACGACGGCCTCCATGCGGGAGTGCAGATGCAGCTTCTCGAGGATGTTTCGTACGTGGTTCTTGACGGTGTTCTCGGAGATGAACAGCTCGGCCCCGATGTCCCGGTTGTTCATGCCCTTGGCGACGAGCTTGAGCACCTCCAGCTCGCGGTCGGTCAGGCGGGGGCCGGGGATGTTCGTGCGCTCGTCTCGGCGCTTAACCATCGCAGCGAACTCATTGAGGAGTTTGGATGCCATGGAGGGAGATATCAGGGACTTGCCCTGCTGAACCTCACGCACGGCATTGGCCACCTCTTCGATCGAGATCTCTTTGAGGAGGTAACCAGAGGCACCCGCCTTGATCGCCTCGTACAGGTCGGCCTCCTCATCGGAGATGGTCAGCATCAAGATCTTGGCCGATGGCAGAACTTCCTTGATCGCCCGGGTCGCCTCGATGCCGGATCGCTTGGGCATCCGCACGTCCATCAGGACCACGTCCGGGGTCGTCTTCTCGGCACGCTCGACGGCTTCGTGACCGTCGCTGGCCTCGCCTACCACGTCGATGTCGGATTCCCCTTCGAGAACCATCTGAAGGCCGCGGCGGAACAGGGCGTGGTCATCGACGATGAGCACCCGTACCGCCTCGGTGCTCTTTGGAGCTTCCGCCTTCGACATGCTTTCAGGTCCCCTCTCAGATGGGATTATCCGGACAGAAGTCTAGAGGCAAGACTGGCCCGATTTGCATAGGCAATCATGCTTAGGCACTTCGGGCCTGTCCAGCATAGGCATTGAAGTATCGGAAACCAGGGTTCTCTGGTTAAGCCCGGCAGGCGGCTATGACCTCAACCGACGCTGCCCCCTGGTCCTTCAGGACGGCCGCGCAGGCCCCGGCGGTAGCGCCGGTGGTGATGAGGTCGTCGACCAGGAGCACCCGCAGGCCCTCTGCAGGCAGGCCGAGGAAGGCGCCCTTGAGGTTCCCGAACCGGGCTGCCCTGCTCAACTGGGACTGGTCGGGGCGGCTGGCCCCTCTGGCCAGCAGAGCCCGGGTGGATAGCCCCAAGCGGCGCGAGACGCCCTTGGCGAGGACTTTGGCGTGATCGAAACCACGATCGATGCGATCGCCGAGGCGGGCCGGAACCCAGGTGATCACGTCCGCGGTGCAACCATGTCGCCAGATGGCCTGAGCCATCCCTTCGGCCAACGGGAGGGCCATCGGACGTTGCCGTTTCAGTTTCAGGTCCAAGACCAGAGCTCGAGCAAGCCCCCGGTAGGCGAACGCAGCGATGGTCGCATCTGCGCCGATCACCGCCTTGCCTGGTGGAGCCGCTTCAAGTCCGCTCGAGCATGTCCGGCAAAGGGCCGGGCCGAAAGCCCTGCACCCGACACATCTGACACCGAGAACATCCACGAGCATCCGGCGACGCTAGCGGCGACCTGTGACATCTAAGTGAGATCAGCGCGGACCTCACCCGGGTGAAACGGAGCCCTTAGGTTCCTTCTTGCCAGGACTCTAGGTAGTCCTTCTGGGTTTGGGTTAGTTCGTCGATACGCACGCCCATGGTCTCTAGCTTGAGGCGAGCAACGTCTTTGTCGATAGCGACAGGAACGTCATAGACCTTGCGTTCCAGAGAAGCTGCATTGGCAACCAGCCACTCGCACACCAGCGCCTGGTTGGCGAAGGACATGTCCATAACCGAGGCCGGATGGCCTTCGGCGGCGGCGAGGTTTACGAGCCGGCCATCCGAGAGGACGTAGATGCGCCGGTCGGCGTCCAGTTGGTACTCGACGACCTCGGGGCGAACCTCACGGCTGCCCGTCGCCAGATTCCGCAGGCCGACGAGGTCGATCTCGATGTCGAAGTGACCCGCGTTGGCGAGGATGGCCCCGTCCTTCATGTTCTCGAAGTGTTCTTCTCGAAGAACGTGCTTGTTGCCGGTAACCGTGACGAACACATCACCCTGGCGCGCGGCATCGCTGCCGGGCAACACTCGGAAACCATCCATGGCGGCTTCGAGGGCGCGGGTTGGATCGACCTCTGTCACAACGACATCAGCGCCCATTCCTTTGGCTCGCGATGCAACTCCGCGACCGCACATCCCGTAACCGCAAACAACCACGGTGCGTCCAGCCAACAGCACGTTCGTCGCCCTGATGATGCCGTCGACCGCACTCTGGCCGGTGCCGTAACGGTTGTCGAAGAGATGCTTGGTGTCGGCATTGTTGATGGCGACCACTGGGTAGCCGAGCACGCCGTTGCTTTCCATCGAACGGAGGCGGATGACACCTGTGGTCGTTTCTTCGGTGCCGCCGATGATCTCGCCGAGCTGATCCTGGCGCTGTTGATGCAGCATCGTGACCAGGTCTCCCCCGTCGTCCATGGTGATCTTCGGGCGCCGGTCGAGCACGGCCTTGATGTGCCCGTAGTAGCCCGGGTCGTCGACACCACGGATCGCGTACGTCGGGATCGAATACTCGTGAACCAGTGCGGCAGCCGTGGCGTCCTGAGTGGAAAGTGGATTCGAGGCGCACAGAGCCACATCTGCCCCTCCGGCTTGGAGCGTTCGCATCAGGTTCGCCGTCTCCGTCGTCACGTGCAGGCACGCGGCGATCGTCACACCATCGAGAGGGCGTTCCTTCTCGAAGCGCTCACGGATCCTCGTAAGCACGGGCATCTGCTTGTCCGCCCACTCGATCCTGCGCTTACCTTCGTCCGCCAGTTGCGGATCACGGACGTCGCCTTCAACACTCATCTCATGGCCTCTCTGCTAGCTGGGACTTGAGCTTCTGGATAACTTCAACGGGGCCGGGATCGACCCCGTACCCAAGACCGACGTAGATGGCGGCTAATTGGGTCACGTAAACAAGACTGAAGACGCGCGCCAAAGCGGAACGCCCTTCGGCCTTCAACTCGATGTAGTCGGCCGTGTGCTGCTCGATCAGATGCTTCGTGATGTCGTACCGCAACGAGATACGAGGATGCTCGTCGGCATCTCGCAGCGCTATCACCACGAAGGACTCGGAGTTGACCTCCACCAGGTCGCTCCATCCAACGATCTCGTTGTGGTTCAGCTCGGGGAAGTAGTTCCAGAATGCCGGAACCTTGCCGTACTCGTTGAGGTCACATTTGAATCGCATGGCGGCCGTAGCGGTCAGACCGTAGGCCCCATAGATGACCGCAACCTTGTGTTGGAGCTTATGGGCGATCTCCTTGGCCGGGTTGCGATGGATCGGTTGATCCCGGTCGCAGCGCTTCGAGAGATCGCGGAGAACCTCGATCGTCTCTTGCACGTCATCGGCGATACCTACCAGCAGACCCATGCGCTCGAGTACGCCAAAAATCGGCAGTGTGAGATAGCCGAGAGATGCCCGCGGCTGCAGGCCCTTGGGGATCACGACGTGGGCGATCCCATGATCACGCGCCAGGTCCCCGATCGGCCCCCCTGAGGAAACGGCCACGATACGAGCACCTCGGTCGATAGCATCGGTCATCGCGGCGACGGTCTCTTCGGTGCTCCCGGAGTATGAAACCGCGAACACGAGGGTGTTACGACCGATCCATTCCGGGAGTGGTCCGTAAGACTTGATGACACGGACCGGCAGCGACAAGCGGGGTTCGACCACCGACTGCATGACATCCCCGGAAACACCCGATCCACCCATGCCCAGGACGACGATCGAATCCACGCCTTCTGCAGAAGGTAGATCGTTCACCTTCAGCGCGATCTCCCACGCTTCGAGGCACTGCCCGGCCAGGTCTTCGACCGCTCCCAGGACCTGCTCCGAGTCGATCTTGGTCAAAGCCTCGACGTCGTTCAGGTCGACATGTTCGTGTTCCTGATGACTCACGGCTTCTCGGCCTCATCGATGAGCATCACGGGGATGTCATCCCGAACGGGGTATCTGTAGTGGCATTCGCCCCGGCAGACGATGACGTTTTCGCTCTCGATGTATTCCACATCGCCCCTGCAATTCGGACATGCAAGGATCTCCAGCAACTTCGGATCAAGTGCCAACTTTGCCTCCTCGGATGACGCCAAGGACTTCATCTCGTTTGGCGACCATCAGATCTTCGGTTCTAGCTTCAAGGTTCAGGCGCAATAGTGGCTCGGTGTTACTTGCCCGGCAGTTGAACCACCACTGCTCGTACTCAACCGTAAGCCCGTCGCTAAGGTCTTGTTTCCCGTCGGCATAGTTGGCCTTCAGTTGATCGATGACCGCTGCTTGGTCACCCACCTCCGAGTTGATCTCGCCACTCTGGAAGTAGCGGTCGTAGGGCTCCAGCATCTCCGACAAAGGCCCTTCGAAAGATGAGAGTGCTTCGAGCACGAACAGCGCGGCGATCATGCCCGAGTCCGCCCGGAAGTTGTCTCGGAAGTAATAGTGAGCCGAGTGCTCGCCGCCGAATATGGCGCCGGTCTCGGCCATGATCTGCTTGATGAACGAGTGCCCCACCCTCGTTCGGATGGGCCGACCACCGTTCTCCGTCACCACTTCTGGTACTGCCCACGAGCAGATGAGGTTGTAGAGGATCGAACTGCCCGGGTTCTTGCGTAAGACCCGCTCGGCGATAAGCGCCGTGGTGATCGACCCCGAGACCGTGTCGCCTTTCTCGTCCACGATGAACATCCGGTCGGCGTCCCCATCGAATGCGATACCGATGTCGCATCGTTCTTCGAGGACCGTTTCTTGAAGGTCGACGAGGTTCTCGGCCTCGATCGGGTTCGCCGGATGATTGGGGAAGGTGCCGTCAAGTTCGAAGTACAAAGGGATGACCGTTACCGGTAAGGCCTCGAAAACCTCCGGCACCGTCTTGCCCGCCATACCGTTACCCGCATCGATCGCGACCTTGAGTTGCGTAAGTGAGGAGACATCGATGAACGACCGGCAGTGCTTCGCGTACTCGGCCAGGATGTCGTGGATCTCGACATCGGGCTCACCGGGGGCGTTGGCCGGGCCTGCCGCTTCGTCGGTCATGGCTAGCCGGCGGATCTCCTCCATCCCGGAGTCCGACCCGATCGGAGTTGCCTTCTCGCGACACATCTTCAGACCGTTGTAGCGAGCCGGATTGTGCGAGGCGGTGAACATCACCCCGGGCAGGTCGAGCTTGCCCGAAGCGAAGTAGAGAGCATCGGTGGACACCTCGCCTAGGTCGACGACCTTGGCGCCCGCAGCCACCGCGCCGGCGGAAAAAGCACCAACGAGAGCAGGCGACGACGGCCGCATGTCTCGGCCCACGACGATACGTTCGGCACCTGTGAAGCTAACGAACGCCCACCCGATACGTCGTGCGACATCGGTGTCCAGTTCGTCCGGGTAGATGCCACGTATGTCGTACGCCTTGAAGATCTTGTTCAAGTCCTTCATCGCCGGGCATCCTAGCGTCGCCCGAACCCCCGGCCCACGGTCGATGTTGAAAACCTGTGAAAACAACATTGACCAAACGCGCAACTGCTGTGACCATTCACAACATGATCAACGAGACGCAGCTACTCGAGGAGTTCACCTGGCGGGATACGGCTGCCTGCTTGAAGCATCCGGCAACCCTCTTCTTCGGTTTCGATGACCTCGAGCCGCCCGGGGAACGACGCAACCGCGAGGACCGGGCGAAGTTGATCTGCTCCGGCTGCTTGGTCAAGGAAGAGTGCCTGGACTACGCCCTTGCAGCCAACGAGTCGTATGGGATCTGGGGCGGGCTCACCGAAGTTGAGCTGAAGGCCTATAAGCGGGCGCTCAAGAACCGCAGCGCTCTTTCCATATAGCCCTCGCGGCGATGCCGGATCTGAGGCCCCCCGTGTTGTTGCGGTTGTCGCGCGTGCTCACTCGGATCAGAACCCGAGGGCCTAAGGAAGTCCTGACCCTGGCGAGACAACGTCTCCAGCAATGGGTGAGATCGGAAGACGAGCTGATCTTGTTCTTTAGGCCCACAGAACGCCTAGAAGTCGATCGTGACGATCTGGATCTGGTTTGGGCCGATGACTCTCACGCCGAGGCCTACGCGCGCGACATCGGCAGCGACTCCGCCGCCTCCTTCAGTTCACGCTTAGCCGATGACGTCTGGTGTCTGTTGGTGGTCGCCGAAGGCAGGTTGGTGCACGCCTCGTGGGTAACCACATCGGGTGCATGGACCCGGGAGGTAGACGGGTATCTCTGCCCTCCACCCGGTGGGGCATACATCTACGAGTCCTTCACGAGAGACGACAGCCGGGGCAGAGGCATCTATCCATTCGCCCTGGCCGGGATAGTGACCGGGCTGAAGTCCAAGGCCGTCGATCAGGCCTGGGTTGCCGTAGAGGCGCACAACGAGCCTTCGAGAAGGGCGATCGGCAAGGCAGGCTTCGAAGAACGGTTCCGCATCTCCTATAGGAGACGTTTGGGGAGGCTCCGGGTAGATGGGTCAAAGATGGCCCACATGGGTCTATACAAGGGGAACAAGCAGGCAGATAATCTCTTCAGGAAGCGGGTGTCGCGGCCATGAAACCCGAGTGCTCCCCTCGGCTGAGTCGATCTCGGTCCTGGGGTGACGGACCGGCACGACCCCCTCAACTGGCACCTGTTGCCGGAACGACGGCCTTTTGGGGCCGCGGCACCCGCACCTAACGCAACGAGAAAGGGCCCCCAGGGGGGCCCTTTCTCGTTGCTACATGGGGGTCGGGTCTAGGTGCGGGCGGGTTGCTTCTCTGCGGTCAGGCTGAGGACGTCATCAAGGGCGATCGACTCGCCTTCGTACTTCCACCACTTGTGCTCGCAGGTGCGGCACGAGAAGAAACGGACCGATTCCTCGCTCTTCAGTCGGATCTGGATCTGGGTGGTGTTTTCACCTGCACAGCTCGGACAAAGCATGATCGGCCTCCCAAGGCTCGTTCTTCGTTTCCCTAGGAGGAGTATCGACAAGAGGAGCAACCGGCATCACGTACGAACGACTCCTTTGAAGGGACCGGTTGGACTAGTTACCTTAGGACGTCGCGGACATCCTCGGGGAGCTCTCGTCCGATGTAACGGGACTTCAGCTTGGTGCCTTCGCGGTAGTAGGCGTACCAGTAGGGGCCGTGGGGGCAAGAGCGACAGTTCGGCTTGCCGCACTTCACGGTCTCGAGTCTGTAGGTGACCTCGGGGTCTCCCTGCTGAGGTTGAGCTGCCTCTTGATCGCCGAGGGCCATGAGAAGCCCCCGGACGAAGATCAGCACCCTGCGCAGACCGTGACGGTCGAGCTTGCGCAGCTCGGTGAGGAGTCGCTTCTCGTTGACCATGGCCATCTCAGGCTGAGTGCCCGAAGAAGAGCTGGCGAGAGCTGCGGCGCTCGGGCTCGGCTTCAGCGCGGTGATCTTCGCCGATCACGTCTACGACTTCGACCGTCGTCGTTGCGGGATCACGGGGCAGGAACAGCGGGGGCTTGCTACGACGGTCAACCAACTCCCAGCCCCTCGGAGGGACAAGCTTGTCCGCACACCGGGCACAGAGCACGTAGAGGTGGGGATCGACCCCCATGCCCGCGGGATCTTCTAGAACCGCCCGGGATGAGGCGTATTCGTATGAGAGCACCGCTGCAGCGGCACCCGCACACCCCGGCTTCGAACAGAGACTCACGAGGCGCAGACTAAGACACCCCGTCTTGGACATGCCGGATATGTGCGTTCGTTCTCCCTAAGGCCCTCCGTGCTTAGACCGGGTATCGGCGTGTTCCAAGGTGGGATGTTCCAAGTGGGAGGTGCGGGGCACTAGGGTTCCCCGATGCCATTCGCAGAGCTATCAGACGCCCGCATCCACTACCGCAGCTATGGCAACGGTCCCCCCGTGGTCGGGATAATGGGCTTCGGCCTCGACCAGCGATTCTGGGCGGCACAGGTACCTGCGGTCGCCGAACGCAATCGATTCATCACCTTCGACAACCGCGGGACCGGGCGCACCGAAGGACCCATCCCATCATCGATCGACGAGATGGCCGCAGACGTCATCCGGCTGCTGGACCATCTGGAGATCCCCAAGGCCGCGGTGTTCGGCGTCTCGATGGGCGGCGCCATCGCCCAACGGGTGGTCGTGGACCATCCGGACAGGGTCGAGGCATTGATCCTCGGCATCACCTTTGCCCGGCCGATCGAATACATGCGCCGTCGGCAGGCGCTGGCCGAAGAGTTGATGCGAACCGTATCCTCGGAGCGCTTCATGGAGGCGGCCATGCTGTGGATGTTCACTCCACACTTCTTCGAGATCGGCCAAGACAACCTCGACCGGATGCTCGCCTCTTTCATGGGGCCGGGCGCTCCGGAACCCGCAGCCCCAGAGACCCTTCTCGCCCAAAGCGAAGCGATCCACAAGCACGATGTCTTGGAGCACTTACCTAAGATTTCCTGCCCCACCCTTGTCTTCGGCGGAAAGCAGGACATCATGGTCCCCTACTTCGCTTCTCAAGAGATCGCGACCGCTATCCCTCAGGCCGAATTCCGCTCTTTCGAGACCGGGCACGGCTGCATGATCGAAGAGATGGGCGAGGTCAACGAGATGATCCGAGACTTCCTTGATCGCTGCGGCGGCGCCTAAACATAGAAGGGCCTGCCTCCACCCCAAAGCTCCGGTTATGTATCGCCACCGTACCTAAGCTACTTTTGTGATTCCGCCCGCGCTCAAGTAGAGGTCGAGGGTTGATCGGGTGATCTTCTTTGTCGATGGGTGGCTGTCACACGACCACATCCCGACGCAGAAACGAAAATGTACCCCGAAGTGACTTCCGGCCGAGGCCTACTCATCTCTTCGAGGTACTCCACCAGCCTATGACGGGGGCCGGCCCTCCCGCAAGGGGTTCCAGGACATTTGTTCGCGCCTCTGAGTGGTAGCCCGAAAGAGCCCCCGGAACTAGAGGTAACTGCGAAGGTCCCAGAGCTCGGGGTAGAAGCGCTTGCCGAGGGTCGAACGCAAGTAAGGCGCTCCCGTCGAACCGCCCGTTCCGCTCTTGGTCCCTATCTGGCGCTCGACCATCAAGACGTGGCGGTACCGCCACATCGCGAACAACTCATCGTGCGTCAGCAGGTCCTCGGAAAGATAGAAGAGGTCGTCGAACTCGTCCCTGCGGCGTGCCATCTCCAAGAGACTCTGTCGCCGGATCTCCTCATCGTCGGTAGGCATCTTCAGGCCACGCTCCGAGAGCAACCCACAGAAGGCATCCCAAAGGGTCGGCTCGCCCAGACGCGCTTCGAGTCTGCTGCGTTCCTCGTCGGTCATAGCCAGGCGTCCGATATAGGCCGCGTCCTTCAAACCCGAGATGAATTCGACCTCGCGGAACTGAACCGATTGGAAACCCGACGCGGGGGCGAGGTGCATACGGAACTGAAGGAAGTCTTGCGGAGACATCGTCTCGATCACGTTCACTTGCTCGACGAGTAGCCGCTCGATCGCATGGACCCGATGCAGCAGATGCCGGCCCCTTGCGGTGTCCCCGCGATCCATGACGACACGCACTTCTTCGAGCTCGAACAAGACCTGCTTGAACCAGAGCTCGTAAGCCTGGTGAACGATGATGAACAGAAGCTCGTCGTGGGCAGGCGGATCGGACTCCAGGTGCTGCTGCGAGATCAACTCTTTGACGCGCAGATAGCTGCCGTAGGAGAGTTTGCGATCCTCCTCGCCGAAGCGAGGCGGTCTCCGGGACGTGTCCAGTTGGGCCCCCCTAGTGGTTGGAACTCAGAACAGGTTGCGGCCCGACGCTACAACGCCTGGCATGACCTAGCCCGTGACGACGGAACTCAGTCCTCGGAGTCGTCGGGCCCTTCTGATCCAGCATCCTGGTTCTCTTGGGTCGTCTCGGTGTCGACCACCGAAGACGAGCCATACAACGGCTTGAATGGTGCGACCTCGATCGAGATGATCGGCGTTCCGACATCGATCAGGTCGTACAGCTCGATGACGTCTTCGTTGGACATACGAACGCAGCCGTGGCTTGCGTTGAAGCCCAGCGAGTAAGTAGCGCTGGTCCCATGGAAGCGGATAGCGGGGGCAGTCCAGTTGATGGCGCGAAGGCCCAGGGGGTTACCGGGGCCGGGCGGGATCGACTCGGGCATGTCCGCCCCCCAGGTATCTGGTGCCGGATTCACCCAGGTAGGCAGGTAACGCTTGAGCTCGACCTCGAACTCACCCGTCGGTGTGGGGTACTCGGGCAGTCCTGTAGCTACGACCCAATCGTGGGTGATCTTGCCGTCCTGATAGAGGTACAGCTTGTTCTCGCCGATGCGGACCAAGAGCACCTGGTCATATCGATCGGTCTCCTTGGGCTCGGCGGTTGCAACCTGGAGCTCGATGGAGTCGTCTTCGTCGACCAGGGCATCCATCAGGTCCTGGCGCGTTGCCTTCTGCTTGACCGTCCGGCCTTGGCGCGCGTCGATGAACTTGACCCATCCCGAGGAGTAATCGATCGACTGTTCGCGCGCCTCACGATCGAAACTCTCGGCCAAGCCTTTGACGAATCCTCGGATCCCCTGCCGCGGGTAGGTGATCGCAACCTCACGCTCGAATCCAAGGTCGTCGCCAAGAACCCGCATGCGCATGAGCTTCACGAAGGATGCGTCGTTGCTCTCGTTCAAAGCGGCTCGCACCGCACTACGAGCGTCGCTGCGGGCCCCCAATTCACGCGGGGTGACGGTCCACGTCTTCGAGTCATAAGAGATGGTGATCGGGCGGTCGAGTTGCGGTCCGATCGCGTCGCGGACAGCTTCGATCGCTTCCTCGGTCGACATGCCACCTACGTCGACTCCGGCGATGACCGATCCCGGCAGGATCCGGCCCTCGTGGTCCTGCCCGTAGCGATAGCTCGCGTAGGAGACTCCCGCGATACCCGCCGCGACGAGCCCGAGGAACACAGACAGCACGATCACCCAGGTTCGCCTGCTGAGATGAGGAACCAGCCTGCTAAGGCCGGTCCGCTTGGCTTGGTTGTCTGCGGGTGCGCTCATCGTGTCCTTTACTGCCTATGGGGCGGTTGTAACTCTGATTCGACGCTCCAGAGTGCGCCAGGGTTGCTCGTCTCGTCAAGCAGAGCCACCACGGCCCTTCGGGGCTTACTTGCGTCAACGCCGGGAGCTACGCAACTATGCCCGTATGGAAACCTTCGATTCGATCCTCGACCTCATCGGAAAGACTCCCCTGCTCAAGATGAGCCGGGTGGGTAGCGAGCTTGACTGCACGCTCCTAGCCAAGCTCGAGATGCTGAACCCCGGGGGGTCGGTGAAGGACAGGATCGGCGTCTCGATGATCGAGGCGGCCGAGCAACAGGGCAAGATCAAGCCGGGCGGGACGATCGTCGAACCCACCTCGGGAAACACCGGCGTTGGGCTGGCGATCGCCGCTCGGCTCAAGGGCTATCGATGCATCTTTACGATGCCCGACAAGATGAGCCAGGAGAAGATCTCCCTGCTGCGTGCGTATGGTGCCGAGGTGGTCATCACTCCTACGGCAGTGGCACCCGAGTCGCCCGAGTCCTACTACTCGGTGGCGAACCGCCTCACCGCCGAGATCCCGGGCGCCTATCAACCGAACCAGTACCACAACATGCGCAATCCGGAGGCTCACTACCGAACGACGGGGCCCGAGATCTGGGAGCAGACCGAAGGGAACGTCACCCACGTGGTGATCGGGGTCGGCACCGGCGGCACCATCAGTGGTGTTGGTAAGTACCTCAAGGAGCAGGACCCCAACATCGTCATCGTTGGTGCAGATCCAGAGGGTTCGGTCTTCACGGGGGGCGAGCCTCGCCCCTACCTCGTCGAGGGGATCGGCAAGGAATCGTGGCCGGACACCCTCGATGCTTCCGTGATCGATCGATGGGTCACCGTTTCGGACCGCGACTCTTTCTTGACGGCGAGGCGCATCACGTCCGAGGAAGGGGTTCTCGTGGGCGGCTCATGCGGAACGGCGATGTGGGCAGCTCTAGAGGTCGGCAAAGAGCTTGGTCCCGACGACATCGTCGTCGTTCTGTTGCCGGATTCCGGCCGCAACTACCTCAGCAAGCTCTACGACGAAGCTTGGATGCGTGAGAACGGATTCATCGAACGTCCGGGCATCGAAGCGCACATATCCGAAGTGATCGCCTACAAGAAGCGGAGCTCGTCGCCCATGCCCGACATCGTTGCGGTCAGCGAGAACGAGAAGGTCGGTCGTGCGATCGACATACTGCAAGAGTTTGGGATCTCTCAACTCCCAGTTGCCCACAACGAATCGCCGAGCGATATCCAAGAGATCGTTGGGTCCATCCAGGAGCGCACGCTTCTCGACAGGGTGTTCCGCGACTCCGAAGCGATCGACAGGGCGGTTGCCGAGGTCATGGATGAGCCACTCCCCGTCTTGCAACTAGGTCAGCATGTCGATGCGATGTTCCGAGACCTCAGCAAGGGGGCCGAAGCGGTAGTCGTTGCCGATGGAGCTATCCCCGCCGGCGTTCTCACGCGCAGCGACCTACTGGAGTTCCTTGCCGCACAGTGAGCTAGACCCGTTCATGTGCGCATCACTTCAGCGACATCGGCACGGTCGATCGCGGACCGTATCCGCCAACCAGAGACCACCGAGAGCACCAGCATGCAGGCGAGCGATCCCAGCAGCAGGGTTACCGGCACGACCAAGATCGGCTGCGGAAGGAGCTCGGGTCTCGGATCGAGCCTGTCTTTCATAAGGTTCGACACCTGGACGCCGATCAGCGTCGCGGCAAGCAGAGAAGTCAGCAACGCGCCTGCCACCTCACCGCTCCAGGTCACGAACTCGGCGCGCCGGCTCATCCCCATGCGTCTCGTTAGAGCGCTGGACACAAGTGCGGCGCGCTGCCGAGCTTGGAGATAGAGCAACAGACCGAACACCGCGATGAGCGCTGCGGCTCCGCCCAGTGCAGCGAGCAGGCCCAGCATCCACAGCAAGGATTGGAGGCCGGGTGTCTCGAGAACGGTTTCTGAATCAAGAGCTTGGTAGTAGGAGAACCCACTCGACGAGAGAGCCGCCTCGATCTCCGTTCGATCGCCTTTGGCCCAGATCTGAGGGCGCGCTGCTCCCGACGAAGCTCCCATCTCGGCCTGCGCGTACGCCAGTGCTCCTCGGGTCATGACCACCATGTCCTTGTTGGAAGGCTGCCCGGGGAATGAGTCCACGATCGCGACAACCTCCAGCTCAACGGTCCCCGACGGGGATTCGAATGCCGGTTCGGGGCCAAGATCGGCCGTCGCGATGACCTTCAATGGAGCCTCTGTTGATCCCTTCATCGAATCCATCAGAGCGTGCAGGTCCTTCTCGGCGAAAGAGCTATCCCAGAACGCGGCATCGGCGAATGTGGCTGGGTTAACACCGAGGATCGCGACGTCGCCCCCGTTGTTCAGCGGCATCCTCTCGACCCTGACGACCCCAGTAGCCGGTGAATAGTCCACCGAGTCCACTGTTCGAACGTCGGTAACCAGCGCAGAGAAGTCACTTCCGATGAACAGCTTGGACTTTGCATCCGCTGTTGCGTCTATCGATGCCGAAACCGTGAACGCATATATGGCGATGCCGAGCGACCACACACCCGCGATCACCAGCACTTGGGTAAGCATCGAAGCACCTGACAGCCGGCGCGCGGACAGATACAAGGGTGGGATCCGAAAGCGCAGGACGCGAGCCACAAAGGGGAGAGCGAAACGGAACAGACCGGCGGCGAGGAATCCGATCCCCAAGATCATCAGAACGGGAGCCGCTGTGATCCAAGGGTCTTCCAAGGCATCGGCATCGGCACCCGAGACATCTTGAGCCATCCTCCAAGCGATCGACCCGGCTGCAGCAGCGATGACCACCCCGCCCACCAACCAGTGGGTTGCACTCACAGACGCGGGTAGCTCGGCGATGGCTTGTTCCTCACGCCGTGCCGCGACCGCTGCCGTCAGCACGAGCAGGACGAAGCCGGCTCCCACCGTCACGGCGACGTCGGGCAGAGCATCGGTAAGTAACCCGAAAGAGATGTCACGCGCCGGGCCCAACACCTCGACGAGCAAGAAGCCTCCGACCGCGCCGATCGTGCTGCCAACCAAGAGAGGCATAAGCGATTCCAGACCCAGGCGCGACGCTTGTGCGAAAGGCCCGATCCCCCGAGCAGCGAGCACGGCAACCTCCGTGCGTCTGCGCTTGACCAAGAAGAATCCGGCTGCAGCCATCAATGCCAGAGCAACGACACGCGCTCCCGCAGAGAGAACCTCGGTAACCGGTGTGACCGTGGTCAGGCGTTCGCGCGCGGAGGAGACGATCCCGTACATCGAGGTTGAGCTATCCGCGGCCCTAAAAAGGAAGGACGGCGTTTCGCCGGCCAACGGACCCGTTGATGAAACCGCGGCGAGTGTCGACTCAAAGGTCGCCGCGATCCGTTCGGCTTCAGCTAAAGACATCTCGGTTTCGACCATTGGCACATCGACCGAGACCCCACCGACATCCCGAAGCTGGGGCAGGACCGATCGGTAAGTGGGGAGATCCATGAGTAACAGCGGCGGGGGGTCGTACTCCTGGCCGGGATCGCGATACACGTATGGACTCAAGCTGGACCAGAAGACCCGGGGAGGCTCGGCTGCGAGATGCTTGTAGACCCCCGAGATCTCGATCGTCGCCCGGCGTGACTCGAAGATGAGCTCTACATCGTCACCCGGGCCGACCCCGAGTTCGGCAGCGGCCCCGTCCGATAACCACGCGCCAGCAGTCCCGTTACCTTCCAGCCGCGTCACGTGACGCACAGCGTCGGTTCGGACGACTGGTCTCAGGTTGATGCTCTCGTTACCCGAAGCAGCCACCATCGGGGTTCCAACGATATTAAGATGCGCCTTTCCGACGTAGGGAAGATCGGCGAATCGCTCGTCCAGGAACTCGGTCGCCTCGCCGAGGAACGCTTCGTAGAACTCGATGCCCTGACGAAACAGCTCGGTGGAGAGGTAGTTGGGGAAACCGATGCGGTATCCCGCCACCCAACGATTCGGCTCGATCCCTTCCCGTAATGACCCTTCCTCGGTCGAAGCGAGGAACGCTGTTGAAGTGACGGCAGTCATCGCCGTGATCGCCGCCACGAAGAGGGTCGCCAAGGCGCCCACTGGGAAGCGCAGCCACATGAACGGAGCGCGAAGCCATAGGGTTCTCATCGCTTCGTTGTCCGGTCGGGGGCCCAGTCCGCTCGCGCCACCGCCAACGGGTCTGACTGGGTATCTGAGACGAGCTCGCCGTCGTGCATCTCGAGTATGCGATCGCAACGTTCGAGTACGGCGGGGTTGTGGGTCGCCAGCAGACAAGCAGCGCCTCCGGCGGCGGCGGCACGGAAACGAGCAAGGACCTTCGTCTCGCGCACGTGATCCTGATTCCCCGTTGGTTCGTCGGCTAAGACCAACTCCGGTTCGGCAACGAGAGCACGCGCTATGCATGCTCTTTGCTGTTCACCCAGTGAAGTCTCGGCAGGCAACCGGTCACGCAATCCCGAGAGGTCGAGGGCCGACAGTATCTCGCCGGACTTTCCCGCCACGTCCTCGGGGTTGCCTCCCAGAAGGACCAGTGGCAGTTCGATGTTCTCGGCGATGGTCAGGTCTTCCAGCAACCCCAAACGCTGAGGAACGAGTCCGATGTGGCTCCAGTCGAGCGTGCGCGGATCGATCACCTTGTCGCCTTTCCAAGCGCGCGTCCCGGCATCGGGGCTCTCCCAGCCACAGATGATGTTCAGGACCGTGGACTTGCCACTCCCCGACGGGCCGATCAACGCGCACACTTGACCCGAGTGGAGTTCGAAGGAGACCGAGCGCACGGCGTGGATGGTCTCGGGCCCTCGCTGGTAGGACTTCGTGATCTCCGTAACGGCAACGAGCGCCATCAGGGCACGACCTTGCCCTCATCCAAGGTCACCCTCACGTCGGCGAAGCGCGCTACTTCTGGATCGTGCGTAGCGATGACCACAGAGGTTCCCATCCGCGCCAGAGATGTCACGAGCCCCATCAGCGCAGCTCCACTTTCGTGGTCAAGTTCGGCGGTCGGCTCATCCGCGATCACCAGTGAAGGTGACCCGATCGCGGCCAGCCCGAAGGCGAGCCGCTGTTGTTCTCCGCCGGAGAGCTGGTGGGGATGATTGTCGCCACGCGCCGCTATGCCAAGGCGCTCGAGGATCTCCACAGAGCCTTCGTGAGAGGCCCCACGGACCCGGGCTGCCAGATCCATGTGCTCCATGACCGTCAGGTAAGAGATGAGGTTGTCGGACGGGCGCTGGAATACGTAGCCGATCCGAGCGCGGCGGAAACGGCGGCGTGATCGCTCCGAGAGTCGAGCGATATCGATGTCACCTACGACCACCGTCCCGCGATCGGGCTTGTCCAGACCGGCAACGATCCGCAACAACGACGACTTACCGCTACCGGACGGACCCACCAGCGCCGTTACCGTTGCAGGCTGAAGATCGATGTCGACACCGTCGAGTGCTGGGGTCGCACCGGTAGCTCGCCGGTACGTCTTTGATACGTCGCGGCAATGGGCGCCGGTGGCCTTGTCCCCCTCCATCGACAGAAGCCTACCTACTACTGCAGTCGTAATGCCTGCTACCGGGCCAGGGCCGCCTCAAGGTCGGCGATCAGGTCCTCGGGATGCTCGATCCCCACCGACAAGCGGACCAGCCCCGGTCCAACCTCCATCCCGGAGCCCTCGAGGCTCGCGTGCGTCATCTTGCCGGGGTGCTCGATCAAGGACTCGACCCCACCCAGGGATTCGGCGAGGAAGAAGATCTTCGTCGCTCCACAAACCTGAAGCGCTCGTTCTTCGGAACCTGCGTCGAAGGTGACCATGCCCCCGAAATGGGGTTGGCCGGCAGCGGCCATCTGCTTGCGAGCAAGGGAGTGACCGGCGTCGCCGGCTAGCCCGGGATAGTGGACCTTGCCGATGTCGGAGCGCTGTGCCAGCCAGTTCGCCACCTGAAGGGCGTTGTCGCTGTGAGCCCGCATTCGGATGGCAAGCGTCTTGAGTCCCCGCAGCAAGAGCCATGAATCGAGGGGGCCGGGGATAGCTCCCACCGAGTTCTGAAGGAACCGGAGGCTCGCAGCTAGCTCATCGTTGCTCGTCGTGATGGCACCCACGACCAGATCACTGTGCCCACCGAGATACTTGGTTGCGCTATAGAAGACGACATCGGCCCCGAATTCCAGAGGTCGCTGCAGGTATGGAGTGGCGAATGTGTTGTCCACGCACAGCAGCGCGCCTGCATCATGTGCCGCCGTCGCGAGCATCTCGAGGTCGACCACCTTCAAGGTCGGATTGGTCGGAGTCTCAGCTATCAACAAGCCTGCGGACTCGCCGAGAGCTGCTCGCACCGACGCCTCGTCGGTTAGGTCGGCGCTGGCCCACTCGATACCCAGACGGGACATCACCTTCGCGAACAGGCGATACGTACCGCCGTAGACGTCGTCGGAAAGCACAACGCGAGCTCCTGCATCCAGGGTCATCGCCAAGGTGGTGGTCGCGGCCATCCCCGAAGCGAACGCGATCCCGTGCTCGGCCCCCTCGAGAGCCGCCAGGCACGTTTCCACCGCACGCCGAGTCGGGTTGTCGGTTCTCGAATACTCGAATCCCTTGTGCTTTCCTACGGAATCTTGCACGTAGGTCGATGTTTGATAGATGGGAACCACCGCTGCTCCGGTTGCCGGGTCGGGATCTTGCCCGGCATGGATAGCGGCGGTCTCGAAACGCATATGTTGGGTCATAGTCGATCTCCATCGGGAGGGAAGGAACTGTCGAAGGACTTGGATACCACGCCACTTGACGACGCTGCCTCCGGCTTCATAGCCATCCCCGGTCAAGGGGTTGCCGGCGCGGCACGCATACCAACCCTATACATCAGGGCTGTGGAGAAGGCCGGCGGCCGAGCTCAGGTCTTCTGCCCCTTCGATCAGCTGCGTGCAGACGAGAATGTCCCAGAGGACATCACGATCCACATGGACGTCGACCTCGAGGACGTTTCAGTGCTCGATAAGGCTTGCGGACTGCTCTTGCCCGGCGGCGGAGATGTCGACCCGATCCAGTACGGGCAACCAAGACATCCTCGGACTCGCGGTGTTAGCCGGGAGCGTGACCGATATGAGATCAACCTTCTTCGCTCGGCTCTCAAGCGCGATATGCCGGTGCTCGCCATCTGTCGTGGCTTCCAACTACTCAACGTGACGATGGGTGGCACGCTGATCCAACACCTCGCAGACGAAGGTGAGCGCCTCGACCACGATCGGGACATGCCTCGCGCCGAACCCGTACATAGCCTGAAGATCGATCCCAACTGCTACCTGGCCGAGATATTCGGCAAACTCGAGGTTCCGGTGAACTCGCACCATCATCAGGGTTTGGACATCGTTGCAGAGGGCCTAGATCAGATCGCGTGGTCCGGTGACGGCGTCCTGGAAGCAGTGATCGCATCGGGCTACACATGGGTGGTTGGCGTTCAGTGGCACCCAGAGGTGATGGCCCCGATGTCGTCGGGACAGCTGAGACTCTTCGAAGAGTTCGTCAACGCCGCTCGCAGATATCGGGAACGCACAGCGGCCGCGTAGACACAGCCGCGAACGGCTACTCGCCGAGCGGTGTACCCATCAGGGTCGAAACATCGCTGGAGGTCGCCGAGATCCGTTGTGCGACGATCCCATCCGACGCCCTCACAAGTGCCACGGCAACCCTGCCGCCGGTGATCTCGTCGAGCGGGATGCGCAAACGACCCCCTGCAGAGATCGTGAGGCCACTCAATTCCGCCGACGTGATGGGTTCGCCATCCTGCGCGAACAACTGCACATCGACGGCGACTTCATCCTCGGAAGTTGTCATCAGGAGCAGGGCATCGCTGGTGGCGTTGGCCGCTGCCGGTCCGACCCACCAACTGTTTGCGATCGACGAGGCTCCGACCTCGGTTACATAGCCTTTGAAAGTCTCGTCGTTGTAGAAGATCGATTGCTCGGCCACAACTTCGATGTCATTCAACGAACTGACCCAAACACTGGCCCCTCCAAGGTCACGACCCTCCAGCACCTCCCGCAGGTTGATGTCGGGCAACACCGATCCAGCCGGGATGGTTTCTTCGGAAGCGATCGGGATCGCCTCCGAGTCTGTGATGGCCAGCACCGTCACGATCGCCTCGTTCGAGGTGGGGTTGGCGATCGAGATGTGCTCTTCGATGCCGGCGGCACTGCCTCCAACAGGGAAGTACCAATCCGTTGCTCCTTTCGGAGCGCCGAGAGTTACACCTACGCCGGGCGCTCTACCTTCAGGTTGCGCGAACATCGTCTTCCAAGCCACCACCCGCCCCCGGATCGAGCGGGCACGCACCCCAAGGCCCTTGCGCTGAAGCAGTACGTCGTTCACACGTACCGTGGTGATCTGCCCGGCCGGGACCGGGACATCCGAAACCGCCGACTTGGCCAATGGGCCTTCCTCGGTCAGGAAGTCGATCCGGACGACCGCTTCATCGGGGAAGGGGTTGTAGAGAACGATCCATTCGTTGAACCCTCGGGCGCTCGAACCTGCGGGAAAGACCCACTCGGAAGACGCATCCTGACTACACTCCGCGGCTCCAAGGCCCTCCGTTGGGCCACGGAACGCCGTGAAGGTTGAAGCCCCTATCGGGCCGTAGCCGACGAGTCGAACGGGAGCTTGGTCGGTCACGCCCACCGTGACGAGGTTTCCTTGGGTCTCGACGGGGTCCGAGGTGGAAGGGTCGATGCCTATCGTCACGGGATCACCATCGGTGGGTGAACCGATGAGGTGTGCAGTTGCGTCAGCCTCGAAGGCTTCGCCCGACAGATCCAAACCGCCGGGAACCGGCATGCAGTACTGCGAGCGCTCGTAGAACAGGCTCTTGGATCGCGCCGGCTCGGCCGGTTCAACATCGGCACCCACCGTTTGAACGGCTATCCCTGCAAGCACCACTGCAACTGCAGCCATGCCCACCGATATCTCGCGCCGGCGATCGGGGTCCATCAAACACCCCCAGCCTTCTGACGACGAAGCGAAGTCGTCGGTATGCCATCACGCTTAGGGCGACGTGGGACTCGTGGGGCTTGAGCGCTGCGTTTGCGGCGCGAGAACGACGAACCAAGCACGACCACCCAAGCCAGAAACAGCACGAACAGCAGCAGTGTCGTCGCAAGAGGTCTCGGATACTCCACTACGAGTTCACCCGAAGCCCCTGCCGGCAAAGCGAATGCATTTCCCCATCCGCCCTCAACGCGTTCAAGTGTGGTGTCACCGAGGCGTGCTTGCCACCCATCGTCTCTGCGTTCGGCGGTGAAGACGACACCCGGGCCTGCAGCTTGCTCGGCTTCGTAACGCGCTGCCCTGACCGCGGTCAGCTGCGCCAGAGGTTGATCCGGCAGCGCCCCCACCACCGGATCATCGGTGGCGATCGCACTCACGTATGGAGGAACCTCTTCATAGATCGCGGCGCGCGCGATGGGCATCTCGTTACGCAACAACAGGTAGGTCTCCTCGGCCCGAACCAAAGCAAGGTCACGCTGCGCTAACCACGGACTTGTTGTCTCGGTTCTCTCTAGAACGACGAAGGCAACGTTGAATGCCGACAGCAGAGACCCTCCACGATCAGTGGTGCCGGTCTCGACCGAATCGATCACCGTCTCGAGTTGTCGGTTCGCTTCACCGTCGCTCGACTCGAACAGATCCCCCGGCCCCAGGCCGCCCGAACCCGTTATCAGATGATCGAATGCAGGTCTCGCGGCGCTCGGAACGGGAGAGCCCCACCCCTCGCCGACCCACAAGGCTCGGAACTGACCGCTGTTCTGGGCCTCAGCCTCGAAGAGGCTTTGTACCTGAGCCACCACTTCGGCTCCTTCCCTGTCGACCCCTCGGCCAGGACCCCAATCACCGCCCAGCACCGCAGGACCAAGGGCCGTGAGGAACAGCAGGGCGGACACCGCCAAGGCACCGAGCGTGGCCCAATGCATCACACCGAAGCCTCGGCGTGGCAGGTCCAATCTGAAAGCGCCTATCGCCAATCCCACGAGTCCCGCGAAACAAGCCGAAGGGATAACGCCGGCTTCGATCGGGTTGGCGACAAAGGGCCGGATCCATCCTGTTGCGAACATGGAACAGAAGAGGCCGACGACTGCGATAACGAACCAAAGAGCCAAGGCCAGTCGCCTGCGTTGGCCTTCCGCCGTCACGACCGCCACCACCCCAAGGAGCGCCGAAGCTATACCCGCTAGAACCAGAGCATCCGGTGTCTGACCAAGCATGACGCTAAGCACGCCGTGCTCGGAGAATCCATCCGAATAGCGCTCCCACGACTCTCCACGGAGCAGGCCCAACGGACCTCCGCCGGAGAACCAGGAAGCGCTCCAGGGCAACAGGAGTACCCAACCGAGGGCGATCCCGAGTAGCGATGTTAGGGCGCCTCTCAACACCTGTTGGCCGCGAACGAACACCGCCCTAGCAGTCGTAAGAAGCAGTGCGGCGGATGCGTACATGAATAGCGACCCTGGAACGAACGCCCCCGAGATGGCGACCCCAAGAGCGACCCGCGCTACCCCCCGTTCGACCTGCCACGCGGGGGGCCGCGCCCAGCCGGCCATGCGAACGAACATGAGCAACACCCAGGGTGCCGCTGCCCCGAAAACCAGTGCTCCGAGTGAGCCCGTGCGGATGCCCGCGTACCCAACCGGACCGAAGAGATAGACAGCCCCCGCGGCGATCCTTCCCGGCCGGTCGACCAAGTCGGCAACAAGCCGGTAGCCACCGGCGAACGCAGCGACGCCAAGGGTGACGATCAGGAGTTTCTGGGCAGCCCCGGCCGCTCCTAAGGTCGCCAACTGCACCGTGCCCAACAGAGCCAAGGCAGGCGTTCCTGGGCCCGGCTGCCCCAATCCACTGCCTCGCCACGGTGACAAGAACCCTCGCCACAATCCGGTCATCCGGTCCGGGAAGGGAAGCAACTCGCCGAGGGCCGTTGGTTGTGACCACCACACGCCTCGGAAGCCAAGGAGGAGGGCGAAGATCGTAAGCACGGCTGCAACACCGAACCAGCCCTTGAACTGCAATCCGAAGATCTTCGCTTGGGTGCTCCGGCGGGCGAACAATTCGGCTCGCCTCCCCCACGCGACCTCCAACCGATCGCGCTGATGGCTGGCATAGAAGCGAAGCCGTTTGCCTTGGGTCACGGTCAAGCGCTTCAGTTTCAGGTCGGACACCTTGCGGCGGCTCTGCACCTTCGCGCGCTCGGATATCGCCTGAGGGATGGTCACCGTGTTCCACCCGAATGCCTTCGCCAGGTTGGCGATCTCTCTGGGTTGACGAAGGATCACGAAGGCGATCATCTCGGCGATCGTCAGAAAGAAGAACTGAGGAACGATCCCAAGCAGCCGCCACCGCGACGCGTTCTTGATGACCGTGCGGAAACGGTTCCTGCGGATGAAATACCGGGCCGGCTGGAACGGTGATGGACGCTGCCCGGTAGCCAGAGCGATCGCATGACGCGCCTTGGCTCCGGCCTCGACGCGGACCGAGTACCCCAGCAGGCGAGCTCTCCAGCAAAGGTCGAGGTCTTCGGAGAAAGCTCGCATCCGGGCATCCCACCCCCGCAACTGCTTGAACACATCATGTCGGATCAACATGCAGGTGGACGTGACGTAGAAGACCTCGTTCATCGAGTCGTGTTGGCCCAGGTCGATCTCGCCCTCTTCGAGTCCCTTGTATGGGTACCCGAAGCGGTCGATCAGCATCCCTACCTCTTCAAGCCGTTGTGGGTCGTCCCACGCAACGATCTTTGGTCCAACGATCGCCGTGGCGTCGTCCGCGGTGATGCGAGCAACCATCCGCTCTACCGACCGCTCGTCAAGGGCAGCGTCGTCGTGGATGAACAACAGCAAGTCCGCGTCGGTGCGTACCCGGGACATGGCCCAGTTGATCGCTCCCCCGTATCCCAACGGGCGAGAGGATCGCATGTAGCCCCACCGGCGGCGGCCCAGGTGCCGCTTGGCTATCCGCCGGATCTGGGGGCGTTCGCGCGAGTCGAACGTGGCGTCATCGACAACCAACACGTCGAGCAGTGGATAGGTCTGCGTGTTGAGCCCTACGAGGCAGTCTCTAAGCCACCGACGGCCATTGTGGGTAACGACCACTGCGAGAACACTTGGAAGCTGTGACTCCCGCGGATCTAGCTCCGGCTCCTTGCCGGTCCTCATCGCCATGGCGGTGGGCCTAGCCCCTCTTACCGAGGCTTTGAGCGGCGTCGGCCGGCGGAGTCCCATAGAGAGTCGTGCGTCGCCGAGGTATCCGGCCGAGGGACCGGATCAGCTCTTCCATCTGCTCTGCCGTGAGGCCCTGGCCATGGCTGGCTCCGGCCGCGCGCGAGATGTTCTCGTCCATAAGGGTTCCACCAAGATCGTTGACGCCGGCCTGCAACGCCAGCTTCGAACCTTCCACGCCCATCTTGACCCATGAGACCTGGATGTTGCGAATAGCCCCATGTAGAGCGATCCGCGCCACCGCATGCATCTTCAGGGTCTCTTCGAAGGTGGGGCCGCGTCGCGACCTCCCCTGTAGGTAGATCGGTGAAGCCATATGAACGAAGGGAAGAGGCACGAACTCGAAAAGTCCGTCGTGACCGGCTGCAACGATCTCGTCATGCAGAGCGCGCACCACCATCAGATGCCTGGCCCAGTTCCGCGGGCCCTCCACGGTGCCGAACATGATGGTGGCGTTGCTGCGTAAACCGAGCTCGTGGGCGATCCGGTGAACCTCAACCCAACCGGCGGTATCGATCTTGTCCGGGCAGATCAATGCCCGGATCTCGTCATCGAGGATCTCTGCAGCGGTACCCGGCAGCGTCGCCAGTCCCGAGTCGCGCAGCCTGCTCAAGAAAGAGCGCACATCGGTTCCGGAAGCGGCTGCGCCCTGCGACACCTCCAGAGCCGTGAAGGCGTGCACGTGCATCTGTGGGAGCCGGTCTTTCACCGCCGCGAGGTACTCCGCGTAGTGATCGCCGGTGAACGAATGGTGGATGCCGCCCTGCATGCAGACCTCGGTCGCTCCGAGGTCCCAAGCTTCCTGCGCTCGGTCCGCCACCTCTTCAGGGGATAGCAGATAGGGGTCTCCACGAAGGTTCAGCGACTTCGGGCCCTTGGAGAACGCACAGAACCCACACTTGAAGTAGCACATGTTCGTGTAGTTGATGTTCCGATTCACGACGTAGGTGACTTCGTCCCCCACTGCGGCGCGCCGAAGTTCGTCGGCGACTGCATAGAGACGCTCAACTTCGCGGCCGCGAGCCGTGAACAGAAGAGCTATCTCGTCCTCGGTGAGCCTCTGCTCGTCTGCTGCCCTATCGAGCGCGTTCCACAACGATCTCCTCACGACACGTCCGGGAACCCGCCACGCTCCATCGAGCGCCGCCTCTACAGTGATGCGGGCGGACTCCGGCGGATCCGCGTCGGCGCCCGAATACCAAACCTCGGCCCGGGGGCGCCGGTATCCCTCGCCATCGATGGAATCCAGAATCTGTCGATGCATGCGCGGGTCGACCCACTCCCCAAGCGCAGCGGGAGTTCCGCAAAAGCCCGGATAGACGGCGAGGCGTTCGAGCAGCTCGAATCCGGCCCCCTCGGTAACGGTTTCCAACTCATCGAGCTTGGGCCAAGGACGCTCGGGATTGACGTGATCGGGGGTAACGGGAGAGACGCCCCCCCAGTCCGATAGTCCGGCGGCGAGGTAACGCCCGTAGTCACTTGGGGTCAGGTTGGGAGGAGCCTGGATCCCGACCTCGGGACCCATCACGGCACGCGCCAGAGCGATCGCCACCAGCATCTCGTTGAGATCTGGTTCGGTGTGATCGCGCATCAAGATGTCCGGCTTACGGCGGAAGTTCTGGACGATCACTTCCTGGATGTGGCCGTGGCGTTCGTGTGACTCACGGATCGCTAGCAATGCATCGACACGCTCGTCGAGGGTCTCTCCGATCCCCACCAAGATGCCGGTCGTGAAAGGAACCTTGGCCCGGCCTGCAGCTTCGAGCGTTGCTAGTCGCACACCGGGTTTCTTGTCGGGGGCACCGAAATGAGCCATCCCCCTTCGCAGCAGTCGTTCCGAGAGGGTTTCGAGCATCATTCCCTGGCTCACCGATACCGCTCGCAAAGCCACGACTTCCGCGAAGGTCATGGCACCAGGGTTCGCGTGGGGCAACAGTGACGTTTCTTCGAGTACTGCTTCACAAGCTGCAGCCAGATACTCGATCGTGGTGCCGTATCCCATCGCCGCCAGCGCATCCCGAGCGTCGGGCCATTTCCGTTCCGGCTTGTCGCCGAGTGTGAACAAGACCTCTTTGCACCCGGCAGCCTCTCCGGCTCGGGCCACCTTGAGGACCTCGTCGATAGTCATGTAAGCCGGAGAAGATCCGGTGGGCGGTTGAGCGAAGGTGCAGTACCCGCACGAGTCCCGGCACAGCACCGTCAAGGGAACGAAGACCTTACGCGAATAGGTTATGCGTGGCCCTATCGATCCATCGCGCAGGGCTGCCGCTGCGATCATCAGGGGGCCAGGATCGGGCGTCGCCAAGTGGGCCAGCTCCCGGACCTCGGCATCTTCGAGGCGACCGCCATGAGCGACGCGCTCGGATAGCGCCAAGAGTCGGTCCATCCCTCAACGCTAATACACTGCCCCTCGATGAAGGTCACTGCGCTGGCGGGAGGTGTCGGAGGGGCCAAGCTCCTCATAGGTCTAGACCAACTAGAAGCCGACACCACTGCGATCATCAACACCGCCGACGACGCGGAGATGTACGGGGTCCATGTCTGTCCAGACATCGATATCTGTACGTATTGGCTGGCCGGGCTGGCGGATACCGAGCGCGGGTGGGGGCTGCAAGATGACTCTTTCGAAGTCATCGATGCTCTGGGCAAACTCGGGGTGGAGGATTGGTTCCGTCTCGGAGACCGGGACTTCGCCACCTGTCTGCGACGCACGGATCTCCTTGCGTCGGGCGAGACGTTGACGGGTGCCACCGAACTGATCCGTCGCGCTCTGGGCGTGCAGATGGCTCTGATACCTATGTCCGACGACCCAGTCCGAACACGTATCGGCACTACCGACGGGCGGACCCTCGATTTCCAGGAATACTTCGTCAAACACCGATGCGAGCCCGGCGTCGCCGAGGTTCGCTTCGCGGGGATTGCCGACGCTAAGCCTGCTCCGGGTGTGATCGAGTCGATACGAAGCGCCGATCTGGTGGTTATCTGCCCCTCGAACCCTGTGGTGTCGATCGGACCGATACTCGCCCTGCCCGAGATACGGGAAACGCTGATCGAGCACCCGAGGGTCGCCGGAGTAAGCCCCATCATCGCGGGGGCCGCGCTGAAAGGGCCTGCGGCCGAGATGCTCGGCGCGCAGGGCGAAGAAGTTTCGGCGGCCGGTGTCGCGAAGTTGTACTCCGATCTCCTCGATGTGTTCGTCGTCGACTTGGCCGATCGAGACCACACGCACGCCATCGAGGAACTAGGGATCGACGTGAGGGTTACCGACACCGTGATGACCGACGCTGCAGCCTCCCTGCGACTGGCCAGCTCTTTACTGTGATCGAGCTGATCCCCGTCGCCGGGATAGGCGAGGTCCATCCGAACGACGATCTCGCAGCCTTGATCGCCTCCAGCCCGACGGAGCTGATGGACCGTGACGTCGTTGTCATCACCCAGAAGGTGGTGTCCAAGGCGGAGTCGAGGTTCGCGCCAGAGGAAGAAAAGGCTGCCCATGTCGATGCCGAGAGCGTACGGATCCTGCGCCGGACTCCCGACGGGATGGTTATCTCGCAGACACGCCACGGATTCGTGTGCGCCAATGCCGGTATCGACGTCTCCAACGTGCCGGGCGACAACCTCGTCCTGCTCCCCATCGACCCCGATGCTTCCGCCCGCCGCATCCGCTCCAGACTGCAGAACCACCCGGGCGTGGATGTTGCCGTCATCATCAGCGATACGTTCGGGAGAGCGTGGCGCATCGGGCAAACGGACGTGGCGATCGGGGTTGCTGGGATAGACCCCTTCATCGATCACGCCGGACAACCCGACACCCAAGGCAGACCGATGACCGCTACGAAGATCTGCGTCGCCGATGAGTTGGCGTCCGCGGCAGAGCTTGTGATGGGCAAGACCAAAGAGGTGTGCGCGGTAGTCGTACGGGGGGCCGAAGTGATCTGGGATCGTGGTGCAGCGAGCGACATCGTGAGACGCCCTGATGGAGACATGTTCCGTTGAACCTGCGTGACGCGGTGCGGGCGCGCCGAAGCATCCGTAGCTTCGAAAACCGGCCGGTTGACCTTGGGGCCGTTCGTCGCGCGATCGAGTTGGCGGTCCAAGCGCCCGCGCCTCACCACTCCTCCCCGTGGCGCTTCGCTCTGCTGTGGGACCCAGCCCAGAAGGAGGCCCTGTCCAACCGGATGGGTGAGGCGTGGCGGAGAGATCTGGCCGATGACGGGCTGGATCCCAGCAGGATCGAAGGGATCGTCGGTCGGTCGCACAAGATGCTGACCGCTACACCGCTACTGGTGGTCTGCTGTGCCGACCAGAGCCGGGCCCACCACTATCCAGACGAGCGTCGCGCCCGAGCAGAATCGAACCTCTTCGCTCACAGCATCGGAGCTGCTTTGCAGACGTTCATGCTGTCCTTGGCCACCGAGAACATCGCCAGTTGCTGGATCTCGGCACCGGCCTTCTGCGCCGAGATCGTAAGAGAGCATCTCGGTCTCGATCGGCAGGTCGAGCCCCAAGCACTGATCCTCGTGGGCTACGCGTCCTCCGCTTACGTCGCCCGCCCCCGGCAGGTACCGGACGCGAGCTCATACCTCGTCGAGCCTGGTAGCCTCCTGCCTCGTGAGTAAGAAGTTAGAAGAGAAGCAGCGGCGGCGTTTAGAGGAAGAGCGCAAACGCCAGCAACAGACCCAGGCAGCCCGCAAGCGGAACGTGATGACACTTGCGGTCACAGCGATCGTGGCCACCCTCGTGGTCGCTCTGATCATCATGGAACGCCCCGACGAGGTCAGTGATGAATTCGGTGTCGCCAGCGATGAGGCAGGCTGCACCGACATCGAGACTTTCGACGAAGAGGGCCGCGGCCACATTGACGAGGGTTCCCCGCTCTCCTACCAGACCCAACCGCCGACATCCGGCGAGCACTACCCCACCACGGCCGACCCTGGCTTCTCGAGTGAACCTCTCACGGAGGGCAACCTCGTCCACAACCTCGAACACGGTCAGCTAGTCGTCTGGTACGACCCGCAAGCCCCAGCATCGGTACTAGAAGACCTCGAGACCTACGTCGATGACGCCGGACTTCCGCTGGTGGGCACGCCCTACGAGAGCGTTCCCAGCGGCTATAACTTCACGATCGTTGCCTGGGGCGCCTCCCAGTCCTGCGAAGAAGTCTCTGGCGAGGTGCTCGGTGGCTTCAGGGAGCGTTTCCAGGGTAAGGGCCCCGAACAGGTGGGGATCGAGACCTACAGCTCAGGTTCCTAAGTTACCTAGGGACTAAAGCCGCGAAGGGCCCGCGACGCCCTTTCCTTTACCCATCCTGCTTGACATGCTAAGCGGCAGGGTTTTCGGAGGGTTCCCTACGTTAGGAGTCTCGATGCATCGCCGCTTATCCGCGCCCATCGCCGTGTGCGCGCTCCTGGTTTCATCGCTTTCGACCGGGGCTGCTGCAGCCACACCTGAACTGGAAGACAAGATGACCGCATGGGGCATCTTGGTCCCGGGAGAAAGCGGAGTGGGTTTCACCCCGCATGAAGAGGACCAGCGTTTGGACTATGCCGCCTTCGTCGATGACGACCAGATCACAGCCGACGAGCTCGGCAACTACTTCCACCCGTTGCAGTGGGGCGTCCCGCCCGATGAGATCGAAGAGGAATACCAGCCTCCGGGCCGAACCGACGTGACGATCTATCGTGACTCGGTCGGAGTCCCCAATATCTACGGCGACACCGATGAAGCTCTCATGTATGGCATCGGATACGCGCAAGCGGAGGACCGCATGTGGCAGATCGACATCGTCCGCCACCTCTCCACCGGCCGCCTGTCGGAACTCATTGGCGACTCCTACCTGGAGATCGATGAATTCATCCGTCGCAACCTCTACACAACCGACGAGCTGCAGGATATGTACGACGCCCTCGATGACCGTTTCGGAGAGGTCGGGGCACAAACTCAAAGCCTGCTCGAGGCATTCACCGATGGCATCAATGCATACGTCCAAGAGGCTAACGAGTCCGGTATGCCCGTGGAGTACTACAACCAGGGTGAGCAACTACTTCCGTGGAGCGTTCTCGACACCGTGGCGATAGCCGTCTACCAAGGCCGTGATCTCGGCGGAAACGGCGGTAACGAGGTCCAGAGAGCTGCGTTCTTGAAGCACCTGCGGTCACGGCTCGGTAAGGCAACCGGTGATGCTGTCTTCAACGACATCTTGTTCGCCAACGATCCTGATTCCTATCCATCGATCCAGCCTGAGGACGGAACGTTCGAAAGCCCCACCTTCTCCGACGAGTACGACCCCAAAGCGGTAGCGATCCCTGACAACGTCAAGGCCCTTGCCACGCAACTCGAGCGGGAATCAAGACTCGACGCTCGCATCCGAAGGCAGTTCGGCCTCCCCAAGATGGCATCCAACGGCATCGTTGTGGCGGGTGATGCAACGGTGAACGACGACCCGATCCAGTTCGGGGCACCTCAGCTTGGATATAACGCACCCGCCTCGCTGTGGGAGGTCGAAGCTCACTCGCCGAGCTTCGACTACGCAGGCGCCAACATCCCCGGATCTCCCTGGATGGGCCTCGGTCGCACTGGACAGCACGCTTGGATGGTCCCGGTTGGCGTCGGGGACATGATGGACGAGCGCGCGGAGCGCCTCTGCAACCCGGCGTCGGACAACCCCTTGAAGAACGTGAAGAAGAACTCCAAGTTCTACATGTTCAACAACAGATGCAAGAAGATGAAGAGCCGCACGGAGCTGATCTACACCGATGATCCATCGGAAGATCCGTTCCGCGTGAAGTACTACCGCACCGTTCACGGACCCGTGGTGTCACGAGGAACCGTGAAAAAGAAACCGATCGCCATAAGTCAGCAACGAGCAACCTGGGGTTACGAACCCGACGTTCTAACTACCCTGATGTACTGGTCGTTGAAGAGCACCGACACGATCGAAGAGTTCCAGGTCGGCGTCTCGGACTATTTCCCCTTCTCGTTCAATCTTCTGTACGCGGACGAAGATGTGGTCGCTTATTGGTACTCGGGCCGTCACATGATCCGCGCTGATGGCGTGAACCCACGCCTTCCCTCGTGGGGAACCGGCAAGTGGGAGTGGCAAGGTGTCATCTCCGAAGAGCAGCGCCCGCACGTCGTCGATCCGACACAGGGGTGGCTCGTGAACTGGAACAGCAAGCCGTCAACAGGGTGGGATAACTCCGCAAGTGGTGGTTGGGGTTCGGTGCAACGGGTTCTCGCGCTTAAAGAAGGCATGGAGATGCAGGGCGGTCCGTTCACCCCTGCCGACGTTGCTCAGGTCGAGCAAGAGGCTGCCACACGGGATATCAACGCGATGGCTCTCTGGGAGCACCTCAGTGGATCGATCTCCCCCGCGGATACCGCAGGTGCAGAGGTCAAGGATGCGATCCAGGGTTGGGTGGACATGGGTTCGCATCGCACGGACATCGACCGTGACGAGAACCAAGACTCGGCCACGGCAGTCGCTGCGTGGGACACGATGCTCGAGGACCTGGTGCTGCGCGTTTTCACCGATGAGATCGGGGACCTGGAGAGCTGGGGCATCGAGCTGACGGATGACGCTGCGTCTAGCAACGGCTCCTCCTACTTCTACTCGTGGGTCAACTACCTGTGGAACCTCGCCTCAGGCAACGCAGGCAAGTACAGCTTGGATTACTGCGACAACATCGACACCGATGTCACGGAGACCTGCGCCCAGATGATCCAGGAATCCTTCGACTACACCATGGCCACGTTGACTTCGGAACTGGGTGCCGACCCGGCAACATGGGAGTGGCCTGCCGACTACCTGGAGTTCAACTCACTCGGAAGCCCATCGGTCGCACCCATCCCGTGGCAGAACCGGGGAACCTGGAACCACCTGGTCGAGATCCACGACTAAGCACTCGTCACGATCAGCACGAAGTAGGGAACCTCGATCGAGGTTCCCTACTTCGGGTGGGCCCTGAAGTAGGCGACGGTCTGCTTCAGGCCCTCTTGAAGATCGTGCTGAGGGCGCCATCCCAGAACCTCAGTTGCCTTGCTGTAGTCGATAACGATCCGTTCGAGCTCTCCGGGGCGCGCCTCCGCGTAGCGAGGTTCCATGTCGTTGCCCGTGATCTTGCTCAACTCGGCGAACAGTTCGTTGACCGAAGTCTCGACGCCGCTGCCGATGTTGATGAGTTCGCCACTGCCTTTGTCACGAGCCGCGACGAAAGCAGAGACGACATCGTCAGAGAACACGAAGTCACGCGTCTGCGTTCCGTCGCCATAGACGGTGCACAAGCGCTTGGCCAATTGACGACGAGAGAAGATCGCTACGACCTGACCTTCTAGCCCCACCTCGGCGGCGGGCTCCTGCCGGGGACCGTAGACGTTCGCGAGGGCTAGAGCCGTGTAATCGAGATCCTTGATCTTCTTGAAGTAACGGAGGTAGTCCAGCATGATCCGCTTGCTCACTCCGTAAGGGGACTCCGGCATCGCGTCGGGCAGAAAGAACTGGTCTTCGCCAACGGGAAGCCGATCCTCGCCCGGCTCCCCATAGATGCAGCCTCCCGACGAGGTGAACACGACCTTGCGGACCCCCGCTTGATCGCTAGCGTGCAAGACGTTGAGGGTCCCTATCACGTTGATCATCGCGTCGTGGATCGGATCCGAGACACTCTTGCGAACGTCCACCTGGGCCGCTAGATGGAACGCGACTTCTGGCTTGGTCCGCTTGATGAAATCGATGATCGCGTCGGACCGCACATCGATCCTCGAGAATGTGAATTTCCCGGTAGAAGTCGACCGGGCATCGGCAAGGTTGGCGAGGCTGCCGGAAGAGAGGTCGTCGATGCCGAGAACCTCTTCGCCCTCCGCTAGTAACCGATCCACAAGATGCGAGCCGATGAATCCGGCAGCACCAGTTACGAGAACCTTCAAGTCACCCTCCTACTCGGGTTTCGTCGGCGAGGGTCTCCCCCTCTATCGATACACCAGCTTCGATCCGGGTGCCCTTGCCCAGGATCGAGTTCACCACACGAGCACCCCGTTCCACTACCGCCTCGGCCAGCAATACAGATCTCTCCACATGCGCACCAGTTTCGACCCGAGTGCCGGGTCCGAGACACACCGCCGATAGCCGGCAACCTTCGGCAACACTCACACCTTCCGCAGCGACAACCGCTCCCTCACCCGGGTCCCCGACCGCATCCGTCTGGAATGCACCCGTGAGTGCATCCATGTTCGCCTGCAGATACTTGGCCGGAGTTCCGATATCCATCCAATAGGCATCCGTCCCCGTAGCGAACAAACGAGCTCCCTCTTCGACCAGATCGGGGAAAAGCGCCCTCTCGGCCGAGTACTCGACCCCTTCGGGGATCCGATCCAAGACGCTCGGTTCCATGATGTAGACACCGGCATTGATCAGGTTCGTCGGAGCTTGATCGGGAGGGGGCTTCTCGATGAAGCCTTGAACCCTGCCCGACCCGTTCGTCGGAACGACTCCATAAGCCGAGGGATCATCCACCGGCGTAAGAAGGATCGTCGCTTCGGCCTCACGTTCACGATGGAAAGCCAACATCGCTTGAAGGTCCGAGTCGGTGAGAACATCGCCGTTGAAGGCGAAGAAGGTTTCATCGCCGATGAAACCCTGGGCATTCTTCAGGGCTCCTGCCGTCCCCAGGGGGTGTTCTTCATGGGTGACCTCCACTCGCATCCCTCTCTCACGACCGTGCGCGACAGATGCTTCGAACGTCTCGGCGAGGTAAGAGGTGAGCAGTACTACCTCGTCGATGCCATGGCGCTGCAAAAGATCGAAGACGTGATGGAGGTGTGGCCGGTTGGCGATCGGCAGCAGGTGTTTGGGACGGGTGAAGGTCAGCGGACGCAAGCGGGTGCCGAATCCACCCGCGATAAGAAGAGCCTTCATCAGGTCATCGAACGCCGGAACGAGATCCCGATGATCGCTATCCCGGTGGCTACCACTAGGACTCCGACCCAGCGGAGAGCGGGCACCGGCTCATCGAGAACGAAGCGCCCGAGCAACACGATGAGGATGTAAGAGATCCCGACGATCGGATAGGCAACCGAAAGGGGAACGCGAGACAGCACTACCAGCCAGAAGATCGCGGAGATCCCGAAGAGGAACAGCCCGATCCACAGCCTCGGCTCCTTCGCTGCACGAGCAAGGGTGTCACCGGCCGCTGCGATCTCGGCCCCCCCGATCCGTCCTACGCGGTCCATCGCAGCCTTGAGCATCAACTGGCCGCCGATCGAGAACGAGACACTCACGAGCAGCAGGAAAAGGGACACGAGGCGGCCGGCCCCCGAATGTTCGGAGGTAGGAACGGGGATCGCCTGAGGCGGCGGAACTTCGAGCGCCATGTGCGGCAGTCTAGTGCGCCAGCGCGCGGGCGGTGCCTCGCACGCTAGCCGCAGTTGACCTGCAGTTTGCCGGAACCCTTCACGACGATCGAGCCTTCGGCGAACAAAGCGACCCAACCATCACCTTGTTGCTCGACGTCCGACGTCGGTGCACCACAAGCCGACTCGCCTTCGCCGAGCTTGCGATAACGATCCTCGATCGGTCCGAAGATGGCGAAAGTGCCTTCGCCGGACTTGTAGATCGAGCCGTTCACGAACCGTTGGAGGCGGCCGCCGGTACCAAGAGCAGGGTCAGCCCGGCGATCTGCCTTCGGAACGCCCAAGGCCCCCGTGATAGCACCCGTCCGCTTGTAAGCCTCTTCGAAGGAACCGAGCACCGCGAACACACCCGACCCTTCGACCCTCACCAGGCGTCCGGCGATGTAGGACGCTGCCTTGAACCCTTCACCCGACCAGATGCCACTGGCGGGCATCCCAAGGGCAGACTTCTCGCGGCCGAGAGCGTCATAGGTAGCCAAGATCCGCCCGTACTGCCACACGACCTTTTCGATCGAAGCCGTGTAGGTCATGCGACCGACCGAAAAGTTCTGGGCCAGTCCCCGGGCCTCTTTCCAACCTCGGGGAACGTCGTAGGCCCTCGATGTTGCCGAGCCGGGCGCGGAGTCAAGCTTGTCGTACTTGCTTCGGAACCGCTTGGCCACTTCGTATCCGAGATCCACGCGGAACAGCGTGTCTTTCAGTCCGAGGGCCGCGCGCACATCCCAGCCGCTCGCTCGGGCAGTCTTGCTCGAGCCCACGATGCGGACGCCGCCGCTACTACCATCGACCACGGTGACCCGGCCCGAAACCCCGAAAGGTTTGACGAGTTCGAATTCCTCAAGGTCCCCCACCCCGAATCGAGCATCGAGCTTGTTGGAGAAATCACTCCACGTCATCTCGAGCTCCCACTTGTAGTTCGGGTTATCGCCTCCGGCTCTATCCGGAGAATCACTGACCCCCCGCAGATATTCGACCGGCGACCCGCCCCACACGTTCTCGTTGTTCTCGGTATGCCCCCCCGACGAGGACGAGTACAAGGCGTACTCCACAACGTCACCCGCATAGGTGATAACCATCTCGTTCGTGTCGTCGACCGCGCCCTTCCAGTCGGTCCACCACTGGCCCGAGCCCGTGCGCTTGCTATCCCCGATGTAGGCCTGGTCGATCGTCGAGTCATAAAGGTGGCAACCGCATTCACGGAGGCTAGGGTCGTAACGAAGCTTGCGCTTGAATGCGTAGGTGCGACCGGCGATGGCTTGTGCTTCTAGTGCCGCCTTCGGCCATGAGGAAGGAACCTCTCCCAACCCATAGAGATACTTCTGCATCGGCAGATCGAGAACCAGCCGGATGCAGTATCCGCTCCCGCAGGCACCCGAAGCGTAGGTTTCGACACGGCCCTTGCCATAAACGTAACGGTGCGATTTCGCCGAAGGCTCAAGAGCGGATCCGAACTTCGAAAAGACCACGATCAAAGATTCGGAGGGGCTTCCGAACACCGACTTCCCATCTCGCTCTACATCTTTGGAGTTCTTGCTCAGGCGCATCCCGCCGGTGCCGCTCGCCTCGAATCGGAATTCGTCCCCTTCGCCTTCGACGATGGGCGTCTTCTCGCCTTGGACCTTGATCGCGATCTTCCCGGATCCGGCCCGGAAAGGTGTCGAGGTAAGCGAAAGCGACCCTTGGTGCGAGCCGTACCCGGGCAAGAGATTGATCCGGATATTGCCGCCGATGGTTCGGTCCTCGACGCTTGCTCCGGAGTAGTAGTGCTCGAGGATCTGCTCGGCACTCTTGCCGTTGCGAGCCCGGCCGAGAGCGCCATACTGCGACATCCCGAGACCGTGCCCCCAGCCCCCGCCGGTGATGATGACGGTGCGCTCTTGAGCTATTGCGACGCCCGGCACCAGCAACGCAGCAGCGATCGCCGGCACCAACAGCGCCCTGATGATCCTCATCGCCTCACCCAGATCCGGATAGCTCGGACATCGGACATCTAAGACAGTAGCCCCACCAGCAACATATGCCCCACTTTTGGTATCGGCGGGTAGCTGGAGGTTCTTGAGATCGACAACTACCCCTGGATAACGCTCCGGTAGCAGTCGATGGTTGCCTTGCCGGTCGCATCCCAGGTGTAAGCAGCCGCCCTGGCCCGCCCTGCAACCCGGAGTTGCGCCCGGGTGGCATCGTCGGTCAAAGCTTGACGAATGGCACCCGCAAGGGCATCTGCGTCCAAAGGGTCAACGATCAAGGCGGCCGAACCGAGGATCTCTGTTGCCGCCGAGTAAGCCCCGGCGACCACCGGAGTTCCCGCTGCCATCGCCTCGACCGGAGGTAGTCCGAAGCCCTCGTACAGTGACGGGTAGCAGAAGGCATCCGCAGCTGCGTACAACCCGGGGAGGGTCGAGTCCCCCACCCATCCCGTTAGCACGACACCAGGGGTCTCTGGCAGAGCGGGACCCCACCCCTTCGGTCCCGCGATGACCAAGGTGTGGCCATCGAGTTCCGCCTTACGCCATGCGGCGAGCAACGTACGCAGGTTCTTGCGGGGCTCGATCGTTCCCACTGCGATGACGAACCGCCCGGCGATGCCCAGTCGCCCCAAAGCGGTGTCGGACAGCGGACTTGCGGCAAAGAACTCTTCAGACACGCCTTCATGAGTCACCGAGATCTTGTCGCGCGGATACTCACACCTCTCGGCAAGCTCATCGGCGATAGCAACGCTGGGCGTGATCACTCGAGCGGCACGCCGCAGAGACTCTGGCACCAACTTTCGCAATCTTTGGCCACCCGGGTAGACGTCGTCCCGCAAGAAGGTCAGGTCGTGGATCGTCACGACCCCCGGTGCTTTCGTCGGTGGAAGAACGTAGTTCGTGGCGTGAACGAGATCCACATCGCCCACGGCCCTTTCGACAGAGGGGCGACCGAAGGCCCGCCACGTCCTGTGGGCCAGTTTGGCGGGCATGCGGATGCGCTGAACATCGTCCGGCGGCTTCCCTTTCCATGCCACCGCGTAACGACGCAACTCCACCCCTCTGATCTCGAGCGCTCTTGCGAGCTCTGATGTGTAGCGGCCTACTCCAGTGGGGGGGTCAAGCAGGGGGCCGGCGTCGTAGCCCACCGTAAGGTTCTTTTCGGAGAGCACTAGAGCTTTGCGGCCTCGGCCTGCTGGCGGTTGGCCCGATACCACTCGATCGTGCGCCGAAGCCCCTCTTCGAGCGACATCTTTGCCTCGAATCCGAAGAGCTGCGCCGCTCGGCTGGCGTCCACGTGACGACGTGGTTGCCCATCGGGCTTGGAGCGATCCCACCTGAGTTCGCCGGTGAAGCCCACGAGCTTGCAGATGAGCTCTGCCAGATCCTTGATCGCGATCTCGGAGTCGGTGCCGAGGTTCACCGGCTCGGCTCCGTCGTAACGCTCGGTGGCAAGCACGATGCCTTCGGCACAGTCGTCGACGTAGAGAAACTCGCGCGTCGCGCTGCCGGTGCCCCAAACATCGATGTGGTCCGAGCCCGTCTCGACCGCCTCGACCGCCTTCTTGATCAGCGCGGGGATCACGTGAGACACACCGGGATCGAACTTGTCCCACGGCCCGTAGAGGTTCGTCGGAAGAAGGAAGATCGCGTTCTGTCCGTATTGAGCCCGGTTGGATTGTGCATGGACCAAAAGAGCTTTCTTCGCCACGCCGTAGGGTGCGTTCGTTTCCTCTGGGTACCCGTTCCAAAGATCGTCCTCGCTGAAAGGAACGGGGGTGAACTTCGGATACGCGCAGATGGTGCCCAGAAGGACCGTCTTGGCGACCCCGCGCAGACGTGACTCCTCGATGATGTACGTGCCCATGAGCAGGTTGCTTACATAAAGGTCTGCGGGCGCCTTCATGTTCGCCCCGATCCCCCCGACGCGAGCCGCTAGGTGGATCACCAGGTCGGGCCTGGCGTCGTCGTACAAGCGCTTAACCTGCTGACGGTCGGTCAAGTCGTACTGGCTGCTTCGGACGATGAATGGCGCAGGCGCCCCGCGAGCCACCAGCTTCTCGACAAGATGCCGCCCCAAGAATCCGGCTCCGCCGGTGACCATGATCCGTTTGTCTGTAAAGAAGTCACTCACCTCCTCAGCGTAGGTCATCAACGCTGTACTACGCCCCTAGCTTCCTGTCCCCAGCGGCATGTGAGGCATGATTCCTTGCCGTGAAGGTGGCGATGACGTTGGAACAGTGCTGGCACGAAGTCCCCGGAGGAACGGCAGTGGCGGGGATCGAACTGGCGCGGGCGCTGCGCGAACAGCCGGGCGTCGAGGTGGTCGGCGTTGCCGCGAAGCACTCCCAGCCCCCGCCCGATCCCTGGAAGCCGCCGATAGAGGTAAGGCACATGAAGATGCGGCGACTGGCTATGTACGAGTTGTGGCATCGGTTCCGCCGTGCCGACATCCGAGACGCGACCGGCGCGGTCGATGTGATCCACGCAACGACCATCGCCATCCCGCCCCGGACCGCCCCCTTGGTCGTCACGATCCACGATCTGGCGTTCCTCACCGAACCGAAGAACTTCACCAAGCGCGGGGTCTCTTTCTTCCGTAAGGGTTTGGCGATCGCGTGGCGGGAAGCGGATCTGATCCTCGTGCCTTCGACCTCCACCATGCAGGCATGCCTCGATAGCGGCTTCGAGGAAGAACGGTTGCGCCTCGTGCCGATGGGCGTGCGGGTTGAGGTCGCCGCCGATGCCTTGGTGACAGACACCAAAGCTCGCTACGGACTTCAGCGGCCCTACATCTTGTGGACGGGAACGATGGAACCGCGCAAGAACCTCCCGCGCCTCCTACATGCGTTCGGGAAGCTCGCCCCCGAGATGGACCTGGTTCTGGTCGGACCGAAGGGCTGGAAGGAGAACATCGACCGACTGTTGGCCGGCCAGCGACCCGACATCAAGATCCTGGGCTTCATGGACTCGATGGACCTAAGCGCTCTCTATGCCGGAGCCGATGTCTTCTGTTTCCCTAGTCTGGAAGAAGGCTTCGGACTGCCCGTTCTCGAAGCGATGGCGCAGGGAACGCCGGTCGTGACGTCGTTGGGGACTTCCACCGAAGAGCTTGGGAGGGGAGCCGCGGTACTGGTCAATCCACGTAGCGCCGATTCGATCATGGAGGGCCTGCGACGCGTGCTTGACGACCCCGCTCTGCGCGCCCAGCTATCGGAGGCCGGTCGCCAACGAGCCAGCGACTACTCATGGACACGTACCGCTCAACTTACGGCGGCTGCCTACCGGGAGGCTGCCGGATGAGTCAAAAGGTTGCGATCAATCTCCTGTGGATGGTGCCCGGTGTCGTTGGCGGGTCCGAGACCTATCTCACCAGGCTACTGCGCGGACTGAATGAGCGCCGGTCGAACCTCGAGTACGTCGTCTTCGCTCTGCCTCAGTTCGCAGAAGCACACCCCGAACTCGCAAGCATCTTCAAGACCGAGTACGCGCCGCTGACCGGCCAGGTGAAATCTTTCCGCGTCGCAGGGGAGAATTCGTGGCTGGCCTACCAATGCCGCAGGCAGAAGATCGACCTGATACACCACGGTGGGGGCACGATGCCCGTCATCCGAACGACACGATCTGTCTTGACGATCCACGACCTGCAGTTCCTCTATTTCCCCGAGTATTTCACCCGCACGAAACTGACCTTCCTGCGCGCGATGGTGCCGCGTTCCGCCGAGCACGCTCGCTTGGTCTTGGTTCCAAGCGAGTTCTCACGCCGAACGGTGATCGAACGGCTGCACATCGACCCCAGCTTGGTCATCGTGGTTCCTCACGGGATCGCACCGCGCGAGATAACAGAGCTACCGACCGACATCCGCGAGCGATACGACATACCCGGACCGTTCTTCCTCTACCCGGCCGCCACGTACCCACACAAGAATCACCTGACCCTGCTTCGAGCCTTCGTGCGTCATCTCGGTGCCCATCCAGAAAGCACGCTCGTGCTCACGGGGGCCAAAGCGTGGCAAGAGTGGATCGTGGCCAAAGAGATGGCGCAGAGGATCACCAGCGAGATCAGGAAACTGGGGATCGAAACCCAGGTGCGCCAGCTCGGCTATGTCCCCTCGTCCGACCTTGAGGCTCTGTATCGCGAGGCCACGGCGTTGACCTTTCCATCGCGCTTCGAAGGATTCGGAGCTCCAGCTTTGGAAGCGATGGCACGCGGATGCCCAGTGATCGCATCGAACGCAACGGCCCTTCCAGAGGTGATCGCCGACATGGGCCTCTTGGTATCGCCCGACAACGCCGACGAGTGGTCCGATGCGATGAGCCTGATGGTTGAAGACGAGATCTTGCGCAAGCGGTTCGTGGAAGGTGGACCCCAGCGCGCGCAGCTCTACAACTGGGACCTTTCCGCCGGCATCCTTGAGGATGCCTATAACCACGCGTTGGAAACCACGTTGTGAAGATCATCGTCCTGACCCCCCACTTCGCCCCCGACACCGCCCCCACCGGCACTGTCATCACACGCATCGTGACCGAGCTGGCAGCTCGCGGACACGAACTCGAAGTCATCACCGCTCTGCCCTGGTATCGCGACCACAAGATCGAAAAGGGGTTCGAGGGCAAGCTGGTTCGTACCGAGGACACCGCTTGGGGCCGCATCCTTCGCCTCCATCCCTTTCCCACAGAGGACAAGCGCAACATCCCCAAGCGGGCCCTTGCCTTCGTTGGGTTCAGTGCCCTCGCAGCAGCCGTTGGCAGGAAGGGAGCGAGGGCCGACATCGTCCTCGCTGTTTCGCCGCCACTCACACTTGGGGTTGACGGCTGGTTGATCGCTCGGGCCCGGGGCGCGAGGTTCGTCTTCAACATCCAAGATGTTTACCCCGACGTAGCTGTCGAGCTTGGGGTCTTGAGCAGCCCGGCGTTGATCCGTTCAGCACACAAGCTCGAGCGCTTCTGCTACGAACGTTCTGCCGCCATAACCGTTCTTTCCGATGACCTCCGCAACAACCTCGCGGCCAAGACGTCAGACCCATCCAAGATCCACGTGATCCCGAACTTCGTCGACACCGATGCCATCCAGCCGGCCGAGCGCGAGAACACCTACCGGCGACAGTTCGGTCTCTCAGGCAAACGGGTCGTTATGTATGCGGGAAACGTGGGTCTGTCACAGTCCCTCGATATGGTCATCGCTGCAGCACGCAAGCTGGCACACCATGACGACCTTGCGTTCGTCATCAATGGGCAAGGGGCGGCCCGCGCAGACCTCGAGTCCACCGCTTCCGACCTGAACAACGTTCACTTCATCGATCAGCAACCCATCGAGCGCCTGCCCGAGCTGCTTGCTGCTGCGGACCTCCACCTCGTTCCACTGAAGAAGGGACTTGCTGCCTCATCGGTTCCCAGCAAGACCTATTCGATCCTTGCTGCCGGCCGGCCGGTCATCGCCTCCGTCGACCCCGGGACGGAGATCGCTCGTCTCGTCGAGGACAGCGGAGCCGGCGTCGCCGTCCCTGCCGAAGACGTTTCCGCCTTCATCTCCGCCTTAGAGCGGCTGCTCTCGTCCCCCCAGGAGTTGGAGTCCATGGGCAACGCGGGACGCACCTTCGTTGAGACGTGGGCATCCCCTGCTGCAGTGGCGAAGGCCTACGAGGATCTGTTCCAGAGTCTCATCGCGCCCTAGCGAAACTCTGCTGCGTTAGAAGGAGGCTCTTGTCCGCGGTGCTAGAAGCGGCCGGAGAGGTTCTTGCGGAACGTGTAACTGAAACGGTCATAGGCCATCTTGTCTTCGTAGAAGCGATGAGCATCCACGCGTTGCACACCAGACGATAGTGCGACCACATCACAATCCCGCTCCCGGCCGATGTCTTCGATGTGGCCAAGGAGCTTCTCGCCATAGCCTTGGCTACGCGCGGACTCCGTGGTGATCAGATCGAACACCCAGATGTAGCGCCCGTAGTAGAAGTTCGTCCGCTCGGCGATGCCGGCAAGAGCCTTGATCTCGCCCTCATCCTCGATCCCGTAGAGCTCGTACCCCTGCGGGATCATCTCCGCGAGCAACTCCATGTAGCCGTCCTCGTCAAGATGCGTACGCAGCTCGTGCATGACGCCGAAGGCCCGTCGCAACTGCTCTTCACTCTCATAGCGAATGATCTGCACGCCCCAGTTTCTACGTCGGAATACGACGGCTGCGCAACCATCTCTCGACGCGGAAACCGCGGAAACCCCGCGCTCAGGAGCGAAGAGCCGACAGCCAACCTCGCAACTCGTCGATGTAGTTGGGGTCGATGGTGTGGGACATGGGCGATTCTCGCCACGTGACATCGGCTCCGGCCCCCTCAAGGCGAGCCCTCGCATCACGCCCGAAGTTCACGGTGATGATCGGATCGTTCGTCCCGTGACCGATTGCAACCGGATAGCCGCCGAGGTTGTCGAGATGCAGGTCGAAGCCCTCCACGGTGGGAAGGAACCCGCTCAGAGCGATCGTTCCTGCCGGACGCGGGCGGTCGGGGCCGAGACTGAGCGCGTAGCTCATGACTGCGCCTTGGCTGAAGCCGCCGATCGCAGTGTTGTCATGGGTTATCCCACGCTCGGCCAAGTAGTCATCTAACCAGGCAGCGAGTCGAGCGTAGGTAGGAAAGAAAGTCTCGGGGTCGGGGAAGCCGACGCGATGCACCGCGTACCAATGTGCGCCGCCGGGCGGCAGTGAAAGGGGGCCGCGCGGACAGACGCCCAACAGGCGGCGCTCGGGATCCAACATGTCGAACAGGGGGAACAGATCGTGCTCGTCAGCCCCCCTGCCGTGCAGGAGAATCAGTGCGCCGCCGCCATCGCTTTCTGGCTCCCGGACCCGGAACTGCAGATCGGTCACGTCAGACCAGGAGGTCGTCGATCGGGGTCAGGCGCTGGACCAGATCTTCACGGAGATGCTCGTAGCGCTGCGGCAACACCAGCTTCTCGCCGAGGGTTTCTAGGGGCTCGTCGTAGGTGAAGCCCGGCCCCTTCGTCGCTACCTCGAACAGCACTCCCGAGGGCTCGCGGAAGTAGATGCTGCGGAAGTACATCCGGTCGATGATCGGAGTGACCCCAGGGTGCACCGAAGCGATCTCGTCGCGCCAGGCCTGGTGCTCATCCACCTCGGAACCCCAGGCGATGTGATGAACGGTGCCGGACCCTTCTATGCCTGCCTCTGAGGCTTGTTCGTAGGAATAGAAGGCACTGCGATCCTTGCCCGCGGCTGAGAACGCGTCGCCATCGCGCTCGAAACTGAGGATCTGCGTGAGGAACGACTCGGAACGCTTCGTGTCCGAGGCGTAGGCCTTGGCCCCAGCGAAACCTCGCAGTGCGTGTTGTGGATCGACGTTGGGGTTGCTCGCAACCAGAGGCTCATCCGTCGACTCATCGACGAGCAGTTCGTAGCGCATCCCGTCCGGGTCCTCGAAGATCAGCGTGTCGCCGCGTTCGACCTTCACACCGGCCGTTTCCAACTTATCCGCCCAGTAGTCGAGCGAGGCCGTCGAAGGGACACGCCAAACGATCGTGTGGATCATGCCGGCGCCAGCCCTGCCGGGCCCGGCGTCCGGAAACTCGAAGTATGTCAGGAGGCTGCCGGGAACAGCAGCGTCGTCCCCGTAGTACAGGTGATACACGGTGGGCATATCGTGATTCACCGTCTTTTTCAGGAAACGCAGTCCCAAGAGGTTGCGGTAGAAGTCCACATTTCGGCGGGCATCTGCCGTGATCAATGTGATGTGGTGCACCCCGTCCAATCTCATGAGGTTCTCCCTGCCCTAGTCATCCGTTCTCGCCACATCTCCGTGCCTGATCCAACCCACGGATACGATAGGGATTCCCGGCGAGCTTGCCAAACGAGTCGCCTACCTGCAGGCTTGGGGTACCTCGCCCGGCTCGGGGATGTCGATGGGGACGATCTGAACGAGCTTGGTGAACTCGACGCCCTCTTTGCCCACGATCAGGGCCACATCCACGTCACCGGTGAGCTTGCCCTCTTTCACTTCGGCGTTCGGCACCGCTTGGGCTATCACTTCGGCCTTCTCTCGGGCACCTTCGACGGACCCGTCGTACCGGATGATCGTATTGCGGTAGCCGATGCGATCGGCATTGGCGATCTCTGCCACCGTCACCGTTCCGGACGGGACCTGGGTAGCAGCCTCCAGTTCTTCCTTCGCCTCGGCAGCGACACCCTCCTCGAAGGTTCCGTTGTAGACCCCGACCTTGATGCTCGGCATATCAACGTCTGGCGGAACCAGGCCGTCGGCCTCCAGCGGTGACTCGTTACGAGCGATCTGCTCGAACATGACCTCCATCGTCGCCATGTCTGGGAGCACGACCGAACCGGCCTCGTTGTTACCAATCCCGAAGTTAGGGGCCGTGTACGCCTCATAGTTCTTGGGATCGAAGTTTCGGAAGCGTTTCCCGATCGACACGAGTTCCCCCACGGTCGTGTTCTTGTCGACCCGAAGGTTCTTGCCCGCTGCGCTCATGAGGCGAGTGATCTTCGTGGGCGAGAAGATGGTCCCGATCGACGTCACCTTGTTGATGGCGGCAGAAAGGAACCGCTGCTGGTTGCGGATCCGATCGAAATCGCCACCTGCAAACACCTTGCGGGCTCGGACGAATCGCAGCGCTCGCTCCCCGTCGAAGTGGATCAGCGGCGACTCGTCGATCTCTTCCTGAGTTACCTCGATACCGGTTTGGCTATCGAAGGGGATCGGCTCGGTGATGCAGAGGTCCACCCCTCCGATCGCGTCGACGATGTCCCGGAACCCGGCGATGTTGACCTGGGCGTAGTTGTTGATCTCGAGACCGGTGAGATCGGTGATGGTCTTCACCATCTCCCCTTTGCCTCCGAGCAGAGCTGCGTTGATCTTGTTGCTCTCACCCGTCGATAGGGGCACATAGAGATCGCGCGGGAACTGGACCATGATGATCTTGTTGGTCCCGGGATCGATGTGGGCCAGGATCAGTGTGTCGGCGCGCTGGCCAGCGACTTCGTCGGCTCCCAGTTCCAATTGCTCATCCTCGGTCAAACCATCTCTGGAATCCGACCCAACCAAGAGCACGTTGAACGGCTGGGCCTCTTCGGCTTCCACCACGTTCGGGATGTCCTCTTGGATCTCACCCTGGAACTTGTAGAAGCGATAGATGCCATAGCCGATAAGGCTCATGAGCAGTACGAATACGGCCAGCGTGACGGCCACCCATCGGTGCCGAAGCAGCCACGGCTTCTGCTTCTTCGGACGATAGCTGGTGCGAACCAACCCGCTCAGGTCGTGAGCGAACGGATCCTTCTCTTTCTTGAATGGGTTGAATCTCATATGAGCGCGTCAAACCTCCAAAGCGCATGACATTAGTAGACGGTTCCGGCCGGAGCCCGAACGATCTCATCTCCCCACACAACCTTCACACGGTCCGCATCGTAAGAACACCCAAGCTCGGCACATACGATCGGATCCCGGGCCTATCAGGACCTCTGGGCGCTCCCTACTGTTTGCCGAGTACCGATCTAGCGATAACTACACGCTGGATCTGATTGGTGCCCTCGTAGATCTGTGTGATCTTGGCATCGCGCATGAAGCGCTCGACGGGGTATTCCCTGATGTATCCGTACCCGCCCAGAGCTTGTACGCAGTCCGTGGTGACGCTCATCGCAACATCGGACGCGTAACACTTCGCGATGGCGGCCCAGTAGGAGACGTTCGGGTCCTCGGAGTCAACCGCAACCGCCGCCCGATAGACGGCCATGCGAGCGGTTTCGATCTTCATCGCCATGTCCGCGAACATGAACTGCAGCCCCTGGAACGCAGCGATCGGCTTGCCGAACTGATTGCGCTCTCGCACGTATGAGCTCGCATAGTCGAAAGCCCCTTGCGCGATGCCCAATGCCTGCGCCCCCACGGTGGGCCGCGAGAAATCGAGTGTCCGCATGGCGTAGCGGAAGCCCTGGCCGACCTCGCCGATCACGTTCTCTTTCGGAACCCGAACGTCGTCGAGGATCACCTCGCGAGTGGGCGATCCCCGGATGCCCATCTTGTCTTCCTTGCGGCCGAGTTCGAACCCTTTCATGTCCTTGGACACGAGGAACGCGGTGATGTTGCGGCCCTTCTCACCGTCGGGGTCGGACACTGCGAAGTAGGTGTAGAGGTCCGATGCACCGGCACCGGTGATGAAACGCTTGGTTCCCGACAGGATCCAGTCGTCGCCGTCTTTGACGGCGCGGGACTTCATCGCGCCTGCGTCCGAGCCGGAACTCGGCTCGGTCAGGCAGTAACTCATGCGATGCGTGCCTTCCGTGATGCCGGTGCAGATCTGCCGCTTCATGTCGTCGTGTCCCGCCAGCAGCACCGGGATCGCGCCGAGCTTGTTCACGGCCGGGATCAGGGCCACGCCGGCCGAGACACGAGAAAGCTCCTCGGTCAGGATGCACATCTCGACCGCACCGCCACCCGCTCCGCCGAACTCCTCGGGGTAACTCACCCCTGCGAAGCCATTGCGGACGAGAAGCTCGTCGATATCCCATGGGTACTCGTCGGCCTCATCGATCTCGGCCGCGCGCGGGGCAAGCTTGTCCTCGACCAACTCCCGGACGGCTTGGCGGAACATGTTCTGCTCGTCTGTGAAAGTGAAGCTCAGTCCTTCGCTCATCGCCACAGTCTAGAGCCGCAGATCGAGAGCCACGCCCGGGCTCCCGAGGAACATCCCCCCGTCGATGTTGATGCACCGGCCGCCCGAGTAGACCAGCGGCTCGGAGACCTCGGCCGCAGGAACGTCGAGGAGAACCGGGATGGGGGTGTGTCCATGGACAACCACTTCTCCCCCGAACACCTCGAACAGCCGGTCTAGGCTCTCGGCCCCCTCAGGCTCGGAATCATCGAGTTCCTTGCGGCGCACGAACGCCGTCAGCAGTTCCTCCCAGATGAGGATCGACGGTGACGCCAAGATCCGAGCCACCGCGGTGTTGGCTTCTTCGATGTTCGAACCAAGGCCCGCGTAGAAGCCAGCATCCGCATGGATCAAGAGATAACGCCCAACACTCGCCACCGCCGGCAAGGCCGAGAGCCATGCCAGATGGTCGGCGGTGAGCGATTCGAGGTCACGAGGCTTGCCGCCGTTCATCAACCACAGTCCTAAAAAGTCCGCCCCCGTCTCGCCGATCTGCGTATCGAGGAACCGGCGAGCGCCCAAGAGCAGGATCTCGTGATTGCCGAGAAGACAGCCGGCGGACCCACCCGCTTCGGCCGCTTGTCGCTGCAGCCGCATCACGAGATCGATCGATTCGATACCGTGGGGGCCGCGATCGGTCAGATCACCGATGAACCAGAGGTGATTGCTCCCACCTGCCCAGGACCCCTCCCGGTCGACACATCCGATCTCTCGGAGCAGCTCCACGACCGTTTCGTAACAGCCATGGATATCTCCCACCACCCACGTCGTCATGGCCGGACGTTACCCGACAGCACCTCATGTCAGACACCCCACAGGGAGGAAGTCTGCAATAACCCTCGTTCGATCATGGCCCCAGCCGCTTGAAGCAGGGGCGCTCAACGGTCACCATCGGGTGATAGCGACGATACGACCCCACTCTCCAAGGTCCCCGTCGGGCAGAAAGCGAAGCTCAGCATCGTGTCGCAGCGCGATCTCGACGACCTCATCAACAGCATCGTCCATCACTCCCGGTGAGCTGGCGTCTCCGACCTCGACGAGCGATCCGTTCGATTCGAGGGTTGCAGGGAAACGGAAGGAGTGTTCGACGACAAGCAGCGAGATGCGGCCCTGACCAGCTACCTCCCACACTTCGTGGATCCCTCTGGCCATACGGTGGCCGTCGTGCGCCTCTGCCAGACGCCGGAAGACCTCCCGCAGGTCCTCCATCACGTGCTGTTTCACGAGTCGGAGCGCGACATCTCTAACGCGCTCGGTCGCGGCTCCTTCGAAACGTCCGGTTGCGCTTGCTATCACGTGCCGGCGAATCAACGATCGCTTCAGGAACGCGGCCTCCATCCCCGGAGGCGCAAGCAAGATGACGGGAAGGGGATCATCAGTCTGACGAGCATCTAACAGTTCGTCGACCTTTCGGGCGAATGGCCCCTGCCAGCCGGCCCCAGGACGGAGGTCGTCGATCATCGACAAGGCATAGTCGTCAAGTTCTACCGCCGTAGCCCCGACAACCTCGAAGCAGCGCATCGCTCCCTCATCGATCACAGCAACGAGGTAGCGCTGTGCCCTCTGCAGCGCGTGGACCAGGTTGCGGGTCGCGAAGGTCTCATCCACGACCACTTCGGGCTCGACGTCATACGGCAATGAGATGATCCGGGTGCCCTCACCACTGGCGAAGAAGGCCACCGACCCACGCCCACGCGTGAGGTCTGCCGAAGCGGCACGATCCCTCAGGCCGGCCAGAAGAGGCTTGACCTCAGCCGGAGTGAACTCGAGGTTGAGGCGGCGTTCGGCTTCGCGTAGCAGGTTGCGAAGGGCGATGGTCGCTTGACGCGGTTGGTGAGGCGTCAATGGGACGAAGATCGAGACCATCGGGTTATCCCGCTGCGCCTGCAATTCGACGATGTCTCGCACATTCAGTTGCATCGATACTCCCTATCTGTTCGGTGACGTGACGGACGGGGGCGTCTGCGACGGGCTACATAGGCGATTCCACCTCCGCGCGGGATCGGTCGTCGGCATGGTCCGACCTCGGTTCGTTATCGTCGCCATCCGAGTTTCGCCAGGACACTCCGACCGCAAGGCCGAGGATCGCGGCGATGATCCCCAGCGAGGTCCACACCGGCACCTTGTAGACGTCGGTCAGCAGCATCTTCACACCGACGAAGACGAGGACGACTGCGAGGCCGAGCTTCAGGTAGGCGAAGCGACGGATCATGCCGGCGAGGAGGAAGTAGAGGGCCCTCAGGCCGAGGATGGCGAAGGCATTCGAGGTGAACACCAAGAACGGTTCACTCGTTATCGCGAAGATCGCAGGTATGGAATCAACCGCGAAGATGATGTCTGTCGTTTCGATCGCCACGAGCACGGCGAGGAGCGGCGTCGCAACCAGCCGTCCTGCCCTGCGTATGAAGAAGCGCTGCCCTTCGTAGGTATCGGTCATCGGCATCAGCCGGCGAAGCAGCCTCAGGACCGGGTTCTTTCCGGGATCCGCCGCATGGCCCCGGTAGACCCCCATCTTTATCCCCGTGAGAACGAGGAAGGCCCCGAAGACGTAGATCATCCAATGGAAGTTCTCGAGCAGGGCGGCCCCCGCAGCGATGAAGATCGCACGGAACACGAGAGCCCCCAGCACACCCCAGAACAGCAGCCGGTGCTGATAGATGCTCGGAACCGCGAAGTAACTGAAGATAAGTGCGAAGACGAAGATGTTGTCGACGGACAGGCTCTTCTCGATGAGATAGCCAGCGAAGTATTCACCCGCTCGGTCGGCTCCGAACAGAACCCACACGATCACACCGAAGCAGAGACCGAACGCGATCCACACCGCGCTCGTCCATCCAGCCTCGCGCATGGTGACCTCGTGTGCGTCTCGATGCAACACGAAGAGGTCGAACAACAGGGCGACAACGATGAATCCGATGACTGCTAGCCACAGCCACAAAGACACTTCCACGCTTTCCCCTTTCCTAGGGTCATCTGCGTGGAGGTCTCTCCGCCTGGCTTAGCAGGACGGGGCGCCGGGCACTAAGCCGAAATGACGACGCTCCCTTTGGGGTACTCCCCTCCGATCCGTTCGCTGCATCATACGAACAATTTCTCGTATGTCAAGCTATCATGTGAGCAGACATGAGCGAGGTATGGACATTCTTGACGAACCACGCCCGAGTGCTACTCCAGATCGCACGAGACCCCCAGGTTCTGATGCACGACGTAGCCACCGAGATCGGTATAAGCGAACGTGCCGTGCAACAGATCGTGGCCGATCTCGAGCGCGACGGCTACATCACCCGTCGCCGCGTAGGTCGTCGAAACACCTATACGGTCGATCTCTCTGCTCACTTCCGTCATCCGTCCGAAGCCTCCCACCGAGTCCGCGATCTCATCGAGCTTTTCGGATGAGCGGCTTTTCTCCCATCCATGGCACAGACGGCGAGGGCCATCTGTGCCCCGGGTCCACCGGACGAGGTTGCTAGACGAGCTCGCCCGATGAGAGCCGGGCGAAGGCACCCTGGAGGTCGGGTTCCGGGACGGGGCGAGAGAAAAGGAAGCCTTGCCCGCAGTCACAGCCCATCTCGCGCAGTCTGGACGCTTGCTCGGAATGCTCGATACCTTCCGCGATGGTCGTGAGGTTCATGTGCTGGGCGAGCGTGATGATCGACCGAGCCAGGGCAGCCTCTTGAGTCGCAGGCCCGGCGATGCCGTCGATGAAGGTCTTGTCGATCTTGAGGATGTCTAGTGGGAAACGCTTCAGATAGGCCAGGGACGAATAGCCCGTACCGAAGTCATCCACTGCGATCTTCACTCCCAACGAACGGATCGCCCGAAGAGTCCGAACCGTGTTGTCGACATCGGTGACCAACATCGATTCGGTTATCTCGATCGCGATGCGTGACGGATCACACCCCGAGGCGGTCAAAACCTCTTGCAGCTCCTCCACGAAGCGGGGGTGCTGAAGTTGCCGGATCGACAGGTTCACCATCACGCACTTCACGGATCCATCTCGCTCCTTGAAGCCGGCCGCCAAAGCAGCCGCACGTTCCAGCACCACCCTGCCGATGGGCACGATCTGGCCCGTTTGCTCCGCGACGGGAATGAACCTGTCCGGGGGCACCATCCCCAACACGGGATGGTTCCAACGCAACAAAGCTTCGGCACCAAGAGCCTCACCCGTCTCGAACGAGATGATCGGCTGGAAGTGCACGTCCAACTCGTTGCCGGCCAGAGCCCGGGCGAGGTCGGCCTCCAACCGTGCCCGTTCGCTCAGCGCCTCGTGCATGCTCATCTCGAACTCTCGGTAGCGGCCTTTCCCCTCGGCTTTCGCTGCGTACATCGCGACATCAGCTCGCCTTAAGGCTTCGTCGGCATCGTCGAGGCTCGAGGTACAGGTGTAGATCCCGATGCTGGCCCGCACAGAGATCTCCATGTCGGAAAGAGGGATCGGCGCCTCAAGTGCAGCGAGGATGCGCTCGGCGCCACCGACAGCTGCGCGGCTATCGGGATCGACGTCTTCGAGCAGAACAGCGAACTCATCGCCTCCGAATCGGGCGATGGTGTCCTCTGCTCGCATCACCGATCGCAGTCGACTCGCGACCTGAAGGATCAGCTCGTCGCCCGAGCTGTGTCCGTAGCTATCGTTCACGTGCTTGAAATCGTCCAGGTCCACGAAGAGAACCGCGATCGTGTCGCCGTGGCGCTTGGCACGCATCAGGGCATGCTCGGCGCGATCTTTGAACAGTGCCCTGTTGGGCAATCCGGTCAGTGAATCGTGGAACGCTTGGTGCATGAGCGCCTGACGGCTCTGCTGCAGACTGGACGCCATCGTGTTGAACGCATCAGCAAGAGCTCCGAGCTCGTCATCGCGCTCCACCTCGATCCGATGGTCGAGATCGTCCATGCCGAACTGGACCGCGGCTTCCTGCAGGCGTCGCAACGGAACCGTGGTGGCGCGACGGAACATCCTCGAGAAGACGAACGCTCCGGATAGCCCGAGCAAGAACACCGCCAGGAACGTGTACTCAGTGGCATGCGTCTGGGCAGCGACTACTTCGATGTCCGAATGAAGGTCATCGAGCACATCGTTGGCTAACGATCGCATCTCTCCGATCGCACCAACGATGTGGCCGCGATATGCACTCGGGCGGAAACGCTGCCCCAGCCACAGCTCGGAGACCACGAGCTCGGCGGTTTCCCAATGCCCTTTGGCCGACGCAGCCATAGCGATCTCGGTTGGCCGATCCAGATCGAGCCTTGCGAGCGCAGAGTCCAACGCCCGGCTCAAACCTTCGAAACGTGTCAACGCTCCGGGGTCGTCACGCTCGATCAGCGGAGTGAGCCCCCGGGCATCGACGAGCAGGGTGCGGACCTTGGACACGCCCCTGATCTCGGCTATCGCCTCCTTGCCGCCACCCTCGAACCGATCGTGCGCAGTTCTCAGCGAGACTTCGGCAACCACACCGACCAGCAGGAGGGCGAAGAAGAGGGACCCCAGGGCGTACATCATCAATCGCCCGATGGGGGTCCTATTCATCCGAGCCGGTAGGGAAGGGGGACCTTTCATCGTTGTGTCCTACTTCGGCCGGTCTGTCCCCCGGATTGAGCCCCCGGCGACTTTGGTTAGGCTGCATTGCCCTGGCAGGCCCCAACCCAAGGAGACCAACCCCCCATGGCCGGTTCCATCGAACAGATCAAGCAAGCGATCCTGAACGGAGCATCGAGCGAGGAGCTGGCAGCACTCGAGATGCCGGAGTCGGTCCGAGCCGGCTTCGTGCGCAAGGACGAAGCCGACATGTTCGATGGTATGGACTCGGGCGACAAGGACCCCCGTAAGTCGCTCCACATCGATGAGGTGCCCACCCCACCGCTCGGCCCCAACGAAGTGCGCATCGCGGTGATGGCTTCGGCCGTGAACTTCAACAGCGTGTGGACGTCGATCTTCGAGCCGCTGCCCACGTTCGCATTCCTCGAGCGTTTCGGGCGGGAAGGCGAACTCGGAGCACGCCACAACCTCGATTACCACATCATCGGAAGCGATGCCTCGGGGGTAGTCCTCGACACCGGACCCGGAGTCACCCGATGGAAGCCCGGCGACGAGGTAACCGTGCACTGCAACTACGTCGACATGGAAGGCCCTGAGGGGCACAACGATTCGATGATCGACTCACGCCAGCGCATCTGGGGTTTTGAAACCAACTTCGGCAGCTTCGCCGACATCGCGATGGTTAAAGCGAACCAGTTGATGCCTAAGCCCAAGCACATGACCTGGGAAGAGGCCGCGTGCCTCGGACTCGTGTCCTCCACGTCCTACCGCATGCTCGTTTCCCCCAACGGAGCCAACATGAAGCAAGGTGACGTAGTGCTCATCTGGGGTGCTACGGGGGGGCTCGGCGGTTTCGCCTGCCAGTACGTACTGAACGGCGGCGGTATCCCGGTCGGTGTGGTGTCGTCGGAAGACAAGGTGAAGATCCTCAACGACATCGGCGTCGAAGCGGTGATCGATCGCAAGGCGGAGGGATTCAACTTCTGGGACGGCGACCAGCCCAACATGGCGGAGCAGCGGCGATTCGGCAAGCGCATCCGCGAGCTGGTCGGCGAGGACCCCGACATCGTCTTCGAGCATCCCGGTCGTCAGACTTTCGCAACTTCGGTGTTCGTCGCCAAGAAGGGCGGCAAGGTCGTCACTTGCGCCTCGACCTCTGGCTACATGCACACCTACGACAACCGCTACCTGTGGATGAATCTCAAGGACATCATCGGCAGTCACTTCGCCAACTACAAGGAAGCCTGGGAAGCCAACCGCCTCGCCTATCTCGGAAAGATCCACCCCATCCTGTCAAAGACCTATCCACTCGAAGAAGCCGGTGAAGCCGCGTATCAGGTGCACAAGAACCTCCACACCGGCAAGCTGGGCATCCTGGTGTTGGCCCCCGAGGAGGGCCTCGGAGTCAGCGACCCCGAGATGCGCGCCCAGCACGAAGACCAGATGAAAGCCTTCCGCTCCTTCGAATAGACCAGGCAAGGACCGCCGTGACGGTCCTTGCAGAGCCGGCTAGAACGGACCCCGGAGCCGGACCTCGATCGAGGTCCGGGCTGGTGGGCTGGGCGATGGTGGTCCCGCTATATATCTCGAAAAACCCCGCTAGATATGGGCTTTGGGGTTGACTATCGAACGTCTGTTCGAGTATGGTTAGAGAGACATACCGGACCACCAGGAAATCCTTCGAGGCGGACATTG
>CALMBW010000006.1 GCA_937863385.1 uncultured Actinomycetes bacterium | reverse complement strand
GAATTCTGGTACGCCGCATCCGCAAAGCTGCTCGGGCCCCACCTCTTCGCTGCCTCCAGATCGGGTCGGACGATGGCGGACGTCGTTCGTTGGATCAACACCCAGGAAGAGAAGGAGGTCCGTGAAGCCCTTCGAGAGGCAGGGGTTCCCGAGGCCCTAGATGCTGCAACGGCCTCGTGGAAACGCGAGCAACGCCAGAAGAGCTCGGTCTACACAACGGTGGAGACCGTGCTCAACGCATACGAAGACCCTGTCGTTGCGGAGTCAGCGTCGGGGTGCGACATCTCGCCCGAGATCCTCTTGGACGGGGCTCCTCGGACCCTCTATGTTGTGTCTCCTTCTCACGAGCAGAGGCGTCTCCGCCCATTGTTCGAAACCCTGCTCCAAACCGTAATCAACTACGCGTTCGAGCTCTCCTCCAAGACAGGCAAACCCTTGGACCCGCCGCTACTGGTCGTGCTCGACGAAGCCGCCAACATCGCTCCGTTGCGCGATCTCGACGCGCTGGCGTCCACCGCGGCGAGCCATGGCATCCAGCTCGTGAGCGTGTTTCAGGACCTCGCTCAGATATCCACCCGCTACGGCGAGCGCGCTCAGACCGTCGTCAACAACCACCGAGCCAAGATCGTGCTCTCGGGGATCTCAGATACGCAAACGCTCGAATATGCGTCTCGGCTTCTCGGCGACGAGGAGGTCATGCAGTCGTCGGTCACGAGAAACGCCCAAGGCTCACGCTCGACGACCGAGTCGATGGCGATGAGATCCATCGCACCCGCCAATGTGCTGCGCTCGATACGTCCAGGGGAGGGCGTGCTCGTTTACGGTCACCTCGCGGCGGCCCGTATCCGGCTCCGGCCGTGGTTCAAAGAGAAGTCGCTGTCGAGGCTCTGACGTGAAGCGAGCCGTCGTTGCGATCTGCGTGACGTTGATCTTCGTACTTCCCATCACGTTCATGGGAGCTCTCGTTGCCATCGCTGGTCAGGATGTATCTCCGTCGGACAAGGCACTCGAAGAGATCCCACCGGACCTGCTCCTTATCTACCAAGAGGCGGCCGCGACCTGCGATGGATTGGACTGGACGGTGCTCGCCGCTATCCACAAACTCGAAACGGGCTTTGGCCGAGGGAATGCGGTCTCGTCAAAGGGCGCGCAAGGCCCCATGCAGTTCATGCCGCCGACTTGGCTTGCCTATGGTGTCGACGGAGATGGCGATCGACTGGCGAACATAAACAATGTCCAAGACGCGATCTTCAGCGCCGCGAATCTCCTTTGTGCCAATGGTGCCGGCGATCCTGCCCAGCTTGCGAACGCGATCTGGAACTACAATCACTCCGATAGCTACGTCGCCGAGGTTCTCGAGCTAGCCACGTCCTACGGGATCGCTACGCTGGGTACGGGATTTGCCAACGCGGCGCCCAGCGACCTGCTCAACAACCCGCGTATCGCTCTCACCTCGAATGCCCGCTCGGACCTTGAGGCCGGTATCGTCGACTCGAGGATCGTGGCCCTACTCGATGCGATCTCTCGACGTTACGAAGTCGGCATTGGGGTCTTCAAGACGGGTCACTCCATGCGGACCCGCTCCGGGAGCATCTCGAATCACTACTACGGGCGGGCAGTTGACATCACCTTCATCAATGGGAGCCCGGTTAGCAGGCTGAACCTGGCGGCACGCCAAATCGTGACGTCTCTGGCGGAGATTCGGGGTGACCTCAGGCCCGACGAGATAGGGCACCCCTTCTTTGATCTAACCGTTGTCGGAGGGTTCAGCGATTCCGACCACGATGACCACATCCATATCGGCTTCGACTGACAGCCTTGAATATTTCATCTAATGAAAGATTCGAGCCTCTTGAACACCGTCGTTATAGGGCGGTAGGTGCCCCCAGACGTCTGCGCGTCGTGAATTCGACCCTACTTCTTTCACCCCCACAAGCAGCGGAAATCCGGCGATGGGTTCATCTGATGAAGGATTCTTTCATCCATTGACGAGTGGATTCGGAGGCGGTGGATGACTAAGAGAAGGGTCGATCTCGAAGGAGCGTCGCACCTCGCGCTGGTGCCGGGGACCACGCTTCTTCACCCCGAGGAGACGGTGTTCGAGGCGATGCTCGAAGGCTGGACGCGCCAGATGAGGAGCCGGCTCGTGAGCCAGGGTTCGTCGATCGAGCCTCGCATCAGGTTGGTGCGGCGCTTTTCTGAGTTCACTAATGACTACCCGTGGCGGTGGACGCCCGGCGATCTTGAGGACTGGACATCGTCGCTCACCTCCGGCGAGAAACCGATCGCGCACTCGACCGTGCGCAGCTACCAGCATGCGATCGCGATGTTCCTAGACTACGCGTGCGACCAACGCTACGGCTGGGGCGACGAGTGCGAGTCGCGCTTTGGAACCCACCCGGTTCAAATCTGCCACGAGTGGAACATGGTGAGCCACGCCAACGGTTACGAAGGCCAGCCCGAGGTGAGGCCGTTCACGCGCGACGAGCTGCAGGCGTTCTTCGACCACGCGGACGGTCGCGTCGAGAAGGCCCGCCGGCTGGGGCGCAAAGGATGGACCGCTGCATTTCGTGACGCTGCGCTGTTTAAGGTCGTCTACGCGTGGGGACTTCGCCGACGTGAAGCCGCCAAGCTCGACATCACCGACTTCGGTCCCAATGCTGCGGCGCCGGAGTTCGGCAACTTTGGGATGTTGTCGGTGCGCTGGGGCAAGGCGGTTGCAGGGGGAACGCCTCGCCGTCGCAACACGCTCACCGTTTTCGATTGGTCCGTCGAGGTCGTCGACGAATACCTGGCAGAGGTGCGGCCTCTCTATCACGGCGGCCCTTACCTGTGGCCGACGGAGCGCGGCGGAAGGATCTCGGTCGACCTCATCGGCTATCGCTTCATCGAGCTGCGCGAGGAGCTCGGGCTTCCAGACGAGCTCCATCCTCACTGCCTTCGCCACTCCTACATCACCCATCTGATCGAGGACGGCTTCGACCCCTTCTTCGTGCAGCAGCAGGTCGGCCACCGATGGTCGTCAACCACCGCGCTCTACACCGGGGTGAGCTCTGACTTCAAGAACCGGATGCTGAGACGCGCTCTCGATCGCGCCTTCGTGGAGCCCGAGGAAGGAGCCAAGCAATGACGCGCACAAAGCACATCGGCTACCGCTGGCACCTGCGACGTCTCATGGCCGAGCGCGACATGTTCTCGACCAGCCACCTGGGGCCGCTCCTCGTCGACCGCGGCATCGAGCTCAGCTCGGTCCAGGTCTATCGCCTCGTCACCCAGACTCCCGAACGCCTGAACCTCAAGGTCCTCGCGGCGCTGTGCGACATCCTTGAGTGCAGTCCCGGCGACCTCATCGAACCGGTGGTCGAGGCCAAGGCGACGCGCAAGGTCGCTCAGGCCAAAGGCGGCGGCAAGGCGAAGGCGATCACGCCGACGAGGGCGAGGATCCGCAAGCGGTGACAGCTGACCTCTCGTTCACGTGTTCCCGCTGCGGCCGGCGTCTAGAACGCTACGGAGTCGGCCGTGACACGGGGGCGCCGATCTGCAAGTCCTGCTACCTCAAGGACTTCACCGTCCCAGAAGCGATCGCCAAGATCGACGCCATCACGACCGTGGTGATGACGATCGAGCCTGGTCTTCGACGCAAAGCCATCGTCGACGCGATCGAGGCGTCGGTGGCGACCATCCACGGGCTTTCTACGCTCGCCCGTCAGGTCACAAGCGACCCGCAGCTGCTTCATGGGTCGCCGCTTGCGACCAAGTGTGTCTTCCGGCTCATCGACCACCTAATCGAGGCCGGAGCGAGAAACATCTCCCGTCCCCGATGCGGCACGTGCGGGCGCGAGCGGCCGCTCACGAACTCCCGTTGTCACTCCTGCGCTCCCGCGCGGGTGCCGTGCTCGCGCTGCGGGCGCCGCCGCAAGGTCCATTCCCGGACCGAGGAGCGCAAGCCCGTCTGCAAGACATGCCACTACCGCGATCCGGCCAACTGGCAGGTGTGCAGCTCGTGCGGGAACCGCGGGCGCATCAACGCACGCGCCGAGGACGGCGGTGCGATCTGCCTCGCCTGCTACCGCCAACCTTCCAGGACCTGCGACGAATGTGGGCGACAAAGGCCGATCGCGTCCCGCAACTACGGACGGGCGCTGTGTTCGACGTGCTACGCGCGCGTGGGACCCAAGCGACCGTGCGGGCGATGCGGACGCGTGCGCCGGATCGCGAAGAAGGCGAGCGCCGATCAGCCGGAGCTGTGCCACGCCTGTTGGTGGGAGCCGATTGCGGTGTGCATCCGCTGTGGCAACGAAGGGATGTGCAACGGCATCAAGAAGGGAACGCCGCTGTGCCTTCGTTGTCGTTTGGACGACAGGATCACCGCCGCCCTTACCGGACCCGACGGCCGGATCGCAGAGTTCCTTGCGCCCGTCCGCAAGGCGGTGCTGGCAGTCGACAACCCTCGCAGCGGTCATGTGTGGATGGGACGCTCACCGTCGGTTGACGTGCTCACAAGGATCGCATCCGGCGAGCTGGCTCTGTCTCACGAAGCGCTTGACCGACTGCGCCAGACGGCCTCCATCGTGCATCTGCGCGCCCTGCTCATGAGCCTCGGCCTCTTACCTCCGAGGGATCTCTTGATCGCCAAGATCGAACGTGCAGTCTCGAGGAAAGCGGCCGAGCTCTCGGAGGAGAACTCCAAGGTCCTGCGCTCGTTCGCAACGTGGTCAGTGATGCGCAAGGCGCGTCGTAAGGCTGATCTCGGACGATTGACCGTCAACGGGGCGAAGAACGCCGTCACCGAGATCCACGAGGCGGCGCGTTTCCTGTCGTGGCTCGAGTGTGAGGGCAAGTCTCTTTCAGACACCACGCAGGCCGATGTCGACGCATGGCTCTCGAGTGGAGCGAAGGCTCGCTACAGGATCCGCGGGCTGCTTTCCTGGGCCTTGCGTCGAAGGCTCTGCTCCGAGCTCGACGTGGCGGTCTTGGGAGCCCACGAGACGCCGACCGGTCTGGTCGACCACGAGGGCAGGTGGGCACTAGCTCGCCGGCTGCTCCACGACGACACCATCGATCCGGCCGACCGGGTCGCAGGAGGGCTGGTGGTCATCTATGCCCAGCGATTGAGCAACATCGCCCGCCTGACCAGATCAGATGTGGTCGAACGCGACAACGAGATCTTCCTGTGCATCGGCAAGGAGCACGTCGTTATGCCGGAACCACTCGGCGCCCTCCTGCGGGATCTCCCGTGGCGGCGTCAGATCGGCATCGCGGGAAAGCTGCACGCGACGGAGTGGCTCTTTCCCGGACGCCAGGCGGGACGACACCAGCATCCCGACTACCTGCGGGCTCGGCTCAGCGCGCTAGGGATCGACTGCCGGGCCCAGCGCCGCGCTGCGCTCTTGCAGCTCGCCTCCGAGGTTCCCGCATCGGTGCTCGCCGACATGCTCAACCTGGCGCCTTCGACCGCGGCCAAGTGGGTCGAGTGGGCAGGGGGGAACTGGGCCAACTATGCCGCCGACCGCGTGAGGACATCATGACGGTGATCAAGGACGACAATGGTGAGGCACCAAGGCGATGGGGCTCGCCTCGAACCGCAGGCGCATGCCTGCTGATGGCTCCTGTCTCGAATGTTCTCGATCGAGGGAGGAGCCTATGCGTCTGATCTGGATTGGCCTTGCAAGTTTCTTTGGAGGCATAAGCCGCTATCTCGTCGAGGGCTGGGTGAGTTCGGCGACTCGCGGGTCGTTCCCGTGGGGGACTCTTGCCGTCAATGCAACCGGCTCGTTCCTCCTCGGATTCATCTTCACGGTGCTCACCGAGCGGTTCCTACCGCATCCGGACTTCCGGGTCGCGGTGACGATCGGTTTCGTCGGTTCGTACACGACGTTTTCGACTTTCACCTTCGAGACGTTCAGGCTTGCTGAGGACGGTGCCGTCGGGCTAGCGACATTCAACATCGTTGGCTCGATCGCTGTCGGTGTGATTGCCGTGTGGCTCGGAATCGTTGCGGGGAGGGCACTATGAGAATCGAGGGTCAAGGAAAGCTGCTGCGGATCTTCATCGGCGAGTCCGATACCTGGCACGGAAAACCCCTCTATGAGGCGATCGTTCTGCGGCTTCGCGAGGAGGGACTCGCAGGGGCGACGGTGTTTCGCGGGATCGAGGGATTCGGAGCCCACAGCAGGCTCCACACAGCGCGCATCCTGAGGCTCTCGGAGGATCTGCCGCTTCTCATAGAGGTGGTCGACAACCTGGAGGCCATCGAAAAGGTGCTGCCCATCCTCGACGAGATGGTCTCGGAAGGCCTGGTCACCATGGAGAACGTGGAGATCGTCGCCTATCGCGCAAACGAGGAGCCTTCTTGACCCTGATCGCTTGCACATTCAGGCCATTCGAATATTACGGTCCACCACTTTCCTCGGGGCTCTTCGATGGCAGTTTCTGTCATACGGCCCGGGGATACTCACCTCGAGGACCCACCTATGGGAGGGTCTAGGGAGCAGGCTACGACGACCGGTGGGGGGAATTTGGACCCGATAACCAAGACATGTACACCTCGGGCAGATGTCCTGGCGGGCGGGCTCGCAGACAACCACTTTGCGGCTCAGCTCGACCAAGTCGTTCGAAACCCGAAGCAATATCCGGTTTACGGAGATCCGGAGGAGTTCTTCGCACTCACCTTCCCAACTCAAGGGCTGAGGGACCTCCTGGAAAGGACCTTTGGTCGCCTAACCGGGGCGAAGGTGGAAGGAGCCCAACACGGGCTGATCCGATCGGAAACGAGCTTTGGGGGCGGGAAGACCCACAGTCTTATCGCCGTCTATCACCTCGCTAACGGGGCTAGACCCGAGAACCTCGCGGAGTTCCTCGACCCTTCTCTCATTCCCTCCGCATGCAGAGTGGCGGCAATCGTCGCCGACACCCTCGACCCGGTTAACGGTCTCGAGACCGATGGTGTCCGTACCTACACCCTCTGGGGTGAACTGGGCGCGCAACTGGGCCCTGCTGCTTTCGCCGCTCTCAAGGATTCGGACGAGCAGCGGACTGCGCCGGGAAAGGAAACGCTGCAGCTCGCCATCGGCGACGAACCAACCGTGATCATCATTGATGAGATTGCCCAGCATCTGCGCCAGTTGGCATCGAGCGGTAATAGCGATGTTCGTCGGCAAGCCGACGCGGTACCGGTCTTCTTAAAGCACCTCTTTGAAGTGGCTGCCGGCCGGCCCAACGTGGTCGTCATCCTCACGCTCGCTACTCGACAGGACGCGTTCGGGAAAGAGACGGATGAGCTCAATGCGCTTTTGGAGGAAACGGCCGGTCCCGGACACGCGACCGTTCAAGAGGCTCAGTCGGTTCTGACGCGCTTTACGAGCGGGAGCAGCATTGTCAAGCCAGCCGCCGATGAGGAGATCGCTCAAATCCTCAAGAGACGCATTTTCGAGCACGTTGACCCTGTTGCAGCGAGGGAGGCTGCTGATGCGTACCGCTCCTTATATGAACAACTCATTGCTCGCGGGGAAAAGTTGACTGGAGGAGCCGATCAGCCGGGGACCTATGCCGCGCAAGTTGAATCCTCGTACCCCTTCCATCCTGAGCTCGTTCGTGTCCTGGACAAACGCTTGAGCACGATTCCGAACTTCCAGCGCGCGCGTGGAGCTTTGAAGCTGTTGGCTGAAGTCGTGCACGGCATCTGGTCTGCTTCAGTAGACGCCGAAATCATTAACGTTGCTGATATCGATTACGACAGTGAAGCGGTCCTGGCGCACCTCACTATTGGGTTGGGGCGACCTGATTTTGAGCGCGTAGCGCACGCCGACTTCGTTGGGCCCACAAGCCACGCTGCCCAGATTGACCAAACGCGGTTTTCAGGGCGGACGCCCTATGCCTCGCGTGCTTGCCGAACCGTCTTCACCCACAGCCTGGAAATGGTCACCACGGCGGGAGCGGGGCGAGCTGATGCCGTTCTGGGAACCGTCCGATTGGGGGACGAGCCCGAGGTCATCTTCGAGGCGCTCGGCTCGCTCGATCAGGTCGCGTGGTTCCTGGATTACACCGGGCATCGTTGGCGGTTCTCCACTGAACCCAACGCCAACAACATTGTGGCGGAGGCTGCCCAAAACGTTCCCAACACCAAGGTGAACGCGGAACTCGAGGATCGCATCCGGAAGGCCTTTCCAACGGAAGGTTTGGTCGATGCAATCCACTTCCCCTCCGGTACTGCCGGCGTCAAAGATGAGCCCAGACTGCGCTTGGTGGTCATGCATCATGACGATCTGACGGTCGATTCGACGTCGGCGACGCCCCCACCATCAAAGATCGTTGACGTACTTAATCGGCATGGGGCCTCAGAGGCGATTCGTAAGTTCCGAAATGCGTTGATGTTTCTGGTGGCAGACCAAGACAGCGTTGATGCGATGAAGGACCGAGTCAGGTATGACCTCGCAGCAGCGGCAGTGACATCCGACGCCGTGCGCATGGCTGAGTTCGCCGGCGAGGTAAGGAAAAAACTTCAGTCCATTGCCGATGGAGCGAAATTGCAGGCAAGGGTCGCGCTAACCCGTTGCTATCGCCATCTGTACTTCCCGGCTGCAGACAAGGCAAATGAATACCTTCGCCATGAGGAACTCCCGCCTCAGTCTCAAGGCGAGGTTACGAAGGCCCAGACCAAGGTCCTCATCGACGCGCTCCGAGAGATGGGCAAGATTAGGACCCAGGCTCCCGCTACCGACTATCTCCGTCAGAAGGCTTGGCCTAAGAACGTCGATGAAGTGAGCACTCAGCAGGTCGCGGACGCCTTTTGGGCCGATCCAGGCGCGCAGATGATCTTGGATGCCACCATGCTTCGAGATGCCATCCGCGATGGAGTTCGAAATGGCACGTGGGTGTACTACGACTCGACAGCCCAGCGCGCGTGGACGGACAAGGATCCCGCTCCGTCACCCCAGATCGGTGGTGATTTCCTTCTATACGCGCCGGAAAGGGCTCGTGATCTGGGTCTGGTCGGGCGGCCGGTCACCCTTGATGATGTCCTCTCTGCGATGGGGTCCGACCCCACAATGACGGGAACCGCCCTAAGAACGGCGCTCGAAAAGATCGTGGCAAAAGAGCCACCCAAGGGTGAGGTCTTGGAGGCGGTTTCTCGCGGTGCTGAAGGTGGTGACCAGGCCCGGGTCCACGTGATCGTGGGGAAGGTCGAGCCAGGAGCGAAAGCCCTTTCGCCGTCAGAGATAAAGCGCGTCGGGCTTGACACGATCACGCTACTTTCACCGGCCGAGGCACAACGACTCTCGATTGCGTTTCCTAGTCGCCCGGCCGGACCGAGGCCGGTGGAATCTAGTGGCACCGCCGGAGTGGCCTTCCAATCGCTGATCGACAAGGCAAAAGACACTTCCGGGACCACAGGATTCACTACCATTGCTATTACGGCGTCCGCAGATCCTGGCGAAGGCGTACGTGACATCTCCCTCCTAGCCAAGGCCATAGGAATGCTGCCGAAGTTCGACATCGAGGTCTCCCTTGACGTTGAACTTGATTTCAACACTCTGAGCAACGGCGCGGAGATCAAACTGGCGGGTCCTGCGTCCGCCTATCAAAAGGTTGAAGACGCCGTTTATGGATTGGCGAAGAAAGCCGCGACGGTCGCAGGCTCGCTCCGACTGGATGTTCGCTTTAGTGACCCGGTCGACCCGGATGGTCCGGAGGTAGCTCAGCTACGTAAGGCAGTCAGTGACTTGAACCCCGGAGAGGTTCGACTCAGAGGAGTCCTCTCATGAAGGGAAGTGACGGGAAGCACCGCGGTTTTCGACTCATCCTCGAACCGGTGGAGCAGGAGCACTACGGTCTTGTTTTGGAGGAAACCAACGGGGCTGTCGAAAACAACAGAGTGGTCGTGCGAGCGGGCGCTCTTCACGTTCGACATGTGCTTCCAGCCATCACAGAGGCTGTACGCAGGAGCGGGCACGCGGCAACGGTTCTGTCTCCGCAACGACAGAAGCCCATAAGGCTTAAAGAAGAGCCCGGCGTGCGCCTTGGCCTGGTTCTCGTTGCCACTCAGCCTGTCGAGAAGGCTCGTCGAATTCAAGAAATGGCTGACGGCGTAGCGGCCATGACAAGTGAAGAGGTCTATTACTGGTACGCGAAGGTCACTGGTGCTGAGGGCAGACGTCTCCAGCGCTCCCTTCGCCTTTTCCTTTCAAAGGAGTAGGCATCATGGGTGGGCCTAGGGTGCTGATTGAGGAGTGGCTCCCGGTTGCGGAACTCGGCATCGAAAGCCGGCGCGAAGCGGCGCCCATACCGGGCCAATTTCCGAAGCTTAAGACTCTGCACGTTTGGTGGGCACGTCGTCCTTTGGCGGCAACAGCAGGGGCCATTCTCGCTTCGATCATGCCGGCCTGGTCCGAAGATCTTGCTGCAAACAGTGCAGACGCTCCCGAACTCCAAACGGAAAAGGACTACCAAGAGTGGTTTCTTCGACTTTGCGGAATCCTGGGAGACCCTGTCGCGGCGAAGGAGCGTATCGCTCAAGCGACCGCCGAGGGCAAGAAGCTTGGAGCCAAGGCTTACGGCTACAAGCAAGCTTTCAAGAACTCACCCACAACTGACGACCTTGCCAAGCTGCACAGGCTGCTCGAGAGCACATGGGGCCACATCCCGACTCTGCTCGATCCGACTGCTGGAGGGGGCTCAATTCCCTACGAAGCCGTGAGATATGGGCTCACAACCACCGCTAATGAGTTGAATCCTGTGGCGGCCGCAATCTTAAGAACGTGCGTGGAATCTCCAGTGCGTTTCGGACCGGAAATGGCCACCGAGCTTCAGCAGTGGGGTGACATAGCGGTCGCTCGAATCAGAGATCGGTTGGAGCCATACTTTCAATTACCGGATGCAAGCGATAACAACTCGTACCTCTTTGCAAGGACCGTTGCCTGTCCCAGAACCGGTAAGCCCGTTCCTCTCTCCCCGAACTGGTGGTTGTCGAAGGATGCCAAGAATGAAGTCGCCGTTCGCCTGATTATTGAAAGGGATGGCGAGCCACTGGATGAGATTGAGTTTGAGGTTGTCTCAGGCAAGAATGCCCGTGAGTCGAATCCCGACAAGGGGACGGTCGCCGGGGGTGATGCTGTATCTCCTTGGGACGATCTGGCGATTGATGGTGACTACATCAAGGCTGAGGCTCAGTCTGGTCGGATGGGTATTCAGCTCTACGCAGTCGCTGTTCGCGTAGGAGGAAAGCGTGGGTTTCGAGCCCCAACGCCCACTGACCTCGAATCACTTGCTTCAGCAGAGGCTGAACTAAAGCGCCGTTGGTCCGAATGGCAGGCGGCCGATGTCATCCCGACTGAGCCGATCGATGAGATCTCCAATTACGACCGCGGCCACCGACTCTATGGAATGACAACCTGGGCGGACTTCTTCACCCCTCGCCAACTGCTGGTTCATGGCACGTTTGTCGAAGAGTACCGACGCCTGGTTCCTGAGGTCCGTGCTGGAGTTGCGGATGCCGAAAAGGCCAATGCGATTCTTGCCGTGCTCGCGATGACGATCGCAAAGGGCGTCAACTGGAACTCTCTTGGGTGCACGTGGATGACAGGTCGACAGCAAATCAGATCCCAATTCGAGAAACACAACTTCACTTTTCGCTGGACGGTGACTGAGTTTGAGGGCGCCCGAGAGTTGTATCCATGGGCTCTTCAACAGATATGTGACGCGTACAAGGGCATTGCAGAGCTTCTAACTCCAAGTGATGTCGACTCTCTACAGACGGTCAGCCTCAATCACCCCGTTCCTGGACACGTTTCCGTTAACAACCAGAACGCAGGCGACCTCAGCGAGTTGTCGGACCGGTCGCAAACACTCGTGTGCGTAGATCCTCCCTATGGTGACAACGTCATGTATGCGGAGTTATCTGATTTTTTCTACGTGTGGGAGAAGCGAACTCTGGGTTTGATATGGCCCGAGCTTTACGAAAGCGACCTCACTGACAAGAAGAATGAAGCCGTAACGAATCTGGCTAGGTTCGCGGATGCAGGGAACCGTAAGCGCTCACTGGCCAACGCTGACTACCAGACAAAGATGCAATCGATCTTTGCCGAATGTCACCGCGTCTTAATAGACGAAGGCGTCATGACGGTGATGTTCACGCATAAGAGTGCCGACGCTTGGGACGCCCTCGGCTCTTCTCTCATGGAAGCCGGTTTCACGATTGAGGCTTCATGGCCGGTCAATACTGAGAGCGAAACGAGTTCACATCAGGCAAAGAAGAACGCCGCCGCATCAACAATCATGTTGGCGTGTCGTAAACGCGAATCTGGAACTGAAGGCGCTTATTTCGAAGATCTCGAGCCGGAAGTGAGGTCGGAGGCCAGAAGAGCTCTCAGGGAGTTCGGTGGAAAGGGGATTGCTGGGGTCGACCTACTGCTTTCCACCTACGGACCCGCACTATCGGTTATTTCTTCCCGTTGGCCGGTCTACTCATCTGAAGCCGATCCAGTGACAGGTCGTAGCAGGCTGCTTCGCCCGGAGGAGGCGTTGGATTCGGCCCGAGCTGAGGTGACCAGACTCCAACGCCAACGGTTGGTTGGACGCGATCAGGCTCTAGATCCCCTCACTGACTTCTGCCTAGTTGCCTGGGACACTTTCAAGGCGGTCGAGTTTCCGTTCGACGAAGCCCGTCGACTGGCTCTTGCCGTTGGTGGATTGGATGTGGATGAACTCCGCCAGGCGCGTGTTCTCGAGAAGAAAACGGGGACTGTCGTAATGCTGCCGCCTTCCAAGCGATTGCGTCGTGAAGCGGACTATGAGGCCGGTCTCTCAGGGGTGTACCCAGAGGCGAGCTCCTTCTCTATTGCCTTGGATGGACTTCATACAGCGATGCACATTGCCGACGTAGACGGGCTCGCCGCAGCCAAATTGTTCCTTGATCGCACTGGTCTAATTTCTGATGGCCGTTTTATTGCGGCACTCCAAGGATTTGTGAACGCGATTCCCCGTACGAAAGTGAAAGGTGCTTGGGTTGTGCCCGAGGCAGGGATCCTCGACCGGATCTGTAGCGCCTATTTCCCGGAAGTCGCCACTCCTCAGGTTGAAAGCTCGGAGCCGGTGAGCGCTCAGCAAACGCTCCTCGATGAGGTCTAGCTAAGAAAATGTCCTTTCGAGAGCTAGAACTTCGAGGGTCATACTCGACGAGCGACGATCGGCTGAACGGCTTCTTCGTACCCGTTTTGTCTGAGGCTGTCGCCTACGACCGCGTAACTGGATACTTTCGGTCTTCATCACTCCGGAGCGTGGCAAGAGGCTTGTCCCGCATGCTCGCCAACGGCGGAACGATGCGCCTGATAGCTGGCGCGGAGATGTCTGACGATGATGTGAGAGCTATTGAGGAAGGCGAACCGCTCGAGGACGTCTTGGTTCGAGCGCTCCTCCAGGACCCATTGGAAGCCTCAAACATTATTGATGAGCATCGACTTGAGACGCTGGCCTGGCTCATCAAAGAAAATCTTCTTGAGATCAAGATCGGAGTGCCAACCGATCATCTGGGTCGGCCTCTGCGGCGCGATCAGACCACCGCCTACTTCCACGCGAAGTATGGCGTGCTCACCGACGCTGACGGCAATCGGGTGACGTTTGAAGGCTCAAACAATGAATCCGAGGGCGGGCATCGCGTCAATTACGAGACCTTCTCAGTTTCGACGTCGTGGATGCCCGAAGTCTGGGCCTGGAGTGGTCAGCCGGTAATGGATCGCTTCGAAGCTCACTGGAATGGGCGTCCAGATGCGGGCTGGAAGGTGCTTCCCTTCCCCATGGCACTGCAAGAGCGACTACTGGCCAGGGTAAAGCCGACAGCTGGCCCCCCTCCGGCCCCCGACCCAGAAGAAAAGCCGCTAATCAATGATGCGGGTCAAAGGAGTCTTCTCGAATACATCGCGGCGGCGCCACGGATCAAGGGTGGCACAGGAGTGGGCTTCTCGACAGCGGGGGTGGAGGCGCTTCCGCACCAGATGGCGATCGCGAAGCGGATCATCGCCACTTACCCAAGGTCGTACTTACTCGCTGACGAGGTCGGGTTAGGCAAGACCATCGAAGCGGGACTGGTTATTCGCGAGCTGATCATTTCCGGCCGTGCCTCGCGAATACTGATTCTTGTTCCCGCCTCCGTTATCCGACAGTGGCAAGAGGAACTCGATGAGAAGTTCTCATTGCGTGTTCCGAGGCTTGAGAGCGGTCGATACTTCCTTCGACGAGGTGGGATTGACGAGGAGATAACTCCCCACTCGCGTAGTGAAAACCCGTGGGGCGCTTTCCCTGTGCTATTGGGCTCGTCCCACCTCGCGCGGCGGAGGGCGCAGCGACGAGTCGTTCTCGATGCAGGTCCATGGGACGTCGTGTTCGTGGATGAAGCCCACCATGCACGTCGTCGAGGCTCGAAGCCCTCGGACACACCCAACTCCCTGCTGGCCCTTCTCCAGAGCATGCGAGCGGCGGGCTCAGCGGGCAGCCTCTACCTTGCGTCGGCGACGCCTATGCAAATGCATGCGCATGAGGCTTGGGACCTGTTGGAGCTGCTCAATCTCACGCCGATGTGGGGAAGCTCTGCAGATAACTTCATCGACTATTACGAAGAGTTGCGGGAGACCTTCGGCGAGAGGCGATGGGATTTCCTCCAACGTATGAGCGCCGACTACTTCAGTGACACATCCGCTGAGATTGATCCTGTGTTGGAAAAAGAAGTGAAAGCCGAAGTCGGATTGGCTGGATCGAAACCGATACGGGACTTCGCCAGAACCGGATTAACCGCTACGACCGCTGAGACGCTTCCTGCTCACACACGGCCTTGGTTGGACGAATGGCTGCGAAGACATACTCCGACTCGTGATCGAGTGTTTCGTACTACGCGAAGAGTGTTGCGTCGCTATAAGGAAGCCGGGCTTCTGCCGCCGGCAACGACTATCCCTCAGCGTGATGTCGTCGACCGCTTTATCCCGATGACTTCTGCGGAGCGAGCTCTTTACGATCGCATCGAGGCGTACATCTCGCGCTATTACAACGCCTACGTCCTGGATGCTGGAGCTCAGAAGGCCTTGGGCTTCATCATGACCGTTTATCGCAGAAGGCTTACCTCAAGCTTTCTCGCGATCGAACGCAGTCTTCAGCGTCGGCGCGATGTGCTCCTCGGTCGTGCTTCCGCTGACAACCTGCTTGACGCAGACGATCTTGCTGCCATCGAGTTCTCAACATTGCTGGAGCCCGAGGATCTACCCCCCGTGGGACAAGACCTTGCGGCAGAGGTGGCCGAAATCGATCACTTCCTGACTGACTTGGCCAAACGACCCCCTGATGAATCGAAGATGCAGTATCTGCACAACGAGTTGAATGAGGCGTTTCACGGAGTTCACGACACTGCAATTGTTTTTACCCAATACGGAGACACGATGGATTACGTCCGAGAACAGCTTGTGTCCGTGTACGGGAACAAGGTTGTCTCCTGGTCCGGTCGCGGGGGAGAGCGTTGGGATGCTGAAAAGCGGGTCTGGGTCCAAGTACCAAAAGTCGAGGTTAAGAACCTGTTTCGAGAAGGTAAGGAAGTGAAGATCCTGATAGGTACAGATTCCCTGTCAGAGGGTCTGAATCTTCAAACGTGTGGACTCCTCATCAACTACGACATGCCGTGGAACTTCATGCGGGTCGAGCAACGTATTGGCCGAGTGGATCGCATCGGTGGCAAACCCGTAGTCGACATTCGGAATTACTTCTACACAGACACTGTCGAGGAGCAGATCTACGCCGGGATTAAGGAGGACTACGACTGGTTCACGGACATCGTGGGCCCAGCACAGCCTGTCTTAGGACAAATCGAAGGGGTCATCGAGACAGTGGCGATGTCACCTAGTCAGAACCGAGATCAAGAGATCGGCCAGAGGGTTGCTGAGATTAGAGACGCAATCGAGAAGGCGAAGGCGCGAGCACTCACTCTCGAGGACCTGGGAACTGCTCCCGAGGCTGCTACGGAGAATCCTCGCGCTGCGATCGATTTGCTCGGCCTGGAGAGGGTGTTGCTCGGGGTAGAGGCAACTAGTCAGCGTTTCCATCCACATCCCGACTTCGAGGGCGTCTACCTCCTCGATACATCAAGGGGCAAGGTGCCCATCACCTTCCGGAGGAGCGTCTTGGAGAAGTACGCACCCGAGGTGCGCCTGCTCACCTACGGCACCGAAGAGCTGCTGGATCTCTTGGCCCTGGCTGGCGTGGCTGCGGATGTCCCGCCATTGGAGGGTTTTCCCGACACGCTCGAGGAAATGCAGAAGGCCCTCGAGGCCCCCTGATTGCTCGCTGTGGAGTCCCCTCCTTGTGAAGTGCTTCACAAGCGAACGCATTGACGGTCGAGTCACATCGAGGTAATTTCAGGCTTGTAATCTCTTCCAGGACTGCGGCCAGACTTCTTGTCACACCCCAGCCCTAACGTCTACCGGGACGTTGTCATACCGGGGAAAGGCGTCCAATGGGCAATCGAAGACAGCGGGCCCGAGGGCCCAAGAAGACCACTCCCCAAGGTCAGATTGGGGAGCGCGGCGTTTCGATCGTGCGGAAGCTCGTGACGGACATGGGCTTCTACTGGCACGACCGTCGGATCGACTTTGGCGTCGATGGCGTCATCGAGTTAATTGAGCCTGAGTCTTTGGTGGCGACGGGAATGACAATCGACGTACAAATCAAGACAACGCGGGATCGTCTCCCAAGCGAGTCGGACGACACCTTCGCTATCACGTGTGACGACCAGGACTTGAAGTATTGGCTGAGGAGTGGCCAGCCAATGATCCTGGTTTTCGTTCACCTCGCTAGCGAAACTGCATGGTTCAAGGACCTCAACGGCTGGTTCAATGACCAGTCCCGCCGGCGTGAGAGACGGATCGTTTTTCAGAAGAAGCGCGATCGTTTTACGGCTTCCGCGCAGAGCCGGCTAGTCGAAATCGGGACTCCTCATGGTTATGTAGCCCCACGCATAGCGCGTCCTGAACGACTCGTTTCTAACCTCCTTCCGGTAGATCGTTTCGCACCTGAGATCTTCAGCGTAGAAACCGACTGTAGGGAGCGGGGGGATGCGTGGGATCTAATGAGAAAGCGCGAGTCTTTTGAGAGCGGATTCTTACTCTCGAAGGGTCGTATCTACTCGTTTCAGCGCCTGGATGAGGGACCTCTTGCGCCGCTCGCCAAGGGTCGAATCTCTACGATTCGAACCGACGAGTGGGCGACTAGTGCTGACTCAGATGTGGTCCGACGATTCGTGGCGCTTCTGAACTTCACCTTGCGGTCGATGCATCATCCCGATATCGCCTGGCACCCGCAAAAGAAGTACACGTACTTCACCGCCCCTCGTGACAGGAGGGACCGGCGCATAAAGCACACACCGCGGGGGAAAGGCAGGACGGTCTTCTCGACTTACACAACTGCAGATGGGGAGCGAGTCAAGTATTGCCGTCACCTCGCCGCCGATCTGCGTTTCCGTCGCTACGGTGACAGCTGGTTTCTTGAGATTGACCCTACGTACCACTACACGCGAGACGGCACGATCGATTCCCTCTTCACATCCGATCTGGTCAAGGGAATGAAGCAACGAGAGCGCAACCCGGCGGTTCGCGATCTTGTTAGGACGTGGGCCGCATTCCTGCGAGGGGAGGACTCACTCTTGGAATCACCTGATCCTCGCATCATGTTCGGGCGCCTCGTCGAATTGACCGTGGACGTCGGAATTGACGAACGAGCCTGGAAGGAAACTGTCTACCTTCCCGATACAGGCGATGGTCAAGACGCGGCCGGATTGCAGTTGGAGCTCCGATGAAGGCATATGTCCTGGAGGAGCCGGATCTTGAGTTTGCCGGTGGAAACAGACACATCGACCCGCGAGTCGGAATCACGGATTTCGGGCCAGCTGATGCGGAGTCATCCACTGCTCCCGTCTCGATCCCCGTGGGGCTCATCGGCCCCGCTCGTGGCGTTGAGGGGATGCGCGACTGGCTGGATCGATGCCGGCAGCCCATAGATGCCAAAGCGTCGAAACATGGCCAGCAGATGCTGTTCCCTGCCTTTCCTGGATTTCGAAGTGATGTTGCATTCGGCTCCGAACTACTTTTTGACGACTCGTTAACCCGAGTGATCCCGAGCGCCGCCATAAAGCGCTTGGAGTCGACGAATCCTCTGCACGCTGCGCGGGAAGCGGCTGATCTGTACTCGGCCGAGGCGGAGTCACTGGCCGAGACGAATCGTCCCAAGGTCATCATCTGCGTACGACCAGATGAGTTAGCCGACGCCCCGTCCGAAAAGCTGTTCGATGTCGCAACCGAGTCTTCCTCTGAAGGGTCGTCGGATGAAACGTCCCCCTCCGACGGTTCAGAAACGGTTGATTTCCATGACCTACTCAAGGCCACCACTTTGCGCCTTTCCTGCCCGCTGCAAATCGTGCGCAACGAGACGTGGTTAGGGAAAACTCCTAAAGGGGCCAAGAGAGGCCTTCAGGACGAAGCTACGCGGGCATGGAACATCCATACCGCCCTCTATTACAAGGCTGGGGGATCGCCGTGGCGAATGCCCCGTGAATCAACGCACTTAGCCAGCTGCTTCGTAGGTGTCAGTTTCTATCGGACTCTTGATAAGGCGTCGCTACATACCGCGATGGCTCAGGTCTTCAATGAACGCGGAGACGGCGTCGTTGTCAGAGGTGGGCCAGCCAAGATTTCAAAGGACGATCGGCAACCACACCTGGATAGCGATGCTGCTGCAAAGCTTCTGAGCGCGGCCCTCGATGAATACCGCCGCATTCATGGGCACCTCCCCGCCCGAATCGTGGTCCATAAGTCCTCGAACTACAACCCAGCGGAGACCGAAGGCTTCGAATCAGCGGCGAGTGCTTCTGGTGTCGAGCTACTTGACCTTCTATGGGTCCTGAGACGGCCCACTACTCGGTTGTTCCGGATCGGTCAGTTTCCCCCTTTGCGGGGAACTGTCGTGGAGCTGGACGAGGCGAACGTGCTGGTTTACACGCGAGGGACTGTGGAGTTCTATCGGGCCTATCCTGGCATGTACGTACCGCGACCGGTCGTTATGAACATCGCTAGAAGCGAGACCGCGATTAGTGATGTGGCGCGCGAGGCCCTCAGCCTCTCAAAGATGAATTGGAACAACACGCAGTTTGATGGACGGGAGCCGCTGACGCTTCGGACCTCGGGGCGAGTTGGTCAGATCTTGCGCTACGCATCTTTGGAAGACGCCGTGGCAACCCGTTACGCCTATTACATGTAGGGAGCAATAGTGCGTTTGCTCTACAGCGGCGGAGGGGTCGATAGATGGGTCGAGGGAGCGGAAACTCGGCTTGCGGCATTCCGTTCCGACAGCGGCTATTGGTACTTGAAACATGGTCCGATGACTCCGTCTGACCGCGTTCTGGTGGAGGACCTTGGCGTGACGCTATTGATGAATTCCCAAGTCACGTGGCGGAATGCCAAGAGCATCATCGAACGCTCCGAGGAGTTGGATCTCGAGGGGCTGCCAGTTGGGTCACTAAGCGACACCTCTGCCGAGGAGCGCCAGGCCGTCGCTGAGCTCATTGGAAAGGTCGCCGCTTGGCCAGGATTCGGAGCCTCCACGGCAACGAAACTTCTTCATAAGAAGCGACCCGCCCTCATACCCATCCTCGACAACTTGGCTATCTTCGGTGCGTACCTGAACCCACAATGGGGACCTAATCATCCGGCGCCAGATGCGACGATCAAAGACCCGAAGCGCATACGCGAGGCCCTGGACCAGGTCTTCTTTGATGTCACTCGACCAGAGAATGTGGACTCACTTGAGGCACTGCGGGTGCTTGAGCCCGGCCACACGACGATCGAGATTTTCGATACCGTCTGGTGGATTTACTTCCGGGAGGTAGAGCCAGTCAGGCGGCGTGTCCCCTAGTCCTGATAAATATCGCCGGACGCTCAGCAGCGACCTGCGGAAATGGCATCTAGCACAGCGCTTATCCGGATCTAGACAACTGCTCCTCTGACTACGCACAGCGAAATGCACAAGAACTTGCGGAGTTGCTGAGCGCCTGAACGACTGGTTGATGTGGAATGGTGAATGCAGAGAGTTAGCACAACGCTCAGTGGACCCGATATCTTGTCTGAATGGAGCTGCTTCATCACTTGCCCAGAGCTTCCGTGGCCCCGCCCCTTCTCGCCAAAGTCACCATCACCACGCCCCACACCGAGCCGAGGTTCGTAACGGCGAGCGCGATGTGAGCCCAATCCACCTCCTGGTTATTGAGATGCTGGATGAAGTGCATCACTGAGACCACGCCGAGGAGGACGTTTGACCACAGCACAACCAGATAGCCGCGCTGCTGTTCGTCAGCTGGTCGGGAACGCACGCCCCATACTGAGATGGTCAGGATGGACAGGTTTCCGAGCCACATCAGCCAGTGCGCATGTACTTGGTCGCGCGCCGTTTCGAAACCGTCGTGCGTGACGTGCCACCGGAAGTCGAGCAGCCGTCCCACGACCTGCACGATGAACGCCGCCCACAGAAGGGTGAAGATCCGTTTCGAGTCTGCCCGACCGCTATCCACAGACGAACACCTCCGAGATCGAGGGTAACCTAGGGCGGATGAAGAAGACTGGGTTGGTGCTCCTTATCCTGCTCCTTATCCTCTTGGCGCTGCCGATCGGTATGGGCCACATGGCGGAGTGCCCTTCATGTACCTCGGCTATGGCCCCCTTCGCGCTGGGACTGTGTGCCGGGGTCCTTTCACTCCTCGTGCTCAGTGTCCTCCTGACGAGTTCCCGGTTCCATCTAGCTGTCCAACCTCGTTATCGGCTCCTTCTTTCTCGAACTATCTACAAGCCTCCGCGCGTCGCCTAGCCGTCTTCGCGCGCCCAATTCACGGCGCCACGTCTAGTTCGAGGAGGTCAAAATTGAGATCGTTGATTGCCTATCTGCCCGCTCTCGCGTGCGGGGTGATGATGCTGCTGATCTGTGTCCCGATGCTCTTGGGGCGCAAGCACGGCCAGTCTGATCAGGGCGCGTCCAAGCAGGAGGTCGCCGAGCTACGCGACGAGCTATCTCGTCTGAAGGCACAGAGAGTGCTCGAGGACAAGACTGAGGCGCTCGATGGCTAAGACCCAGACCCGTCCCGGCCTGAGCAAGAAAAGGCCGCAGGCAAAACCACGATCCGGCGCCCACAAGAGGAAGCCACAACCGTGGTTCCGCGAGAAGTCAACGATCCTATGGGTGGTCGGACTCGTGGCCATGGGTGTGGCTCTGATCGCGCTCCGCTCCGACGGAGTCGATGCCCCCGCTCCGGGGGCCTCGGTTGCCAACCCGGTCGTGGGCGGCGACCTTCACTCGCTGGTGGTGAGTCCCGACGACCCCGACACGCTCTACATCGGCAGTCACCAAGGGGTCTCGATCTCCACGGACGGTGGTGCGACGTGGGAGGTGGTTGAGAGTCTCAACGGTGCCGACGCGATGGGTTGGGCATTCACCGACGGCGCGATATTCGTCGGCGGACATCCCGGGCTCAGCGTCTCCAGAGACGGTGGCAAGACATTCGAGCAACTGAACGATGGGTTGCCTTCGACCGACGTCCACGCGCTCGGGGCAGGTAGGGAAGTCATCTACGCCGGGCTGGCTGGCGTCGGCACGTTCGCGTCGACCGACGGCGGTCAGTCGTGGGAAGCGCGTAGTGAAGAGGTCGGCGGCGCGTTCATGGGGCGCATCCAGGTCGATCCCTTGGATGACGAGCATCTGCTCGCGCCCGACATGGGCGGCGGTGCTATGGAGAGCACCGATGGAGGTCGTACCTGGGGAGCACTCGGCGGCGTGCAGGGAGCGATGTGGGTGAGCTGGGACCAGAATGACACCGACCACATCATCGCCACCACACAAGGGTCCGCTGCGGTAAGCACCGATGGCGGTGCGAACTGGGAGCCGCTCGAGATCCCCACGGGAGCGTCGATCGTCGAGTTCAGTCCCAACGACCCCGAGGTGCTGTTCGCTGCGGTGCTCGAGGCTCCCGAAGCGTCGGTGTACGTAAGCCGCGACGGCGGCGACACATGGGCCCGTCCGTGAGGCGATAGGAGTTGCCTCTCGCTCTCGCCCTGGTTGCCGGGGCCCTCGCGAGTGTCAACCCGTGCGGCTTCCCACTGCTACCGGCATTCCTGTCCTTCTATGTAGGAGCCGAAGAAGATGTCCTGCCGCGCGCTCCGGCGCGCGCTGCTCAGGGGCTTCTCGTGGGACTCCTCGTCAGCGCTGGCTTTCTGGGGGTGTTCGCGGTCGTCGGCGTGCCGATCGCATATGGCGTCACGCAGCTCACGAGCGCGATCCCTTGGGCAGGGCTCGCAATCGGCGCGCTGATGCTCGTCGCCGCGGTGGCTGGCCTGACAGGCCGTACCGTCTATCTGAGTCCCCGACGGCCGGTGCCGGTGCAAAGGCGCCGGCATCCCACGACGATGGTTTGGTTCGGGGCCGCCTACGCGATCTGCTCGTTGGGGTGCACCCTTCCGATCTTCGTTGCACTCGTCGGGGCCTCGCTTGCGACCGCGAGCGTGCTCGAAGGGACGATCGTGTTCGGGGCATACGCGTTCGGCATGGCGACGATGTTGATGGCGCTGTCGCTCGGCGCTGCGCTGGCCCGGGATGGTCTCGCCCGTCGACTCAAGAGACTGTTGCCCCATATGCAGCGGATCGCGTCGGGGTTGCTCTTGGTCGCGGGCGCTTACCTCAGCTATTACTGGGCGCGCGTGCTGTGGGCACCGCCGCGCGCCCTCGGGAGCGACCCGCTAGTGGGGCTGATGACGCGCTTCGCGACCCTCGTGCAGAGGGCCGCAGGTTCATCGGGGGGGCGGGTCACGTTGCTGGTCGCTGGCGCTGTAGTTGCTATCGGCATCGCGGTCGCGATGTGGCAATGGTCGGGTCGCGACCCTTCTGAGTCGGTGACCGAATGAGCGATCCGATGGCTAGCGGGGCCGATGTCCACTTGCCTCAGGAGCCCCGGCGCTCGAAGTCGCTCCGCATCGTGATGGCGATCCTTCCCGCGCTCGCTTTCATAGCTGTTCTGTGGTTCGCGCTCGCGCGTACCGGCTCTCATGCCGTGTCGGGCAACAGCGC
>CALMBW010000005.1 GCA_937863385.1 uncultured Actinomycetes bacterium | reverse complement strand
GCGAGGGCAAGGTTGACGAGTGTCCACTATGCTCCGCGACACCCGTCCACCATGCCCCGCGACATCACATGGTCGGGGCGGCCGGATTCGAACCGACGACCTCGTGCTCCCAAAGCACGCGCGCTGCCAAGCTGCGCCACGCCCCGTCTCCCCGTAGCATCGCATGCGATCGAAAACGCTGGTATCCCAAGGTCGTAGACCCCCCAAGAGAGCGGTGGAAGCGGTTGGAGATGGCAGTTTTGCCGCCTGTCCGGCCGAGACCGGGCTAGTATCTCCTTGCTTCGCTTACCGCCGTGACCGGGTGACCTGCTGCGGTCGGTAGCGGACACGTGTAACACCGAGGTAGACCGGTACCCATATCGCTGCCGTCAGGGTTCCTTATCTTGGGGGCAGCCGTAGAATCATCAGCAGGCGCACTATCAACTCGTGGGTTTCAGTTTGGGAGTCAGGGGTCGCCATCCCCACTTTCGTCCGCCTAGCGCGGCTCCTGGCTCCCAACTTGAGATCCGCGAGTACCTCCCTTTCCCAACGGCGTCGTCTGGGTCGGCCTGTCACCGCCTTAGGATGCGCTTCCAATGACTTCACTAGAGATCACGAGCGAGAGCCTCGGCAAAGACCAGGTCAAGCTCACCGTCACCGTTCCCCCCGCTGCCCTCGAGCCTGCCATCGCTCAGGCCTACAGGCGGTGGGCGAAAGACATCAAGGTCCCGGGTTTCCGTAAGGGCAAGGTCCCCCGTCAACTGATCGACGCCCGTGTCGGTCCCGAGGTGATCCGCGAAGAGGCGCTACGGGATGCCCTGCCCGACCTGTATCGGGAGGCGGTCACTAGCGAGAACCTCGAGCCGATAGCACCTCCGGAGCTCGACGTGACCCAGTGGGAGGATGGCCAACCGCTCGTCTTCGAAGCGACGATAGACCTCCGGCCTGAGATCTCCCTGCCCGACCTCGCCGGCATCTCCATCGAGGCTCCGCCATCTGAGGTAACCGATGAAGAGATCGACGAGCAGATCGATCGGTTGCGTGATCGCTTCGCCGATCTGGAAACGGTTTCGAGACCCGCGATGCGTGGTGACCATGTGCTGATCGACCTCAAGGGCTATCGCCACGAGGAGTTGGTCGAAGGTGCGACGGCTCCCGACATGCTGTACGAGGTGGGTTCGAGGCTCGGGCCTCCCAGCCTTGACGAGCAGCTCGAGGGCGAGAAAGCAGGCGCGATCCTGAGATTCACCGACCCGCTTCCCGGCAGCGGCGAAGAGCTTTCTTTCACGGTGCTAGTGAAGGAAGTTAAGACCAAGAAACTGCCTGAGTTGAACGAAGAGTTCGCGAAACAGGTGGGCGAATTCGAATCGGTCGACGCTTTGCGTGACGACCTTAGGGCCCGTATGGCGGATTACAAGCGCGCCTTGGTGGACGAGCAGATCCATTCGATGGCGCTACAGGCATTCGTGGACGCATCCGATCTCGAACCTCCAGAGAAACTCGTCGATTCGGAGTTCCACCACCGCATCCACCATGTCGAAGACGACCTCCAGAAGGCGGGCCTCAGCTTGGCCGAGTATGCCGAGCAGTCCGGTTCCACCGAACTTGAGGTGCGCAGCGATCTCCGCGCTCAAGCGACCCGGTCGGTCAAGGCAGAACTGCTCCTTGAGGAACTCGCCCGTGCGATCGACGTCGAGGTGACCGAACAAGACCTGGGCCAGGAGGTGGCCTTCGTAGCGGCCCGCAGCGGCCAGGAGCCTCAACAGGTGGCGGAACGATTGGTGGCCGAAGGTCGTTTGTCGGCTTTAGCGGCAGATGTGATGCGACGCAAGTCCGTTCAGCACATAGCAGCCAACATCGAGGTCAAGGGGCGCCCTGCGCCCATAGAGCCTGTGGTCGAGACGGCGGCCGACGGAACCGAGTTGCCCGAAGAACCGGCTACAAGCCCCCAGGACTAGATAGAAAGATTCATTCAGGACAACTGAGAGACTACCGATAACAACGAGAACAGTCGCTTGGAGGATCAGATGAAAGAGCAAGATCGATACCAGAACTACCTTGTTCCGGTCGTCATCGAACAGACGAGCCGGGGCGAGCGTTCGTTCGACATCTACTCGCGTCTGCTCAAGGAGCGGATCATCATGCTCGGCACTCCGATCGATGACCAGGTGGCGAACCTCATCGTCGCCCAGTTACTCCATCTCGAATCCGAAGACCCCGACAAAGACATCAGCATCTACATCAACTCACCAGGCGGCCAGGTCTATGCCGGCCTCGCGATCTACGACACGATGCAGTACATCAAGCCTGATGTTTCGACGATCTGCGTCGGGATGGCGATGTCGATGGGCGCTATCTTGCTGTTGGGTGGAACCAAAGGCAAGCGCTACTCACTCCCGAACTCCAAGATCATGATCCACCAAGGATCGGCAGGTTTCTCGGGCACGCCATCGGACATCGAGATCCAGGCGAAGGAAGTCCTTGCCCTCAAGCAACGGATGAAAGAGATCATCGCGGATCACACCGACCAGCCACTCGAGCAGGTCGACAAAGACATCGATCGCGATCGCTTCATGACCGCCGAGGAAAGCAAGGCCTACGGTATTATCGATGACATCTTGACCCGCAGAGCTCTAGCGGAGAAGCAAGGTGAAGCGCTGATGCCGGGTGAGCCGACTAGGTTGGCGCGTGAGCAACAGGTCCAGGCTGTAGAAGGCCCGGAAGAGGCGTAGGGGGGACATCTAGATGCCAAAGTTCGGGGACGGCGGCGACCTGCTGAAGTGCAGCTTCTGCGGGAAGTCTCAGAAGCAGGTTAAGAAACTCATCGCCGGTCCCGGCGTGTACATCTGCGACGAGTGCATCGACCTCTGCAACGAGATCATCGAGGAAGAGCTCGCCGAAGCCCCCGAGCTCAAGCTCGAGGACCTTCCCAAGCCGAAAGAGATCTACGAATTCCTCAACGACTACATCGTTGGTCAGGAGCAGGCCAAGAAGGTTCTTTCCGTCGCCGTCTACAACCACTACAAGAGGATCCAGGTCGGCAGTAAGGAGTCCGACGTCGAGCTGGCCAAGAGCAACATCTTGCTGCTCGGACCGACGGGTTGCGGCAAGACGTTGTTGGCACAGACGCTTGCTCGCATGCTCAACGTTCCTTTCGCCATCGCCGATGCGACCGCCTTGACCGAGGCCGGTTACGTCGGCGAGGACGTCGAGAACATCTTGCTGAAACTGATCCAGGCCGCGGACTACGACGTGAAGCGCGCCGAGACCGGAATCATCTACATCGACGAGATCGACAAGATCGCTCGCAAGTCCGAAAACCCCTCGATCACCCGAGATGTGTCCGGCGAGGGGGTTCAACAGGCTCTGTTGAAGATCCTCGAAGGCACTACGGCGAGCGTGCCTCCTCAAGGTGGGCGTAAGCACCCTCATCAAGAGTTCATCCAGATCGACACGACCAACGTTCTGTTCATCTGCGGTGGAGCGTTCGCGGGTTTGGACAAGGTCATCGAGGGACGCGTGGGCCGCAAGGGGATCGGATTCGGTGCCGATGTCCGCGGGATCGAAGAGCGTGAGCAAACCGACATCTTGGCTTCGGTCCTGCCTGAGGATCTCTTGAAGTACGGCTTGATCCCCGAATTCATCGGTCGCCTTCCCGTCATCACCACGGTGCATCAGCTAGACGAGGACGCACTGATCAATATCCTGACCGAGCCGAAGAACGCACTGGTTAGGCAATACCAGCGCTTCTTCGAGTTCGATGGCGTAGAGCTCGAGTTCGAGGACGATGCACTGGCGGCTATCGCCCAGCAGTCGATGCTTCGTAAGACCGGAGCACGCGGCCTGCGGGCGATCCTTGAAGAGGTCCTTCTAAACGTCATGTACGACCTTCCGAGCGAAGCGAACGTGGGGCGTTGCATCATCACCCGTGAGGTCGTTCAAGAGAAGGTCAACCCAACCTTGGTGCCCCGTCCCAAGGAGCGCGAGCGCAAGGAACGTTCCGCTTAGAGGTCCCTCTTTGGACCGTCCTGCTTCACTCAGCGCCTAGACCGCTACGTTCGTTTCTGGTTGAGCCTCTTGTGCCGCCGGTGGTTTTGCTGCCTCGAGCCGGATGCGCGTGAGCAACCACATGCTCTTGACGCCTGCCGTCCATCGCAACTTCTTTCCTTCTTTCTTGCTTCTGGCCGAATAGCCGACCGGTAGCTCGACGATACGGTGACCGAGTCGCAGTGATCTCGCCGTGATCTCGGTGTCCAGATCGAATCCATCGCATCGCAAGCCGAGGGAATGCCACAGGTCTCTCGAGGCTACCTTCAGCGATGTGTGTATGTCTCGAACGCGTGAACCGAATAGGAGGCTGGCCCATAGCGAGGTTGCCCGGCCCCCAACCATGTACCAGAACGAATAGAAACTGTCGCGCGAGCGGGGTCGGCATCCATAGGCCACGGATGCTTGACCACTTCGGACCGCGTTAACGAGAGGAACGAGATCCGCTGGGTCGTATTCGAGATCGGCATCGAGGACTGCGACGATGTCGCCACTCACATCGTTCAGGGCGCTCCGAACGGCGTTCCCCTTCCCCCGGCCCTCTTCGTTGCGCAAGAGAAGGACGTGATCCAAAGAGAGCAGATCTTCGATGGTGTCGACGCTGCGATCTTGAGACCCATCGTCGACCAAGACAACTTCAAGAGGGATGGAGAACTCGACGGCGAGGAGGCGACTGAGGGCGTGACGCAGCGTGGCCTGCTCATCGCGGAAAGGCATGATCACCGACAGGCTGTCGTAAGGCTTCGGCTGGAACGAGGGGCTTGCCATGCTTACCCGTAGGATATGGCTATGAGGCAGGCAGAGCGAGGGGTCTTTGCGTGGCTGCCGCCGCTCCTCGCATTCCTGCTCGTCAATTCGGTCCTTGCGCTAGCAGCTTGGATAGACGGATACAGCTACCTAGATCCCTGGACCTGGGCGCATTGGGACTCGTTCCACTATCTCGACATCGCTCGCCACGGATACACCTTGTCGGGGTGTATAGACATCACTTGGTGGGATCCTCTGTCTGTTACGACCGCTCTCCTCGACACACTCGGTTTCGCGGTAGAGCCCACCCAATGGTGTGGAACGGCGGGATGGTTCCCGGGGTACCCCCTGCTGTTAAAGACCGTTTCCCTGACCGGCTTGTCACCCGTTGCGTCGGGAGTGACGGTCTCGGTTGTGGCCCAGCTCGCCACGCTTGTCGTCTTATGGAGATGGTTCCTCTTGCCGAGGAGCATGTCCCATGCCCTCCTCGCGCTGGGAGCTGCGGCCTTTTTCTTCGGGCACGTCTATTACCGAGCAGTCTTTCCGATGTCGATGACTACGCTGCTGATGCTGGTCTACCTGCGGATGCTGGAGAGGCAGCGGTGGCAACTGGCCGGCCTTGCGGGCGCGGCAGCAGCGTTCACCTATCCGACCATCTTCGCTATCGCTCCGGTCACCATCGCCTGGCTCTTGATGGCGCGCTCCGATCTGACGCGTAGAACGAGGTTGAGGGCAGGCATGTTCGCTGCAGGTGGAACCCTCCTCGGGTTCTGCGCGGTACAGATCCTTCAGTGGAGTCAGACGGGGAGCTGGGGAGGATTCTTCAAGGTCCAGTCGCAGTTCAACTATGGCACCAATCTTCCGACCGAGCGACTGTTCGATGTGGCGCGCCCCATCTTCGATACGGGCCTCGAGCTGGGATCGGTGCCACGGTTGCACACGGTGCTGGCGGCCGTGACTGTGGTGTCGATCGTATCTGTGTGCCTAGTGCAGTGGAGGAAGCTCGATCCGAAGGAGTCTTGGGTGGTCCTTGCGACCGCTGCCCTGTGGCTCTTCCCTCTGACGCTGGGTGGTCAAGCAAGCCTCTATCGGATCGAGTCGGTGTTGTTACCGGTGGTGATCCTCCTGCCGAGGATGCCCGTGTGGTTCCGATTCGCCTTGACCGGTGTGCTGGTAGCGATGTCGTATCCGATGGCGATCCTTTTCTATCGAAACGTCTTGATCTGAAGTCCCCGTGTAACGTCGTGGGCCGATGAGGACCAAGATCACCTGGCTGCTCGTGGCTTCGTTCGTCTTGACGGCGATGGGTTCGTTCGTGTTGTGGCTCTTTCACAAACCAGCCCGGGACGAGATCGTTCGGTTCGTGCCATCCGATGTGGCGGCGTACGCGCACCTCTACCTTCGTCCGTCAACGCAGCAGCAGCTTGCCCTCAGTGACCTGCTCGCAAGACTGCCCATTGATCTCAAAGATGCAGAGGATCTGAAAGAAGCACTCGGCCGGCTGCTCGATCCCGTCTTGCGAGTCTCGGGGATGAGCTACCGACGCGACGTTTCGGGGTGGCTGGGCCATCAGATGGGGTTCTTCGTCCTTCCTGCGGACACCGGACAGGCCGTTCTCTTGAGTATCGAGGAGGATGAACGAAACCAAGCGCTTGCGGCGGCGCGACAGGCGCTGAAGGGTCGAAGTGGGATCTCTTTCGAGGTGGTCGAAGACCTGTTGGTTATCGGCAACGATGCTGCCGTGACGGCTGCCGCCCGTACCGCAGTGTCGGATCGTGGGTCACTTGAAGGTGACGAGGGGTTCCAGGAGGTGATCGACCCGCTGCCGGACGACCGGATCCTTTCCCTCTTTGCGAAGCAGGACGGATCACTCCTGGCCGCCTCCGGGACGGCCAGGAGTGAAGGCATCGCCCTTGACATCTCGGCCCCCGGCTTTCAGCTCGACGAGGTCACCCCTGGTGACATCCTGCAGCTGCTCGGCCGTCTCGACGAGGCAGACATCCTGCCGGTGGACCGGTTCGAGGGTCTCCTGCGCTCCCTGGACGAGGCCGCGCCTCGGGTCATCACCGCCCTGCGGCTCAGTGGGGTCATGGCCGGCGGAGATCGGGGCTATGACGACACCCTCGAAGATGGGTATTCGTCGTCCCTGGTCTTCGATGTGGGGAGGATCGAGACGTTGGCTGGGTTTCTGCCGATGCTGGGTAGGGGTCCGGACGGCTTGTTTGATCTGGCCCGGTACATATCCCATATCGTTCTCGGGACGCGCACGGACCGGACGATCCGCATCTTCATAGGAGTCAAGTGACCGAACCACTACCTACCGCGTATCAACCTGCCGAGATAGAGGGCGACCTTTACGCACGCTGGGAGCGTGACGGCTATTTCAGGGCCGATCCTCACTCGGATAAGGAGCCTTGGTGCCTGGTCATACCCCCACCCAACGTGACCGGCCGCTTGCATATGGGTCACGCGTTCGGGCAGACCCATATGGATCTCTACGCGCGGCGTGCCCGGCTCCAAGGCAAAGAGGTCTTGTTCCTCTACGGGTCTGACCATGCGGGGATAGCGACTCAGAACGTCGTCGAGCGCGAGCTTCGTAAGGAAGGACTAGATCGTAACGAGATGGGGCGAGAGGCCTTCATCGAGCGAGTGTGGGAGTGGAAGGCAGAGTACGGCGGCCGCATGATCGACCAGGTTCGCCGCCTTGGTCTGATGTGCGACTGGGAACGGGAACGATTCACGATGGACGAGGGGTTGTCCCTTGCTGTTCGCACAGTTTTCGTGCGGTGGTTCGACGAGGGGCTCATCTATCGCGGGAACCGGATCATCAACTGGTGCCCCTTCCACGAGACCGCACTGTCAGATATCGAGGTAGAGCACGAGGATGTCGCCGGCGAGATCGTGACCTTCCGTTACGCGTTCGAGGATGGAACGGGCAGCATCTCGGTTGCGACGACACGTTTGGAGACGATGCTCGGCGACTCTTGTGTCGCCGTTCATCCCGACGACGGACGCTATTCGGATGTTGTCGGGAAGCGTCTCATCCACCCCGTCTTTCCCAAGCGTGAGCTCGTGGTGGTCGCCGACGAGCACGTCGATCCCGAGTTTGGAACCGGCGCTGTGAAGGTGACCCCGGCCCACGATCCGAACGACTTCGAGATAGGGGAGCGTGCGGGGGCCGAGCAGATCAACATCTTTGATTCCAAGGCGGTCGTAAACGAACTGGGTGGTCAGTTCGCAGGTCTGACTAGGTACGAGGCGCGTGCCGCGGTTCTCGAGTTCCTTCAGGAACGCGGAGATGTCGAGAAGGTCGAGAGGCCCTACGTCCACTCAGTCGGCCACTGCTATCGCTGTAACACCGAGATCGAACCGTGGCTTTCCGAACAGTGGTTCGTGGCGATGGCCCCTCTGGCGGGTCCGGCGATCGCCGCGGTCGCCGACGGGGACATCCGTATCGTTCCTCAACGATTCGCGAAGCAGTACCTCGATTGGATGAACAACGTTCGAGACTGGTGCATCTCGCGTCAGATCTGGTGGGGACATCGGATACCGGTTTGGTATTGCGACTCCTGTGACGAGGTGTTCGCTGCTCTGGAAGATCCCTCTGAGTGCAACAAGTGTGGGTCGGGCGACCTCAGGCAAGACCCAGATGTGCTCGACACGTGGTTCTCCAGCCAGTTGTGGCCCTTTTCGACCCTCGGCTGGCCCAAGGAGACACCAGACCTAAAAGCTTTCTACCCAACAGCCTTGATGGTGACCGGGTACGAGATCCTTTACCTGTGGGTGGCCCGGATGATCTTCTCGAGTCTCTATCTCCTTGACGACATCCCGTTCCGTGATGTGCTGATCCACGGCATCGTGCGCGACAAGACGGGCAAGAAGATGTCGAAGTCTCTCGGCAACGTCATCGACCCCTTGGACCTGATCGAGCGATTCGGGGCCGATGCTCTCCGGTTCTCTCTCGCTTCCTCGGCAACGTCCGGCAACGACGTGAACTTCGCCGAAGACAGGATCGAAGGCGCTCGAAACTTCGCTAACAAGCTTTGGAATGCCTCGCGTTTCGTGCTGATGGCATTGGGCGATGAGCGTCCGGAGATCACCGATCTGGAACGTCTGGATGTGACCGACCGTTGGATCCTTTCGCGTCTCGACGCAACGATCGCCGAGTACGAACGCCACCTCGACGCTTTCAACTTGGCTGAGGGGATGCGCACACTGCATCGATTCATCTGGAGCGAGTATTGCGACTGGTACATCGAGCTCGCGAAGATGCGTCTCGGCTCGGACGACGACGTTGTGGTCAAAGGGGTGTTGGTCGAGGTGCTCGACTCGATCCTTAGAGCTTTGCACCCGGTCATGCCTTTCCTAACCGAAGAGCTGTGGGGCAAGTTGCGTGGTGGCTCGATCATGGACGCCGAGTGGCCGCAGCCTGGCGGGCGCATCGACGCCGTTGCCGAGGGGGTGCTCGATCGGTTCCAGGATCTCGTCACGATGCTGCGCCGGATAAAGGTCGACAGGGAGATCCCCCAGGGCAAGCGTGTTCCCGCGTTGATCGTGGCACACGGCTACGCCGCCGAACTTACCGACATGAGTGATGCGATCCAGACACTCGCCAGGCTCGAGAAGATCGATCTGGTCGGTGAGCTACCGAGCGGAGGAAGTTTCGTCAGAACCGTGACGACCGCAGGGATCGAAGCGGCACTAGACCTGGGAGGCGTCATCGACATAGACGCCGAGAGACAGCGTCTGGTCAAGCGGATCGCCGAAACACGGTCCGAGATCGATCGTGGTGAACGCAAACTCGCCAATAGCGGCTTCGTGGCCAAGGCGCCACCCGACGTTGTTTCGAAGGAACGCGCGAAGTTGGACGAATATCGCGCGGCCAAGGCGAAGCTGGAAGTCCAACTAGAAGCACTCGGCGGTTAGGCATGGGCTACAAGGAGGCTTGCGCCCATCTAGAGGCGCTGGGCGTGGATGCCATGAAGCACATGTCCCCCTCACTCGAACGGATCGAGGCCATCTGCACGGCGCTCGATCATCCCGAGCGAGGCATCCCCGCGATCCACATCACCGGAACGAACGGGAAGACGTCAACCGCCCGCATCGCGACATCGCTGTTAGCTGCTGCCGGGCTGAATGTCGGGACCTACACATCACCCCATCTCGGGTCGGTCAACGAGCGCATCGCCTTCAACGGAGCGTCGATCTCAGACGACGAGTTCGGCGAGGTTTTCGATCACATCCAGCCGTACCTCGAAGTCGTCGAGGGCAACCTCGGAGAACGCCTTTCCTACTTCGAGGTGTTGACGGCGATGTTCTTCCTTTGGGCCACCGAAAAACCGGTGGATGTGCTCGTTGTCGAGGTCGGATTGGGTGGCCGATGGGATGCGACGAATGTGATCCTTGCCCCGGTGGCGGTGATCACGAACATCGCTCTGGACCACACCGCCCTCTTGGGCACCGACCGTGCCACCATCGCCCGTGAGAAGTCCGGGATCATCAAGCCGGGGGCCCAAGTGATAACGGGTGAGCTCAGTCCCGATGCTCTTGGGGTTATCACCGAAGAAGCAGAAGCGGTCGAGGCCAACGTCAGCGTGATCCAAAGGGACTTCGGGGCGACCGAGAACACGCTTGCCATCGGCGGGCGATACCTAACGCTCTTCACCTCCAACGGTACCTATGACGAGATGTTTCTTCCCCTTCACGGTGACCACCAGGGAGACAACGCGGCGATGGCGCTCGAGGCAGTCACTCGATTCCTTCCCTCGCGCGCCTTCGAGGAGGCCCTGGTTGCAGAAGGGTTGGCGACGGCCACCGTGGACGGTCGCTTGGAAACTGTCCGGCTCGCCAGTGGATCGGAAGCGGCGGTGGTCCTGGACGTGGCGCACAACCCGGAGGGGATGTCGGCGCTCGTTTCTTCGTTGATCGAAGCTTTTCCTTTCGAGCGCGTGCTGGTCGTGGTCGGGATCCTCGAAGACAAGGACCACGCAGGGATGCTCACCGAGCTCGCCCGCCTGAACGCCCACCTCGTCGTGACCAAAGCACGCTCCTCACGATCAGTGGGTCCGAGTGAGCTTGCTAGGGCGGCCGAGGCGTTAGGTTTGACCACCGAAGTGATCGAGGATGTGGGAGCGGCCGTTAGCCGAGCCATTGCGATCGCCCAGCCCGGTGACCTCGTCTGCGTTACCGGATCCCATTACGTGGTTGGAGAAGCGCGCAGTGTTCTGCGCCGCTAGTTGAGGAGGTTCTGATTGGCTGACGTACAGAAGACTTTCATCATGGTGAAACCCGATGGGGTGCGCCGCCGCTTGGTCGGAGAGGTTGTTTCCCGGATCGAAGCTAAGGGCTACGACATCACCGAGATGAAGCGGTTCACCATCGACCAGGCGCTAGCCGAAGAGCACTACGGCGAGCACAAGGAGCGCCCCTTCTTCGGGGAGCTCGTGAACTTCATCACCTCCGGCCCAGTCGTGGCGATGGTCGTCGAGGGGCCAGATGCTATCGCCGGGATGCGCCAGATCATGGGCGCGACCGATCCGATCGAAGCGGCGCCGGGCTCCATCCGTGGTGACTTCGCGAGCTTCATCTCCGAGAACATCGTTCATGGGTCCGATTCCCCAGCCTCGGCGGAACGGGAGATCGGTCTCTTCTTCGCGCGGTAGGGTGGCCGAGGCGGTCCACCAGGACCGCCATTGCGCGCCCGGTGCGAGATGGGCCGGGGTGGGCTACTCTTAGCGAACTAGCGCACAAGCAGTCACACAACGAACAGCAACCTCAGGAGTATCAGAAAGATGGACAATCTCTTCTCGTTCATCGGCCGCGACATGGCCGTGGACCTCGGAACCGCCAACACGCTCGTGTATGTCCGAGGCCGGGGGATCGTGCTCAACGAACCTTCGGTCGTCGCCATCAACACGAAAACCGGCGCCATCCTTGCCGTCGGATCGGAAGCCAAGCGGATGATCGGCCGGACGCCGGCCCACATCGTTGCGATCCGTCCTCTGAAGGACGGCGTCATCGCAGACTTCGATGTCACCGAGAAGATGCTCCGTTATTTCATCCAGAAGGTTCACCGTCGCAGTTTCCTAGCGAAGCCGCGCGTCGTTATCTGTGTCCCATCTGGCATCACAGGTGTCGAGCAACGCGCTGTCGAAGAAGCAAGCATCTCGGCAGGCGCACGTAGCGCATTCATCATCGAGGAACCGATGGCAGCGGCGATCGGGGCCGGTCTTCCGGTGCACGAGCCCACCGGCAACATGGTCGTCGACATCGGCGGAGGAACCACCGAGGTTGCAGTCGTGTCTCTCGGGGGGATCGTTACCAGCCAAAGCATCCGCATCGGCGGTGACGAGCTCGATGAGAGCATCATCAACTACATCAAGAAGGAATACTCCCTGATGCTCGGTGAGCGCACCGCTGAAGAGATCAAGATGGCGATAGCGTCCGCATTCCCGATGCCCGAGGAGCAGCAGGCCGAGATCCGTGGCCGTGACCTCGTGACCGGCCTCCCCAAGACGATCGTCGTGTCTGCTGAAGAGATCCGCCGGGCCATCGAAGAGCCTGTGAACTCGATCGTGGACGCGGTCAAGAACACGCTGGACAAGACCCCCCCCGAGCTGGCCGCAGACATCATGGACAAGGGGATCGTCCTGGCGGGGGGAGGCGCGCTTCTCCGGGGTCTCGACGAGCGTCTGAAGCACGAGACGGGGATGCCGATCCACATCGCCGAAGACCCCTTGATCGCCGTGGCGATCGGCTCCGGCAAATGCCTCGAGGAGTTCGAGGCGCTCAAGCGGGTGCTCATCTCCTCGACCCGTCACTAACCCCCTTGAGATCACGGCGGCCGTGATCGGGCCATATCGGGGTACCCTGGGTCGCTAAGGGTGGCCCCCGCCTGCGGGTGCGGCTGCCTCCAGGTTTTTTCGCGAGACGCGAAGAGGTTCTATACGGATGTATCGCCCTAGAAGGCGAGGCCGGCTGCTGTTGCTGGCCTTCCTGGCCCTATCGGTCCTGGTCATCACTCTGGATTTCAGAGGCGGAGACGGCGGACCGCTCGAAAGAGCCAAAGAGATCACTCAGGCCATCGTGGCCCCGATCCAGCGCGGGGTGACGGCGATCACCCGCCCCGTTGGAAACTTCTTTTCCTCGATCGCCGACCTTGCAAACCTACGCGAAGAGAACGGACGCCTTCGCAATGAGGTCGAGGAACTCACCCGCGAGATCAACCAGGCACGTGAGCTGGCCAAAGAGAATGCAGAGTTGCGGGAGTACCTGGACCTGGACGAACCCTGGTACACGATGGACGCCGTGACTGCCCAAGTGATAGCGGACGCCCCGGGGAACTACTCATGGGCTGTCACCATCAGCCGGGGAGCCGACGATGGTGTTGAAACCGACATGGCCGTCATCACTGCACAGGGACTCGTCGGCAAGGTCATCAATGTGAACGCCGACGAAGCGCTGGTTCTATTGCTGATCGATCCGCAGCTTGGCGTGGGGGCCACTACCGGTGAACGCCGGCTGCTGGGAACCGTTTCTGGAAACGGTGAGGGTGTCGATCTGTCGCTGAACTACGTTTCCAAGAGCGAGGACGTCGTGCTGGGCGACAACATCTATACGTCGAACCGGAATCGCTCCGTGTTCCCTCCTGGGATACCCATCGGGCACGTGAGCGCGATCGGTGGTGACGCTCGTGACCCCAACTACCAGATCTCAGTCCGTCCCGCCGTTGACTTCACGACCTTGAACTTCGTGCAGGTGCTGCTGGAGACGGGGTCCGGCAGTAAGGAGGGGTCATGAGCGTGACCTCTCGGTCCGGCTTCATGTCGGAACTTGGCCTCGCTCGTCCGGCGGCCGTAGGCGCGATCCTCGTTGTCGCGATCGCTCTTCAGTCGACGGTGTTGACCAAGGTCACCTTGTTGGGGGTGATCCCCCAGCTGCTGTTCGTCGTCGTGATCAGCCTCGCCATGCTGGAAGGCGAACGGGTCGGCGTCGTCGTTGGTTTCTTCGCGGGGTTGATCCAGGACTTCTTGCTGCCCCAGTCGGTGACGGGCCTAACTGCCCTTGAGTACACCTTCATCGGATATGTCGTGGGGATGATCCGCTACTACCTGCCATCGCAATCGGTGTGGATGCCGGTGTTCGTTGTCGCCCTGGCATCGGCGTTCGCTGAAGGTACCTATGCGATCTTGGCCATCATCATGGGTCAGCGATGGGTAAGCATCGGTTACACCGCCAAGGTTGCGGGGCTGGTGATCCTCTACAACACCCTGTTGACGCCTTTCGTCTATCCGGTGATCAAACGGATCGCCGACCGGGTGAGGCCCGAACGGGTGGTGCGCATCTGATGTTCAGCGCACGCGACCTGATGTCGTCCAGTGGACCTGAGCAGCCGCCGATCGATCGTTTGAAGTTGCGCTTGGCGGTCCTAGGGGTCCTGGTTGTCGCGGTGTTCGTGGCTCTCTTCTCCCGTCTTTGGTACCTCCAGGTGCTTGCCGCCGATGAGTTCGAGCAGCTCGCCAAAGAGAATCGTGTTCGCACCGTCTACTCCGAACCGGCCCGCGGGCGCATCCTCGATCGCAACGGGTTCGTACTGGTCGACAACCGCCACTCGACCACGGTCACGGTGGATAGGCAGATCGTCGAAACCCCGGTGAAGAAGGCGGCCATCTTCAAACGCTTATCGCGGCTCTTGAAGGTTCCGGTCCAAGAATTGAACGAGCGACTCAATGACGTGAACGTTTCTCCCTACAAGCCTGTCGCTCTCGCATACGACGTGCCACTCGGTGTCGTGTCATGGATCGAAGGCAACCCCGAGAACTTCGAGGGGGTCGAGATCGACACCAGACCGGTGCGCTTCTACCCGCAAGGTCAGTGGGCGGCGCAGATCCTCGGTTACGTAGGCGAGATCACCGATACCATGCTGGAGGAGGACTACTTCCGTAAGGCGCGACCCATCTATCGTCCCGGTGACATCGTGGGGCGTACAGGCCTCGAGCGTACCTACGACAAGCAGCTCCGCGGGAAACCCGCCATCAGCCGGTTGGTAGTCAACTCGTCGAACAAAGTCGTCGATAGCACCGAGGTGCAGGAAGCGGAGCCCGGTGCCGACCTGATCACCCATCTCGACATCAGGATCCAGAAGGCAGCCGAGCAAGCGCTCGCCGCCGGGATCGCCGCCAACAAAGCCGCTAACTACACGCCTACCGATGCCGCGGCCTTAGTGCTTGATCCGAACACCGGTGGAGTCGTCGCGATGGCGAGCTACCCAACGTTCGATCCGGCGCTGCTCGCCGATGGTTTCCAGACCAAAGACGACAAGATCCTGGGCGGGGCAACCCCGAACTACGAGCCAGACGATGCGACCAAGAACCGGACGATCACCGCAGCGAACTCCCCCGGATCGGTCTTCAAGGTGCCCGTCGCTATCGCGGCGTTGTCACTGGGTGTCAGCGACATAGGAGAACTGATCGATTGCCCGAACATCCGGTACTTCGGTGCCGACCAGCAGCCCTTTCGGAACTGGACGTCCACCAACTATGGCCTCATCGACTACGCACGTTCCTTGGAGATCTCGTGCGACACCTTCTATTACGAGCTGGGTTGGCGGATGGAGGACCGGTGGGGGGCGGGGAACGGGGATGGCAGCGAGCGTTTCCAGAAGGCGTTGCGACGCATAGGGTTCGACGACCCGACAGGCATCGATCTTCCCAACGAGGCCGGCGGTGTTATCCCCGATCAGAAGTGGTTGAACGATTACTGCGCAGCGGTCGACGGTCCGGCCGGTTGCACCGATTGGTTCCCCGGCTACTCCGTGAACATGTCGATCGGCCAATTCTCGCTGACCGTCACACCGATGCAGATGGCGCTGAACTACGCTGCCGTGATCAACGGGGGCAAGATGCTGGACCCAAGTGTGGCCAGCTATTTCGGGCGCCCTCGGCACGAGCTCACGACGATCGAGGAAGAGCTCCCTAGCGTCGCTCCGCTGGCAAGCGTCTCGCCGACCACGTCGCCCGCGCCCAGTCCCTCACCGAGTGGCGAGCTTTCGCCAACTCCCATCCCCACACCGTTATCGTCACCCACCCCTACCCCGTCTCCGAGTGGCTTTTCGACCGACCTCTCAGGGTCCGAGGCCCGGGCATCGCTTGATGACGAAAAGGTGATCAGTCGCATCAAGCCGAAGGTGGTTGGACGGCTTCCGGTCGGTTCCGAGGTTCTGGAAGAGCTGAAGCAGGGTCTTGAGGACGTAGTCACAGGCAATGACGGAACTGCTGTATCGGCTTTCGCCGGTTTCCCGCTCGATCGCATCCCGATCGCCGGCAAGACGGGAACTGCGGAGATCGGTGAGACGGGCAAGACCCGCGCCTGGTTCATCTCCTACGCACCCGCCGACGACCCGCAGTACGTGATCGCGGTCTACATGAACGAAGCGGGTCACGGTGGTGAGAGCGCTGCCCCCATCGCGCGCGAGATCTACGAGGCGATCTTCGGTATCGATAGCGCTACCGGAGACGTGTCTCTCGGACAGGATGAGTCCGGCTGATGCGTGCCGACGGGTTATTCGGGCAGGCGGTGGATCGCATCGGGGGCGAGCCGATCTCGTCGCGCATGGCGCGCAAGGCGCCCATCAGGCATCTTGATCCCTCTCTGCTGCTGGTCACGTTGGTGCTCTCGGTCTTCGGGGCGGTCATGGTCTTCTCTGCAACTGCCTCCAAACAGGAAGAGGCTGGGCTTGACCCGGGCTTGTTCCTGAAACGCCAGATCGCCTATGCGGTAGGCGGGGCGATAGCTCTGCTCGTCTTCTCGTTGTTCGACTACCGGCACCTCAAGAGCCTCTCGGTCGTTCTCTATGGTGGCACCGTTGCGACGCTTGGTCTCGTGCTGACGGGTCTCGGTGAGGTCGTCGGGGGGGCGAGACGATGGATCGACTTCGGCTTCTTTCAGATCCAACCATCCGAGTTCGCCAAGGTCGCCGTGATCGTCGCAGTAGCGGCGTTCTTAGCGGAGCGGAAGGGAGATATCGGTGGCAAGGACATCCTGGCCACCTTGGGCATCGTGGCCCTCCCAGCCGTGTTGATCTTCTTGGAACCCGATCTCGGGACGATGATGGTCTTCGTCGCGTTGACGGCTGTCCTGCTGATGCTGGGCGGGGCAAGACTTCGTCATTTCTTGATCCTCGGCGCGGTTGGCATCGTCGTGGTCATCGGCGCCGTGAAGATGGGTGTGATCCGTGACTACCAGATCGAACGAGTGACGGCGTTCATGGATCCCAATCCCGACCCTCAGTCCGAGGGCTACAACCTCACTCAGTCCAAGATCGCGATCGCGTCCGGCGGCCTGCGCGGCAAAGGTTTACAGGCAGACAACACCCAGACCACGCTTGACTTCGTCCCCGAACAACAGACCGACTTCATCTTTACCGCGGTGGGCGAGCAGGTGGGATTCTTGGGTTGTTCGTTCCTCCTGGGGCTGTTTGCCTTCCTCATCTGGCGCGCTCTGCGCATCGCCATGATGTCGCGCGACCTCTTTGGGACCCTTATTGCAGGCGGCATCGCCGCGTATTGGGCATTCCAGGTCTTCGTGAATGTCGGGATGACTATGGGGATCATGCCGATCACCGGGATCCCTCTGCCCTTCATATCTTTCGGAGGGTCGGCGATGCTCACGAACTTCGTCGCCGTAGCCCTGCTGCTCAATATCCACATGCGGAGGTTCCTATGATCGAGGAGATCTCCGTCTGGTCGCAGATCGAACCGTTGCTGCCGAGGGTACGTAAGCCTGCTCAGTACATCGGAGGCGAATGGAACGCAACGATCAAAGATCCTGCTGACGTCGACCTAAGCTGGTTGTTGGTGTTCCCGGATGCCTACGAGGTCGGTTTCCCGAACCAGGGGATACACGTGCTGTACGAGATCCTCAACGAACGGCACGATGTCATGGCGGAGCGTGGTTATTGCCCGATGCCGGACATGGAAGTCCAGATGCGAGCGGCCGCTGTACCGGCATTCTCGATCGAGAACCATCTGCCCGCGGGGTTCTTCGACATCATCGCCTTCACTCTTCCGCAGGAAAACATCTACACCAACGTTCTGAACTTCCTCGACCTTGCAGGCATCCCGATCCGATCTAACGAGCGGCACGAGGGCGACCCGCTGGTGATCGCGGGTGGGCACGCCGCCTTCAACCCAGAGCCGATGTCGGCTCACATCGACCTGTTCGTGATCGGTGACGGCGAGGAGGTGGTGCACGAGATCTCGGACGCAGTGATGCAAGCGAAGAGCAGTCGGGCCTCCAAGCAGCAACTCCTCGGATCCTTAGCCAGGATCCAGGGCATCTACGTCCCCAGCTTCTATGAACCCGAATACCTGCCCGACGGAAGGTTGCGGGGGACCTTCCCGCGCCATCCCGCAGCTCCGGCCCGGGTCACGCGGGCGACCGTCTTCGACCTGGACGCGTACCCCTACCCGAAGAAGCCCATGGTTCCACTTACCGATGTGGTTCACGATCGCTTGGCGGTCGAGATCTTCCGAGGCTGCACCCGCGGGTGCCGTTTCTGTCAGGCGGGGATGATCACGCGGCCCGTTCGCGAGCGTTCGACCGAGACCGTTCGAACGATCATCAATGACGGTTTGCAGGAATCGGGCCTGCCCGAAGTGGGTTTGCTCTCGCTTTCGTCCGCGGATCATTCCGAGATCCTGGAGCTGGTCGGCGCTGTTGCTGATGACAACGAAGCCACCAATGTTTCGGTTTCGCTTCCCTCGACCAGGGTCGACGCGTTCAATGTGACTTTGGCGGATGAGCTATCGCGTACGGGACGCAAGACCGGACTTACATTCGCTCCCGAGGCGGGGACCGAGCGCATGCGGAGGGTGATCAACAAGACCGTTACCGAAGAAGACATGCTTGCGACAGCGCGCGCCTCATTCGCCGGTGGTTGGCATCACATGAAGCTCTATTTCATGTGCGGACTCCCGACCGAACGTGACGAAGACGTCGTGGGTATCGCCGATATCGCCGACAAGGTCGCCGAACAGGGAAAGATAGCCGGCAACCGCAACGTGAAGGTCACTGCGTCTTGCGGAGCTTTCGTCCCCAAGCCCCACACCCCCTTCCAATGGTGCGCGCAAGATCCGATCGACGAAACCGAACGTAAGCTCCGGCTGTTGCGCAGCTCGGTCAAGTCCCGCAAGGTTAAATGCAGGGTCCACGGGGGATGGGCGGCACAACTCGAAGGGTTTCTCTCTCGCGGGGATCGGCGTATCGGGCCGGTGATCGAAGAGGCCTGGCGGCTCGGTGCGAAGTTCGATCAATGGGGGGATCACTTCGATCCGTCGCTGTGGAAGCAGGCGGCCGAAACCTGTGGTGTGGATGTGAGTTGGTATACGCAGCGAGAGCGGGATCGCCGAGAGGCACTGCCTTGGGACCACATCTTCGCGGGGGTCGAGAAGGACTGGTTGTGGGCGGATTGGGAGATGGCCCGCGCCGGTCGTGACCTGGATGACTGCAGATGGGGGCCGTGCACCGACTGTGGCACGCACGATCTCGGTACGACCACTGAGTGCCACGAGATCTCCGCCGATACCAAGATCGCTCTCCCACTCGTGATGGGTCCCCAGCGATGAGATATCGCGTCCGTTGGGGCAAGCGCGGCAAGATGCGCTTCTTGTCGCATCACGATGAGGCTTCGGTCATCGAGCGATCGATCCGCAGAGCCTCCCTGCCCCTGGCCTACACGAAAGGGTTCTCCCCACATCCCAAGATCGCTTTCGGATCGGGGCTTCCGGTCGGTTATCGGAGTGATATCGAGCTGCTCGATCTAGAGCTCACCGAACCCCTGCCTTCCGACGAGCTTGTGAGGCGATTCGATGCCGGGCTCCCTAAGGACATGGTCGTTCATGCCGCCGCGCAGTTGCCTCCGGGGGTCACGAGCCTCGGCGCGACTATCCACGCGGCGGACTACCACATCGCTAGCGCAGCTCCTTGGTTGGCCGAAGCTTTAGCCGGCTTCATGAGGCTCGACACCTATCTCATAACCAAGCCATACAAGGGAGGGGAGCGCACCGATGATCTGCGCGCTGGCGTGCTGGATGCCTCGCTCGCGGGGAACGATCTCTACATGCGTTGCGCGATCAAGCCGCGTTCGGTGCGGCCTTTAGACGTGCTTGATGTGATGCAAGAACTTGCCGGGGAACCCGGCTACCCGATCGAGATCGAGAGGACGGCTCTGCTCACCCAACAGGGAGACGGATTCGTCGAGCTTGATGAGAACTACAAGGAACTGAAGGTGGCGAGTTGAACGAACCGAGACCTCGCGAGAAAGCGGCAGATCTAGACCTCAAACGTGAGGTCCATCAGGAACCGGTGTTGCCCGACCGGGCATCGCCCGGCGGACAGGGCACTCCGGCGAAGCAAGTAGATGCCAAGAGACCGGCAAGGGAGGCGACGCAGCAACAAGTGGCCGATGTGCAGAGCGATGCTTCCTCTACGGATGGGTCCGCTCGAGAGAAGCCGGTAGCACCCAAGCAGAGCGGCGACGGGCCCTCTCCTGCCCGGCGACGACGCAATCGAAGCCGTAAGCCTGCAGGAGCCCGACAAGGTGCCGGAGGTGCCAACTCCAGCCCTACCGATGTGGGGTCCAGCAATGGGAAGGCCTCTGAGGAGGCCAAGCCGGCAAGAGCTCCCGAGAAGGCCGCCGGGGCGGCTCCCGCTGAAGCGACCAAGAGCAACGCCGGTGACGCAGAGGCGAACCAGGATGACCGCAAGCGTTCGTCTCGAAGCAGACGCCCTCGCACCCGTCGGTCACCTCGCCCTCGCTCGGATACGGATCGCGTCATGCTCGTTCACGCGGATGTGAAGGGTACGCAGATCGCGGTCCTCGAAGAGAACACGGTCGTCGAGCACTACGTCACCCGTCACGATGACCGCTCCATAGTCGGCAACATCTATCTCGGTAAGGTCCAGAACGTCCTCCCCGGTATGGAGGCTTCGTTCGTGGACATAGGCGAGTCCCGCAACGGCGTGCTCTACGCGGGAGAGGTCGGCATCGCGGGCGATGAGGGAGATGAAGTGCCCCGTATCGAGACCGTCCTGAAGGCCGGGCAACCCATCCTCGTTCAGGTCACGAAAGACCCGATGCGTGCCAAAGGGGCCCGTCTTACGGCACTGGTTTCTGTGGCGGGCCGTCATCTGGTGCTGGTTCCCGGGGCCGGTTCACTTGGTGTCTCTCGTCGCCTCGGCGACGCCGAACGTTCTCGCTTGCGAGACCTTGCCCAGGTTCTGAAGCCGCAAGGCCATGGATTGATCGTTCGAACGGCCGCTGAGGGAGCGTCCAAGAGTGATCTGGAGAAGGACCTCGAGCGGTTGGTCCAGACGTGGAACGAGATCGATTCAAAGCGCAAGGGTGCCAAGGCCCCCGCACTGCTCTACTCGGAGCCGGAGCTCGAGCTGAGAGTGATCCGCGATCTTTTCAATCGAGATGTCAGCCGGTGCATCGTGGACGACCCCAACCTGGAATCGATGCTGCGCGACTACATCCGCGCGACGACTCCCGACCTCGACCACCGCCTCGAGTTGTTCAGTGGTGATCTCCCTATCTTCGAGGAGTTCAGGATCACCGAGCAGATCCGCAAGAGCCTGGACCGAAGGGTGTGGCTACCCTCCGGTGGGCATCTCGTGATCGAACGCACCGAAGCGATGACCGTTATCGACGTCAACACCGGCAAGTTCGTGGGCAAGTCCTCGCTGGAGGAAACCGTCTTTCGCAACAACAAAGAGGCGGCTGTCGAAGTTGCGCGTCAGCTGCGACTGCGGGACATCGGCGGAATCATCGTGATCGATTTCATCGACATGGAGGACGCGGGCAACCGTGACGAGCTACTGAAGACCTTCCGCCGCGCTTTGGATCAAGACCGGACCAGGACCCAGGTTTTCGACATCAGCCCGCTAGGGTTGGTTCAGATGACACGCAAGAACGTGTCGGCCGGCATCGTCGAGTCGTTCTCGGATCCGTGCCCCACCTGTGAGGGCCGCGGCATCCTCATCCACGAGGACATCGACAACTAGACGATCAGCGCTCGGGGATCGGCTCCGAAGACTCGGTGACCTCGTTGGTGCCATCTGTCGTTGCCCACGCGCTGGCGAAAGCCTGGGTTGCTTCGGGGTCGGTGCGGTCGGAGATGTAGTAGAAGTCCATCTGGAGTCGTTCCCGGTTGACGTCTACGACCGAGTAACCGTGTGAGTCGAGTTCGACATGTTTGACCCACCGGTTATCGGCCTTGATGGACTCTTCCACAGGGATGGAGCTTCTATACGGCCCCCCGCTGATGTCGTCGAGATTGTCAGAGGTTATCGATGGGCAAACGAACTCCGTGCACGCCGAGCCGGTGATCGTCCCGTAGGTCTCTTTCTCGAGCGGAACCTCGGCTGCCCACGACGTGTGGATGTCGCCTGTCAGAAAGGTGATGTTGTTGATCTCGCCAGCCGACATGTGATCGATGAGCTCCTGCCGGTCGGCGCGGTAGCCATCCCACGCATCTACGTTGTAGGGAACGTCTGGGGCGGTATCCCACGGCACGAACATCACCTGGTTGCCGACGATCTTCCACTGCGCCCGCTCCCGGCCCAGCCTCTTCTTGAACCACTGCATCTGCGGATCGCCTGTGATCGTCGTGCTGGGATCGTCTTTAGCCGGGTCTGCCTGGTTGGAAGGCTGGATCGTGCGGTACTGACGGAGGTCCAGCATCGTGAGATCGACGAGCTCGCCGAACCTGAACCCCCGATAGAGCCGGCGAGGATCACGCTTCTGGCGAACGGGCATCCATTCGAAGTAAGCGCGGTAGGCATCGTTGCGCCGGGCGATGTAATCGCCCTCGTCTTCTTGGTGGTTCTCGGCCCCCTCGGCGTACGAGTCGTTCGTAACCTCGTGGTCATCCCAGATGGTGATGAATGGTGCTGCCGAGTGAAGGTCTTGGAGGTCGAGATCTTGATGGTATTGCCCGTAGCGGGTCCGGTAGTCGCTGAGCGAGACGATCTCGTGGTTCGGGGCATGCGTTCGTCCGATATCTGCTCCCGGCCCGTAGTCGCCGGACCCGTACTCGTAGATGTAGTCGCCAAGGTGCAGAACGAGGTCGAGGTCGCTGCGCTGTGCCAGGTGGCGGTAGCCGGTGAAGTAGCCGCCCTCATAGTTGCTGCACGAGACGACCCCGAAGCGCAGCGAATCGTTGTCCGCAACGGGATCCGGGGCCGTGCGGAGCCGCCCGACCCTCGACGTCTTCCCCTTCGACCGGAAGCGGAACAGGTAGTCCGTGGCAGGCGCGAGCTTGGAAACGTCGATCTTGAGGGTGTGGTCGGTGCGCTTATCGACCGTGACTCGTCCAGCGGCCTCGATCTGCTTGAACCCTGGGTCGCGCGCTACCTCCCAGATGACATCTACCGGCTTGCCTTTCCCCGATCCCGGCTCGGCGTCATCCGACGGCGTCACTCTCGTCCAGATGATTCCCCGGGTTGGGAAGGGATCGCCGGACGCGACGCCATGGCGGAACGGGGAGTCTTCCAACGCCGATGCCGAGGCGTAAAGGATCTCGGGCAGATGAGAAGCGAGAAACAATCCAGAGCTAGCGGCGGCGCTGGTACGCAGGAAGCTTCTTCTGTTCATCCTCTTTGTCTAGCTAGGGTGCGTGAACGTAGGGGGAACTTGAGGCGACCGTGCGGTTACGTCGCCGGTCGCAGCATAGTGTTCCCTGCGGATAAAGCTTATCGAAAGGGACAGATATCAGATGGGTTCAGCCGCCACGGACGTCGAACAGGTCACCTGGGATCTCGAGCCGCTCGTCGATGGCAAGGGTCCTCGAGGCGTCGACGATCTTCTCGATGAAGCCGACCAGCTGGCCGACAAGCTGGCCGACCAGCGGGGGAAGCTCGCCGGCTTCGATGCCACGACGCTGGCTGTGGTGATGGACGATCTGGCTACCGTGAGGGATCTGATCACCCGCGCCGGTACCTACGCGGGTCTGCTCTACGCCGCCGACTCTAACGCGCCCGAACACGGGGCTTTGGTCCAAAAGGTGCAAGAACGGGCCACGGCAACGTCGACCAAACTGATCTTCTTCGAGCTCGAATGGGCAGCTCTTGATGACGCGAAGGTCGAAGAGTTGTTGGCCGATCCGGCGCTGGACAGCTGCCGCCACTACCTGCGCATGGAGAGGCGTTACAAGGATCACCTCCTGAGCGAACCTGAAGAGAAGATCCTGGCTGAGAAGAAGGTCACGGGCCGCAGCGCATGGCAACGGCTGTTCGACGATCTGATCTCTGCTCTCGAGGTCGAGATCGATGAGCAGCCAAAGACCTTCGAGGAAGCGATGAGCCTTATGTCGTCTCCCGATCGCGAGATCCGCAAACAAACCGCGCAAGCGATCACGGATGCTCTGAAACCGGGTCTCAAGACGCGATCGTTTCTGTTCAACACGATCTTGGCCGATAAGGCTACCGACGACCGCTTGCGCGGCTACCCGAACTGGATCCGTTCTCGCAACCTCAGCAACGAAGCCAGCGACGAGTCGGTGCAAGCTCTGGTTGATGCTGTGATCGCGCGCTACGACATCCCCAACCGTTGGTACGGCCTGAAGGCCAAGGTGTGGGGCCTAGAGAAGATCGCGGACTATGACCGCATCGCGAGCCTCATCGACGACGATGAGACGATCGGATGGGACGATGCCGTCGAGATGGTCCTGAGCAGCTACGCATCTTTCTCGCCCGACATCGCGCGCTTGGCCAAGCAGTTCTTCGATGATCGCTGGATAGATGCCCCCGTGCGACCGGGCAAGCGGCTCGGCGCCTTCTGCAGCTACGCTACCCCGGGACTTCACCCCTACGTCTTCTTGAATTACACCCACAAGCGCCGGGATGTAGCGACCATGGCTCACGAGCTGGGCCATGGTGTCCATGCAGCGCTGTCCAGACCCCAGGGCATCTATCACCACATGACGCCCCTGACCGTTGCCGAGACCGCCTCTGTCTTCGGAGAAACCGTGACCGTCGGCAGGATGCTCGAGCAAGCAACCGATCCGATGAGCCGGTTCTCGTTGTTGTGCGCCTCGATGGAGCGCTCGATCGCGACGGTGTTCCGTCAGATAGCGATGAACCGTTTCGAGGACGCCGTCCATAACGCTCGTCGTACCGAAGGCGAACTTTCGACCGAGCGGATCAGCGAGCTCTGGGCTGAGACACAGATGCCGATGTTGGGGGACTCGGTCGAGGTCACCGAGAACTACCGGAGCTGGTGGTCCTACATCCCGCACTTCATCGGATCGCCCGGCTACGTCTATGCGTATGCATACGGTGAGTTGCTTGCCCTATCGGTCTACCAGCGCTATCTAGAGGTCGGCCCTGCCTTCGTACCCAAGTACATCGAGATGTTGTCCGCCGGTGGATCGATGTCGCCCGAGCAACTCGGCAAGATCGTCGAGTGCGATCTGACCGATCCCGGGTTCTGGAACGGCGGGCTGAGCATCATCGAACGTCAACTAGACGACACCGAAGCTGCCGCCCGCGAAGCAGGCATCCTTAGCTGAGGCCGAAGCTAGGAGGACGGGACTAGACCTTCGGCGGTGAGCATGTCCTTCAGTCCTTGTTCCAATGAGCGGGGGCTATAACCGAGTTCCTTGCGAGCTTTGTCACAGCTGGCCCAGTAGGTGACGTTGTGACCGGCCGAGATCATCTCGCGCATGTTAGGGGGAAAACCCAGCACGGGATTGATGAAGCGGGCGACTGGGGCCGATGCCTTCATCATCCCGACGGGCAATGTGAACCGTTGTGGTTTGCGCCCCATGAGTGAGGCCAAGGTGTCGAAGATCTCGCCGCTTCGTGTCACCTCTCCGCCCAGCACGTACGACTCACCGATACGTCCCTTGTCGAGCGCCAAGACGATCCCGTCGGCAACGTCATCGACGTAGCAGGCGGTTACTCCCGTCGTCGGCAGGATCTTGACCGGCATGCGCTTGCGGATGTACATCCGCATGAGGTTGCCCATCTCTGAGGTGTCGTTGGGGCCGTAGACCAAACCCGGTTGCACGATGACCCCGGGAAGACCGTGCTCTGAGACGAGGATCTTGGCGATCCTGTGGGCTTTGTGTTTGGTCTCGTCGTAGTACGAGACGTAGCGCTCGGTGTGCTCATAGCCCTCATCGACCACAACGCCCCCGGTGTCCCCGAAGGCGTTGACGGTGGACACGTAGACGACCCTAGGAACCTCGGTGCGAAGAACTGCTCGCAGGACCCGTTCGGTGCCCCTCACGTTGGCGTCGAACATGGCGCCGCGATCCTTCTCGGCGATACCCACCGAATAGACGGCAGCACCGTGGATCACGGCGTCACACCCCACCATCGCGGCCTGGATCACGTGCTCGTCCGAGAGACTGCCCTGGATGAGGTCACAGCCGAGCTCTGCCAAGGCTCCGGCCTTCTCGGGGCTGCGCACCAAAGCCTTGACGTTGTCGCCACGCTCGACCAGCTTGGCCGCGACCACACCGCCGATGAAGCCGGTGGCACCGGTCAGGAACACTTGCAAGGATGGCCTCCCATAGCAGTCTTTGGGCTTCGGGGCCCAGGTGCTATCATCTTTCGGCCCGCTTCAGTTGCGGGCAGACACTTTTCCCAAGGGGTTTCTATGTACGCAGTCATCCGCGCGGGCGGAAAGCAACACAAAGTCGCCAAGGGCGACATCATAGAGGTCGAACTGGTCGGCGATGGCGACACCGTGGAGTACACGCCGCTGCTGATCGTCGACGACAAGGGCAAGGTCCGCTCGGGCTCTTCCGAGCTGGGTAAGGCGACCGTCACCGCGAAGGTCGTTGAGCAAACCAAGGGCCCGAAGGTCAAGGTCTTCAAGTACAAGAACAAGACGGGCTACCGTCGCACGACGGGTCACCGTCAGAAGTACTCCAAGATCGAGATCTCAGGCATCAAGCTCTCTGGCGGCTCGCGCAAGGACAAGGAGGAGGCGACCGATGGCTCATAAAAAGGGTGCTTCATCTACTCGTAACGGCCGCGACTCCGAGGCCAAGCGACTCGGCGTGAAGATGTTCGGTGGTCAGGAGATCCGCACCGGACAGATCATCGTCCGTCAGCGCGGAACCCGCTACCACCCGGGATTGAACGTCGGCCGAGGTGGCGATGACACGCTGTTCGCCCTCAGCGACGGCACGATCCGCTTCCATCGCCTTCGTGGACGCAATGTGGTGAGCGTCGATCCTTCGAGCTAGTTCCGATATCGAGAGTAGATAAAGGGGGCCCCTGCGGCCCCCTTTATCTTTGAGCCGTGAAGGGATTCGTAGACGAGGCGAAGATCCACGTCAGCGCCGGGGCCGGAGGAAACGGCTCGGTGGCGTTCCACCGCGAGCCCTATAAGCCCAAAGGCGGTCCCGATGGCGGTGACGGTGGAGACGGAGGCAGCGTTGTCTTCAGGGCGGATCACTCCGTGGGGACATTGCTCGATATCAGAGATCACCCGCACATCAGAGCCGAGCGTGGTGGCCACGGCGAAGGCAAGCGACGCGACGGCTCCAAGGGGTCCGACCATGTCGTGCTCGTGCCGCCCGGGACGGTGTTCTATGACGAAGATGGAACGCTGATAGCCGATCTCGCTCACCCGGGGGCCGAGTTCGTTGGCGCTCGCGGTGGACGTGGGGGGCGGGGCAACGTGCGTTTCGCCACCTCTACCCGCCGAGCCCCCGGATTCTCGGAGAAGGGTGAGCCGGGCGAAGAGCGTTGGCTGCGGTTGGAGCTGCGCCTGCTGGCCGACGTTGGGTTGGTCGGTTTTCCCAACGCTGGCAAGTCGACGTTCATAGCGCGTGTTTCCGCCGCCAAGCCGAAGATCGCCGACTATCCCTTCACCACCCTCGTGCCGAATCTCGGCGTCGTCAAGCACGGTGATGAGGCGTATGTGATCGCCGACATCCCCGGTCTAGTGGAAGGTGCTCATGAGGGAAAAGGTTTGGGCCATCGCTTCCTCAGGCACGTCGGCCGTGCCGCCGTGCTGTTGTTCCTCGTAGACCTTGCAGCTCAGGATCGAGACCCGATAGCCGATGTCGATGTCTTGAGCTCCGAACTTGCCTCCTTCGATCCATCTCTCGCACAGCGTCCCAGGATGATCATCGCGACCAAGTACGACGTTGCGCCCGAACGCTTCGAGGCGGTGCAGCGCCGTCATCCGGACGCGATCGCGGTTTCGGCGGTCACGGGATACGGGATGACCGGATTGATGCGGGAGCTGACCGAAGTGGTTTCGGACGCGAGGGCCGCAAGGCCTCCAGCGGTTGGCTTCGTTCGTCACGTCGTTAGGGAACGCCCACTTGAGATCACACGAGAAGACACCGGTTGGCGAGTCTCGGGAACGCGTGTCGAGCGAGCTATCGGACAGACAGACATGTCAAACGAAGAAGCCGTCGAGAGGCTTCAGCATCGCCTCGCAGCTATGGGTGTGGAGAACAAACTGGCGTCTGCAGGGGCGATCAAGGGAGACGACGTCCGCATCTTGGATATCGAGTTCACCTTCGAACCAGACGACGCACACGACGAAGAGCCAGCCGAAACAGATCCAAGCGACAGCGACGGTTCATCGAGCGAAGGGTCGTTCGATGACTAGGCCGCAACTCGCTGCAGGTGACAGGCTCGTAGTGAAAGTCGGAACCTCATCACTGGTGGGCCCGAAGGGCGAACCCGATGCGGCACGGTTGGGGACCCTGTGTGACGGGATCGCGGCAACGCATGCGGCCGGTATCGAGGTGGTGCTTGTCTCTTCCGGAGCGATCGCAGCGGGTTTGGCACCCCTGGGTCTACAGTCCCGGCCCCCGGACATCCCTTCGCTCCAAGCAGCCGCTGCGGTGGGGCAGGGAAGGCTTTTTCGCCTCTATAACCAGAGTCTCGAAGAGCATGGCCTGACCGCCGCGCAGCTTCTCTTGACCCGTTATGACTTCATGCACCGGCAGCAGTACCTCAACGCGCGGAACACCGTCGATCGGCTATTAGCGTTGGGTGTCGTCCCGATAGTCAACGAGAACGACACCATCGCTGTCGATGAGATCCGCTTCGGTGACAACGATAGATTGGCAGCACTGACGGCAAACCTGGCCCGAGCCAAGCTTCTGCTGTTGCTGACCGATGCGGAAGGCGTTCATGCGTCCGATCCGCGCAAGGACCCGAACGCTCCTCTGCTTTCAGAAGTGCAACGCATCACGCCTGAACTAGAACGAGCCGCTGGGGGCCGCGGCTCAGAGTTCTCGCTCGGTGGCATGGCATCGAAGCTGGCTGCAGCCTGGGTCGCAACCTTCTCTGGGGTTGGGGTCGTGGTCGCCAACTCGGCGGCCCCGGACGTCGTGACCCGTTGTTGCGCTGGTGAAGAGATCGGAACGTTCTTCTTTCCGCACGATCGCAAGGCGTCGGCGCGCAGGCTCTGGATCGCTTTCGGTCAGCCGCCGCGGGGCACCGTCACGGTCGACGAAGGCGCGCGCAAGGCCGTGGTCGAAGGCAAACGCAGCCTGCTCCCGGCCGGCGTGACCGGGGTCCAAGGGACCTTTGACTCCGGTGATGTGGTGGATGTATCCGTATCGGGCGGGCGGCCGTTCGCGCGCGGGTTGGTACGCTATGGCTCCGAAGAGCTGGTGGCCGCCCAGGGTCGTTCGACCGCCGAGCTAGCACACGGCGAGGTCATCCATCGTGACCAATTGATCGTTCTGGAGGACTGATGTCATCCACGGTTGCCGAGATCTGCCGCAACGCCAAAACTGCGTCGCGTGAAGTGGCGAAGTTGCCCGCTTCGGCGAGGAACGCGGCCCTGCTGGCGATGGCAGAAGCACTCCTTGCCGAGGCCGAACCGCTCATAGCGGCAAACGCAGATGACGTTACGGCAGCTAAGGGCGCAGGCACTTCATCTACGATCGTGGACCGATTGACCCTTACGGAGGGCCGCCTGGCCTCGATGGCAGAAGGTCTTCGATCGGTAGCGGCGCAAGAAGACCCGGTGGGGGAGATCGAACGGGGTTGGCGTCGCCCCAACGGACTTCTGATCGAGAAGGTCAGGGTTCCACTGGGAGTGGTGGCGGTGATCTACGAGGCACGCCCTAACGTCACCGCGGACGTATCGGGTCTCTGCTTGAAGTCGGGTAACGCTTGCATCTTGAGGGGGTCGTCGATAGCCACGCACTCCAACACGGCGATCGTTGACGTTATTCGTCGTGCCGTCCAAACAGAAGGCGTCGTCGCCGACGCGATCCAGCTTGTGGGGGACACCTCTCGGGAAGCCGCACTAGAGCTGATGCAGGCTAAGGATTACGTCGATCTCTTGGTGCCACGGGGTGGGAAGTCGCTGATCGAGACGATCGAACGTCACGCCACCGTTCCAGCCATCATCGATGGTGACGGGAACTGTCACGTGTACGTTGACGCCGCAGCCGATCCAGAGATGGCGACGAACATCATCTTGAACGCCAAGACCCAACGTCCAAGCGTCTGCAATGCGGCCGAGACTCTGCTGGTCCACTCGAAGCTGGCAGGCACCTGGCTTCCGTCCGCGCTGGAAGCTCTGTCGGCAAAGGGTGTAGAGATCCGGGGAGATGATGAGGTACGGAGGATCTGGCCCGATGCGATCGCTGCTTCAAAGGACGATTGGTCGGCCGAATATCTGGATCTGGTTCTGGCTGTGCGCGTGGTGTCCGATCTGGACGAAGCGATCGAGCACATCAACATCTTCGGAACCTCGAACGCAGAAGCGATCGTTACCGAGGACCTTTCTGCCGCACGGAGGTTCACGTGGGAGGTCGATTCGGGCTCGGTCTTCGTCAACGCCTCCACAAGGTTCTCTGACGGCGGTGAGTTCGGTTATGGGGCCGAGATCGGCATCTCAACCCAGAAACTCCACGCTCGGGGCCCGATGGGCCTTCGCGAGCTCACGTCATCGAAGTACGTGGTCTGGGGTCAGGGCCATATCCGCACCTGAACCTTCACCGCCGGGTCAGGGCCATTCCATAAGGGGTTCACATCCCGGCCCTAGCCTGGCAGAGCCGAGTCAAGATCGGCAGACGGAGTGGGCCGGCAGGTCATCTCCCCCGACACCAGCCCATGGACGGGGGGCCCTTCCCGGGGGCCTCCCGTTACCGTCACCCCATGCGTGACCGATGCTGAATCGCCGGCCGCAGATGGTTCCGCCGCCTGCTCCCGGATATCGGTTTGACTAGTGGGCATGAAACGTATCGGCCGGCTGGGCGTCATGGGGGGCACGTTCGACCCCATCCACATCGGGCATCTGATCGCGGCCTCCGAGGCCTGCTCCCAGTTCAAGCTCGATCAGGTGCTGTTCGTTCCCGCCGGTGATCCCTGGCAGAAGCGCGAGCATGCGGACCCCGAAGACCGCTTCTTGATGGTGGAGTTGGCCATCGAGGCCGATCCTAGGTTCGCGGTCTCACGTATGGAGATCGATCGAAAGGGGCCCACCTACACGATCGAAACCTTGGAGCTGTTGCGCCGAAGTCACCCCGATGCAGAACTGTTCTTCATCACTGGGGCGGATGCGCTGGCGCTGTTGCCGAGTTGGTATCGGTTCGAAGATCTTGCCGAACTGACAGAAGTGATCCTTGCGGCTAGGCCAGGGGTAGAGGTGACAGTGGTTGGCGGGCCCGGCTGGCCGAAGATCCACCCCTTGGAGATGGTTCCGATCGGGGTCTCCTCGACCATCGTTAGAGCGCGTATCAGGGCCGACGAACCTGCCAACTACATGGTTCCCGCCCGCGTTCTCAAGCACATCGGGGATAGCGGCCTCTACCGAGATGGTGCAGCTTGAGCGACGGTCCCGACAAGAAGGTCGGCCCCCGCAGAGCCGCCTTGCAGGAACGGCGCCGGCGAGCTCGCCGAAGCCGGACCGCGTGGGGAACCGTCGTTACCGTCCTGATCACCGCAGCAGGCAGCACGGCAGTGCTCTTTGCGGCTAGGGAGGTCACCCGGCCGGACCCAACTCCATCGGCAAGCCCCTCTCCCGCGGCGCCGAGAGCCGTCACCACGGCCATCTTCGGCACGGAGTTGCGCCGGGGCCGCGATGCCCTGGTGTGGGTGAACCTATTGGTTGAGGGGGCTGACGGAGATGCGGCAATCGGATACCTGCCGGCTCGCACCGCTGCAGAGGTTCCCGGGCGCGGACTCCAAGGGGTCGCGGGTGCCTACGGATCAGGAGGGGTTGCTCTGGCCTTAGTGACACTCGAGAACCTTCTGGGGATAGGGATCGATCACTACGTGGAGCTGTCGGCCTCGGATGCCCGTGCTCTTCTGGCACAGGTCGAGCCTCTCACCGTCGATGTTCCCGATGAGGTCAGGGTTCCGGCTGGTGAGTCGCGCGAACGGATCATCTTTAGCAGAGGCAGCCAGAGCCTGCCCGCGACGTTCCTCGCCAGGTTGCTCTACACGCTTGGGTCTGATGGAGATGACATCTCTTTGGGGGCTCGCCATATCGCTTTCTGGTCGGCGCTGCTCGATGCTTTCGAAGACGACCCAGGTTCCTTAGCGCGAGCGATCGTCGAAGGCGGGGGAGCGCTTGGGAAGTCCGATCGGGGGCCCGGCGAGCTGGCCGCCACCTTCGAGGCGCTGGCGGCGGTGGGCCGGTCCGAGGTTGTACTCAGAACGTTGTCCGTAACCCCGCTAGAGGTTCCCGGCAGCGAGCTCTACGTCGCGGAGGAAGAGGAGATAGAGACCTTCGTGACCGACGTGGTTGGTGAGGGGGCCGGGCCGCTCACCCAAGCAAGAGTGCAGATCCTCAATGGGAACGGGGTCCCCGGTATCGGCCAAGAGGTGGCTACTCGCCTGGTCGGGGAGGGGTTCCGGGTGATCCTCTCGGGCAACGCCAGGCGCCTGGATCACGAGCGGACCTTGATCATCGCTTACGACACCACTGATGAAACCAAGGCGTTGGTGGAGCGAGCTGTAGAGCTTCTGGGTGTGGGAAGGGTTCAGATCTCGACCCAGGACCAAGGTATCGTGGACCTCACGATAGTAGTTGGAAAGGACTTCCTGCGGACAAGATAGATGGCAAGGGTGCCTCCGTGCGCGAGGCCGCCCTGGGAGCGGCTGAAGCTGCTTCTTCGAAGAAAGCGCAGCGGATCGTCATCCTCGACGTATCTGAGCAGCTGGTGATAACCGACTTCTTCGTGATCTGTAGCGGAAACACCGACCGGCAGGTGCGGACGATCGCTGAGGAGGTCTCCAAGAGTTTGCACGAGCGCTTCGATATCAAGCCCTACCGGCGTGAAGGCGAGCGCGAAGGGCACTGGGTGCTGTTGGACTACGTGGACTTCGTAGTTCATGTTTTCCAGAGCGAGGATCGCGATTACTACGACCTCGAGCGCCTCTGGGCCGACGCCGAGCGGATCGAATTCGAAGATCAAGGATGGGAGGACGTCGATGCCCGAGCCACGGCGGAGGCGACGTAGAGGCCGCAGAGGCCGAGGCAGCTCCGGGGGGCAAGGGCGCGAGCAAGCGCAACCTCAGGCATCTTCCGACGCGTCGCAGCGTCAAAGCTCCGGTCCTGCGAGTGAACGAGGGCGTAAGCGCCGGCGCAGACGCGGTGGGCGATCGGGCGGTGGCAACGGCGGCATCCCATCGCCCAAGCTTTCCGAGGATCTCTTCAGGCTTCTGACCGAGGAAGAGCCTCGTCGTGTCGGCATGCTCGAGCCCGACGGAACCGACCTCGATGAGCTGATCGGCGAACTCCAGTCGACCTGGGGGGTTCCGCAGTACCCGCAGGAGTACCGCATCACGCTCAAGGTTGCGGATCGGCAGAGTGCTCCGGCAACCAACGAGGAGCCGAAGCAAGAACGCCGCCAGCCCACTTCGGACGCTCCCAAGCGCGAGAAGGCTCCTTCGGTAGCTCGAATGACCTCGAACGACCCCGGTTCGGGGGGCCGCTCACCCAAACGCCGGCGCCGCAGACGGGGGCGCCGGGGCGGTGGAGGCAGCGGCGGAACCAACGGAGGCAACAACAACCCCGGCCCCCCCAACAACGACTCACCTAACTAGGCATCACCTAGCCCTGTTAGCATCGTCGGGCTCCGTTCGGAGTCCTCACCTAGGGCCCGTAGCTCACTTGGTAGAGCGCCGCCATGGCATGGCGGAGGTAACCGGTTCGATCCCGGTCGGGTCCACTCAAACTTGCGGTGCGCGAACCGGCGTCGGGATACGGCGGGTCGCTCGTCACGGCCCCGTCACCGGGCCTCCTCAATCACGCAGCCGTGGGCGTGACCGTCGACCTTGTGATCCCGTGAGGAGCATCCGGATGGCAGGTGATGACCACTTCAAGGTGAATAACACCTCTATGGTCTCTAAGTCTCGGCTTGCTTTGTTGATCACCGCTCTAGCGCTGGTCGGAGGCGTTCTGGCGTCTCCAGCTTCGGCGCACTCATCGGAGCAGAAAGCGCGCCTCACTGGAGGGGAAGTCATTCCGAACGAAGGGGATCCAGACGGCACTGCCAAGGCTCATTTCAAGACTGCTTCGGAGATCGAGGTGGTTTGCTACACGTTTACTTTCAGCCGAATCCAGAGACCCACTTCCGGCCACATACACGAGGGCTCGCGGGGTATAGCTGGGCCTGTCGTGGTCGACCTATTCAGCGACGACGGAAACCCGCGCGAGGGCTGTGCGTTCGAAGTTGACCCAGCAACCATTGAGGCGATGCAGTACAACCCAAACGGGTACTACACCGACCTTCACAATGACGAATACCCGGATGGTGCACTCCGGGGACAGTTGGAGACCGCCGCCGCGGGGGCAACGACCCTTAATGGGTGCAAGAACTACAAGCCCCCCAAGCAGGGCCGGGGTGAAGACACGATCTACATCGATGGGGCGGCTACCCCTATGGATCCTCTTGAGATCCCTGTCACGGTTCCGGCGGTGACTCCAACCGACCCGGTCTCCCTCTACCGCAATCTGCAGGTTGCTACGACGCTTCCCTCCTCGAGACTCTATGTTCGCTATGTCTTTACGCCTTCAGACGAGCATGACCTGTTCGTATTGGATTCGAAAGGAAGAGTTAGGGCCGCCGCAGATGGCTTGAATCTCGGCAGTGTCGGCCCACTCTCACAACCGAACGATTCGGGTGGTCGCTCTGAGTTGGGCGCGGAGCAGATAGATGGTCTGAAAACCGCCAGATGCCAGGGCTACACCCTTGATCTCCGAGGCGTTCTATCGGCCGGCGGGACGATGATGCTCAAGCTATGGGTTCAGTGACGCGCGTCGGTTTGGGCGGCCATTGGTCTGACCCGATGTGACGATGGAGATAACCCGGCGTGAGGCGCTGCAGATGGGAGCTGTTGTGGCGACAGCCAGTCTGCTGCCGTCTCCGGGCGTGCCCAAGCAGGCAGGACGCTCACGGATCCGTCCGTTCAGGATGCGGTTGAAGATCCCTCCTATAGCGCGTCCTCAACGCGTGACTGCCGATTACGACTTCTACGATGTCGCTGTTCGAAAAGCGGATGTCGAGATCGTCAAGGGCTTGCGCACGCGAGTTTGGGCCTTCGACGGCCGGTTTCCGGGCCCGACCTTCAAGGTGAAGCGTGGCCGCCAGGTTGTCGTGCGCCGGCGGAACCGGTTGGACGTCCCGATCAGTACGCATCTCCACGGGGGGGAGGTTCCCTGGAGGAGCGATGGTCACCCAAGCTTGGCGATAGAACCTGGAGAAGTCTACGACTACGTTTATCCCAATGGGCAGGAGGCGGCCACTCTTTGGTATCACGATCACCTGTGCCACCAGACTTCTCGTAACAACTACATGGGTCTTTCGGGGCTCTATATCATCGAGGATGAGGACGAGAGCGACCTCAACCTTCCCAAGGACCGTTTTGACATCCCTCTCATCCTTCAGGATCGCGATTTTCGACCGAACGGGTCTTTGAGATTCCGCAAGACGGTCGATCAACTCCTCGATCAGATCTATCTGGTGAATGGTGTTCCGATGCCATATCTCAAGGTCTCCGCTCGGAAGTACCGTTTCCGGATCCTTAACGCGTCGCACAGTCGCATCTACCGATTGGCCCTCGCCGACGGTGCCCCTCTCATCCAGATCGGCTCAGATCAAGGCCTGCTCTCCGCGCCCTTTCCCACGACCGACTTACTCATCGCGCCCGCAGAGCGCATCGAGGTTGTCGTGGACTTCTCGAACTACTCGGTCGGTTCCAGTATCGTGCTGGAGGACAGAGCGGGCACCGAGGTGACGGGCGTGGCCAAACCTGTCATGCGGTTCGATGTTGCAAGTGTGGAACCGGACGACAGTTCTCTCCCCTCGATCCTTAAACCGGTAGAGCCGCTTCTGCCTGGGCCGGGCACGATCGAGAGGGAGTTCGTTCTCAGCAAGGACTTCGACAAGAATCGTTGGGTGATAAACGGCGAAGCTTTCGATGCTCAGCGTGTCGATATAAAACCCCGCCTTGGTGACACGGAGATCTGGACCTTCCGAAACGCTTCCTCCATGGCTCATCCGATGCACGTGCACCTGGTTCGCTTCCAGATTCTCGACCGCAGCGACGGACCGGTGAGTCCTGGTGAGCTTGGTTGGAAGGACACCGTCCGGGTCGACCCCTCGGCTTCGGTCAGGATCATCATGACCTTGCGCGGGTTCTCGGGGCTCTACATGTATCACTGTCACAACTTGGCCCACGAGGACCACTCGATGATGGGTCAGATGCAGGTCTTAGCGGCCGCCGACGGTCCCGCATATGCGGGTAGCAGAGAGAGCGAACCTCCCGGATCGTTCGTTTGCAACCTCCCTGCTTGAGCTAGAGGTTCTCTCGGTCCACCTCCTCCTGGTCGGGATAGAACCGGAGGCTCCATCGAGGCAGGGTGTGGAAGCGGTCGTGTGGTCGCCGAACACGGCCTTGAGTCTGGTGGGCGCCGGCCCTTTCGTGGACGCGGCGTGAACTTGAGAAAACGTGAAGGAAACGGGTTGCACTTAGCGAACCAATCCCACAACTCGTTCTGAAAACGAAAATGGGAGGCACCCGTGAAGCTCAACAAGCTGATCGTCGCTAGCCTGGTAGCCGGACTCGTAGCAGGCTCTGCCGCGATGCCGGCCCAAGCCGGCAAGAAGAAGAAGGCTAAGCCGGTTGCTACCACGCTGTTCATGGACGGCACCAGCAACTACGGCGAAGAAGATCAAACCGCCAACGGTGTGTATCTGAAGCTGGCCGCTACGGAGGGCACCGGCGAGAAGTCCATGGGGATCCCGAACTACACCGGCGGACCCAACACCAACTGTGCAGGCAACAGCCTCATGCCGGTTTTCGTCGGCCAGCTCTCCGGCCGTGTCACCGGCGACATGAAGGTCTCCTTCACCGCTATGTCGTCGCCGGGCCAGGTTGAGATCCGCGTGTGGCCCGACGTTGCCGCTCAGGCCTGTAACGAGGCTTACATCGAGCCGGCTGCTTCGGTAGTTGTCGATCTTCCCTCCGGTGAAGGCGCCGTTGAGGCGGTTCTCGAGGATGTGGACTTCACCGCCTCGTCGCTGCTGATGATCCAAGTGACCCCGGTCATCGGTGGAGCTCCCAGCTACGGACGCATGTTCTACGGCACCGCTGACTCGAAGGTTGAGTTCACCTGCACCCCGGCATCCGGGAAGTCCTGCTAGGGAGCCACTCAGCCACAAAGATGCTGCACATCAAGGGGCGCTCGAAACGAGCGCCCCTTGATCGCGTGTGCGTTTCCGATTTCAACGTCGGGGCTTGTAGCGGATCCTGGTGTCGAAGGATCGGTGCGGTAACGAACTCGCCCCCCAGCAGCGGGGAGCGACCCAACTGAGGCGCCACTCGAGTCTGCTAGTTCATCGTGGGCACCGACTTGTAGGGCTTGGCGGAAACCGTGGGGCGGGCTGGGCGTCGAGTGATCCCGGAGGGCCGTTGGTCACCTCGAGGCTGGGACGGTTGGCTCTGCTGTGGATCTCCCCATCCGGCCAGGATGAAGATGTTCGTAGCGGTGCGGCGATTCGCAAGGAGCGTGTGACGTGGGAACCGCATCGGTTCTGGTCGTTGACGACGAGCCCAAGATCCGGGACCTCGTCGGCTCCTATCTGGAGCGTGAAGGCTACTCGGTGTTCCAAGCCGAGAACGGCCAAGAGGCCTTGGAGATGGCGATGCGCATGGATCCGGATCTGATCGTCCTGGACCTCATGCTCCCTGATATCGCCGGTGAAGAGGTCGCGCGGAGCCTCCGCGAGGGGTCCGGCGTTCCCATCATCATGTTGACCGCCAAGTCGTCCGAGGACGACCGCGTAACAGGTCTGCGTATCGGTGCGGACGATTACCTAGTTAAGCCATTCAGCCCGCGCGAACTCGTCGAGCGCGTCAAGGCGGTTCTCCGGCGAGCCGGTGCCGAAACCTCGGCCGGGCACGTGACATCGCTCGATGAGGGGTCCTTGACGATCGACCGAGAGTCCCGCGATGTCGTCTGCAACGGCCGGTCGGTGTCCCTAACTCGGAGTGAGTTCGATCTGTTGGGCGCTCTCGCATCTCGCCCGGGCCGGGTCTTCTCACGTTACGAGCTCGTCACGCGGGTTCAGGGTTACGATTATGAAGGTTACGAACGGACGATCGATGCCCACGTGAAGAATCTGAGACGCAAGCTGGGAGAGCACCCTAAGGACCCGCGTTACGTGGTGACCGTTCCAGGCGTGGGTTACAAGCTGGGCGTCAAGGCCGATGCCTAGATCGTTCGCGTTCCGGCTTACCGCTGCTTTCGCCGGGATCGGCATCTCGGCTGCCGCGCTGACGGCGATCCTCGTCAATATCGCCTTCGGGACTCGATTCACCGGCTATCTCGAGGATCGCCAGGAATCGCGCGAGCGCCTTGTGGTCGCGACATTGGCGGATTCCTACAAACGGGCAGATGGTTGGGATCCAAGAGACCTTGCTGCCCTTGCCCCCGCGGCGCTCATGGACGGGGGAACGATCCGGTTGGAGGACGTGTCGGGCAGACCCGTCTGGGAAGCAGATGAAGGGTCACTCGGAACCCACATGTCCGAGATGCATCAGGAGATGATGGGAAGTGGCACCCTGGGGCCAGAGAGAACCCTTCCGGTGAGGGCCGACGGAGTCGTTGTAGGCACCGCGTTCGTCCGCCTCCCCGAAACTGGACTGTTCCCTCAAGACGCCGAGTTCCGCTCGGAAGTGAACCGGCTGTTGATCTTCGGAGGTATCGCGGCCGGCCTCATAGCCGTCGTGATCGGGTTCCTCCTCGGAAAGCGTGCGATCGCTCCTGCGAGAGAACTAACGCGGGCGGCGAGGGACCTCGCTGCTGGCGATCGCGCCCGCCGTGTGGAGCTAGAGACGCCGGATGAGTTCGGTGAGATGGGCCGGGCTTTCAACGCGATGGCGGATGCCATCGACGAGGAGGACCGCCTTCGCCGGAGCTTCGCCGCCGACGTCGCTCACGAGCTTAGGACTCCGCTGGCGATCCTTCTTTCCCACGTAGAAGGGATGCAGGACGGCGTCGTCGATCTCGACGATGCTGCCTTGGCCTCGCTCCATGAAGAGGTTCTTCGTCTGTCACGGTCGGTTGCCGATCTCGAGGCGCTCGCGTCCGCCGATGCTGCGGGGTTCTCCTTGGCCCTCCGTGAGGTGCGCTTCGACGAGCTCGTGGTCGATTCGGCCCGGGATTTCTCAGGGGCTTTCGAGACTGCCGGGATCGATCTGCAGACGGAGGTGGCCGCTTCGGTGATCGTGTTGGGTGATCCTGCCCGGCTCCGTCAGGTCGTGTCCAACCTGCTCTCGAACGCCCTCAAGTTCACTCCTGCCCGGGGGTACGTGCGCGTGTACCTCGAGACCGACGGAACGTCCGCGGTTCTGCGCGTGGCCGACAGTGGCCCCGGCATCCGCGAAGACGAACTGGCTCGGGTGTTCGAACGCTTCTACCGGGGGCGGGGAGCCACCGCAGGTGGGTCAGGCATCGGATTGACCGTCGTCAGTGAGCTGACGCGGGCCCATGGGGGGGAAGTAACCGTCGCCAGCGAGTTGGGAAGGGGAACGACCTTCACGGTGCGGGTCCCGCTCACCTCATCGAAGCAGCGCAGGTCCTTCATGGCCTCTTCACAACGGCTCACTAACGTGAGTTCGAAAGGAGGTTTTCAAAGATGAAGACCAGATATGTCGTGATCGGAACAGTTGTTGGGCTCGTCCTCTTGCTCTCCGCTGGCCTGGCATGGGGCACGGCGGGGGACAGGATCAGCCAGAACATGCCGGGCAACATGCAGAACCTAACGTTGCCGGAGATGCAGGCCCTGTGCCGGCAAACCCACGAGCAGATGGGCGGCTCCGGGATGATGGGCGGCTCCGGGATGATGGGCGGCTCCGGGATGATGGGCGGCTCCGGGATGATGG
>CALMBW010000004.1 GCA_937863385.1 uncultured Actinomycetes bacterium | reverse complement strand
AGCATCAAGGGGGATCCCATCGGCGGCAAGAGTATTGAAAATTCCAATAACTTCTTTGTCTATATCGGAGCCTCGCTGCTGGCCGGCAACGTGGCGGCGGGCGGCGTACCCTCGGACATTGTCTGTGCCCAAAGCTATGACGAGGATTATGTTGACTTTGTTTGCCCATAAACAGCAGCCACTGCGATACCAACCAGTCATTGCGAAGCAAAGTCGAATGACCAAAATAGCTGCAAGGCAGATGATGTAGCATAGAAAGGGGACTTATGAAACAACAATCTAACAAGCGGTGGCGGTTTGCCCTGTGGATGCTGGTGGCGGCGGCGTTGGTCGTGATGACCGCAGGGGTGATCTATGCCGCTGGTGAAGAGCTAGAGCGGGGCGCGGTACTCAGTGGTGGCAGCACGCGCAGCAGTAACGGTTTTGTGATGCGCGATGTGATCGGGTTGTGGGCAGCCGGGAGTGATATTGCACCCAATGGCACGGGGTTGTGTTCCGGCTTTGGTTGTGAATCTCGCATAGATAGTGGCCCAGAAGAGCCAAGTGATGATGTGAAGCTCTTTATGCCAAAACTCCGGCGGCAGACTGAGTAGATATGAACAAGGGGAGGATGCCAGCGCATCCTCCCCTTCGCGTTTGACGCAGCCCATTATCAGAAGAACCTTCTGCACTTAACACGCGGGCGCTCAGTGAGCGCACGGCCACGCTCCGATGAATGCGTTGATCGCGAGGCTAGCGGCCGCCGCGTGCCAGTCTTCAGGGTGTTGGTCCATGTAGTGCAGGAACACTTGGCGATGCTGTCCCGTCCTGGTTCCTTTGGGAATGCAGAAGGCTTTGGCCTTGTGCTTCCACCACGCTTCCTCTGCGTCCGCTATGCCTGCGAGATACCCAGCGCACGTGTTGTGGGAGGCAACGTCATAGCCGGCTTCGCCCGCACCCGTGCCTTTGCAGAACTTGAGCAGCTCGTTGCCCAAGACGTACACATCAATCTCGCTAGCCGGACCGGGCGCGGCGGCGAGCAGCAGCGCGGCGCCGAATAGCGGTGCCGTGAGTTTGCGAAGTGTCGGCACGTGGCGGCCCTCCCTTGGTTGTGTAGGGGAAAGGCTACCGCGTCGGTATAGCGGGCGTCTCGACTCGAGACCTCGCGCGCGCGTGAGGCTCGCAGCTATCCCTTACGCCCGCGGGGAAACGCTCCTACCGAGCCGGCAGACCGTGAGGCGTTGAGCAGTTCGGCGGCTCGCGCCTGAGTTTCGTCTGGCCCATTGGCCAGTTGATCGCTACGGCGGTCGCCGCCATGCTCCAATCCGCGCGGTGCGAGGCAGAAGTACGTCGGGGACGTCCCTAAGCGCAGGCACTTCCCGGATTGTCAAATCAGCCGAACATAAAGCGCCCCGGCATGGTGTCGGGGCGCCACATCTAACTAGAGGACATCCCAAATGACAGCCGCCGAGTTCGACGCCCTCGCCCGCCTGCTGCAAGGCCAGGGCGGGGCGGGGCGGGAAGGCGCCCGGCGCCATCTGGTGGACGGCCTGAGCGTGGCGCAGGCTTCGCGCGAGGCCGGCGTAACGCACGCTTCGGTCGCGCATATCGTAGCCAGACTACGACAGCTCCAGCACAGCGGCTGTCCGACGTGTGGTCAGCCGGTGTGGGAATGATGGGCTCGTTGCGCGGCCGTTGACGCCCAGCGTCATGGATTTGCGATCGATGCCCCACTTGCGCAGGTGATCGCACAGCGTAGATTTGGCGATGCCCGGGTGTTCGGCAATCCGTTCGATGCTTGGGTTCAAACGTTCGTCGGTCATGGTCTGCCTCTCGGTCATCCGCCACGATGTTGGCGTTGTTGTACCAACAGGTTCCGCAGTTATCGATCCCGCCGTTGGGCATACCCGATCAGAGCTGAGAGACGTCCGGCTCGATGCTGATGGCCAGGTCTGCGAGGGTGGTTCCATCCGGGGTCACCCAGTACTGAGGACCAGGGACCGACGCACTGAAACCCAACTCGGTCAGGAGTGCTTCGACCAGTCCGCTCGCGCTGTAGTACGAGCCGTCGCGCTTCCACTTCAATGCTTTGCGGAGAGAGATTCCGGTCCACTCTGCCTTCCCGGCGGAAGGCTCGGTCTCTAGGACCTTCTCGACCTGCTCGCGCCACTCAGCCGTAAGAGCTGGAAGATGAAGGGTCAGCTCCGTCCCCGGTGCGAGCGCAGCGGATTCGAGGATTACCGTCGCTGCGTTCCTCCGACGGGTGGTGCGCTCCCGCACAACCTCTTCAGCGGCGCGTCTACGACGACGCACCATGAACTCCTCAACGACCGGAAGGGGCAGCAATTGACGAGCGCTGATGACGGCCTCTGTATCGCTCGTTCGCCTGGCCACCACCTGGATGCATCCGATGTCTAAGCCGATGTCTTGGAGCCACAAAGCGACCGAGGTCACGGCTGGACCGAAGGATCCGGCGACCAACCGGATACGGACCTGGCCCAGTTCCTCTGTCTTTACGGAAGGCGCGTGTTCCTCTATGCGGCGACGAGCCTCGACGACATCGACCTCATGGAAGCGAGAGAACTCCTCGATCGTGTCCTCGACCGTCAGGGTTGAGCAGTACGCGGCGTACTTGAGTGCCTGCATGTCGACCGTGTCTTCAGCCTTATCCCGCTTCAGCTCGGCAACTAGGAGCTGTCCTCTCGAATCGAGGAAGAGCAGGTCAAGTCGGTCAGACACCTTGCGGTCCCCAAGAGCGAACCAATCGAACTCAGAAGTGATGAGGAGAAGATCGGGACCGATGACCTCTGGGTAATCGGCGATCCAACGCTGGAGGTCATCTCGCTCCCGTAAGCCGGCGGACTCCAGCGACATCTCGACCAGAGGCTGAACCTCCTTGGTCGAAAGGTCTATCCGCAACACGACTTCGCCGGATGATGACTTGGCTGGCATCAATCAACCGTACAGCTAACCCGTGACAGGGTTCGCTGTGGACCAGGAAGGCTTCGGCGGTAGAAGTACTCCCAAACGCGACTGGTACGACTAGGCGCTCAGAAGGTCAGTCCACCAGGGTCTCAGGGTGAGCCTGCCGCACCTCTCCGATGATCCGCTCCAGTTCGCCATTCACCTCAGATGCGTCGGCCCGGAACCCATGATGGGTGTACCCCAAGACGAACTCCACCTTCTCGCCCTCATGGTGAGTCAGTTCAAGGAAGTGGTGCGGTCCGAAGACGATACGCATGTGCTGAATCTGCCCGTCTGTTGACCTACGTACCTCTGGCTCTCGTATACCCACAGTCAAGCCCCTCCCCGTTGGAACGAATCGGTTACCCGAGGCAGTATCGCTCGCAAACGCTCGAAGTGCTCCACGACTGCACGGGAATACGCGCCAAGCTCTCGATTACCACGGTGCTCGCCCCTCATGACCTCCTGAACCTCGATCACAGGGCCCTTCACCGTCTTCCTTGACCAATGGTGGGTCATGAGACGACGCACCTCTCGGTAATCGGCTGCGACGGATCTTTGGCGCCATCTGTCCAACTCGCCTGTCATCTCCCACCTGTTGGCCGCGGCGAGCACCTTCGCCAACGAGGCGTGACCGAGGTCCAGGGCCAGCCCGATATTGATGGCTTCTGCGAGTTGGTCCTCCGCTGCGACAGCAGCGAAAAGGACACCCTCGAAGTGAGCCTGAACGTCGATGGCAGGCTCGCTTCCCATAGCCGCCTCACCTTGCAGAAGCTTCTCCAGGCAAGAAGCGTGATAGCGAGCGATGTCGATTTTTCGCTCTACTGCCCGTAGATATTCACCTACCAATTCCCCCGGTCGAGCCCACTGGTAGGCAACCGCTGCTACGGGCCCGCTTCGGCTTTGAACGGTGATCCTTACCCTTTCGAAAAGTCGAGGCCGCCCTTCGTAGCGATCCAACGCTTCGATGGTTGAGTCGTACGCCTCTGGCCTCAACCAGTAGAGCTGGCCTCGAATCTCCATTCCATCTTCACTGAAGCGCACCGCAGTGAGGGGCTGACCAGTTGAGAGAAACCGACCCCTAGCTGTCGCTGACTCTTGTCGTTCGATAGCGTCCTTCAGGAGGGCGAGACCCTCGCCGCGCTTCAAGGACCCGTACACGAACAGTGGGGTCACTTCCGACCGTTGAGGCTCCTTAGCGGCCAAGGCTCACCTACAACGATCTGTCGCTATCGAAACGGAGGGGCCCGGCAGTGCCAAGCATGGTCGCGGCTTCATCGCCCTATTGTCCGGCACCCGTTGCCTCAACCGGTCGTGACGCATCGCCTCACCGCCACCTCCTCCAGCCGCCGGTCTCTTTCACATAGCAGAGCCGGCCCACCCCGCAAGGGCGCTCCGTTCCTCCCTGCGGTCCGGTACTCGCGTCTTCTCCGAAGAGTTCCCCCTTGCTGGCTGGTCCTGAACGCCCTGCTCGCGGTCCTGGTCGACCGGCGACTGGACCCAGGAGGTGGCTTGATGAGTACGGCGAAGCGACAACTCACGAACCCCCCGGTGCAAGGACACCGTGAGGCCAAGGACCCAGCCTCACGCATCCCCACTGCAGAACACACCCTTCACGTGGTGCGGGAAACACCCGCCGCACTCGACGTACCCGCATCGAAGGTCCGTGGCGGGGCTGGGCAGATGACGCCGGAACAAAGGAGCCTGCGAGCTCGAACCGGCGCATACGCACTCCACGCTCAATATGACAGTCGAGAGATCACAGCCAACGCGAGGCAAGCGTTCCTCGACCGGTTCGAAAGAGAAGTCGATCCAGAAGGTCGTCTCTCGATGGGAGAGCGTGCCCGGCGCGCGGAATACGCGAGGAAGGCGTACTTCTCGCAGCTCGCGATGCGATCCGCTGCCGCACGCAAGCGCCGAGCGCAAGGACGCACCTGATTACTTCAGTCGGTCACCAAGGCTGAGACGGCGATACGCATCGTGTGCGCGCTCTGCGGCGGCCGACGCCCCGTACCGGTCAAGCATCTGCCGGGACCTCCAGCCGCCAAGCAGCATGAGGTCTCCCTCATTACCTCCGGCCGCTCGGAAGTGATGCGCCCAGGTGTGCCGAAGCATGTGGGGGTGGACGCCTTTGAGGCCAGCGTCTTCAGCTCGCCTCTTGAGGATTCGCACGACCGCGTCTTGAGTCACCGGACCTCGGTTCCGATCTCCTAGCCACAGAGGATCTAGGTCAGCCAAGGGGTGGCGACGCCTTACCCGGAGGTACCCGTCAATCTCACGGATTGCCCTGGTCCCCAGCGGAACGGTCCGAAGGCGAGGGCCCGACCGCCCAGAGCCCTTGCCTTTCACGTGCACGACCCGGTCATTCGTGTCGATGTCCTGCACGGTCAGCGAGGCCAGTTCCGCTAGGCGGAGACCACCGTCGAGGAACAGCATGATGATCGAACGATCCCTTCGTCCAACGAACGTGTTGCCCTTGCAGGCTGCGACGAGGGCCTTGGCTTCCTCAGACGAAAGGATGGGGGTCTTCGGGTTCCCGGGGGCAGGGGTCTTTACCCCCTGGGTTGGGTCCTTCGTGGCTTCCCCTTCTTCCACGGCCCATTTGAAGAAATGGCGTAAGCCTGGGAACCAGCTCCTCGCGGTAGCCGAAGACGAGGTCTCTCTGGTGTGGATGATCCAGCCTCGGATGTGATCTCGGGTCACGTCCGAGGGCTCAACCTCGTGGCCATTGGCTTCGAGCCACTCTTGGAAGGACCGAACGGCCGACGCGTAGGAGACGCGGGTGCTCTTGGCGTAACCATCCGCCTCAAGGGTCAGCTGCCACGACGGGACAAGCGCCTCGATTGCATTCATCCGGGGTCAATTTATCAGGATTATGAGCGCTGTGCTAGTCCTTCTTGAAATGGCAGAACAGCGTTTTACCTGGTCAGGAGGCCTGCAAGCTCCTTCGCATTGCGTTGAGCGTAGTCCTGATAGCAGTTGTTCATGAGGATGTGGGTCTCCTTGGCTTCGGCGGCCATGGCCGTGATCTTCGGCACCCACTCCTTGAGCTCTTTCTCGTTGTAGAGGTACTTGAAGCGTTTCTGAACCGAGCCGCTCTCCCAGTCGGCTGCGTTTCGTCCGTGGAACCTGACCACCGCTAGCTCGGCGGTTACGAGCGTGACGGGTGGGATCGAGCTCTTGAAACCTTGCGGCATGTCAACGGCTACGTAGGGCAGCCCATGACCTTCGAGGAACTCGATGGTCTCGGCCCGGTTGCGCTCCTCCATCCAGGTTTCGTTCCGCAGTTCAACGCAGATGCGATACGGCGCACACCGTTTGGCACACTCGATGATGTAGTCCTTGTTCCTGCGAGCGATCGTGAACCACGGAGGGAACTGCAGCAGCAATGCTCCCAGCTTCCCTGCGTCGTGCAGGGGCTGGAGGGCCGACAGGAACCTCTCCCACACAAGATCGACGTCTCTGGGGTCGAGGTCATCTAGATAGACGTTCTTCTTTCCGTCCGGGACTTGGATCTCTTTGTACAGAGCGTTGGGTTTCGTCGGGTGCTTGGTTAGCAACGAGAACATCTTGATGTTGAAGGTGAAGTCCTTCGGGGTCCGCTCTGCCCACAACTCGGAATTCTTCTCACTGGGCGGAAAGTAGTAGGTGGAGTCGACCTCGACCAAGGGGAACTGCTCGGCGTAGAAACGCAAGCGCTCCTCCGCGCTGGAGGCTTCTTTCGGATACCAACCGGACGCAAGCAGCGACTTGTCCGTCCAGGAGGCCGTGCCGACCTTGACGTCATTCATCGCTGTCCTAAAGAGAGCGAACGTGTTCTTGAAATGGCACGATGCCCCTCTTCAACTTTCGTGGGTGTCCCCATGGACCTTCCGCCGGGCAGAGCGAATCAACCCTGCTCGCCCGGGTTCGGCATCAGGAGTTCCACTCCTCGGCCGCGCCGCTAGGAGGGTGGAGCGAAGAATTCGAGAGGAAGGTTGTCTGGGTCGCGGAAAGAGAGACCGGACCCGTAGGGAGCGTCCACGATCCCGCCGTGAGTGATCCCAAGCTCGTTCAAACGCTTCTCCCAGGACTCCAGATCGGCGCGACTCGACACCGCGAAAGCGACGTGGTCAAGGCCCGTACGAAACTCGCTGAAATCGGGCTGGTCGTTCTCGCGTGGATGCGTGTGGATCCCGAACAGCGATCCACCTGCCAGCGCCCAGACGACGTGATAGAAGCTCCCGGCGTCCTCATCCAGCACCGGCTTCGAATCGAACAATCGGGAGTACCACTCACGTCCGCGATCGATGTCTGTAACGGTTACGGCTACGTGTCCGATACTGGGAAACTCGGCCAACCTTCACCTCCGCTGTCGGGGTGCGAAGCACCCGGGTCGATACGCTTGTAGTGGCCCACCACGTCGAACCACCTCTTTGCATGTAGCCCTACCTTCAGATCGATCTCTGCCGTCACGATCCCTTCCTCGTCGTATAGAGGGCCCGCTACGATCTTTCCCCCACGGGGTCGATGATGGCAGCACCACGCCTTATCGGTGGTCGCCTCAGCGTCAAGGATGAGCGGACATGCCTGGATCGCGGCCACTTTGACGGTCTCGAAAACAGGCATGTCGTGACGTTAGGCGACCACGCTCGGGCTGGTCAAGTGGTGGAGATGCTTGATCAGGAACTCGGCCATCGCCGCCGTCTGCCGGAGGACTAGGAAACGAGGAGGCGGGGCGAAAAGATGATAGCGATGCCCACCACCGCGGTCGCAGCTCCCGCCAGCTTCGAAAAGCCGGCTCCCGATCTAGTGACCTTCTCCACGAAGATTACGGCAGAGACCACGAGCATCCAGAGGACGTTCATGACACCCAGCAGAACCAGGACCACCATGAGCATCCAGCAGCATCCGAGACAGAAGAGTCCGTGCCTTGCCCCAACTTCGAGATACCCCCTCCATCCACGCCCCATGCGATTCCCGTAGGTCATCAGGAAACCTAAGGGGGTTCGACATGCTGAAAGGCAGCGGTCCTTGAGGGGCGAGAACTGATAGACACCCGAAAGCAGCAATACAGAGGCGGCAACCCGAGCGCCCCCTTCCGAAGCCGGGACGCGTGCATCCAATATCTCTATGAGCGCGTAGTAAAAGACCCCCGCCGAACCCCACACAAGCAGATATCCGCCCACGAAGGCGACCAGGCGATAAGTAGGTTGTGCCTGCGAGCGGCTCCACCTTGTTACCAGAAGGACCATCGGGATCACCGCCGGCAACATCATTGCAGACATCATCGCCACCCAACCAGTGAGAAACAGCGGGATCGACATGGCATGGTCGTCTTCCATGCCCTCCATCCGATGAGTGTCGTTAGAGCCCGGCATCTCCATCTGATCCACACCGGACATAGATGGGTTATCCACGTCACTTGCGATGGCTTGGGGACGCAGCAGGACACCAACATCCATGCCGTACGGTTCGATGGTCGCCACATAAGCCCAGGACAGGGCAGCGATAGCGACTAGGAGCAGCGTCGCCGGAACAACACGATCGGTGAGCCTGATGCGAGTATCTCCGTCTCGGCGACGCTTGACCGTCTTACCCGACGACAGGCGCCATCCTGTTCTCACTCGACCAACTCACCGTGGAGTAATAGCCATTCTTTCCGGCATGATCGAACTGATGGCCATCGACCGAGACACGGTTCACAGAGGTCGTACAGATCTTGGCATCGGTGAAGATGAAACCCGTCGGTAGAACCATGTGAGCTTCGTGGGCTTCGCCACTGACCGGATCTGTGAACGTCTGCAACTGCATCTCGAAACTATTTCCCACCCTTACGGCGGAGTCGGTGTCGTTGTCGTTGATCTCTATGGTTTCCTCGAACGGACCTTTTACCTCCGACAGGGTCGCCGCGAGGATCTCGAATGGAAGACCCGGGTCCTCCGCCATCAGTATGGGAAAGAGCGCCGCCTTCTGCTCATCGCTCGCATCTGCCCATACGGCGGCCACCCCGTTGCCCTCATGGATCGCCCCCGGCCACTTGACCGCCATAGCTACCTTAGCGCCGCTCAGATCGACACCGTCTCTGTTGCCCGACATGACCTCGAACGCGATGCTTCCTTCACAAGCGCCGTGCGATGGGAACCCATTCATGTTGCAGGGGCAGCCAAGTTCACAGTTACACGCCTCGTAATACTTTGCCTCGATGGTCCAGGGCATCTCTATCCCTCCTGCAGTCACGATGCGAAAACCGGTATGTGCATATTCACTCGGCGGCGCCCTACGGGTCAAGATTCCGACACTAGAGCGACCCCTTCGTAGTTTCGCGACCACTCCAGCACCTCCGTCACGCAGCGAACCGTCCAGATCAGGCTCCCAGGTCGGGGAGGCCCTCGAACGTGGTGGAGGGTTCCGCGTACAACCGCCTGGGGATGCGGCCGGCCTGGCGAGCGAGGCGTCCCGCTTCGACCGCCTTGCGCATGGCCTCTGCCATAGCTGCGGGAGACTCCGCCCGAGTTATGGCCGAAGCCAGCAGGACCGCGTCGCAACCCAGCTCCATCGCGAGTGCTGCGTCCGAAGCCGTGCCTATCCCAGCGTCAAGGACCACCGGTACCGAAGCACGTTCGACGATGATGGAGATGTTGTACGGGTTGCGTATCCCCATCCCGCTCCCGATAGGAGATCCCAAGGGCATGACGGCCGAGCAACCGGTCTGTTCGAGCCGGGCAGCGAGAACGGGGTCATCGTTGGTGTAAGCGAGAACGACAAAGCCTTCGTCCACCAAGGTCTCTGCCGCGTCGAGCAGTTCCGGTGCATCAGGCAACAAGGTCTTGTCATCGCCGATCACCTCGAGCTTGATCCAGTCGGTCTGGAAGGCCTCGCGGGCAAGGCGAGCGGTTGCAACCGCATCGGTAGCACTGAAGCACCCGGCGGTGTTCGGAAGAACCTTGCAGCCAAGGCCGTCGATCACATCCATGATCGAACCCTTGGCAGCCGGATCGATCCTGCGCAGCGCCACGGTCACGATCTCGGCCCCCGAGGCCACCAGCGCCTGCTCGAGCGCTTCCAGACTGGTTGCCCCCCCGGTCCCCATGATCAGCCGGCTTGCGAAGCTCTCATCGGCGATGACCATCGGATCCTCCATCTAACAACCACCCCCGATCGCCCTCAGTACCTCAACTCGATCGCCTTCCTTCAATTCGCGCTCGTCCCACTCCGCTCGAGTTACAACCTCACCGTTGACCGCGACGGCCACGCCACGACGGATGGCCACGCCGCTCAAGACATCGAGTGCGCCGACGGTCGTTCCCGCCTCGACCTCAGTGTCATCGCCGTTGATCATTACCTTCACGATCGCTTCATCGTCTTGCGAGTTGGAGAGAATGCAGTGATGTCCTCTGGTGAAGACCCCGTCTCCAAGAGTGTGGCGATCCGATCGGCTGTAACCGGAGTGAGCAGGATGCCGTTGCGATAGTGCCCGGTCGCTAGGATCAACCCTTCGATGTCGGTAGGTCCAAGAAGAGGGGCGTTGTCGGGTGTGCCGGGCCGGAAACCGACTCGGACCTCGCCGAACCTCATCTCCGTCACTCCAGGGAACAACTCGTATGCATAACGAAGCAGATCATGGACCGCCCCCGCGGTCGGATGCGGGTCCCACCCCTTCTCCTCCACGGTCGCTCCCACCACGAGACGACCGTCCTGCCTTGGAACCAGGTAGACGTCCAGCCCGCGCACATTGTGCGTGGGGCACACCGACTCATCACCAGGCAACAATTCGACTACCTGTCCTTTCACCGGCCTTACTTTCACGAACCCCGGAGGCAGTCCACCGATCATTCCCGAGCGTGCGCCTGCTGCAAGCACCACCCGATCGCAGGTGATCCTCTCCCCCTCGGCCGTTGAGAGCCCCGCCACCTTGCCCCGCTCGACCAAGATCCCGGACACACCCGAGCGCACGAAACGCACCCCGCGGTCTTCACATGCCGAGAGCAGAGCAGCAAGCAGGGCGACGGGTTCGACCTGGTGGTCCCCCGGGACGTGTATCCCGCCACGAGTGTTGGGCCCGAGAGCGGGCTCGATACCTCGCACTTCAGCCGAGCGTGCCATCTCCGATCGCATGCCAAGACGCTGCTGGAAGGCGAACGTCTCTCGCAGCGAGATCATGTCGTCGGCGTCTCGCGCCGCCATGACCGTTCCGCAACGGCGGTAGCCGGTACTCATGCCCGAGACCGACTCCAACTCTGCTATCCAAGCGGGGAACATCTTGGATGAAACCAGATTCAACTCGAACAGCTCATATTCGCCATGGTGGAACTCAGTTACAGGCGCGAGCATCCCCGGAGCTACAGAAGAAGCGCCGCTGCCCGGTGCAGGGTCGACGACCGTGACGGAGGCTCCTCTGGTTGCGCTGCGCCACGCGATGCCCAAACCGATCGCACCGGCACCAACTACGACTACGTCATCGTGAGGCATAAGAGCACCCAAGTATAGGGAGAGGGTTAGCGGCTTCCCTCGCGGGTAGGTATCCCATAGTTGAGGGAATCGTCAACGAGAAGGAGGGACACCTCATGCCTGACATCGAAGAAGTGAAGGGCAAGGTCAAGGAAGCGGCAGGGTCCGTTCTGGGCGACAAGTCCATGGAGCAAGAGGGTGACGCCCAACAGGACAAGGCCCAAGCCCAAGAGCAAGCCGCCGCAGCCGAAGAACGCCAACAAGCCCACCAAGACTGAATCATCCGCAGATAGACAAAAAGGAAGCCGGCTTTCGGGCCGGCTTCTTTCATACGGTAAGAGTGCTATTTACCGGGGGTTACCGGGAGCTATTTACCGGGGGGATGCAGCCCCGTCCCAAGAGACTTCGCCGGTCAGGATCTTCATCGGGGCATCTTCTACGAGCACCAGCTTCTTAACCAGATGCACGACGGTCCCCTTCTCCGGCTCAGAGGTGAACCGAAGATCGTCGACGAAGGCTCGCATGAGGAATACACCCCGTCCACTTTCCGCACTGTCGGCCGAGACCGTTAGGCCGGCGTTCGTGTGATCGAACCCCGCACCGGTATCGATGACCCTGATGTCGCATTGATCATCGGAGATCTCGACACTGACTTCGTACTCATCCTTAGCGGTATCGGCGTGATGGAGAACGTTGGCGCAAGCTTCGGTGACTGCGATCTCGATATCCGAGACGCAGTCTTCGATAACACCTAATTTCAGCAGCGCGTCTCGACAGATATGTCTGACGATCGGGACGCTTGCCTCATCCCTGGGTAAACACAGCGTGCAGGTGATCTGCATGATGAGAGCTTGCCCATGCTCTCGGGCGGCAAACCCCAATCCGCAGGTTTCCCCGATCGCACCCGGACCGGCGTCGCCTACAGCGAAGCGAACACCTGCAGGACTCGCTCTACATCTTGGGCCGTAACGTCTCGATGGGTCACCAGACGCATGGTGGGCCACGGCCCCCCCAAGGTGACGATGCCCTCCTTGGCCAAGCGCGCCGACAGCTCGGTACCCGACATACCAATCGGAGCCAGATCGAGATAGATCATGTTCGTCTGAACCGATGCAGGGTCCACGGCTCCTGGGAAGCGCTCGGCTAGCCCTTCGGCCAGCCGGCGGGCATTGGCATGGTCTTCGGTCAAGCGATCGGGGCCGGTTTCCAGCGCCACCCGAGCCGCCGCGGCGATGACGCCGACCTGCCGCATGCCGCCACCGAGACGCTTGCGAAGACGGCGAGCCTCCTTGATCACCTCAGACGAGCCAACCACCATCGAGCCGACCGGCGCACCCAGTCCCTTGGAGAAGCAAAAGGTCACCGTGTCGGCACACGCGGCCCATTCGGCCACGGGAGTACCGGTGGCAGCTTGCGCGTTGAATATGCGCGCCCCGTCGATGTGCATGGCCACACCCTCATCCCTGCACACCTTTGAGATCGCCCTGGCCTCTTCTATCGGAAACACCCCTCCACCAGCGGCGTTATGGGTGTTCTCGATCGCCACGACAGCGGTGCGGGGGTTGTGCTCACTCCCCTTCCGGATCATCAAAGCGATCTGCCCGGACGTGAACACTCCCTGGGAACCCTTGACGGTGCGAGCGACGAGGCCGAGGTGTGCGGCAACGGATCCACCCTCGTAGTGAAGGAAGTGTGCGTCGCTTTCGCAGATGACCTCATCACCCGGCCGGGAGACAGCGCCCAAGCTCACCTGATTGCCCATGGAGCCTGTCGGTACGAACAATCCGGCTTCCTTGTTCAGGAGCTCGGCCGCGCGCTCCTGAAGGGAGTTGACCGTCGGGTCGTCGCCGAACACATCATCCCCAACCTCGGCTTCCGCCATCGCCTTGCGCATCTCTGCGGTGGGGCGCGTAACGGTGTCCGAACGCAGATCGATCGTTCCTTGGTGAGCCATCAGCCGAAAAACACCTCTGCAGTCTCGTAGAGCTCGGGGTCGAGCGTCTTGAGCTCGCCCACGCCGTCCGCTATAGGGACCCGCTCGATGCGCGTCCCTCGTAGTGCAACCATCTTTCCGTAATCCTGTTCCTCGACGGCGTCGATCGCAGCGATCCCGAATCGGGTTGCAAGAACGCGATCGAAAGCTGTGGGCGTCCCCCCCCTTTGGATGTGGCCCAAGATCGTGACTCTGGTCTCGTATCCGGTGCGTTGCTCGATCTCGTTCTCGAGCCAGACACCGATCCCGCCGAGCTTGACGTGGCCGAAAGCGTCGGTCTCCTGGTCCTTGGTTACCTCGGTGCCAGCGATCGCTTTCGCACCCTCGGCTACCACGACGATCGAGAAGGTCTTGCCCGCCTTGTGGCGTCGTCTGATGTGCTCGCACACCTGTTGTACGTCGAATTCGCGCTCGGGCACCAGGATCGCGTCGGCTCCACCTGCAAGCCCCGAATAGAAAGCGATCCAACCGGCGTGCCGTCCCATGACTTCACAGATCATCACGCGGTTGTGAGACTCCGCCGTTGTATGTAAGCGATCGATAGCATCCGTACAGATCTGCACTGCGGTGTTGAAGCCAAACGTATAGTCGGTAGCGTTGAGGTCGTTGTCGATGGTCTTGGGGACGCCGACGACGTTGACCCCGTCGGCATGAAGCTTGTTGGCAACACCTAGCGTGTCCTCCCCTCCGACCGCGATCAGCGCATCGATGTTCTCCGTCCGCAGGTTTTCCTTGACACGTTCCACTCCGTCGTCTTCCCGGAACGGATTCGTCCTGGACGATCCCAAGATGGTCCCTCCGCGATGCAGGATGCCCGAGGTGTTGGTGGTCGAAAGCTCAACCGTTTCGTCCTCGAGAACGCCCCGCCATCCATTCTGATAGCCGATGATGGCGTGCCCGTAGCTGTTGACTCCCTTGCGGACCACTGCCCTGATAACCGCGTTGAGCCCGGGGCAGTCACCACCCCCGGTGAGGATCCCGATCCTGGCCACAACCACCCCTTTCGATGAGCGCGAAGGGCCATCTTGGCCTAAAGGGGCGAGGTACTCAATCCACCTCGGGCAACGTCCGATTAACACCATGTGAAGCAGTTCACGACCCGCTGGGCGCGCCTGGGGCTGGGGACCATCCTGGCTTGTCTCGTCGCGCTTTCGATCGTGGCACCGGCGACGGCCACCGACCTCGCTACCGTCCGCGTGAGGGCTCAAGAGGCGGCGGACTCAGTCACGGCCCTAGAGCGACGGATCGCGGCCCTGGAACGCAGACAGGCGCAGCTCACCGAACGCATCGAACGAGCAAGCGCCGAGTTAGCCGGTCTGGAGCTCGGTCTGCGAACCAAAGTCTCGTCGTACGAACAGGCACAAGAGCAACTCGTCTCGCGGGCCGTCGAACTCTACAAGTCAGGTGGCACCGCAGATGTGGAGGTCTTGCTGTCAACAGATTCGCTCGGCGATGTCTACGAGATCAGCCAGGTTCAGAGCAAGGTTGCTGCCGCCGATTCGGCACTGATCCAAGAGTTGGAAGCTCACAAGGTGCAAGCTGAGCTAGACATCCAGCAGATCGATGCGTCCAAGCAAGCCATGATGGCCGACCAGCGCCGCATCGCTGCGACGCGCGAGTCGATCGCTGCAACATTGTCTGAACGCCGAGCGGTACTCGCACGGTTGAACCAGGAGATAAAGGACCTCGAGGAGCAAGCGCGCCGTGCCGCTGCCTCTGCAGCCGCGGCATCCAACTCAACCGTCGCCCAGGCGCTGCTCGACATCCTGAGCGGCTCAGGTCCTGCCGATGGGATCCCGGCAGGCTTCGCCACCACCGGTGTCAGCTTCGAGGGCTTGGCATCTTGGTACGGCCCCGGCTTCGAGGGCAACCCCACGGCGAACGGCGACGTCTTCGACCCCAGCCTCTACACCGCCGCCTCCAAGGAACTGCCACTTGGTTCATGGCTCTACATCGAGCACGACGGAGCAGGCGTCGTCGTCTACGTCAACGATCGGGGTCCATACGTGGGCGAAAGGATCCTCGACCTGTCACGAGCGGCCGCCGAAGTGGTCGGGCTAACCGGTCCCGGAGTGGGCTGGGTACGGGCAGAGATCCTCATCAAGACCTGATCGCGCCGCACCCGAGCTCCAGCCATCTGAGTCAGAATCACGCTGACGGCACCGCGTAGTTGAAACTTCGAAGGAAGGTCTCGGGTGAGCGATCTGATCCTCGCGATAGATGCGGGCACCACCGGCGTCACGGCAGTGATCATGGACGGAACCACAGCCATCAAGGGCCGCGGCTACTCCGAGTTCCGCCAGCACTACCCCAAACCAGGCTGGGTCGAGCACGACGCCAACGAAATCTGGGACGTGACCACAGGCGTCGTAAGGGCAGCACTCGACGATGCTCAGGCGGTTGCATCAGACCTGGCCGGGATCGGCATCACGAATCAGCGCGAGACGACCGTCGTCTGGGATAACAGCAGCGGTGAGCCCATCGCGCCCGCCATCGTCTGGCAATGCCGCCGCAGCGCCGCCATCTGCGAACGGCTGAAGTCACAAGGGCTCGAATCCGATCTGCGGGCCCGGACCGGGCTGGTGTGCGACCCCTACTTCTCGGCAACCAAGGTCATGTGGTACCTCGAGAACATCGATGGAGCCCGGGCCAAAGCAGACGCAGGCGAGCTCGCGTTCGGAACGATCGACTCATGGCTCATCTACAAGCTGACCGGCGGGACCGCTCACGTCACCGAGCCTTCGAACGCATCTCGGACGATGCTGTACTCACTCGAGAAAGCCGCATGGGATCCCTGGATCTTGCAACGACTAGGCATCCCCGCCTCGATGCTGCCCAGAGTTGCACCTTCCTCGGGCACGTTCGGCGAGACAACGGCTGGCGTGCTCGACGCATCGGTGCCCGTCTGCGGCGTGGCCGGGGACCAACAAGCCGCTCTCTTCGGACAAGCCTGCTTCGAACCGGGGATGGCCAAGAACACATACGGGACCGGCTCATTCCTATTGATGAACACCGGTTCCGAGCCGATGTTGTCGGGCCACGGGATGTTGACGACGGCCGCATGGGACCTAGGGGACGGCCTCGTCTACGCGCTCGAAGGCGCGATCTTCATCACAGGAGCAGCCATCCAGTGGTTACGCGACGGCCTGGGAGTCATCTCCGAAGCCTCCGAGACCGGGCCACTCGCTACATCGGTGTCGGACAACGGCGACACATATCTCGTCCCCGCGTTCGTAGGGCTGGGAGCCCCGCATTGGGATCCGTACGCCCGGGGTGCTTACGTCGGCATAACCCGCGGCACCACGAAGGGGCACCTTGCGCGGGCGGCGGTCGAGGCGATGGCATACCAAACACGCGATGTGGCCGAAGCCATGGCCAAGGATTCAGGTACGCCGCTTCAAGAGCTGCGCGTCGATGGAGGCGCCTCGGTGATGGATCTCCTGTGTCAGTTCCAAGCCGACATGCTGGGCGTAGAGGTCAAAAGACCCAAGAACCTCGAGACGACTGCACAGGGTGCGGCCTACCTAGCGGGCTTGTCGGCGGGGATCTGGTCTTCACCGGCCGACATCACTTGGACGCCAGACGCGACCTTCGAGCCGAAGATGAGCCGGGATCAAGCAGACTCGCTGTACGCACGCTGGCAGCAGGCAGTGCAACGTTCACTGTCGTGGGCGGACCGATAACACGGCGTTACCCGGCCAGGACCTCTTCCGATAGATCGATGTCGTCCACCAGCGGGCGGTGTGACTCCGGCAGCGGCTGGGTCGGCTTCTTGGAAGCATACTCATCCACGTATACCTGGCCCGAGAGCTGCATGATCTCGTAAAGGATCTCGTCGGTCACCGAGCGAAGAACGAACCTGTCGTGCTCGCGACCTTGGTAACGAGTGAAATCGAGCGGCTTGCCGAACCTAACCTTGATCTCGCCGGACAACTTCGGGAACTTGGCGTCCTTGGGTTGGATCTTGTCGGTACCCACCAACCCCGTCGGGATCACCGGAACTCCAGCCGCGAGTGCCAGTCTGGCTACTCCCGTGCGGCCGCGATAGAGGCGGCCGTCGGGTGAACGTGTGCCTTCGGGATAGATCCCTAGGAGGTTGCCCGACTTCAGCACATCCAGCGCGATGTTGAGGCTCTGCTCGGACTTGCTACCGCCTTCACGCTCGCAAGAGATCTGACCCGCAGCCTTGAAGAACCATGAGGTCTTCCACGTCTTGAAGTAGTCGGCCTTGGCGAGATATGTGACCTTGCGCCTCTTGACTACGAGGGGGATGAAGAACGAGTCGAGGAAGGACAGGTGGTTGGCCGCGATGATCGCGGCCCCCCTGCGAGGTACGTTCTCCAGCCCTTCTGACTTGATCCGATAGGCAGCAAGCAACGGTGGCTTCAAGATGCCCTTGAGAACCCAGTACATCATCGGTTGCTCGACCTCTCCCTCTTCCTTCGACCCCTCATGCTATAGAAGGGGTCAAGAGCCTCACCCAAGGCTCATCTGACGTCTCAGACGCTCCCCACGCTAGGAGGTTTCATTGTCCCAGCTTCAGATCCTGGAAGGCTGCGAGGAATTCGCTCTCGGCGAGGGCCCGGTGGGCGCCTTGCTCGTTCACGGCTACACCGGCAGCCCTCAAGGCATGCGAGGTCTCGGCGAGTTCCTCAGCAGCAAGGGGATCAACTGCGTCGGTCCCCGTCTGCCCGGTCACGGTACCACCTGGCAAGATCTAAACGTCCGGACCCAACAGGAGTGGCGGGAATGTGTCGAGTCGAATTTCGATGCCCTCAAAGGTCGCTGCGAAGAGGTCTTCATCGTCTCGCTTTCGTTCGGTTCGGCGCTCTGCCTGGAGCTAGCTGCCAAGCGTCCCGATGAGGTCGCCGGACTGGTGAGTCTGGCGGGGATCGTGTTCACGAAGGACCCCCGTCGTCACCTGACGCCGGTGATCCGCAGGGTGATCAAGTCTCTGCCCGGCGTGGGCAATGACATCGCCGATCCCGAGATGAAAGAGCTCGCCTACGACCGCCTGCCTACGACATCGACCCAGCACATGCTGCGGCAGCTCAACGACACTCGGGCGGTCCTGCCGCAGGTGACCTGTCCGATCCTTGTCATGCATGGCCGCGGCGATCACACCGTTCATCCCGACAACGCTCAGTACATCTACGACAACGTCGGATCCACGGACAAGCAACTGATCTACCTAGAGCGTAGCTACCACGTGATCACCCTCGATCTAGAAAGAGATGCGGTCTTCGAAGCTACCTACAACTTCATCAAGGAGCGCGCAAAGCATGCCGTCTGAGTCCGTCATCCTCGAAGGTCACATCATCGACACACGCCTGCTTCCTGCGGTCCTGGACGAGATCCTCGCCCATGATGGCACTTTCGAGATCGCCGACCTCAAGGTCGGCGTAAAACCCGAAGACACCTCTTTCGCAAAGATCCGGATCACCGCTGCAACCGAAGAAGAACTCGCCGATCTCATCGACCGGGTTCAGTCTCACGGAGCCAACCCCGAGACCATCGCCGACGCCGAGTTGAAACCGGCGGATATCGACGGCGCTTTCCCCCCAGGCTTCTATTCATCCACGAACCTCGAGACCCACATCAGGGTCGAAGGCAAGTGGGTGCCGGTCGCCCACACCGAGATGGACTGTGGAGTCGTCTTCGCCGACGGTCAGGCGCGCACGATCGCGATGACCGACGTCCGAAAGGGTGACCTGATCGTCATGGCCGGGCTCGGCATCCGTGTTACCCCGCTAGCCCGTCCCGAGGGCGAAGCCCGCAACGAGTTCGAATTCATGTCTTCCGACGTCTCCTCGGAGAAGCCGAAGGCGCTCATAGTCGACCAGATAGCGAAGCAGATGCGAGAGGTGCGGGCATCCGGCAAGCGCATCCTGTGGGTGGCAGGCCCAGCCCTGGTCCACACCGGCTCGGGTCCCGATCTATGCGCCTTGATCCGAGCCGGCTACGTAAGTGCACTGTTCGCAGGCAACGGCGTCGCCGCTCACGACATCGAGTCCAACATCTTTGGAACCTCTCTCGGGGTCTATCTAGAGCATGGGATCCCGGCCGAGCACGGGCACGAGCATCACATCCGGGCCATCAACGAGATCCGCCGTCACGGCTCGTTCAAGAACGCTATCGACGCGGGGGTATTCGCAGACGGGATCGTCTACAACTTGGTTCAACACAACTGCGACTTCCTGTTCGGTGGGTCGGTTCGCGACGATGGCCCGCTGCCAGAAGTCGTATCGGACATGGTCGAGGTTCAACGTCGTCTACGCGACATCATCTGGGGAGATTCCCCCAACGGAGATGGCCAACTGATCGGTTACTGCATCGTTGTCGGAACCATGTTGCACGGCATCGCTACCGGGAACTGCCTGCCGGCCAACGTCCCCTTGGTCTGCGTGGACATAAACCAGGCCACCGTGACCAAGTTGATGGATCGAGGCTCGTTCCAGTCGATAGGCGTGATCACCGACCTGGGTCTCTTCGTGCGTGGCCTAGCTGAACGGCTCGCCTAAGAGGTTTACCTCAGTCGAAGAGCTTGCCCACCAGGTCTGCGATCGTGGGGGTCGAAGTAACTTCGAGCTCGTAGAGAGCACGAACTGCAGGCTTGGAGATATCGACCACCTTGCGTAGGTCGATCGGGGTCGCCACCAACACGACGTCAGCATCGGACGCATCGATGGTCTCCGCGAGGTCTTTTCGTTGCTGCTCCGAGTAACCCATGGCCGGCAAGAGTTCGCCCATATGGGGGTACTTCTCGAAAACTCCCTTGATGGAGCCGGCCGCGAACGGCCGGGGGTCGACCAACGACGCTGCCCCCGCTTGACGTGCGGCTACGACGCCGGCTCCGTAAGTCATCTCCCCGTGAGTAAGCGTGGGGCCATCCTCGATCACCAAGACGCGTTTGCCCTTTAGGGCTTCAGCGTCATCGACGGTGACAGGCGATCGAGCCTCGACCACCGTTGCATCCGGGTTCACCCTTGCGATCGTGCCCTTGAGTGTCGCGACGTCGTCAGGATCGGCGGAATCCATCTTGTTGATGACGACGGCGTCGGCCATCCGCAGGTTGGCTTCGCCGGGGTGATAGGTGGTTTCGTGCCCCGCCCTGAGGGGGTCCGCGACCGTGAGATGAAGGTCGGGGACGTAGAAGGGAAGGTCGTTATTGCCGCCATCCCACAGAACGACATCGGCCTCCTTCTGCGCGGATGCAAGGATCTCCCCATAGTCGATCCCCGCGTAGACGATCGAGCCTGCAGCGAGGTGCGGCTCATACTCCTCACGCTCCTCGATGGTGCAATCATGCAGCTCAAGGTCCTCATAGGTCTCGAACCTCTGCACCCGTTGTTTGGCCAGATCTCCGTAGGGCATCGGGTGACGAACCACAGCGATCCGCTTGCCCATATCGCGCAGGCACGCAGCAACGTGCCGGGTTGTCTGAGACTTGCCCGAACCCGTCCGCACTGCACAGACAGCGACCACCGGCACCTGAGCGGGGAGCATCGTGTTGCGGGCGCTCGGCAATACGAAATCAGCACCGGCTGCGATACATCGCGAGCCGAGATGCATGACGGTTTCGTGAGAGACGTCGGAGTACGAGAAGACCGCTTCCTCAACATCTTTGTCGCGGATCAGAGCTTCGAGCTCGTCTTCTGCAACGATCTTGATCCCCTCGGGATACAGAGACCCCGCCAGCTCAGCCGGGTACAGCCGGCCTTCGATCCCGGGGATCTGGGTAGCGGTGAACCCAACGACCTCGTAAGCCTTGTCGTCCCGGTACACCACATTGAAGTTATGGAAGTCACGGCCTGCTGCTCCGATGATGACGACACGGCGCCTAGCACTTTCGCTCATGCCCGACAGGGTATCCGAGGCCCCAGAAAAGCCAGATGACGGGGGGCGTAGCCTTTCGCCTCGCTGGGCCCTACTGTTACCCGATGGAGAAGAAGCTCACCAAGAGGGGCTCGAAGCGGCGCGAGCAGATCGTCGAGGCCTCATTCAGGCTCTTCTCCGAGCAGGGCTACCACGGCACCACTGTTGGCGACATCTGCGACGAGCTCGGGGTAGGCAAGGGCGTCTTCTACTGGTACTTCAAGTCCAAAGAGTCCCTTTTCATGGAACTGCTCCGAAGCGTTCTGCTGAAGTTGCGACGGTCCCAGCAGCAGGCGCTGGAAGGTGAGCAAGATCCGGTCGGCCGGATAGAGGCGGGTATCCGGGCTTCGATCGATTTCTTTAGAAGTGAACCCGGGTATCTGTCCGTGATCCGGACGGCCGCACGCTACGAGGAGTTTTCGAACTTCCTTCACCAGGGCCAAGAAGTCGTGGTCGCGGATACGGCCACACACCTGAAAGAAGGGATGGCCTCGGGAGCGATCCGCCATGGGGACCCGGAATTGATGGCACACGGGATACTCGGCGCGATCTTCCATTTCGTCGAGGTGTACTTCGACAACAACGGGCACGCCTCAACCGATCGGCCACAGCTCGCGGACGAGGCGGTCAGCTTCTGCCTGAAAGGTGTATTGGTCTAGGAAGCTACTTCGGGGGACCCATCTCGATCGCCCTGCGCATCCCTCGAACCGCTTGCCTGATCCTCTGCTCGTTCTCGACCAGAGCGAACCGGACGAAGCCATCACCCTGGTTGCCGAAGCCGATCCCCGGGCTGACAGCAACCTTGCCCTCATGGACAAGATGCTTCGCGAAATCCAGGCTGCCCATGTGTTTGAACTCCTCGGGGATCGGTGCCCAGGCGAACATGGTGGCCTCGGGCACGGGCATCTCCCATCCGATCCTGTCCAGTCCCTCACATAAGGCATCACGGCGCGACCGGTAGACCTCTCGGATCTGCTTGGGGACTTCCCCGCACTCGTTCAAGGCGATGATCCCCGCGATCTGTATCGGCTGGAAAACGCCGTAGTCGAGGTAGCTCTTCAGCTTCGTGAGTGCGCCGACCATCTCGGGGTTCCCCACACAGAAGGCCAAACGCCAACCCGGCATCGAGTAGCTCTTTGACATGGAAAAGAACTCGACCCCCACATCTTTCGCCCCGCGCGCCTGCAGGAAACTGGGTGCGCGCTCGGCATCGAAAACCAGATCTGCATACGCAAGGTCGTGGATGACCATCACGCCACGGCTCTTTGCGAAATCAACCAGTTGCTCGAAGAAGTTGATGTCGACCATCGCCGTCGTGGGATTGTGCGGGAAGCTGCAGAGCACAACACGCGGCTTGGGTTCGCTGCGTTCATAGGCCTTGACCATGTCGCCGAAGAAGTCCGACTCGTGGGTCATCGGGATCGAGGTCAGGTTCGCGCCGGCAAGGATCATGGCGTAGGTATGGATCGGATACGTCGGTTCAGGAACCAAGACGGAATCCCCAGGCTCGCAGAGCACCCATGCGAGATGGCTGAGACCTTCTTTCGCGCCGATCACGGCAACCGCCTCGGTCTCTGGGTCGATGTCAACGCCCCAGGCCCGCTCGTACAAGCTAGAGACCGCCGCTCTGAGTTTCGGTATCCCTCTGGAGGCCGAATAGCGATGATTGCGCGGGTTGTCGACAGCTTCCTTCAGCTTCTCGACGACCGCTTCTGGGGTGGGGATATCGGGGTTACCCATCCCCAGATCGACGATGTCCTCACCCGAGCGCCGCGCCGCCATCTTCAGCTCGTTGACGATCGAGAAGACGTACGGCGGGAAACGTTCGATCCTCCTGAATTCCATCGCAGCAAACTACCAGCGCGGCCTCACCCGTCCGGGACGGAAAGACTAGGGATCAGTCATTCGGGTCGTCTAGATCCGGCGAATCGCCGTCCAGTCGCGTCAGGTCACCGAGGCGAAGCCGGCCGTTGTCTAGGGTCGCCTCGATACTGATCATCTGGCCGTTGCCGAGCCCCCGTATCCGGGCCGACCGACGATCGTCGTATCCAAGTGCCTCGGCAGCGATCCACCGGATCGTCCCACCGTGACTGACGACGACTACGTTGCCCTCGGGGTTAGCTTCCACGATGCGTGCGATCGCATCCAACGCCCTGGTTCGAACCTGCTGGGGAGACTCACCGCCCGGTCGCGTGGTGTAGTGACGAGCCTCTCCCCATCGATCCGGCCACCGGCGAGCGATCTCCTCAACAGTCAGCCCCTCCCACTCGCCTTGATCGATCTCGCGCAGATCTCGGTCGGTCGTCACCTTTAGCCCCTGTGCATCGGCGATGGCCCTCGCCGTCTCGACCGCGCGCTTCAGATCGCTGGAGTAAACGGCAACCAACTCGATGTGAGAGAGGTCGGCTGCCGCCCTCTGCGCTTGGGCGAACCCGGCTTCGTTCAACTCGATGTCGGCTTGTCCTTGGGCCCTCTTGGTGTCGTTCCATTCGGTTGCGCCGTGTCGAACCAGGTAGATGGTCGTCATCCGGCTCCCAGCGCGGCCAGCAATCGGGTGACGGGACCGTCCAGATTGTGTGCGGCGGCGAACGCCTTGAGTTCGGAAATATCCGGTTGCCCTCCTGGGGTGGCTTCGATGCTGCAATCGGTCCGTGGGGGCACTACCGATCTCATCGAATCTATGTAGGACCGCGCCTCCTCGAAAGCTTTCTTGACCCGCGGCGTCAGTTCTTCGAGGTGCTCGTAGATGCCCGCGATCGAGCCGTGATCGGCCAGCAGCTTGCATGCGGTCTTGGGTCCCACACCTTTGACGCCCGGCAGGCCATCTGAGCTGTCCCCACGCAGCGTCGCGAATTCGCTGTAGAGAGATGCCGGGACCCCATAGGCATCTTGGACCGCGGCTTCATCGAACCGCTTGAGTTCCGTGACCCCTTTGACCGGGAACAGGAGCTCGACAAACGGATCGCGCACCAGGCACAAGAGATCGCGGTCACCAGTGACCACCATGGCGCGATCCTCACCCTGGACGGCGACCGCGTAGGTAGCGATCACGTCATCTGCTTCGAATCCGTCGGCTCCGGCCCGGGCGATTCCTGCCAGATCGAGCACTCGGGCGAGCATGTCGAACTGAGGTGTCAGGTCCTCGGGTTCATCCGGACGTTCGGCCTTGTAGCCCGGATAAGCCTGGACCCTGAATGCCGGACGCCAATCGTTGTCGAAGACGGCGACGAGCTGGTCGGGGTCGTGGTCGGTCTTGAGCCGAGCCGCCATGTCCATGAAACCGCGCACCGCGTTGACAGGTTGCCCGGAGTCATCCTTGATGGTCTTGGGGACCGAGAAGAACGCTCGGTAGGCAAGGCTCGAAGCATCTAGGTACATCAGCCGGGTCATGGCGGTCAGGATGCCACAACCCCGGTGGCGGATTTAGGCGATACGTCCGAACCGCCGTAGGCGCAGTGCATTACCGACCACACTCACCGAGGAGAAAGCCATCGCCGCGGCAGCGATCATCGGGTCGAGCAACCCCAGTACGGCAAGGGGGATGGCTGCAACGTTGTAGGCAAAGGCCCAGAACAGGTTCTGCTTGATGGTTCGCAGGGTCCTGCGCGACAGCTCTATGGCACGAGCAGCGAGCATCGGTTCGCCACCCATCAGCGTGACATCTGCCGCCTCGATCGCCACATCGGTACCCGTGCCGATGGCGATCCCTAGGTCGGCTTGAGCAAGCGCCGGTGCATCGTTGATCCCGTCGCCGATCATCGCAACTTTGTGGCCTTCGGTTTGAAGTGCGCGGATCTGCGTCACCTTGTCCTCTGGCATGACCTCTGCCAGAACGTCATCGATACCCACCGAATCGGCGATCGCCTGCGCGGTTGCCTTGTTGTCACCCGTGATCATCATGGTCCTCAACCCCAAAGAGTGCAGTCTTTGGACGGCGGCGGCGGCATCTTCTTTCACCGTGTCGGCTACCGCGAGAACGCCCAGAACGCGATCGGCATCGCCCACCCACAGCACCGTCTTGCCCTGTGACTGCAGACGCTCTGCTGTTTCAGCGGTCTCTGCGCATGCCACCAGGTCCGAAAGGAACCCCCGCCGCCCGACCCGAATGGCACGGTCATCCACGGTGGCTTGCACGCCGACACCGGTGCTAGAAACGAACCCTTCTGCTGCTACGGGCTCGATACCCTCGCCCCGGGCACCGGCAACGATCGCCTTCGCGATGGGATGCTCGGAAAGGTCCTCGACCGAAGCGGACAAGCGCAATAGGTCCTCTCGAGTGGGGCCACCCTTGTTCGCGTCGGGCACAACGTCGGTCAGTGACATCTCACCCTTGGTGAGGGTTCCCGTCTTGTCGAACACGACGGCGCTCAATGAACCCGCACGCTCGAGAACCTCGCCGCCTTTGATCAAGATCCCCATCTGTGCGCCTCTACCGGTACCGGCCATGACCGCGGCGGGCGTTGCGAGCCCCATCGCGCACGGGCAAGCGATGATCAGCACCGCGACGGTCGCGATAACCGCATCGGCGAAGCTGTGCCCCGTCACCAACCATCCGATCCCCGTCGCTGCGGCGACAGCGATGACAACGGGAACGAAGATCGCAGAGATCCTGTCGGCAAGGTGCTCGATCGGGGCTTTGTGAGTCTGTGCCTCCTCCACCATCTTCGCTATCTGCGCGAGGGCCGTGTCCGCGCCGATCTCCGTCGCGCGCATGAGCAAGGCCCCCTCGACATTCATGGTCGCCCCAAACACCTTCGAACCCGTCGTCTTATCCACCGGAACCGGTTCCCCGGTCAGCATCGATTCATCGACCGAAGATGCGCCTTCTAGAACGACTCCATCCGTTGGGATCTTCTCTCCGGGGCGGACGCGAAGTACATCTCCGACAACGACATCTTCGAGGTCAACGGTGATCTCTTTACCATCTCGGATCACCGTTGCCCTCTTGGCCCCTAGCTCCATGAGTTTCTTTATGGCCATGGAAGCGCGTGACTTACTCAGGTGCTCGAAGTACTTGCCGAGGAGCAAGAAGGTGATGATCACCGCAGCCGTTTCGAAGTACAGCTCGAGGTGGTCGACGAAGAGCAGGACGTAAGTGCTGTAGGTGAACGCGGCCATGGTTCCTAACGCGACGAGGGTGTCCATGTTCGCGGCGCGATGTTTGGCTTGACGTGATGCGCTCACCAGGAATCGCCGGCCCGCCCAGAACTGCACAGGTAAGGCCAAACCCAGCTGGAGCCAACGACTCCACATCTCGTGCATCGGCCCGAACATCGCCAGGATGAACAAAGGAACGGTGAAAACAGCGGCCACGGTGAAGTCGATCAGTGCTGCACGTGTGCGTTGCTCCTCCTTGCCAACCTCGATGCCATGGTCGTGGCCCGTGTGGGCGTCCATGTCGTGCGCGGCCTTGCTCCCGAGCGCGTCGTGCGGCACGAGCTTGTAGCCGATCGACTCGACCGCTCGCATGAGTTTCTCGGGAGAAAGATCGTCCCCGCGTACCGTGGCCTTCTCGACCGCAAGATTGACGCCGGCCTCAGATACGCCCTCTTGCCCCGCCAGCACCTTCTCCACCCGCCGTGCGCAACTGGCGCAGGTCATCCCCTCGACCTCGAAGGTGAGGGTTTCTAAAGAAGCGGCGTGGTGTCTCTCTCTGGTGTCCATATCGCAGGCAACTCTATACCCCGGGGGGGTATTCCTCAACTACCGAACGCAGCCCTCAAAGACGGCACGATCTCGGCCCCCAGAGCCTCAACGGCATCCTCCCACCGGCCCGAGGGGGTGACGATCAGATGGGTGGCTCCGGCCTCGGCGAACCCGGCCAAGGCCTCGGCGATCCCCGCGGGAGACCCGGTCAGCGCGCCACCCCCGTCGCCCGGCCGCTTCGGATCGGGTCCTTCCAAAGAGATCAGCCCTCCCCAGGTGACCTCTACCGGACGGTCCTCAGCGAACCCGAGAACCGTGCTCGCGTCCTGGGCGAACCTAGCAACGTCGCCCCCCCACCCGTTCCAGCCGTCCGCCAACGTCCCGGCGATCTCGATGGCATCATCCGAGCGTCCCGCCACCCAGACCGGTGGAGGTGACTGTGGACGTGGACTCGTCTCTAGCGACTCCAAGGTGACGAAATCGTCATCCATCGTCACCTCCTTTTCGTGCAAGCAGCGAACGACGCACTCCACGCACGCACGCAGCTGATCGATGCGGTCCTCATCGGCGTGGTATGGCAAACCGAAAGCTTCGTTCTCGCTGCGACTGGCCTCATCACCACTACCGATGGCAACCGTCAACCGCCCGGGGGCGATCTCGGCGACGTTGGCCGCCATCTTGGCAAGCACCGCGGGATGCCGAAGCGACGAACGGGTAACGAGTGTCCCGATCCCGATGTCGTTGGTGGTGGTGGCGAGATACGCAAGCGCAGTCCATGACTCGAGGATCGGCCGTTGCTTCCCCCCGCTCAGCGGCCACAGGTGATCGAACAACCAGATCGAATCGAAGCCGGCCTGCTCGGCCATGCGAACGCTGTTGTCGAACCGGCTACGGTCATCGGTGAACTGCGCCAGCGTGATACCGATCTTCATGCGGCATTGACCATCAGATACCGGAGCAAGAACTCCGACACGCCCGCGGTCAATATCGCCACGTAGTAGAGGCCGGTGGCCGACTGGATCGAGCGGATGTTCACGCAGCGTCTGGCCATCCATATGACCGCGGCGCTGAATGTCAGAAGGACTGCCCACACGAAGAAGAAATAGAAACCGAAGTCCTCGCCGAACCCGGGGAGTCCAAGCACGGCCCCGCGGGTTGTCGCATCCATCAACTTCGGGGCCGAGATGATGCCGACGATGCCCGACGCGACGACCCCTGCCATGGCTAGTTGGGTCAAGCGCGCGAGTGCCCAGGGCTTCAGCCCGGGTTGGTTCAGGTACCAGTGACCGAGCATCATCCCGTTCGTCACCGCGCCGAAGAACACTGCTCCGCTCAAGAGCGCGATCGCGGCAACCACCGGCTCCCATCCGTCGATCAGATCTCCGCTCATGACAAGAACCGCACCACCTGCAAGAGCGACAGCAGAGCCCGACACCACCCCTGCCAGGTCGGATGAGACATACTGACAAACGAGATAGACGATGCCGGCAACCGCCATCATCATCACAGCGCCCGTCCGCAAACCAGAACCACTCTCGACCGCTGAGTTGTCCGCCATAGCGGCGAGGACGGCGAGAGCAGCGACTATCCAGGCGGTGATACGGAAATGTCCCCGCGTGACGGCCTTCCAGTTCTGTGTCCAAGCGGCCGCCCCAGCCCATCCGGCGGTCCACTCGATCAGGAAGAGAGCTAATACACCCCCGGCTCCGCTCACCGGCCTCCGAGTCGCTTCTTGATAGACGCCGGTACGAATCCGCTGGCGATGTCGAGAACCTCTCGGATCACGTGAAGGACGTCTTCGTCGCCCTCCCAGTGCTCGCGCACGATCTCCTCGGGCACTCGATTCAAGATCTGATCGAGAGCGAATGCAGCAACCAGCAGGTCGTCCGCGTACCCGAACCCAACAAGGAAGTCAGGGATGAGGTCGATCGGGGATGCCAGATACCCGGTGACGATCACCAGGATCGCTTTGGTACGAGCTGGCACACGCGGGTCGCGCGCCAGTTTCCATACGAGCTTCACCAAGCGTGGAGCGAGCAGCGCGTAGCTACGCAGCTTTACTTCGCGTTCGGCTTTGTTAGCCGGTTCGATCGAGCTTTCCTTGGTATCGCCTTGGATATCGCTGTTGCCATCATTGTTGCCGTTGTTGCTAGTCATGAACCTGCCTCCAGAACGAGAGCTGCAGCACCGAGTAACCCGGCATCCTTACCCAACACGGAGACATCGAGTCGCACCGGACGGCGACGCTGCGCCATCAGCATCTGATTCAACTGATCTCTAGCGGGCCCAAGGTAGGACTCGCCGGCCCCCGAAACACTTCCGGCCAGGACGATCACTTCGGGATCGAAAAGATTCACGACGTTTGCCAGCCCTATCCCCAACATCCGTCCCGCTCGACGAAGCACTGCCCGGGCCGTCTCGTCGTACTCCTTGGCTGCGCGTGCAACATCGAGGGCCGTGATCTCATCAGGCGTCTCAGCAAGGTCTACGATCGAGCTCTCAGGAGCTTCAACCATCGCCTCCTTCGCCCGGGCTGCGATGGCACTCCCCGACGCGAACTGCTCCAGACACCCACGCAACCCACAAGGGCATCTCGGTCCAGAGGGGTCGACCACCATGTGGCCAAGCTCGGCGGCCGCTCCGTGAGCGCCTCGGATCAAGCGGCCGGCGACGACGAATCCACTGCCTACGCCCGTTCCCAGCGTCACCATGGCGAGATGGTCCACACCCCGCGCTGCGCCGAAGCAACGTTCGCCCCAAGCCGCGGCGTTGGCGTCATTGTCGACCATCACTTGGAGATCGATGCGGCTGCGCACGGCTGCCGCGATGTTGGGATCGTCATAGGTGACGTTCGGCGACTGAACGATCGAACCGGTGTCGGCATCGATGAAACCCGCCGCGCCGATGCCCACACCCATCAACTCGATGTGTTGTTCCCGGGCCCACTCCACCGATTCCTCGACCACCGCTATCACCGTCTTGGTCGCGGCCGAGGGGTCCGTAGCGATCTCGACACGATGCACGATGGCACCCGATGAGTCGACGACTCCGCCTTTAGCGGCGGAACCTCCGATGTCTACCCCGATAGCAGCCAGGGTCATGTCAGGAGATGTCGATACGGCGAACCTTCCCGGAGTCATCGTCGTCCCCCGTGGTCCGCTTGGCGGTCTCGTTCCCGATGACTTCACCGGCTTCCTCCAGAAGGAGGGCTGCTGCCGAGATCAGCTCGCGCGCTGCGGTAGCAAGATGCTCGAGAACCTCAGGTTTGGTGTTACGCACGACAGCGATAGTGGCGCAGATCGGGCAATAGGCACAGTCGGGCGTGTGCTCGTGCCGGTCGGCGAACAGGTCGCTGTATCGGGGCGCTCTCGCTTCCTCGCTGCTACTCATTTCCCGCTTTCCGTTCGAAGATGATCTCTAGTCTCTCACCCTTCATCGAGGCAGCGGATATGGACCGCGCCAGCAAGGCCTTCGGCAAAATGATCGTGCGGCGGTACGGCCCCACCTTCACGAACAGCTCATCTGCCTTGGTAGACAGGTCCAGATCAGACCTGTCGGTGAAGGGCAGCTTGAGGCCCAGCAGGTAGCTGCCATCGTCACGACGCACGATCGTCATCGGATCGTCGGTGAAGAGAACCCCCGCAGGGTCGAGGCCCGAGTAGACCTCGTCCCCGAGCTCGGCGAGCAAATCCGTGCCCACCATCTCACGGTCCCTCAGCCGTGAGGTGAGGATCGGCACCGGGGAGAAGCTCTCGTTGATCGTGGTCAGATGCTCGGTCTGGAGCTGTTTCCATCTCAGGAAGTATGGATCCGTGACCTCGTCGGGCAACAAACGATTCGCGACGATGGCATCGACGCGGTAGCCGAAAAGGTTCAGATAGGTGAAGGTTCGTTGGGCCTCGGCTATCACCATCCGCTCGGGATTGACCACCAGACGAACGGAAGTGATCGCGGGGTCCGTGAGGATCTTCCGGACCCCGTCGAGCCGGTTGTAGAAGCGCTGCACAGCGCTGTAGACGTTCGCCTCAGGGAGAGGAAGCGACGTTAGCCTGCGCGCTACAGGACGCAGAGCCGACATCACGCGACGCTCGACCGGGAAGATCTTCTCCATGTACCACTGGATGATGTCGGGCAGCGACAACAACCGCAGCGTCTCCCCCGTCGGGGCGCAGTCGACCACCAGAACCTCGTAGGGGTCGTGATCGTGGTGTCTCTTGACGTCGGCTAACGAGAACAGTTCGTCGAGTCCGGGGATCACCGACAATTCTTCGGACTCCACCTCAGCCAGGCCGGCCCAGTTGAGGACCGAGATCATGTGCTCTTGGATCTCACGCCAGTTCTCCTCGAGGCGCTGTTGCGGATCGATCTGTTCTGCCCACAGATTGGCCGCGACCTCGGCCGGGTCCGGTCCCAGCTCCGTATCCAACGAATCCGCCAACGAATGCGCCGGATCGGTCGACATGATGAGGGTCTTGCGTCCTGCAGCGGCAAGGCGGGTCGCGGTCGCGGCGGCGACCGTGGTCTTTCCGACCCCTCCTTTACCGGTGAAAAGGATGACACGCATCAGAGAGATTCGACCCGCTTCTTCAGATCTTCTAGGGCGGAACGGACGATCTGCTTCTCGGCCTGCTTCTTGAGGAAACCCGGGACCGGGAACCCAGGGTCGATCTGCATCTCGTAGCGGACCTCGGTGACGTCATCGAATTCGTCGAAGGTGTAGGTCCCGTCCAGTTTCTTCACGTCCCCTTCAGCGACGGTCCACGAGAACGACTCGGGGGCCGCGCTGTAGTCGTACTGCAACGTGTATCTGAGTTGCTTGATCTTGGCGTCGACGTTGAACCACACCTTGGTGGCGCGTCCTTCGTCGTCGGTCTCCTCGATCTTCGTTTCCTTGATGTTGGGATTCCACGATGGGTACGTCTCGAAATCTGTGGCAACCGCGAAGATCTCTTCGGCAGTCGCCTTCACGTCGATCGAATCTTTGACCGAGTCGGCCATATCGCCTCCCTTATGCCGGCGGGCCCTGGTGGGGATAGGCCCTCTTCGTCGCCCTGAAGTATCCGACGTTCACGCAACGCGTCCTACCGATGCTCATCGACGACACCAACGGCTGGTGCACATGGCCGAAATAGTGGAGCCTGGGCTGAACGTCCTGGATGTACTCCAGAAGATCCTCACTCCCTTTCTCCATGCGCCCGGCAAGGGTGTCGAAGCACAGTTCCGGCACGGCCGGAGGGATGTGGGTGCACAAGACGTCGACGGTTTCAAGCGCCGAGATCTTGTCCAGCATCTCTTCTTCGGTGATTTCGCCCGCTACCTGCAATGGAGTGGGCAATGCTCCACCCACGAAGCCGAAACGTTCCCCTTCGATGTCGAACGTCTGGGCGTCGGCGTCTATCACCGACCGATGGGCTGTGACGAACCCAGCCGCCATCTTCGGAACATCTACGTTGCCCAATATCAGGTAGGTAGGCACCCCAAGAGCAGAGAAAACAGCTTCGTATTGCTGGTAGCCCAGACGCGAGAACTCTGCTCGGATCTCGTCCTCTCGCCCTCGGGATCGTTCTTGCATCAAGCGCCGCGCTTCTTGGAGGTCACCCTGCAATCGCAGTTCGTTCACCTGGCGCACAGCCTGATCACCGAAAACATCGACAAGGATCCCGCTCATCTCGATGTAGTCGATAACGTTGAGAAGGTCACCGAGTAGCAGCAGGATCGCATCGTCCGGTATGACCTTTCGCAGGGCTTCTGAGGCACCATGCAGGTCGGAAACGACGTAGACGGCCATGTCCGGCATCGTATTCCTGCAGCACCGTGAGCCATCGCGATAGGTTGCGGCGATGGCACTGGTCTATGTCCACGGTGGGGTATCCGGCACCCCCAAGCTGAAGCCATCGCTCGCCGCGGCGTTCGAGGGCCATGGTGGTTCGGCGGTAGATCTGGTCGAGATCGCGGTGATGGCGCTAGAAGATCATCCCGGCCTGAACGCCGGGTATGGCGCGGTACTGAACGAACAGGGATTGCTCGAGCTGGATGCCGGGATCGCAGATGGCGCAACCGGGGCGGCGGGCGGAGTCGCCAACATCGGAGCCCGCCATCCGATCAGCGTTGCCCGCGCGGTGATGGAGCGCACCCCGCATGTCCTGCTGACAGGTGCCGGCGCTCAGGCCTTTGCCGCCTCCTTCGAGCAGCTCGACGGAACCACACCGGAGCGCGTTCAGCGATACGTACAGGCGCGCGATGCCGGAGAGCTGGGCCCCGGGTCGTTCGGCTCCCCGTCCTCGGTCGACACCGTGGGTGCAGTCGCACTAGATGACCAAGGACGTTTGGCAGCCGGTTCCTCCACGGGCGGGGTCTTCGGGAAGATGGCGGGCCGGGTTGGTGACGCACCGATCTTCGGAGCCGGCTTCTACGCTTCTATGTCGGCAGCGGTCGTAGGAACGGGGCTGGGCGAGGTCTTCCTCGAGACGCTCGCAGCGCTGCGTGTCGGCGCCTTGATCGAGGACGGAACCCACCCTCAAGATGCGTGCGAATTGCTGGTTCGTCACCTCAGTAAGCGTGACCGCTACGCCGCCACCGGACTGTTGGCCCTGGATGCCGAGGGCAACATCGGTGTGGCGTTCCGTGGAGCCATGCTGGCGGTCGAAGGTTACGACGGACCTATCGACATCTCCCCGCTGGCCTAGAGGGCACTAGCTAGCTACCAAGCGTTACGGCGTCGGTTCCGGCTTGAGCACCAAGGAAGAGCTGTAAGAAGAGGAGCGCCAACAGGCCGACGACGAGATAGAGGAACGCGCGTCCTTTGAGGATGGTCAGACGCTGCTGGTTCTGCGCTTCCCGGAAGGCATCGTGAGCCGACACTCCCCACATCCCAACAGCGATCAGAACGAAAACGACCGCGAGGACGCGAGCGCCCGCCGCCTCCACAGAGAGGCCGGCGATCACAGCGGCAAGCATCCAGGTAGCGATCGTCACCCGGGCGATCGCCTGACCCCACATCCCTAGGTACGCATGGCCGACACCCGGATAGGCCAACGACACCATCGCTGTAAGCCTGGGGTCTCTCTGCTTGCGAGGACCTCCGTCATCTGGGGAGAGGGTTCTGTGAAGGGTCGAGCCGCAGGCCGAGCAGATCTCGGTCTCCATGGGGTTGACCGAGCCGCAGGTGGCACAGGTCCAGGTGACTCCCCGTTCGCTGACGGTGAAGGGTCCCCTCGTGGTCTCTACGCCCGGAGGTGCCGACACCCTCGCGCCAGATCCGTGTGGCTTCGGAGCCGCATCGGCGGCGGTTGGAAGAGCTTCCACCAGGTAGAGCGATGCCGCATCGGGCTCGCTCACGACCTCGGACGACACACCAGGATCTACCGGAGCCAAGCCTTCGGCCGCCCCTGGGCCGGGCGTGGCCGGTTCGGGAGCAGGGGGTGGCGTGAAGCGGCGCAGGCACTGCCCACACCAATCGGCTTTCTCGGGGTTGAGCCCCCCGCAGCTAGGACAGCGGATCACCTGTCCACTATCGGCCTTGGGGGGCGGCTACTCAAACCTTTAGGCGTTTTCGATGCACCTACTTGCTACTTATAGGTGTGCTCGGGGGCCGGGAACCTGCCTTGGGCCACGTCGGCTGCGAACTCCTTTGCCGCATCGACGATCTGCTCGCCTAGCTCTGCGTAGCGCTTGACGAAGCGTGGCAGGTACTTGCCATCGGTGATCCCCAGGAAGTCGTGCCACACGAGCACCTGGCCGTCGGTTGCAGGACCAGCACCGATGCCGATCGTGGGAACCGAGACGGACCTGGTTACCTCCTCGGCCAGATGAACTGGGACCGCCTCGAGGACGACCGCGAACGCTCCGGCTGCCTCTAGGTCCTTGGCGTCCTTGAGGATCTGATGGGCGGCTTCCTGGGTCTTTCCTTGAACCTTGAACCCACCGAACTGATTGACGGATTGCGGCGTCAGACCGATGTGCCCCATCACGGGGATCCCAGCCTCGGTGAGGCGGTGCACCAGATCCAAGACACGGCCCCCACCTTCGAGCTTGATCGCGTGGGCACCGGCTTCCTTCAGGAAACGCCCGGCATTGCGGATCCCGTCCTCGGTCGAGCCTTGGTAGCTCATGAAGGGCATGTCGCCCACCACCATGGCGTTGGTCCGGCCCCTGACCACGGCAGAGGTGTGGTGGATCATCTCGTCCATCGTGACGGGAAGGGTGCTGTCGTAGCCGAGGGCAACCATGCCCAAGGTGTCACCCACCAAGATCAAGGGGATGCCCGCCTCATCCAGCAGACGCGCCGACGGGGCGTCGTAGGCGGTGAGCATCACGAACTTCTCCCCGCGCTCTTTGTAGGCGCGGATATCTCCAACGGTTACTGCCATGAGTCGACTCCTTCCAGGTAGCCGCTTCGTTACTCAGATACTACGCACTCCAAAGAAAGAGCGGGGCGCCGAAGCACCCCGCTAGTTGTGGCCTTGAACCATCAACCCTCGGCCGGCACCGGCTCGTTAACCGCCTCTCCGAGCCAAGCCTTTGCGGTGAATTCGCCACCCTCGCCCAACCAGTTCTGGAAATCGACGGTGTAACCGCCACAGTCGGGGGTACGAAGGCCCACGATCTTCTCAGAAGTGTTCGTCGACTCGCCCGCGTTGCCACCCTGGTTGCTGGGGTTGCCGAAGAGAGGGAGCTCGGCGTCTGCCTCGAGAGCCGGCTGGAAGCCGTGCGCTGCAGCCACTTCTTCACCGGTCGGCCAGAACACACGCAGGTCGTAGTCCCGCTTGAGATCGAACTCGAAAAGTATGTAGAGGCCAGCATCGGGAGTCGCACTATCAACCTGAAGGTTCACGATCTGGTTGGAGTACGGAAGATCCCCGGTCAGGTCGACGTCCCCGAGTGACTCGTGGAGCGTGATCGGGATCTCGACAGGCGCTTCCTCCGTCGCGGTGGCCGGAACTACGAACGTCTCGGCCTCTGCACCCTGCTCGCCCGGCACGTAAGTTGCACAGACCGGAGGCTTCTTCTTCTTTTTCTTCTTGGCCTCGGCCGGCACCGCGAACAGCGCTCCGGCGACGAGAACCATCGTCAGCATCGTTACTAGCGACTTACGCACCTTTAGGGTCTCCTGTCTCGTGAATGGTCCTGAGTGCTTTAGGGGGCAACCGGTGTTTGGGCGACCGGGTCCCAAAGCTGATCGCCAAGCCATGCCGTCACGGTGACGTCGCCACCCTCGGTCGTCGCTCCGGCGACATCGAGGGTGTAACCGCCACAATCAGAAGTGCTAACCCCGATGACTGATTCCGAACCAACGGCTGACTCGCTATCGCTTTCGTTGCCGTCAGCAACCGGGCCGAAGCCACCGGCACTCGCTGCGTTCGTCCCGTCGGCGAAATCCAGGTACAAGTCGTAGTCCTGGTACTCGCCGAACGAGACCTTGACCCAGAGACCAGCCTTCTCGTTAGCGCTGTCTACCTGAAGGTTCAGGTATGAGTGCGAGACGAACATGCCTTCGCCTGCCGGATTGCGCCCAGCGCCGATCCCCGGCGAGGTAGCCAGAGTGTGCTCGAGCGGAGCCTCGGCCGTGTGCGAATCCTCGACTACCAACGATTCAGCCTCGGCACCAAGTTCGCCCGGCACGTAGGCGTCACAAGCTGCCGGCTTGGGGGCCTTGTCCTTCTTGCAGCCCTTCTTCTTGCCCTTGCCCTTCTTCTTCTTGCATCCGTTCTTGACGGGCTGCTCATCGTTGGGGCCACCACTGTTGGGATCGTCGTTGCCCACCTCTCCATCCGAAGGAGGAGGATCCTCCCCGGGGGTTCCTGCTGGAGGTTCCCCACCTCCGGTCGTCACGGTGTAGTCGGTTCCCGGATCGGTGTTATCGACGGTTGGCGTGAGCGCAGAACCTGTGGTTCCGACGGTGGGAGAAGCAGAGGTTGCGGTGGGTGCCACGAGAACCGATCCCTCTGCGAACAGCGGGCTCAAGTCTCGAGGAGAGGTGATGGTGACGACTCCCGTGCCATCTTCGGCGGTGGCCAGCGCGTACTCGACGTCAGGAGAATCCCAGATGTTTCCGCCGGTGTTACAGCGGTCGTGCATCTTGGCGACAGGGGGACCCTGGTAGCTTCCGCCGCCAGGGTTGGTACCAGGCAGGACCAGCCAGAACCGGATGCATCCCACGGTGTTGGCGCCCGCGGAGCCTTCGCCGGGACTTGCGTACACGTTGTAGGAGATCCCATTACCGCCGGGAGGGGGCAGCTCTACCTGCACATGGGCAGAGATGCTGTCCTGGTCGGCGGTGAACCATGCAGCCAGTAAGTCACCGAGCGAGCTGGCGTCCTGGCCGGTCTCATGGTTGTTGCCGACGGCGGGATTGATCATCGAGCCGTTGATGAAGTTGGCGTCGCCAACCGGGTCGACGATGTTTGGCTCCGCTGGGATAACCGGAGCGGGGGCGTCTTGGGCCGATACCGGTCCGATGGCCATGATCGAGGTGATAAGGCTCCCAACGGCCAGGAGCGCGATGGTCCGCTTACGCATTCGTTTCCCCCTTGAGCTAGCCAGGCCCGAGCCCAGCCCTTGGTTGTCTGCTGGGAGATTCGGCCTCAAAGCCCCGATTCCTCCCCCACTCGGGTGAGCACGCCCGCGACTCTTCGAGGTCATCTGCAGCTCGGCGCTTCGCCTCTACCGGAGGAAGAGTCCGGGCCGGGAAGAGGAACCGGGTGGGAGTGTTGGGAGTGCTCCGGCTCTGGTGGGTGGGCGCGGCCGGATGTTCCGGGTGGCTGCGTATAGCGCGGGGTTGCTGGAAGTTCGTGCGTGGCGGGAACCAGGGGATGCGTGCGAAAAGGCCCCGGGACCCCGGGGCCTTTTCTGACTGTGGTGGCTACTTTCGGACGGGGGCGCTTGCGCCTGCGTACTCGGGAGATTCCTTGTTGTACATGTCCTCGATCGCATCCGCGTAGATCTCGTTGATGGACTTGCGCTTGACCTTCATGGTGGGTGTGATCTCGTTCTCTTCCTGCAGGAAGTCCCTATCGAGCACCCTGAACTTCTTGATGCCTTCCACCTTGGCGAGGTTCTGATTCATCTCGGCGATCGCCCCTTGGATGTCCTTGAGGAGCCGCTCGTCGTTACAGAGCGCCGCCGGATCCTCGAGGCCCAGGGACTTGGCATGCGCGGGAGCCTTCTCTTCGTCAAGGGTGATCAGTGCCGTGAGGAAGGGACGCCGGTCGCCGATGACGACCACCTGGCTGATCAATGGGTGAGCGTGCTTGAGACGGTTCTCGAGCTCTTGGGGAGCGATGTTCTTGCCACCGGCGGTGATGATCAGATCCTTCTTGCGGTCGGTGATCTTGAGGTAGTTGTGCTGGTCGAACTCACCGACATCACCGGAGTGCAGCCAACCCTCGGAGTCGATCGTCTCGCGTGTGGCTTCTTCGTTCTTGTAGTAGCCGGCCATGACGTTGCCGCCACGCACCAAGATCTCGCCGTCCTCGGCGATCTTGACCTCGACCCCGGCCAAGGGGGTGCCGACGGTGCCGATCTTGACCGCGTCGGGGGGGTTCCAAGAGGTGGGGCCGTTATCCTCGGATTGACCGTAGCCCTCGGTGATCTTCACGCCGATCGAGTGGAAGAACCAGATCAGGTCTGCGCTCAAAGGCGCTGCGGCCGAAAGGGCAAGCTCACACTGTTCGAGTCCGAACGCGGCCCGGATCTTCGAAAGCACCAGCTTGTCCAGCACGGTGTGCTGAAGCTTGAGGCCGACGGGGATCTTCGCGTCTGCCATCTTGCCGCCCCGGGCGACGGCCTCTTGTTCGAGCACCGTCACCTTCTTGCCGGCTTCGATGGCTTTCTTGGCCAACTTCGCCTTTCGGTCGTTGGGGTCGGCAGCGGCCATCTTGGCCTGAACCCCCGCGTAGAACTTCTCCCACACACGCGGTACCCCGAAGAAGTAGGTCGGCTTGCATTCGCTGAGGTCGACAAGCAACGTGTCGAGGCTCTGGGCGAACCAGGTCGTCGTGCCGTAGTAGGTCTGCAACAAGTGACTGATCATGCGTTCGGCGATGTGGCTAAGCGGAAGGTAGGAGAGCGCCCGGCCCTCGTTGGGCACTTCGACCTTCGATGCGTCGCCGATCGGGATGTGCCGCTCGGATGATTGGCAGGTCCACCAGATGTTGCCGTGGGTGAGCATGACCCCTTTGGGGTTGCCGGTCGTTCCCGAGGTGTAGACGAAGGTTGCTAGATCCTCCGGTTTGACCTTTGCCGTAGCAGCTTCGTAGTCGGAGTCCGAAAGATCCTTGCCCAGCGCGATGAAATCTTCCCAAGACATAACGAACGAGGCGTCGGCATCACCCTTGTAACCCTCGATCACCACGACCTTTGAAAGCTTGGGAAGCTGCTCACGAACCTTGAGTACCTTCTCGAGCTGATCATTGTTCTCGACAACGATCACTTTCGAGTCAGAGTCCTCGACCACATGACGAACCTGATCGGGAGAGTTGGTGATGTAGATGGGTGCCGTAGCGGCACCGATCGACATGCACGCCAGGTCTGCGATGTGCCAGGTAGGACGGTTGCCGGATAGCAGCGACATCTTGTCCCCATGGCCTACGCCTAGAGCCAAGAGCGCCTTACCGGCCGCCTTGACCTGGTTGCCGTAGTCGCCCCAGGTGATGTCCTGCCAGGTGCCCTGCTGCTTGTAGCGCATGGCGACCTTGTCCGGGTGAAGCCGAACGCGCTCGTGGAAGCGCTCGATGATCGTCTGAGCAGCCATCTCTCCCCCTTGGATCTAGAGACCGTGTGAGCTAGTGAACCAACAGTGTAGAGGGGGTCCGACCCGCCTGAGACCGCTTGCTACGCCTATGCCGGCGTGGTTTCCTCAAGGTTCGAGCCAGCAACCCAACCGGGGGGAGAAATGACCACCGACGCCGCGCAGGTCCGTGCCCAGATCGACGCCGAAGTGTCCGGGCGCACCCTTTGTCACCTTCTCCAAAGAAACGCCGCAGAGCTTCCCGACTCCCCCGCTCTGTCGGTCAAGGCAGGAGAAGCTTGGGAGACCTTGAGTTGGAAGCAGTACCGGGAGCGAGTTGCCGAGACGGCCATGGGATTGATGACGACCGGGATGAAGCCCGGCGACCACGTGGCGATCATGGCCCGCAACATCCCCGAGCACCTCATCGCCGATCTAGGGATCGCTCACGGGCGGGGCATCCCGGTCTCGATGTACAACACCCTGGCTCCGGATCAGATCGCGTACATCGCCGGTCACTGCGAAGCGAAGATCGCGATCGTAGAGAACAAGACGTTCATGGAGCGGTGGGAGAAGGTTCGGTCCGAGCTTCCCTCTTTGCAGAAGGTGGTCATGATCACGGGAGCCGAAGAGTTCTCGGACTACGACTGGGTGATGAGCTGGGACGAGTTACTGGAGTCGGGGCGTAACAAGCTTGCCGATGCCAGCGGCCACGAGATCTTCGAAGCGACCTGGCAACAGGTCAAACCTGAGGATCACGCAACCTTGATCTACACCTCCGGGACCACCGGCAATCCAAAGGGTGTGATCCTCACGCACTACAACGTGGTGTGGACGGCCGAATCGTTAACGATGATGGGGACGGCGCCTCCCCGCGGTACCCGCTATGTCAGTTATCTCCCACTCGCTCACAGCGCGGAGCGGATGGGAACGCACTACGCCGGCCTTCGCCACGCCACCCACGTCCATTTCTGTCCCGAGATCCCACAGATCTTCGAATTCGTGCCCCAGGTTCGTCCCTACTCATTCGTCGGCGTTCCGCGCGTATGGGAGAAGCTGCAAGCGGGCATCAGAGCGAAGGTGTCGATGGAGCCCGACGAGCGCAAGCGCAAGATCGCGGAGAAGGCACTAGATCTGGCCGTTGAGATCGAGATGCGACGCAACACCGGCAAGCCCGTTCCACTCACCATGAACCTTCAGCACAAGTTGTTCGAGCGACTCGTCTATTCGAAGATCCGCAAGACTCTCGGCCTCGATGAATGCGAGATCCCGATCTCGGGCGCCGCGCCGATCGCGCCTGAAGTGATGTATTTCTTCTGGGGGATCGGAGTTCGCATCTACGAGCTCTACGGATTGACGGAAACATCTGCACCCGCAACGGCGAATCCAAAGGATGCTCAACGCCTCGGAACGATCGGGATCCCCATGCCGGGGGTCGAAGTCAAACTGCTGGACGACGGCGAGCTTCTGCTGCGTGGAGGCAACATCACACAGGGCTACTTCAAAGAGCCCGAGAAGACCGCCGAGGCTCTCGACGACGAGGGGTGGTTGCACAGCGGCGACATCGCGCAGATCGAACCCGATGGCTACATACGGATCGTCGATCGCAAGAAAGAGCTGATCGTCACTCCCGGGGGCAAGAACATCTCGCCGTCGAACATCGAGGCTCTGGTCAAGCAGCACCCGTTGGTCGGTCAAGTCTGCGTGATCGGTGACCGGCGCAAGTTCATCTCCGCATTGATAGTGCTTGATGGCGAGGTCGCCCCCATCTGGGCACAGCGCAAGGGTATCGAGTTCACCGACATCGCTTCGTTCGCGACGAACCCTCAGGTCGTCTCCGAGATGGAAAAGGCGATCGAGACGGCGAACGCTTCGCTCTCACAGGTCGAGAAGATCAAGAAGTTCACGGTCCTGCCGACGGAATGGACACCCGAATCCGAGGAGCTAACCCCATCGCTGAAGCTGAAGCGCCGGGTGATCGAAACCAAATACGTCGAAGACATCGACGCCATGTACGCCTGATCCTGAGTCAGGAGAAAGCATGAAGAGGGTGGCGGGCACTACCCTCATCGCGCTTGCGATCTATCTGGTCGTTGCCTGGATAGTGGTCAAGAACACCAGCGGGTGTTGGTGGCCTTGGACGCATGTCGAGTTCCCTGACGGCACGGCCGTGTGCATCTCGCCTATCGACTGAGGAACGATTCGATCCGTTCGGGGATCGGTGGGTGCGTGTAGAGCAACCACACGACGACGGGGTTGGGGCGTAGATCGGCGATGTTGTTGAAGGCCAAGCGCCGGAAGGCGCGTACGCCCGGCCCGGGGTCGTCGGTGAGCTCGATGGCCACTTCATCCGCAGTGCGCTCGAAAGCGCGCGACACCGCATTCTGCACGGGCAGCAAGACCAAAGAAACAACGCTCAGGTACAGCAGCAACGCCGGAAGTCCGTTCAAGTCACCGATCCCCGAGGCTCCGGCCCATGTCATCAACCACGGTCCCATGCGATACAGCAAGGCGAATCCGAGCAACAAACCGAGGGAAGACAACGCCACGTTCTTCGCAACATGGTTCTCACGTCGGTGTCCTAGCTCGTGCGCAACGATGAAGAGCGTTTCGGCGTCCTCGCTGTTCTCGAGCAAGGTGTCGTAGACCACCATCTGCTTCGTAGCGCCGAGCCCAGCTACGTACGCGTTCTCGGCCGTGGTGCGCCGGCTGGCATCCGACACCAAGACGTCGTCCAGGGGGACACCGGCAGCATCACCGAGTTCGATGATCCGGTCGCGCAAGGGCCCAGCCTCGAGTGACTCGAAACGATTGAACAGCGGCGCGATCACGACCGGGTAGAGGAAGACCAGAACCGCAGTCAAGACCGTGAACGCCAGCCATCCCCACAGCCACCAGGTACGCGGAGCGGTCCGAACGACGCCATAGAAGGCGATGGCTGCAAGTCCTGCGACCACCACCCCCACACCGAGCGACTTGACCTGATCGAAGGCCCAGTCGAGCGGTTGTTGGGTGCTGAGACCCCAGGCCTTCGCGTTCAGGTACCCACGCACGAACCCGAGAGGCAGCAGAACGATGGTCGTTAGTCCGACGACGACCGCTGCGCCCAGCAGGGTCCGAACGATCCACCCACCACGAACCCCCTCCATCCTCTCCACGAGGGATGCGAACGGCCCGCGTGCCATCAGTACTAGAAGCACGATCGGCAACAGCGTCGACAGGACGAAAGCAAGGTAACCCGGCCCCCTGAAAGCGGCATGCCGTCGTACCTGATCGTCGGTGAAGCTCGAACCGAGAGCCGGGTCGTGGGCCTCGACCCCGGGCTTGGCGTCACGCAGCGATGCAGGCGACCGAGAAACGGCGCCGACGAGCACCGCGCTGCCAACCGACAGCAATGCCATCAAGATCAAGAGCTTTGGCCACGTCACTGAGGTGTCAGCACGTTCAATCCATGCCTAGCGGCAGAATCTGCCTGTCGTCTGTCGTACGTGGGGTCTCTCCCTGCTTGACCCGGCGCAGGAACACGCTGAGGTTCTGGCGCAACTCCCTCACGCCAACCTTCATCCGGTCCTCCATGTAGCACAACGTAGCCCAATCCCCCTAGCCAGTGTCGGAAAGAGGGTCCGTGGCCGACTGCGGATCGGTTTCGACTCGAGGACGGAACTTCAGTACCGGTATGAGGCCGGCGGACGCCAGGGCTCGCAGCGACGGATCGAACTCCTCGTCGATGTTGACGGCATCCTCATCCGGGCTGAGCAGAGCCGTGACGAGGCAATCCTCGCAATGATGGCTCTGGTACATCTCGCAGCTACTGCATTCGACCTTCATCGTCTGGTCCTCCCTAGCGGTTGCGGCCCCTGCGGCCGTTGACCTCGAACGCTAGCCAAGGGGTACGACGAAAACGCCTTATCGCAACCTAGGTCGGGAAAGCCGAAGGGATCATGGAAGGATCAGGCCCCAAAGTTGCCGTTGCGCCATCTTCAGCATCCGCCGGTCCGGGTCCTGGGTGCCGAAGTAGACCCTTACCTCGACCAGTTGTTCGTCCACCTCCGCCAACACCAGGTACTCGGGGATGTCGGAATCTGGTTGTCCCGCCCACGACGACTTCACTTCTGCATCCGAAAGGTCCAATGGAAGGTCTCTAGCCGGGAAGCTCTGCGCCGGGTAATTTGGCTCGTCCTCTGGGAGAACCAGCGACACCATCACCGCGATATCCCGGTCTCCGAGATGCTCCAGCTTGTCCGAGATGAGCCGGGGATCGGTCCCCAGATCGACCGTGGACGTCCAGCCCAAGCGTTCACGTCCACCCATCTCTCTTGAGGGGCCGCTCGAATAGGCGAACCATCCGATGTTGGGCCAGAAGCGGGGTGCTGCGTGAACGATCGTGCCTTGTGAGTACGGGCGGAATATGAAGGCCGTGTTGTAGGTGGACTCGTGGTTCGATCCTGCAACCAGGAACACGCCTTGAGCGGCAACCGGTTGCGCCACCTCCACGGTCGGCGGGTCTACCCGGATCCAGTCGTTGCGCTCGTAGTCATAAGTCGCCGCCGAACCACAGAACATTGCGAGCATCACTCGATCACCTGCAGCGCTAGTCGGATAGCACTCCGAGCTATCGAACGGCATCGGCGGCAGCGACCTCCAGGTGTCTGCGGAAGGGTCATAAGCCCGTGCGACCGCCCCGTAGTCCCAGGCGATCATCTCCTTACCGTTCCATACTGCGTAAGAGGCCTGTGGCGACAGGCGGGATTCGGGAAGAATCCGCCACTCACCACTGGAGGGATCGAAAGCGATCCCCTCAGCAGTCCGCCGCGACGCATTGTTGTTGCCGTCCAGGAGCGAGCCGAACACGATCATCTCGGTGCCCGTCCACACCCCCTGTCCTTGATTGAGCGAGAGCGGCGCTCCCGAGATCTCCCTCCACCTCCATGTCGATGGATCGAAGGCTGCGCCATCTCGAGATGATTCGGCGCGATCCGTGTCGCCCCAGACGATGATCTCATTGCCGGTCCAAACGATCGCAACGGGTGATCGCGTTTCCAGAGGCGAGTCAGGCAAGACTCGCCACCGATCGAGCACGGGCGAATAGGTGGCACCCTGCTCGTCGCCCGGCACCACGTCCGAGCCACCCCAGACGACCATCTCCGTGCCGGTCCAAACGCCACCCTCTCCACGCCTCGGCTCCAACGGCCCGGTAGCCAGGTCTCGCCAGGTATCTGTTCGTGGGTCATAAGCCGAGCCACCTGCGGGGGCAAGGCCTCCTGAGTAGCTCTGCCCGCCGAACAAGATCAGTTCGCTCCCCGTCCATAGCTCGATGCCCTTCGCTCTTGGAACAGGGGCGGGAGCGATCTGGGTCCAGCCCGGCTTAACTCTCCATGCGTCGAAGACGGGTGGTGCAGGTGCGGGTTCCGCATGGCGACGACCCCTTGTCGGCGGATAGTCGTTAGACGCCAGGTTCTGATAGGCGATCCACATTGCCGAAAGGATCAGGAGAATCGACCCGGCAGCTATCAGGTACCGAGACCAGCGCGGAGGCGAACCACCGCCTCCGGCCCATGAGGGGCCTACCCTGCTGCTGTTTCCGCTCACGATCACTAGACGCACGGGAGTACCTGTTTCGTTGGCCGTCGTCGAACAACACTTGAGGGGGTAGCTGAGGGGTTAGCCGGAGCGGAAGAGACCCAGCAGTTGGGTGGACCTCGCGATGGTGGCGCGGTGTTGTGAGGCCCGGGATTGCAGCTCGCGGTCGTTGGTTACCAACACCAGGGGCACCGCAGGCAGGGACTCGATCAAGGCAACGATGTGATCATCGGCGATCTCGTCCGCGCTCGAAAAGACCACCTTGAGGGGGCCGCGCGGCCCCCGATAGGTCCCAGGATCCACGACAGCGCCGTCGAACACGATGTACCCCGATACGCCCTTGCGCCGCGCCAGCTTGGAACTCTCGTCCACCAGGCGTTCCCGCTGTTTGGAGAGTTCGAGGTCCCCGTACCCGCCTTCGGCCTTGGTGACGTTGTATCCGTCGATAACCAATAGGACTCCGGGGACCGACAACCATTCGTCGAGTGTCTCTGGAGCATCTTCGAAACGCCCCTTGGGCACCGGCAGCACGGGACGGGGTCCCTCCGGCGCACGCTGCTTCGGAGATGCCTTGCGCTTCTTTCTCGGGGCCGCGGCGCGCTCTAGCTCCTTTTTGGCTTCCTCTAAGGCTCGTCTTGCCTCTTTGAGCTGAGCCGTTGAGCCCGCGTTGCGCTCTTTGAGTTTGTCGATCTCCGAACGAGCCCGTCGCATCTCGCGTTGGGACCGTTCGGCCTCGGTACGCGCCAGCACGCGCGCCGACTCCAACTCGTCCTGCAGGGCCCTCATACGACTTTCAAGCTCAGCCATCCGCGCAAGAGCGGCCTCGGCCCGGGCGCGCTCCTGCGCGATCGCACGTTCGGACGACTCTCGGGCTTTCTTGAGGTCTTCGCGGACCCGGCGAACCTTCTCCTTCTCGCGCTCGAGCGTTGCGCGGGCACGCTCGGGTTCGGCCGCAGACGTCGCGGGTGCTTCCACCCGGGTGGAGCGCGACAGGAGCGCTTGTTCCCAGCCTTCGAGGCGCTCCACGGCGATCGTCAACAGCTCGAGATCCGGTTTTTCCACCGGAGGCTTTCCTTCTTTGATCCACTGCGCGATCAGTGACCGGTCGGTCTCGTCGTCGAGAAGCGCCAGGATCACATCGCGGTGCTTGGCCAAAGCCGATCCCCTGAAACCTTTGAACCTGCGCACGTTCGCCGGCAGCTCCTGAGGTGGAGTCGCCCGAAGGTAGGCGCCCAGTCCCCGCATCAGGGCTAGCGCAACGTCCTCCGGCAACGGGATCACTCAGATGACCCCTTCGCTGCGAAAAGCCTCCAGGTCGGCATCGGAGACCCCTGCTGCAGAGAGCACTTCAACGGTGTGCTCACCCAGCCGCGGTGGAGGAAGACGGTCCACCCTGCCCGGCGCTCCGGTCACCTTGATGGGATTGCCGATGTGCCGCCACGGACCGACACCGTCGATCTCGGTTTCGAACACCATCTCCCTGGCGATCGCCTGCGGGTCCTTGAACGCTTCGGCGAAGTCGTTGACCGGGCCGACGCAAACGTCGTCGTCTCCGAAGAACGTCATCCACTCGGCACGGGTCTTGGTCATGAAGATGCCTTCGAGGATCGAGATGACCTCATCGCGGCGGTCCCCCATGGCGAACGCCTCATCGACAAGATCATCTCGTTCGAGCTTTGCCGTCAACCTGGTCCAGAACTGCGGCTCTAGTGCCCCTACGGTCAGGTAGCCGTCCGCCGCCGGATAGACCCGGTAACAGGGGAAGCGTCCCGACAGGTGCATCAGCTCGCGTTGTGGCACTTCGGAGGTAGCAACGAACTCACCGGCGTGGATCGACAACCACGACATCGCGCCGTCCATCATCGAGATGTCACACAGGTCGCCGCGGCCGGTTATCGATCGACGGAACAGCGCAGCAAGGATCGCGATGACCGCACTCATCCCACCACCAGCCATGTCGCCGACCTGCACGCCCGGTAACACCGGACGGTCCCCTTCCGCGCCGACTATCGAAAGCACGCCCGCGTAGCCGATGTAGTTGTTGTCGTGCCCTGCCACGCGTGAGCGCGGCCCGTCTTGGCCGTAGCCGCTGATCGCTGCGTAGATCAGTCGCGGATGCCTAGCACTAAGGGCTTCGTAGCCGACCCCGAGGCGGTCCATGACTCCCGGCCGGAAGGATTCGACAAGCACGTCGAACGAACCTGCCAGCTCAAGCAGCAACGCGCGCCCCCGCTCGGACTTGAGGTTAAGGGTGATCGAGCGTTTGTTGCGATTCAGAGCGATGTGTGCAGCGGATAGGTCCCCGACGATGGGCGGCGTCCAGCGGATGTAATCCCCCTTGCCGGGTTCCTCGAGCTTGACGACGTCGGCTCCGAGGTCGGCCATCAATAAAGTGGCATAGCCACCGGGCAGCAGCCGAGTCAGATCGAGGACCTTGACGCCGGCCAAAGGCCCATCTGATCTGCCGGGGTTCACCGCGCCTCGCTCGAAGCGGGATCGGTGACTCCGGTATCGGGCCCGTCGCCGGCCGATACGTCGGTTGCGCCACACCAGCGGCAAACGATCTTCTCTATCTCGCTGGCGAAGACTTCTTCTTCCTCGACCGTGTCATCACCCGCAAGGGTGAAGTGATGGAACGCTCGCACCTTCTTGGTCTCGTATACGTCGAAGCGGGTCTTGTTACCGCAAGCGTCACAGCGATAGCTCATGGCTTCTCCATCGTTATTCGCGTGTCTGGCTCGGCATCCGCCGGGCGTCTCACGATAGCCGGGCCGGTGGGGGTCATTGCTTTATCGAACATCTGTTCGCTATCTTGTCGGGATGACCGTTCCCCTCCAGCGCTCCTTCTCCGAACTGGGCACCCCGCTTGCCGGTGTCACGTTCTGTGTCATCGACCTCGAGACCACCGGGAGCTCGCACATGGACGCGATCACTGAGATCGGTGCCATGAGGATCTGCCGGGGAGAACCTGCAGGAACCTTCCACACCCTGGTCCAGCCGGGCCGGGCTATCCCCACGTCGATCCGGATGCTGACCGGCATCGGCGACTCGATGCTGAGGGACGCGCCAGCGATCGAAGCCGTGCTCCCGTCGCTGCTGGGATTCGTCTCGGGGACCGTCTTGGTGGCACATAACGCTCGCTTCGACGTCGGGTTCCTTGACCGGGCCCTGACGGCAAACAGCTACCCGAAGCTCGACAACGTGGTGGTTGATACTGCGGCCCTCGCTCGGAAGATCTTGGCCGGGGAGGTGGCCGATCACCGGCTGTCCACACTTGCTGCCCACTTCCGTTGCGCCCACCGTCCCAGTCACCGTGCCTTCGAAGATGTCCTTGCCACCGTCGACGTCCTTCATCATCTGATCGAACGCGTCAGTGGGTACGGCGTCACCACGCTCGAGGAGCTGCGCTCCATAACGGCCAGTCGTCTCGATGGCACCTTCTCGAAGATCCGGCTCACCGACTCGCTTCCTCACAAGCCCGGCGTGTATCGCTTCATCGGAGCCGACAACAAGACCCTCTACGTCGGCAAAGCAACAGACATCCGGACCCGGGTCCGGTCATATTTCTACGGTGATCCCAGGAAGCGCATCCGCAATCTGTTGCGCGAAACGCAAGACGTCAAGGCGACGACATACAGCAGCATGCTGGAAGCCGAGATCGCAGAGGCACGAGCCATCGCCACGGAACAGCCTCCCTACAATCGCGCCGGGAAGCGCAGCCGCAGCTGGTACGTGAAGGTCACCGCGGGGCGCTCACCGAAACTTGGCGCCGCTCGGGTACCGAAGAACGACGGGAACGTCTACCTCGGCCCTTTCCCTTCCATGCGAACGATCAGGGCTCTGCTCGACGCCTTGCGGGACGCAGCGCGCGTCCACCGATGTAACGAGCCCCGGCGCTGCGCCAACTGCCCGTACTCCGACCTGGGCACGTGTGCGGGGCCCGACGGACAACGCGAGGAACTGCGAGTCATCGCAGCGGCCATCGCCGGAGATGCTCAACCAGCTCTGCGAGCAGTGGGAGAGCGCATGACTCGCTTGGCCGCGAGCGAGCGCTTCGAGGAGGCGGCCGAGGTTCGAGAGCGTGGAGCCCTGCTCGAATCATCCCTTTTCCGAAGCATGGAAGCTGTGGCCGTTCGGGATGCTGGTGATGTCGTCCTTGCCATCGGGAGACGTGCCGTTCTGATCCGTGAGGGTCGCTTGGTCTGCGCGATCGATCTCGTGCCCGAAGCGCCGCCTGGAGCACCAGGTTCGGAACGAGACGCCGTTCGTCGTGTCATCGCCGCGGCTCCAGAACCGCTGCGATCGAGATTCCTCACCGACGCGCAACAGCGCGAGGCGCGGGTCTTGTCGTCGTGGCTGAAGCGAACCTCAGAAGATGTACGGGTGCTTCACGCCGAACGCGCCTGGGCGCTGCCGATATCAGCAGCGCCCAGTGATCGATTCTCGATGCGGAGTTAGCGCCGCAACCGGGCCCTTAGCAGGTGATGTTGCGAACCCGTGCTACCCCATCGAGCAGGCCCCAGATCGCAGCCGCCCCGGCTGCTGCACCGGCCTCGGCTTCAGCCAGCGCGCTTTCGTCCGCACAAACCTGCTCCAGAGCCCGGGTCAGCTCTGCGGTGTGCTCGATATCGAGTTCGCCGTGCAGCTCGAAGTAAGTCACACCGTCTCCGTCGATCTCGTAGTGGCCGCGAAGTCCCTCGACCTTCGTCTTGGCAACCGCGGGGGTCTGCGACTCGTAGCCGTAGATCATCCCCAGGCCATACGCAGCAGAGTTCGAGTCGATCCCGTCCGAGAAGCTCTTGACGCATCGCGTGGTCTCCGGCTCGGGCACCGAACCGGTTACCTCGGCTGCATCGGCTCCCACCGCGGCGGCGAACTGCAGCCACAGACCGGCGTGATCGTCGGCAACCTCGTCATTCAGGTTGTCCAAGACGATGTCGCGCGCTTGCCCGTCAAGCTTGCCGGCCAGCGCACGCAAGTACGTGGGGAATGCCTCGACCTGGCGGAAGTACTGCTTGGAGTAGGTGTGAAGATCGTCGACCGTCAACGCCCCTTGAGTCCACGCCTTGTAGAAATCATGGTCGAGGAGCCTGCGGTCCTGGGTTGCACGATCGAGTCGTGCGGCGATGTCTGCTGCAGTGAACATCTTCCTCCCTCTCCTTGTGGGTCGTACTGCTTCGACCCTACACGGGGCCTTGAGACACCTCGACCCACCGCTCAAGGGTCTCTTCAGCCGCACCGGAATCTATGGCTTGGGCAGCCATCTCGAAGCAGCGTCCCATCTCATGATGCCTGCCGGCGGCGAGCAATCCCGCCGCCGCATTGAGCAAGACGATGTCGCGGCGAGGGCCATGTTGTCCGTCAAGCACCTCGCGCAGCAAACGCGCATTCTCGTGTGCATCCCCGCCGGCGATGTCACCCGGTCCCGCAGGGGGCAGATCGAAGTCGGCGGGATCAAGCGTCCACGTCGTGGTCTTTGAATCGCGTAGCTCCACGACGCGCGAAGGACCTGAGGTCGATAACTCGTCGAGGCCGCCATGCCCATGGAAACCAACCACGTGTACCGAACCGAGTCGCGCCAGCGTCTCAACCATGCGGTCGAGCATCTTCGGATCCGAGACACCAAGAGCCTGGTATCTGGCCCCCGCCGGGTTCGTGAGGGGGCCGAGGAAGTTGAAGATCGTCGCGATGCCGAGTTCCCTCCGAGGAACGGCCGTGTGTCGCATGGCCGGATGGAACACGGGCGCGAAACAGAAGCCGATGCCGGCCTGGGCGATGCAGTGCTCGACGGCCAGAGGATCCAGATCGATCTTGATGCCCAGTGCCTCGAGCACGTCCGCAGACCCCGCCCGGGAAGACGCCGCGCGGTTGCCATGCTTGGCGACCTTGACACCAGCGCCGGCGCACACGATCGCCGCTGCGGTCGAAACGTTGAAGGTCCCCGACCGGTCGCCGCCGGTCCCACAGGTATCAAGGACATCAGGTCCAGCCTCAACGCGCTGCGCGAACTCGCGCATCTTCTTGACGAGACCTACGAGCTCATCCGTCGTTTCGCCTTTCGCCCGCAGCGCGACCACGAAGCCGGCGATCTGAGCGGGGGTCGCCGCGCCCTCCATGATCTCGGCCATCGCGCCGGCACTCGTCTGCTCATCCAAGGAGCCCCCCGAGAGCAGGGTCGATAGCGTCGCAGGCCACGAGAAGGGCTGTGTCATGACGCTCCCAGCAATCGCTCGAAAGCAGCCGCGTAGCAGAGAACCCCCAAGTGGAACTCCTCGAGGTCGATGGACTCGCGGGCGGTATGGGCCACCTGTATGTCCCCCGGCCCCCACACGATCACCGGCGCCCCCGCATCGGCCATGAATCGAGCGTCGGAGGCCCCCCTGAATCCCACGATCTCGGGTTCTCGCCCCGTCTGCTCTGATACGGACTCGGCCGCGACCTGCACGACCTCGGATTTCTCATCGACCTCGAAAGGCATCCCCATCGACACGACCTCGATACGGGCATCAAGGTCATGGAAGCGTCCGCGAGTGAGCTCGATCGCGGCTTCGATCGATCCAAGCATCGATGCTTCTGTTTCCCCCGGCACGATGCGTCTATCGACCTCGATCACGCACGAGGCAGGGATGATGTTCAGCTTCTCGCCACCGTGGATCGTTCCGACATTCAGAGTCGGTCGTCCCAGTAGAGGGTGATCGATGTCGGGCAACGTCTCTTCGAGTTTCAGGACCAGGTCTGCCATGTGCCTCACTGCGCTCACGCCGCGCTCCGGAGCCGAACCATGCCCCGCCAGACCGTGCGTTGAGATCTTCAGCCATGCGATACCGCGTTGTGCGCGCACGACCCGCAACGACGTGGGCTCGCCGACGATAGCGACACTCGGTTGCAGGACGCCACTTTCAACCAGCGGCGCAGCCCCTTTGAAACCCCCACTCTCTTCATCTGCGACAAGGGCAAGCTCGAGTGTGCCGTTGAAGTCAGAGCCGATCTCTTTGAGGATGGCAACGGCTTCCAGCGCCGCTGCACAAGGGCCTTTCGCGTCCGAGCTCCCCCGCCCGAAGACTCGTCCATCGGCTACGTGGCCCGAGTACGGGTCATCAGCCCACAGAGAAGGATCGCCGGCCGGTACGACGTCGATATGAGAGCAGTAGGTAAGGGTCGGCCCCTGCCCGTTGCGCCAGCGAGCGACGACGCTGGGCCGGCCGGCCTCGATCTCGTGAAGAGATGTCTCCAGCCCGAGGTCCTCGCAGTACGCCGCCGCGATCTCGGCGCAGGCCTTCTCATTACCCGGTGGGTTCTCGGAAGCGGAGCGGACCAAAGCAACCAATCGCTCGGTTGCCCGCTCCCGGTCAAAGGCCCGGCCGTATCTCCGCGTGGGATCGGTCATCGTGGTAGAGGATTGAGGAGATGTCGCGCTATCAGGTGTTCCTCCTAGTCGTGCTCGTGCTGTGGCCCTTCGCCATCTTGGGCCTGCTCTTCGCCATGAGCAAACTGGAAACCTACGTCGAAAAGCCTTCGGCCGAGACCCCACAGGAAGCGGGCCTCGAGCCCGTAGCCGGTCGCTCGGAAGAAAAAGAGGTCCGCATCATCTTCGGAGACAAGGTGATCGGCGAACCCGACTGAAGGTCGGGCAGCCGCATCATCTTCGGAGACAAGGTGATCGGCGAGCCCGACTGACGCTAGAGGCGGGCGATGCACTCGACCTCTACACGAGCCCCTTTCGGGAGACCGGCGACAGCGAAGGTAGCTCGGGCCGGAGGGCTTTCACCGCCCACGTAAGAGGAGTAGGTCTCGTTGAACTCGGCGAAGTCTTCGATGTCGGTAAGCAGGGCCGTCACCTTCACGACGTTGCCCCACCCGGCTCCCGCTTCATTCAGTACGGCGGTGAGGTTGCGCATCACCCGGTCGGTTTCCTGCGCGATGGTCGAGGAGACCAGTTCCTCCGAAGCCGGATCCAGAGGCACCTGCCCCGAGCAGAAGAGCCAGCCGTCACATTCGATAGCTTGACTGTAGGCACCTACCGCGGCGGGCGCGGACGTCGTGTCGATCACCTTTTTCTCCATCTTGTCCCTCCTTGCTTGCATTCGGTCAGATAGGGCAACATTGGCCGTAGGACGGCGCTCCAGAGAGTAAAGGGAGGGCAGTGCCCCTGCAGATGGAACGTGAGGTACTGGTCTCTCGGTCATTCCTAGAGATCGCTATCCAGCTAACGCAAGACCTGGACGTCGACGCGGTTCTCGAAGCGATCGTGGGCCGCGCCATGGAACTGACGGGCGCGGATTACGGCGCCGCGGTGACGCTCGATGCAGACGATGCGATCGAGCGCTTCCTTCAGAAGGGACTCACCCCCGTCGAAGCTGCCGCGCTGCCCCATCCGCCGGAAGGCCGCGGACTATTGGGCGAGGTGCTAGGGAACAAACGATCGATCATGGTGCGCAGGGTCGACGAACATCCAGCTTCGGTGGGATTCCCATCAGCGCACGTTCCGATGGACGCCTTCCTTGGCGTCCCGATCGCGCATAAAGACGCCTTGATCGGCGCCCTCTACCTGACCAAGCGCCCCGATCAACCGGCCTTCGACCACCACGACCTGGATCTCGTCCAAGCCATGGCGGCCCTGGCCGCCGTGGGGATATCGAACGCAAGGTCGATCGAGAAAGAGCGCCAGCGCGCCGACCTTCTTCGCATGATCAGAGATATCTCTTCCAAGGTGACATCTCTGTTGGACGCCGAAGAGGTTCTTTCCACCACCGTTGAAGAACTTGGCCGAGCTGCGGATGTCGCGCGCTGCTACATCAGGATGGTCGAAGCACCAGGGGTCTCTGCACTCGGTCCGATCGAGCACGAGTACAACGCACCAGGCATCACTCCCCTAGCCGGCGAACCCGATACCAACTTCCCGGTCGCCAATCTTGCTGCAGCAACGCGGGCAACGCAGTGGAGCGACGACGTCACCTCTGACGAGCGCTTGAAAGCTTCCGAGATAGACGGAAACGTCTCGGATCTCTTGCGGCACGGGACCCGGGCAGTCATCGCAACACCGTTGGAATGGGCAGACGAGCTCCTGGGCGTCATCGTCTTTCACTCACAAGCACCCCGTTCTTGGTCCGAGCAAGATGTGACTTTGATCCAAGCAGCAGCACGTGAAGTCTCGTCCTCGGTCCACAACGCGCGGATGTATGAGGACGCGCTCGAAACCGTCGAAGAGCTTCGAGAGCTGGAACAACGCCGAGCCGACTACATCTCGATGGTCAGTCATGAGATCCGATCCCCGATGACCGTAGTGGCAGGCATCGCCGACATCTTGGGCAAGAAACGCCACCGGATGAGCGACGAAAGCCTGACGGAGTTGATCGCGTCACTGGAACGGGAAGCGAAGCGGCTGGCCCGTCTCGTGTCGGAGGTACTGGATCTCGAGCGGATCGACCGAGGCGGCATGAGCCTGGTCTACGGAGCGGTTGATCTCGTCGAACTTATCGAGGAAGCGGTGGAGGACACCGGAGAATCCTCACGCATCGAGGTGCACTGCGGTCCCGGCACTGCCCCAGTGCAGATCGATCGCGACAAGGTCAAACAGGTCTTGATCAACCTCATCAGCAACGCGGCGAAGTTCTCACCCGACGAAGCCACGATCACGATCGACCTCCAGCGGATCGAAGGCGCCTTTCGCATCGGCGTGCAAGACAGGGGGCCGGGCATATCCGAGGAGGACCGCCAGCGACTCTTCAAGCGCTTCAGCCGCTTATCGCCCACCCAAGCCAAACCTGGTTCGGGTCTCGGCCTCTACCTGTCACGGCTCATCGTCGAACGTCACGGAGGACAGATCTGGGTCGAAAGCGAGGTGGGGAGCGGAACGACCTTCTACTTCACGGTTCCGCCGTCGCCTCCGGCCCCCACCTAGCCCAGAGGTATGGCGCGAGGAACACCACTGGCGAGATGTTGCGGATCAGATCCTTCGGGTACAGCAGCGCCAACCACGACAGGCAGAAGATCAACCCTGCGCTCATCATGAAGATGGGATCGATCGGACTCCTCATCTTTGACGCCTTGAACATGCAACACGCAAGCCCAACCCCCACAGCGATGATCAGCGGGAGCCCCGCCGAACCGATCTGGAACTCTGGTCCCTCGATCTGTTGGGCGCTGAAACTCAAAGTTTCAAACCAGCCGAGGATCGGAGTAGTGATGTTGCGAGGGCCCTGGGCGAATGGCCAGGCGCCGAGGGTCCTGTAAAGGTAAACAAACCATGCAGCTAGCGAGAGTGGGCCCAGGGCCAACACCCCCACAAGGAAAGTCACATCACGCTTTCGGTCGCCTCGCGCTCGCCTAATGAGTTCCCAAATGGCAAGACCGATGGGAACGAAAACGAAAGCTTCTTTGATGAAACAGAGGACCACGAACAGGATTGCCGCAGTCCACCATCTGTCTCGAAGCCAGGCAAGCAGCCCCAAGGCCATGACCGCAACGCCTACCGTCTCAGGAGTGCTTACCGTCGCCGCATACACGAGCCCCGGATTAACTGCAACCCCAAGCCCCACCCATGGGGTCAGCCCCATCATGTTCGCCAACCTACTGCCGGCATATGCCGCGACTACCATCCCCGCAACGCTTAGGGCAATGAGCACACCAGGTAGTGAATCCGCGGATCCTAAAGAAAAGACTCGAGCCATCCATCCGTAGCCAGGATGGCCATATCGGTAGGCGGGCGCGTCGATAAGCGTGTGTTGTACGTCAGAAGCAAATGGATCAAGCGCTATTGTGTAGTAATAGAGCCCGTCGTACCGCGTGTAGCTCCTGACGAACTGCCAGTCATTGTGGCGCTCGGCCACATAGCCACCAAGTCTTTCTCCTAGCGGAATCCTTAGTAGACCCGAGGTTCTGCCGCCCGATGCCCATATGGCACATGTCACCGCGATCGTGGCGGCAAGCAGCGCCACGGCACCGCAGACCACCGCTATCTGTCGAGGGGTAGCCTCATTGGAACGAGCAGCGCCGCTAGCCTCTGACTCTTGTCGTGTGACCCACCGAGGCGGGACGCTGTGGTCAAGCGGGTTGTCGGTCAACCTCGTGCACCTCTTCGATGTAGACGTCCTCGGGGTTGATCGAGAACAGGTCGACCGAGCTCTGACCGAGATGGTTGCGCACTGCGTACAGGCCCGTTAGCGATGCGTGATCCTGGTTGTTGTACCGGTACATGCCGGCTCGCCCGATCAACGTCAGGTTCTCGAAGCGAGAGAGATGCTCGAACAGCACCTCGAAGTGCGCGCGGTGCCCCAGGTAATACGTGGGGTACGAATCCGATTCCCGCACGACGAACCCCTTGACCACCGTAGACGCCGACAGCAGTCCGGCTTCCTCCATCTCCCTGGTGCCGAACCCGATCAGATCTTCGTCGCTCATGTTCCAAAGGTCGTCGGAGGTGAAGCAGAAGTACTCGACACTCAGAGCGCAGGTTCCGGGCTTGGCGATCATCGACTGACTGAAGCTCGCGTAGTTGGCGACACGCGCCATCCGAAGCTGCGGAGCGTGGATGTAGATCCAGTTGTCTGGGAAAGGAGACGGGGCGTCCAAGATCAGGTTCACGGTGATGTGACTACGGTAATAGAGGGTGCGTGCCGCCTCCAGGACGCTTTCTGGCGGCGCGGGGTCCAGGCTCTGCGCCACCGTCGTTATCGGAGCGCTGACGAAGGCATGATCCACGGCGATCCGTTCGCCTTCTGCGGTGTGCAACGCGACGATGCGTTGGTCGTCGTGCTCGAACCTGACGATGTTGGAGGCCATCCTCATCTCGCCACCATGCGCGACGATGTGTTCCGCCATCTTGTCGTAGAGCTGACCGGCCCCCTCACGCGGGTAGTAGAACTCCTCGATCAGCGACTTGACCTTGTCTGACTTCCCTCGTCGGAAAGCGCTACGGATCGCCTCGGACAGGTTCAGACCCTTGATCCGCTGCCCTGCCCATTCCTTACCGATCTGATCGCACGGTATGCCCCAGACCTTCTCGGTATAGGACTTGAAGAAGATCTCGAACAGGGTCCGCCCGAACTGAGCAACGATCCAATCCTCGAAGTTCTCGGCCGAGTCGATGTCCCGGCGCTTGGCCTTCTGTAAGCCATAGCTGAAGACGGCGCGAGTGGTCTTGATAGGGCCGAGCTTCGCCAAAGCGTCGAACGGCTTGAGCGGATAAGCGAAGAATTTGTTCCGGTAGTAGATGCGAGTGAGCCGAGGGACGTCTAGCAGATCCTCACCCAAGAAGAAGCGCCACATGTCGAGCACCTCCTGGTTCTTGGTGAAGAAGCGGTGCGGGCCTAGATCGAAGCCGTAGCCGTCCACCCACATGGTTCTGGCAAGTCCGCCAACCTCGACATTGCGATCGACGACGAGCGGGCCGATACCGTTACGCGTTAGTTCCCACGCCGCGGCCAGTCCGGCGGGACCGGCCCCCACAACGACTACACGCCCACCGCTACTTTCTGCCATGACCGGCGACCCTACCGCCCCCTTCCGTTCTGTTAACGAAACCGGCCAACTGGTGGCGGTATCTGTTAACAGAACGGGGGTGGGGTGGGCCCGGCCCCTCTCGGGGCCGGGCCCGGGTCCGCGGAGTGGGCCTGTAAGCCGGATCCTGTACACCCTTTCGGGTGCGGCGACCATCCATCTGGGACGAGCGTTACCGCTCGCCTCGTGCGACCTACCCGGGGATCGAACGGGCGGGCCACCCATCACCCCTGCTTGGTCTTGCTCCGGACGGGGTATACCTGGCCGCCCCCGTCACCGGGGGCGCCGGTGAGCTCTTACCTCACCCTTTCACCCTTACCTGTGCCCGAAGGCCATCGGCGGTCTGCTCTCTGTTGCACTTGCCACGGGTCACCCCGCCTGGGACTTTCCCCAGCGTCCTGCCCTGCGGAGTCCGGACTTTCCTCAGCCGGCTAGCCGGCCGCGGCCGCCCGGCCCACTCCTGGCACCATTATCAACGTCCCAGGCAGAGATGGAATCCCCTTTGAATCCGATGCCGAAGACCGAGCCGGGAGCAGGTCTGAGATCGATACCTGCATCAAGAGCGAACGCCCTGATCACTCCCCCATGAGTGAAGACGAGGTGATCTCCGGGTTCCAGTTCGCTCACGAAAGAGGCAAGCCGCGCGCGCAGCTGCACCACGCTCTCTCCTTCAGCGGGCGCGAACGACTCGAAGCCGACGATCGCCTCTTGGGTCTGGGGATCGAGGTCCTCCCACGAGCGGCCTTCCACCTCGCCGAAATCGATCTCACGCAGACGAGCGTCGGGCACCGGCTCGAAGCCTGCGATCGCGGCCGTTTGCAAGCAGCGCGAGAGGTCCGAGCTCCATACGCCATCCCACGCGCGCTCGGAAAGCCATGCGAGGTCGCGTGCCTGCTCGCGGCCGAGCTCGGAAAGATCGACGTCGGTGTGGCCGGTGTAGCGGCGAGCCTCCGACCACTCAGTACTGCCGTGCCGCACGAGGCAGAGTCGAAGGCTCATCCCTGTCGGGTTCATCTCCACCATGCTGCGTCGATGAGTGAGTTCATACTCACAGCTGCTCCAATCATGTATACGCCGATCTCAACCAACTGTTCGGTTGCACCGAGATAGTCACCCGAGATGCCACCGAGGGCGCGCCGGGCGCGCCATCCAACGACAGCCGCAACGCACAGAGCAACCACACCGGAGGGCATGATCCATGGGCCGGCCGCGAGACCTCCCAGCACCAACCCGGACGCAACCGCGATGGCCACATCGTTGTCGTTCAGCTCTCTCACGTAAGCAGCACCGAGGCCATCGGGACCAACGGATGACGCACGCATCAAACCCACCGCTGCAGCGCGCGCTACCGAATGGGCACACACGCAGAACGCGACACCGGTCCATCGATCCATGCTCGCCAGTGCTGTCATGCGCAGCAGCAACGACCCGAAGAGCGCGGCTGCACCGTAGGTGCCCAGACGCGGGTCTTTGAGGATGCGCAACCGGTCCTCGCGAGAGCTTGAACCTGCCGAGTCAAAGACATCCGCGAGTCCATCCTCGTGAAAGGCGCCGGTTATGGCGACACCGGAGATGACGGCAAGCGTCGCCGCAGCCATCGGTCCGACTATCTCGTAGAACGATAGGTACACCGCGCCGACGAACAGGCCGATCAACGCGCCGACGAGTGGGAACCACCTGACGGCACGCGCCAGCGATCCCTGATCGAGATGACCCACGTTCACCGGCACTCGGGTCAGAAAACCGGTGGCGGCCCTGAACCCACTCACGTGGGAAGACCCCACTCCTCGAAGGTAGCCACGTCTGTCACGCACGCACACGCCAACTTCACCAACGGCAGCGCCGCCAGTGCACCACTACCTTCACCCAGTCGCAACCCAAGGTCGAGCAGCGGTTCCATGCCCAACTTCTCCAAGAGCAAGCCATGACCCGGTTCGGGAGAGCGATGTCCGGCGATGCAATGATCCAGCGCCCCTGGGGATCCCGCTTCGAGACAGGCAACCGCTGCAGTGACCACGAAACCATCAAGGATGACCGGCAAAGAGCGAAGTCTGGCTTCCAGGCATGCTCCGGCGATCGCGACCAATTCGCTGCCGCCGACCCGGCGCAGCACCTCCATAGGATCGCAGCCCCTGGCGCGACGGCTCGCGGCTGCGACGGCGGCCACTTTCCGAGCGAAACCGGCCTCATCTACACCGGTTCCGCGGCCCGTCCAATCCTCCGGACGGTTCCCGTACAGCGCGCAGGCAACCGCTGCAGCCGGAGTCGTGTTGCCGATCCCCATCTCACCGAGGATCACAAGATCGGAGTCGAGCCCGGCGATCGCATCTCTGCCCGCCTGGAAGCAGCGATCGAAAGCTTCGGGCGACAGCGCGTCCTCGATCGTGATGTCGCCCGTAGGGTTCCCGACACCGACATCGACCACAACGAGTTCGGCCCCCAGGATCCGTGTCATCACCGATGCCGTTGCAGCCCCCGATCGCAGGGCCCGGTCCATCTCGACGGTGACCGCCGCCGGATATGCGCTGACCCCTCGCTGTGTCACCCCGTGATCGGCAACGAAGACCACCACTCCAGCACGATCCACTCGAGGAAGGGCCGTTGCCTGCCATCCGGCAACCCAGATAGCGACCTCATCCAAACGCTCCAGGGCTCCGGCAGGCCGAAGGACGCGCTCCGCCCGCGCCCTCACTGAAGCCGCGGCAGACCGATCGGGGCCATCGGCGCTCGCGAGTAGCGCGAAAGCTGACTCAGACAACGTGGCCCACCGGGGCTAACCCTGCAGCACTCTCTAGCCGGAGCAAGCGCCCGGCTACCACGAGGAAGGTGTCGTCGGCAGAGCTTGCCCATACAGCGTTGACGCTACCGAGAAGATCCCGGTACCGGCGCGCTAGTTCATTTACGGGAACGATGCCCGATCCCACTTCGTTGGAGACCACGATCACCGGCGCATCGCGTTCCGCGGCTAACGATGCGGTTCGAGCTGCCAGCTCGAGGATCGACTCGTCGCTCATGCCGGAGCCAACCAGATTCGATACCCACAAAGTCAGGCAATCGATGATCAACAGCGAGGGATCGTTCACTGAAGCCATCGCTTCAGGAAGCAGCAAGGGCTCCTCGATCACGGTCCAATCCCAAGGCCTTTCGTCGCGGTGGCGCCGGATGCGGGACTCCATCTCCGCGTCACCGGCCTGGGCGGTTGCGACAACCGAAACGTGCCCGCTCCACGATCGGGCCATGGCGACGGCCAAGGATGACTTGCCGCTACGAGCACCTCCGAGAAGCATGGTGAGTCCCATCAAGCGCTGCCCCCTGACGATGTCGCCGGACTTCTGACGGTCAGATCCATCTTGCGAGCTGCTCGATCGAGCGCCCCCAGCATCGGACGTCCGATCAGCAGGACCATCGCAGCATTCCCCACGGCGCGGAACGTGTCCCAGACCAACGAAGTGAGGACGTAGAAGCGTCCGTAGTTGGCGAGGTTGGCCGCCGGTCCCGACGTAGCATCCCATCCGATGGCGGACCCTCCGGCGATGTAAGGCCACGACCAGAGGTTCATCACGGCCCCGAACAGGTACCCGGACACGAACCCGTAGAGAGCGAGCGCGGCGATCCTTATCCTCCACCCCCCGGAGCGAGGCAACACGCCCGCCCCCATCCCCACCCATCCGACGGCAACCATCTGAAAGGGCACCCAAGGCCCAAGACCACCGACGAACAGAGCCGACGCCAGCAACCCGGTCGCACCCAACACGAAGCCGAACCCTGGGCCGAAGGCATTGCCGGCGATAAGCACCACGAGGAACAAGGGACTGAATCCTCCGACCGACCCAGGCAGGCGCAGCACAACCATCGCCGCGCCAAGCACCCCGATCAGAGCGACGGCTTTCGGCCCCAAGCCACCACGTCCGAGCTCCACGAAAAGCAGTCCCCCCACGGCACCGACGAGGCCCGCAAGTATCCATGGAGCATCGACGGAGTGTGCTTCCTGCCCGCCGATCGCAGCAGGCAGGACGAAGGGCCATAAAAAGGCGGCCACTCCGAGCAGGTTCGCTACCCACAACAACACCGTCCGCGAGGATCTGCCCTTCATCTCGTCCGCGCCTCACCGGCAGACATCGCACCGTGGACCTGTTCTGGAGTCAGCCAGCCCGGCCCGAACACACGCGCCATCTGAGGGGCGAACACGGGAGAGTCACCCAGCACCCGTGCGGGAGGACCGTCCGCGATCACCTCCCCGTTCGCCAGCAAAATGACCCTGGTGGCCAGTTCGGCTACCAGCTCGACATCGTGAGTGGCGAATAGAACCGCACCCCGTGCAGCGACGTATCGCCTGAGGTAGTCCTGAAGCTTCTCCTTGGCGGCAAGGTCGAGACCGCGCGTCGGCTCGTCCAGCAGAAGCACGGGAGCTCCTCCTGCAACCGTTGCGGCCGTTGCGACGAGCATCCTCTCGCCCGCCGATAGATCGCGCGGATGACGATGAGAGCGTCCGGCAATACCCAATGCGGACAGAACGGTGGTCACATCTACCCCGGACCGCGTATAGGAGACCGTGGCCTGGACCTCTTCGATCACCGTCTCCTTGAACAAGATCGAATCGGGGCTCTGGGGACAGAGCGCGATGGTTCGGCCCGGTACCGGTTTCGATCCCCGGATCTCAACGGATCCCTCGTGCCGGTGAAGCCCAACGAGACATCGAAGCAGCGTGGACTTGCCCGCGCCATTGCGGCCCATGATCGCCACGATCTCGCCCTCGGCCGCCAACAGGTTGACGCCGTGTAGAACCTGCTTGTCTCCGTACGAAGCGACTATGCCCGAAGCCGACAAGATGGGAGCGCCGGCGCCCGAGATCTCTATCGGGGGCGGCGATGGCATCGTTCCTCGCATGCGACGGGCTTCCCTGACCGTCAAAGGGATGGGGTCCCATCCCGCCAACCTCCCAAGGCGCGCCACGGGTGGGCCGGACGCGAATCGATCCACGATGTCGTGCGGCTCTCCGATCGTGAACCTGCCGCCTCCACAGCCGATCGCCAGGTCGGCGAAACCTGCCACCCGTTCCAAGCGATGCTCCGCGCAGATCACCGTCATCCCCAGGTCGTGGACCAGCCTCTGAAGTGCGGCCATCACATCTTCGGCCCCCTGAGGATCGAGTTGGCTCGTCGGCTCATCCAGGACCAGAACGCGTGGCCCGGGCGTCAAGGCCGAGGCGATCGCTACCCGCTGCCGTTCTCCGCCGGACAAAGTGCGTACGCTGCGTCCCCGGATGTCATGTATGGCGAGCAGATCGAGGGTCTCTTCGACCCTTCGTCGCATCGTGTGGGGCTCCATACCTAGGTTCTCCATCGCGTACGCAAGTTCGTCTTCCACCCGATCGACCACGAACGAGGCGCCGGGATCCTGAGGTACGAACGCAACTACGTCGGCGAGCTCCCGCGGGGTCACGTCCACCGTGCTTCGTCCGCCAACGAGAACACGTCCCTGGAACACGCCGCCGGTGAAGTGAGGCACGAGTCCATTGATGGTCCGGAGGAAGGTCGATTTGCCCGACCCGGTGGGTCCGGTAACCAGGACGAACGACCCTTCTTCGATCTGCAGAATCGCATCGTCGATGACTCGCAACGACTCGCCTGGATACGAGAAGCTCACCGACTCGATCGATACGGCCGCGGTCATCGCCGCTCCTCATGTCTGGGTACGAGTGCGGGCATACCTAAACAGAAAACGCCCGCCAGCAGCCACATCGACACCGACGGCCATCGGATGGGATAGGTGGGGACGCTGAGGGCGCCCGAATGATCTAGATAGGCGATCACGAAAGGCCCCGCAGCGGCAACGGCGGCAGCGGCTATCAACATGGCGCCGGTGGTCCATCTTTCGGGCCGGTAGCGCGATCTCCGCGTGCGGCCGTGACCGCGCGCGTCCATGGATTCGGCAAGAACTACCGCTTGCTCCATCCCCGTTTCGAGCACCGGGATCACCAGACCGGCCCAAGATCTCCACCGGGCTACGTCCATGCCCCGCAAGCGTTGAGCCTCGCGAACCTGAGTTACGGATTCGAGGGTGCGAGGCGTAAGCGACAGCGCCAAGGCGGCTGCCAGGGCCGGCTCGTGGAAACGCCGCGGTGCCAGGCGCAGAACCTTGAAAGGATCGGTAACGGCGTTGAACGTTCCAAACACGATCAAGAGGGTGGCGAGACGAGCTCCTTCGAGAGCGTCGAACCACAGGCCGTCCCAGGTCGGTCCGCCCGGTGTTAGGGCCACGAAAAGGGTGCGGGTTGTGAAAGCAAAGGCGGCAAAGGTGAGAAAGAACCGGAACGACCTTGCCTGGGGGCCGGTCCCACGGTGTGTCGAGTGAACGAGATAGGACACCGCTACCAGAGGGAACAGGTAGAAGGGATTGGTAGTGGATGCAGCGACCGTCCCGGCTCCCAGCGCCCAGATGAGCCACGCGCCGGGATGCATCAACCAGGCTCCCGCGAGCGGCGGCGCGACACCAGCATGCCGGCGACCACGAGCATCAGGGCGGCTATCGACCCTGCGATCCCTGCCACCGGAGGTCCCGGTGGCGACCCCGGAGCCGAGGCTGCTACCGGCGGCGCGGTTGCCGGTAACGGTTCGGCGGGCTCCTCTATGGGCTCGGACCGATCGCCGGCGTCGCCGGCCTGCTGCTTGGTCCTGTCCTTTCGCACTCGCTCGCGAGCGCGGGGTCCCTTTTCCGGCGCGGGCGTTGGACCCCCGGAAGTCTGTGAGACGGTGTCATCCTGGTCCTGCGCCCCCGGCGCTTGAGAGTGGTCCTGGGCAGGCTGGGTTCCCTTCGGCCCTTGATCTGCTTCATCGGTGCCGGAATCTGGACACACCTCGGCGTGAGTGGTAGCCGGCGGCTGCGGATGCGAGGAGCCATCCTGGCCGGTGCCCCAAGCCCACCCTTCGACATCTCCCGCTTCCACACTTGTCGATGCTGCCCCCAACGACGACCAGGACCACCCTCCATCGGGCTCGCCTCTCCAGTAACCCCAGAAATAGGGGTAGTCACCGAAACAGTCGCCGCTGGCCGGTCCCACACCCGCCAACCGGCACACGCCGCCTTGATCGATCCGATAGTCGAGCCCGTACTGCTGGCCCGCAAGCTGGATCAACTCGGAACCGCTCACCGAGGAACCTTCGAGCACCACGCAGTAGCGCAGCACCCCTCCCTCCTCGCCCAGGTCTATGACGAGCGCAGCCGAATCGGACTGGGCGGCGCAAGCCGCCGGCGCCATGAACGGGACGATGACGCTCGCGGACAGCAGGACCGCCGCGAGCGCACCTCGGAACTTCATCCCACTAACATCCAAGCGGAGCATCGTCTCGGATCGCGGCCGCCGCAGGGTACGGCCACGGAGCCTCGAGGAGCCCAGGGATCGCACCGATCGTCGCATAGGCGTCGGGACCGGTTCGCTCCTTCTTCTCGAGGACACCATCTTCGTCGGCGTCGTCGTAAGTGAATGCGAAGCCGGGGCCCTTGGGGCTGCACTTGTCGTATTGCAACCTGCTTAGCGCCTTCTCGGCCCCATCGGGAAGCGGTTTTCCGCTCGCAACGTAGGCCTGAAGCACGAGAGCGGTCGAGTTCGCGTCGGTGACGTTGAACGTGCGGTCATAGCCCCAACCCCGTCCGGCCTTGTCGCGCATCTTGCGAAAGAACTCGAACGGATCGACGCCGGGATAGACCCCAGGTGAAACGACGAGAGCCATCTGCGCCATAGCAGTTGTGTTCGTATCGGAGGTGCTGAAGTCGTTGCTGGGGTCGCTCTTGCTCAGACACCGCTTGTTGTCGTCATCATCCGAGGGCTCGTCGAACTGCCATCCCCCGTCGTCGCACTGGGCTTCGCCGAGCCAGACGGTTGGTTCGGTGCCGGTCTCTGCTCCCGCCGCGGCCAGCGCCAGCATCACCAGAGCGTGGCTGAACACGGTGGAGCTTTCCCCGTAACGACCATCAGGCTGCTCGGAATCAAGCATCTCTTGCACGAGGTCGCGCCCTTGATAGTCATGGGGGTCCCGTCCCGTTGCTATCAGGGCCTGTGTGACCTTCGCGATGTCCCCAAGCGAAGAGACGTCTTGGGTGGCGATGAAAGCGAAAGCATCGTCGATCGCGTCTCCGCCTCGCTTGGCTAGAGCGAGGGCCACGATCCCATCGGCAGTAGCACCAACGCTCCCGAAGCCGAACGATCCATCCGGGTTCTGCGTGCCAACGACATAGGAGGCAGCCCAACGCGCTCGGCGGCGATCCTCTTTCGTCACGGCGGCATTCACCGTGACACCGTTCAAGACAAACACCGCGGCTAGGGCAGCCGCACCCAACGAACGCACCTTCATGTACCAGCTCCTTCCACCCGGTCCTCGCCGGGAATGACAACCCTCCTGGTAGGAGAGCCTCGAAAGGAGCGGCTCGCCGATCCTGCTCGCAGGCCCTCTTTCCACGGAGGTATCCGAGCGCACGCCGGGCGGAGTTCCTGGCTCACCGGGCATCGAACCCGGCTCACAGTTGCGGGACAGCGCCGGACTCTCACCGGACTTCCTTCGCAACGGCGTGAACTTTCTAGCTGGCCGAAGCCTACATCTCCGGTACCCGGCGTTGCGCCCTAGGGACGCAGGTATCCGTCCTTCATGAAGAGACGGCGGCGCTCTTGATCACCGAGCGAGAATGCGACCACGAACCACGCCAGCACCCCGGCTCCGACCAGCTCGCCGGCCCATGTGGACAGATGCTGCCAAGGCGCAAGCAACAGGGACCACTGATAGGGCTCTGGGGGGACGGCATCGAAGCCCGAGCCGAACATGGGCCACAGGAACGTCTCGGGAAGGTTCCACATCCCGTCCGCGACGAGGTGGGTCAACATCCCGACCGCAAGCCCGAAGACGGCGAGCCGACGTTCACCCTTGAAGATCACAAGGATGGCGATCGCTTCAAGGGTCACGAAGATCAGCGAATGCGCCGGCCCGCGTGAGGTCGGTATCGCTCCCGTCACCGCCAAGAGCCCGTCGAGCAGGTCGGGAAAGATGGCGCCGAGGATGATGAAGCGGTAGTCGATGCGTCGTCTTCCGAGCGTCACGTACACCAGGGCACAGGCGATGCCCGCGTGCCACAGGATCACTCGAGCAACGAACCCTGCTCGGGACGCGACTCGGCATCGAGCTCCTCATCGAGGGCGGCTGCATCCATCGCTTGGTTGGCGAGACGATCGGCGCCACTGTTGTGCTCGCGCCGAACGTGATTGAAAGTGACCTTCTCGAAGCCGCGCGCGAGCTTCCGAGCTTGCACGGCGAGCTGACGCAAGGTGTCGCTCTTGATCTTCCATTCCCCACGCATCTGGCATATGACCAGCTTGCTGTCCATGAAGACGTCCAGCCGCGTGACGCCCTTGTCCCGTGCTAGTTCCAGACCCGCTATCAGCCCGAGGTATTCGGCTTCGTTGTTGGTCCTCACGCCGAGGGCTTCGGCAAGCTCACCGATGACCTCCCCTTGTTCACCGGTCAGCACGACGCCTATCCCCGCAGGGCCGGGGTTCCCGCGCGCTCCGCCATCGGTGTGCAGTTGAGCGTGCACGTCAGATGTCCAAGACCACGAGGATGCGCCGACAGTTCTCGCATCGCTGCAGCCCCTTCTGCGCCTTCATATGCTCGAGCTCGCGCTGGGGGATCTTCGTATGACAGCCCTCGCAAGTTCCGGCCCGCAACGGCGCAGCCCCAACACCGCCCTTCTGCTCCCGAAGCTTGTCGTACATGGCTAGAAGATCGGACGGGATGTCGGGCACGATCTTCTCGCGTTCGAGCCCATGGCTTTCGAGTTCTGCGTCGATGTCTCCCATCAGGAGCGAAACCTTCTCCTCGAGCTCTGTGGCGCGTTCCGTCGCCTCAACCTTCTGAGTGGTGAGGCGGTCGATGTGGGAATCGTTGCTCTCGACCTGCTCCATCACTTCGAGCAACTGATCCTCGAGGACGGAACGCTGCTGGTTCTGCTGCTCGATACCCGACTGCAGCGCAGAAAGCTCCTTAGGGTTCGACACCGCACCCGAGAAGACCCTTTCCGAATCCTTCTTGGTCTTGATCTCTATCAGCTCGATCTCGCCCTCGAGCTTGCTTTGAGCGCGCGATAGCTCTTGACGTTGTTTCTCGGCGATGTCGGCATCGGAATCCAGCTCCTCCAAGCGGCGGCGCGTGTCGGCCAACTCCGCAGCTTCGGGAAGGGCCGCGCGCCGGGTTTCAAGCCGCTGGATCGCAGTGTCCTGCTCCTGGAGATCCAGCAATCTCAACAGCGCTTCTTGCGGATGGTCCGGCATCGCATGACCGTATCGCGTCCGAAGCACCGTAATCTCGGCCCTCATGGAGATCTGGCCAGGACGACCCTCACCACTCGGCGCGACCTGGAACGGAGAGGGCACCAACTTCGCCGTGTTCTCCGAACACGGGACCCACGTCGAGCTGTGCCTATTCGATGAACACAACAATCAATCGATCTATAACCTCACCGAAGTCACCAACCACGTTTGGCACGGCTACGTGCCCGGGATCGGGCCCGGCCAGCGCTACGGCTTCCGTGTACACGGCCCTTTCGAACCCGAGAAGGGCCACCGCTTCAATCCTTCGAAGTTGTTGATCGATCCTTACGCCAAGGCCATCGAGGGGGCCGTCGACTGGTCCGAGCAGACCTTCGGCTACATCTGGGGCGATGACGAGGCGGACCTTTCCTACAACGAGTCTGACAACGCACCTTTCGTTCCCAAGTCGATCGTGATCGACCCGACCTTCGACTGGGGAAACGATCGACCGTTAAGAACCCCCTGGCACCGCACCGTCATCTACGAGACCCACGTGAGGGGATTCACCAAGCTGCACCCGGCGATCCCCCCGGACATCCAAGGCACCTATTCGGCGCTTGCTCATCCGGCAGCGATCGAGCACATGCAGCTTCTCGGCGTGACAGCAGTCGAGCTCATGCCCGTTCATCACTTCATCACCCCGAAGTTCGTGCTCGACAAGGGCCTCCGCAACTATTGGGGCTACGACACGATCGGGTTCTTCGCTCCGTACTCCGAGTACGCCCAAGGCAGGAGCGGTCAGCAGGTTGCCGAGTTCAAGAACATGGTGAAGGCCCTGCACGAGGGTGGGATCGAGGTGATCCTCGATGTCGTCTACAACCACACCGGAGAGGGCAACGAGATGGGTCCGACCCTGTGCTTCAGGGGTCTCGACAACGCCGCCTATTACCGGCTCATGCCGGACGACTCGCGCTACTACCTCGATTTCACCGGAACCGGAAACTCACTCAACGTGGTTCACCCACAGGTGCTGAAGCTGATCATGGATTCGTTGCGCTACTGGGTTCTTGAGATGCACATCGATGGCTTTCGCTTCGATCTTGCGTCCGCACTCGCACGTGAGCTCTACGACGTAGACAGACTAAGCGCCTTCTTCGACATCATCCATCAGGACCCGGTGCTGTCCGAGGTGAAACTGATCGCCGAACCCTGGGACGTGGGGATGGGCGGCTACCAGGTGGGCAACTTCCCTCCCGGATGGTCGGAATGGAACGGCAAATACCGCGACACCGTGCGCGACTATTGGCGGGGCGAACCCGCAACGCTGTCGGAGTTCGCACTGCGACTGACCGGGTCTCCCGACCTGTATCAGGCGGACGGCAGAACACCTGCCGCTTCGATCAACTTCATCACCGCTCACGATGGGTTCACGCTGCACGACCTGGTCAGCTACAACGAGAAGCACAATGAAGACAACGGTGAAGACAGCAACGACGGGGAAAGCCACAATCGCTCGTGGAACCACGGTGTCGAGGGGCCGACCGACGATCCCAAGATCATCGCCCTGCGCGAGCGTCAGAAGCGCAACTTCATCACTACATTGGCTTTGAGCCAGGGTGTTCCGATGCTGCTCGGGGGCGACGAGATATCGCGCACCCAGGGGGGGAACAACAATGCCTACTGCCAGGACAACGAGATCTCGTGGTTCGACTGGAGCCTGGTGGACGAGAACCTCCCACAGCTTGGCTTCACCAGGAGGCTGATGGACTTCAGGCAGAGACACCCTGCGTTCCGGCGCCGCAAGTGGTTCATGGGCCGGGAGTTCCACGGGACCGGAGTCGAAGACATGGCCTGGTTCGACACCGACGGCACTGAGATGACCGAGGAACAGTGGAACGAAGGTTTCGCCAAGTCCGTCGCCGTGTTCATCAACGGCGACGAGATGCCCGACCCCGGCCCCCGGGGCGAGATCGTGACCGATGACAGCTTCCTCATGCTGTTCAACGCACACTCCGAGTCGCTAGAGTTCACGATCCCCGAGGGTCGATGGGGAACGAGCTGGGAGGTGGCGATCGACACCGATCGCCCCTTCCTCACAGACTCCGAGGAACTCTCGTCGATCCGCTACCCCGCCGGTGGCAAGATCGAGCTGGTAGATAGATCCTTGGTGGTGTTGAGACGAGTTGAGTAGCGAGCGCGGAACAACGCCGATCGGCGCCATCTATCGCCTGCAGATGACCCCAGACTTCGGATTCGATCGTGTCGCGGAGCTCGCTCCCTACTTCGCCGACCTGGGAGTCACCCACCTATACCTGTCTCCCTACCTTCAAGCCGCCGAAGGTTCGGAGCACGGATACGACGTCGTCGAACACCCTCGGTTGAACGAGTCGCTCGGGGGCCGCGAGGCCTTCGAACGGATGGTCGACGCACTCGAGCAACACGGGTTGGGCCACATCGCCGACATCGTGCCGAATCACGTCTCCACGGAGGGCAACAACCGATGGTGGAACGTACTCAAGCATGGACGTAACAGTCGCCACGCTCACTGGTTCGACATCGACTGGGACTACCTGGACGGCAAGGTGTGTGCACCCATACTCGGCGACGATCTTGAAGCTTGTATCGAACGTGGCGAGATCACGCTCGATACATCCGGGATCGAACCCGTCTTGCATTACTTCGATCACCGGTTTCCCCTCAGTCCCGAAACGGACCTGGATGCTCCCTTGGCCGAGATCATCGATACGCAGAACTACTGGCTCGTCGAGTGGCGCCGCGGGAATCGGAACATCAACTACCGCCGCTTCTTTGACGTCAACACGCTCGCCGCCGTTCGCCAGGAGTTACCGGAAGTCTTCGAAGCCACGCATTCGCTGCTGTTCGAGCTGATCGCCGACGGAGCCGTCCACGGTCTTAGGGTCGATCACATCGACGGCCTGCTCGACCCCCAGGGATACCTGGAGGCTCTGGTGCAGCGGAGCGGCGTACCCGTGTGGGTCGAAAAGATACTCGAGCCCTCTGAGGTCTTGCCCGACACATGGCCGGTAGAAGGGACCACGGGTTACGACTTCCTCAACATCGTAGGCGGACTGTTCGTCGATCAGCGCAACGAGCACCGCATGACTTCGATCTACCAGGACTTCAGCCGAGAAACCGCTTCTTTGGATGCCGTCACCCAAGACAAGAAGATGCTGGTGATGCGGCAGGTGCTGATCGCAGATCTGAAACGACTCGCCGGCGAGCTCGAAAAGATCTTCACCGAGATGGACTGGGAGGTTGACGAGGACCTGATGGTCGCCCTCGTCGGCGAAACCCTCGCGGGCTTCGACGTGTACCGGACCTACATCCGCCCCGATGGTTCCCGAACAGATCAAGACGAACGCTTGTTGCTGGACGCGATCGAAGCAGCGCGGCGACGTGCCGCCTACATCCCATCCATCTACTTCGACAGGTTGAGTGACGTGATCTTGACCGGTGTTGGAGGCGAAGCCGGGCGACGTTTCGTGCTCCGGTTGCAGCAGACGAGCGGACCGGTGATGGCCAAGAGCTACGAGGACACCGTCTTCTACAACTTCAACCGGCTCGTGTCGCTGAATGAGGTCGGCGGCGACCCCGGCTATTTCGGTGTCGACCTGGATGAGTTCCACGCCGCGGCGAGCCGGGCTCAGCAGAAGTGGCCCCTCTCGGTGCTTGCTACCTCGACCCACGACACCAAACGCAGCGAAGACGTACGCGCTCGTATCTCACTGCTCTCGGAGATCCCTGATCGATGGGAAACGTTCGTTAGCACGTTCGACGAAGGTTCAGCGACGCATCTGACCGACGGCATGCCGGACGCGAACACCCGCTACCTCTTCTATCAGGTACTCGTCGGAGCCCATCCGCTAGATGTCCCTCGTGCGAGTGAATACATGTTGAAGGCCGCACGCGAAGCGAAGGGAGGCACCTCATGGTTGCGTCCCGATGATGACTACGAAACCGCGTTGTCTAGGTTCGTCGACGGCGTGATCGGCGACCCCTCGCTGCAGGTCCTCCTCAACGACTTCGTGTCGGATCTGGTCGAGCCCGGCCGCATCAACTCACTTGCGCAGTGCTTGATCAAGCACACCTACCCAGGCATACCCGACACCTACCAGGGGACCGAGCTGTGGGATCTGTCCCTCGTCGATCCTGACAATCGCCGGCCGGTTGACCACGATCTTCGGATCGCGCTACTCAGCCATGCCGACGAGACACCAGCGAGCGAACTGTGGGCGTCCGCCGATGACGGGGCCGCCAAGATGCTGGTCACGACCACCGCCTTGCGGCTTCGAAGACAGCGACCGAACAGTTTCCTCGAAGGTTCCTACTCACCGATCGAAGCAGAAGGCGAGGCAGCCCACCATGTCGTGGCCTTCATGCGATCGGACGATGTCGTCGTGGTGGCCCCCCGGCTCGTACTTTCGCTAGAGGGCGAGTGGGGTGACACCACCATCCCGCTACCCGAGGGCAAGTGGCGCAACGTACTCACCGGCGAGCGCGTCTACGGGGGCAACCCTTCGGTAGGGATGCTCCTGGCCACCTTCCCGGTTTCGTTATTGGTCAAAGAAGCTGGCTAGGTGACCCGGATGGTTGCGCACTCGTCGCAGGGGCATGATGGGTCGATGATCATGGAGGTGTGGGCTCCCGATGCAAGCTCGGTAGAGCTCGTACTGGATGGGGTCGCTCACCCTATGGAGCGCAAGGATCTGGGCAAGTGGGCGGTCGAAGTGCCCGCAGAGCCGGGGATGCGCTACGGCTACCGCCTCGACGGCGGCGACCCGCTCCCCGACCCCAGATCGAACTGTCAGCCCGATGGCGTTCACGAGCTATCCGAGTTGATCGACCACCGGAGTTTCGACTGGGCCGATCAAGCGTGGGCGCCTCCTGCCTTCGAAGGATGGATCATCTACGAGCTTCACATCGGAACCTTCACTCAGGAGGGCACCTTCGACTCCGCGATCGAGAAGCTGGACCACCTGGTCCACCTTGGGATCACGGCCGTTGAACTGATGCCGGTCAATTCCTTTCCCGGGAAGCGCGGGTGGGGCTACGACGGGACCTCACTGTTCGCCCCGCAGCACTCCTACGGGGGGCCGGAGGGGCTGAAACGCTTCGTCGACGCCTGTCACTCGCGGGGTCTGGCCACCATCCTGGACGTCGTCTACAACCATCTCGGCCCCTCGGGCAACTACCTGCCGCGCTTCGGTCCTTACTTCACCAACGCTTACTCGACTCCTTGGGGAGACGCGATCAACCTCGACGGTCCAGGCAGCGATGAAGTGCGTGCATTCATCGTGGGCAACGCTCTCCACTGGTTCGTCAACTATCACTTCGACGCCTTGCGGATCGACGCCGTTCATGCCCTGCTGGATCGCTCACCCAAGCACCTTCTCGAGGAGATCTCCGAGAGCGTTCAGATCCTGAGCGAACGGCTGGGGCGACCGCTACACCTCATCGCCGAAAGCGATCTGGGTGACCCGCGCGTGATCACACCGATCGACAAGGGCGGCTGGGGCATGGACGCGCAGTGGAACGACGACTTCCATCATGCTCTGCATGCGGTCTTGACGGGCGAACGAGACGGCTACTACCTCGACTTCGGCAACATCGAGCAGCTTGCCCAGGCCCTGAAAGCCGCGTGGGTATACCAGGGCGCCTACTCGCGCTTTCGGGGCCGAAGTCACGGGCGGCCGCACGAGGGTGCATCTGGTAGCAGATTCCTCGCCTACTCCCAGACCCACGACCAGGTTGGCAACCGTGCCCAAGGCGAACGCCTGAGCATGCTGGTGGACGAAAACGCCGCGCGCGTCGCAGCAGCGCTCGTTTTGATGTCGCCGTTCATCCCCATGTTGTTCATGGGTGAAGAATGGGGGGCACGAACCCCGTGGCTGTACTTCACCGACCACGACGATCCTGAGCTGGGAAAGGCCGTCAGCGAAGGCCGTCGCCATGAGTTCGCTGCCTTCGGCTGGGACCCTGCCGAAGTCCCCGACCCGCAAGACCCCGCTACCTTCGAACGTTCCAAACTCGATTGGGCCGAGCTTCAGAACGCCTTTCACGCACAGATGCACGACCTTTACAAGAAGCTCATCGCCCTCCGCAGATCGCACCCCGACCTGACCGATGGGAGTCTCGAGAAAGTCACCGTCGAGTACGACGAGGAACAACGTTGGCTTGTTATGTACCGCGGAAGCTTGGCCATCGCGTGCAACCTGTCCGCAACATCCACTTCATTCCCACTAACCGGCGAGTTGCTGCTCGCTACCGAACCGGAGTTCACGCAACAGGGCGGCGGTACCCTGACGCTCGGCCCTGAGTCCGCTGCGATCTTGCATCTGAGTCAGTAGGAGATCGAGCGTCTCCTCCGAAACTTGGTTAGGCCCAAGCTACGAGCCCTAGATCCATGCTGTTGCCTAGGTCGGCATGATCAGGAACGACGCGCACCGCGTACCCATAGAGGCCCGTTTCGTCGGCCGTGAACGATCTCGTAAAGGTGCAGGTACCGTCTTGTTCGCCTTGGGGCGTCATCACGTCGATGACTGGGTCGATCAACTCCCCGGTTGCTCCTACCAACCCATGCGCCAGCTCGACGCGCAGATCGTCTTTGGTCAAGGAACCCGTTTGGATGGTCGCGCTCACGGATCGTTCGTCTCCAACGTCGGCGGCGTTGGTATCTCCATCGACACCCATAACCTTTACCGACGACCAACCTTCCCGAACGCGCATCTTCCAGGCCGCTAGGCGACGGGCCCGATCGAAGGAATCTTCCCGCATCAAGGTCCCCCGCTTGGCTGCAGGGAGGTACAGCCCCTCGACGTAGTCGCGCACCATGCGATCGGCAGAGACGAAGGGCCCGAGAGTGGCAAGAGATGCCTTCATCCTCTCGACCCAGCGCCTTGGGACGGGGCCCTCAGGCCGATCGTAGAAGCGCGGGATGACATCCCGCTCGAGCAACTCGTACAGGGCCGATGCTTCGACGCGGTCCTGGTGATCGAAGTCGCTATAGGTCTCGGTTCCACCGATCGCCCATCCGTTGGTGCCGTCGTAGCACTCATCCCACCACCCGTCGAGCACTGAAAGGTTCAGCACACCGTTGAGTGCTGCCTTCATCCCGGAGGTTCCAGATGCCTCCATCGGCCGCCGCGGGTTGTTCAGCCATACATCGGCTCCCTGAACGAGATGCCGCGCCACTTCGAGGTCGTAGTCCTCGATGAATGCGAAGCGAGCACGCACCTCATGGTCGGCCGCGAAGTGAACGATCTGGCGGATCAGCTCCTTACCTGGATCATCGAGCGGATGCGCCTTTCCGGCCAGAACCACCTGCACCGGCCGGTCGCCCGACAACAGCATCCCCTTGAGCCTCTCGACGTCACTGATGATCAAGGTTCCGCGCTTGTACGGGGCGAACCTGCGGGCGAACCCGATCGTGAGGACACCCGGATCGAATACGTCCTCGGTCCAGGCTGCATCGGCCTCCGATACGCCGCGGAGGAGCAACTGGTGCTTGAGGCGTTCGCGCACGAAGAAGACGAGGCGCTCACGGGCGCGCTCGCGCGCTCTCCAGAGTTCCGCATCGGGGATCTCCTGAACCTTGCCCCAGCGACCCGAACCACTTTCCGCCCATCCCGGCGGGAACCTTCGATCCAGCACCTCGGTGATCTCGGGGCCAACCCATGTCGGCACGTGGACCCCGTTAGTGACCGATCCGATGGGCACTTCGTCTATCGGGACGTCAGGCCATAGGTCACTGAAGATGTGTCGCGATACGACACCGTGGAGCTTGCTAACCCCGTTGCTTCGTCCCGCAAGCCTGAACCCCATGATCGCCATGTTGAAAGAGGTGGACTCCCCTTCGTCGTCCTGCGGCCGGCCGAGGGTCATCAGTTGCTCGAACGTCGCGCCGCAGGCCGTTGCGAACGTCGCGAAGTATCGCTCCATCAACTCGTTCGAGTAGACATCGATCCCGGCTGGCACCGGGGTGTGAGTTGTGAAAACAGATCCGGCACGAACTGCTTCGAGGGCCTCGCTGAAGGTGAGCCCCGCTTCGTCCACGAGCCGTCGGATCCTTTCCAGGCCCATGAATCCGGCGTGTCCTTCGTTGGTGTGGAAGACGTCCGGAGAAAAGCCAGCAGCTTCAAGCGCGCGCACCCCACCAATGCCTAGGACGATCTCCTGACGCAAGCGGTGCTCTGTGCCACCTCCATACAAGCGATCGGTAACGGTGCGTTCTTCGGGACCGTTGTCCTCGATGTCGGTGTCCAACAAGAGCAATGGGATGCGACCAACGTCGGCACGCCATACCTGTGCAACGCAACGGACACCGGCAAGATCAACCTCGACCTTCAGCGGTGAATCGTCTTCGGTGGTGAGCAACCTGAGCGGCATAGCGTGGGGATCCAATGCCGGATAGTGCTCCTGCTGCCAACCGTCGATGTTCAGGTGCTGACGGAAGTAGCCCTCGCGGTAGAGAAGGCCCGCGGCAACCAACGGGACCCCTAGGTCGCTCGCTGCCTTGAGATGATCACCGGCAAGCACCCCGAGGCCACCCGAATAGATCGGTAGCGCCTCAGACACCCCGAACTCGGGAGACAGGTAAGCCACCGATACACCGGTGGCACCGTCTCGCCCGCCGTTGTATGCCCCTTGGAACCAACGAGGCTCACCCAGGTAGCTCTGAAGGTCCTCCTCGACGGCAGCAAGGAATGCAAGGAACGGTTGATCCTCGGCACACTGCGCAAGCCGCTCGCGCGATACGCGGCCGAGCGTGCGAACGGGATCATGGCCCGAGCTTTCCCAGGCTTCGGGATCTACCCATCTGAAGAGATCAGCCGCTCTCGCGTCCCAAGACCACCTCAGGTTGTAGGCGATCTCAACCAGGACTTCGAGAGGCGGGGGAAGCGACGCCCGAACGGTAAAGCTGCGCAATGCCTTCATCTGCTCACTGTGCCCCATGCCCAGGGGGGAGGCAAACCGGCAGGCAGGGGCAGGCGCAGGGGATACGGCGGCGCCTCCGGGGTAAGCAATCACGGGTAGCCTAAAAAGACATCAAACAGGGAAAGAGGGATCGACCTCGTGATACAGCGGTGAAACCGGACCCCAGGGCTGGTCATGTCGTCATAGAACGCATCGAGCCGCAACTGGACGGCGGACGGTTCAGAACCAAGGCGATCGTTGGAGACGTGATCGACGTATCTGCCGACATCTTCAGGGACGGACCAGACCTTCTGCAGGCCGTCCTGAAAGCCAAAGGCCCCCGTACCAAGGGGTGGTCGGAATCACCCATGACGATGGTGGAGAACGATCGCTGGGCGGGTTCGTTCAGCCCCAACCACATAGGTGTGTGGCGCTACACGATCGAAGCATGGACGGACCATTTCGCCACCTGGCGCCGTCTCCTGGTGCGGAAGGTCGAGGTGGGCGACGACGTCGAGCTGGAACTGGAAGAAGGTGCTCGCCTGATCGAAGCACGCATCCCCAAACTGCCCTCGAAGAAACGGCGGGAGATCATGGACATCGTCTCGGCGATCCGAACCCGCCCGAAAGACCACAAGTGGACCTTCCAAGATCCACGAGTGGTGGCGGTCTTATCCGACTCCGTTTCTCTTGCCATGCAGAGCTACCCCGATCGCAAGGGGTCTTCCACCTTCAAGCCCGCGCTCGAAACCTATGTGGACCGCGAACGCGCACGCACGGGGGCGTGGTACGAGTTCTTCCCCCGATCCACCGGGACCAATGGGAGGCACGGAACCTTCAGAACAGCAGCTAAGCGCCTTCCCGAGATAGCCGAGATGGGCTTCGACGTCGTCTATCTGCCACCGATCCATCCGATCGGCAGCGCCTTCAAGAAGGGTAAGAACAACTCACTGCAAGCAAAGCCGGACGATGTTGGCAGTCCCTGGGCCATCGGCGGCCCCGAAGGTGGACACACGGCCATCCACCCAAAGCTGGGGACGATGGATGACTTCGACGCCTTCGTTGCGGAGGCAGAACGCAACAACCTCGAAGTTGCTCTCGACTTCGCCATACAAGCATCACCGGATCACCCGTGGGTCAAGGAGCATCCCGAGTGGTTCCATCACCGCCCCGACGGTTCCATCCGCTACGCGGAGAACCCCCCGAAGAAGTACCAGGACGTCTATCACGTCAACTTCGACACCGAGAATGCAGCCGAACTATGGCAAGAGTTGAAGTCGATCCTGGATCACTGGATCGAACACGGAGTAAAGATCTTCCGCGTCGACAACCCGCACACAAAACCATTCCCGTTCTGGGAGTGGGTCATCGAGGAGATCCACGCGGAGCATCCCGATGTCGTCTTCTTGGCCGAAGCGTTCACGCGCCCCAAGGTCATGGCGCAGCTCGGCAAACTCGGATTCAGTCAGTCGTACACCTATTTCACATGGCGCAACACCAAGCACGAGCTGGTCGAGTACATGACCGAACTCACCACTTCGGAGTGGCGCTACTTCTTCCGGCCCAACTTCTTCGTGAACACACCCGACATACTTCACGAGTATCTCCAGACGGGTGGCAAGCCGGCTTTCAAGATCCGCTTGATACTGGCCGCACTGATGTCTCCCACGTACGGCATCTACTCCGGGTACGAGCTCTTCGAGAACGTTCCGGTCAAGGAAGGATCGGAGGAGTACCTCGACTCTGAGAAGTACGAGTTGAAGGCGCGCGATTTCAAGGCACAACCGAACCTCGTCGCGTACATCAAGGGCGTCAACGACATCCGACGCAAGCATCCTGCCTTCAACGAGATCGACAACATCACCTTCCACCAGAGCGACAAGGACAGCATCCTGGCCTTCAGCAAGTCATCGCCAGATCGAGAAGCGCTGTTGGTGGTGGTGAATCTGAATCCGTTCCATTGGGAAGAGTCGACCTTGCACTTGGACCTCGAAGCTCTGGGCGTTGACTCCCACCACCCGTTCGAGGTTCGTGACTTGATAACCGACGAGCGCTACGTATGGCACGGCCCGAACAACTACGTTCGCCTCGACCCGCATCACGAGCCCGCCCACATCTTCAAGATCGGGGGTTAGCCGTGTCCCTGGACCCAAGCGCTCCGCGCCGCGCTTCAACGCGTGTGGTCGGCGATCCCCTCTGGTACAAGAAGGCGGTCATCTACGAGGCTTACGTCCGTTCCTACAAAGACAGCAATGCGGATGGATACGGAGACTTCAAGGGCTTCACCGAGAACCTCGACTATCTCGAGTGGCTCGGCATCGATTGCATCTGGCTGCTCCCCTTCTTCCAATCACCGCTGCGCGACGGGGGGTACGACATCAGCGACTTCTACGCGATCCTGCCCGAGTACGGCACTCTCAACGACTTCATGGAGTTCCTCGAGGCGGCGCACAGCCGGGGTCTGCGTGTCATCTCAGACTTCGTCGTGAATCACACGTCCGATCAGCACCCCTGGTTCCAAGAATCCCGCCAACCAGGTTCCGAAAAGCGCGACTGGTACGTCTGGTCGGACGATCCCGAGCGCTACAAGGACGCTCGGATCATCTTCATCGATACCGAGAAGTCGAACTGGACCTGGGACGAGCAAGCTGGGGCCTACTACTGGCACCGTTTCTTCAGCCACCAGCCCGATCTGAACTACGACAACGAAGAGGTGCAAGAGCAGGTCCTAGCGGCCATGAAGTTCTGGTTGGATCTTGGTCTCGACGGCTTCCGGCTCGACGCGGTGCCTTACCTGTTCGAGCGCGAAGGAACCAACTGCGAGAACCTGCCCGAGACCCATACCTTCCTGAAACACATCAGGGCCGAGGTCGACAAGGACTACGACGATGTCGTGTTGCTCGCCGAAGCAAACCAATGGCCGGCCGATGTCGTGGAGTACTACGGCGACGGGGACGAGTGCCACATGAACTTCCACTTCCCCCTCATGCCCCGGATGTTCATGGCGGCGCGCCGCCAGGTGCGCTTCCCCATCGTTGAGATCTTGGGCCAGACGCCTGAGATCCCGGAGAACTGTCAGTGGGGCATCTTCCTGCGTAACCATGACGAGCTGACGCTTGAGATGGTTACCGACGAAGAGCGCGACTACATGTACAACGAGTACGCCAAAGATCCCCGGATGAAGTTGAACCTAGGTATCCGGCGCCGGTTGGCTCCGCTCCTCGACAACTCACGAGATCAGGTCGAGTTGTTCCACGCCATGCTCTTCTCGTTGCCCGGTACGCCTATCGTTTACTACGGCGACGAGATCGGGATGGGCGACAACATCTACCTGGGTGATCGCGACGGCGTGCGCACCCCGATGCAGTGGAGTGGCGACCGCAACGCCGGGTTCAGTCAAGCCGACTTCGCCCAGCTCTATCTGCCTCTTCTGATGGACCCCGTCTACGGTTACCAGGCCCTCAACGTCGAGGCGGAACAACGCAACCCGTCGTCGTTCCTGCAGTGGTTCCGCAAGCTCCTAGCCGTTCGCAAACAACACCCCGTGTTCGGCATGGGAACCTTCGAGGTCTTGTCACCCGACAACCCAGCCATCTTCGCCTTCGTTCGCCGCTACAACGACGACCTCGTTCTGTGCGTGAACAACCTGTCGGGGCGGGCTCAAGCGTGCGAGTTAGACCTATCCCCCTTCGAGGGTATGTATCCAGTGGAGCTGCTCGGCGGCGAGCAGTTCCCCCGCGTCGGTGAGCTGCCTTACCTGCTCACGTTCGGGCCGCATGCCTTCTACTGGTTCCAGCTACTACACGAGGAGTCCGTATGACCATCGATCTGAGCGCCTTGCGTGGGGATCTGCCGAAGCGGCGATGGTTCCCGGCCAAGCACCGGACGATCGCAAACCTCCGCCTCCTCGACAGCGCCGTCGTAGCCGAGGGTGATGAAGATCTCGTCCTTGCTCTCGTTTCGGTAGCCTTCGATGACGGCGGCGAGATGATGCTTCATCTTCCCCTGTTGGTATCGAACGATGGCCAGCGCGATGTCTCCGAGGATCCCGACCGGCTTCGGGTGTTCGGCGAAGCTTTGGCCCATGGCCAACCGATCAAGGGCGAGCACGGCATCTTCCACATGTCGGGCCCCGGTCTGGACCCCGAGAACCCACCCGGAGCCCACTCGGCCTGGGTTATCCCCGGAGAGCAATCCAACACGTCGGTGGTCCTAGACGACTCGGTGATCCTCAAGTTCTTCCGCAAGGTCGAGCCCGGCCCCAATCCCGATCTGGAACTGGCGCGCCTCTTGACCAACGAAGGGTTCCGTTCGATCCCCGAGCAAGTAGGCGAGATCTTCTACGAGTTCCAGACCGACGAAGATTCGGGGCCCGAAACCCCCCGCACCCCCGACATCGATCTAGGGATCGCGCAGCGGTTCATCCCGGGCGGCAAGGAAGGCTGGGACCTGACGATTGAGATGCTCGGTGGATTGATCGCCGAGATCCACGAAGCCGATGCCCCAGAGGACATGCCCCAGTTGATCGAGGAGCGAGCAGCCGACCTGATGGGTGCTGTTGCGCAACTGGGAGAAGCGACCGCGACGCTGCATGTGACGCTGGCGCGAGAGGACTTCGAGGACGAGTTCCGACCCGAGGTCGTTGCGCCCGAGACGTTGCGCCGTTGGGTGGACCAGGCCGAGCTGCGCCTCGATCAGTTGTCACAATGCTCGACCGAGATCGCCGGCATGCGTTCTCACATCTCGCAACGTCTGGCGGCGATCCTGCAGATCGAAGATGCAGGGATGGTCACCCGCATCCATGGCGACTACCACTTGGGACAGGTGCTCCGCGTGCCTCGTACCTGGTACATCCTCGATCTTGAAGGCGAACCTGCAAAGACGCTCGAAGAACGCCGCGCGAAGCATTCGCCCTTGAAAGACGTGGCGGGGATGCTTCGGTCGTTGAGCTACGCAGCTCACGCAGCCCTGCGTGAAAGCGGGAACCAAGAGGATCGCGGCGAACGGATGGCGTGGCTCACTACCTGGGAAGAGCTCGCTAGGGAACGATTCACCTCCGCCTACCTTGCACGAGCCCACGAAGGCCGTTTCTTGCCCTCAGAGCACACCACGATCGACCAACTCCTTTCCTTCTTCGAACTCGACAAGGCTCTCTACGAACTCGAATACGAACTGGGTAGCCGGCCCGAGTGGGCCGAGATCCCACTGAACGCGATCGCAGCGATCGTCGAGAGGGGCAACAAGTAGTGACCACTGCACCCGACCCAAGGATCCAGCAACTGGTCCGGGGGGAGTTGCGAGACCCACACTCATACCTAGGCAGACACCCTGGAGCGGACGGAGTGACCGTTCGGGCCTTCCGGCCGGAAGCGTCTGAGGTCCTCGTACTCGCCGACGGAGAAACGGCCGGCAAACTCGAGAAGATCCACCCCTCAGGTCTGTTCGAGGGCGTCCTGGATGCCCCCTTGGACTCCTACGAGTTGCAGGTGCAGTACCCGCAGGGTAAGAGCTTCACCTTGCACGACCCGTACGCCTTCTTGCCGACCATGGGCGACATCGACATCCATCTCGCATCCGAAGGTAGCCACCGGCGTTTGTGGGAGAAGCTCGGGGCACACGAACGCGAGATCGACGGAGTACCTGGAACGAGTTTCGCCGTCTGGGCCCCGAATGCACGCAGCGTTCGAGTGGTCGGGGACTTCAACTCGTGGGATGGGCGCCTCTGTCCCATGCGTTCGCTCGGTTCGAGCGGCATCTGGGAACTCTTCATCCCCGGCGTCCAAGCCGGAGCGTTCTACAAGTTCGAATTGATCAGCGCCGACGGCCGGCTCATCCTCAAGACCGATCCCTTCGCCTTCCAGACCGAGATGCCTCCTCAACATGCCGCGGTCGTGCACCGTCCCTCCTACGAGTTCGGCGACGAAATGTGGATGAAGGCCCGAGAGCACAAGGAGCACCTGAACGCACCCATCTCGGTCTACGAGGTCCACCTCGGGTCGTGGAGGCGCACCCCGGATGGAGAACCTCTCGGATACCGAGATCTTGGCGAACAGTTAGCGGAGTACTGCACCGAGATGGGGTTCACACATGTCGAGGTGCTGCCCGTAGCCGAGCATCCTTTCGGAGGGTCATGGGGCTACCAAGTGAGCCACTACTTCGCTCCCACTTCTCGCTACGGGACTCCAGACGACTTCAAGGCGATGATCGACACGCTCCACCAAGCAGGCATCGGGATCATCGTGGATTGGGTGCCCGCTCACTTTCCCCGCGATGAGTGGGCGTTAGCCGAGTTCGATGGGACGGCGCTGTACGAACACGCCGACCCCCGCAAGGGCGCACATCCAGATTGGGGCACCCTGGTCTTCAACTACGGACGCAACGAGGTTCGCAACTTCCTGATATCCAACGCGCTCTATTGGCTCGAGGAGTTCCACGTCGACGGTCTGCGTGTGGATGCGGTCGCTTCGATGCTGTATCTCGACTATTCGCGCAAGCAGGGAGAGTGGATCCCGAACGAGTACGGGGGGCGAGAGAACCTCGAAGCCATCGCTTTCATGAAGGAACTGAATACGGTCGTCTACGGCGAGCACCCTGGTGTCCTTATGATCGCTGAAGAGTCGACGGCATGGCCCGGCGTGTCACGGCCGGTACACCTGGGCGGCTTGGGCTTCGGGTTCAAATGGAACATGGGGTGGATGCACGACACCCTCGACTACTTCAGCAAAGAACCCGTCTATCGGCGCTTCCATCACAACAACTTGACCTTCAGCCTGGTCTACGCATGGAGCGAGAACTTCATGCTTCCGCTGAGTCACGACGAGATCGTCCATGGCAAGGGCTCACTGATCAACAAGATGCCCGGTGACCGATGGCAGCAACTCGCCAACCTGCGCTCCTTGTACGCGTACATGTGGGCACATCCCGGAAAGAACCTGCTCTTCATGGGCGGCGAGATCGCCCAGGAGCGCGAGTGGGACCACGACCGCAGCATCGACTGGCACCTCTTGGACGACCCAGCTCACGGTGGCATCCAACATCTGGTCGCGGACCTGAACAAAACCTACAAAGGGATCCCCGCACTGTGGGAGTTGGACGGATCACCCGATGGCTTCAGGTGGATCGATGCGAACGACGCCGACAACAACGTCGTTTCGTTCTACCGGCGCGGTGAGGAGGACGAACGGCATCTCGTCTGCATCGCCAACCTGTCACCGGTCCCGCGTCACGGGTTCCGGATCGGGCTCCCCTCTAGCGGCCCCTACCAGGAGGTTCTGAACACCGACGCAGAGACCTACGGCGGCACCAATATCGGCAACATGGGAGAAGTGGCACCCGAGCATGTCGCGTGGCATGGGCTGGAACACTCGGCTCTGATCACCATTCCACCATTGGCGGTGTTGTGGCTGTACGGATAGTCGTCCACGGCCACTTCTATCAACCTCCCCGAGAGAACCCATGGACCGGTCGCATCGATCCACAGCCAGACGCCGCCCCTTACGAGAACTGGAACGCCCGGGTAAGTGCGGAGGCCTACGAAGCCAACGTGAACGTTGACCTCGACCTGCCCGATGGCCCTCGATCTGTCAACAATCTCGAACGCATGTCCTTCGATGTCGGACCAACCCTGATGGCCTGGCTGGAAACCGAACAACCACACGTCTACCGATCGATCCTCAAAGCCGACGAGACTGCCATCGAACGAACCGGCTACGGCAGTGCGATGGCGCAAAGCTTCCATCACACGATCCTCCCGCTGGCCACGACCCGGGACATCCGCACCCAGGTGCGATGGGGCCTTTTCGACTTCCGCCACCGCTTCGGACGCCACGCTGCTGGGATGTGGCTACCCGAAACCGCCGTCAACGACGCTGTGTTGGGGATCCTGATCGACGAAGACATCAGCTTCACGGTGCTCGCTCCACATCAGGCCGAGTTGATCTCGACCCGTGACGGCGGCTGGGCGCGCGCTAGCGACGGATTCGACCTAAGCGCCTGCTACCGCTACGACCACCCCGATGGATCGGGTCGCAGCCTCGCGGTCTTCTTCTACGATGGCGACCTTGCGAAAGACATCGCGTTCGGCAACTTGACGGAGAAGGCTGCGGTCTTCCTGCAGGGGTTCATCGACCGGGCGGGCGAAGAAGGCATCGTGCACGTTGCAACCGACGGTGAGACCTATGGTCATCACCGTCGCTTCGCCGACATCGGTCTTGCGTGGGCACTCTTCGTCGAAGCGGAACAGCGCGGCATCGAGATCACGAACTACGAAGCCGAACTGCACCGTCGCCCACCCGAGCTCGAAGTTCGGATCAAGCGAGGCGAAGGCTCGTCCTGGTCCTGCCCTCACGGTGTCGGTCGATGGATGCGCGACTGCGGTTGCTCAACCTATGGGCCGGAAGGTTGGAACCAAGAGTGGCGCGCCCCCCTCCGGGCCGGGCTCGAAGTGATCCGATGGGCCGCTGACGAGACCTACGACCTGCTCGGCAAACCCATCTTCGTAGACCCCTGGGGAGCACGAGATCGCTACGTATCGGTGGTCGTGGGGGCCGCGACACTGCAAGACTTCCTCGAAGGCGAGACCGCCGGGATGGCCGACCCCGAGTCCCTCGAGCGGGCCCGGCTTCTCCTGGAGCTACAGCACAACTCCATGCAGATGTTCACGTCATGCGGGTGGTTCTTCTACGACGTGTCCCGCATCGAAACGGTCCAGATCCTGCGTTACGCCGCCCGCACCCTCGAACTCCTGGATGCGCTCGGCCTTACGCTCCCGCAAGACGCCTACATCCCCCTGCTTGCCGAGGCCACCAGCAACGACCCTTCGGCAGGCAGCGCAGCCACGATCCTGTCCTCGATAGTGGCCGACCCCACAACCCAGGGCCACCTCTAGATCAATCGGTGAAGCGGAGGATGTCGATGCCTCGGTTGTAGTCCACGGCGTAGACGATGTCCTTGGTGACCCAGTAGGCGGCGCTGGTGGAGCCTGCGTAGGGCACGAACCAGCCGATCTCTTCGATCTTGCCCTTGGAGGAAACTTCGAGGAAACGGGTGCCGCTTTCGTAGAAGCCCTGGGCCACTATCCCACCGTTTCGATACCCGGGACGAACGTCGAACCAGTGACCGCAAAAAAGGTTGGCCGGAGCGTTCCCATCGGTGGGAACGCCGCTAGCGGGACGCCATTCGTCTACCAACTTGAAGGTCTTGGTATTGCGCCAGTTCTTCGCCGACCAGGTCTGGAACGAGCCGGTCCCGTTGCCGCACGAGGGCCCGCTGCTCTCGGTTCCGAACAAGAAGTACTTGTCACGCATCTGGTTGGGCCACACGTTGTTGTGCATCAGAGCACTGTCGCTGACCCCGCTCGCTATCGCCTTCGGCTTGGCAGCGTCACGGACGTCCAAGAGGTATGTCGGCTGGGTCGAAGTTAGGACGAAACCTCGCTTCACTTCGGTGACGTCGTGCCTGCTCTGTACGTTCAACCCCTCGGTCCAGTCTCCGACCAGCTCCGGAGAAGCTGGATCGCGCAGATCGACGATCGCACCTTGAGAACCATAGGCCCAGGTGCAATCGAGAACGCAAGTAAAGGTGTGCTCGTCCGCGCCGGCAAGGTTGCCGACAACGACGGGATTGCTCTTGTCCTCGACGTCGACAACATTGAGCCCATCGAAGGTGGAGATAAGGAGGATCGATCCATTGGTGTCGACATCTTCTTCCGCGAAGTAGGGCTGCTGCAGCATCGGCAGGAATCCGAGACGCTGAGGAGCTTCGGGGTCAGAGACGTCATAGATCGTCAGACCGTTGGAAGTAGTGATGTAGAAGTATCCGTCGAGCAGCTTCGCCCCGGCCGAATCCAGATTGATGGGTATGTGCGAAACATGCTCGACGTTGTCGGAAGCAAACCCACCGGTCGTCGGAGCATCGAGTTCGGACGCCGACACGATGTTGCCCCCGAGAGCTAAGAGGACCGTCACACTGGCAACGAGAAGCTTCTTCATGCCGCAGTGATTCGGCACGAAGCCCCCGGGCCCTTCCTGGGCGCGCAGGAGACCATCCAAAAGAGAAGGCCCGGACTCATCGAGTCCGGGCCCTTGAAGCTCACGATCTGCCTAAAGGTCGCCGTTCCACTTCAGGATGTCGATCCCCCTGGTGTAGTCGACCGAATAGCCGACCCGTTCGCTCTTGGAGGTAGAAGCCCAGTACCAACCAGAGGTGGAACCGTTGACCGGCTGGAACCAACCTTCCTCTTTTATCTTGCCCTTGGAGTCGACCCGGAAGAAACGGGTGCCGTGCTCGTAGTAGCCCATGCCCACCAGACCACCGTTGCGGAACGTCGGGTGCTCTTGGAACCAGTGCGCCGAGCAACCGAGTGCGTTGACCGCAGGTGATCCGTCGACGTAGGTCCCATTGGTGACACGGTAGGTGTCGATAATGGTGAAGGTCTTGGTCTTCTTGTACTTGGTCGCGTCGTAGGTCTGGAATGGTCCATTCTGAGCGCCACAGCGTGGGTTCGCATTGTCCTCGCCCTGCATCAGGATGAAGTCGTCTTTGGTGTTATTGGGCCAGCGTGCCGAGTGGAACAGCCACCCCGTTTCTGAGGCTTCCTTGACGCCGACGGCGATGACCTTCGGCTTCACGGGGTTTCGGACGTCGATGTAGTGGAAGGGGCCGCTGATCGGCGCGTCGAGGATGAAGCCGGGCTTAACCTCGGTCACGTCGTGGTTGCTGTAGTCCTGTCCCGTTGCGAGCTCGGTCCAACGGGTACCGACCGTTCCGTCGTTGGAAGCGATCAGCTTCGGCTCGGCCGGGTTACGGACATCGACGATCGAACCATCGGAGCCGTACAGGTACTTGCACTTGAGGATGCAGGTCGTGGTGTGGTCACCGGCGAGCTCGAGATCGGCCAAGGGTTGGATGTTGGTCTTGTCCTCGACGTCCATGATGTGAAGCGAGTTACCCGGAAGAGACTCGGCGAAGAACAGCGTCCGGCCGTCGGGAGTCACTTGGACATCTTCATTCTCGAACCAGAAACCGACCGGATAGGGCTGACCCTGGAGAACGGGGTTGACTGGGTCGCTGATGTCGTAGATCGAGATGTTCTTCCACGATGTTAGGTACATGTACTTGCCGTAGATCGAGACACCGGTCGCGGTGCCGACCTCGAACGGAACGAAACCAGCATGCTCAACCTCGTCACCGGATACGAATCCACCACCGTTAGGCACCGGCACTGTCTGTGCCTGGGCGATACCGCTCATAGCCATGAGCGCCGTCGCTACGAAAGCTACGAGTCGCTTCACTTCAGGTCCTCCTTGGGTTGAAAGTTCTGGTTCTAGGGTTCGCTACCGGGTAACGGGCTCCTGCCCGGTTGCGGCACTAACGACGATTCCTCTGCGTCTGCACGCGGCGGCGGAGTGAAAGCCCCATCCCGTACATCATGGACACCGCTACCGCCCCAACGCCGAGCATCGCTTCGGCAGGAACCGAACGACGGTCCTCGTACGCGGTCATGGCGTAGAGCTCTTCTTCCGCCATCTCGTCTTCCTGGGTGACCATGGCGAGCTGTGGCTCTTCCTGTTCTTGCTGCGCAGCGGCACCTTGAGCTTGTGCTTGCGACTGCGTGACGGGCTGCGCGTTGCTGATCGGAGCGGGAGGCGGTGGGGCCGCCGGGAAGACCGGGATCGCGATCAGGGGAAGGACCATCGGCGCGACCGGTGGGTCGTCCGGCTCTTCGGTGCAAACCACGGTTGCATCCACAGCTAGCTTGTCGGTGAGTTTCTGGTCGACACTGGGATCAGCGACGGTGGGTTCTATCGAGACCTTGCTCGTCTCGCCGCCATCGTTGGGCCCACAGCGGAAGGTGACGTCGAACCGCAAGGTGTTGGCGGTCTGCAGGACGACACCTGGGACATCAGGCGACACTGCGCGCACTGCACTCGCACCCCGGGTGACGTCGACGCCAACCGTCGTCGTGTTCTGGATCGATTGCAGAAGGTTGACCACTGCCGGGGCGACATACCGGACCTTGTCGGATGCGTCCATCGGCATACTGCACACGAGCGGTTCCCCCACAGCGATGTCGGGGTTCCCATCACCGTTGCAGTCCACCGGTTCACGAACGGCAAAGGTCTCCGCACCCGCGCTGAGCCGTTTCAGATCTGACTTCAGATACTCGGCGTTGCCGAGTGCGATCCCGAGGTGGCGGATGTCATTCGCTCGGAAAGCGCTGGTCACGTCCTCGATGCTGGGCATGTTCTCGGGATAGGGAGCCTGGTTCGCAACTTGGCCGGGGTTCTGGTTGTCGGAGTCATAGCCATTGCGGCTGCGCAGTGGCAACGCTTCGTCGGTGATGTGGATGACGACGCGCAGAGACTTGTCCCTGAACTTCGCCTGCAGACCCGGTGGAACGTCGGTGCCATTCTCGTTCTCCACACCGACGGGATGGACGTCTTGAGGCTCACCGGTAGCGGTCGTGTAGAGAGCGGGGAGCTGCGCGTCGATGCGCCCCCCGGCGGCAGGCGAGAGAGAGGAGATGGCATTCGCCAGTTCCCCCACCGAGGTCCCTACCTCGGCAAGCTTGCTGTACAGGAAGTTCCTCTCGCAACCGGTGCCGTTGTTGATCTGACCTTGTGGTGAGTCGCAGCTTGGACGAGGCACCCGGCTGTCCGGGTAGGAGCGATACTCCGCGAGCCCGAACGCGACGTCGAGTCGCCGGTTCTCCAACTCTTGGGCGATCGCAGCCAGGGACCGTGCGATCCCGGCCAGCGGCTGGGTCATCGACGAGGAAGTATCCACCACGAAGTAGACGTCCAGCGGCACGGGGATCGAGGGCAAGGACAGGTCGTATCCGACGGTCTTGGATTCGCCTTCGCCCAATTCGATCCGGCGCGAATCCGGTCCGAACGTTGCGCGCCCCAGCGCCTGATCGGCGGTCTCTTGGACCGAGACCGGCGTTCCCGGGATCTGCAACCCGCCTGGGTCCAGGCTCAAGGCGTATGTCTCGATAGAAACCGGAGTGCGGCCAACGAAGTTGATCGGAGGGTTGATCGTCCCAACGATGTCGGTGATGCGTGGTAAATGGCCACCGATGGGAACGAACTGGACCAGATTGGGGGTCGCCAGATAGGCGCGGCCCCCTGCGGCGATCATCGTCTGATCCAGCACCTCGCCCGTATGCGACGAGTCGGCCGCACCCGGAGCATCTTTGATGTAGTTCCAGACTCCCCCACCGTTGCGAGAGATCCCTACCGATGCGTCGCCAGCCCTGTAAGCCAAGATGCGGGCATTCTGGCCCGGGCGATGGAAGACATCGACCGCGGTCACGCTGTCACCTTGGAACTCCGGAACGGCTTGGAATGATGCCCCGGAGTCTTTCGAGCGGTAGAGACCGCCGGATCCGTAGGCCCACAGCGACTTCGTGTCTATCGGGTCAGCTTCTAAACCCGTGATCCCAGCGTTAGGGATGGACTTGCTCAGATCGCTTGCAAGAGTGAAGGTCGCTCCGCCGTCGGTGCTTTTGAACAACAGGTCCGCAGCCCCCGATCCGACATCGACCCCCACGTAGACGAACGAACCCACGTTGCGGTGGTGGGTGATGAACTCGGCCTTTCCCGCTGGGGGCAACCCGGCCCCCCCATCGGTCCAGGTCTGACCATTGTCGCGAGTGAACACGACCTTCGGCCCCTGGGGCGAATCGATGAGGAGCAAGGCTCCACCAGGCAGGTGCGCGACGATCTCGACGATGGTGCCTCCGGCCGCGCTAACAGGCAGGTTGCCCCCGGTCTGGTAGGTCGCTTTCTTGCCCCAGTCACACCCACCATCACCCGACACGAAGACCTGGGTGCCGTTGGTAGCAAAGATCAGATTGGGGTTGAAGGGATCGACCGCATGACCGGAGATCTCCTTGGAGCCGGCTGCGAAAGTGGGGCCTGGGACCGAGAACCACCCGTTGAAGTATCTACCGCAAGCTGCTTGAGCAGCTGCGGGAGGCAGCGCCAGAGGGGCAACCGCCACGAGGGCGGTCACCAGCGCCATCAGACGGCGAGAGAACCGCTTCATCGGGTCCCCTCCCGCCCACCTATGAGCCGCTGGGGCTCTGCTTCATCCGATAGGTGGTTCACGCTGGAAAGGTTCTCCCCCGCCAGCCGGTGTCCTCCGCCGCCAGGCGGGGGATATCGCCGTCGTCAGATGGCCGCAGGAAAGCTATTCCTTGGGGGTCTTGTGGGCCAGATCGTCGGCTGCCGTGGGGGCCGAACCGTTGCCGCGGGTGTTGCCAGCGGTGCGGACGGCAGGTCGCACCCGGTCCAGGATCTCCTCCAAGGTGGCGCCCTCGAGGGTCTCATCGTCCATGAGGCGCTTGGCGAGATAGTCCAGGGCTTCACGATGGCGGGTCAGCAGGTGGCTGGCCTCCCGCTCGGCGTCGTGGATCAGACGGTCGACCTCGGCTTCCATCTCCTCGTGCGTAGTGTCGGAGATCTCGGCGATGCCCACCTCGGCCCGCAGGAATTCGTCCACATCACGAGCCAGAAGGCGCCGACGCTTGGAACCCATCCCGAACCGGCCCACCATATCCTTGGCGATGTCGGTAGCACGCTCGAGGTCCTGCTCGGCACCGGTTGAGTGCTCGCCGAAGATCATCTCCTCGGCGGCCAGCCCGCCCATCGCAGTTACGAGCTGGATGAACAGCTCGCTTTTGGTGAGCATGAGGGCGTCGGATTCCTTACGGATGTTGGTAAGGCCGATGCCCTTGCCGCGGGCAAGGATCGAGATGCGATGCACCTCATCGCCGCCGGAAGCTGCCGAAACGAGAGCGTGTCCACTCTCGTGATAGGCAGCTCGGCTCCGCTCTTCATCCGAAAGAACGCGGCCCCGCTTCTGGGGACCGGCCAGAACACGCTGAACCGCTTCTTCGAGGTGGGCCATCGAGATCGTGCCGGCCTCTTCGCGGATCGCCAGAAGTGCTGCTTCGTTAACCACGTTTGCCAGGTCGGCTCCGGAGAACCCGGGGGTCCGCTTGGCGATGTAAGGGAAGTCGATCTCGGAACCGAACGGCTTGCCTTTGGCGTGGAGCTCGAGGATCTCTTGACGTCCGTCGGCGTCGGGCTGATCGACGGTGACATGCCGGTCGAACCGGCCCGGACGCAGAAGGGCCGGATCAAGGATGTCGGGACGGTTGGTCGCTCCGATGACAACGACGCCTTCAGAGACATCGAAACCGTCCATCTCGACCAGAAGCTGGTTCAAGGTCTGCTCACGTTCGTCACTTCCTCCGCCCCCGCCGCCGGAGCCACGCTTACGGCCGGCAGCATCCAACTCGTCGATGAAGACGATGGCTGGGGCCACTGCGCGGACGCGTGCGAACAGGTCGCGGACGCGGGCCGCACCCACACCCACAAGAGCCTCGACGAACTCGGCGCCGGCGACCGAGAAGAAAGGTACCCCGGCCTCACCCGCGATGGCCTTTGCCATCAGGGTCTTGCCGCAGCCCGGCGGGCCCACGAGCAGCACGCCCTTCGGAGGCGCGGCACCTAGATCTTTGTACTTCTGAGGGTTGATGAGATAGTCACGCACCTCTTTGAGCTCGGCAACAGCCTCCTGGGCGCCGGCGACGTTGTCGAAGGACACCGTAGAGGCCCCCTTCTTGATCTTGCCGCGCCGGATCGACCCGAACATCTGGATCTCTCCGAGTCCGGAACCGCCGCCCTTGCCTGCCGAGAAGAGCAGGGCGAAGAGGTTGGCGAGGATCATCAACGGCAGAAGGAAGGTCGAGACGGCGCGGACCGCCTGCTTGCCGGCTTGTTGGTCGATCACCACATTGGCCCCGGCGGCGGTCGCGATCTCGACCAGCTGTGCCGTCAGAGGGTCGCGGTACTCGCCCCAGAACTCTCCGGCTCCCTCGGGAGCGACGGAAGGCGGCTCCGCCTCTTCTTCGGTTTCGCCAGAGGCTTTCTTAGAGTCGCCACCCTTGGGCTTGGAGTCCTTGCCTTTGGCGCCCGCGTCGTCCTTGCCAGAAGCTTCGCCTTGAGCGTTGCCTTTGGCGTCCTTACCCTTCTTCTCCTTGGGCTCGGGCGGGGGCTCGACGAAGGTTCCGGTGATGACCAGGTCCTCATCGTGGAAGACCACCTCGTCGAGGCGTTTCTCGGTCGAGAGAGCTGCGAATTGGTCCAAGGAGATCTCGGTGCCCTCGGGTTCGGGAGCGAAATAGAGATAGTCGATCGACCAGGCGAATGCGCCCAGAAGCACGAGCAATGCTGCGGTCAGGGCATAGGTGCTGCGGCGATTCATGGACTTGCTCTTGGCAGCGTTCGCCCGTCGTCTATCTCGCAGCCACCCGGTGAGACGATCTTTCATGACACCCCCGTAGATGAATTTTTGCGCGCTCTTGTTGCGGACCCCCCGGCTCCGCCCGTTCCGACGGGATTCGACCTCCTTACTTTCTCACCTGCGGCATGGCATGATTTTCCCCCGGATGGGTTAAGCCGCCCAACGGATGATATTCGGGAGGTAGCCATGGACCGAGCTCAAAGTAGTGACCTGCGGGGGCGGCCGGTAGTCGTCGATCTAGACAAGCTCGAACAACAAGCCCGCGACCTCTACCTGACCCGCTTCGTCGAGCGGGTGAAGGAAGCTCGGGGCGCCAATGGGCGCTTTTTGGTTCTGCGGGCCGGCGACGAGCTGGCGATCAGGGCTTCTGACGACGGCAGCGCCGACATCTTGGACGCCGTCAGCGTCGATCAGATCCACCTGCCTTAGCCCCCAAGGGGCTAGCGCGCGGCGCTTACCCCCTTGGGGGAACCAGGCCAAATCGGTCATCGCGTGACAAATCCTCTAAGCTGTGAGCGATGGCTAGCGGGCAGATCGGGACGATCCCTCGGGCAACGCCGTCGGTTCTGCGCGTCGCAGCTCTGATCGAACAAGACGCCGACCGCATCGCGGACCGGATGATGGAGGCCTACACACGACGCATCCCCAGCTACGCGTCGGCCAACGAAACGTCCCTGGCCGATGCCCATGGATGGGCGCGGGCGTCGATCGTGATGGCCACTGGGATCGTGTCTGGGAAGCTCACCGCCACGGATCTGGTCGAGGAGCTGAGACACGTCGGCAGGCGCAGAGCCGTGCAAGGGATCCCCTTGCACGACGTGCTTCTAGCCAACCTCATCGCCACCGAGGTGCTGTGGAACGAGGCTTCGGCGCTCTCTCCAGAAGACCCCGAGCAACGGCTAGAGATCCAGGGCCTCTTCATGGATGCGTCCGTATCCCTGCTGCAGCACGCCGTTGTGGGCTTGGCTTCGGGCTACCTCGAGATCGAAGGGGCGCGTGCCGCCGACGAGGAACACGACATGCAAGCGGTGGTCGAAACGATCGCAGGTCTACGAGCGCCCGACAAGAGTCACCAGGCACGGGCGGAATCCAGAGGGATCGACCTCGGAAAACTTCAGTGGTGCGTGGTCCTTCGCGCAAAAGACGACGACATCGGTGCCCTCGTACGTACCCTTCGGCGCGCGGCAGCGGGAGCGGCGGTCGGCCGTATCGGAAAACGGATCATCGCTTTCTTTCCCGGTGAGTCGCCTCCGGCTGTCGATCTCGGGCCGGCCGGTTTGGCGTCGGCGACGGATGGCCGCGCAGGTTTCCGCAGAGCCTCTGCAGCCCTGCTCGTTGCACTCCACTTGAAGCGTGACCTGGTCCGATACGAAGAAGTAGTACCCCTCGCTATGGTCCTCGCAGGACCCGACGAAGACCGTGAAGCATTCATCGAATCGCAGCTCGGAGCTCTCATCCGAGATCCCTTGGGTGGGGAACTCATGAAGTCACTTGCCGCCTATTACGGTACCGGCCAGTCGGTGGCCGCGGCTGCTCGGGAATTGTTCGTCCACAGGCACACTCTCGAATACCGGCTGAGCCGTATCGAGAATGCGCTGAACGTCGATATCCGTGCCCCCGAGGTTCGGATGATGCTCGAAGTGGCTCTCGCCCTCCACGGTGCAGGTCCGCCGACGCCGGGAACGGCAACCAACCACAACGGGACCCCGTAGGGCCCCGTCTTTGCTCCAAGCTCTCTGGGCACTAGGGGAACCGCTTGAAAGCCAGCGTCAGCAAGCCCTAAGACATCCGGTCGAAAAAGGCTTCATCGCTCGGGGCCGCTGAGGTTGACGTAGATCTGGCCTCCGGCCGCTCCGATCAGTGCCGCTATCGAGAACGAGATCATCATCCAATCCACCGGGATGTCCTTAGGTTGATCCGGCGAGACAGTGGGGGGAACGGTCGTGTCCGACGCGGTCGCAGGCCCGGCAGCGTCGGTCGAGTCGCCTGCTTTGGACTTGCCATTGGCGCCCTCCTTGTGACGGCGGTGCTTGCCATCTCCCTTCGAAGCCTTCTTGCCCTCGTCGTTACCGTCTCCTTTGGCGGGATCTGGCTGTCCCGAAGAGCTGGAAGTCTCGTCCTCAGCGGTTCCGTCCGCGTCGTCCGAAGGCGCGCCTCCGCCACCCGACCGAGGTTGTTCCTCGCCGTCATCTCCCCCGGTCCGTCCGGTGCCGACCCGCGTGCCATGAGGGCCGTAGACCTCAAGGGACCCTTCGTTGAGGGTCTCGTTAAAGATCGCAGAAACCTGACTAGGCGCGGACGACAAGGTCGCGCCGTCCCCCGGGTCGTAGCTCTCGGGTACGGGGTGCGCTAGCGCTGGCCCCGCGAGAACAGCCAACGGGACCAGCGCAAATAAACAAACCAGTAGCTTTCTCATGCGGACGTCACCACGATAATGGTCGCATCCATCAACGCGCGCGGTTGAATCTCGGATTCATCTTTCACTCCGAGGTCCAGCCGCGGCCGCGAAAGCCCCGGGCCATCAGCGATGGGACTTGGTCCTCATGGGGATAGCGATTCCACTTGTCCGACGCGACTCCTGCTCTGGGTGCTAGCCGGTGGCTATCAGCGCCAGCCCTGCCACGGCCACGACGAGGCCGGCCGTCTGCAGACGATAGAGCCTCTCGTCGAGCACGACACGAGCCAAGACCACGGTGCTGGCCGGATACATCGAGGTGACCACAGCGACGATCGAAAGAAGGCCGTATCTGGTCGAGATCAGATAGAAGACGTTGGCCCCCACGTCCAATAACCCGGCCCCCGCGATGGCCGGGAGGGCTCCTCGGGCAGGCCGCAGACTCCGGCGCAGCAATAGTGCCCCTGCCACCATCGATGAGATCGAAGCCGCCCTAGCGCCGATCAAGGGCCAGATCCCGGCCTCGGATCCACCGGCGCGAGACAGCAAGATGAAAAAGAGGCCGAAACCTACGCCGGAAGCAAAGGCGTGCCACAAACCTTCGGCCCCGAACACCTTGTCGGGGGAGTGCTGGCCGTCGACGATGTTCTCGGGCGAGGCTGAGACCAGGCCCACTGCCAGGAGTGCCAATCCCACCCCACCCAGCGCCAGAGGCCCCGGGCGTTCGCCATCGATCAAGCCGTAGATGACCGGGATGGTTGCCGAAAGAACGGCGGTTACTGGAGCAACCACCGACATACGTCCCAGGGACAGTCCCTTATAGAAGAAGCCGATACCTGCGGCACCCGCCAATCCAGAAACGGCACCCCATGCAAGCGATTGGGCCGTAGGGCCATCGCCGGCCAAGAATGGGAGCAGCGCCAGAAGCAGAGGCGCACTGAACATCTGCGACATGACGATCACCGAGAAGACTCCGGTCTTGCGCGTAGCGAATCCGCCGAGGAAATCGGCTGCGCCGTACGTGATGGCCGACATCAGGCCGAAGAGAACGCCCATGGCGGCACACGTTAACGCCAAGGCGCAACGAGGATCTCCCTAGGCGTTGTTCAGTGACTCGCGCGCCCGGCCCATCTCGACGGTCGGCAGATAGAGACGGAACAGAGCTCCTCCGCCGGGGGCGTTCGATGCCTCGACGCGACCTCCATGTGCCTCTGCTACTTCCCGAACGATCGCCAAACCCAGACCGCTACCAGGTGTTCCCCTCGCGGCCTGCGAACGATAGAAACGATCGAAGATGTGAGGAAGATCGTCCTCGTCGATCCCCGGGCCGTGATCGCGAACCGTCAGAACCCCAGAGGCCAGCGCGACCTCGATCACTCCCCCCTCGGGACTCCACTTCGCCGCGTTGTCCAGCAGGTTGTTCACCGCGCGCATCAGACGTTGCGACATCCCTCTGATCAGGGCAGGGGTCAATTCATGATCGATCCGAACATCGCCCCAAGCACGCTCGGTTCGCTCTATCGAAGCTTCAACCAGGTGATGCAGCTCGACCTCTTCGGTCATCAACGCGGGCTCGTGTCCTCGAGCAAGTTCGACTACGTCTCCGATCAAGACGGTTAACTCGTCGAGTTGCTCGAGGATGTCCCGTCGCATGTCGTCTCGCTCGTTCGGCGTCAAACGATGCTCGTTCGCGAGGACTTCGATGTTCGTCCTTAGGCTGGTCAGCGGGGTTCTCAGCTCGTGTGACGCATCGGCTACCAGCTGCCTCTGAGCATGCTGCGCACGTTCCAGTGCATCCAGCATCGCGTTGAAGCTCACCGCGAGCCTGCTTATCTCATCGTTCCCTTGGACTTCGATGCGATAGCTCAGATCGTTCGTTTGCGTTACGTGCTCGCTGGCCATCATCAGCCGTTTCACCGGACTCAGGGCTGCTCTCGTGACGAGGCCACCCAAGCCGGCGGCAAGGGCGATGCCGCATCCGGTGATGACAAGCAGAACCCACCTGAGGTAGCCCAGCACGGCATCAACCTCTTCTAGTGGCCGGGCAACCTGCACGGCGAAACCTGGACCCACGGCTCGGGTTAGCACCCGGATATGCATCCCGTCGACTTCGAGGTCCTCGTAGAAAGATCCCGAATCACCCTCTGCTACCGATCTGACCTCGCGTGATACTGGAAGTGCGGCGGCCGGCGGCCACAGCACGTTCCCATCCGAACCCACCAACTGCGCGTAGCCGGGGGGGCCGCCCAAAGGCGACTCCTCGATCCGGAACAGCAGTCGCTCTCCCACCACCAGCTGGCCGGTGGCTGCGATCCGGCTGAGATCCACATCGATCTCTCGCCGCAGTTCGCGTTTAACGATCACGTACACCACCAACGATGCAAGAGCGACAGCAACGGCAACGGCGATCGCTGCCGCGAACGTGAGCCTGCGCTTGAACGTCATTGATCCCTCAAGACGTACCCGACTCCGCGAACGGTGTGAAGCAAGCGCGGTTCACCCTCGGCCTCGGTTTTCCGCCGGAGATAGCCCATGTAGACCTCGAGCGAGTTGGAGTTCGGCCCGAAGTCATACCCCCAGACACGATCGAAGATCACCGAACGGGTAAGAACCTGCTTGGGGTTAGTCATGAACAGCTCGAGCAAGAGGAACTCTGTCCTGGTCAGATCGATCTTCCGCTCGCCGCGGTACACCTCGTGGGCGCGAAGGTCCATCCTTAGGTCCGCGAACCTCAGCTGATCTTCATCATCATCCGAAGAGACCCGGCGGATCAGCGCTCGCAACCGCGCGAGTAGCTCTTCGAGCGCGAAGGGCTTGACCAGGTAATCGTCTGCGCCAACATCCAAGCCTTCAACGCGGTCTTGCACGGCGTCACGTGCAGTCAACATGAGTATCGGGGTCGTGTCTCCTGCTTCGCGAAGTGCCTTCGTCAAAGCAAGCCCGTCCATGCGCGGCATCATGATGTCGAGCACCACAACGTCTGGGGTCACATCGACCATGCGATCGAGAGCATCCAAGCCGTCGCTCGCCAGCGAGACCGAATATCCCTCGAGTCCCAATGCGCGCTTGAGCGCCTCGCGCACGGGGCGTTCGTCGTCCACGATCAGCACGTGAGGTGTGGCGGCCATCAAGGAAGTTTCGCCGATATGGGTGAGAACTGGCTGAGAACCTCCCCTGCCCCACGCCTAGCTGCCCTGGTTGAGTCACCAGATCATTCGAGACCCCTGGCCGGCGACGTGCGCAGGAATATCATCGGTCCATGGAGGATTGCGACCCTCGTCACGAGACTTGGCCCTTGTTCCTGAAGACGTACACGCTTCTGATGGACAGGCTCGAAACGGAGCTACGAGAAGCACGTGGGATCCCGCTTACGTGGATGGACGTCCTCATCCAACTGAGCAAGACTTCAGACGGGCGGATGCCGATGAACCAACTCGCACAGTCGGTGCTCCTTAGCAAGAGCGGGCTCACCCGCTTGATCGACAAGATGGCCGAAAAAGGTCTCGTGACTCGATCGGCATGCCCGACGGACCGGCGTGTGGTCTATGCCTCGATAACTACGAAGGGCCGGACCGCATTCGACAAGGCGGGAAAGATCCATTTCGCCGGCGTCGCCGAACACTTCACTTCGCAGCTTTCGGCCGCCGAGACTGCGGCCTTCAAGACAGCTCTGCGGAAGATCTCGGACGCGCTTACGGCCCCCTCCGAAGAGAGGGCCGTAAGCTGAAACGGTAGTCACTTGAAGTTGGATCTAGACAGTCTCGTCTTCCTGCAAGATCGCCTCGGTCTCGATCTCGATCCTTACCTTCTTACCTACGAGCCATCCTCCGGCCTCCAATGCCTGGTTCCACGTCATCCCGAACTCTTCACGGTCCAGTTCGACCGACCCGGAGAAGAAGGCGATCGTCTGGCCGAACGGCGACCGAGCCATACCGCCGAACTCCACATCGAGCACTAGATCTTTGGTGATGTCCCGCACCGTGAGGCTGCCGAATGCCTTCCACCGGTTTCCGCCAGCATGCTCCAAACGGTTGCTGCTGAAGCTGATGACGGGATAGGCCTCGACGTCGAGGAAGTCCGGGGAGCGCAGGTGGCCATCACGCTGCTCGTTACGGGTCGAAAGCGATCCCGCTTTGATCTCGACCTCAGCACCCGAGCGGGACGGATCCTCATCGACGACGATCTGGCCGCTGAAATCTTCGAAGCGACCACGGATCTTCGAGATCATCATGTGCTTGCCGGTGAACTCGATACTCGTGTGCGCGTCGTCGAACACATAGGTACCGGGCTGTGGGACCTCTACGCCATCAACGGTTCGTGTCCCTGCGGCTGTGGTTGTCGTGCTCATCGTTTGTCCTCCTCGCTTAGACCCCGGGTTCTCCCGGCTCTCAGGGCCTAGAACCGTTGCACTTACAACCATATTCCCTGCAACTAACTCCGCCGGCCCGCTACCTCGATCTGCCCCCGAGGGGTTCGGGCCGGGCGATCTACTGCCGTGAATCCAGGATGTCCTGGTAGCTGGGCCGCTTGAGGTCGAATAGCTCGGCGGCTGCGTCTGTATAAGTGGCGCCGCCCATCCGCCCCACCGGATGCAGCAGCCTGGGGTCCACCCGCCCATCTCGCAGCACGGATTCGTCCACGTACATGACCAGGACATCCCCGAAGACCATGTTGCCGTTGCCCTTAGAGACGATGTCACTCACCTTGCACTCGAAAGCGGCCTTAGCCCGGGCTACACGGTGAGGAGCCACGAGAGAAGACCGCTCGGATGCCAATCCCGCCCACTCCCACTCGCTCTCGGTTGGTGGGAAGTTGGCTGCGGTCACATTCATCTCTTCGACCAGATCGCGCCCGACGAAGTTGACGACGAACTCCCCCGTCGCCCGGCAGTTAGTGAGGGTGTCCTTCACGCCGGTAGAAGTGAAATGCACGATCGGGGGGTCACTGCTGATCACATTGAAGTAACTGTGCGGAGCGAGGTTGGGTACCCCGTCACCGGAGACCGTGGACACCCACGCTATCGGCCGGGGAACCACGAGCGACGTCAGTAGGTAGTAGGGATCCTTGGTTGCCAGCTCAGACGGTCTGTACTCAACGAAACCCACGCTCCCACCCTCCTGTCCCGATAGCACTCCCCGATCCGGCTTGCGCACGATAACGCGCTGTCGATGCGTGGACATGCGGATCTGCGATAAACCTGGGATAAGCCCATCTGATACTGATTGGAGCCCGGTGGAACTCGGACTGAAGAACCGAACGGCTTTGGTGACGGCCTCGTCGAAGGGGCTCGGGCGCGCCTCGGCCATGGCCCTGGCCCAAGAGGGCGCCAACGTGGTGATCTGTGCGCGCGGCGAGCAGGCCTTGGCTGCAACCGCCGACGAGATAGCAGCCGCGGGCGGTTCCGTCCACGCCATGGTCGCGGATGTAACCGAGCCTGGGTCTCCGGCAGCCTTGGTCGCCGGCTGCCTCGAACGGTACGGCTCACTCGACATCTTGGTAGCCAATGCCGGCGGGCCTCCGCCCGGCCGGGCACTCGACGTCAGCAACGAGCAACTTCTAGACGCGCTCGACGCGAACCTCCTTACTTCCATCCGCCTAGCGAAGGAAGCCCTACCGCAGATGCGTAAGAGAGGCTGGGGACGCGTCTGCTTCATCACCTCGATCACCGTGCGCCAGCCGATCCCGGGGCTATCGCTCTCCAACACGGCCAGGGCCGGCCTTTGGGGGTGGGCCAAGACGGCAGCTCAAGACCTCGCTCCCGAAGGGATCACCATGAACCTCGTCTGTCCCGGACTACACGCGACCGATCGGGTCAAGGAGTTGGGCAGCACCGGGCCCATGGGTGAACCCGAGGACTTCGGCAAGGTGGTCGCTTTCCTCTGCTCGGAACCGGCTGCTTTCATCTCGGGCACCACGATCGGTGTGGACGGGGCTGCCGTCATGGGGTTGCTCTGAATCAGATCACCGCGGTGGTCCTGTGCGGAGGACACTCGCTAAGGATGGGCCAGGACAAGGCCCTCATCGACCTTGGCGGTGTCCCGGCATGGAGAAGAAGCGTCGAACGCATGTCGCGTCTGACGAGCGAGGTGTGGTTAGCCCCCGGTACACCCGGGCGTTTGGGCCCCACCGGCCTGCATGAGATCCCCGATGAGGGGCGCGGACCGGCAGACGCCATCGTCACGGCTCTTAAGGCCTGCAGCAGCGCCCTTCTCGCCGTCGTCGCCGTGGACATGCCATTTGCCGATGCGGCGGTATTCAGGTTCTTGGCCGGCAAGGATCGCGGAGCGGGAGTGATCCCGGTCTGGGGCGCCCAACCCCAACCGCTTCACGGGATATACCGGTCGGACTCCGCCGAACCGATGGCCGCACTGGTCGAGAGTGGGCAACGGAGCCTTCAGCGGATCGCCACCGAACTGGGTGTCGAACTTGTACCTGAGGAACAGCTTTCGGCGGTGGACCCGGAGGGACTCTTCTGCTTCAACGTCAACACACCCGAGAACCTTGTCCACGCCCGCACGTTGATCGATAGGGGACTCTGACCTAGTAGTTGGGCGCGGGGCCTTACGATTCATACGGCGCTAATCCAAGCGCGGAGCAGGGGGGTGGGTTGCAGCAGGTCGCTGATGTCATCGATTACGTCAACGTTGCCCTGTTCTTTGGGCTGGGCGTCTCTGCCATCCGTCTGTGGGCCCGAACGAGGAACCCATCTACCGCGTGGTTCGCGGTTTCGTTCGGCACATTGCTGGCCGTCACCGTCGCCGGTCTGATCTTGCCGGATGATCCTCAGGGCGCCGCCGGAGAGATCACGACCGAGATCCTGGTTTCTGTTCTGCTGCTCTACCCCTACAGCTTGTTCCGTTTCACCACCACACTGATCCGTTCGACCCGGTTCACAGAGCTTCTAGCCGGTGGGCTCACGGTTGGCATGATCGCCTGGACCTTTTTGCTTACCGACATCCCGGACGAGGGGGAGCCGCGCTCGGCTGCTTTCGTCGCCTACATCGTCGCGCTGCTCGCGGTCTGGACACTGCTCTCGGTCATAGTCGCTTTCAAGCTGTGGCGGGGCGGTCGCTCCGAACCACGCATCGCACGCCAACGGATGCGCTTGCTAAGCATCGGGACCCTGGCTCTCAACGCGGTCTTGATCGTCGCCGGGGCGGGGTCGAGCGAATCGGCCTCGTACCAGGTCCTGACCGGCCTGATGACCACCGCGGCGTCGCTGTTCTTCTATATGGCTTTCGCCCCACCTGCGATGCTCCAAGCCGCCCTTCGGAACAGAGAGCAAGAGGAACTGCGCAAGTCGATCCCGGGTCTGATGACAGCATCGGACCGGGACGAGGTCGCCGACGCCTTGCTCCCCCATATCGCGGCGATGTTCGGGGGCCGCGGGGCCGCCATGCTGGACAGCGACGGTCAAGTGATCGGTGCCGTCGGGGTCGCGCAAGGTATCGATGCAGCAGGACTGGCGACAGACCCCGGCGCGGGCGTAGTGCGACTCGACATGCCCTTCGGAGCGATCTGCGTGTGGACCAATCCGTACACGCCATTCTTCGGCCCTAAGGATCTGGGGCTCCTGCAGGGCATCGGGGTCCTGGCCGATCTTGCACTAGAAAGATGCCGGTTCCTCGCGGCGGAGCACACCGCCCGGCTCGAACTTGAAAGGATCAACCTCGAGCTCCAGGAAGCGCAAAGGATGGCTCGTCTGGGGTCGTTCGAGTGGAACGTGGCCGAGGACAAGATCACCTGGTCGGAGGAGCTTTACCGGTTGTTCGGCGTTTCCCCCGAGGAGTTCGGCGCGAGCTACGACGCCTTCCTCGAATTGATACATCCCGACGACCGCGACAAGGTGAACGCCGTGGTGGACAAAGCGTATAGAACCGGCCAGGCCTACGAGCTCGAGCATCGGGTGATGCGCCCCGACGGTGAGGTTCGCTACGTCAGCTCGCGAGGCACCATAGAGCTCGGTCCCGACGGGCAGGTGGTCAGGTTCTTGGGGACGGCCCAGGACGTCACCGAACAGAAGATGTCTGAAGAGTACGAGCGGGAGTTGCGCGACTCCGAGGTTCGTCGCAAGCAGGCCCTAGAGCTGAACGACAACGTCGTCCAAGGTCTCGCCGTCGCTGGCATGGCGCTCGAGATCGGGGAAACGGAAAAGGCCAAGGAAGCGGTGAAGCGAACCATGACGGCAGCCCAATCCATCATCAGCGGCCTGTTGCGTCAGAGCGATCTAGAGGTGCGCCCGGGAGATCTCGTCCGGGCCCAGGCAGCCCGTCTCGAAGATAGCTCTGCTGAGTCCAAGTAGCGGATCTTTGGACTTTTCCGCCGATTGATTCTGATCGACACCTCTGATGTGATTGGCCCCCGAACGGGCCTCTAGACGACGACACCTCTGTGTACTAGTGTGCTCCTGTTATCTCGTTGTACATTCCTGTTGCCAAAGTCCCCTTCCCCCAGCTTTCTCACTATTTGACTAGTCTTTTCTGATTACTCACCAACCACCCGATTGGACCCTTGATTACGCCTTTGGTCTCTGCCACCTTTATCCCCTGAGCAAATGGGAGGCTCGGGAGGAGGTGCTACGTGGACGCACGTGTCCAGGGAAAGAGCTGGAGCTAGACCTTCCAGACATGATGGTGGGCGCTTAGGCGCCCACCATCTCCCGCTTCTAGGCACGGCTCCCGAGACGCCATGGCAGTCACCCAAGAGCAGCTCCGTCACAGCGATCAGACGATCGATCTAACCCACCCCCCCGGTCACACAGGTTCAAGCCCCGCTCCCCGATCGAAACTCGGACGGGACTACCTCAAGCTCTGGTTGGCCACGGCCGTGTCCAACATCGGGGACGGCGTGAGGATCACGGCTCTTCCATTGTTGGCGGCAACCATCACCCGAGACCCGTTGGCGATCGCAGGTCTGATGTTCGCTGGGAAACTCCCGTGGCTTCTTCTTTCGCTCCACGCCGGGGCGATCGCCGACCGCGTTGACAGGCGCAAGCTGATCGTCGGTATCAATATCCTTCGAGCCCTGGCTATGGGTGCCCTCGGGATCTTCCTCGTGACGGGGATGGAAAGCATCGCCTTGCTCTACTCGGTCGCGCTTCTCCAAGGAGTGGGAGAGGTCTTCTCAGACAATGCGGCTTTCGCGCTGATGCCGAGCATCGTGCCGAAGGACCGTCTGGAGGATGCGAACGGTCGCCTCGAGGCAGCGGTTGTTGTTACGAACGAATTCGCAGGCCCGGCTCTCGGTGGACTCCTGTTCGCAGTCGCAGCTGCGGCACCCTTCCTCGTGGACGGTGGATCGTTCCTGCTGGCTGGGGTTCTCATCGCTTCGATCTCATACCGCCCCCCCATCAGGCTCGAAGAGCCAGAGAAGACCAGGCTGCGCGATGACATCGCAGAGGGTGTCCGATGGTTGCGGAACCACAAGGTCCTGCGCGATCTGTCCTTGATAGCTGCGGTTACCAACCTGATGCTGTTCGCGACGTTCTCGATCCAGGTGCTGTTCGCCCTGGAAGTGCTCGGTCTGACGTCAGCCGGGTTCGGCCTCCTCTTAAGTGCAGAAGCGTTCGGGGCTCTGTTCGGGAGTCTTCTCGCGGGCAAGCTCAAGCGATCGATGGGCACCCGGGGGGCGATCGTCCTCGCGCTAGCCGTCGCTTCGGGCGCCAACATCGCCATCGCCACCTCTTCATCTTGGATCCTGGTAGGCGCGATGGCTATCGCGACGAGCTTCGCGGGCGGTCTGTGGAACGTGATGACCAACTCCCTTCGCCAGAGCTTGGTTCCCGACCGGCTGCTCGGCAGGGTCCAGAGTGCCCACAGACTGCTCTCCTGGGGCGCGATACCTCTGGGATCGGTGCTCGGTGGGGTCCTCGCTGCAGCATTTACCCTTCACGTTCCCTTCATGGTGGCGGGGCTGGTTCTGGCAGCTATGACCGGGACCGTCTGGGGGCTACTTAGAGGCTCCGAAGGACACCCGGCCGGATCACCTTCGGCTCCTGTCGCATAGCATCGCGGGATGGATCCCGCGATCGACGCCTCTCTGGTCAGTGTTGAGTCTGTCTCCGACAGTCTCTCGAGCACCGGCTACCTTCCCGACGCCGCGATCGCGACGATCGTCTTCCTAGCAGCGAGATTGAACAAGCCCCTGCTCGTCGAGGGACCGGCAGGCGTAGGAAAGACCGAGCTTGCCCGCTCTCTCGCCGCTATGACGGGCCGTCAGCTCATCCGCTTGCAGTGCTACGAAGGCGTCGATGAAAGCAAGGTCCTCTACGAGTGGAACTACCGCAAGCAGCTTCTGCGCATCCAAGCCGAGCAGGGCCAGAACTGGGACCAGTTGTCGGGTGACATCTTCTCCGAAGAGTTCCTGCTCGAACGACCAGTGCTCCAAGCCGTTCGCTCCGATGCACCAACAGTGCTTCTTATCGACGAGATCGACAAGCTCGATATGGAAGCCGAAGCCCTGTTGCTCGAGGTCCTTTCGGAGTGGCAGGTCACGATCCCCGAGATGGGCACCATGCGAGCGGTCACTACTCCCCTAGTGATACTTACCTCTAACGACTCTCGCGAACTGTCAGAGGCACTGAAGCGAAGATGTCTCTACCTCCATCTGGACTACCCAGACCTAGAGCGTGAGAAGGCGATAGTGCTGCAGCGAGTACCAGAGCTCCCCGAAACACTCGCAGAACAGATCGTCAAGGTAGTACAGAGCATCCGTGAGCTCGAACTGAAGAAGGCCCCATCGATAGCGGAGACGCTCGACTGGGCACGCACCCTCCTGCACTTGAACGTGACGACGCTAGATCCCGAAACGCTACAACGCACCCTGTCGGTGCTTCTGAAGTTCCGCTCCGATCTCTCCAGGGCCGAGCAACACCTCGACCTCGGTGACTAGCCCAACCGCCGGAGACTGAGATGCTCAACCGCTTGCTCGCTTTCACGCATGCCTTACGGAACGCCGGTGTTCCCGTTTCGATCTCCGAGAGCATCGATTCGCTACGAGCCCTCGAGCACATCCGGTTCGAGGATCGAACCGCTTTCAGGACCGCTCTAGCCACAACGATGATCAAGACGCGCAGCCACGAGCAAGCATTCGACGCTCTCTTCAACGTGTACTTCGATGGGGGCGGTCCGGCCGACATCGACGATCTGCACGATCGAGAGGATCAGCATCACGCCGCCGAGGGGGCGGAGAGTTTCATGGACGAGCTGTTCGAGTCCATCGTGGCAGGCAACGGTGGCACAGGAGGGATGGGCGAACTTGCTCGTCGTGCCGTCGGCCGATTCGGACGGGTCTTAAGCTCGCCATCGGACAGCCGCTACTTCGAGTATCCGGTCTTCAGAGCTTTGGATATGGACGTCCTGCTGCAGCGACTGAACGAGCAGGGGGCCGAGGCAGCGGGTCTCGAAGGTATCGACGCGCGCATCGCCGGAGATCGTTTCCGAGCAGCAGTAGCCTCGTTCCGCTCTGAGGTACGGGCCGAAGTACAGCGTCGCGTCGCACGCCGCAAGGGGCCAGAGGCGGTCACTCGCCACTCGATCCGTCCACTCCCAGAAGATCTGGACCTTGCTACTGCCTCACGCGCCGAGATGGACGAGATGCGTAGGGCGATCCGCCCCCTCGCTCGCAAGCTTGCAACCCGCACAGCGATGAAACGACGTAACGCGACGCGCGGCGGATTGGACGTGAGGAGAACGATCCGCCACTCGCTGTCGACCGGCGGGGTTCCTCTCGATATCTCGCTCAAACACAAGGTGCCTCACAAGCCCGAGCTCTTCGTTCTGTGCGACATCTCCTCTTCCGTTGCACGTTTCGCGCGGTTCTCCCTGATGCTTGTCCATGCCATGTCGAGCGGCTTCACCAAGGTGCGCTCCTTCGTATTCATCGACACGATCGACGAGGTCACCCATCTCTTCGAAGACGACGACCTATTCGTCGCGGTTGACAGAGTGAATGCGGAGGCGAACGTGGTGTGGATCGACGGCCATAGCAACTACGGAGCATCGCTCGAGCGGTTCCTGGACCTCTACGGCAAGGACGTCACGGCTCGCTCCACGCTGTTGATCCTGGGGGATGCTCGCAACAATCACAGAGCGCCGCGCGAGGAAGCCTTGAAAGAGCTTCATTCGCGAGCCAAGCATGTGTACTGGTTGAATCCCGAGCCAAAGGCTTACTGGGATACGGGAGATTCGGCAGCGTCACGCTATGCCGTCTTCACCGACGGCATGCACGAAGTAAGGACCCTGCGCGATCTGGAGAACTTCACCGCCGAGGTTCTAACGTAGAGAAGAGACAGTCACGTAGAACAGAACAGGGGCCCCGCATCGCGATGCGGGGCCCCTGTGGTTCTAGCTTGCGTTACTCGATCAGCTCGGCAGCGCTACCGAGCGACACGAAGTCGCCGGCCTCGTTGTCCCACTCGTAGATCCAGATGTCGTTGAGGG
>CALMBW010000003.1 GCA_937863385.1 uncultured Actinomycetes bacterium | reverse complement strand
ACGCTTCCAAGACCACAGCACGCCGTGCTAGGTCCCGCTCCAAACGCACCCGAGGCACCAAGCAGCGTGAATGAGTGCCTCGCCCCCCTCGCCCCGGGGCAGCAGCGGGAACCTGCAACGAAAGACAGCACTAAGACTCAGCACTTTGACAACTTCATAGTGATAGAACGCGGCAGATTCGTGTTCCCGGTGGGCGCCATGCGAGCGACTGGTGCGATGGCCGTCTGTGGGCACTAACCTGTTGCCGTGATCGCACGTCCCGATGCGCAGAGCTACCTGGTTCAGCTATTGGAGCAGGCTCCTGTCGGCATCCTCAGGTTGGAGAGCGATGGGACCGTGGCTTCGGCCAACCCTGCTGCTTGCGACCTGTTGGAGCGGCCCGAGCGGGAGCTTCTGGGCAGACACTTCGGCGATCTCTTCGAAGATCCGAAGGAGATCGCAGACCGCCTGGCTCAAGCAGCAAGCTCGACAGAGCGGGTGGATGCAACCCTGGTTAGAGGGGCTGCGGAGACTGCACTCCATCTCAAGCTGTCATTCCAGACCTTCGAGTCGGAGGAGACCCGAGGGGTGATGGTGATCATGCAGGACGTGACTCAGAGCGTGACCGTGCAACGCCAACGTGAGGAGATCTTGTCGCAGGTCGAGTTGTTGGCCGAAGCAAGTGCAAGTCTCGGTTCTTCGATGAGCCTCGAACAGACCTTCGAGCAGATCGCCGAGGTGATACTCCCGATGCTCGGTGACTGGTGCGCTTTGGACCTGATCAGTCCTGACGGAGTGGATCGCATCGGGGTCCGGCACCGCGACCCTGCGCTCTCTGATGTGGCGGAAGCTCTACGCGCGTTCCGGCCCGAGGCCGACAACCGTCAGCACCCTGTTGTACGTGCACTGGTGAAAGAGAAACCGGTGATCATCAGCGACATCGACCACGACACTTTGAGCAACGTGACCTACGAGACCGAGCACAGACGTCTGCTAGGAGAGCTCGGGGTCAGATCACTGATGGTGCTTCCACTGCGTGCTCGACACCGGATGCTGGGCACACTGACATTGGTGTCAGCCTCGAACCCGAAACGTTACGGCGCGACTCAACTCGTTGTCGCCCAAGACGTCGCATCTCGGGCGGCCCTCGCTATCGACAATGCGAGGTTGCTGCGGGATCACGTCTATCTCGCGAGGAAGCTGCAAGAGAGCCTCTTGCCGCCGACGATCCCAAAGATCCCCGGCGTGGAACTTGCGGCTCGCTATCACGCGGCGAGTGAAACGATCGATGTGGGCGGCGACTTCTACGATTTCTTCGCGACGGGGAAGAAGAGTTGGAATGTCGTGATCGGCGACGTCTCCGGCAAAGGACCGGACGCAGCTGTGGTCACAACCTTGGCTCGATACACGATCAGAGCTGCGTCGATGAAAGCTCGTGCTCCCCGAAGGATCCTGGCGATGCTCAATGAGGCGATCTATTCACAGACACCGCCGGAGAGGTTCGCAACCGTTGCTTTCGTGCGCTTGCGCACCGACACGCCATCGGGACCAAGGAAAGTGACGATCGCGTGCGGGGGACACCCTCTGCCTCTCGTGATGAAGGCCGATGGATCGATCAGCGAGGTAGGGACTCCGGGAACGGTGGTCGGACTCATGGAGCGGGCCGACATCAAGGATCACAATGCCGTGCTGGACGCCGGCGATGTGCTCGTGCTCTACACCGACGGAGTAACCGAGGCACGGTCGGGCGATCACATGCTCGGCATCCACGGCTTGCGAACCGCTCTTGCCGGATGCCGAGGTCGTTCGGCACCAGAGATCGCCGATCGTCTCGCTGAGACCACCCTTGACTTCCAGAAGACGAATCAGCGAGACGACATCGCTATCGTCGTGGTCAAAGTCCCCGAAGAAACATCAACCGGAGAAAACGCGCAAGTCTGACGCCGCGAGCGGATTCCTAAAGCAGCGCTGAGAGGCCCTCAGATGATCGGTGATCATGACGATAGATCCGCCCGCGTTCCCTGTCGGGGAGGTGGGCGGCCTTTACGCTGCTCATGATGGAGCGACGAGCGGCTTATCTGGTATCTGCTGGAGCGGGTCTTCTGGCAGGTCTCATGAGTGGCGCCTTGGGCGTTGGCGGAGGTGTTGTCTTGGTGCCTGTCTTGGTCCTGGCGGCAGGGCTGAGCCAACATCAGGCGCACGCCACCTCTCTTGCCGCCGTGGTTCCCATCGCGGCAGCGGGAGCTGTGACATTCGCCTGGGACGGCTCCCTCGAGCTTGCGCCGGCTCTGGCTCTGGCGACCGGAGCCGTCCTCGGGGCACCCCTGGGAGCCAGGGTCATGGCGTCACTACCGGAAAGATCCCTGAAAGCCATCTTCGGAGTGCTGATGGTCGGCATCGGCACCTACATGGTGTGGCCGTGAGTGCCGAGTTGATCCTGCTCACGGTCGCCTTCGGGATACTCGTGGGAGTGGCATCTGCGATGTTCGGCATCGGAGGCGGTGTGATCATGGTGCCCTTCCTGATCCTCGTGGTTGACCAGAGCCAACACGTTGCCGAAGGGACCTCCCTGCTGGTCGTTATACCGACCGCGATCGCAGGTGTGATCGCTCACAACCGACGCGGGTACGTCGACTTCAAGCGTGCCGCAGCCCTCGCGGTTACCGGAGTGCTGGGTGGTTTCCTGGGAGCGCGCCTCGCACTTGCGATCGATGCCGATTCACTTCAGAAAGCGTTCGGCATTTTCATGTTGGTGATGGCTGCGAGGTTGCTTCGAGACGGTCTGCGGACGAGAGGGACCGATGCCTGAAGGGTTTTCATCTGCGTTAGGCCGGTGACGGCATATCCCGTATGTCCCTAGAGTGCTTGATCCTCGCGGATTCACTCAGTGACAGTCCGATGGCCACCACCGCTCCTCCGAGGAGCTGTATCGGGCTGGTCGTTTCCCCCGCCATGATCGCCGCGATGAGCCCGATCACCGGAACCAGGTTGGCGAATGGTCCTGCTGCCGCAGCATCGACATGGTTGAGTGCGTAGTTCCATAGTGCGTACGCGATACCCGATGCCATGACCCCTAGGTAGACGATGCCCAGAGCGGCTATCGGTTCGACCTGAGGCATCCCCGTGAGGACTACTTCGGCGACGGCCATCGGCACGAGCATCCCGACAGCGGCTCCCATGCCCGCCGTCGTGATCACGAGGGATGGAAGGTCGGTAACGAGCCGCTTGCCCTGCACGGTGTATAAGCCCCACGCGACCACTCCGAGGAACACCAAGAGGTTCCCGAAAGGCTCTGCCGGACCGGCGACCCCAGAGTTGGAGCCCGATACCAAGGCTACGCCGCCGATGGATATGGCGATGCCTAGAGCCTGCATCTTGCCGACCTTCTCCTTGAGCATCAGGATCGACATGGCAGCGGTGACGGCAGGCACTGCCGCTACGACCAATGCTCCGCTGCCGGCTGAGGTGAACTGCAGGCCCAGGGTCTCGAGGCCATTGTGGGCGACGATCCCCACCGCCCCGAAGATGATGAAGACCGGTCGCACAACCATCTTCATGGTGAAGCCCCGGCGACGAGCGAAAGGCACCAGCAAGGCGAACCCGATGATGAATCTGGTGGCAAGGATCGTGAACGGCCCGGTGCTTTCCAGCGCCGACCTGGTGATCACCATGGTTACCCCCCAGATGGCTACGGCCGCGAGCAGGGCGAGGATGCCCGGGTCGAAGCGGACGCTTGGGCGCAGCGCCAGCGCGCGGGCCGTCATCTCGGTCACACCTCCTGGTATATCGGGGGGTAAGGGGCTATAATTTCTATGATGCTTACAAGGTACCCGGGGGCGGTGTAATAGGTCAAGTGGATTTCACCGATTACTCAACGGTAAGGATCGCGCCCGATCTGGTGAACAGCCTTGGCTCACCTTCTGGGACCGAGACGCTGGCCGATACGGATCAGCTCCGGGAGTTCCTCATCGAGCACGAGGTCGACCCCCCGGGCCACCTGACCGCTTCGGACCTCGACTCGATGCGGGCGCTGCGGGCGACGGTCCGCCAGGTGTTCGAGGCTGAAAACGAGAGCTCGGCGGCCGAGATCATCAATCGTCTGATCCATGACGCGAAGACATCTCCCTACCTGACGGACCACGACGGTCACTGGCACATGCATTACACGTCCATGCAGGCGCCGATCTCCGATCGCATCGGGGCGATCTGTGGGATGGTGCTTGCCGCCGTGGTCGAACGTTATGGGATCGAGAGATTAGGGATCTGCGCCGCAGAGGACTGTGGGGATGTCTTCATCGATACGTCCCGCAACCGTTCCAAACGCTTCTGCAATGACACGTGCTCATCGCGCACGAACGTCGCGGCGTATCGCGCTCGGAACAAGGCTGCGACCTGATGGAGTTGGAGGTCCGGACGATCGAGCTCGAGCTGGCCGAACCGTTCGTGATCGCTAGACGGTCGTGGGATCGGGCGACGAACATCTTCGTTCTTCTCGAGCACGGCGGCCATTGGGGCGCGGGCGAGGTCTCTCCCGACGAGCACTGGGGCGAGGATGCCGCCTCTGTGTCCGAAGCTCTTGCAGACATCGATCTGGGAGCGTTCGAGCCGTTCGACCTTGAAGCGCCCAGCGAGATACTCGGTGCGGGATCCGCTCGAAGCGCGCTGGATATCGCGTGGCATGACCTGGCGGCACGCACGGCCGGCATCCCCCTTCGCTATCTGACCGGTGTCGGCGAACGGCCTGCGCCCGAGACTTCGATGACCATCGCGATCACCGATCCAGATCAGATGGCCGAGAAGGCGCGCGGGATGGTGGGCATGCCGATCATCAAGACCAAGGTTGGATTCGAAGGAGATGTCGAAGCCATCGCTGCGATACGTAAGGAGTTCCCCGGCCGGTTGCGGATCGATGCGAACGAAGGGTGGACGGTCGATGAGGCTATCGACAGGCTGCAGCAACTAGCGCCGTACGACATCGAGCTTTGCGAACAGCCGATCCCGATGGGTGACCTCGATGGTCTTCGGAAGGTAAGCGGCTCGTCTGAGATCCCTATCTATGCAGATGAGGATGCCGGCACCTCAGCTGATGTAGCGCGGCTCGCATCCGCCGTTGACGGTGTGAATCTCAAGCTGCGGAAAGCTGGAGGGATACGAGAGACGATGCGGGCCATCCACACCGCGAGGGCGGTCGGTCTGCGTGTGATGATCGGATGCGACCTGGTCTCGGGAGTTGCAGCCGCTGCGGAAGTGGCATTGGCGCCGCTCGCAGACGAGATCGATGTCGATGGGCCCACATTGCTGGCGTCCGACCCGTTCCCAACGGTCACCTTCCGGTCGGGAACGGTTCGCCCCATCGAGGGCCCGGGCTCGGGGTTGGCAGAGCCGCCGTGGTAGAGCGCAACTGGCTGGTACTCACAGACGGATGGTTGATGTCACGCAATGCCAAGACCGCGCACGGAGTGCTCCGCTACGGCCGGGATCCGATAGCGGCCGTCCTCGACACCGAACATCAGGGTCACGATCTTTCAAGCGTGATGCCGTCGTTGGAACGCGCGGCCCCCATAGTCGGATCGGTATCCGAGGGCATCGATGCGGGGGCTACCTCCTTGTTGCTGGGCGTTGCAACACCGGGCGGTTGGATCCCGGACCACTGGCGGCCGTTGCTGAAAGAAGCCCTCGAAGCATCCATGGAGATCGCCAATGGACTTCATGGGTTCCTGGGTGACGACCCCGAGCTGGTAGAGCTGGCAGAACGCCATGGTGGACGCCTCTGGGATGTGCGCAAGCCACCGGATGGGATACCTCTTAACTCAGGACTCGCGCTGCAGGTGCCGCAACGGATAGTCGGTACGGTCGGCTCGGACTGTGCGGTCGGCAAGATGACCGTCTCACTCGAACTCACCGAGGTAGCTAGGGCGAAGGGATGGTCTCCCGAGTTCATCGCAACCGGACAGACCGGCATCCTCATCGCGGGAAAGGGGATCGCCGTCGATCGGGTCATCTCCGACTTCGTGAGCGGGGCAGCAGAGCAGTTGGTGGTGGATGCCGATGAGAGATCCGACATCCTCTTGGTCGAGGGTCAGGGTGGTCTCTGGCATCCCGCTTACTCCGGAGTAACGCTGGGCTTGCTCCACGGCAGCGCACCGGAGGTTCTGGTTCTCGTGCACAGAGCGGGGCGTGAAGCGATCGAAGAGCCGCCCTACACCAAACTCCCACCGCTTGACCACGTCGTGAGGACCTACGAAGACATCGCCTCGTGGGTGCGCCCGTGCAAGGTGGCGTGCGTAGCACTCAACTGCGGCGGGATGAGCGCCGAAGAGGCCAGCTCTCACATCCAGGCTGCCGAGGAACTGACCGGTTTGCCGGCAGGAGATGTGTGGCGAGGAGACGCCGAGAAGCTATGGGCCGCTGTCGAGGAAGCCCTTTCGCGATAGGTAGTGGGTCGCGCGCCGGAGAAAAGTGTGTCCGAGATGTCCTATTGCGCTATCAAGCGTGTGCTTATCGGCCCGAGATCCTTGGCCTAAACCGAGCAGGAGTGGGTAACGCTGCGTCGTACCGAACAACCATGATCACGGAGGGGAACCGGATCAACCGGTTAATTGCGATCGTTCTAGCCGCCGCCGCACTGTTCGGTGCGTGTGGTGGACGCCAAGAGATCTTCGCCGAAGGCGGACGTCAACAGCGCGGCGCGGGTGCTGCCTTTGACGAGATGGCGCTGCCCGAGACCATCCCTGCTGTTCCCGCTTTCACCGTTCGTACTTCCAAGGCCCTGACTGCTGCCGACGTCAAGAAGGTCAACGCGCTCGAAGGTGTTGCCTTGGCAGTCCCGGTGACCACCAAGAAGCTTTCGGTGAACGCCGGTAAGAAGTCGGTCTCGCTGGATGTTGCGACTGCCCCGATCCTCGATCTTCGTTCCGTGTCACCGGCCGCCACCAAGGCTGCTGATTTCGTTTGGTTCGCATTGATAGGTGGCGATGCAGTTATCACTCCCGAAGCTGCCGACAGACTCAAACTAGGGGACTCGACTGCCGTTTCGATCAAAGGTATCGGCGACGTTGCCGTCGGAGCTATGGCCGACAACGCGACCCCCAACTTCGCCGACCTCGTCTTGAGTATCGACGGATATCCCCGTCTCGGTGCGCCGAAGACCTTGGTGGTCGGTGCCGAATCCGGCGTCACGCTCAACTCTCTGGAAGAACAGATCCGCAAGAATGTCAAAGGCGCAAAGGTCACCTGGTTGCTGCCCAAGTCCGAAGATGTCGCGACGCAAGAAGCAGCCGTTGCGGTAGGAGGATCTATCTCGGTTCCGAGCGTTGCGGGTCTGCACCCGGCCCTGGCTCAGTCCGTGAACGCGCTGATCTCGGCCTCGGGTGGGCGCATCTGGATCGTTTCGGGCTACCGCGACTCCGCACGCCAGTACGAGCTCTGGCTCCGGGCGCTCAAGAAGTACGGAGACCCCGAGGTGGCCGACAACTGGGTCGCCCCGCCGGGCGGTTCGTACCATGAACGTGGTCTAGCTGTGGATCTCGGCGGTGATCTCAACCTCGCAGCTCAACTGGTCCAAGAGCTGGAGCTGCCGCTGTGGCGTCCGATGTCGTGGGAAGACTGGCATTTCGAGCTGCTCGGTTCTCGCGGCTAGGGGCAGCGTCTTCTTGAGGTGGTGTTTTCCCTAGAGTTCGTCCGCTGAGAAGGTGTCACAGCGTTCGGGATCGCCACTGTCGAAACCATTTGTGAACCACCTCATCCTTTGTTCGGAAGAACCATGGGTCCACGTTTCGGGATTGACCCGGCCCCCCGACTGCTCCTGGATGCGATCGTCACCGACAGCGGCCGCAGCATCGAGCCCTTCCTGAAGGTCACCACTGCTCAAGATCTCTCGCTTGTACGTGCTGTGCGCCCACACTCCGGTGAGACAATCGGCCTGGAGTTCGAGCATCACCGAGAGCTCGTTGGCCCGATCGGGGTCGTTGCGTTGCTCTTTGGTCACATCCGCATTTATCCCCAGGACGTTTTGCACGTGATGGCCGATCTCATGGGCCAGCACGTAGGCCTGCGCAAAATCCCCCGGCGCGTCGAAGCGGTTCCTTAGCTCCTTGAAGAAATCGAGATCGATGTAGACGCGTTCATCCGGAGGGCAGTAGTGCGGTCCGTATTGTGATTGAGCACCCCCGCACTGCGAGGATGTCGAAGAATCGAACAGAACTAGCTCGGCCCGTCTGTATGTCTTGCCGCTCCCCCGAAACGCCTCTTCCCAGAAATTCTGAACGTCGTCGAGAACGAAAGACATGAAGTCCACCAGCCTGGCATCTGGGTCCGCTGTGGGCGGCGGCCCCTCGGCCGGCGGGCCACCCTCCATGTTCCCGAACACGTCGTCGATCTGGAAGTTGGTGTCCCCGCCGAGCAGCCTGCTTACCAAGAACACCACTCCCACCAGTACAAGCCCCGGCAGGCCGACGGCAGCGGGCATGCCCACGCCGCCCGATCTGCCACGCCGGTCGATGATGTCGCCGCTTCGCTTACGGGGACGACGCCATTTCATCTAGATCCCTTTTCTGAGGTGGATAGATCCCTAGAAGTGTCTCCCGAACGCGCGTCGTCTATGCACACGAGGTGCAATGAAGGCTAGAAGTCTTTGACCCAGCTCTGGATCGTGTGCCAGCGGTTGTCCTGCGAGCACCTCGCCTCGGAGACGTGTACCTCATCGGCCCCGAAGTGGTCGGTTGGCGAGAAGGAGATGCGAGGACCGATCCCGTTGGACAGGTTCTTGGAGCGCTCGAGCTCGTACATGAAGCGTTCACGTGTGAGGTTGGGCCCGACCTGCTCGAGCATGGCGTGCAACCCCTTGGATGCGGACCATCCGTACCACATGAAGTCGTCGCCATCTTGCTCTTCGGGGTAGATCTCTCGTACCGCTTTGCGGAAGTTCGGGTCGTACTTGTCGGAGTCGACCCACGCCGGGAAGGGGGCGAACATCTTTGCGCCGTCCAGAGCCTGGCTGCGGCAACCTGCGGTCGCAACCGCGTCGAAAGTCATCTGCACCCCTGCGGCCACCCATTGCGGGCGATAGTTCTGTGAGCCGGCTGCACTGAGCATCTGCAAGAAGAACACCGGGCTCAACAGCAGGTTCACGTTCTCGATACCTTGCAACCGAAGATCGGTGACCACGGCTTGTGCCTCACTCGTTCCTGCGGTCTTGCTAACCGCTCGGTCGTAGTCGAGCGTCAAGCCCTGATCTTCCATCGCTTGAACGAAAGCATCGCGTCCATCTTGGAAGGTCGCAGTGTTGAACCAAACGATTCCGTTCTTCTCGCCGTCGGCGCCGAGTCTCGACTTCAACATGTCGGCGAGCAGGGGTTGTTGATCCGGGTATGTCATCGACACTGCGAAGTAGGTGGGGAGGTTCTCGAGGCCCAGTTCGGTCACGCCGGCAGAGAGGTAGGGAACGCCGACGCTTGCTGCGTATCGGGCACAAGCCTGGATCTGGTCCGTTCCCGCTGAGCCCGACAGCAAGAACACCTCTTCGTTCTCGACCATGTCCCGGCAGACTGCGACTGCTTGGGAGGGGTTGTAGTTGTCGTTCTTGAGGACGATCTCGACGTCACGACCATGGATCTTCACTCCGCGACGCTTGAGCCATTCCCAATAGAGCCGGGCACCCTTGTTCGCGGAGTCCGAGGGCACCGGAGCTGCCCCGGTGATGGGCGCGTGCGCACCGATCTTGATCGTCGTTGCGGTAACCCCCGTTGCAGTACCTCCGGCTGGAGGCTCCGCATCCGAGGGGTTCGGCTCTTCGCTAGGAGCGGCGTCCGAGCCGGAGGTGTTTTGATCACCTGACGTCGTGGTTGAAGTCGAAGAACCCCCGCCTGAGTCCGCTAGTTCCTCGGCCGTAGCCAGCACCTCGCCGGTCTCGGGGTCGACCAGGTTCCCTTCTTCATCGAGGACACCCTCGACCCCCTCAGCAGACACCAAGGATCGTTCCGAGACGACCCCAGGTTTCTGGCCGCAGGCCGCGGCGATCAGCACCGCACAGACGGCGGCAGCGACACGAGCAGAGTTCCGACCACGCATGGTGCATCCCCCCAGATGCCCGCCGGGCAACCTCCCAGCGATGTTACCGGTTCTGTTTCGCCGCATTTGTCCGGAAACCTTTGCCTGGAGCGCCCTTTGACTCGAAGCGATGCAGGCAGGAAACCTGAAGTTTGGCGGGAATCCTGACGATGTATCATGTGTTGGACACCTCAGACGCACGAGTTGTCTATAGTCACACCAGTAACTCGAACCACAGGGTTGCGCTCGGCATCGGACCGAGTGGCCCGTGAGATTCGTTTCCCGGTTCCTCCTTCAGGTGGTAGCGGCATCGGATCTCCCGCGAACGGTGACGGGATCACCGCTGAAGGAGTTGAACGTTTTGTCATTCGCCGATCTGGGCGTATCCGCGCCTGTCTGCAAGGCGCTGGAGCGCCGAAACATCAAAGAGCCATTCGCCATCCAGGCCCTGGTCATGGTCGATGCGCTCGCAGGCAAGGACATCCTTGCCAAGTCCCGCACGGGGTCCGGCAAGACCCTTGCATTCGCCATCCCCATAGTCGAGCGTCTCGACGCCACGATGAAGCGGCCCTCGGCTGTGGTCCTGGTCCCGACCCGCGAGCTTTGCGTGCAGGTCACCGAGGAGATCAGGGACATCGCTGCGGTCAAGAACCTGCGGGTGGCTTCCGTCTACGGCGGTGTTTCCCTCGACCGTCAGGCGGACCGTGCCTCCAAGGCCCACATCATCGTCGCAACGCCTGGCCGTCTCGAGGACCTGCTTACCCGCAAGAGGTTTTCCTTTGACGGGATCAGGATCCTGGTACTCGACGAGGCCGACCGCATGCTCGACATGGGCTTCCAGCCTCAGGTCGACCGCATCGTCGATCGTTTGAAGGGCAAACGTCAGACGATGTTCTTTTCCGCAACGCTCGATGGGCGGGTCGGACATCTTGCTCGTGCTTACACCCATGACCCCGTCAAGCACGAGATCGAAGACGACAAGCCCACCGTCGAACTTGCCGATCACCGCTTCGTGCCGGTTGACCAGTACGGCAAGCTGAACAAGTTGATCGAAGTCTTGGGAGAAGAGCGCGGTCTCGCGCTGGTGTTCGTTCGCACCAAACGTGGTGCAGACCGGCTCAAGACCAAGTTGACGGCCAAGGGGATCAAAGCCCTTGCCATGCACGGCGACCTTACGCAGGCCGCTCGCCAGAAAGCCTTGGATCGGTTCGCTTCGGGCAACGTCGACGTTCTGATCGCGACGGATGTTGCGGCACGCGGGCTCGATCTCGACGAGATCACGCACGTGGTGAACTACGACCCGCCGCAGGACCACAAGGATTACCTGCACCGCGTTGGGCGCACGGCACGAGCCGGACGAGCCGGTGTGGGCGTGACCTTCGTCCTGCCGACCGAGCGCCGCGAGATGAGCGTCGTCGCTCGCGAGCTGAAGCTGAACGAGGAGTTCCAGGCGGAAGGTCTAACCCTTGTGCGCCCGCAGCGCTTGTACTCGTCGCACGGTCGTCGATCAAGGGGCCCGGCGCGCAGTCGCCGCCGCTGAACGCATATCTCCGAGATAGCCGATGCCTGTTCGTGACGAGTTACGCAACATCGCGATCATCGCCCACGTAGACCACGGTAAGACCACCTTGCTCGACGCCATGTTGTGGCAGTCGGGTGCGTTCCGGTCCAACCAGGATGTCAACGAGCGCGTGATGGACTCGATGGATCTCGAACGTGAGAAGGGGATCACGATCCTCGCCAAGAACACCGCCGTACGCTACGGCGACGTCAAGATCAACATCATCGACACCCCAGGGCACGCGGACTTCGGGGGCGAAGTCGAGCGGGGCCTGATGATGGTCGATGGTGTGCTGCTTCTCGTCGATGCGAGCGAAGGGCCACTTCCTCAGACGCGCTTCGTTCTGCGGAAGGCACTCGAACTGAAGCTTCCCGTGATCCTCGTCGTCAACAAGATCGACCGGCCGGACGCGCGAGCGTCCGAGGTGGTGGATGAGGTCTACGAGCTCTTCCTGGATCTCGATGCCCAGGAGGGTCAGATCGACTTCCCGATCGTGTATTGCAACGCGAAGGAAGGCAAGGCATCGCTCGACGCAGAGATCGAAGGTAGTGACCTGAAACCTTTGATGGAGTTGCTCCTCGAGCACATCCCGGCCCCCACATACGAGGAGTCGCATCCCCTTCAGGCCCTGGTCACGAACCTCGACGCATCGCAGTATGTCGGCCGGCTGGCCCTCTGCCGGGTCTTTCACGGGACGATCCGTAAGGGTGAGACCGTTGCTTGGTGCAGGGCCGATGACACGATCGAGCGAGTCAAGATCACCGAGCTCTACGTGACCGAGAACCTGGACCGGGTCGATGCTGCGGAGGCCGGACCGGGCGAGATCATCGCGATCGCCGGTCTCGCCGATGTCACGATCGGCGAGACGCTCTCTGACCCGGACGATCCCCGGCCGCTTCCGGTGACCCATTTCGACGACCCCAGCCTCTCGATGACGATCGGCGTCAACACTTCGCCACTGGCCGGTCTGTCGGGTGACAAGGTGACGGCGCGCTTCATCAAGGCGCGATTGGATCAGGAGTTGATCGGAAACGTGTCGATCCGGGTCCTGGAAACAGAGCGTAAGGACGCGTGGGAGGTCCAAGGGCGGGGTGAGCTCCAACTGGCGGTTCTCGTCGAGATGATGCGCCGCGAGGGGTTCGAACTGACCATCGGCAAGCCCGAGGTGGTCACCAAAGAGATCGACGGCAAGCTCTGCGAACCGGTCGAGCGACTAACGATCGATGCACCCGAGGACTTCATGGGTGTGATCACTCAGTTGTTGGCGCTTCGCAAGGGGCGGCTCGAGAACATGGTCAACCACGGAACGGGGTGGATCCGGATGGAATACCTGGTTCCGGCGCGCGGGCTGATCGGTTTCAGGACCGAATTCCTCACCGAGACGCGGGGGACCGGACTGCTCCACCACGTCTTCGATCGGTACGAGCCGTGGCACGGAGAGCTCCGGACCCGTCCCACCGGCAGTCTCGTGGCCGACCGCCGGGGTGTCACGACTTCCTATGCGCTTCTCAACCTCCAGGACCGCGGGACGATGTTCGTGCCACCAGGCACCGAGGTCTACGAGGGCATGATCGTGGGCGAGAACTCGAGGGCCGACGACATGGACGTGAACCCCACCAAGGAGAAGAAGCTAACGAACATGCGCTCTGCCGGGGCAGATGTATTGGTGAGGCTCATCCCTCACCGCCAACTTTCACTTGAGCAAGCGCTGGAGTTCGTCCGAGCAGACGAGTGCGTAGAGGTCACTCCCACCGAGGTTCGCCTGCGAAAGGTGATCCTGGATGCCCACGAGCGCGGACGAGCCGCAAAGCGAGCCGACTCGTTCCGTTAACAGATCCCGCCAACGGTTGGCGGTTTTCGTTAACAGAACGCTTGTGGGTTAGCTCGAGGAGCTACCCCCGGTGGACTTCTTTTCCTTCTTGGCGGCTCGCTTCTCTTTGAGGTTCTTCTTCGGCTGCTTCTTGTCGCTCTTAGCACCCTTGTCTTTGTTGGCCACTTGAGGCACCTCCTGGTCGGCTGTCTCTAACCCATCTTCGCATCACGGCTCGCTCGATGGGCACTCCTATGCGCTTACGGCGACTTCGATCCGTACGGGGATGCCGTTCATAACCGAATTGCCCGATAGCGGGTCCATCTCGTCCTCGTCGGTGAGGTCGTTGGACGAGACGCCCGGCTTGCTGCCGGCAACAGACAAGCGGGTTCCCGGTTCCGAGTGCCCCCACCCATGTGGAAGGCTGACCACTCCCGGCATCATGTCGTCCGTGATCTCGGCTTCGACTTCAACCGTTCCCACCCGGGAAGCCACCCTGACCGTCATGCCCTGACCGATCCCCAATCTCTCAGCGTCGGCAGGATTCACGAGCAACGTGCATCTGTTCGACCCGGCGATCATCTTCGGGACGTTGTGCATCCACGAGTTGTTGGAGCGCAACTGCCTGCGTCCGATGAGCACCAGGTCATCGGGGTCCCGGTCCAGCAACGTTCGCAGCCGGGGGATGTCGTCGATGATCGGCTGCGGCGCGAGCTCGACCTTTCCGGACTTCGTTCTAAGTGCATTCGGAAGCCGGGGTTCGAGGGGGCCGAGATCGATACCATGCGGATGCTGGCGCAGCAGTTCCAGCGAAAGTCCGCCGGGGTTCTTTCCGAACAGATCCCCATAGGGCCCCACTCTGATCCGGAAGTCGGCTATCGCAACGACGGGGTTATCGCCCGTGAGCGTCTGCATGATCTCGGCTGGGTCTAGGCCCGAAAGTGGCCCGTCGTCGGCAGTGGCTTCTTGAACCATCTGCGCAAGGGCCATCTGGGGCACGAATGACGGGTCACCGCCTCCGCTCTGTCCCAAGCAAACCGCAGCGATCCGCGCCAGGCTGTCCCACTCGTCGGGTCCTTCAGCATCGGCGAGTGGCTCGCTGTAGTTCGCGATGTTGCGAACCGACAGCCCATAGAAGGCGAAGTCGTAGTGGTGTTTGGCGAGCACTGAGGGGGGAGGCAAGATCACGTCGGCGAAGCGTGTGGTTTCGTTGAGATAGGGGTCTACACAGACCATGAAGTCCAACGACTCAAGAGCCCGGGCCAACCGGGCACCGTTCGGGGTCGACAGGACCGGGTTGCCCCCCACCGTGATCAGCGCGCGCACCTGGCCCTCGCCCGGGGTTTCGATCTCCTCCGCAAGAACCGAGATAGGCAACTGACCGTACGCTTCGGGCCGGTTACTGACACGGCTCGTGAACCGTCCGATCGCCCAACCTCGTCCCCCCGGCGAATCGGGATCGGGTTTCGCGTGGGCGGCAAGAGCGAACATCTTGCCCCCGGGGCGGTCGAGGTTGCCCGTGAGGGTAGTGATGACGTCCGCTGCCCATGAGGTCAGAGTGCCGAAGGCCTGCTGGTGAGCACCGACGCGGTCGTAAACGACGGCGCTTGCAGCGGTCGCGATCTCGCGAGCTATCCGCTGCGTCGTGTGCGCCGGGATCCCCGTGACCGATGCGACACGATCGGCAGTGAGCCCTTCGATGGCATGGCGGACGTCGTCGAGACCGGTGACGAAGTCCGCGACATCGCCGGGGTCGATCAGATCTTCCTCGAACAGTGTGTTGACGATGGCCAGCAGGAAGAGGGCATCGGTGCCTGGTCTGATGGGAACGTAATCATCGGCTCCGGACGCAGTTTCCGTGCGGCGGGGGTCAACGACCACGACCTTTCCTCCGCGTTGTTGAACCCGTTCCAGCCGGCCCTTGAAGTCCGGCGCAGTAGCCAAGCTCCCATTGGAGACCCAGGGGTTGGCGCCGACGATCAACATGTAGTCCGTTCGATCGATGTCTGGAACGGGGATGTGGTCTGGCCGGCCAAACATCAGTCCGCATGAAACGTGCTTGGGCATCTGGTCGACCGTGGCCGCCGAATACAGGTTGCGGGTGCCTAGGAGCTTCGCCAGGGCAATGGTCATCACGCTTGCCGAAAGGCTGTGAACGGTGGGATTACCGAGGTACAGAGCAACCGTGTCTTTGCCGGTTTCGGAGATGACTCGAAAGAGACCTGCTTCGAGCGCAGCGTACGCCTGTTCCCATGTGGCGTCCCGAAGCTCTCCGTCGATCCGGACCATAGGCCGACGCAAGCGATCCGGATCTTCATGCAGATGCTTCAGCGCCGTGCCCTTGGGACAGATGAATCCCTTGCTGAAGACATCCTTCGGATCGCCTTTGATGGAGATCACCTTGTCGCCATTCATGGTGATCGCTAGACCGCAGGTCGCCTCACACAAGGGGCAGGTCCGGTAGTGCTCGACCTCGCTCACGACACCTCCCGTTCAGATCGACAGACTCAAGCCACCGGTCTGCTCGCTCGATATGACCACCGTATCGGGTGTCACGGGTGGTCGCGCAGACGGCAGTTAGTCTGCAAGGGTGAATCTCTACCGGGTCCTCGAAGAACCCACCGACCTTCGCAGTCCTGCTCTCATCGTCAGTTTCGAAGATTGGGTCGATGCTGGCAGCGCCGGAAGCACCGCAGCACAGCGGATAGCGGAAGGCGGGATCGTCGTCGTGGAGTTCGACAGCGATGCTCTGTTCGACTACAGGGCTCACCGGCCGACCCTCGACATCGTGGCCGGAGTGCCCAAACGCTTCGAGTGGCCGGAGATAACGATCACTCTGCGCAGGCTCTCAGAGCGCGACGTCTTCGTCCTGAGAGGATCGGAGCCGGATCGAGCGTGGAAGGCTTTCGGCAGCGCCGTAACGGACTTCGCCCTCGCACACGGCGTGGTGCAGCACGTCAGCATCGGTGCGATCCCGGCTGCAGTTCCGCACACGGCGCCGACGCCGGTGATGATGACCGGCTCGGACGCTTCGTTGATGACCGGGAACAACATCGAGGGTCTGCTACGCGTTCCGGCGGCTGCAGTGAGCCTGGTCGAGTGGTCGATGGCTGCTGCCGGGTTGCCTGCTGTGGGTTTCTGGGCGCAGGTACCTCACTACGCGTCCCCATACGCTGCGGGTTCCATCGCCCTTATCCGAAAGGTCGAAGCGTTCCTCGGAGTGACGATCGGGGCGGGTGAGCTCGAAACCGAGATGGCAGCCCAGATGCAGGTGCTCGAGGAGGCGATCGCCGCCAATCCTGAGTCGAGCGCCTACATCGAGCGGTTGCAGAGCCTGGTCGGCGAGCAAGAGGTGCCCCCAGCCGACCGCATCGGCGAAGAGGTCGAGCGTTTCTTGAGGGCGCGCCGGCGGGGAGACGACGGCCCCAATCCGTTCGGTCCCAGCGAACGTTAGGTCGGCGTGAAGATCAAGCTCACGGTGGTCGCGACGCTGTTGCTCTCCAGTCTTGCCGCTAGCCCTGTCCCGATGGCATCCGCCGCTCTGCCTCCCCCGCCTCATCCCGCTCACAAAGGGGCCCCGGTGGACACCCGTGCTTCCGGTGAGATCGATGACCTGATATCGAAGATGACCTTGCGCGAGAAGGTCGGCCAACTCGTGATGTTCTCGATCTCGGGGAAGTCGCTGACGTCAGCCGAGCGCGATGCGATAAGGGCGAACCATCTCGGAGGCGTGATCCTGTTCGCTCGCAACTATGAGGACAAGAGTCAACTCACTGCTTTGACGGATCAGATCCAGGCTGCCGTACGTCCTTCCAGTGGGATCCGGGCGGGCGCGCTGATCTCGGTCGACCAGGAAGGGGGAGTGGTGAAGCGCTTCGAGGACATGCCACCTCGATACTCCGCACCCCGCATGGGCGAGATCGGAAGCAAAGCCGTCGCTCTCGAAGAAGGAAGAAAGACCGGGTACGCCCTCAAACAGGCCGGGGTGAACGTGAATCTCGCCCCCGTGGCCGACCTCGATCTGCCGCCCGAGCATGTGATGGCAGCGCGAAGTTTCGGTGCGAACCGCTATGCCGCGGGTCGTCTCGTGAAGGCCTTCGGCGAAGGGATGCAGTTGAAACGCGTGGCAGCCACCGCCAAACACTTCCCCGGCCTTGGCGGTGCTACGCAGAACACCGACGACGGCCGTGCTTACGTCTATCGGTCCAAGAACGATCTTCGGACCATCGACGCCGTTCCTTTCGAGAAAGCCGTCAAGGCAAACTTCCAGTTGATGATGGTCTCGCACGCGATGTTCGTGAACGATGGGGGCGAGGTGCCCGCCTCCATGAGCTATCACATCTCGACCCGGCGTTTGAGGAAAGGGTTCGGATTCGAGGGTGTGGCGATCTCCGACGATCTGGGCGTGGTGGCGTGGCGCTTCGGCGGGAGCGTTGCAAAGGCGTGCAAGAACACCGTCAAGGCCGGCGTGGATATCGCCTTGCTCGCCGGCGATCACGTGACAGCTCAGGCTTGCGCTTCGAAGCTGTACCAAGCCGTGCGACGAGATTCGATCTCGGAACGCCGGATCGATCAGGCAGTAGGCAGGGTCCTGCGTCTGAAACGCTGGCTCCGCCTACTGCCCGGCTGACGGTCCTCTCTAGCTCGAGCTCGGTGTCGGTAGCTGTGGGATCAGCCATCCAAGGAAGGCGTTCGCGCTGCGGGACTGGAGCATCACCCTGCCCGTAGCTAGGGGCGCACACCGTGGCCCGCACCAGGAAGTTCCCCGGGGGACTGCAATCGTTGAGGCTCTGCCTAGGATGCTTCGATGACTACATCCGACGCGCTGATCTCTGCTCGTTCCTTGACCAAAAGATTCGATCCTTTCGTTGCGGTAGATGGCATCGACTTCGAGGTCCGGCGGGGCGAGGCTTTCGGCTTCCTGGGTCCTAACGGCGCGGGCAAGACGTCGACGATGCGGATGATCGCTTGTATCTCTCCGCCCAGTGGAGGGGAGCTGCGTGTGATCGGGATGGATCCGGTCACTCAAGCGTCCGAGGTCAAAGCTCGTATCGGAGTAGTGCCTCAGATGGACAACCTCGATATCGAGTTAACTGTTCGAGAGAACCTCGAGATGTATGCGCGCTACTTCGATGTGCCTCGCGAGGTAGCCGGTCCTCGGATCGATGACCTGTTGGATTTCGTGCAGTTGACGGAAAGATCCTCGAGCAAGGTCGAACCTCTTTCTGGGGGGATGAAGCGCCGTCTCACTATCGCTCGCTCCCTCATAAACGACCCGGACCTGATCCTTCTGGACGAGCCAACGACGGGGCTTGATCCTCAGGCTCGCCATCTCGTGTGGGACCGGCTCTATCGGCTGAAGCAGCGCGGAGTGACATTGGTCATCACTACGCATTACATGGACGAGGCCGAGCAGTTGTGCGACCGGCTGGTCGTGATGGATAAGGCAAAGATCGTCACGGAAGGGTCTCCTCGGGATCTCATCAACCGCTACAGCACGCGAGAGGTGCTGGAGGTTCGCATCGACGACGAAGTGCGAGAGAAGTTGATCGCTGCGATGCAAGGTTCGGTTGACAAGGTCGAGTCGCTCCCCGACAGGGTTCTCCTTTACACCGAGAACGGCGATGCGACCCTGGCCTCGATCCATGAACAAGGGTTCGAGACCGTCAGTGCATTGGTTCGACGAGCCACGCTCGAAGACGTGTTTTTGACCATCACCGGCCGCTCCTTGGTCGAATGAACGCGTACAAGGTGGTTGCCCGCAACCGGATCGTGTATTGGCGCGTCTGGAGAACCTCGTTCTTTTTGACCGTCCTCGCCCCGGTCATGTTCTTGTCGGCCATGGGACTCGGCCTCGGTTCGCTCGTAGAAGGCGATCGAGCCTTCGGAGGTCTGGACTATCGGACCTTCTTCGCGACCGGCATGCTGGCAGCTACCTGCATGCAGACCGGAGTCTTCGAGGCGACCTACCCGATAATGGCGAAGATTGTGTGGCAGCGGAACTACGAGGCGATGCTGGCTTCCCCGCTGAGCGTGCGAGACATCTTCCTAGGCGAGATGCTCTGGGTCGGAGTGACACTGGCCCAACTGGCGATCCCCTTCTTCGCCGTGATGGCAGCGTTCGGGATCGTCGATTCCCCCATGGCCCTGATGGCGATACCGGCCGTCCTGTTGGTCGGGATGAGTTGCGCGACGGTCGTTGCCGCGATGACTGCGAGCCTGCAAACCGATGAGGCGTTCACGTGGCTCTTCCGGCTGGTCGTCACTCCGCTTTTTCTCCTTTCGGGCACCTTCTTTCCCATCGAAGAGTTGCCAGAGTGGGGCAGGTTGGTAGCACAGCTGACACCTCTGTTCCACGGGGTCGAGCTCGTGAGACAGTTCATGGTCGGATCACCCAGCCTGACCACCATCTGGCACATCGGATATCTGGTGGCGTTGTTCGGGATAGGCACGGTGTTGGGCATACGGGCGTTCGAGAAGAGACTTCGACCGTGAGCGTCGAGTTCGAACCGCCTCCCCAGGTCTACCCACGGCCTACGTTCGCGCGGGCTCGCAAGCTGGTGGAGCGCAACATCCTTGCTTACCGGCACTACTGGATCGCGTTCACAACAGGGTTCTTCGAACCGATCTTCTATCTGGGCGCAGTCGGGTTCGGGGTGGGACAGTTCGTAGATCGCATCCCATACGGCGGCTTGGAGCTTGAATACGCGGCGTTCCTCGCCCCCGGGATGTTGGCTTCTTCGTCCCTCAACGGCGCGCTCTTCGATGGGTTCTTTACGCCGTTCTTCAAGCTGAATTGGCAGAAGACCTACGACGGGATGCTCACCACCCCTTTGAACATCTCGGATATCGCCCTCGGCGAGATCATCTGGGCGATGATCCGCGGAACCATCTACGGGGCGAGCTTCTTGTTGGTGATGCTCGGCCTGGGACTCATCCGGTCCCCGTGGGCTGTGCTCGCGTTACCGGCGGTGATGCTGTCTGGAGCAGCCCTCTCATCAGGCGCGATGGTCCTGGTCGGGATAACGAAGGAGATCTCATCGCTCGACAAGGTGATGACCTTGATCGTGGTCCCGATGTTTCTGTTCTCGGGCACCTTCTACCCCGTCTCGCTCTACCCCGGATGGTTGCAACCGATCGTGATGGCCACTCCGCTGTATCACTCGGCAACCTTGTTGCGAGATCTCACGAGCGGCGCCGCTGACCCCGGAACCCTGGTGCACGTCGCTTATCTGTTGGCCATGTTCGTGCTGGCGGCCACGGTGGCGTCACGCTTGATAAGGAAACGTCTGATCACTTGAGCAGAGCGCTCACCTGAGCAAAGCTGCGGGAAGCTCCCACTCATGAACTATCGAAAGATGCTGCACGGCCCTCGTTAAGGCAACGTAGAGACGTCTGGCACCTTTGGGTTCTTGCATCATCAGTTCGGGCTCTACGACCAGGACCGCATCGAATTCGAGTCCTTTGGATGCGACGGGAGGCAACAGGATGACCGGCTCGTCGATGGTTTCCTTCTCCCAAGTGGCGAATCGCAGCTCCGATGCATCCAAGGTCTTGATGAGTTGATCCATCAAGATCTCCGGGCAGATGACCCCGATGCTTTGCCAGAGCTTGGTCAACGCGCGGAGCTCCTCCTCGACGTCTCCGAGCAGTGAACCATCGAAGCTTCTAAGGACCCGCGGCCCCTCGACGGACGGCCGAACCGACCGAGACGGCCGTACGCCGGGGGCCGCTAAAGGCAACAACCGATTCGCGAGGTCCATCACCGGCTCCGGGACGCGGTAGCCGATCGATAGCTCATCTAGTTCTGCTGAGGGCGGGGCACCGAGATGCCCGAGAACTTCTTCCCATGAGGATTGCCCCGCCGGCGTTGTGGCTTGGGCGAGGTCTCCGAGGATCGTCATCGAATGAGAACGCGTTCTTCGAGCGATCATGCGGAGTTCCATCGCAGAAAGGTCCTGGGCCTCGTCGACGATGCTGTGCCCGTAGCGAGATTCAACCCCATCGATCAGCCACACAGCTTCGTCCAGCAGAGCGATGTCCGAAGCCGACCAGCCTCCTTCTCGCACGTCCTTGGCCGAGCGGTACTGCATCGTCTGCCGTTCTGCTTCAGAGGGCCACACGCTCGGTTCGGATGCAGGGCCACCACCACCCGCCCCCTCTAAGAGGTCCTTGTTGGAACCGACCGATATAGCGGCTTCTTGCAGGGCAGTTCGGCTCGTTAGCAGTTTCCGTACGAGAGCTTCCGGGCCCGTGTTGGGCCATACCTTTGATAACTGCTTCTCCAGATCGCCTTTGCGCAGCGCGGTATCGATTACTTCTTCGGGCTCTGGTCCGGCGGAAGCGATGTCTAGTTCGTATCGCTCCAGTAGATAGCTGCGCACATTGCTGATGAATCGAGATCGAGCTTGCCGGAGAGTGTGTTCTGCGTCAGCTTGCGTGATGAGTTTGCGTAGGACCGTTGCCGGTACCTCGAAGACGAAACCGGATATCGCAGCACGGATATCAACATCGGGGGTGCTGATCTTGCCGGTGTAGGCCCTACGTATAACCGCCGCCATGCGGGCATCTCCCTTCAGACGGGCCACCTCTGCCGGGTCGGTCCTGCGTGCTCTGAACGCGCTCCCAGCTAGCCCCGTGATGGTTGTTTGGTAGGCAGCCGTTTCCCCGAGCGAGGGCAGCACCTGACTGATGTAGCTGAGGAACAGTCTGTTCGGTCCCACGATCAAGACCTTCGCTCGCTCGAGTAGCTCACGGTGCTCGTAGAGAAGGAAGGCCGCCCGATGTAAGCCCACGGCAGTTTTTCCGGTACCGGGACCTCCTTGAACGATCACCATCTGCTCGAGGGGCTTGCGGATGATCACGTCTTGTTCAGCCTGGATCGTCGCAACGATGTCGCGCATCTGCCCCGTACGCGCGCGGCCGATCTCGGCGAGCAGGGGATCGGGTACTCCGCCGTGGGAGGTAGCGAGAACAGAGTCAGGGTCATCGAGATACTCATCGAATAGATCGAGAAGCTTGCGGTTCTCGATCACGTAACGACGCCGCCGTTTGAGGCCCATCGGGTCCTGGATCGTTGCTCGATAGAAGGGCGCTGCTACGCGAGCGCGCCAGTCCACCACCATCGCGTCACCCTTTTCGTCACGGACGTGACGGCGACCGATGCGGAAGCTGTCGCCTTTGTCCTCGTCGAGGCGGCCAAAGATCAGAGGCGTCCGAGCGTCGCCCAGAGAGGTGACGCGCTCTTGGAAGTGCCATCGCAGGATCTCTGCTTCGACCTGATTGGGAGAATCCGCTCGCGCGAGCAGGTCTTCTGCGTGAGCGCGCATACGTTCCAAGCACGCGTAGGCGTGGTCCAGATAGCTCTGTTCTTCGGCGATCTCGGCGCGCTCTGGCATGACACCCCCTTCATGGTGCGCAACCGGGCCGAGCAACGTACAACACCTCCCATCTCCCGGTAAAGGCGTCATCCGACGAGCTGTGACCCGCTGTGGCAGGGTGTACGCGCCGGTTGCGGCTCAGGGCGAGAGGGGACCAGCGTGGACGTCATCGAGATCAGGGGGCTACGCAAGACCTATCGGCGCTTTCGTGGGGGATCGACGGTTGCACTTGATGGCCTCGACCTCACGGTGGGGCAAGGGGGCGTGTTCGGCTTACTCGGCCCGAACGGCTCTGGCAAGACCACGACGATCCGATGCTTGCTCGGCCTCGCGCATGCCTCTGGAGGGTCCTGCACCGTGCTTGGGAAGGAGCCGACCCGCGGTCTTCAGGATGTGATCCACCGCATCGGAGCTCTGGTGGAGGCGCCCGCGATGTTCCCCAACTTCTCGGGTCGTCGCAATCTGGAGATCCTCGCTGCGGTCGGCCGCCTGCCGAAGGAGCGGATCGATGAGGTGCTCGAACAGGTCGATCTGAGCGCTCGGGCAAAGGACAGGGTCAAGACCTACTCATTGGGGATGCGCCAGCGGCTCGGTTTGGCTGCCGCACTCCTGCGAGATCCGGAACTGCTGATCCTGGATGAGCCCGCCAACGGCCTGGACCCCGCCGGCATCAGGGAGGTGCGCGAGTTGCTGAGAAGGCTCGCGGCCGAGGGAAGAACCGTTCTGGTGTCGAGCCACATCCTCAGTGAGATCCAGCAGACCTGTGACCGGGTCGCGATCCTCCAACGGGGACGTTGCATCACTCAAGGTGACGTCGATGACGTGCTCAGCCGGGGCCGCAAGAGCGGGTTGCTGATGCGGATAGTCGAACCGGCCCGCGCGATCGACACCCTTCAGGCCAACGGTGTGAGTGCCGTCGAGGTCGATGGCTTGCTCGAGATCGATTATCCCAGCGACAAGGGTCGAGAGGTCGTTCAGATGCTTGCGTCGGCCGGACTGTATCCGGACGAGCTTCGGCCGCATCAGGTCGATCTCGAGACGGTCTTTTTACAACTCACCGGCGAAGGAGCCGATGTGGCGGCTGCATCAGCGGACCAGAACCCACCGGATCAGGACCCCGGCACACCCGGAGAGCCCTCATGACCGGACTGTTGCGCGCCGAGCTGATGAGACTCCTAAGCCGCCGGGTGCTCAAGGCACTTACGATCCTGGCTCTCCTGGGTTTCCTTGTGGCGGGAGTCGTCTCGTTCATCGTCACGGGCCGGAACCAGGGTAGTGGAGCTGCCGTGGCCATCGACGGCTCGGCGTACGAGGATTGCGTGCGGAGCTTCAAGGGGTCGGACCTTCCTCCAGAAGAGGTCGAGCAGATCTGTGCCGAGGCGACGTCGTTGGAGGATCCGCGCTTTCTCTACACGGACATGGCCGAGATCATCGAGGGATTGGCATTCCTCTTCATCATGCTCGCATGGCTTCTCGGCTCGACATCCATCGGAGCCGAATGGACTCACCGCACGATCACCACGTTGCTCACATGGGATCCACGACGTGTGGCAGTGATCGGTGCCAAGATGGTGGCTACGGCGATCGTCACGTTCGTGTGGCTGGTGATCCTCGAGGCTCTGTTCTCTCTCGCCATGCTGCCTGCAGCTAGTGCCCATGGATCGATGGAAGGTGCCGACGCCGCCTGGTTGGCCGACTACGCACTTAGCTGTTTGCGGATCGCCGGCGTTGGTGTGGCTGCATCGTTGTTCGGGTTCTCTCTAGCCACCATCGGCCGCAATACTGCGGCCGCTTTAGGCGTCGGATTCGTCTATCTCGCGATCGTGGAGAGCCTCGTCCGGGGACTCAAACCAGCCTGGACACCCTGGCTGGTAGGTGACAACCTCGCGACGATCATCGTGGGGGAGCAGGCCGGTGCCATAGGCCGCTCGCCGATGGAATCTGCGGTTGTCATCGGGAGCTATGTCCTGGTGATGATGCTGCTGGCGGTGGGGATGTTCCAGCGAAGAGAGATCGCCTGAGGGCTACTCGACCAGGGCTTCCTCGCGCATCCCGTAGGGGAAGAAGTAGGGGATGTAGGGCTCGGGGTCACCCTGCCAATCGAAGTTCTTGATCTGATCCGGGGCGCGCCGCCCGGAAAGGGCGCGGAATAGCTCGAACCTGCCTGCCCGCACCGTCGCTCCTGGCTCACCCTCGCTCGTTGCGCGTGTTTTGTCGCCGAGGTCGAACAGCAACGGTGGGATGCCTGCGGGCTGAAGTCTCCAACTCATCGAGACGATGTAACCGGTTGTTCCGATGCGCAGAGCGGCCGAGTCGCGATCACGTTCGAGCCCGAGAGCACCGTAGATGTCTTGTTGATGGACGGCGATGTCCGTGACGAGAACGTTTGCTGCGAAGATCGGCAGACCGTGAGGCATGATGCCCGAGCGCCATCCCTCCAACAGCTTGCTCGTGCTCGTCTCCCATTCTTCGATGATCTCGTCCAATGTCATGTTCGAGCGTTCCGCCACCATCTTGGAGGTCCACTCGTTCAACTTGGCGACGCCTGCGGGCTCGCCGAATGCCGCGAAGAACTCGCGCGGGAAGTCCCCTGCATACACGTACGCCACGTCGCCCGATAGATGGGCAACGATGTCCTTGATCGTCCAATCTGGAGTTGCCGGAACATGGCGTTGGAGATCGTCATCTGACAATCCAGAGACGAAAGCGGTGATCACTTTGCGCGTTCTGTCATAGACATCGGGCAGGTCGGCCATGTCTAAAGAGTAGGGGTAACGGCAGAGCCTCTCACGCGGCCCATTGGTGTTGGGTCCGAGGGCTACGGAGAGACGAACAGCTTGCCGAATCGCAGCGCCAGCAGTGGCCTGCGCCCCCATGCCACCACCTTGCCGGTGGCGATGGGCCCCCACTGCCCGATGCGTCCGTAGCCGATCAACAGGTAGCTCAAGGGGTCGGCGCTGACCACGCAGTCGATCCGTTCCGGCCGCTGCGTGCCGATGCTGAGGGAGTCATCGTCGAAGCGCATGAAGATCGTCGAACCGCCCCGCAGACGAAGCTCGAATGTTGCATGCAAACCTCTAGCTGCTTCTTCATCGACGAAGTTGTGCAACACGGGCAGAAGACCTTCGATCGACGCGATCGCGTCCGAGCGCGAGATGTCCCATGGGATCGAGGCCGTGCGAGCGACGTCCAGCCCGTGGATCCGGCTCTCGTTCACCTGGATACAAGCCAGCGAGTAGCCCCGAGCCTTCAACCCGGCATGCCAATCGATGGGCTCGTCCCAGACCTCGGCGGTGAGCAGGCCCGGCAGCTCCGAAGCATCGGACTCGATCCGGTCCGCGATCGATGACAGTTCGGTGTCGGGATCGGCGCGAACCTTCGCCATCCACTGGGCACTCATGTCGCGATGGTCCGTGATGGGTGAGCGACTACCGGATGCCAGCGCTCTAAGGGTGTGAGCGATGTGGGCGGTGTGCACGGCGACGTCTCGCACCGACCACTCACCGACGGCGGTTGCGTCAGGGTCAAGATCGCTGCGCAGCAGGCGGGTGTAGTCGGTCACGGCGGCCCGGCAGGCCGCCAGGGTTGCTTCTCGATCGGGGACAGGAAGGGTCATGGGCCCATCTTGCCTTACCGGGCGGGGCCCGGGTGGGGGATTGGCAACCAGCCCCCGGTGCTCCATTATTGCCCAGGGTCGGGACACGGACAGGAGGGGATTTGGCGGATCATCTTCAGAGGCTTCGCAGGTACGCCGAGCTTGCAGTGAAGGTCGGCGCCAACGTTCAAGAGGGCCAGGATGTCTACATCTGGTGTCAGCCCGCTCATGCTGAGCTAGCTCGCCAGATAGTCGAGGTCTGCTACGAGACCGGCGCCAACTTCGCCCATCTAGTTTACGTCGACCCGCATGCTCGTTTCCATCGCATCAAGAGCGCCAAGAAGGATTCGCTCGCCTACGTCCCCGACTGGTGGGATGTGTTCCTCGGAGAGGTCAGCGACAAGAAGGGCGCCTTGATCCAGCTTGCGGGCGAACCGGAGCCGAACCTCATGGCAGGACAAGATCCCGATCGCATGGCGGCCGCTCAGTTCCCAGTGACGCCCAAGCTGCTCGAAGTGGTGATGAGCGGGAACTGCAACTGGACGATCGTCGCAGCGCCCAATGCCGGGTGGGCCGAGCAGGTCTTCGGAGAACCGGATATGGAACGGCTCTGGGATCTTGTCGCCGAGGCGACGAGGTTGAACGAGCCGGACCCCGTGGCGGCATGGGACGCCCATATCAGCCGTCTCAAGGATCGGGCGCGTCAGATGAACGAGATGGCCTTCTCCGAGCTTCATTTCGAGGGCCCGGGCACCGACCTGAGGGTTGGGCTTAACAACGAGGTCGACTGGCTGGCCGCGAGCTTCGAAACCAATAGCGGCATAGCGACGGTTCCTAACATGCCGACCGAAGAGGTCTTCACGACACCCGATTTCCGAAAGACCGAAGGCACGGTCACCTGCACGAGGCCTCTGATCGCTGAAAGCACGACGATCGAAGGACTGAGGCTTACCTTCCGTGAGGGTGTCTGTGTGGACGTTCATGCCGATTCCAACGCGGACACCGTGCGGGCGCAGATGAGCAGGGACGAGGGGGCCGCTCGGCTAGGCGAGGTGGCGCTCGTGGACGGAACCTCGGCTGTCGGTAAGACAAACACCGTCTTTCACACGACATTGTTCGACGAGAACGCCGCTTGTCACATCGCCTGGGGACACGGGATCGATTCGGTCCTACGGAAACCGGCCGACCCGAAAGAGCGTGACCAGATGGGTTTCAACTCGTCGATCGTTCACACCGACACGATGATCGGTGGGCCCGAGGTGCAGGTGCATGGCATCGCTGCTTCGGGGTCCCGGGTACCGATCATCATCGACAACGTGTGGCAACTGAAGAACTGAGGCCCCCTAAGCCCTAAAAACTAGACGCCACCTGCATGAAGGGATCTGGCCGTCGGTGACGTCTCGACCGCATCCTTAGCTGGGAAGGTGCCGAGAACGTGGTCTCCCATGGGATTCGTCACCCCGAACCAGTAGTTCTCGTTCTTGAAGTGGTGAAGGCGATGGGCCCTCCAGATGTAGCGATAGAGACGGGTCCTCGGTTGGTAGCGCGAATGGATCAGGTAGTGGGTCCACTCGTACGTCAACAGGATCGCTAGACCTGCCGAGATGGCCGTCATCGCTAGGTCGATGGGTGCAAGGAGTAGCACCGCCAATGACGTGGCTGGGATGGCCTTGGCCAGCACCGGCAGCGGAACGAATATCCACTCGGTGCGTTTGGGGTCCGCATGATGCTCCCGATGCTTGCGGGCTACCAATGGATCGATGGTGCGGCCCATGACTTGCTTGGGTTTCCAATGAAGGATGTACACGTGGATCAGCCACTCGACGAAAGGCTGGGCGGCGATCAACGCGATCACGACGGCTGCATCCGCCCACGCCCATCCGGGGATCGACGCTCTGATGGCCACTGAAAGCAACAAGAGTGGCGTGATGATCCGGGGGGTCACTTGGCGGACGAAGAATGAAGCCTCGTGCCTGAGGGTGGGTGTTGCAGACCTAGACGGAGTGCTTAGAGCCTGGGTTGAACTCGTCATGGTGTCTCCTACTCTTTGGTCTCGAAACTGGCGAACGCTTCGTTCATGGCAGCGGTTCCAAGGGCAAGGAGTTGCGAAGCCGTGTCACGAGCTTCGTCTGACCGGTCTTCGTTGATGTGACCGGCCAGGGTGACCCTTAGACCCGAAGCAGAGAGCTCGGATGCGAATAGCGGACTGAGGGCCGACGACATCGGTTCGTATGTCTCGCGCAAGCTGTTGAATGCCAAGCGGTATGCGATGTTGTCGGAAGCATCGATGATCGTTTCCCAGAAACGAAGATCGTGGCTCGCTAGCGAGTCAAGTTCATCCGTGTCCTGCATCTCTCGTGCGATAGAGACGATGTCGTGGCGCGCTTGGGCGCTGGCTCGCCTAGCCGCTTGCCGGGCTGCGTCGGGCCCGATACTCGCTCGCATCTCCATGATCGATCGGATCACGCGCGCGTCTGGCCTCCCCTGTGGAGTGAACAGCAGGCGGCTGAGCAGGTCCAGGTTCGCCGAGCGTCGGTAGTCGAGTGCCCTGGTGGGTTCACCCTGATGGATCCTTACCAGGCCTGCCTGCGCCAGCCGCTTCAGGGCTTCCCTTACGGCTTGGCGGTTCACGCCAAGAGCCTCGGTCAGGACTCGCTCGGCGGGCAGTTCCTGCCCTGGTGACACTTCTCCGGACAACAAGCGGTCAACGAGCTGCTCGAACACTCCTTCAGACGCCGACTGTCTTCGCACCGGGATCAGGTCCATCGACCTACCATCGCATCTATGGGCCTACTGGTCAACTGGTCAGACCAGTAGCTTTCCCCGGCAGGCTGGGGCGGGTCTAGGACGGCGTGGCGACCCGCTCGCGATACCTTGTCGAGGCGAAACATCCCGGCACCCCATGACCACCTGAGGCGGAGGTTGGATTGAGACGCATGACGATCGCAGCAGTGCTCGCGGCCCTGTTATCACCGGCCTGTGGGTATGACGGGGGCATGAAGGGCACGATCACCGTATCGAGCTAGATCTAGCCCGATGAGCCTCGGCGACGACTTCCAGGGCATCCTCGAGCGGGCGCGCGGCGGGGATCCACTGGCCTGGGAATCCCTCTATCGGGACCTCGCGCCCCTGGTGATCGGCTACCTGCGCGCCAAAGGCGCCCCCGAGCCAGAAGACCTATTGGGGGCAACGTTCCTCAGCGTCGTGAGAGACATCGAAAGGTTCTCGGGGGGCGAGAGGGAGTTCCGTTCCTGGGTGCTCACGATCACCCACCGGCGCCAGGTGGACGAGGTGCGGCGTAGTAGTCGCCGGGTGAAAGAGGTGCCCGATAGTGAGGGTGACCGGGTGCCGGTAGGAGATGCGGAAGCCGATGCTTTGGAGCGTCTGGACTTAGCTTCCGTGCGCGCGATCCTGGGCCGGCTTTCTCCCGATCAACAAGCGGTGATAGCGCTGCGGGTCATCGGTGACCTCACCATCGAGGAGGTAGCAAGGATCTTGGACAAGCGCCCCGGAGCCGTGAAGGCGCTACAGAGAAGGGGTTTCGAGGCTCTTCGAAAGTTCTTGAGCTAGTGCCCCAGCAGGCGTATCCCTGCGGCGTCGTCCGGCGATTACTTAGTCATGAATGACGATCAGGCGTTCGAGCGCGCCCTGCAGGAGAGCGAGCCAGGCCCAGTGGCCGGCCTCTTCGCTTCGATGCGCGCTCTGTCCCGGGCCCCGGACGAGACCACGGTAGCCAGGCACCTGGCGATGATCTCGACCGGTTTTTCCAACGAGTCCTCGGAAACGGTTACATCCCAAACCCGGCGGTGGCGCCATCGTGTGGCTCTCACTTCCCGGTTCGCTGCCGGTGGCGCAGCGGGGTTCATGTCTTTGGCCGGGTTGGCTTACGCGGGCGTGGACCTTCCCGGGACCGCAGCCGAGCGAGCTATCGAGCGGGTCCTAGGTGTTGAGCTTCCGAACCAAGCCGAAGAGCACCAGAGCCCTCCAGCCGACCCAGGTTCACCGGATGTGACTCCCCCCGGCGACAAGGGTCGCTCCGAGGAAGCCCCCCGCGGGAGGGACAACAACCGGGGCCGCGGCAAGGCAGCCGGAAAGGACGACGATCGGCCCCGCGGCAAGGACCGAGCACCAGGGCAACGTGCGGATAAGGAACGCGGCCGCTCTTCGGATGCTCCGGCAGGCAAGGCGACCGGCAAGGACGGTAACCGTGGCCGTTCCTCCGAAGCTCCCGGGATCGGCCCGCGCGGAGCCGGCGCATCGCAAGGCAGATCAGATCAGGCCCCCAGCGGAAACGCGGAGGGAAAGCAGGGCTCCGGGTAGCGCACCCATCAACCCAACCGACCCGCCGTGCTACTCGGATCCTGCAGAAACACCCGGCCCCTTCGGGGCCGGGTGTTTTTCTTGCAGGGCTCAACTGGGCGGCCCTGGGTCACGCGATCGGTGCCCCCGGCTGCACGTCGTGTTCGAGTTGCAGTAACCGAACGGTGCCGTCGGCGTCGAGCGAGCCGAGGACGAGGAATTCGCTGGTGAAACCGGCGATCTTCTTGCGTCCCAGGTTGATGGCACCCACCACGAGCCTGCCCATGAGTTCTTCTCGCGAGTAGTTGGTGATCTGGGCGCTGGTGCGGAGCTTCCCCACCAGGGGCCCGAAATCCACCGTCAGCTTCCACGCTGGTTTCCTCGCCTCCGGGAACTCTTCAACGGCCTCGACCCGGCCGACCCTGAGGTCGAGCGCGAAGAACGCATCGGCCCCTACGTCGTCCTTTCGGGGCAGTTTCTCTAGGGCGTAAGGAAGATTGTCTGGATCGATCTCGTGTTGTCCCATGGCGAGCGATCCTAATCTTGTCGGATGCCGGAGCTTCCAGAAGTCGAATCGGTTCGCAGGCAACTCGAGCCTGAGTTGACCGGCGCCGCCATCGCCGAGACGTGGTGTGACCCGATCCCTGCCATGCCCCGAGAGTTCCACGACGTGCATCGTGCCGCCGGCCGGACGATCCTCGGGGTCGGCCGTCGGGGCAAGTTCCTGCTTGCGCCTCTCACCGGAGATCTAGAGCTGGTCATGCACCTGGGCATGACCGGATCGTTCAGATTCGATCTCGACGACGTCTACGTTCGAGCCAGGCTCTACCTTGCGGACGGCCGCGTGCTGTGTTTCAGAGATGTCAGGAGGTTCGGTCGTATCGCGGTTGTCGATCGAGGCGACTATCGCGAACTTCCCACGCTTGCCGCTCTCGGACCCGAACCGCTCTCAGACGAATTCCATCTCGAAAGATTCGCGAAGGAGCTGGCGCGTACTCGCTCGGCAGTGAAGCCCTTCCTGCTGTCGCAGAAACCCGTGGCAGGAGTGGGCAACATCTACGCAGACGAGGCCTTGTGGCTAGCACGCATCCATCCCGCCTCCCGAAGGGTAGGACGGGACCGGGCGGCGCAACTGCATGCGGCTATCAGAGAGGTCATGGCCGGTGCGATCGAGCGCGAAGGAACGACCTTTCGCGACTACCAGATGGTCAATGGTGAGTCGGGCCGCAATGCTTCTTTCCTCGTTGCATACGGGCAAGGAGGACGGCCATGTCCGCGTTGCGGAACCCTTCTTCGGAAAGTGGTTCTCGGGGGCCGGGGAACGACCTACTGCCCTCGTTGTCAGCGTGCCTAGCCGAGTTGGGACATCCCCTTGGCTGCGAGCTCGTAAGCGTGAGCGATGACCTCGTCAGCGGCTTCATCACCCGTTCTCCCGACGTGATCGACGGTCATCTGGAAGAGTTCGAAGGTCGCCTTGCATCCCGTCGCGAAGTCACCTTCCAACCCGAGTGCTCTCTCTTGGACCTTTTCCCATCCGGGGCCCATCTTGTCCGCGACCAGGTCCCATAGCTCTTTCTCGGTTTCGTACAGGATGCGCTCGTGCAGGGCGACTATCGGAGCCAGCTTGCTGGCCACCATCCCTCTTTGAACTGCAGCGCCGAGCGATAGTTCCAGCTCGAGATTCGTGTAGAGGCTGTGAACCTCCTCGGAGTAATGCGCCAGTTCGTCCGAGACCACCTCGTCGAGTTCGTTTTCGACGCGATCCCAGGTCCAGTTTTCGGCTTCTTTCTTGATGGCCGCTGCCACTCCGTCGGGGTCTTGGAGCAGCACCGCAGATCGCCATCCCGGCACGACACTGCCGACCTTCCTTGCATCTTCGAGGGCCTCGAGCTGCTGCTCCTTCGGCTGCCACTCGCTGGAAACGAGGAATCCATCTCTACGGAATAGATGTTTGTCGCGCTGCGGTCCGACGGCGCGGATGTCGAGATCGCTCTCACGGTGGGCGTCACCGCGTGCCCAACTGCCGGTGAGGTAAACGGCTTGGGCGCCTTGGTCGATCATCTCGGACGCGATCGCGTGAGCGACTCTTAAAGCTCGTTGCTTCAGGTCTTCTTCCATCCCGGAGGTATACCCGAGCTTCGGCGCTTACGCGTCAGCGGGTGGTCGCGACTGGGACGTCACGTCTGGACGAACTCTTGCTGGAAAGAACCCTGCTACTGCTTCGGCGGCTCGTTCGGGATGATCAGCGTCTGGCCAACCCCCAAAGCGGTCGGGTCGGTGATGTTGTTCGTCTCCGCAAGGAAGTCATCAAGAGACGCGTCGCCGTAGAACTCTTCCGCGATGCTCTGAAGGGTGTCGCCCGGTTCCACCGTGTACTTGGTTCCGGTGATCTCGCTGTCTTCGGTTACGGCTGCAGGATCATCTTCGGTAGTGGATCCGGCAGTCTCTAACGCGGCGATCTGAGACTGCAGATCGGTGATCTGGTCGTCCTTGGCGACACCCTCGGTCGTAAGTGCGCTGTTCTGTTGCTCTAACTCTGCGATGCGCTCATTGGCTGCGGTGAGTTTCGACGCGTCGACACCACCCGAGCCAGATGTCATCCGGCCGAGCAAGAAGGCGAGCAGGACGATCCCGCCCAATATCGCTACGCGCCCCCAGATGATGTTCAGGGGTTGTCTCTCGGAGCGAGCCTGGTCGTAGTCCCAGTCGTATTCGAGATCGTGAGACCCGTAGGTGGTGCTCGGCTCGTAAGGCTCCAGAGGCTCCGTCATGGGATTTGCCATCGGCTTGATCCTCCGTATGCATCGATGTGCAAACGTCCGTGGTTCGTACATAAGGGTACATGGCGACGTGGAGACGCGTGGGATGTGCTCGTTTTCCCTGGTCAGAGGCTATGTGGAAGCAACCCACTTGGAAACAAATCGACGGGCGAGCCTCCAGAGGGGGGTCCCAGGGCCGGACCCTTAGGCTCGCCGGAAGCGGTCGAGCATCGCCTTGTCGAGGTGGATCAAGAACGCCCGGACGGCTCGTCCCGTACGCAGGAGATCGTTCGAGCTCAGGTTCGGGGCCGTGTCTGACGGTGAGTGATAGTCGGACTCTTGTCCCGAGTAGGCGAAGCTCGCCGGGATGCCTGCGTGTTCGAATGGGCCGTGGTCGCTGCAGTCGCACAGAGTGATGAACCGAACATCGAAGCCAGCCTTGTCCATCTTGTTGAACACGGTGCGGGCGACAACTGGTTTTTCCGCGATGTTGGAGTGCCCGACGAGCAGAGGTCTTCCGTCGGCGATCATGTCCACCGAAAGCATCCCGCCGAGACGCTCTCGCCCCTCTTCTCCGAGCTTTTCGACGTAGTGCACCGAGCCGTCGTGGTTCGAAACGTGATCCGAGTCGTATTCCTCGGCACCGAAGGCTACGAACCGGATGAAGCGAGCCTGCTCGGTGCCCGCGAAGATGCGAGCCAGTTCGAGAACCACTGCCGTCCCAGAGGCATTGTCGTTGGCACCCGGTGCACCGGGCACGGAATCCATGTGCCCGCCGACAACGAATGGGTAGCGCTTGGCCCCCGGCCACCACGCGACGACGTTGCGCGAGGTCCCACCGGGAACCTCGAATCTCTGGACGTTGGTCCTGTATCCGAACTCTTCGAATTTCTTTCTGAGATAGCGCGCTCCACGTTTCTCGTTACGAGTGGCTTTGACGCGTATCCCGATGTCGGTCGCCAGTTTCCGAACGGTGATCATCGCGCGCTGTTTCGAGAATCTCTCTGGGGCGGACGAAAGGGATGCCAGTGTCGGGGAGCCGCTGGGGCTGGGAGTGGGGGCGGGGCCTGCGGAAGCGATCGAAGCAGATGGACTCTGTGATGAGCTACCCGGGCTGCCATTGGCACCGGTGCACCCGGCCAGCGCCGGTGCAGCCAGTACGAGCACAACCACAGATGTTCTTACTTTCGCCACGACCCCTACAGTAGAGGCACATGACGGAAAAGAAGCAACCACCAAGAGAGCTGCCGACCGGCTGGGCGCAACGGGGCGCAAGGCTTGCCGGGCAAACGGGAAAGTCGGCCGCCCGGTTCCTCGGTACCCGGGTCAAGTCATTCGCCGCTCCCGCTCGAGCCCAGGAGTATCTCGAAGGCTTCCATCGCACGACCGCCGAACAGGTTGTGCAGATGCTCGGTGAGATGAAGGGCGCGGCGATGAAGGTGGGACAACTCGCCTCCTTCTACGAGTTCGCCGCGCCGGGGGATTACGCATCCACTTACCGTGACGCTTTGACGATGTTGCAGAACTCCGCGCCGCCGATGGACCCGGCAGCATCGCGACAGGTGATCCGGGAAGAGTTCGGCAAGCCGGTCGAGGAGATCTTCGAAGAGTTCGAGGAACAAGCTGTTGCTTCCGCTTCGATCGGTCAGGTACATCGCGCCCGGCTCTCGTCGGGCGAGGTGGTAGCCGTGAAGGTCCAGTACCCGGGGGTGGACGATGCGGTTCGAGCCGACCTCAAGAACATCTCTGCTCTGACCAAGTTGTCCGTGGCGGTCGCGCCGAACCTCGACCCCAAGGAGATCGCGGCGGAGGTTCGCGATCGCGTGCTCGAAGAGCTCGACTACCGGCGCGAGGCAGCTAATCAGGCCCGCTTCGGCCAGTTGTTCGATGGTCACCCATTCGTGGTCGTTCCCAAGGTCCACATGGAGCTCTGCCGGCCGCGTGTCATCGTTCAGGAATTCGTGGAAGGCAGGTCGTTGATCGAGGCTTTCGACTGGGAGCAGCCAGAGAAGGATCGACTGGGCGAGATGCTGTTCCGCTTCTTCTATGGGTGCCTCAACCGGTTCCTGCTCTTCTCGGCAGATCCCCATCCCGGCAACTACATGTTGCGCGACGACGGCAAGGTTGCGTTCCTGGACTTCGGGCTCGTCCGCGCGATCGATCCCGGGACACTCGACCTTATGTTGCAGGTGGTCCAGGCGTTGATCCACGAGGACAAGGAAGCGGGCCGGGAGGCTCTCGAATCTCTCGGCATCCTCACCGCGAAGACGCCCGAGATCGATGCAGTGTGGGAGCACCTCAAGATGCTTAACAGCCCTGTCTTGAGCGACGAGGTGATGACGATCGATAGACCTCTGGTTCAAGAGATAGCGGCGGCCGGATTCGATCCTCGCAGTAGGGCGTTCCAAACCATGCGGAAGGTCGCGGTCCCCGGTGTCATGGTCACGGTGAACCGGATGTCGTTCGGTGTTGCTTCACTGTTGGCGCGGCTCGAGGCGAGTGCAAACTGGCAAGCCATAGCGCGGGAGTTCTGGTTCTCGGAACCGTCTCAGACCGAGTTGGGCAAGCTCGAACAGGAATGGTTGAAGGTCGCCCATCCGGACATAGCCGGGGGGAGCAGAACTACCGGACCGGGGTTGTGATCGCGCCTTCCGACGCCGACGCAACCGAAGCCGCGTACTTGGCGAAGACGCCCGACGGATAGCGAGGCGGCGGGGCCTGCCAATCTGAAAGCCGCTTCTCGATCTCGTCTTGCTCGACCACCAGCCGGAGCTCCCGGGCATCGACATCGAGCTCGATCACGTCGCCATCTCTGACCGCTGCGATGGGACCTCCACGCGCCGCTTCGGGCGAGATGTGTCCGACCATCAACCCATGTGTTGCCCCTGAGAATCGCCCATCCGTTATCAGTGCAACCTTGTCGTCCATGCCTTCACCGGCGAGTGCAGCGGTGACTGCGAGCATCTCGCGCATCCCCGGCCCCCCCGCAGGACCCTCGTAACGGATCACGATCACATCCCCAGGTTCGATGCTCTGAGCCTTTACCGCTGCAAAGCAGTCCTCCTCCGAATCGAAGACCCGAGCTGGGCCTCGGTGGAAGGTGCGCTCGTGCCCCGCGAGCTTCACGACGCAACCCTCCGGCGCCAGGTTGCCGCGCAGGATGGCCAATCCGCCGGTTGGCTTGAGGGGAGAAGCGATATCTACGACGACCTCTTGAAGTGGGGCCGCTTCCGCTGCGGCTGCGATGTCACCGATCGTTCGTCCGTCGACGGTCGGGCAGTTTGTGTGCAGCAGGTCCTTCTTCACCAACTCCTTCATGATCACGGGTGTCCCGCCCGCCGCGTAAAGGTCCGTAGCGACGAACCGGCCACCGGGTTTCAGGTCGGCGATTATCGGAGTCTTTGCAGCGATGGCATCGAACTCTTCCAGGGATAGTTCGATCCCCATCTCCCGGGCGATCGCGACCAGGTGCAAGACACCGTTGGTCGAGCCACCCGTGGCGGCGACGGAAACGATCGCGTTCTCCAGCGACTGGCGAGTGATGAGTTGTGAGGGAAGGACTCCTTCTTTCACCAGTCTTGCTGCGATGCGCCCCGCCTCTTGTGCGGCAGCCTTCTTGCCGGGCTCGGTAGCGGGTATGCCCGAGAGACCCGCAGGACTGATCCCGAGGAAATCGATCGCGGTCGCCATCGTGTTGGCAGTGAATTGGCCGCCGCACGCTCCGGCTCCGGGACAAGCATGAGCTTCGAGGTCCAAGAGATCCGTGTCCGACAGCTCTCCGGTGGCGTGCCGCCCGACGGCTTCGAAGACGTCTTGGATCGTGACGTCTTTGCCGCGCCATCGGCCGGGTGCGATCGATCCGTTGTAGAGAACGAGGCCCGGGATGTCCAAGCGCCCGAGCGCCATCACTGCGGCGGGGAGTGTCTTGTCGCATCCGACCAGACAAACGAGGCCATCGAAGAGGTGACCTCTGGTGACCAACTCGATCGAATCGGCGATGACCTCGCGGCTGACCAGGGAGGCTTTCATGCCCTCTGTTCCCATCGTTACCCCGTCCGAGACCGAGATCGTGTTGAACTCCATCGGGGTGGCCCCGGCGCTCCTGATCCCAGCCTTGACCTGGTGAGCCAGCTCGCGCTGGTTGTAGTTGCAGGGCATGGTCTCGATCCAGGTGGTCGCGATACCGATGATGGGGCGTGCCAGGTCCTCGTCGGTGTAGCCGACCGCCTTGAGCATGGCGCGGGCGGGGGCTCGATCTGGTCCCTCGGTAAGGGCACCGCTCCGTCGTTTACTGGGGTCGGTGGGCTGCCGGTAGGGGTTGGTCATGCCCGGGAGCGTACTTCAGGGGTGCACCGGGATATTGACGGTTCGGGCACTCAACGCCGCCCGCCGGACGCCGGTAGCGATAGGCATGGTGGCGCCGGCAGATGAAATCCGAGGGCTCACTAGAGGGCTGGATCCAGAGATCCCTGCGAGCGATCGTCGCTAGTGGCTTGACGGCGGGGTCAAGGTGCGTTTATATCTCGCTTCTACCTCGACAACGTCGCCGGGGTGTCGGATCGGCTCTACCGCAAAGGACTCGATAGCCAGATGAACCGCACGGCGACGATCTTCTTGCTCCACCTCGTACTTATTACCTAGGCGCGCTCTGTCCGGCCTCGGGCCGATCAGTGTGCGCCAACCCTCCGGTGACCGGGGGGTTTTTTAGTTCCCCGGGTATCCGAGGCACTCGATCCCACCTACCCACCGTCAGCCAGTACCACCGTCAGAAGCGTTCAGCAGAAAGGAATCGAGATGAAGTTCGAGTTCGAGAACGGCAAGTACCTGGGCACCGCCGAATGGCAAGGGCCGGGCAACGTCGTCGTCGAGATGGAAGACGAGCGACAGAAGACCTGGTTCGAGGAGTACTTCAGCAAAGAGGACTCCTACATGTCCGGTTCGGTCGAATGTGACGCCGAGATGGCATTCGAGCGTCGAGACGAGTCAGAGGCCGCGTTCACGCACGCCGCTCAGATGCTGGCCGCCTACAGCTACAAGGTTCGTCAGGGCGATGCCGCTCGCAGGGCGGCTTACACCGGGGCGGGGGCTTAGGGGAGCGATGCGTCAGATCCGGATCCAGAAACGAAGGAGAAGGCAGTGACTGTCACCGGTGCACAGTCACTCATCAAGTCGCTCGAGCATGCCGGGGTGGAAGTGGTCTTCGGCATCCCCGGCGGCACGATCCTTCCCGCCTACGATCCGTTGCTCGAATCCTCGGTCAGGCACATCCTGATGCGGCACGAGCAGGGGGCCGGTCACGCCGCCGAAGGGTACGCGGTCGTCACCGGCAAGGCAGGCGTCTGCTGGGCCACTTCGGGGCCCGGCGCGACGAATCTCGTCACGCCACTAGCGGACGCTTTCATGGATTCGGTACCTCTAGTCGCGATCACGGGGCAGGTGCCACGCGCCGTGATCGGAAATGACGCGTTCCAGGAAGCCGACATCACCGGAATCACGATGCCTTGCACCAAACACAGCTTCAAGGTGATGGACCCTGAAGAGATCCCCCAGGTGATAGCCGAGGCCTTCCACATCGCTACGACCGGCCGGCCCGGCCCGGTGCTCGTCGATATCCCCAAGGACGTCCTTACCTCTCAGACCTCTTTCGCGTGGCCCGAGACGTTGGACCTCCCCGGATACCGGCCGACCACGATGCCCAACCGCAAGCAGATCCGCGAAGCGGTGGAGCTGATCGAGCGTGCCGAACGGCCGGTCCTGTACGTGGGCGGTGGCGTGTTGAAGGCCCGCGCCAGCGCCGAGCTCGTGGAACTGGCGGAGCTCCTTCAGGTTCCCGTCGTCACCACCTTGATGGCAAGGGGAGCGATCCCCGACTCTCACCCGCTGTGTCTCGGGATGCCTGGGATGCACGGGACTTATGCAGCCGTGACGGCGATGCAGCGTTCGGATCTGCTGGTCAACCTGGGTGCCCGGTTCGACGACCGGGTGACCGGGAATCTGAGTTCGTTCGCTCCAGATGCGAAGATCATCCACGCGGACATCGACCCTGCTGAGATCGGCAAGAACCGCGTCGTTGACGTTCCGATCGTCGGAGACGCCAAGCCGGTGATCGTCGAGCTGGCGGTGGCGCTGAAGGAGCGCTTCGCGGGTTCACGACCCGATCGGTCGGCCTGGCTCCAGACCGTGAGTGCGTGGAGCAAGAAGTACCCGTTGCTCTACGACCAGCCAGAGGATGGCGCCATCAAGCCGCAATTCGTCGTGGATCGATTCGCAGATAAGGCAGAGGACGACACGGTCTGCGTTACAGGCGTCGGGCAACACCAGATGTGGGCGTCGCAGTTCTTCACCCGTAACGAGCCGTACTCGTTCGTCACGAGTGGAGGTCTCGGCACCATGGGCTTCGGTGTGCCGGCCGCTTTCGGTGCAAAGGTCGGTCGCCCCGATGCCAGGGTCGTCTGCATCGACGGCGACGGCTGTTTCCAGATGACGGCTCAAGAGCTGGCGACGGCAGCGATCGAGAAGGTTCCTTTCATCGTCGCGATCCTCAACAACAGCTACCTCGGGATGGTTCGTCAATGGCAGGAGCTGTTCTACGACGAGCGTTACTCGCAGGTGCACTTGCCGCAAGAATTTCCCGACTACGTGAAGCTGGCCGAGGCCTATGGGTGTGTCGGCCTGCGAGCAACGACTCCGGACGAGGTCGACAACGTCATAGACAAGGCGATGGGGGTCGACGACCGACCTGTCGTCATCGACTTCCGTACCGACGAAGGCGAGATGTGCTTCCCGATGGTTCCGGCGGGCGCGTCGAACGACGACATCATGCTCGATCCCCGTGTCGACTGGGAGGGCCGGTCATGACAACGACCACTCACACCCTCTCTGTTCTCGTCGAGAACAAGCCTGGTGTCCTAGCTCGTATCTCGGGCCTGTTCGCCCGGCGTGGATTCAACATCGATTCACTAGCCGTGGGCGAGACCCACGATCCGAAGGTATCCCGGATGACCATCGTGGTGTCGGTTGACTCGAAACCGTTGGAGCAGGTCACCAAGCAGCTTCACAAGCTGATCAACATCCTTCGGATCACGGAGTTGCCGCCCGAAGCGTCGGTCGAGCGCGAGCTGGCGTTGATCAAGGTAGCGGTTGACGCAGGGCGGCGAGCCGAGGTTCTAGAGATCGTCGAGATCTTCCGAGCGAAGGTCATCGATGTCGACCGTGAAGCTCTGATCGTCGAAGCCGCGGGTACCTCAGACAAGATCAGCGCGCTCGAAGAGCTGCTCGAGCCCTACGGGATCATCGAGCTGGCTCGCACCGGGCGCATCGCTCTTGGACGAGGGGCGAGCGGGATGAAGGCACCGAAGGTCCGGCCCGTGCCGGTCGTTGACCACCTTTCAGCGGTTTCCTAGAGAGGGACATAGAGATGGCGAAGATCTACTACGAGAACGATGCAGATCCGTCTGCACTGGCGGGGCGAGTGGCGGTTCTTGGCTACGGAGCGCAGGGACGTGCTCATGCCCTGAACCTCAAAGATTCGGGTTACGACGTCGTCGTTGGGCTCCGAACGGATTCGAAATCATGGCCCCGAGCCGAAGAGGACGGTCTTGAGGTTGCGACCGTCGCGGAAGCGGTGACCGGTGCAGAGTTGGTCGCGGTGTTGCTGCCCGACCAACATCAAGCGAGGTGCTACCGGGAAGAGATCGAACCGAACCTCGGAACCGATGCTGCGCTGCTGTTCGCTCACGGCTTCAACATCCACTTCGGGCAGATCCGTCCACCCGAGAACAACGACGTTGTGATGATCGCACCTAAGGCGCCAGGCCCCCTCGTGCGCCGTACCTTCGAATCGGGCAGTGGTACCCCCGGCCTCTTGGCCATCGCCCGTGATGCGACGGGCCGTGCCCGCGAACGCGCCCTCGCGTATGCGAAAGGTATCGGTTGCACGAGGGCCGGCGTCATCGAGACCACTTTCGCCGAAGAGACCGAAACCGACCTCTTCGGAGAGCAGGCCGTCCTCTGTGGCGGTACGTCCCGACTTATCCAGGCCGGGTTCGAGACCCTGGTGCGAGCCGGCTACCAGCCGGAGATCGCCTACTTCGAGTGTCTGCACGAACTGAAGCTGATCGTCGACCTGCTCTACGAAGGCGGCTTCACGAAGATGCGGGACGCGATCTCGGACACGGCCGAATTCGGAGACCTGACCCGCGGCTCCAAAGTGGTCGATGCAGACGTTGAAGCCTCTATGCAAGAGATCCTCGACGACATCCGCTCTGGAAGCTTCGCGCGGGAATGGGTGCTGGAGAACGAAGCAGGCACGCCGGTTCTCGATGCGCGGCGTCGCGAGCAAGCGGCGCATCCGATCGAAGAGGTCGGCACGAAGCTGAGGGAGATGATGTCTTGGATGAATCAGACGTAGTTCGGATATTCGACACAACCCTTCGAGATGGTGAGCAGTCGCCCGGCATCTCGCTGAACCTCAAAGAGAAGGTAGAGATCGCCGAGCAGCTGGCGCGTCTCGGCGTGGACGTGATCGAGGCCGGGTTCCCCATCGCGTCTGAGGGAGAAGCCGAGGCCGTGAAGGCGATCGCCGCAACGGTACGGGGGCCTGTCGTGGCCGGATTGGCCCGTGTTGACGCCGTCGACATCGACCGGGCCGCTGAGGCCGTGGGACGAGCGGAACGACCGCGCATCCACACCTTCATCGCGACCAGCGAGATCCACATGAGGGCCAAGCTGCGCATGACACCGGCGGAGGTCTTGGCCGCCGCGGTCGGAGGTGTCGAGCGGGCGCGCTCCCACGTCGGCGATGTCGAGTTTTCGTGTGAGGACGCTACGCGGTCTGATCCAGAGTTCTTGGCCGAGGTCTATCGGGCCACCGCGGCCGCGGGCGCGACGACCCTGAACCTGCCCGACACGGTCGGCTATGCCTTGCCGGACGAGTTCGCTGCACTGCTTCGATTCCTGAGGGAGAGCGTTGACCGGGATGTGGTGTGGAGCGTCCACACCCATGACGACCTTGGTCTCGCGGTGGCTAACGCTCTGGCCGGTATCGAGGCCGGTGCTCGCCAGGTCGAGGTCGCCGTGAACGGTATCGGTGAGAGGGCAGGCAACTGCTCTTTGGAAGAGATCGTCATGGCGATCCGGACCCGTGGGGATGTGAGAGGCATCCGCACGAACGTTCAGAGTCGTGAGATCGCCCGTACCTCCCGGTTGGTGTCCATGCTCACCGGTTATGCGGTTCCTCCCAATAAGGCGATCGTCGGCGCCAATGCGTTTGCCCACGAGGCAGGCATCCATCAACACGGGGTGATGGTGGAGCGAACCACCTACGAGATCATGGACCCCGTTGACGTCGGACTGGAAGGCTCTCGCATCGTCCTGGGCAAGCACTCCGGTCGTCATGCATTCGTAAAGGCTCTGGAGGAACTGGGTTTCGGGAACCTTTCCGCCGATGATGTGGAACGTGCTTTCGAGCGGTTCAAAGCGCTCGCCGATCGGAAGATCCGGATCACGGATGTTGACCTTGAGGCCATCGTCGTAGACGAGATCGCCCAAGATGCCGACGAGTTCGAGTTGATCTCGATCCAGGTTGCGGGAGGCACGCACATGTCACCAACGGCTACCGTTCGGCTGCAGCATGGCGACGAAGTTATCGACGAGTCGGCGATCGGTGACGGGATGATCGATGCAGCGTGCGGAGCCATCCAGCGTGCTACCGGCATCGAAGCTCGTCTCGAGAGCTTCACCGTGTCAAGCGTTACGGGCGGGATCGATGCGCTCGGCGATGTCACGATCGTTCTCGCTACCGGTGACGGTTCCGGATCGAGCCCCATCCGCAGGGCGACCGGGCGTGGAGTTTCAACCGATGTCGTCGAAGCTGCTGCGAGGGCGTACCTGTCCGCAGCGAATCGTCTCACGCGTTTGACGGCACGCGATCAGGTAGTGGCCTGATGGGCAGCACCATCACGGAGAAGATCCTCGCAGCTCATGCGGGTGTCGACTCGGTATCGCCGGGCGAGATCATCATGTGCAAGGTCGATCTTGCTATGGCGAATGACGTGACCGCTCCTCCCGCGGCGGATGCCTTCGCTCGCATGGAGGTAGGCAGGGTGTGGGATGCAGCGAAGATCGCGCTCGTCGCATCCCATTTCGCACCTGCGAAGGACATCGCCTCGGCCGGCCTTCTCTCTCGGATGCGTCAGTTCGCACAGCAACACGGCATCGAGCACTATTTCGAGGCAGGGCGCGGAGGCATCGAGCACATCCTGTTGCCCGAGGAGGCCCTGGTGATCCCAGGCGATGTGGTGATCGGAGCAGACAGCCACTCCTGTACCTACGGAGCCTTGGGGTGTTTCTCGACCGGTGTGGGGTCCACGGACCTAGCTGCCGTGTGGGCAACCGGTGAGATCTGGCTGCGGGTTCCCGAGTCGATGCGGATCGAGTACACCGGCCGCCCGGGGCCATGGGTGGTCGGAAAGGACTTGATCCTCACGGTGATCGCGGAGATCGGGGACGATGGCGCTCGCTACATGGCGATGGAGCACACCGGTGAAGCCATAGGGCATCTGTCGATGGATTCCCGCCTGACCTTGACCAACATGGCGATCGAAGCCGGAGCGAAGTCCGGGATCATCCCTGCCGACGAAACGACCATCGGCTATGTATCCGGGCGTCAGCAGGAGATGGGGCGCCAACGTGACATGCAGGTGTTCGCATCAGACGAGACCGCCGCGTACGCCCGTGAACTGACGATCGACGTCGACGCGATCGAGCCGATGGTGGCTCGCCCGTCGCTCCCGTCGCTTTCGGTGCCGGTGACCGAAGTGTCGGGCACGAGGGTCGATCAGGTCTTCATCGGATCGTGTACGAACGCTCGCATCGAAGACCTGAGGATCGCCGCACACGTTCTGGGCGACCACCAGATAGCCAAGCACGTGCGGGTCATGGTCATCCCGGCCACGCAGCGGGTGTGGCAGCAAGCCAACGCTGAAGGATTGCTCGACCGGTTCGCAGCAGCGGGGTGTGCAGTTTCAACGCCGACCTGCGGGGCCTGCCTGGGCGCGCACATGGGTGTGCTTGGGCCCGGTGAGGTTTGTGTTTCGACGAGCAACCGCAACTATGTCGGGCGCATGGGTGACCCCACCGCGGATGTTTATCTCGCCAACCCTGCTGTTGCCATGGCAACGGCGGTTGCGGGCGAGATCGCTCATCCCGCAGAAGTGCAGCCGGTCGCCCCCGCTGAAAGAGGGGTGCTCGTCGGTGGGTAAGGCGTGGCGCTACGGAGATAACGTCGATACCGATGTCATCATCCCGGCCCGGTATCTGACGACGACGGACCCGGGGGACCTGGCCTCGCACGCGTTGGAGGATCTCGACCCGAGCTTCGCTGCACAGGTGAAGCCGGGCGATGTGGTCGTTGCTGGAGACAACTTTGGGTGTGGCTCGTCACGAGAGCACGCTGCGATCTGCCTAAAGGCAGCCGGTGTGTCGGCCGTAGTGGCCGGATCGTTCGCTCGTATCTTCTTCCGCAACGCCATCAACACCGGACTTCCCATCCTCGAGTGTCCCGAGGCCGTCCGCGACATCTCGAACGGCGACGAGGTTGAGGTCGATCTCGAACACGGGGTGGTCGTCAACGTCACGAGAGGGCAGGAGTACCAGGCGGAACCCTTGCCGGAGTTCGTGATGGACATCGTGCGAGCCGGTGGGCTGGTGGGTTGGGTGAAGCAACGGGTGGCCGCGTCGTGAAGATCGCCGTTATCGCCGGCGATGGCATCGGCCGTGAGGTGATCCCGGTCGCTCTCTCGGAGTTACCCCCCGACGCCGAGGTCATTGGACTAGACGTGGGGGCCGAGCGTTACCTGTCGACCGGTGAACTGCTCACCGAGCAGGACACCGCTGTCATCCGTGATTGCGACGCCTTGTTGTTCGGAGCGATCGGAGACCCGCGCGTCCCAGATGGGGTTCTCGAGCGCGGCGTCTTGATCGAGCTTCGCAGGGTGCTGGACGTATACGTGAACCTGCGGCCGTTCCCGGAGCTAGGTCTGGTATTCGTGCGAGAGAACTCCGAAGGTCTCTACGCCGGCGTCGGCGATCGTTCGGCCGATTCGGCAACCGAGGTCAGCGTCAACACCCGAACTGCCATCGAGAGGTGCACCCGGTATGCATTCGAGCTGGCCCAACAGCGCGACGGGCGGCTGACGTGGGTGCACAAGACGAACGTCTTAGTCAATGCCGGAGGGCTGTGGCGTGATGTAGTGACGTTGGTCGCCGCGGAACACCCAGAGGTTGAGGTCTCGTACGAACACGCCGACGCCTGTGCGTACCACTTGGCACTCGATCACGGTCGCTACGACGTGATCCTGACCGAGAACCTCTTCGGAGATGTCCTCTCGGACCTTGCTGCTGCGCTGGCCGGCGGGCTGGGCCTCGCCGCGAGTGCGAACCTCCATCCCGACCCGGCAACGCGGCCCTCACGGTGCATCGGGCTCTTCGAGCCCGTGCACGGCTCGGCCCCAGATATCGCAGGTAAGGGCTTAGCGGATCCCACCGCCGCGATCCGCGCAGCCCGGATGTTGACAGATGCCGTCCTCCAAGAAACTGAAGTGGGACGGGCAACCGGTAGATCCAAGAGAGGAACAGTGACAACGGTATGAGCGACGGCGGGCACTACTTCGATGTGTGCGGATACAAGGTGACCAGCGAGCGTATGCATGAGCGAACGAGCCGAGTGCAAGCGATCGTGGAAGTGAAGGTACGCAACAGGTGCGTGCGACGATCGGCGACGGGGGTTGGTCCCGTTCATGCTCTGGACGAAGCGCTTCGTAGCTGCTTGGAGGACGATTTCCCCGAGCTTGCGTGCGTGAAACTATCCGACTACAGGGTCGGGGTCGTCGACGCCGATGCGGGTACAGGGGCACAGGTACGCGTGCAGGTAGAAGCAACCGACGGGGTATCGACGTGGGACGCTGGGTGCATCTCGGAGAACATCGTCGACGCGAGTTTCGAGGCACTGTGTTCGATCGTGGTCATGGGCATCATCCGTGCACGGTCCAACCGCAAGCAACCACGCTACGCGCGTGAGCATGCTCAGCCGGCGGAACGTGCGGCCGCTGTGGTGGGATGATGAGGTGATGGACTACACCAGCGTCACCTACCAGGGGGAGGAAGGAGCGTACTCGGAAGAGGCCGTTCTCAAGCTCTTCCCCGAGGCGCACAACCGGCCCCTGGCTTCGATCCGCAAGGTCTTTGAGTCCGTCGAGGTCGGGCGCAGTGATGCCGGCTTGGTTCCTATGGACAACTCGCAAGCGGGCTCCATCAACGAGACCTACGACCTGTTCCTGAAGCATGGCCTCCACCTGATCGCTGCGACGTTCGTGCGCGTCGATCATTGCCTTCTGGCGTTGCCGGGAGTGGCTCTAGATGATCTCAAGGAGGTCATCTCGCATCCGCAGGCCATAGCGCAGAGTGAAGAGTTTTTGACCTCGCTCGATCTTGTCATCCGGCCCGACTACGACACGGCGGGTTCGGCCAAGCGGATCGCAACCGAGAAGCTCGAAACGACTGCTGCCATCGCGAGTCGCCGAGCTGCAGAGCTGTACGGGCTCGAGATCCTGGCCGAGAAGATCCAGACCTACCCCGATAACTACACGCGTTTCGGAGTCATCTCGCGCGATCCCGGTCCTCTCGGCGAGGCGAACAAGTCCTCGATCGTCTTCGGTGTCGGCCACGTCTCGGGCTCGCTGTACCGGTGTCTGGGAGCGTTCGCCGAGCGCCATCTCAGCCTCTCGAAGCTGGAATCGCGTCCGCGTGCCGGGCGTCCCTGGGAATACGTCTTCTACGCAGACGTTGAGGCACCGGCCCATGATCCTGCGATGGTGGAGGCGCTTGCCGAGGTCAGCGAGCATGCAACCTTCACCCGCCTGCTGGGCAGCTACGCCTCCGACAAGACCCCCTAGCACCGGTCTGGTCGTGCCCGAGCCGGGATAGGCTCGTTGCCCCTATCCCACTTCATGAAACGGGAGGCACTACCGCAATGGCGCAGATAGAAGTCCTCTCCGAGGTCTCTAAGTTCCTCGAAGGATCACCCAAGATGACGATCGGCGGTAAGCCCACCGAAGCCGGATCCGGAAAGACATTCACGGTGATCGACCCCTCCACCGCTCAGGTCATCACCGAGGTCCCTCGGGCCGAGATGGGTGATGTCGATGCAGCGGTAGCTTCTGCACGTGCAGCCTTCGACGACAAGCGGTGGTCGGGACTTCGTCCGGGCAAGAGGACCGAGGTCCTCTACAAGCTGGGTGAGCTGATCAAGCGCAACATCAACGAGCTTTCTCAGCTCGAATCGTTGGACTCGGGCAAGCCCATCAAGATCGCCTCCGGGGAGATGTGGATGGCCGGGGAAGTCTTTCGCTACTTCTCGGGCTGGCCGACGAAGATGTTCGGCGAGACCAATCCGACCACCGACGACCAATTCGTCTACACGCTGCGCGAGCCCGTCGGTGTGTGCGGAGGGATCATCCCGTGGAACTTCCCACTGATCATGGCCGCGTGGAAGATCGCGCCCGCCCTTGCGTTCGGGAACACGATCGTTCTCAAGCCGGCCGAGCAGACGCCGCTGACGGCGATGCGTCTGGCCGAGCTTGCCCTCGAAGCCGGTGTGCCCGAAGGAGTGATCAATGTCGTCACCGGATTTGGCGAAGAAGCCGGACAGGCGCTAGCCCAGCACCACGACGTCGACAAGATCGCTTTCACCGGTTCCACCGAGGTGGGCCGCAAGATCCTCCATGCATCGGAAGGCAACCTCAAGCGAGTAACGCTCGAGCTCGGGGGGAAGTCTCCGAACATCGTTTTCCCAGATGCCGACATGAAGCGGGCAGCCAAGGGCTCGATGTTCGGGATCTTCTTGAATTCTGGCCAGATCTGCACCGCGGGCAGCCGGATCCTGGTCGAGCGGTCCATCCACGACGAGTTCATCGAGTCCCTGGTCGCTGCAACGGCGTCGATGAGGCTCGGACCGGGGATGGATGACGAGACCGGGATGGGGCCCGTCGTTTCGGAGCAGCAGATGAAGCGGGTGACCGGCTACATCGACATCGGCCGTTCCGAGGGGGCCGAAGTGGTTTCCGGCGGGAACCGCGCGGAGGAACTCGGCGATGGGTACTTCGTCGAGCCAACGATCTTCGCCGGCGTACGCAACGACATGCGGATCGCTCAGGAAGAGATCTTCGGGCCGGTAGCTGCTGTGATCCCGGTCGACGACGTCGACCACGCGATCGAGGTTGCCAACAACACGATCTATGGATTGGCTGCAACCGTTTGGACGAACGATCTGTCGAAGGCTCACAGGGTTGCTCGTGGCGTGAAAGCCGGGACCGTGTGGATCAACAGCACGGGCCAGTACGACCCTTCGACCAGCTTCGGTGGCTACAAGCAATCCGGTTTCGGCCGCGAGCTGGGCGTTCATTCGATGGAGGCTTACACCGAGCTCAAGTCCGTTTGGGTCAGCCTTTAACCTAGGCGATATCGGGTCCCTTACAGCGTCATCGAGCGGGGCGAACCACGATGTTCTCGTGTTGTGGTTCGACCGCGACGATGGCGTCGGGGATCGTTTCGGCGATGCTCGCGTCCACGAATAGCCGGAGCCCATCGAGTTCGACGATCCCGTCACCTTCGCGAGCCCCGTCTGCGAGCTCGACCTGGACATCGCTTCCGCCGCCTAGGGCTTTGGCCATCCGGATGCGTATCCCACCGGTGGTGGTGTCCACGTTTCCGAGCTTCATCGAGCGTTTGAGCACCTCTACTGCTTCGTCGGTAACTTCGATAGCCATGGTTCCTCCCTCTGCGTGATTGAGGTCGTGTGAGTAGGGTCGTCAGTGAGTACCGAAGATAGTCGAGTCCGCGTTCCACGAAACATCCTGCCCGGTCCGGAGGTTGCTCTGTTAGATGAGGCTGTCTGACATAGGTAAGCAAGCAAAGTCATGGTTAGGGGGCAGGAAGTGGACGACAAGGAGAAGGCGTTCCTCGAACAGCATGGGCAGGCGATCATGACGACGCTGCGCAGGGATGGCAGCCCTCACATGGCTCGCGTCCTAGTTGCCCTTGTCGACGGCAAGCTTTGGAGCTCCGGGACCCAGGACCGTGTCCGTACCAAGCACCTCAGGCGAGATCCACGCTGTGGCTTGTTCGTCATGGGATCTAACCGTTACGAGTGGATGGGCCTGGACACCACGGTCACGATCCTCGATGGCCCCGACGCTGCTGACCTCAACCTGCAGCTATATCGGGCCGCAGCCGGTGAACCCGATGACGTCGACGAGTACCTCGCAGCCATGGTGCAAGAGAAGCGGCTCATCTACGAGTTCGACGTGAAACGTTCCTACGGCCAGTTCTGAGCTGTACGAGCTGCTGCAGGGTCCTTGTGATGACGCAGAGACTAGTCCGAAGGGGCTAGTGGCAATCGCCCCTGTAGGCGTCAAGACGAGCTACTCGATGGCCGATATCACCAGCAACGAACACCGCAAGTGAGGGGAACGGGTCAAGTGAATGGACGGAGTATGCCGTCGTCGGTGACGACGGTCGATCGGTCCTTACCGCGCGCGCACTCCTTCGAACGTCTCGCGGACGTCTACCACCAATTCCTTTCCGAGCAGAGCCTTTCTGCGCTTCTAGAACGGATCGCCGACACGCTTAGCGAGTTGGTCCCCTATGACAGCCTGACCATCTACGAGGCCGATGAGGCGAAAAGAAGGCTCACACCAGTGCTGGCCCGTGACGCCTTCGAAGAGGCAGTGATGGACGCGAGTCTCCGTTTCGGAGAAGGCATCACCGGTTGGGCGGTCGAGAACCGGATCGCAGAGCTTGCCAACCGGGCACACCTCCACCCCAGGGTTTCCTTCGTGCCCAATACCCCGGTCGAGCCCGAAGCCCTCATCACCATCCCCTTGATCGCCAGAGATCACGTCAAGGGCGCACTGAACATCTACCGGTTGGGAGAGTCCTTCTTCGACGATCAAGAGTTCGCATTGGCTAAACGTTTCGCCGATGCTGCGGCTCTCGCGATCGACAATGCCCACATCAGGCACTCGCTGGAACATCAAGCACAAACCGACCACCTAACGGGGCTCTACAACCATCGTTTCTTCCATGAACGGCTGCGATCCGAGATCACGCGCGCCTCGCGCGCTCACGACACCGTGGCGCTCTTGATGTTCGACATCGACGATTTCAAGAAGATCAACGACGTTCACGGCCACGCGGTCGGAGACCAGATCCTCTGTTCGCTGGCAGACGTGCTACGCGCGACGGTAAGAGGCTCGGATGTCGCCTGCAGGATCGGGGGTGAGGAGTTCGCCGTGGTCCTCCCCTCGTGTGATGCAGGTGATGCGGCCGGTCTTGCGCGTCGGATCAGGGACCGGTTGTCGGTACTCGATCTTGAGCCTGCCGGTCAGGTCACGGTGTCGATCGGTATCGCCCAAGGGCCAGACCACGCGATGAACGTTCGTCAGCTCGTCGCTTGTGCGGAGGCGGCGATGATGACCGCCAAGACCCGCGGGAAGAATCAAGCGGTTCTCTACGACGTGGACACTAACGAGAGACCTAGTGAGTCCACGAGAGACGATGTCCGTTCGATGGCTCACCTCAAGATGCTCCAGAGCCTGGCTGGGAAGCTGAATCGACTGAACGACGTCCGTCAGATCGCGGAAACGATCGCTGATGAGCTTCGAACCCTGATCGACTATCACAGTTGTCGTATCCATCTTGCCGAAGGGACCGAGCTGATCCCGGTCGCGGTTCGTGGACAATTTGAGGGCGGCGGATCGCTAGGACCGGCCGCCCTGGCCACTTCCTTCGGCCAGGGTGTAACGGGAACTGCTGCCGCGATGGCCCGTTCGCTCTTGATCCCCAACGCGCTCGAGTGTGAGTACGCGGTGCACCTTCCCGGAACCACCGACGTCGAGGAAACACTTGCTGCGGTCCCGATGATGTACGGCGCCAGGGTGAACGGGACCATCACCATCTCGAAGCTTGGCGTGGGGCAGCTCGACGACGCCGACGTCCGGCTACTGGAGCTCCTCGCAGCGCACGCGTCCGTAGCACTCGAGAATGCCCGCCTGTACGAGGCTCAACGGCGTGAGGCCACCAACGCCAGGTCCTTGCTTGAACTCGGTGACCAGATCTTCGCGACGATCAACGCGCCGGAGATCGGCAACATCGCTGTCAAGGGGGCTGCCGAGCTCTTGGGCGTCGACCAAGCGGCGATGTGGCTACTCGACGAATCTGCGGACGCCTTCACCTGTTTCGCTCAGTTCGGGTACTCCTCAGACGAGGTCGCGAAGGCTTTCATCCGGCGAGCGATAAGCAAGGAAGAGGCAGGATCTCTACTTGAGGGGATGAAGGAACCGTTCGTTCTCGAGCCCGACGAGATGCTTCGTCGTTTCCCGGAGCTACCTGCGGAAGGTTTGCGGCCGGTGATGATCGCACCACTGGTTGGAGACATGAAGGGGCGTGGCTGGATCGTTGCCCGCCGGCCCGTCACCGAGGCATTCGCGTTCTCTGACGACAAGCAGCGTCTGTTCGCCGGGTTCGCGTACCAGGTGAGTGTCGCTCTCGAGAAGGCTCATCTGTATCGGTCGCAGAAGGAGACGGCGGATATCGCCAGTGCGCTTCTTCGGTTGTCGGCCGAACTTTCCTCCGCAGAGACCCTCGATGCCATCCTCGAGGGCATCGTTGAACGATCGGCAAGCATCCTCGGGTCTCCGCAAACCTGGGTGTGGTTGCAGGATCCCGACACGGGTGACCTGCTACCAGAAGCTTGGTGGGGCATCGGCCAGGCCGAGCGACAGAAGGCGGCACAACTGAGGCTTCCTGCTGAAGCTGCCGAGCAGCTTTTCGGACAGGCGACCGTACCCTTCGCGGTACACCCCGAGGACTACGCCCGGCTGATCAAGGGGGATGCCGAGCACGCCGAGTTGATGCACGCATTCGCTCCGATCCGACTCGACGGACGCCTGGGCTGCATCGTGATCGCGGCCCCTGCTCTGGGCGAGTACACGTTCTCCGAGCGCAAGATGCGCTTGCTTGCCGGTATCGCCGACCAGGCGAAACTCGCCCTCAACAACGCCAACAACTTCGAGACCCTGGAAACGACCTTCCTTTCGACCATCGAAGCTCTCGCCAATGCGCTGGAAGCCAAGGACGAGTACACGTCCTCGCACACACGCTCGATCGTGGACATGAGCATGGAGGTCGGCCAGGCCATGGGCCTGCCCGCGAAGTCATTGAAGAACCTCGAGATGGGCGCCCTCTTCCACGACATCGGCAAGATCGGCATCCCGTCGGACATCATCCGTAAGCCCGGCCCCCTCACCGACGAAGAACGACGCATCATGAACATGCATCCAGAGCTGGGCGAGCGCATCCTTGCTCCCATCGACCGTCTCGCCGGCGTGCGGCCGATCGTCCGCGCTTGTCACGAGCACTTCGACGGCAGCGGCTACCCCGACCGTAAGGTCGGCGACCAGATCCCCATCGAGGCACGCATCATCTTGGTTTGCGATGCCTTCGACGCCATGACTACCGATCGCCCCTACCGCGACCGGCTTTCCACCGACGAAGCGATCCGGCGCCTCAAAGAAAGCTCCGGCCGCCAGTTCGACCCCGAAGTCGTCGACGCCTTCCTCGGTCTCATAGACGAGCAACCCGACTTCGCCGGCCCCAACAACCGCCGCTAACCCCCCGCAGCGTTACTGGAGTGCGGGTCTCCGTTGAGTCGAACGAAGCGTCTGTGAGTATCCGCGACTTTGGCACGGAGATTTCCGGATTATGTACCGTAGAGGTTCATTTTCCGGAAACAGATGCTCGAAGAGAAGCGTCGGAGCGAGCTCGGGGTTCCTCGGTCCCGGCCGTTCGAAGGGCTACTTTGTCCGAGCCGTCCGCGGAGTCCGGCTCAGTCGTTTCTCTCGGCCCTTAGTTTCGAGAGCAATCGTGCCGCTTCTCTGGAGAGTTTCCTGTCGAGTTTCGTGATGTTCTCTTTCGGGCTCCCGGCCTCTTCGATGATCACGTCGTAGGGACCGTCGAGACGAACCTCGGTCCCGATCGCCACGATGGTTCCGGGGAGTGGATCCTGCCTTGTGACATTCCCCACGAAGAAACAGCGGACGCTCACGTTCACACCTTTATCTTTCGAGCCTTCACCCTTCTTGTGCCAGGATCTGAGCGGATCGCAGTCGATCTCGCCTGCAAGGTCCGGTTCAAGCTCAGGGTCTCTCATGGGCTTGAGCCCCGCATCCCGCAGGATCTCCTCGGCCAGCATCGCCGGAAGTCCGACGACATCCGGCACCGTGACCGTTGCGGCTGTTGGGTGGGCGGTGCTGGGCGAGGCGACAGGCCCGGTCACTCCTCTTCGATCTTTTAGATCGGATGACGAAGTCAAAGCACCGGCAGACATGACCACGACGAGTGAGAGCGAAGCGGCGAGGGCGGAGAAGATGCCGGCGCGCCGGCGCTGGATCTGCGTCGCTCGTAACCAGACCTCATCGAACGAGCCGTTGTCCGGCGCCGAGCCGGCAGCGGTCTCCAGTCGTTGCTTCAGATCGTCACGCATGGCCAAGCACCTCTTCCTCGACGAATCCCTTCTGCAAGCTTTCGATCCCTCGCCTGGTCCAGGACTTCACGGTGTTCTCCGGGCAACCGAGCACCTCGGCGGTCTCGGCAACGGTCAGGTCTGCATAGAAGCGGAGGACCACGGCCTCTCGATGCCGTCTCGGCAGTTGCTTCAGAGCGTCACGCAACGCGATCGAAGTTGTGTCGTCCGGGAGGACGATCTCCGAACGGATCAATCGTGTCTTTGCTCGGTGCTCGATCTGCCGCCGCCTGAGATACGACTTGGCCAGGTTCAGCGCAACCTTGTACACCCAGCCGCGCGGGTTCTCCATCTGTCGCACCTTGTGCCAATGGACACACGTCCGGGCGAGCGCCTCTTGGGCGAACTCTTCCGCCAGAGATGCGTCGTGAAGGTACAAGCGCATCGCTCCGACCAGGGTCGGGCGCATCTGGCTGCAGAAGGCAACCAGCTCCGGACGTGGCTCCTTGGGCTTCACTTCCATGACTGTCTAACTCACGAACCCCCGCCCAGGTTTCAACCCCCCCCGAGATCCTTGGGGCGTAAGGGCGCGGTGTCGAGCATGGAGTTTCCCGGGTTGTCTAAAGAGGAGGTTATGAGCCGGAGACGACTGCTCGAAACCGATCGGTGCTCCCTAGACGGGTTTGAATTGTTCGAAGGGGTTGCGGCAGGACTCGCAGTAGTAGAGGGAGCGGCAGGGGGTGGGGCCGAAGGGGTTCTCGTTGCGGGTCTTGGTCGAGCCGCAGAAGGGGCACTCGGCGTGCTTGGGCAGGCCGATCTCGGTGATGAGCACCGGCCCCTCGCCTGTCGGCGGGGCCAAGCCGAACTCTTTGAGGCGGGCGCGGCCCTGTTCGGTGATGCGGTCGGTGGTCCACGGCGGTTCGAAGCTGGTGTCGACCACGACTTCCGTTACTCCGGGGACGGTTTGGACCGCGGTGCGCACATCAGAGACGATCTCGGCGATCGCAGGGCAGCCGGTGAAAGTGGGAAGCACCGTCACGTGTACCGAGCTGCCGCTGACGACGATGTCACGGACCATGCCCATATCCACGACCGAGACCGGTGGGATCTCTGGATCGGGGACCGATGCGAGTGCGTCCCAGACCGCAACCTCCAGAGAGGTCGAAGGCGCGTTCACCACGTTGCCTTCGGGTCCTCGCGATATCGCAACGTCATGACCTCCCAAAGCTCATCGAAGTCCTTCGTGTGAACGCCATCGCGGCCCCCGGAGCTCTCGGGCCGGGACGATGAAGTTCCGTTCTCGCCGGTCTCGATCAGATCGCCCGACGAAGATGCAACGAATTCGGCGTCGTGTGGGGCAGCATCGATCGACAGGCCAACGCTGTCCAGATGCTCGGTGATAGATGTCTGATACCGGGCGCGAAGCTCTGCCGAAGAGGTGGTCATGAGTCCCTCCTTGAGGGCTTGATCTTCGCCTTCGATGTCGTCGAACAACGCCAGCGCATCTGCGTAGGCGTTACCCAATGCTTCAACGAGTTTCGAGCGGCCCTCCATCGGACCGTGAGCGAGACGCTTCAACCACATGTCCGCATGGAGCAAGTGATAGCGCTCCTCACGGCGCATCTTGGTAGCCAGTCCCGCGAGAGCAGGATCGGACGAACCTTCAAGTGATCCGAGCCGCAGTTCTTCGGCGTGGTCGTAGAACCAGTGGCGGGCAAGCGTGAAAGCCCAGTCCCCGTTAGGGCGCTCACAAACGAGAGCGTTGCGATACTCGCCCGGCGAGCGGCCGAAAGCGATCTCATCGGGCGTACGGTCGAGGTGCTTGGACGCCAGCGCGTAGTAGGCCGCGGCGTGACCGATCTCGTCCTGCGCGATGGAAGAGAAGGCAACGTCTTCTTCGATGTGCGGTGCCCAGCCGGTCCATTCCGAATGACGGTGACCGAGCACGAGCTCGTCGTCGCCCAAAGCCAGGAGCAATGGGACCAGGGCCGATGTCACGATGCCTCCAACTCGCGAGCGCGAGCGATGGCGCGTTCGCGCTTGGCCACGACGTCGCGGTAGCCGCTCGGGTGGCGGTAGCTCTTGTCGGCGACGATGTCGATGGCCGGATCTCCAGAGAAAGCGTGGATGTCGCTGCGACGCGCGACCCACAGATGCTCGCCTTCGCCGCGGCGCAAGAAGCATTCCTTGGCCATCATCAGAGCCATCTCGGGATCGGGGGCGGTCACCGCGCCACAGTGCTCGTAGGGGTCCTTGTGCCCCGCCCTGCGAAAGACCTCGTATACCTCCATCGGAGCCTCAGACACCGACGGGCTCGGTCATGGCATCCCGAACCCAGCGGTGGTCGTCGTACATGGCCTTGCGCTGTGCCAGGCGCCGAGCCGTCTCGGGGCCGTCATTGCGCTTGATCCCTTCGAGCGGCTCCCAGTCGATGTCCTCGTCGTTGATCAGCCAGTGCCCCGATGCCTCGTCGAGGTAGGGCACGGGTGCGGGGATCGTGAACCCGAGTTCGAGGATCTTGGGCACGTAGCGGTCGAGGAACTCCTGGCGCAGGTTCTCGTTGGTCTCGGTCTTGACCTTCCAGCGCAGCAAGAGGTCTTTCTCGGGGTTGGAGCGGGGGCCGAAGAAGTGGATGATCGCCAGCCACCAGCGATCGAGCGCGTCCTGGAACATCCAGCGTTGGTGCTCGCTGCCGCTTGCTAGTTCGAGGGTGATGTCCTCGCCATGACGCAGGTGGAGTTGCTCCTCGGCGCAGATCCTCTTGAGCACACGCGTGTACGGCGCGTACGAGGAGTCACGCAGTGACGCTTGGGTAACCAGCGCCGCTCCGTCGATCAGCCATCCGATCAATGCTGCATCGCCCCAGTGCCGAACGGGGTAGTGGAAGACGTTGTGGAACTTGCTGCGCCCATTGACGAGGTCAGAGACCATGGCGTCACGCGGCTTACCGAGGTCTTCGGCAACGCGATACAGCAGCTGCGCGTGCCCCACCTCGTCCTGGATCTTGGCGCACAGCGACATCTTGCGCTTGAGCGTCGGGGCGCTCGGCAGCACCTCGCGCTCGGGCAGCGCACCCATGATCTCGGAGTTGGCGTGCATCTCGATGAACTTCAAGACGCCCTTGCGGTAGTCATCGGGCATCCAGTCCTCGGCCTCGACCTTGCCGCCTGCAGCGATGTGGTCGTTGAAAGCCTGCAGCTTCTCGTCGTAAGTCATCTGTTCCTCCCTTATGCCTGAAGACCCTTGAGAACGAGCTCGGCGAATCTCTCGCCGATCTCGGTAGCGCCCAACTCTCCGTCGGGCCGGTACCACGCGAAGGTCCAATTGCCTGCCGACAGCACGAGCCGGGCCGCGAACGCAACGTCCGCGTCGACCCTGAACTCGCCTGCAGTGATCCCGTCTTCGATGATGTCTCTGACGATGCGTTCGTAGCGGTCGCGTTCTGTTTGGATCGCGGCCCGGCGATCGTCCGAGAGATAGCGCCATTCATTGAGGAACACCGTCGCGGCGTCGAAGTGCTCGATGGCGGTTTCGATGTGTCCGATCAGCAGCGCCCGCAGCCGTCTGTCGGCAGGGCCGGGGAGCGCGTAAGCGGCCTCGGCCCGGGCCAGGAAATGCCGTGCCCCCGCATCGACCACCTCGAAGAGCAGTTCCTCCTTGGAGGTCGTGTGGGCGTAGAGGCTTCCTCTCTGCAGGCCGAGGGCATCGCCCAGGTGCTGCATGGAGGTGCCGTGATAGCCGCGCGCGGAGAAGAGCGTCGCCGCGGCGGCGAGTAGCTCGGTCCTGCGGGTGCTCTCCTGGGTTACCGGCACGGGCCCTCCGAATTGCGGGGTTGCCGAACAAACGACTGTTTGGTAACGGTACCCGGTATCTTGGCGCTATGCCAGTCGACCGTCACTCACCTGCCCCCGAGCGGGTTTCACCCGTTCTGAGCAAGCTCCGCAAGGCCTATCCCGAGGCCACGATCGCCCTGGAGTACGCGAGTCCTCTGGAGTGCGTGGTGGCCACGATCCTGTCCGCCCAGAGCACCGATGCCACCGTCAACACCGTTACCCCGGCCTTGTTCGCCAAGTACCGCAAGCCCGAGGACTACCTGGCCGTGCCGGAGGAGGAGCTGCAGCAAGACATCCATGCCACCGGCTTCTTCAGGCAGAAGACCAAGTCGCTTCGGGGTATGGCTCGGGTGTTGATCGACGAGTTCGACGGCGAGGTTCCCCGCAAGGTCGAGCAGTTGGTCAAGCTGCCCGGCGTCGCCCGCAAGACCGCCAACGTGGTTCAGTCGGCGTGCTTCCCAGAGATGGTCTCCAAGGACCCCTCGGCCGGGATCGCGGTCGACACCCACGTCGGGCGGATCTCGGTGCGCCTCGGTTTCTCGAAACGGGACTCCAAAGACGCCGTCAAGATCGAACAGGACCTGTTGGAGCTGGTTCCCAAGCGCCACTGGGGCAAGGTCTCGTACCTGTTCATCGACCACGGCCGCGCCATCTGCACGGCGAAGAAGCCACTATGTGGCGATTGTCCGATCGAGCGCTTGTGCCCTTCCAGCCAGGAAGCCGGCCTGCCCGACCTCTTTCGGACCACCGCCAAACCCCGCCCCCCACGAAAGCCCCCGAGGCAGGGCTGATGGCGAGGAACTTAAGTCAGAGACACTCAACTTCTATGTTGACAAGACCAGTAGGTTTGTGCTATGAATGGGGCCGTAGGGATAGGTACGAGCAACAGGAGGTGTGCTATGCGTCTCGGTCCTTTCATCCAGGCTCGCGACGACATGGACGAGGTCTTCGAGCGGTTCTTCGGGGGCGGCCCTTCGGGCGTTCGTAGCAACGGCTACGACGTTCCCACCGACGTCTTCCACACCAAGGAAGCGTTGATGATCCGGATGGATCTTCCGGGCGTTGACCCCGACAAGGTAGAGGTGACGGTGCAGGAGAACGTGCTCGTCATCAACGGGTCGCGGCCCTTCCCATACGAGGGCGAGGACATCCGCTGGGTGCGCCGCGGGACCTTCTATGGCGATTTCACTCAGCGCGTGGTCCTGGGCAAGGGTCTCAAGCTCGACGCCATCAAGGCTGCATACGACAGCGGGGTTCTCGAGCTGACCATCCCGTACGCCGAAGAGGTCCAGCCGCGCAAGATCGCCATCGACATCACATCGCAGCCCAAGCAACTCTCGGGCAACTAAGCCCTCGCTCCCACGAACTCCCGGTGCCCTAGGGCACCGGGAGTTTTTTACCGAAGATCTGCGCGCCTATCCAACGCGTTCTGTACACGGAAGTTCACCCGGAGCCGCTCTTGATGACGTGTCGGTAGCGGGCCCACGTCAGAATGGCTCTAGCCAGCAACCACAGCCCGGCCCCGAACGCGAGCCCCGTGGTGCCGCTCTCGGAGACGAACGCCACGTAGGAGCAAGCGGTGAACACGACGGAAGCGATCAGCATCGCCTTGGCCATGAAGCGGGTCTCCAGCGCTCCGATCAGGATCCCGTCGAGGGTGAAAGCAAGTGCGCCGACCGGCTGAGATAGCGCGAGGAAGTGAAGCAGTCGCGTCGCAGTCAACCGGACCGCTTCGTCGTCGGTGAACAGCCCGGCCAGCGGAGCGCTGCCGATCCATAAGGCGATACCGAGCACGATCCCCAAGCCCAGCCCTAGTTCAAGCAAACGGTTCCCGGTACGGCGTGCCGCAGCGCGGTCTTCAGCACCGAAGGCGGTTGCGATCAACGATTGTGCGGCGATGGCGATGGCGTCCATCGTCAACGAAAGCAGCAGGAAGATCTGCATCGCGATCTGCCAGGCGGCGAGCTCGACGGTGCCCATCCGGGCAGCCATCGACGTTGTGAAGGTTAGGGCCGCTAGCAACGCTCCCGTCCGCACGACAAGCTCTGCCCCAACGCTCAACAAGGGTTTCACCAGAGTCCGCTCCAAACGCCATCGAGGAGCCTCGAAGCGAGACAGCAAGACCTTGAGGAACCACGCCGCAACGACGCCCTGGCTGAGTACCGTGGCCCACGCCGCTCCGCTCACCCCCATGCCCGCCGGATAGATAAGGACCCAGTCAAGACCGGCGTTAAGAACTGCCCCTGTGATAGCGATCGTCATCGGTGTGCGGGTGTCCTGAGCGCCGCGCAGCCACCCATGACCGACCAGTGCGATCAACATGAATGGGGCCGATAGCGCGCGGATGCGCAGGTAGTCGATGCCGAAAGACTCGACCATCCCCTCGCCCCCCATGGCCGAGATGATGGGAGCCGTGAGCAGCGCGCCCACCAGAGCCACGATCACTCCAGCGATCAAGGCGAGCCCGAGGGCTTGCGCCCCCTTGTCGGTAGCGTCTCTGATGTTTCCTGCCCCGAGCGACCTGGCCACCATCGAGGTGACCCCGTAAGCGAGGAAAGAGAAGATCCAGAACGAGGCGGTGAATGCGGCCGATCCAACCGCAACCCCGCCGAGCTGCGCCGCCCCAAGGTGCCCAACGAGCGCGGTATCGATCAGCGAATAGAGAGGATCCGCGGTGAGCGCTCCGAGCGCAGGCACCGCCAGGGCTGCGATGGCCCGGTCGTCGGGATGCCTGCGCAGTATCTTCATACGCTCTCAACATAGTGGGTACTGCTTGAACAGCAGCCACCCTTACGATGGGCGCGTGGCCAAGAGAGTGATCCTCGCTGCGCCCCGCGGCTACTGCGCAGGGGTGGATCGTGCAGTACAGATGGTTGAGCGCGCGCTCGACACGCTCGGCGCGCCCGTTTACGTGCGCAAGGAGATCGTCCACAACCGTCACGTCGTCGACGAGCTGACACAGCGAGGCGCGATCTTCGTGGAGTCAGAGGACGACATCCCCGAGGGGGCAGTGTGCATCTTCTCGGCCCACGGCGTCTCACCTCAGGTGCGCCGCAATGCCGAAGCTCGGAACCTCCAGGTCATCGACGCGACATGCCCGCTCGTGACGAAGGTCCACCTCGAAGCGAAGCGCTTCGCGAGGGCAGGCCGCAAGATCGTTCTGGTCGGTCATGTTGGCCACGAAGAGATCGAAGGAACCGCAGGCGAGGTCCCCGACAGCACCTTCGTCGTGGAAGACGCCGAGCAGATCGACAAGCTCGACCTCGATCCCAACGAACCGCTGTCGTACCTCACCCAAACGACCTTGTCCGTCGATGACACGCTAGATGTCGTCAATAGCTTGCGGGCGAAGTTCAACGACATCTCCGGCCCCCACTCAGACGACATCTGCTACGCAACGCAGAACCGTCAGGTCGCGGTCAAGGCTATGGCTCCCGAGTGCGATGTCGTGCTGATAGTTGGTGCCTTCAACAGCTCGAACTCCAACCGGTTGGTCGAGGTGGCCAAAGGCTGTGGAACCGACGCTTACCTGGTGCCGGACGAAACCCATCTCGAAGCGGCATGGCTCGAGGGGGCCGAGGTGATCGGGGTCAGTTCCGGCGCAAGCGCCCCCGAGGTGCTCGTGGACCGGCTTCTCACCAAGCTGGCGGAGATGGGCTACTCGGACGTCGAAACCAAAACCGTGACCACCGAGGACGTCACCTTCTCCCTACCCCCCTGGCTCCGCGAACAGAAAGAAGAAGAAGCCACCGCCTGAGCGGCGTCCCGGTGAATGTGAACCACTCGTCCCGATCTCGCGCTCGATCGAGAACGGGAGCCGCATGTGAACCTTTTCCGGTCCGACAGACTCTTAAGTATGTGGATGCAGCAATCTCCTACGTGGGAGTGACCTTGGGTTTCGCAGAGTTCTACGAGAGCGAGCACGACCGCGTCTATCGCTCTGCTCTTGCGTTCTGCGGGCGGCCCGATGTCGCACAGGATGCCGTGCAGGAGGCTTTCGCCCGAGCGTACGCAAGATGGCGCCGGCTCTCCCGACAGGAATGGGTCACCGGATGGGTGGTCTCGACTGCCATCAATAACTGCCGTCGGGCGTTGCGACGAGGCTCGGGTGAAGCAGCTCCTGGCGGGGTCGTGTCGGGACCGTCGGCTGATCGAGTCGATGTCGCTAGGGCTCTGTTAGCTCTGCCCGCACGCCAGCGGCAAGCGGCCGTCTTGTTCCACATCGCGGATCAACCGATCACCCAAGTGGCGGAGTTGATGGGTATCAGCGAAGGCGCAGTGAAGTCGCATCTCGATCGAGCCCGAAAGAGCTTGAGAGATGCTTTGGAGGTGACAGATGTCTGACGTGTTCACCCGCCTCCGCGAGGAGGCAGAGGCGTGGCCGCTGCCCGAGAAGAACCTGGGCTTGGTTACGTCCAGAGGAAGAAAGATCACGTGGGCGCGACGTGCCGGGGCTACCGCTCTTTGTCTTCTGGTCCTGACCGGCACTTTCATAGGTATTCGCTCCTTTGGTGGAGGTGAGCCCGGCATCGATGCCGCGAGTGATCCCTTCGACCTCGTCGCCGCGGCAGCCGAGATGAACGGCGTGATCTTGGAAAGGGCCGACCTGGATTCCTCGTGGGAGGCCGCACCTCCCCTAGCGCCTGAATGGCCGAGCCTGTTGGCCGAGGGGCCGATCCCCGTGCTCGTAACGTCTCCGGGGTTAGGCAGGGGCATGCAAGGCCAGCGGGCGTGGGCCGACATCATCGATGGATGGGCGCCGGGGCCCTTACTCGAAGAGAGCTCCCGCGTGTCCCGGGTGTTCGTGACGCTGCAACTAGTTGGGGGAGGACTGGTCCATCTTCCTGTTGCACCTCCCTATGAACGGTGGGGCGACGGCGAGAAGCCGTCTTTCGCGACCGTTGAGCCCGCGCCACTCGTAACGCGGCTTGAATGGGAGAACGTTTCAGTGAACCACCCCATCAATTGGCGCCGGATCACCTTCGGTTACGACCCGGGCGGCAGCGTGACCGATCGTTCCGGCCTGACGATCACCAACATGGCGACATCGCCTGAGGACCCACCTGGGGTGGCTTTCCCGAACCGGTACGACATGACCGATGCGCCGTCGGATGCAGTCGTGCTCAGGATCAGCAGGACCACTGGTGGCCCGGTGACAACCGGCTGTGACACTGAGGACCGGGATTGCGAAACGGATGTCCAGCGTGGGTCTGAGACTATCGACTACCCCGGCAACTACTCAGGCACCTTCTATGTAGGCGACTTCACCATCTGGTTCTGGGTGGGAAAAGACGCAAGCGAAACCGAGATCGCAGCATTCGAACAGATGCGTTCCTCCATAGAGGTTTCTGCAGATGGATCTGAGATCGACGAGTCAACTGCAGATTGCCCGAGCCAGGACGGCGCATTCGCCGATGTGGACGGAGATGGTGTGGACGAGTTCGTCTATCACTCCTGGGTTAACGGTGCCGCTCGGGTAGGCGTCTGCTTTAGGGATGGAAAGAACGACTCAATCGCCGGGATCGGGCAGGCAGAGTCGCTGATGGTCCTGCACGAAGAAGTCGTCGATCGTGATGTCCTCCTATTCGGTGCAACCGGAATGAGGGAGAGTGTCCACAGATTGGCGATCTGGAAGACAGGCCGTCTTCGACTGGTTGTTAGTGCCCTCACGAACCGGCCGCTGGAAGCACGCGCCGGGGTAGATGCCCAAAGTGAGATCGCGTGGGCTTGGGGTTGGAATTGCGACAGGATTGAGGCACCCGGGGCCGGCAGCGAGGTTCACGGAACATTCGTTCAGGTGCGAGTAGAGAGGAGTGACGGCAGGCTGCTTTGGCGTGCCCATGGATACAACTGGCGGAACACACGCGTGGCGACGAGCGACTCTTCTAGGAGGGGTTCGATCGAAAGCGGCGATCCGCTCGTTATCGCTAACAGGATGATTGATGGTTGCAGCCCATGACTAAGGAGCAGGGAGCCGATACGATCGAAAGTTGGCGACTCCTACAGGGCGATGGTTTGTTCGATGTCGTTGGCTAGGTCGAAATCGAGTGAGGTGAGGCCACCCTCGGAGTGGGTGGTTAGGGTCAGCTTCACCTTGTTGTAGCTGATCAGCATGTCGGGGTGATGGTCGTAGCGGTCGGCCATCTTGGCAACGTCGTTCACGAACTTCATCGCCGAGGCGAAATCGTCGAACTCGTAGACCTTGTGGATCTCGTTCTCCTCGCGCTCCCAATCGCCCAGCTCGTCCAAGCGCTGTTCGATCTCTTCGTCGTCGAGTAGGTCCTCGGCCAATGTTCCTCCTGTGCTGTGCATGCCCTGTGCGGCGCACCATACCGCGGCCCAGGGTCCCCCGCGCCAGGTTCCTTATACCTACTTCCGAGCTGTCGTGTCGGCGGGCCGGGGTCTGCGGGAGTGGGACATCGGGTCTTGCCTTCGGCCCTTTATAGTCGCCCCGGAGCGGACCTAGCTGGAGGTAGAGGCGTGGACTACGGGATCGGGATCGGCGGCCCCATGGGCATGATCGCCCCTATGGCCAAGATGGTCGAGGACGCGGGCTTCGAGTCGTGCTGGGCTGCCGAGACGACCACCTCATCTTTCGTCACGGCCCAGATCGCGATCCAAGCAACATCCAAGATCAATGTGGGGACGGCTATCACTCTGGCTTTCCCACGCTCACCGACGATCACGGCGATGGAGGCGATGGATCTCGACGAGCTGTCGGGGGGTCGCTTCATCTGTGGATTGGGGACCCAGGTGAAGCGGGTCAACGAGAACCGCTTCTCGGTGAAGTTCGAGCACCCGGCCCCCAAGTTGGTCGAGTACGCGAAGGTGATGCGTACCGTGTTCGCCGCCAATCGCGGCGACGACGTCGTTTTCGAGGGACGCTTCTACAACGTGACGATGCCTACCTTCGGGGGGCTCCGGCAACCGGCTCCGCGCGATGTGCCCATCTACTTCGCCGCGGTCAACAAGGTCATGGCACGTTGCTGTGGTGAGGTGGCGGACGGATTGCTCGGCCACCCCCTAGCCTCTCCGAAGTATCTGCAGGAGGTCATCAAGCCTGCGATCGCCGAGGGGGCCGAACGCGGGGGGCGCAAGCCCGACGAGTGCAACCTGACCGCTTCGCCCATGATCTCTATCTCGGATGACGTGGACCTTGCGCGTCGCGAGGTGAAACTCCAGATCGCGTTCTATGCCACCACCCGCACCTACACGCCGATCCTCGAGCTCCACGACCGTGCCCACCTCGTTCCCGACCTGCGAGCTGCTTTCGAGTTGAAGGACAAAGACAAGATGGTGTCGTTGATCGACGACGAACTCTGCGATGCGATCGCGTGTGCCGGGCCTGCCGATGAGGTCAAGGACAAGGTGAAAGCATGGTCGGGGATCGCGGATCGACTGATGGTGTCCGGCCCTTGGTACGGCCCCACCCCTGCCCGGCTGATGGAGAACTACCAGTCCCTAGTAGAAACCTTCGGCACCTAGAGGATCTGTTGGGAGAGGATCTTTAGGGAGTCGGCTTTCCAGCCGTCGTTTTCTTTCACCAGGCCGAGACGCACCACCAGGAAAACGGTACGGCCGCCGGGGTTCTCGCGCGAGATGACGTCTTGCACGACCCGGGCTACGGCCAGCGCCCGGTCACTGGAATCGAAGCCCACGTCGGGACCGTCAACGATCTCACCCTCTGATTCCACCGCTGAGTCCTCGAGGGCGTCACCGAGACCGCCTTCGAGCAACGCCTCATAATCCTGCCTGAAGCTCCCCGTTGAAAGCTCGAGCAGCTCGGTTCGGCGATCCTCGATCGTCGTGGCATCGTAGGTGGTGATGGCAGTGACGACCTTCGTTGCGACTTCGGTAGCAGCTTCGATCTCGTCATCGAGGTAGTCGCTGACTTCCTCGGCCTTGATCCCACGCGCTCCCAACCACATGGAGAAGAACACCGCAGACAGAGCCACCCCGATGACGGCGACGAGCACGGTGATCAGCCGGCCGCGGCCCTCCGAACGTTCGTCCATCCCGTCATGTTAGGCGCTAGCCGGCGATGCGGACGGTGTCGCTGACACCCCACATGAATGCCGAGAGCATCAGGTTGAGGATGTTGACAGCCACGATGGAGGCGCGGATGGCCCGTCCCACAGCGATGCCGACACCTGCAGGACCGCCGGTGGCGTTGAAGCCGTAGTAGCAGTGGATAAGTGCGACGGCAACCGCGAACACGGCAGCCTTGATCAGGGAATAGAGGATGTCGATAGGTGGCAGGAACAACCCGAAGTAGTGGTTGTAGGTCCCTGCCGATAGACCGAGAAGGTTCGTCACGATCAGATCGGTGGCCACGTACGAGGCGAAGAGCGAGATCAGGTACAGGGGAGTTATCGCCACGAGAGCCGCGATGATCCGGGTGGAAACGAGGTAGGGGACCGGTCGGATCGCCATGACTTCAAGGGCGTCGATCTCTTCGTTGACGCGCATGGCGCCAAGCTCGGCAGTGAAGCCGGCCCCCACCTGAGCGGCCAGGGTGACGCCGGCGATGAGCGGCGTTATCTCGCGCGTATTGGCGAAGGCAGAAACGAACCCGGTGAAGGCCTCGGCCCCGATCAGCTGCAGACCTTTGAAGCCCTCCAGTCCAACTTGGGTGCCGGTGAAGAATGCCATGAAGAAGATGACGCCCACTGTGCCCGCCCCGACGATCAAGGCGCCGGCCCCCAGCGTGATGTCCGAGATCAAGCGTGTGATCTCGCTGACGTGGCGCGAAGCGGGAATGATGTCGGCGAGCGACTTGGCCATGAAGCTGAGCTGTGAGCCGAGGTTCGCGAGCGAATCGACCACACGGTTGCCCATGCGACCTGCGATACCTCCTCTGCGCGCGGCTATCGCCATATATCCCCCTAGCCGTACTTCTGCGGAACGATCGCGAAGTAGAGCGCCGTCAGGATGAAGTTGACGAAGAAGACGAGCATGAATGTGACCACCACGGAACGGTTCACGGCGTCGCCGACCCCCTTGGGACCGCCTTTGGCGTAGAAGCCGAAGTAGACGGCGACCATCGCGGCGATGAGCCCAAAGATGCCGGCCTTCAAGATGGCGACGACGAGGTCTGCCGTCTGGGCAAGCAGCGAGAACGACGCTAGGTATGCCCCCGGCGTTCCACCCTGGATGATCACGTTGAAGAAGTACCCGCCCGCGATCCCCGCCACCGACACGAATCCGTCGAGCAACATGGCGACGAACACCGCGGCCCAGATGCGCGGAACTACCAACGTGGCGATGGGATTGACCGCCAGCACCTCCATCGCCGAGATCTCGTCTCGGATCTTGCGAGAACCGATGTCGGCGCACATGGCCGACCCACCTGCCCCGGCGATCAACAGAGCTGCGACGATCGGAGCAGCCTCACGCACGACGGCGAGGACCATGGCGGCACCCGTCTGAGATTCGGCCCCCAATTGCGCGGCTACGTTGCCGACCTGGAGAGCGATCGTGGCCCCGAAAGCGATGGACACGAGCATGGCGGGGAACATCGAGACACTAGCGATGAACCAACTCTGACGGATGAACTCGCGCCAAGGATAAGGGGGCTTCCACATGATCCGGAAGGCCTCCAGGGTGATCGAGAACATGTTGCCCGTCTCGACGACAAGGTTGCGAGCTCGAACGGCCATCCCGAGCGACGCTACAGGATGCTGCCAGGCATGCCTAGGGGTCGAACTACGTAAATCGCACGGGTTATCGGGAGGATCTGTGTAAAGAATCTGTCGGATAGGCGCGCAATTCTTACGTAAGAACTAGGGGGCGCCGGCGGCTCGTTCCATCTCTTCTACCTCATCGGCGGTCATGCCCGAGGAGGACTTTGCGGCCGCGGTCTTGGTGGCGTCTTTCTCTTCGGACATGCCGATGGGCCCCTCTGTGTCGCCACTCAGGAACTGGCGTACGACGGGGATGTCGGACTCGAACATCTCTTTGGCCGGGCCGAAGCGAACGAGGTTGCGGCGGTAGAGCATCCCGATGAAGTCGCTGACCTTGCGGGCCGTGGAGATGTCGTGGGTGACCACCATGAATGTGGCCTTGAGCTGGTCGTTCAGGTCCATGATCAGCTCGTTCAAAAAGGCGGTACGAACGGGGTCAAGTCCGGAGTCGGGCTCGTCGAACAAGATGATCTCGGGATCGAGCACCAAGGCCCGGGCGAGGCCGGCGCGCTTCTTCATACCGCCAGAGATCTCACCCGGCAGTTTCTTCTCGGCCCCCGTTAGACCCACCATCGTCAGCTTCTCGTTGACGATGTCGGCGATCTCTTTCTCGCCCTTCTTGGTGTGCTCGCGCAGTGGGAAGGCGACGTTGTCGTAGATGTTCATCGATCCGAACAGGGCCCCATCTTGGAAGAGGACGCCGAACTTGCGGCGTACCTGGTAGAGCTCGCGCTCGGACAGTGCGGGGACGTTCTTATCGCCGATCCAGATCTCGCCCCGGTCGGGCTTGAGCAGACCCACGAGGTGCTTGAGGAAGACCGACTTACCCGTTCCAGATGGGCCGAGGATCAAGGTGATAGCGCCCTTGGGAACGTCGAAGGTGATGTCTTCGAGAACCGTCTGCGGTCCGAAGGACTTGGTCAGGTTCCGGATGCTGATCTCGGTCTCGACCTCTTGGCCCTCGAAGGCGTTACGGCCCAGCCCACTTGTTGAAGTTCCCGATCCACCCATCTGTCTTGGTTCCCCCATCTCGAACGGGTCACGCGCGTGGCTCGTGACACCCAGGACCAGGAAGCTTATTAGGTTCCGGCGCACCCCGCCCAGCCTTGCCATGGGTGGATGGCACCCCTCCTCGCAAGGCGTTTCGAACTTGACCGGAGGGTCTAGTATCCGGGCGTGGATTTCCGTGACACGCCTGAAGAGGCGTCATTCCGTAAGGAACTGCGCTCGTGGCTGGAGACGAACAAGCCGGCTGAGGAACCTCAGATCGGCCGGGGAGAGTTGGCGGCGGCTAAGGAGTGGTCGGCCAAGCTCTACGAGGCCGGATATTCCGGGCTCACCTGGCCCAAAGAGTATGGGGGCCGTGGCGCCCCTTATACCTACCAAGCGATCTACCTCGAGGAGGTAGCGCGCGCAGAAGCTCCTGACCACGTCGGTGTGATCGGGCTAGGGATGGCGGGGCCGACGATCATCGCTCACGGGACCGACGAGCAGAAGTCGCGTCACCTTCAGAAGATCCTTTCGGGGGAGGAGGTCTGGTGCCAGGGATTCTCCGAGCCGGGCTCGGGAAGTGACCTTGCCAGCCTCAAGACCAAGGGTGTTCTCGACGGTGATGAGTTCGTCATCAACGGGCAGAAGGTCTGGTCGAGCTTCGCTCACATCGCGGATTTCTGCATCCTTATGGTGCGGACCGACCCCGATGCTCCCAAGCACAACGGCATCACCTACCTTCTCGTCGACATGCACTCCCCGGGGATCGAGGTCCGTCCCTTGCGGCAGATCACCGGCGACCCTGAGTTCAACGAGATCTTCTTCAACGACGCGCGTGTCCCCAAGGCCAACATCCTTGGCGAGTACAACGACGGGTGGCGGGTTGCCATGACGACGCTGATGCACGAGCGCGGCACCCTTGGATTCGCGTTGACCGCGCGACTGGAAGTTGCGTTGAAGAAGCTGGTGGCCACAGCCATGAACGAGCGTAGCGATGGGGTGGTGCCCGCCGACGACCCCGTTATCCGCGAGAAGATCGCGCAGCTGTGGGTTGATCTTCAGGGTCTGCGGTTCACTAACTACCGCGCTCTCACCGGCTTGGTCAAGACCGGTATCCCTGGGCCGGAGGGATCGATAGCGAAGCTTCACTGGTCCGAGACCAACCAGCGCCTGACGAAACTTGCGCTCGAAGTGCTTGGCCCGGATGCCCAGATCGATGAGGAAGACGGCTACTGGAGCGGCTACTGGCAGTACGCGCAGCTGCGCAGCCGTGGCAACACGATAGAGGCCGGGACGTCGGAGGTGTTGCGCAACATCGTTTCCGAGCGCGTTCTCGGTCTCCCAAGGAGCAGATAGAGCATGGATTTCGCATTCTCCGAAGAACAGCAGATGTTGCGCGAACAAGCCCGTGGGTTCCTCGCCGGCAAGATGCCGGAAAGCAAGGTTGTCGAACTAGCGGACTCTGACGAAGGATGGGACCGGTCTCTCCACCGCGAGATGGCGGAACTCGGTTGGATAGGTCTGTCGGCGTCCGAGAGTAGCGGTGGGGCGGGGATGTCTTTCTTGGACGAGGCGGTGCTGCTCGAGGAGCTCGGTTACGCCTTGTACCCCGGCCCTTATTTCTCGACGGTTGCACTTGCGCTTCCGGCACTCGAGACGCAGCCCGAGCTCCTGGCGAAGGTCGCCGCGGGTGAGTTGACCGCGACCGTTGCCGCTCCACTGGCCCGGGTGCCTGACGGAGCGATCGCCGACCTGATCGTTGTAGCTGAGGGCGATGGGGGATCCACGACGTTCTCGCTGCACGAGTCGGGGAGTTGCACCATCGAGCCCCTAAGCACCATGGATCGGACGCGCCGCTACGCGAAGGTCGCCCCCGGAGGCGAAGGAACCCCGCTTGCAGAAGGAACCGAGGGGGCCGCGTTGGTAAGACAGATCGAGTTGCGTGCCCTTGCTGCTGCCGCGCTCGAGGCGGTTGGCGTAGCGCAGAAGGCCCTCGACCTTGCGCGCGAGTACGTGAAGGAGCGCCAGCAGTTCGGGAAACCGATCGGCATCTACCAAGCGGTCTCTCATCAGATTGCAGATACCTATCTTCAAGTTGAACTTGCACGTTCGCTCGCTTATTGGGCGGCATGGTGTGTGGCAGAGTCCGACGAGCAGGCGAGCCGCGCCGCGCTGGCAGCGAAAGCGCAAGCAACCGAAGCTGCTGTGTTCGCGTGTGAACGGTCGATCCAGGTGCATGGTGGTATCGGATTTACGTGGGAACACATCCTTCATCGCTACTACAAGCGCGCTCAATGGCTTCAGGGATTCCGTGGCTACCCAAGCGCTCAGTTGTCGCGCATCGCCGACGCGTTACTCGTGTAACCCGCCGAAGACGCTGGCGACGTTAGGCAGAAAGACGCTGGTAACGCCGGGTTCATCCGTGCGTAACACCTAGGATGTCTCAGATGGCTTCTGGTCCGGTCGTGCAGTCGGTTGATGGATTGCCAGCGCGCTTCCTGCCCGAGCGTGCGAGGGGGATGGATACACGGTTCCGCCTGAGGATCGGCAGTTTGGTGCGTGACGTGATCGTGGCGGATGGAGCGTGCTCTGTAGACAAGCCGTCCGAAGCACAGGTCACCACCATCTCGACCGCGCCATCGACATGGCTCGACATGGATGCCGGAAGGCTGTCGGGGATCGAAGCATTCGCGACGCGTCGTCTTTCGATCAGGGGGAGTATCCAGGAGTCGCTGTTGTTCGAGCCACTGTTCGATAGGCCCGACGCCGGGGGCTTGAGGTACAGGGTCGAGGACGTGGTCTACGGCAACCATCGGATGTCGACGGTGGTAGCCGGTTCAGATGACCTGCCCCCACTGGTGATGCTTCACGGTTTGGGCGGAACAAAAGCTTCGCTCCTGCCCATAGTTCCGGGGTTGACCGAGCGGTTCAAGGTTTTCGTACCCGACCTGCCGGGTTTCGGGGCTTCGACCAAGCCTCGAGGGCGTTACGACGCCCCCTGGTTCGCCGAACACGTTTCTGCATGGATGGATGAGCTGGGCATCGAACAAGCTCATTTCGTCGGCAACTCAATGGGTGGGCGTATCACTCAGGAGTTTGGACTCAGATACCCAGAGCGCGTCGCCGCGATGGCGCTGCTCTGTCCCGCGACGGCATTCTCGTACCGCCCGGGGTTGCGCCTGGTTCGCCTTCTGAGGCCAGAGCTGGGGCTAGCGGTTGGCTATCTTCCCCGGCGCCGGATCCAGATAGCGATGAAGACTTTGTTCTCGAAACCGTCTCGCATCGAAGCGTCTTGGTTCGAGGCTGCGGCAGACGATTTCCTCCGCACCTGGCGGTCACCACGGGCACGGATGGCATTCTTCGCTTCGCTCAGGAACATCTATCTCGATGAGCCGTACGGCGAGAGTGGCTTTTTCACCAGGGTCGCTGCTCTTCAGCCCCCCGCGTATTACATCTACGGGCGTCGCGACACGCTGATCTCTCCGAACTTCGCAAAGAAGATGGCGAAGGTGCTCCCCGACGCCCGGGTGGAGCTATGGGAGGACTGTGGCCACACTCCACAACTCGAGTTCCCGGCTCGAACCGCCGATCGTTTGGTGGAGTTCTTCGGACGGAAAGCCGCAAGGGCGGCAGTAGCGGGCTAGCGCCCGAGGTCTTCGGGAACCAGCCCCGAGCCCGGAGCCTGGAAGATCTCGACCCGGTTGACCTTCCAGCCATCCTGCGTATCGATCATCCCGATCTCCATCCGCAGGGTGTCGGTCTGCCCTTCAGAGGATGTGGAGTTGGTGATCGTCTCGCGTACGACGGCGAATGCAGAGGCTTCGTCGGAGTCCGCCGCCTGGATGAATAGGGAGATGATCTCGCCTTCGCTGCTTGCCTCTGCTTCCTTGATCGCGGCGATGCCTTCATCACCGAGGAAGGTTTCGACCTCTTCGGCGAACTCGCCTACGGCGAAGCCCTTGATAGTGGCAGCGTCGTCCTCGATCGATTCATGCGAGAAGTTCGTCAGAGCGACTGCGAACCGCTGGGCAACCTGCTGTACCTCGTCTCGCCTGGCCTCCTGCTGATCGAGGTCGCGGTAGGCGAGAAAGAAGGTGACCGCACCTGCAGCGAACACCGCGCACAGAAACCACGGGATCACGACGCGCCAAGGAAGGGCTTTGATCCTGTTGAGCATCCGCTACTTCCGCGCTTCGGAGCCGGGGGCCAGTTTGAGTCCTCCGTTCTGGGTCGGGCCAACGCCCGTACCGTACCGCGAAGTGCATCCGCGGCCCAGGAGAACATCTGGCGACTGCCGCTGCGACTCGTATTGGCGAGCAGCAGGCTCCGTGTGGGGAAGCAGCTGAACCCTGAACCAGGTCCAGCCTCGAGCATCCTTCTGAACCGCTTGATCGGCGGCGTCGAAGAAGAAGTGGTTCTTGTCCAAGGTCTGAGCTAGCCAGTCGGTGTGGCGTGAGATCGTCTCGTTGAAAAGTCCGATGTCTCGAACCAGACAAGAGATGTTCGCCTTCTCGTCTGAGAGCAGGTCGCCTGCAAGCCGCGTGAACTCAGCACCGTTGTCATACAGTTCGACCAGGTCGTAGCGGCGGTCCCGAAGGATGTCTGCCAGAAGCGCCGTCTGAGTGAGGTCGTCGGCGAAGGTCTCCGCATTCTCAGCGAACACATTCGTCAGGTCGGGCCCGTTGACGATCAAAGATTCAAGCTCGTCTTCGATCTCCAACAAGGCTTCGGGTAGCTCGAGCGACGCATCGGTGAAGGTTGCCAGATCGTCCGAGCGATCCTTGACCGCGGCCGCCAGCTCCGAAACGACCGTCGAGAGGTCCTCAGAGGGGACCGCCTTGAGGAAGTCTGCGAACACCGTGATGGTGTCGGCGACATCGGGAGGGGGCAGCGTGTCGGACATGGCGAGTGTGGCATCGTCTTCGAGGGGTGGCCCGTCGCCGGGTTCGAGTTCGATCGTCAGCTCACCGATGGGTGACCGGCGAACGATCGCTGCTTTGGTTCCCTCCGGGACCTCCGCATTCGGGTTCAGGTCCATCTCAACCATCGTTCCGTCATCAGTCAGGTACACGTCGCTAACCGTGCCGATGACCACCCCGCGCATGGTCACGTCGTTGCGTGCTCGCACGCCAGAGGCGTCCGTGAACTCTGCGTTCAGCGTACGACCCGTGTCGTCGGTCAGCACCAGGTTGTTCAGTCCGAAGAAGGCGAGGGCGAATGACACCACGACGAAAGTCGTGACATTGATAAGGGTTCGGTTTGCCTTCAGCCAGCCCATCACTCGGTCTCCTCGCAACGGCGGGCGGGGTTGTCCGGGTCATCGTTCAGGCCGCAGATCACGAAGTCTTGAACCACCTGGTTGAAGTCGAGGTATTCGACCGCTTGGGTGTTGTAGTTGTGACCGGGCGCCCACCTGAGCAGTTCCTCCAGCGAGTCCTGCTCGGCAGCGAGCACGCCGAAGATGACGCGTGCCTGTGCAAAGAAGTTGGACATCTCGTCGCTGTGGGCCTGCAGGATCGACTTGGCCCCGCGTGCCAGACGGCCCAGAGAGAGGACAGCACGCTCTAACCGGTCGCTCTCGTCAGCCAGAACCTCAAGTGAGCGAGCAGCATTAACCACCGCATCAGCGTGGGCATCGGCGTCGGCGGCGATGGTTTCGTTGAATCGCTTCATGGAGCCGATCAGGCCAACGAGATCGTCAGAGTTCTTCGCGTAGCGGCTGACGATGACGTTGTAATTGTCGAGCAGGTTTGCCAGCTCCAGACCGCGGCCCCCGAAGCCCTTCGCGCCTTCCTCGATCATCACCGCTAGTTGCGACGCCGACACCGAGGTCAGGACATCGACCCCTTCATCGACCAGGTCTTCGAGGTCGGATCGCACGCTCGTGTCACCGATGTGGTCGCCGTCCGCTAGGGCCGGTGCATCCAGCGAGAGGCCGTCGGGAACGACGATGTCGACGATCCGCTCCCCAAGCACGGACGTTCTGCGTACGCGAGCCGTTGCTTCGGCGGGAACATTGGCATCCGGATCTATATTCATCGTCACGACGGCTTCGTTGCCGGCCAGACGGATGTCTTTAACGTGACCAACTTCGATATCCGCCATCGTTACCGGTGCCCCGACGGCGAGGTCACCTACATCCTCGAAGTTCGCCGAGACGGTAAGACCGTCGCTTCCGCAGGCCGAGAGCAAGGTGGCACTGAGGGCAGCAGCGATCAAGAGGGAAACCTTGCGGATCACAGGTCACCTCCCAGGTCGCCCAGGTCACCGGTGGCACCAGCAACCCCGTCCAATAGGTCATCGATCAGCTCATCGAGCGCATCACCTTCGGACTGCCGCTTCTTCTTCTGCCGGCACTTCTTCGGGTTGCGTGCGTCCTTGCACGTCTTCCGGATCTCTTTGCCGATCTCGTTAGCGACCTCGTCGGGCAGCTCAGCCAACGCATCGTCGAGTGCTTGACCCGGGGTGCGCTGATCGTCGCGACATGCGCCCGGGATGATGCAGAACAACCCCGGTACTTCTTCTGCCCAGTAGGCCCGCGAGGCGCACTGTGGCAGATCGAGCCGCAGACATACGCCCTTGAGCCTGTCTTGGAGACGGAACAGAAGCATGGGAACGAGAGGCCCACCCTGGTTGCCCAGACGGAGCCAGTTGCGCTGGTAGTCCATCGCCTTGCTGGCGGCCTCGAACAACTTGTTCGCCCATTTCCCTGTCCGGACGAAGCTTTCCGCGTTGCGGCTCAGTGTCCTGAAGGTCTTGGTCAGTGCGCGCACGTCCGCGCCCAATGGATCGCGATGCTCGGTGAGAAGTGAAGCCAGCTCGACCGATGCCGCGTTCAGGCCTTGGATGGTCCCCTCTAGGGCCGCACGGTTGTCGTTGAGCGTCCCAACGACAACGTTGTAGGTCGAGATCAGGCGCGCTATCGAGGCTTGCCGCGTGGAGAGCGTCAAAGTCAATTCGTTCAACTGAGTGATCAAACCGGTGAGGCTGTCCTTCTTGTTCGCAAGGGTTGCGAGAACACTTGCACCGTTCTCGATCAAGCGGTTCAGGTTCGCGCCATTGCCATCGAGCACCGTCGCTGCATTCTCGAAGAAGCCGGCAACCTTCTCTTCGTCGAAGGCGCCGAAGTAGTCCTGTAGGCCACGCAGCAGTTCGTCCTGTTCGGCTGGGACGCTGGTGTCGGCCAGCTCGATACGGTCGCCGTCGAATGTCGGCCCGCCCTCGTATGCGGGGAAGAGCTGCACGTAACGCTCGCCCAACAAAGAGACCGGCACCAAGGTCGCTTTCACGTCGGCGGGAAGCTCGACGTTCTCATCGTCGATACGGATGTCAACCTCGGCGGCTTCCGGGGTCACGCGGACGTTCGTAACGCGGCCGACGGTGACCCCAAGGACTCGCACGCTGTTTCCGGGGAAGATCTGGACGGCGCGTGAGAACTCTGCGGTGATGGTGCGTCCGGCGGACTCTTTGCCAACACCGATGAATGAGCACCCCGACGCGATGAGAGTCATGGCTACGAGGAGACCTACGAGGCGTTTGGTCATGGCAGCAGCCCCCCTCGCAGTGCGGCGCCCAGACCGGTGGTGCCGGTGATGCTGTCGAGCAGGTCACCAAGGTCGCCGGTCAGATCCTCGATGGTGTCGTTGATGTCGCCGGGATCGGGTGCATCTGGGTCGGTGGGGGCGGTGTTCTTGCCCGGCTCATCCTCGCCGGGTTCTTCCTCACCGTACTCAGCGCGTTCGTCGCAATCGCGTGGGTCCGGGCCGAGCAGTTGATCCAGCGCTTGATCGAGAGCCCCGCACGGGCCGGCGATCGCATCGATGCCGACCGGGCCCAGTGACTGAACGAAGATATTCGCCCAGCGGTTGGGGGTGCCTTGGGAGTATCCGACGCTGGAGTAGCCGCGCACCGCCTGCTCGAGGTAGGGGATGGCGGCGGCGAGATCCGCTTGGTGAGCGTCCAGGGTCTTTAGGGTGACTCGCATGCCTTCGAGGGCCGAATCCAAGCGTCCCCGGTTGCGGCGCACGAGGGAGGCCACTTCGTGTGAAGCCGAGTTTGTGGATTCGAGAAGTTCTTGCAGGTCGCCGGTGCGCTCGGCGAGGTTCGCAAGGACGACGTCGTAGTTGTCGATCAATGAGACCAAGGTGTCATCGCGCTCGGCGAACGTGGCCGATAGCGTGTTCAGTGAGTCCAGCAGGCGGGCCAGTTCGGCTCGCCGACTGTCGACGGCCTCAGTGAGGTCGGCGAACCCGCTGATGAGGTCGGTGACTTGAGTCTTCTTGCCTTTGGTGATCCGGGTCACTTCGACCATGAACCGTTCGAAAGCTTCGGCATCGGACTCTTCTAGAAGTCGCACGGAAGTGTCGGCAAGGTCGGTGACCTCGACCGGCGTGATCGTGTCCTCAAGCGCGATCTCATCGCCGTCGGCGAGCTTCTCGGAAGAGGTTCCGGGCAGCAGCATCACGCTCTTGCGGCCCAAGAGCGTCTCCACGACGATCTCCGCTTTTGAGTCCGCGGGCATCTCAACCGAATCGCTGATGTCCAGAGTGACCACTACCTCGCCGCCGGAGATCTCAACCCCGGAGACCCTGCCGGCCTTGAGCCCTGCAACCTGCACCTCGTCACCCTGCTTGATCCCGGCCGCGTCGCTGAATCGAGCTTCGACCGTGTAGGTCTGCGCGAATACGCCGCCGGAAAGGAGCAGAGCGAAGGTGGAGCCACCCAGCACGAAGATCGTGGCGAAGATGCCGATGATGAGCTGGTTGCGCTCGAGGAACGATCCGCGGTCCTTGGAGAAGAACTTCATCGGGCCCCTCCAAGTAGAACGAAACGCAAGATGGCTTCGATGCCCTCGGATACCGAGCGACTGCCGTCGTCATCGGACTCGCTCTGGTCGTCACCTTGATCATCCTGCGGATATTCGTCGCCCTCGCCATCGCCGGTTTCCGGTGAGCCGCCCTCGTCGCTGTGTTGATTGTCCAATTCGGACCGCTCGACGATGATGTTCGAGTCACGATCCATGACCACCAGACGAACCAGGCGAACGTTGAAGAACTCACCCCATCCAGAGGTTTGTTGGTAGGAGATGACACCCAGTGGCAGCGTCCTCAAGGTCTCTGCGAGTTGTGTGCGCTTGGACGCCAGGGTGTTGGCAACGGTGTCCAAGCTGGCGATGGTTGCGTCGATGTTGTCACGGTTGCGACTGACGACGTCGTCGAGCTCGCGCTGAACGACCGAGAAATCGCTAACGAGGGAGTTCACATCCCGGAGCCGGCGTTCGAGGACGACTCCAACGGTGTCGAGGTTCTCGAATATGTCACCGAGAGCTTCGTCTTGGCTGGCGAAAGCTGCCGTGATCTCGTCGGCGGACGAGAGGAGGTCCTTGATGTTCTCGTCCTCCGCGGCAAGCGTCTTGGCGAGTTCGGCCCCCTCGTCGATCAGATTGCGCACGTCGCCTTCGTTGCCCTGCAGCGCAGTGTTGACGGAATCGAGGAAGGCGTTGGCTTCGTCGGGATCGATCGCTTTGAGGATGGGACCAACCTTGTTCAGAAGCTCACCGATGTCGCTGACATCTTCGGTGTTCTCGGACGAGATCCGGTCACCTTCTTCGTAGGCGACGGTGTCGTCGCCGGGATAGACGTAGAGGAAGCGCTGGCCCAAGACGTTTCGCCAGCGGATGCCGATCGTCGAATCTTTCGGTAGCTGGATGGTCTTGTCGATGTTGAATCTCACGATGGCTTGCCCGTTGTCGATCTCGGTTCCGACGACGCGTCCGACATCGACACCGGCGAGCTTCACGGCGTCTCCTGCCATGACACCCGCAGCGTCGTCGAAAGCGGCCTCCATCTCGTAGGTGTCTGCGAACATCCGCGAGTTGGCGAGCTTGACTCCGAGGGCAGTGGTCAACACGGCAGCCACTGCTGCGAAGACCAGGACCTTCACCAGGGTTGACTTACCCATCAGGACCTCCCCTGACAGGCCGGGATCTGCTCGCGAACATCGGGTGGGAACGCGGTGCAGATCTGATTCTCTTCTTCTTCCTGGTCGTTACCGCCGATGAACGCCGAGAATCCGGCTCCGGCACTGCCATCGGACAGACGGAAGTAGGCGGGGATGTCGCCGCCGAGCTTGTACACGTACCGGTAGAGACCGCGGACGAGATCACGGATGCCGCCCGGACGGGCTGCTGCGGTTCCCAGGACGATGTCGCCTTTGTCCATCATGCGGTCCCAGTCCGCGCGGTTCAAGATCAACAGGTCGGCGAAGTCGTTGGAGAACGGAACGACCGCATCAAGCGCCCGGCTCAGCGATTCTTGTGCACGTGCCGACGCGTACACCGGAGCACCTTCGTTGATCGCTGCGGCCAGATCGTTCAGGTCGGTCCCAACGTCTTCGAGAGCTCCGAAGATCTGCTCGAAGTCATCGAGTGCCTCGAGTTGGGGGTCAAGCGTGCTGGCGAAGAGGTTCGAGAGTTCGCTGTTGGCGGTGATGCCCGCAGCCACCTCGTCACCGCGGCCTTGGGAGGCGTCTGCAAGCTCGGAGACGATCGTGCCGAGGTCGTCAGGGTCGATGGCGTCGAGAAGCTTCACACCGTCATCAAGGGCATCTTCGAGTTCGGCGCCGATCGTCGCTTGTGCTACCTGGTCTCCGTCTTGAAGGTACGGGCCCTCATCATCTGAGGCGTCGAACTGCAGGTCGACGTACTTAGCTCCGAGTGGCGTCTTCAAAGAGATGACCGCGACCGCATCTTGCGGGATCTGGTACCGCTCTTCGATACGAAGGGTCAACTTCGCCTGACGATCGATCAACTCGATCCCCGCGATCTCGCCGATCTTGACCCCACGGATGCGGACATCCAGACCGGGGTTCATCTGCTGCCCGGCGCGCGGCAGTGTTGCGCTCACGTAGTAGACGTCGTCGTAGGAGCCGTAGGCCCACTTGACACTGGTGACGATCCCAAGTCCGAGCGCGCCGACGATCATCGAACCGATCACGATATAGGCGAGTTTCTTGATCATCCTGCGATGCTCACTGTGTCTTCGCCACCCCAGAACAGAAGCGACAGGAACAGGTTCAAGATCACGACCACCACGATCGACAGACGGATCGCTTTACCGGTCGCAACACCGACTCCGGCGGGTCCGCCCGAAGCGTTGTAGCCGTAGTAGCAGTGGATCAGGGTCACGACCACGGCGAAGGTGATTGCCTTGAGCAGCGAATAGAAGATGTCGACCGGCGGAAGGAACAGTTGGAAGTAGTGCGTGTAGGTGCCCGACGACAGCGAGAAGAACTTCGTCACGATGGCCTGGGTGGCCAGGTATGACGAGAACAAGGCTGCCAGGTAGAGGGGGATCATGGTCAGGAGGGCCGCCCAGATGCGCGTCGCGACCATGTAGACCAGAGATGGGATCGCCATAACCTCAAGCGCGTCGATCTCTTCCGAGATGCGAGCGGCGCCGAGTTGGGCCGTGTAGCCGGCGCCGACCTGGGCTGCAAGGGCTACCCCTGCGATAAGCGGAGTGATCTCACGTGTGTTCGCCCACGAGGAAACGAGGCCAACGAAAGCTTCGGCACCGATCTGCTGCAGACCCTGGAAGCCTTCGAGGCCGACCTGCGTTCCCGTGAAGAACGACATCGAGAAGATGACGAAGAACATGCCTGCGCCGAGGATCAGGGCGCCGACCCCGATCGTGATGTCCCCGATCAGATCCAGGATGACGTTGCGGTGGTGCAAGGCGCGGGGCAGAGACTTAACAGCGCGGCCGTAGAAGCGCGCCTGGGTAGCCATCTCCTCGAACGGAGCGGCTCCCTTCCTGATGACTCTCGAAGCTACGGCCATGTCTTCAGATTCCCCTTAGAGCTTCTGTGGAACGAAGTTGAAGTACAGCGCGGTCAGGATGAAGTTCACGAAGAACAGCAGCAAGAAGGTGATGACGACGGCCTGGTTCACCGCGTCACCAACACCCTTGGGGCCACCGCGCACGAAGTAGCCCTTGTAGCAAGCGACCATCCCGGCGAGGAACCCGAACAGCGCTGCCTTTATCAGGGCCATCCATAGGTCCCAGAGTTGCGACAGTTCGTTGAAAGATGCGAAGTAGCTCGATGTTGTGACGTTCTGGACGACGTGCGCGAAGAACCACCCTCCAGCGATCCCTGCGATCGAGACGATCGCGTCGAGCATCACGGCAACCAGAGCGCATGCGAGCAGACGAGGCATGATCAGCCGGTGTACGGGATCGATCCCCAGCACCTGCATCGCATCGATCTCGTCGCGGATCCGCCGTGAACCAAGATCGGCACACATGGCGGAACCACCAGCGCCGGCGATCAGAAGAGCGGTTGCAACCGGGGCGGCTTCACGAACGACGGCCAGCACCATAGCGGCCCCCATGTGGGCTTCCGAGCCCAGCTCGCGAAGGAAAGAACCCACGTGCAAAGAGATGATCATCCCGAACGGGATGGATACGAGGATGACGGGCACCGTAGTGACCTTGATGATGAACCACACCTGGTCGAGGAACTCTCCACGCGGCCAGGGCCGGCGGAACAAGACGTGCATGGATTCCAGGCCGATCGAGAACATCTTCCCGATCTCCTGAAGGAACCCTGAGGTCTTCCTCCCCAGTGCTACTTGCCTCGTTGCGATGTCAAACCCCCCAGATGCCCGAACCCCTCGGGACGGGACTACCCTTGTTATGCCTTGTGAAAACCCAGATGTTGCCCACATCCGAGCCTTGACCCGGCATCGTTGCCGGTACTCGTGGTGTACATGGCAGGTTCGCCCTGGAAACCTTTGTTCCTCCTAGGTAAACCCACCCCAAAAGGAGCATGAAGTACATAGCTCAGATGGGCCATACGGGGGCATTCTTCGTGCCCGATATGGGCGAGATGTGGGGGTCCTAGTGTTCTTAGAGACCTAGGCGGGACGCGATCACCCGCTGGTGGATCTCAGACGTGCCCTCCACTATGGGGAAGTAGCGGGCATCACGGTACAAACGCTCGACCTTCGAGCCCCTCACGTAGCCGGCCCCGCCGAAGACCCGGATGGCCACGTCCGTTGCCCCGATAGCAGCTTCGGCCGCGAGATACTTCGCTACCGAGACCTCTTTCACGGGCTCTGAAGCTTGGTCGTAGAGCCATGCTGCCTTGTAGACGGCCAGCCGTGCAGCCTCGGTGTGGGCCTCGGCGCGGGCCAGAGGGAAAGAGATCCCTTGGTTGGTTCCGATGGGCTTTCCGAATGCCGGCCGCTCTTTGGCGTAGTCGACCGCCAGGTCGATGGCTTCTTGAGCGGTGCCGATCGCTCCGCCCGACACCACCACCCGGCCGATGCCCAAGGTCTTCATCACTTTGGCCCAGGCTCCCCGTTCGCCCCCGAGACACGCCCGGGCCGGGACCCGCACGCCGTCGAAGGCAACCTCGCCGATCTCGGATGAGAGGTGGCCCATCTTGCCGAGGCGCGTAACTTCGATCTTGCTATCGGGAAGATCGACGACGAACATCGCCATCCCATCGAGCCCTGCCGTGGGATCGGTGTAGGCGACGACGATCATGAAGTCGGCGATCGTGGCGTTCGTGATGTAGGTCTTGCGCCCGGTGATGACCCAATCGTCGCCGTCGCGGACGGCTCTCGTCGTGATCGAGCGAACATCGCTTCCGGCTCCAGGTTCGGTGAGGCCGAAAGCACTCACCACCTCTCCCTTCAATGCCGGAACGAGATAACGCTGCTGCTGCTCGTCGTCTCCGAATTCGTGGATCGGATAGGTACCGAGATGACTGCTAACCGAGATCGCCGCAGCAAGCCCCGAGCAAACGCGCGCCATCTCTTCTCGCAGGATCGTCTCGGCCAAGACCCCGGCACCTTGCCCGCCCACCGATTCCGGATAACGGATGCCCAGGAAACCCGCCGCACCCGCCGCTTTGAAGAGTTCGAGCGGGGTCCGCTCGGCGGCTTCGGCCTCGTCCACCAGCGGAGCGATAGTTCTGTGCGCGAAATCCCGGGCGGTTTGCCGAAAGGCTTGGAGCTCATCGGAGAGGTTCAGATCCATGGGGGGATTCTTGCACCACGGGCACCCCGGGGATGGCTGGGGCCGCGAGGCGCGTTATAAGAAGGTATGGAGCCCATCTACGCCGACCGTTCGACGCGCGGCAAGCTTCGCCTGAGCGGGGAGCAGGATCTCTGGTTCCTGCACCAGATCCTCACCCAATCCTTCGAGGACATGGACGAGGGAGACGTTCGCGACGCAGCGCTTCTAACCGCGCACGGCCGGATGGTCGGTTATCTCGAAACCGTGCGGGCTAACGGATCGGTGTTGGTGCACTTCGAAGAGGCACTCAGCGCCTCCTTGCCGGACGCCCTTCGCAGATACGTCTTTGCCACCCGGGTTGAGATCGAGGACCTGACCGATTCCCACGGTCTCGTGCTGCTCGTAGGAGATGGATGGCGAGACCGAGCTTCATCGGTTGCTCCGCAGGCGGTCCTTCATCCAACCCGCTCGGTCGGGGCCGATGCCGGCTACCTGTGGATCGAGAGAGACGAAGCAGAGGACGTCATCGCAGCGCTGGAAGAGTCGGGATGTGAGGCCGCATCGGAGTCCGATCTGGAGGCGCTCCGCATCGACAACGTCATGCCGCGCTGGGGCAAGGACATGGGTCCCAAGACGATCCCGCAAGAAGTAGGTCTCGATAAGTGGGCCGTCCATTTCGACAAGGGGTGCTACGTCGGCCAGGAAGCGATGGCCAAGATCCACTTCCGGGGCAAGGTCAACCGCCGGCTGGCACGCCTCGAGGGGCCGGGACTGACCGAAGGGGCGGCGGTATCGAGCGGGGGCGATGAAGTCGGTACGGTTACGTCCGTCGCCGAGGGCCGCGGGCTCGCGGTGCTCAAGCACACGATCGAGCCCGGCCAGTTGGTCGAGGTGGACGGACAGGAAGTGAGGGTTGCGACCTGATGGGGATCCATCACTACGAGGGCGATGATCTGATCGTTCGCAAGATCCGTGTCGGTGGCATGGAGAACAACGTCTATGTCCTCGAATGCCCCGAGACCCACGAGGCCCTGCTGGTTGACGGCTGCTTCGAAGCTTCGACCATCCTGGAGCAAGCCGCCGGTGCCAATATCGTTGGGATCGTCCAAACTCACGGGCACTTCGATCACGTGCAGGCGCTTGCAGAGCTCAAGGAGAAGCTGAACGTACCGGTCTACGCACACGCAGGCGAGGACTACCCGGTCGACATCGACATCGAATTACACGAAGGCGACACGCTCTCGTTCGGTAACCGAGAGGCGAAGGTGATCCACACGCCCGGACACACGCCGGGCGGGGTCTGCCTTCTGGCTGGGGATCACCTGATCTCCGGTGACACCTTGTTCCCGGGGGGGCCGGGTAACACCTGGGGCGACGCAGAGGCTTTCTCGACGATCATCGAGCAGATATCTTCGAAGCTCTTCACGCTGCCCGACGAGGTTCGGGTCTATCCGGGTCACGGCGACGACACGACCATAGGCGCCGAGAAGCCGCACCTCCAGGAATGGATCGAAAGAGGATGGTGATCATCCAGCATCCGCAAGAGCCCAATCCGAACGAACCAACCTGCCGCGGGGAGATGATCCAGGTTGGTGGCCGTTCCGACCGTTCCACGGGCTACCTGGCTCGATCGGAGCGCTCAGGTCCGGCGATCTTGATCCTTCACGAGTGGTTCGGCCTCCAGGACTCGTTCAAGGCTTTGGCAGACCGATTCTGCTCCGAAGGTTTCACCGCGCTGGCGATCGACATGTACGACGGGTATCTGGCGACTTCGGTTGAAGAGGCCGAGGCTTTCGAAGGAAAGCTTGATCACGACGCTTTGGTCCCTCGTCTTGTGGCTGCAGCGCGTTCCTTGGCCGACAACTGGCATCCGCGCGTGGGATTGATGGGGTTCTCTCTCGGCGCGTTCATGGCAACGAAAGTGGCGCATGAGTTCCCCTTCGAGGCAACGTCTCTCGTGTACGGGTACACCAACATCTACCCCGACCGGTTCAGCGGTGCTCTCCAGGGGCACTTCGCCGAGACCGATGAGTTCGAGCCCTTAGAAGACGCGCGGGCTTATTTCGAGAAGCTCTCGAACGAAGGCATGGATGTGGAGTTCCATCACTACCCGGGGACCGGCCACTGGTTCGCTAACCCTGGTGTCCCCGACGCGTTCGATCCTCAGGCAACGGAGCAGGTCTTCTCTCGCACCGTCGACTTCATGCACCACCACCTAGCCTGACGACTTTCGGCAGGCCAAACCTCGTTCTACTGAGCGGTTGGTCCTCGTCAACTCGCCTCTCAGCCCGTGTCGGGCGGATCGCGGCCCTCGCTCTCGCCCTGCTCTAGTTCTTGCTCTCGTTGCTGTTCTTGCTTCTGGGCCCGGCGCAGATCGAGGTCTCTTTGCCCCAGGAAATGAGATGCCGCATCACGAAGGTTGCCCCGCTCGCCACCCCAATCGGGAAAGGCCGTGGTGGCATCGATCACCACACCACTTGCCTCGGCCTGCTGTGTCACGGTGAACGACGCCCTGGGAGGAGAGGGCCGGGTGATCACGCTGCCATCTGGAGCTATGAAGCTCCAGCCCCCGTTGCCGTCAGAGAGCATCTTCACCCTGCCCTCGTGCACCATGCGGTGATGGGCAAAGCACAGCATCGCCATGCGCTCGAGCTTGGTCTCGCCTCTGTCACGCACCCAGTGATCGACGTGATGAGCCTGGTTGAAGGTGCTACGACCACAACCGGGCCACACGCAGTGGTTGTCCCGGGCCCTTAGGGCACGCCTTATGGCGGTGGTGGGAGAGCGCCTGGCCCGCCCCACATCCAGCACATCGCCTCGATACATGTCCATCTCGAGCACCTTGGCGTCACACAGCAGTCGCTGTGCGGTCTGTTTGGAGATCCCTCCGACACCCTCGATGTAGCAGGCACCGTCTGACTTGGTCCCATCTAGCACCCCGGTATCGACATGCAGCACCGCCAGTGTCCCGAGTCACTAGTTCGCCTGCACCGAGAGCGATACTGCGCTCCGAGACCCCTTTTGGTCCCGGGGTCCTCATCGGCATGTAACCCCGCCCGGTAGTGGGTCACGAAGCTAGAGAGCTGCTGGTCAGAAAGACCCTTTGCCACCTGGGTGAGATTGGCCTCGGTCACGGGTTCGGCGATCTTTGACACCGCTCCCACCTGGCCTAAAGACAGCTCCCCCTTAGAGAATGCGTCACCGAGACTGGGAAGAGAAGACAACGACCGTGCCACCGACACCACGCTCCGGGCAGCACAAGGCATCAACCCCGTGCTCCACGACAACCAGCAAGAGGTCGAGCTGATCCCGTAGCTATCTGCCCAGTAGCCCTCACGGTCGTGTTCGGCCACCAGTTCACAGAGCTGGGAATGCGCGGCGTTGATGGCTGCGGCCTGCTCACGGATCTGGGTCTCTAGCTGCCTGCGCCTAACGGAGCGAGGCGAATCCTCGTAGTTCACCGCTGCCTCAGCCACCGCTCACCTCCGCCCTTACATCCTCATCCCCATACACGAACACATGTACGATACTACCACCACAGACAGTCATGTCAAGGTGAAAACAGATGTAAGCGGGAGACTTTAAAACGGGGGGCTGAGCGGCCACCGGCCGCTTTTCTGGAGAAGCCGGGCCGCGGAGGTCGAGACCTCCCTCCCGCACCAGACGACCACCTCGGGTGAGCGAACTGTCTATCCCCGGCTTCAAGTAATACGAGCGAGGTGGGACGCTTGTCCCGTGGATGAGGAGGAGAACGCTCCGGTCGAGAATCGGGCTCCGATCGAGGGCCGGGCGGTGCGGTTGGCGGGGCTGCTGGCGACGGGGATCTGCATCGCTTTGTTGTGGGTGATTGCGGCGTTCGCGCCGAAGGGGGTTCCGTTCGCGCCGACGAGTCTGGCCGACTCCATCATCCGAGCCATGCCGGGCGATGTCTCGACCTTCTTCATCGAGCTCTTCAAGGAATGGGCGATCAAGCTCTTCGCGATCGGGGTGATGGTCGCGACGTTGTTCTTCGGCTCGCTTGCCCTCGGTTGGAGTCGCCAGGGTCGTGAGGAACCGAGACCGCTGCTCGCCGGGCTTGCGCTCGCCGCCCTCGCGGGAGTGGCGATCGTTCTCGGCCCGGGCGACCGGGAGAGTTATCCGGGCATGGTGATCGCTCTGAGTGCAACTGCCGGGGTCTACGCCGCGGTGGCGTCTTGGTTCCTGGGCCGGCTGCGCGAGGAGCGCGCCGATGCTTTCGATCCGGTCAGGCGACGTGCCCTGCGCATGGGGATCGGCGGTGCGGTCGGTGTTGCGGTTGGTGGAGGATTCCTGGGCTACCTGGTTCAAAGACTGGGAGGTCCGAATCGTGACGTGAAGCTGGTAGCTCCGGAGATGCCGGCAAGCATCCCGGCGCGCGGCCCGTTCCCCTCTATCCCCGGCCTTACTCCCGAGATCACCACTGCAGCCGATCACTACGTGGTCGACATCAACCTGGTGCAGCCGTCTGTGGGGGCCGAGGACTGGAAGCTCAAGGTGACCGGCCTCGTCGACCAGCCCTTGGAGTTGAGCTTCGAAGAGTTACAGACGCGCTTCGCGGTGGTGGAGGAGTACTCGGTGTTGACCTGCATCAGCAACGAGGTTGGTGGAGACCTCGTAGGCAACTCGCTTTGGGGTGGCGTGCGGCTGCGCGATGTTCTCGCGGAAGCGGGAGTGAAGGACGGTGCGGTCGATGTCGTGTTCCATGCCGAGGAGGGCTATACGGATTCGATCCCGCTCGATATCGCGAACGATGATTCCGTGCTACTTGCCGTGTCTCAGAACCGTGAACCATTGTTGCAAGAGCATGGGTTCCCCTGTCGCGTGAGGGTTCCGATGATCTACGGGATGAAGAACGTGAAGTGGTTGCGCGAGATCGAGGTCGTCGACGAGGACTACCAGGGTTACTGGATGCAGCGTGGTTGGTCCGATGAAGCTGTGATCTTCACCCAGTCGCGCATCGACGTTGCCGGCGAGTCTCGACGGGCGAGGTTGGGAGAAGAGACCTGGATCGCAGGCGTCGCATGGGCAGGGGGACGAGAGATCGACAAGGTCGAAGTCTCTGTTGATGGCGGAAAGACGTGGACTGAAGCGATGCTCAAGCAACCAGTTAGCCGGTTCGCCTGGACCCTGTGGGCATACCGCTGGGAGCCCCGGCAGCGGGGCACGGTGGAGGTGGTGGCACGCGCTACCGACGGCACCGGCGAGGTGCAAACCGACGCCACGACTCCACCCCATCCGTCTGGTTCGACCGGACTGCACCGCGTCAGCGTCAAGGTTTCCTGACCGGCGGACGAGGCGTCACGCATCGCACTTTGCCGGATGGTCTCGTTGCCACTAGGGTCGCGGGCCTATGGTCAGGTCCGATTTCCGAGGCAGGCGGCGGGCGGAGCGACGCGTTCGCGCCGGGCTCTGGCTCATGGCCGTATCGACGGCCGTTCCGGGGATCTGGGCGCTGATCTTTCCTCGGGCGTTCTTCGACGATTTCCCCGGCTTCGGATTCTCATGGGTCCGGATGTTGCCGCCGTACAACCAACATCTCACGACCGATGTGGGTGGCTTCTATCTAGCCTTCGGGGTCATGTTCGTCGTTTGCGCCATCAAGATGGACCGCAGGCTCTCATCGGTTGTGATCGTCGGGTGGCTCGTGTTCGCTCTTCCGCATCTGATCTTCCACCTCGCGCATCTGTCCGAGCTGGGGTCGAACGACAAAGTGTGGCAAAGCGTGTTGCTGGTGTCGTTGGTACTCCTCCCGGCAGCGATGCTCGTGTGGGCGCGACGTTCCGAACGCCGTTACATGCATTAGTGGTTGATAGCGAAGGACTAACGGGGTTCGAAGTGCAGAAGCACGGCTCCCAGTTCGGGGAATCGGGCGTGGAGTCCGTTCTCGATCCGCTTGGATGCATCGTGAAGTTGCGACAAGGGAAGCGAAGCCCGGCCCGATACATGCGCGACCACGCTTAGTTCGCCCCCCGTGGAGGTGACGATCACTTCGTGGCAGTCGAGGATGTCAACCTCGGCCGATGCCAGCTCGCCAACCGCGTTGACGATGTCCGCTCGTCCATCGGTCACGTCGGTTGCGAAGGCGGTCGATTCCAGAGGTTCGATGTGGGCGTCCACCCTGACGTGATCGCCCAGTTCCTGCTCGATCGCGCGTTCGAGCTGGTCGGCCACATCGTGTGCTGCTTGGATAGATGTCGTGGGCCGCACTTTGGCGTGGAGGGTCACGTGTAGGCGTTGCTGCCCTTGATCATCGAAAGCATGGACCAGCACGTTGTGGACCTCGTATACATCTGCTTGCCGGCTGGCCGCCGCCTGCACGCGTTCGACCAATCCACTCGATTCTGTTTCCGGCTCTACGTGAACGATCACATCGGTTCCCGGAGCGACCTTTTCGATCTCGCGTTCGACGTTCTCGGTGATGTCATGTACCCGATCGAGCGAGGCGGTGCGGCCGGCGGAAACGGTCACATCTGCGAACAAGCTCCCGCCCGTGTCGCGCACCCGAACCCGCCGTGCCGCTCGAACCCCCGGAGCGGCGGCGACGGCTTGTTGGATCATCTCGACCTTCGTCGAGGGGGCCGTGTCCATCAGGACCTCGACCGAGTGCTTGCCCAGCCGGTAAGCGGCGAACGCAACGAAGAGGGCGATGAGCAGGGCACCAGCAGCGTCGGCACCCTCGATATCCATGCGCACGGCGAAGAGGCTGATGACGGTAACGCCCGCGGTTGCGATGTCGCTCGCGATATTCAAGGCACCTGCTCTCAGGGCATCCGAGCCCTCGGCCCGCGCCGCTTTCAGCAGCATCAACACGCGTGCTACGTCGACGGCCATCGATACGAGCAGGAGAGCGATGGCGTACCACGGGGCTTCAACTGAAGGGGAGTCCGAGAACAGTCGCCTTAGCGATTCCGCTGCGACCACCGCAACCACCACGCCGATCAGCAAGGTCTGCGTGAAAGCGGCGAGGTTCTCGGCTTTACCGTGGCCGTAGTGGTGGGTGTCGTCGGCCGGCTTGTTGGCTACCCGGACCCCGACGAACACCAGGCTTAGAGCAACGAGATCGAGCACGGAGTCGAGTGCCTGCGAAGCGACCGCCAAGCTCGAGGTCGAGACCCACACGATCGCCTTCAAGACGACCAGGATCACAGTCACGCCGAGCGAGATCCGGGCGGCGTGCTCCGAACGCTTGTAGCGGGGGACGGTGGTCACGCTCCAAGGGTACGAGCAGGCCGCCCTAGCCCCGGCAGCAAGGCTTGGTTGAAATCTTCTTTAGCTATGACTAAACTCCAGCGATGCCGAAGCTAAAGGGGCCGGGTGCCCTTGCCTCTCCCGCCATGCAGGACTACCTCAAGCACGTCTACATGCTCGAAGAGGAGAGCGGGGACAAGATGGTGTCGACCAAGGCATTGGCCGACCGCCTCGACGTTTCGGCCGCCTCGGCTACCAACATGCTCAAGAAGCTGGCCGGGCTGAACTTCGTCAAGCACACCCCTTACCAGGGCGCGACCCTCACGGATTCCGGGCGCAAGGTGGCCCTTGAGGTCCTTCGGCACCACCGATTGCTCGAGACCTATCTGGCCGAGGCGCTCGGCGTTCCCTGGGACGAGGTCCATGCCGAGGCCGAGGTCTTAGAGCACTTCTTGTCCGAGAGTCTCGAGGAGCGGATCGCAGGTCTTCTGGGCGATCCGATCGCAGACCCCCATGGGCACCCGATCCCCTCGCGTGAGCTGACCATGCCCGAAGCCACCGGACGGCCGCTGTGGCAACTGCCGGACGGGACCACGGCTCAGATCGACCGTGTTCCCGACGATCGCTCTGACACGTTGCGTTACCTCGCGGAGCTGGGCATCCGTCCGGGGGTAAGCGTCCAGGTCGTTCGCCGGGGACCCGTGTCCGGGCCCCTTTTTCTCAAGATCGGAGACGGCTCCTTGCAGGAGGAGGCCATCTCCAAGGAGGTAGCTCAAACCGTATGGGTAGCGTGAATCGCAGAAGGTTCTTTCAGCGCGCTGGACTTGCAGGCGCGGCGGGCGGCGCAGCTTTGGTCGGGGGCAAGAAGCTCGTCTCGGCCGAGTCCGAGCATCAGCGGGCGGGAAAGGTCATCGTTGCCCAGGGGGCGCGCGCTGCGCACGGCTCGGCGCACGGTGGTCAAGGTGCGGTAGGGACGGTCGATCACGAGCGCAACGGATTCCACCCCCTGGAGGTCCTCACCGATTTCGACTATGGCGAGGTCTCCAAAGACGTTGCGGGCCGCACGGTGCGAGATTACGAGTTCGTAGTCGCTAACAAAGAGATCGAGATCGCACCCGGGGTCTTCTTTCCGGCATGGACCTACAACGGCCGGGTTCCCGGGCCGAGCATCAGGGCTATCGAAGGCGATCGCATCCGTGTGCGGCTCGTGAACACGACCGAGCACAAGCACACGATCCACTTCCACGGGATCCATCCAGCGAACATGGACGGGATCCCGGGGGTGGGAGAGGTCGGTCCTGGCGAGACTTTCGTCTACGACTTCATCGCTGAACCGTTCGGGACACACCTATATCACTGTCATTCGCACCCACTCGCGCAACACATCCAAAGGGGTTTGTACGGAGCCTTCATCATCGATCCCAAGAAGGGCCGTCCTCCCGCCAACGAGATGGTTCTCGTCATGAATGCTTTCGACACGAACTTCGATGGCGCGAACGAGGTTTACGCGGCGAACACCGTCGCGTTCGCCTACGTAAACGATCCCATCCCCATCCGCAAGGGAGAGCTTCAACGGATGCATGTGATCAACGTGACCGAATTCGACCCCTTGAACTCGATCCATCTGCATGCGAACTTCTTCAACGTTTTCAGGACCGGCACGTCCTTGGAACCGAGTGAGTTCACCGACATCCTGTCGTTCGTCCAGGCCGAGCGGCACATGGTCGAGTTCACGTACCAGGAGGAGGGCCTCTTCATGTTCCATGCCCACCAGACCGAGTTCGTGGACCTGGGCTGGATGAGCTTCTTCGAGGTGAGCTGATGGCCACTAGCGTTCGTAACCGCAAGTCGGTCCCCATCGCCATCGGATTCGTTCTGTTGCTGGTCACCGCAGCAGTGGGCCTGTTCAAGATCTTCGATGCGACGGTTTCACTGCGTGAGTCGCCGCCGGTCGAAACGCTGGCCTTCGAGCGCACGGTCTTCGACGAAGGAACGATCGAGGTCCAGGTGCGTAACGACGGGCCCGACGAGGTCATCGTTGCTCAGTTGCTCGTCAATGATTCGTACTGGAACTTCGAAGTCACCGATCGTGAATTGTCCCGCTTGGAAACCGCCACTATCTCGCTCGAGTACCCGTGGGAGGAAGGCCTCCCCGTTGTGATGTCGGTAGTTACCGCAACGGGGATAACGATCACCCACGTCGTCGAAGCCGCGACGCTGACACCTGATGCTGACGCCTCGACCTTTGTGACCTACGCGCTGCTTGGTCTCTACATAGGTGTCATCCCGGTGGTATTCGGCCTCTTCTCGTTCCCTCTGTTGAAGCGGATATCTAAGCCGTGGCTGGGATTCTTCCTCGCGCTAACGATCGGGCTGTTGGTGTTTCTCTTCATCGACACCGTCGTGGAAGGACTGGAGCTGGCTGGTGAGACAGCCGGGAGTCTGGACGGCGTGGGCCTATTCGTTATCGGCGCGCTGTTGGCCGTGTCGGGGCTCATGTATCTCGAAGACTTCTTAGGAAGGCGGAAGTCGGGTGTTTCAACCTCCACAGCCTCGCGTGGCTTGGTCCTCGCCTACCTGATCGCGGCCGGCATCGGACTGCACAACCTCGGTGAGGGCCTGGCCGTCGGTTCCGCGATCGCCGCGGGCGAGGTGGCGCTAGGCACGTTTTTGGTTATCGGTTTCGCCCTGCACAACACGACTGAGGGACTTGCGATCGTGGCCCCGATGGGCGGCGAGCAAGGACGCCCCTCCTTGTGGCACTTCGCGGGGCTAGGGGCGGTTGCCGGCGCCCCCACCATCCTTGGTGCCTGGATCGGCGGGTTCCTTTTCGCCCCAGCTTGGGCAGCACTGATGTTCGGGCTGGCTGCGGGCGCTGTAGCTCAGGTCGTATGGGCCATCGGTTCGAGCATGCGCGGCGAGATGTCACTGTCCAGAGGCTTGCCGACCCTTGGTTTCTTGACCGGACTGGTCGTCATGTACGGTACCGGGCTGCTGGTCGCTTAGAACTCTCGGAGGGGTTCGTGAGAAGGTTCGTAGCCGTCGCTTTCATCGCGCTCGCCGCGTGTTCGTCGGGACGGGATGTCGAGGGTGACGTCCTGATGGAGCCTGGGCAGAGGTTCGCTCCAACCGAGCTCACGGTCAGTGCCGGCGACTCGGTGGTGTTCGCCAATACATCGAAAGAGACCCACACGGTCACGGCGTACGGAGAGGATCTGCCCGATGAGGCCGGATATTTCGCCAGCGGCGGTGCAGACTCCGAGAGTGAAGCCAGGGATTCCCTGAGTGACGGCTTGGTCGACCCGGGCGAGATCTTCGAGGTCACTTTCGATGATCCCGGGACCTACAAGTATTTCTGCATACCGCATGAGTCCTCAGGTATGAAGGGCACGATAATCGTCGAATAGCTCAGGCAGAGATCGGACGGACGAGACGGGACGGGACACTTGGCGGGACATCACCACCAGCATAAGCATCAGCATCACGATCACATCGATCTAGCGGGACAGCGGGAATCGGCCCTCAAGTGGTCGCTTGTATTGAACGGCGGCTTCCTCGGGGTCGAAGTGGTGGGGGGCATCGTTTTCTCGTCCCTTGCCCTCCTTGCGGATGCCGCTCACATGTCTTCGGATGTCGCTGGGTTGGTGATCGCCCTGTGGGCGCAGAGAGCTTTGAAGCGTCCGTCCTCGGAACGCCACACGTACGGCTTGCAGCGCTCGGAGGTTCTCGCTGCCGCTCTGAACGCAGCAACATTGCTCGCGGCGGTCGTGTGGATAGTCCTGGAGGCCTTCGACCGCTTCCAGAACCCGGCGCCCGTCGAGGCGATCGGCGTGGCGATCGTCGCTGCGATCGGATTGGCGATCAATCTGGCCAGTGCGTGGATGCTGGCGCGGACCGTCGGACGTAGCCTGAATATGCGTGGTGCCTACCTGCACATGGCTTTCGATGCAGCGGGTTCGGTTGTGGTGTTGTTGTCTGCTGTCGTCGCTGCGATTTCAGATGTGTTGTGGGTTGACCCGGTGGCTTCGCTGATTGTGGCGGCGATGGTTCTGTGGGGGGCGTGGGGTTTGCTGCGTCAAGCTCTAGGCGTGTTGATGGAGGCCGCACCGGAAGACCTTGACCTCAAACAACTTTCGACGACGCTAGAGGCCGAACCTGGCGTGGTGTCCGTTCATCATCTGCATGTTTGGAACCTGGCTTCGGACGTCACAGCACTGAGCGCCCACGTGATCCTTGAGGAAGGCCGCTCTCTGCATGACGCCCAATTGAAGGGCAACGAACTACGCACCCTGTTGCACGACAAGTTTGGGATCGATCATGCAACCCTCGAGTTGGAATGCCATCCATGCGACTGAGGAGCGATCACCCGGCTACGCTGACGCGGTGGATGAGGTTGACCTTCATATCGTGTGCGATGGGAATCGACTGACGGGCGGGGCAGCGATACCCGACCACCCCAAGGGTGTCCTCATGTTGTTGCACGGGATCCCATCGGTGAATCCCCCCGAGCCGGGGGACACCGGCTATCCGGGACTCGCCCGGGGTTTCGCAGAGCGCGGCTACGCGGCCGCATGGGTCAACATGCGAGCAGCTCATGGGAGCCGCGGGTATTTCTCGATCGCGGGCTGGGTGCGGGACGCACGTGCGGCTCTCGATGCGACGCGTGCATTGCCTGGTCTGTCGAACCTCAAGGTGGTGATGGTTGGTTCGTCGGCAGGCGGATGCGTTGCGGCCGAGGTTGTCCGGCGAGGTGCTCCCTGTCATGGCCTCGCTCTTCTGGCCGCCCCGGCTGCCTGGGTCAGCTTCGCAGGGGCTCCACAAGAAGCCATCCGCAGGATCACTGAAGAGGCTGGGATGGCTCTGGCTCCCGAGGTGCTCGAAGACCCAACGGGATGGATCGATGAGTTCCAAGCGATATCGACCGAGGCTGCCATGCCTCAGATAAAGGTGCCGGTATTGATCGTGCACGGAACCGCCGATGACGTCGTTGACGTTTCACATGCAGACCGGATCGCCGAGCGCGCCGGCAACGTACGGGTTGAGATCATCGAAGGAGCAGGGCACCGGCTGCGTCACGTCCCCCAGGCCCTTGACGCGGTCGAGAGATTCGTCAAGAGAGTGGCCGGATGATCTTCAGCACCAGAGTGATCGTGATCGCGGGGGTCGCGGGGGCGATCTTGCTCGGTATCGGGATGACGTTCGATGCGACTGCCCTTTTCATCCTGGGCTTGATCGTGGTGTTCGGAGGGCTAGGCGTCGGTGCCGCCGAGAAGATGCGCAAGCACTCGGTCGCTCCCGGCTCATGCCCGGCATGCGGAGGTCTCGTTTCTCCCCACGCCCCCTACTGCAAGCATTGCGGTGAGCGGTTGGTTCCTGCCGGCCGCTAGGTGCCGAAGATGTGGAAATGCACGCTGCGGATCTTGGGCGTGTCGAACTCGATCAAGAACAACCGCTGCCAACGACCCAAGACGATCTCGCCGTCTGCGACCGGAACCGTCTGGGAGGCACCACCCATCAGCATCGCGGCGACATGTGCCGGCCCGTTCGCAGGCTCGTCTTCTTGAAGGTTCTGCGTGCGGCAGGTCAGATCGTCGTGCCGGTAGTAGAGGTCCTCGGGAACCAAACGCTGCAATCGGACACGCAGGTCATGCTGCGCACCGTCTTCCCACTCGTTGATCGCGAGAGTAGCGGTGGTGTGCTTGCAGAATGCGACGGCGCAGCCATCCTGTAGCCCGGACTCGGCCACAGCCTCTTGGAGATCGTCGGTCAGGTCCACCCACCCGAACCGTGCCGGGGCAAGCACCTCCGTCTGTGTCTTGGCGAAACTCAATGCAGTTGCGAGCAAGTCATTCCCTTTCTCGTTCGTTGGTGCGTCAAGTCATCGGCAGAGTGACGACCATCCGGCACCCTGATGGTTCGTTGCGTTCGGCTCTGATGGATCCCCCATGCAGGTCGACGATCCAGCGAGCTATCGCCAGCCCAAGCCCGGCCCCGCCCTCGTCACCGGACCGTGCGGAGTCACCGCGATAGAAGCGTTCGAACACCTTGGTTTCCTCGCCGGGATCGAGCCCCGGCCCCCGGTCGGCGACCTCGATCACTACGGAGTTGCCTTGGCTGGAGGCCTTGACCGAGACGTGCTCCTGGGCGGGGGAATGTCGCAGAGCATTGTGCAGGAGGTTAGCGAGCACCCGGTGCATCCGCTCGGGATCACCGTTGACCCGCAGGTTCGAGCGTGGCATCGCTACATCGACACGCTCGGCGTCTGGGCCGAGCTCCCGGACCGAGGCAAGGATCACGGAATCGAGCTCGAGCTCGACCGGCTCGAACGGGATACTTCCCGACTCCAAACGTGAAAGCTCCAGCAGCTGCGTAACCAAGGCCCCCAGCCGGTCGACCTGAGCCAGCATCGCGGCTAAAGACTTCTGGTCGGGCTGGGTCACGCCGTCGATCACGTTTTCCAAGGTGGCGCGAAGTGAGCTCAGCGGTGTGCGCAGGTCGTGCGACACGTTCGCAACGAGGTCGCGGCGGATGCGATCGGTCTCGGAGAGCTCTGCAGCCATGAGATTGAAAGCGCGGGCAAGCTCGCCGACCTCGTCGCGGGAGGTCTCGGTAACCCGGCGCGAATAGTCCCCTTCGGCCATAGCTGCAGCCGCAGATGCCATCTCGCGCAGCGGAGAAGTCATGCCTCGGGCGAGGAACTGGATCATCGTGAGCGACAGCGAACCAGCGATCAGCCCCAGGACGATGGTGGGGATGTCGAAGCGAACGCCGATCGTGAACACGACCAGGGTCACAGCGACCGCGGCCACGATGACCGCGCCGAGCTTGATCTTGATGGAACGCAGCGGGTCGAGGGGTCGTCTCATCCTTGCCCCGATCCGTAACCAACGCCGTGGACCGTCCGAACCGCGTCTTGGCCCAGCTTGCGCCGCAACGAAGCGATGTGCGAGTCGACCGTGCGCTCGCCGGTTGGATCGTCATACCCCCAGACATCACGCATGAGTTGCTCGCGCGTGAAGACGACACCGGGCCGTGACGCGAACAAATGAAGGAGGTCGAACTCGGTGACGGTCAGATGCACCTCTTCGTCGTTGCGAATCACGCGCCGCCGGGCCGGGTCGATCGTGATGTCGCCCATGTGGACCGGCCCTTCGGCCGATGAAGTCGTGCGCTCGATCCGCCGCAGAAGGGCATGGATGCGCGCTACCAACTCGCGCACCGAGAATGGCTTGGTCATGTAGTCGTCGGCACCGACGCCGAGTCCGACCAGCTTGTCGGTCTCGGAGTCCCGAGCCGTCAACATGATCACCGGCACCGGCTTGTCGGCCTGGATGCGGCGGCACACCTCCAAGCCGTCGAACCCCGGCAGCATCAGATCCAGTACCACCAGGTCGGGATCTTGTTCGGCGCACATCGTCACCGCCGACGGTCCGTCGCTTGCGATAGATACCTTGAAGCCTTCGGCCCCCAGACGGTCGGCGACCGCCTCGGCGATGGAACGCTCGTCTTCTACGACCAGGATCTTTCGTTGCGCCATGAGGTAAGTGTGCCAAGCCGATGTCCATGGCTTCCGGTGCGGATGTGGAGATTCCGTGAAAGGCCGGGCCGGCCGCCCGGGTTGTAACCTCCAGGTACTTCTTCATTTCCAGTTCGATCGAGGCCGGCCCGCCAGGGCCGGGATAGAAAGGTGGGAGGCATCGTGGCACAGGGATCGGAGCAGTTCGATCTCGTGATCCTGGGTGGTGGCAACGGAGGCTATGCCGCCGCATTCAGGGCGACCGCTCTCGGCATGTCCGTGGCGATGGTCGAGAAGGACAAGGTCGGTGGTACCTGTCTGCACCGGGGTTGCATCCCCACCAAGGCCCTGCTTCACGCGGGCGAGCTCATGGACGAGATCAAAGAGGCCGGCAACTTCGGCGTGCTGGTCCAGGGCGAGCCCGAGGTCGATTGGGGCAAGGTCCTCAACTTCAAAGACGGCGTCGTGGGCCGCATGTACAAGGGCCTGTCCGGGCTCGTCAAAGCCCACAAGATCGAGCTCGTCGAGGGTGAAGGCAAGCTCGCAGGCCCCCGCACGGTCGTCGTGCAGACCAAGGACGGCGAACGTGCTCTGCAGGCGAACAAGGGCGTCTTGATCTCGACCGGCAGCGTCCCCCGTGAGTTGCCCTTCATCCAGGCCGATGGCGACCGCGTCCACAACAGCAACCATGGCCTGACTGCGGACTCGATCCCCGGCAGCGTGATCGTGGTGGGAGGCAACTACATCGGCCTCGAGTTCGCTTCGATCTACAAGTCGTTCGGGGCCGACGTGACCGTGGTCGAGATGCTTCCGAAGATCGCACCCGCCGAGGACGACGACATCTCCGAAGCGCTGCACAAGCTTCTGATGAAGCGCGGGATCAAGTTCAAGCTCGGGGTGACCGTCACCGGAGCCACCGCCAACGATTCGGGGGTCGAGGTCGGCGTCGAGAAGGACGGCAAGCCCGAGACCCTTACCGCCGAGCGCATGTTCGTCGCCATCGGCCGCTCGCCGCGTACCGAAGGCATCGGGCTCGAAGAGGTTGGTGTCGAGACCGACCGTGGATTCATCGTCACCGATCTGACCTACAAGACCTCGGTCGACGGCGTCTATGCGATCGGGGACTGCATCCACGTTCCCGAAGCCAACTGGCCGCACCCGCAGCTCGCACACGTCGCGTATGCCGAGGGGCAAGCTGTTGCAGAGCGCATCGCGGGCCAAGACGCTCCGATCGTCGACTACGTGAACATCCCGCATGTCATCTACTGCCAGCCCGAGGTCGCTGCGGTCGGTCTCACCGAGGCCAAGGCCAAGGAGCTCGGCATGGAGGTCGTGACCAAGCGTTACGCCTTCTCCGCCAACGCACGCGCATTGATGCTCGGGGGCGGGCAGGGCTTCGTGAAGACCGTCGCCGAGAAAGACGGGGCCGTCGTCGGTGTCCACATCATCGGGCCGCGCGCCTCGGACCTTATCTCCGAGGCGATGCTGGTCACCTCGTGGGAGGCCTACCCGCAAGAGCTCGGCGTTCTCGTCCACCCGCACCCGACCCTGTCGGAGGTAGTAGGCGAGACCTTCCTAGGACTAGCCGGCCGCCCCCTCCACGGCGCCTAACCCCTCGACCCACCAAACGAAAGAGGGCCCCACAAGGGGCCCTCTTTGGCTGCTTAGTTAATCGCGCACCCAGAAAAGATGCCCGTCATAGCTTGTGAACCGAAGGTAGAAGCCTTTCGCACCGCGTGCGATCGCTCGGAGCTCTTCGGCGCCGATCCGGCCACTCGAAAGAAACTCGCCGCCAATGCCCACGCTCAGGACACCGATCTCCTTGTGGGAACCTCGCCCGGCCCGGCATCTCAACAGGGAGGCATAGTCGAAAGCCTCTAGGTCTTCCCATCGCGTGATCGAGTAGTTCTCGAATCCAGCGGGGGTTTCATAGTTCAACGGCCACGGAGGAGGGTCCCAGGTCCTCACCCACGGCTTGGCCGGCACCTCCGGCGCAATCGCGCACAAGATGTCGCCGGGTCCATTCAGCATCGACTCGATGAAGGCGTTCACCGGCAGGTCCGATCGGTTGAGAGGGGTTCCCCTTAGCCGTTCGTCGCCCTTGGGTGCGCTTGGTGCCCACTCGGTCGTGGTTCCCCACCTCGTGGTTCCGTGGATCGAGGGCATCAAGGAGACCCGGAAGGTTCCCCGGGATAGATCGACCGCATCCAGTAGGAAGTGACCAAACCCAGGGGGCTCGTACGCCAGGACGGCACTCGCGTAAGCCGCGGCCGCAACGGGATCGATCTCGAATCCCAGATCGCTGAGCTTCAAGGCCACCATTTCTCACCCGTACCCGACCTTGTCCGAGGGCGAAACCTTTCTCCTAGAACTAGCCGACGGCCCTGCTGTCACTCGGATCTAGTGGTCGCGCACCCAGAAGAGATGCCCGTCGTAGCTGTGAAATTGAAGGTAGAAGGCTTTCGACCGCCTGGCGACTTCAAGTAGCAAAGGTTCATCGACTCAGCCATCACCGATGAAGCTGGTGTCCTCCAGGTTGCTCAGAACGCCCAATTCTCGGTACGACCCGGACCACCGACAGTGGAACAGGTCCTCCTCTTCCTTAACGTCGACAAGGTCCTCCCATCTCGTCACGAGGTAGTTCTCGAAGTCGCCCGTCTCCTCTCGCGCTTCAGATGCCCCGGAGGATTCGATGGAGGTTCCCAAGTTCGGTCGGAAGCTTCGTTTGTCAGGAAGGGAACATCAGCGAGAAGAAGATCGCCTGGAGCGGCGAGCATCTGCTGGATCAGACGATGTACCGGAGTATCACCTCGATTTATGTGCGGACCCTCCTTCGGCGAACTCGGAGCCCATTCACCGGTGCCGCCCCATCTGATGGCTCCGCCATCTGACGGCAGCATCGAAACGCGGAAAGCTCCCTGGGAAAGGTCGACTTCTCGAAGGAAGCAATCCCCTAGCCTGCATGGGCCGTATTCGAGCACCGCACTCGCGTAGGCGGCAGCAGTAACAGGGTCGATCTCGAACCCCAGCTCCGCATCCAAGTCGAAATCGCTCGTAGAAACCCCCACTCTCCGCCCCGTCGTCGTTGAGGTTGGCTGGAGAATCAAGCTCTGCATGCCGCCCTTGAGCAGTCATCTTAGTAGCCCTTCGACCAGGGAGAGGGGGTCGAAGGTTGGCGGTTGTTAACCGGGGGGTCACGTAGCTCGTTCACAATGGGGGTATGCGTAGGACGAAGATCGTGGCGACGGTGGGGCCGGCGTCGTGGGAGCCCAAGGCGATACGCGCTCTGCTCGAGGCCGGGGCCGACGTGGTTCGGGTCAACCTTGCTCATGGGACCAAGGAGGAGCATGCCGCCGCGGTGCTCAACGCTCGCGAGCAGGCCAGGGAGCTGGGCCGGGTCGTGGGGATCCTCGCCGACCTGCCGGGTCCGAAGATGCGTACGGGTCCCGTCGCCGGTGATGAGGTTGAACTGCACCCGGGGCAGATCTTCACCCTTACCAACGAAGACGTCGAAGGTGACTCTACGCGGGTCTCAACCACGCTCGATGATGCCGGTGCCCTGTGCCAGGTCGATGAAGAGATCTACCTCGCCGACGGCGAGATCGTCCTGACGGTCAAGGACATCAAGGATGGTGACGTGATCACCGAGGTCCGTCGCGGGGGACGGTTGCGATCTCGCAAGGGGATGCACATCCCTCGCGCCGAGCGCAAGGTCGAAGCCTTCACACACGACGACCGCGCCGCGCTGGACGAGGCTCTTGCGCTGAAGGTTGACTTCGTCGGGCTCAGCTTCGTGCGCGACGAGCACGACATCGAGCGTGTGAAAGAGGCGCTGCCGCGCAAGGGCCGCAAGCCGCTCGTCATTGCGAAGATCGAGACGGCCACGGCGATCGAGCACCTGATCGAGATCGTCAGTGCCGCGGATGCGGTGATGGTGGCTCGTGGAGACCTCGGCATCCAGATGCCGCTGCAGATGGTGCCGTTGCTGCAGAAGCAGATCATCGCTGTGTGCAACGACGCCGGGAAACCGGTCATCACGGCAACACAGATGCTGGATTCGATGACTCACTCACCGTTGCCTACCAGGGCCGAGGCCGCCGACGTCGCCAACGCGGTGATCGATGGGACCCACGCACTGATGCTGTCGGAGGAAACGGCGATCGGCGATTACCCGGTCGAGACCGTAACCAAGATGAGCGAGATCGCAGAGGCTTCCGAGCTGGTCGAGGGCGAGCTGTTGATCGAACCCTTGCAAGCGCACATGTCCGATGACCGGGTGTCGTGGGCGGTTGCCCATGCGGCGGTACTGGCTGCGGAGGACCTAGACGTCGCCGCGATCCTCTGTCCGACGCGATCGGGGTCGACACCTTTCCGGGTAGCGGCGTTCCGGCCATCGATGCCCATCGTCGGTCTGTCCGACAAACCCGAGACCCTGGGCGCGCTGACTCTGGTGTGGGGGGTAACGCCACTGCAGGTGGACCAGCCGGAGGAGGGCCAAAGCGTCGACCAAGACGTCGAACGCACCTGGCGCAGCGCGAAACAAGCGGGCATCGTCAGACAAGGTGACCGTGTCGCCATCGTCGCCGGTAGCCCGGGGCGCCGGGCCGGACGCACCGACTACATGCGCATCGCAAAGGTCACCTGACCAAGCTCGTCGAAGCCCTCCCAACGCGTAAGCGGTAATCTGAGGCGGCGCCCCACCCAGCGACTTCAACGGGGCGCCATCTCTAACCATGATCCGCCGGAAATAGGGAGGCCCGCACTCGATGGCAGAGGTAAAGATGCCTCAGCTCGGCGAAACCGTCGTCGAAGGAACCATCACCAAGTGGCTCAAGCAAGAGGGGGACACCGTCGAAGAGGACGAGCTCCTCGTTGAGATCTCAACCGACAAGGTCGACTCCGAGGTTCCGTCCTCGGTGGGCGGCGTACTGAAGAAGATCCTCGTGCCTGAGGGCGAAACGGTTTCGGTCGGGACCGCTCTTGCGGTCATCGAAGGCGAAGGGGAATCCGGAGGTGACTCCGGCGGCGGAGCGGAAGCTCAAGCTGCCGAAGCCTCCAAAGAGGAAGCCCCCCGAGAGGAAGCCCCCCGAGAGGAAGCCCCGAAGCAAGAGGCCGAGCAGCCCCAAGCACAACAAGCACAAGAGGTGCAGGAGAAGGCGAAGCCCGCTGAAGACAAGCCGGCCGCCACCAAAGAGCCCGAGCCGAGCGCCGGGCAACAGGCTCCGCCTGAGACGGCGCCCGCAGCAGCCGCGGCGCAGGCCGGTGGCCAGGCTGCGTCCGGGGACACTTCCAAGCGGGGCATCATCTCGCCCTTGGTCCGGCGCCTGGCTGAAGAGAACGATGTCGACCTCTCGACCGTTGCGGGCACCGGCACCGGTGGGCGTATCCGCAAGCAGGATGTGCTGCGTTTCATCGAAGAGCGCAAGGGTCGTCCTTCTGCTCCCGCAGCAGCAGCCGCTTCAGGTGGTGGCGCTGCCCCCTCACCCGCGCCGGCCGCTCAGCCTGCCGCTGCACCTCAGCGTGACCCCGGTACGCGTGAGGAACTCGTTCCGTGGACCAACATCCGCCGACGTACCGCCGAGCACATGGTGGCGTCGTCGCGCACCGTGGCCCGAGCTTGGAACGCGGTAGAGGTTGACTGGACCAACGTCGTCAAGTTGCGTGCAGCCGCGAAAGAGGGATTCAAGGCGGCCGAGGGATTTAATCTGACCTTCATGCCGTTCCTCTGCAAGGCAGTGTGCGACACCTTGATGGAGATGCCCGAGTTGAACGCAACCTTTGATGAGGAGAATCAAGCGAACCTCGTCAAGCGCTACGTCAATCTAGGGATCGCGGTTGCGCTCGAGGGCGGTGGACTGATCGTTCCGGTGATCAAGGATGCCGACAGTCGCAACATCCCGGGCCTGGCTCGCGCTGTTAACGACATCGCAACCAGGGCACGGAGCAAGAAGTTGACGCCGGACGACTTGACCGGCGGCACCTTCACCATCACGAACCCCGGCCCGTTCGGGAGCAAGCTCTCGGTTCCGATCATCCCGCAGAACCAGACCGCGATCCTCGCCTTCGAAGCGATCGAGAAGAAGGTCGTCGTGGTTGGTGAAGACGATCAGATCGCCATCCGGTCGCGGGGATTCCTGCCGCTGTCCTGGGACCATCGGATCATCGATGGCGCCGAAGCTGCGCAGTTCCTCGCCAGATTGGCGGAACGCATCGAAACGACTGACTTCTCGGCCGACCTTTCGCAGTACCTGTAGACCGGAGGACGGGGTGACCGACAGGGACAACGCACGGGGCGCGTTGAACGCCTCGTGGCTTGGCAGCGTCGATTACTCCGATGCCTGGGACATGCAGCGCGAGTTGTTCTTGGCCCGGCTCGATGGGGACCGCGATGACATGCTGCTTCTGCTCGAACATCCCCACACCTACACGTTGGGGCGCAGGGCCTTGAAGGACGATGTCATCTACAACGAATCGGAACGCCGGCTCAAGGGCATCTCGCTATACGAGGTGGATCGGGGGGGCCGGGCCACCTATCACGGCCCCGGTCAATTGGTCGGGTATCCGATCCTCAAACTGGGTGAGCGGTACGACGTGATCAGCTACCTCCGCAAGTTAGAAGGGGTCCTGGTCGATACCGCGGCCGAGCTGGGGGTCGAGGCGGTTCGTGACGACGAGCACACCGGGGTCTGGGTCGGCAACAACAAGATCGGCGCCATCGGGGTGAAGATCACCCGGGGCATCACGATGCACGGTTTCGCCTTCAACGTCACGACAGACCTCGACATGTTCTCGGGTATCGTTCCCTGTGGCATCACCGACCGATGGGTCACCTCGGTCGAGGCCGAAACGGGGGTTCGGCGCTCGGTCAAGGAAGTAGGGGAGGTCGCGGCGAAGCATCTGGCAGCGGCTTTCGATCTTCCACTCGTTTGGGCGCATCCACGGTCGATGCGCGCCTTTGAACCAGTCAAGGATCGTCCCTTCGAAGGTGCCGAGACGCACCTGAACTGAAGTCCTGCTCAAGGAGGAGCACCACATGGCGAAAGGCAAGGATCTGCACACGGATCTGGGCCTCAAGGAGGAAGACCTCTTAGGCATGTATCGCTACATGCTGCTGGCCCGGTACTGCGACGAGCGTCAGTGGGCGCTTAACCGGATGGGCAAGGCTCCGTTCGTGGTTCCCGTTTCCGGTCACGAGGCCGCCCAGGTCGGGTCCGCGTGGGCCTTCGAGAAGGGCAAGGACGTGTTCTGCCCCTACTACCGCGACATGGCTTTGGTTCTCGTCGCTGGATTCACCCCAAAGGACATCTTCCTCGGGTTGTTCGGAAAGAAGGACGACCCCTCTTCGGGCGGCCGCCAGATGCCGGCGCACTGGGGTAGCAAGGAGCGCAACATCATCACCGGCTCCTCACCGATCGCCACACAGGTGCTGCACGCCGCCGGTATCGCTTACTCCAAGAAGTACAAGAAGGCAGACGCTGTGGTTGGCACGTGGTTCGGCGAAGGTGGAACCTCAGAAGGTGACTGGCACGGCGCGATGAACTTCGCAGGCATCCACAAGCTGCCTATGGTCTTCTTCTGCGAGAACAACCAGTACGCCATCTCCGTGCACGAGTCCAAGCAGGTTGCCGGCTCCGTTCACGGCCGGGCGCAGGGTTACGGGTTCCCCGGCCACCTCGGGGATGGTAACGACATCCTCGAGAGCTACCGTCTGGCGAAGGAAGCCGTCGATCGTGCCCGGGCCGGTGAGGGCCCCTCGTTGATCGAGCTGCGCACGTACCGCCACTACTCACACACCAGCGACGACGACGACCGCACCTACCGCTCCAAGGAAGAGGTCGAGGAGTGGAAGCAGAAGGACCCGATCCCGCGCTTCGAGACCTATCTGAGGTCCGTCGACCTGATCGATGACGCCAAGATCGAAGCGATGCGTGAAGAGACCAAAGCAGAGGTAACCGAAGGAGCGAAGGCGGCCGAAGAGGCCGAGTTCCCCGACCCCGGTACCGCCGCCGACCATGTTTATGGCGACCTGGAGGTGGTCTAGATGGCAGAGACGGCGACCACCAACAAGAACCTGGTTTCAACGATCCACGACACCCTTGCCGAGGAGATGCGCAACGACGATCGCATCGTGGTTCTCGGCGAAGACGTCGGTGCTCGCGGTGGTGTGTTCAGGGTCACGATGGGGTTCCTCGATGAGTTCGGCGAGGACCGGGTCATCGACACCCCGCTGGACGAGAACCTGATCGCAGGCGTCGCTATCGGCATGGCGATGGACGGATTGCTTCCGGTGGCCGAGATGCAGTTCGCCGACTTCATCTTCCCGGGCTTCAATCAGATCGTTCAGGAAGCTGCTCGTATCCGGTACCGCAGCAACAACGACTTCAACTGCCCGGTGCTCTTTCGCACTCCTTACGGTGGTGGGGTTCACGGGGCGCTCTATCACTCGCAGAGCATCGAGGCGCTGTTCGCTCACGTGCCCGGCCTGAAGGTCGTGGCTCCGTCCACTCCTGAGGACGCCAAGGGCATGCTGATCACGGCGATCCAGGATGAGGACCCGGTCCTTTTCCTCGAGCACAAGAAGTGCTACCGGTTGATCAAGGGCGATGTCCCCGACGAGCGTTACAACATCGAGTTCGGTAAGGCCAAGGTCCGCCGTGAAGGCTCGGACGTGACCGTGGTTAGTTACGGCTTGATGCATCACTTCTGTGTCGAAGCGGCCGACCGTCTCAGCAAAGACGGGATCGAGGCCGAGGTCATCGATCTTCGCAGCATCTACCCCTTGGATATGGGCACCATCCTCGAATCGGTCGGCAAGACCAACAAGGTCATGATCGTTTACGAGGACAACAAGTTCCTGGGCGTGGGGGCCGAGGTTGCCGCCCAGATCGCCGAGAACGCTCTGTTCGAGCTCGATGGTCCGATCGTTCGCATCGGTGGCCCGCACGTTCCCGCCATGCCGTTCGCTCCAACGCTCGAGCACTGGTTCCTGCCCGACGTGGACCGCCTCGAACAAGAGATGCGAAAACTAGCCGAGTACTAGGCGTCGATTCCGGAATGTAGCCGGAGATCATCAGACATTTCAGGGGCGGTCCGATGGACCGCCCCTGTCACTTCCCAGCAGGGAACGCTTGGGCCTTCCGGGGAGTCTCTATCCTGATGAATGACTACGTCGAGCTAGGAGCAGAGATGCTGAGGACGACTGCCTTCATATCGCTGGTCGCTGTTGTCGTCGCCTGTACGCCATCCGAGTCGGTGCGATCGAAACCATCTCCCTCTGATGCACTTAGGAAGTGGGTCGTTTTCGTGGAATGTCCAACACCGTGCGACGAGAATGTCGAGTCAACGCGTCTGTTGACAGCAGCCGTGAATGGCCCTGATGTCGAGGTCTTAGTTGAAGATGGCTATGGGATCAATAGTGGGCCGACTTGGTCTCCGGATGGAACGAGGGTCGCGTTCGCAAGGGGTTCAGAGAACGGCTCAGACGATGACAGTGATGAGATCTGGGTAATCAGTGCCGATGGAACCGATCTCGTCAGGATGACTCGAGACTCCCTCTCCTCTGAGCAGCCGGCATGGTCGCCAGACGGTACTGAGATCGCTTACGTCAATGAGGACTGGGAGAACGCCGAGATCGTAACCATCAATGTCGACACGGGTGAGTCGGCTCAACTAACCGAAAATGACGTGCAGGAGAGTTCCCCAGCTTGGTCGCCTGACGGCTCGAAGATCATCTTCATAGCCGGAGATGGAGACGGAGATGACATCTACGCTATGGACTCGAACGGGTCAGCCCGCGAGCCTGTGCTTGCTACTCCGCACCTTACGGAGGAGAGTCCGGAGTGGTCACCAGACGGATCTTCGATCGCCTTTTCTCGCTGGACGAACAAACGGGGATGGCAACTCTTCACTATGCGGTCAGACGGAACGCAGATTGAGCGACTGACGAAGGGTGGCTCGGGTAATAACCGGGGTCCCAGCTTCTCGCCGGATGGGCGCTGGATCGTTTTCAGCCGAGGTGAGGGGTGGAGTCTATTCAAAGTGCGGATCGACGGTTCAGATCTGAAGCGGCTACATGGCCGCAAGGACTCCCTCTTCTTTTCGCCTGATTGGAAGCCTGCTTCATGATGCAGATCCGGCGAAGGGTGGTGGCCTCGATGCCGCTGATCCGGGGGCCATCTTTGCGAAGGGCTGCGATCGTCTTGTGTTTGTAAGTGTCGAAGAGCGTCTTGACCGTCCCCGCTAACTCTGGCACTGCTTCTTCAAACTGGCCCAGCTCGTCATGGCTGGAAATCTCTGATAACGGCGCTCGGGTACCCTGGGTTGATCTATGGCTGACTTGATCCAACCGACGATCCGTACGCGCGAGCAGGTCGAGCGCGACCTGCGTCGTGGCGTGCCGATGCACCTTGCCCCGGGTGAGACCGCCGGGCGGCCCACCTCGAAACCGGAGTGGTTGAAGGTGCGCGTTCGCTACGGCGAGAACTTCTCGGAGCTGCGCAACATCATGCGAGAGCGCGGGCTCTCGACCGTGTGCGAGCAGGCGGCCTGCCCCAACATCTATGAGTGTTGGGAAGCGCGGGAAGCGACCTTCCTCGCTTGCGGAGACCTCTGCACGCGCCGGTGCGGATTCTGCGATGTCATGACGGCCAAGCCGCAGGCGCTCGACGCTGACGAACCGGCCAAGATCGCCGAGGCCGTCACGCTGATGGGCCTGAAGTTCGCGGTCGTTACGGGGGTAGCGCGCGACGATCTCGATGATGGCGCGGCGTCTCACTGGGCTGCCATCATCCAGGCGATCCGGGCCGCGCAGCCCGATTGCGGGATCGAGGTCCTGATCCCCGATCTCAAGGGCCGCAAGCAGAGCCCTCGTGACTCGCTCGCAACTGTCATAGCTGCTCAGCCCGACGTCCTTGCCCACAACCTGGAGACGGTCGAGCGCCTTCATCCGCAGATCAGGCCCGGGTTCGGGTACGCGCAGAGTCTCGAGTTGCTTCGTTGGGCCACGGAACTCCATCCCACTCAGGTAACGAAATCGAACCTCATCGCCGGGATGGGCGAGACCGAGCAAGAGATGCGGGCAGCGATGGCGGATCTTCGTGCGGTGGGCTGTGACGTACTTACGATCGGTCAATACCTGCAACCGAGCGTGTCGTGGCACCTGCCCGTGCACCGCTGGGTCCACCCCGATGAGTTCGCTCGCTACAAGGACTTCGGCGAGCAGGAGCTGGGTTTCGCGTGGGTCGAGTCCGGCCCCCTGGTCCGTTCGAGCTATCACGCCGGCAAGCAGTATCGAAGCGCTGCAGCCCGGCTCGCGCGCTGACCCTTATGAAGACCCGCCGAGGTTTCGTCGCGCTCTCTGTTGCGTTGAGCTTGGCCCTGGTTCCGCTGATGGCAAGAGCGGCTCACGATTCGTTCAAAGGCGACGCCATCTATTACTCGAACGCCTACAAGGGCGAGACGATGGCATGCGGGGGCAAGTACCAACCCTGGAAGATGGTCGCTGCACACCGGAACCTCCCGTGCGGCACGCGCCTGCGCGTCCGCAACTTGTCCAACGACAAGGTGGTGACCGTGACGGTTCGAGATCGTGGTCCGTACGGAGACAAAGAGACCAAGTTGGATGTGTCTCGGCGAGCGGCACGAAAACTGGACTTCATCTCGGCCGGTCGAACGAGGGTCAAAGCAACGATCCTTCACGACTGAGGGCGCCGTGAGCAGCGGGAGCCCACATCGCTTGTCTCGAACCATGACGGCGCTGTGCTCCGTGGGTCTTCTGGGTCTCAGCGCTTGCGGCTCTGGAAGCGGCTCCAGTGACTCGGTTGCAACGCCTTGCCCGTCGCCCTCACCCAGCGGCGATCCGGCCCTGTTGCCGCGCTCGCTGCCTCTGGATCGCTGGGGAACGATCGTGATTGTGGAACGGCGAGACGGCTTCGTGGGGGCCGAGGCGCTGACGCAAACACTCATCGTCGAGCTCTACCCCGACATCGTTCGAACCCTTACAGAGAATGGCTACACCCTGCTCAGTGGCGATAACGAAGGCTTCGAGGCAGAGATAGGTTTCATCGATCGCAAGGAGAACAACGTGAACTTCACCTTGCGCCAAACGAGATGCAAGGGGGAGGTCAGCGTGGTCGTGCTGATCGAGGAACGGGGGAGCAAGTGAGTACAAGGTGGCGAACCATCGCCAGCGCCGCTATCGCGCTGGTGTTCGCCGGACCCTTGTTGTTCATGGTTCTCGCTTCCCTTCGGCGCCCGGGTATGGCACCGCCTGACGGCTTCGAGCTGCTGCCTCCCGACCCTACGCTCGACACCTACGATTTCGTTTTCCTATTCATCCCGTTGTGGCGCCAGCTTGCGAACTCGACGATCGTGTCGCTGGTCGCGGTGCCTGTCACGGTGGTGGTCGCATCCTGGGCGGGGTTCGCGATCGCAACCTCGGACCAGGCACGTCGAACCAAGTTGGTGGCCGTAACGGTGGTGGCAATGATGGTTCCCCTAACCGCCTTGTGGGTGCCCCGATTCGTGATCTTCCGGTGGCTCGGGCTGACCGACACGCTTGTTGCTCTGATGATGCCGGCGCTGATGGCGACGACGCCCTTCTACGTTCTCATCTTCGCTCTCGCCCACTACCGGGTTCCCAAGCATCTCTATGAAGCGGCACAGCTCGATGGCTGGTCGCCGTTCCAGATCTGGCACCGGGTGGCCTCGCCGCTTGTGAAACCCGCCACATTTGCGGTGGCTGTCTTGGCGTTCGTCTCCTACTGGTCGAACCTCGTCGACCCGTTGCTATATCTGAACGACACCGATCTCTACACCGTGCCTCTGGGGTTGCGTGCCTTACAGACGCTCGAACCTCAGAACTTCCCGTTGCTGTTGGCTGCTGCCGTGATGGCGACGCTTCCTGCGGTAGCGGCATTCCTGGCGGCGCAACGAGCCTTCTTCGACAAGACACTGGAAGTGTCGCCGTGAGATCCAAGCTCCTCGGCTCGTCACTTGCGATAGCCGGCATGATCGCCGCGGGATGCAGCAACGATGGTGAGAGCTCCGGTGGGCGAGTCCAGATCTCCTTTCAGGTCGCAGGCGAAGCCGAGGAGATCGCGGCGTATCGCACGGTCGAGAAAGCGTTCGAGAAGGAGTACCCCGATATCGATGTGCAGCTGATCGAGATCGCCGATAAGGACGAACATCTGCAGAAGCTCTCGACCTCCTTTGCCGGAGGTGCTCCACCCGATGTGTTCCTGTTGAACTTCCGCGAATACTCGCAGTTCGTCGTGCGCGACGCCATCGAACCCGTGGGACCGCATCTCCGCAAAGCGGGGCTCGATATGGCCGATTACTTCTCCGAGCCGGTCGACGCATTCACCTTCGACGGTGAGCTCCAATGCATGCCCCAGAACGTGTCGTCCCTGGTCGTTTACTACAACGTTGCGCTTCTCGAAGCGGCCGGGCTGGACCGTCCGCAGGACGGGTGGTCGTGGGAGCAGTTCCGCGACTACGCCATGGCGCTCAACGATCCAGAAGCTCAGGTGCGCGGTCTCGGCATCGAGCCGAGCATCATCAGGATCGCGCCTTTCGTTTGGAGCAACGGTGGCGAGATCGTCGACGATCCAGTCGCCCCCACGCGCTTCACGCTCGACACACCCGAGGCGCGAGAGGCCATCGGATTCCTATCAACGCTCGTGCGCGAAGACGGTGTCGTCCCGACCGAGGAGGAGCTCGCAGCCCAAGACCTCGAAACCCGTTTCGCGACAGGGAAGCTAGGGATGCTCCTGTCGTCCAGGCGAGATACTCCGTTCTTCAGAGAGAACACATCGCTCAACTTCGATGTCGCTCCGCTCCCGATAGCGAAGCAGCCCGTAGGGATCCTTCATTCGGATGCCTACTGCGTGTCCCGAGCGGCAGGTGAGCTCGACGCCGTGATGGAGTTCATCGGATTCGCTATGGGCGAAGAGGGGCAGACGATCACGGCTCTTTCAGGTCGTACCGTCCCGTCGCTCAGGGCTGTCGCCGAAAGTGGCGCCTTCCTCAATCCCGCGCAGCCGCCCGCGCACCCTGAGGTTTTCCTCGATGCGATCCCCGTGCTGCGTCGCACGCCTGTCATCCCAACCTGGCCGGAGATCGAAGACATCGCGGAAGAGATATTCACTCGCATCTTCTACGAGGACGACTACTCGATCGATGACGGGTTGACCGAGTTGGAAGAAGCGACCAGGGATCTGTTCGAGGAAGGAGCATCTCTCTGAGCGTCAAGGTGGAAGGTCTGACCAAGAGCTATAGCCGCTCTGTTCCGCCTGCTCTCAGAGAGGTCTCTTTCGAGCTGACAGAAGGTGAGCTTCTCGTCGTTGTCGGACCGTCTGGGTCGGGCAAGTCGACGCTTCTGCGATGCATAGCCGGGCTCGAGGCTCCCGACCGGGGCTCGGTGCATATAGGCAACCGCGATGTGACTTCTCTGCCGCCAGGTGCCCGTGACGTGGCGATGGTCTTCCAAGAGCACGCCTTGTACCCCCATATGACCATCTCGGCCAACATCGCTTTCCCTTTGCTGGCCCGCAAGACCCCACGCGACGAGGTCGACTCTGCGGTGCGAGAGGCGGCAGCGATGTTGGATCTCGTGGGCGTGCTGGATCGCCATCCCGGACAATTGTCCGGTGGGGAGCGTCGCCGGGTGTCTCTCGCACGGGCAGTGGTTCGAGAGCCTGCCGTCTTCCTGATGGACGAACCTTTGGCGAGCCTGGACGTCTCGTTGCGCCTCAAGATCCGAACCGAGATCAAGAGGATGCATGCGCAGCTAGGGGTCGCCACGATCTACGTGACCCACGATCAGGTCGAGGCGATGACTCTTGGGCACCGCATCGTTGTGCTGAAGGACGGGGCCGTAGAGCAGACCGGAACCCCAACCGATCTCTACGATCGCCCGGCCAACGTGTTCGTGGCTGGTTTCCTCGGCCGCTTCCCGATCAATCTCTTCGACGAGAAGGCGATGACGCTTCCGTCGGGAACAGCGATTTTGGGGGTTCGTCCCGAAAACACCGAGCTGACCCAACCGGGCGCGGGCTCGGTCTCTGGACACGTGATCGAGATCGACCGATTGGGCTCCGAGAGTGTCGTCACGGTTCAAGGAGAAGCGTTTCTCGCGCGGGCTCTCGTTGGAAGTGGTGAAGAACCTGAGACTGGCACCGAGGTGGGCCTGGCCTTCGCGGAGCCGGCCGTTCATGCGTTCGATCCTTCGGACCGGCGGATCGGATGAAGGGATCGGACCGTTTAGCGTTCCCTTTCTTGGGAGGGTTGGGTCTGCTCATCGCTCTTCCCGCCCTGGCAGCGGCAGCACTTGCCTTCACGGAGTACTCGGGTCTCGGTGCCCCCCGTTTCGTGGGGATCGACAACTTCGAACGCCTGATCGGAGACAGCGGCTTCCGAGAAGCTCTAGGCAACTCGGGTCTCTACGTCTTGATGTCTGTTCCTCTGCGCGTCGCGGCCATGGTCGGTTGCGCGTTGCTCCTTCACCGACGAGCGCGCGGCTCGGGGGCAGCTCGTGCTGCGGTTTACATGCCCACGGTCGTTCCCGATGCGGCATACGCACTGCTGTGGCTGTGGCTTCTGAATCCTCTCTACGGTCCCGTGGCCGGGATCGCAGCGGCGCTGGGGGCCGACACGCCCAGCCTGCTGACCGATCCGTGGGGAGCTCGTCTCGCCATCGTGATGATGGGCGTGTTCCAGATCGGTGAGGGGTTCGTCATCGCTCTGGCGGCGCGCCGTTCTCTACCCGGAGCTCTCTACGATTCGGCTTCGGTGGACGGCGCATCCGGATGGTTCGTCACTCGCAAGGTGACGTTACCGATGATGGCACCGGTGATCTTGCTGCTTGCCGCGAGGGACGTCGTTCTGGCGTTACAGACGAGCTTCGTTCCCGCGCTCTTCCTGACCGATGGCGGTCCCCGCCGCGCGACCACCTACCTGTCCCTGTTCGCCTACCGCCAGGCGTTCAGATACTTCAAGCTCGGCTATGCCTCGGCCATAGCGGTGTCCATGTTCGTGATCACAGCCCTAGCGATCTACGCCCAGTACCGAGTAGCCAAGCGCTACCGCCTGCTCGGCTAGGGGCGACGAGTGGGCAACTCACCAATCTGGCCGGAAGTAGGACCAAGAGCGGGTTAGATCGACTGCCTTTGTTGATCCATCCTGGACTTTCAGGATGTTCAAGATCTCTCGCTCGCCCTCCAGCGCTGTGAACGCGATCCGGCCGCTGTCGGTTGCCCAGTCCAGGCCGTATGCGTCGCGTTCGCTGATGATCACTGGGTCGCTTCCATCTGCGTTCATTAGGTAGATGTGCAGTTCGCCATCTCCAACGACCCATGCGATTCGAGAGCCGTTCCTCGACCAGGTCGGGTCTCGGTCCAGATCATCGTTAGATGTCAGTTGCTTTCGCTCGCCGCTCTCGATATCCAGAGTCGTGATCTCACTGTCTCCATCCGAGTAGCTCACGAAGACGAGAGAGCTCCCATCTGGGGAAAACTCAGGGGCCTCGTCAAGGGTGACGTCATCCGTTAGCCGGGTTACGTTCTCGCCGTTTACGTCCATGACGTATATCTCCGTCATGTTCGCGACCTCTTGTGGAACACTCTCGACCTCGCGCTCGAACGCGATCTGCGTGCCATCGGGGGACCATGTCGGGGAGTTGTCAGGTTGAGGAGTGCTTGTGATCCTCACCGTCTTCCCGGACCTCAGAGTCAGGAGGCAGATGTCTCCATGGCCGCCCTTTCCGCCACACGTGTAGGCGACCCTTTTCCCGTTTGGCGACAGTGCCGGTGCACCATCATGTCTGCCGTTATAGGTAAGACGTTTCCGTTCTCCTAGGTCAGGGCGAACTAAGAAAAGCTCACTATCCCCGGAACAGAAGCCTGGACACCCAGCGATCACGATGCGTGGCTGCTCGGCGGCCGCAACTGCCCCGTCGACAACAACAAGATGCGGGGCAACTATGACTATCACTGAGATGAGGAATCTCATTACTAAGGCGGCCTATTTCGGCTTGGTGAATCTCTCAAACATGAAACGAGTAACAACCACCGTTCCCCAACCCCCAACTTGCTGATTGTTATCTCCGGTTCTGAGCGCCCTCGCACGCAGATCGACTCTAACCTTCTTGTCTCTATCCTCGCCTTGGCCAGCTCATAGCTTGGACTGCTCGGTTCCTGAGGTAGCTTGGCCGAGGTATCGCACGAGATAGGGAGTTCTGGATGGAACTGAAGGGAACCTCCGGGATCCTCACGGGCGCGTCCCGTGGGATCGGGGTCTACCTGGCAGAGGCGCTCGCAGCCAAAGGTGTGAACCTTGCACTTGCTGCTCGAAACGCCGAAGACCTCGAGTCGACCGCGAAGCGACTCGAACGTTTCTCAACCAAGGTCGTCTGCATCCCGACCGATGTGACCAACAGGTCCGATCTTGAGAACCTGGTCGATCGAGCGACTGCAGACCTCGGCCCCATCGATCTGCTGGTCAACAACGCGGGCGTAGAACGTTACGCCCCCTTCCACGAGTACGACTTCGACGCGATCGAACAGATCATGAAGACCAACGTGATCTCGGCTCAGTGGCTCACGCGGCTCGTGCTGCCCGGCATGGTCGAGCGCAGCAAGGGTCACGTCGTCAACATCGCTTCGATGGCCGGCAAGCTCGCCGTTCCTTACAACTCGGTCTACTCGGCCTCCAAGCACGCCCTGATCGGGTTCTCATGGTCGCTGTATCAGGAACTGCGCGACAAGGGCGTGGGTGTCTCGGTGGTCTGCCCAGGATTCGTCTCTGATGCCGGCATGTATTCAGATTGGAGCAAGGGCAAGAAGCCACCCGGGTTGGCGAAGCCGGTGTCGCCGCAGGAAGTGGCCGGCAAGACGATCGAGGCTATCGAAGGCGATGAGCCTGAGGTGCTGGTGGCTCCTCTCATCATGCGGATGAGCAAGGTCATGCCCTACAGCGTCACCGGCGCTTTAAGCCGAAAGAGCGGCGCGTACGATTTCCTGGAGAAGACGGCGGTGGAGGCCTTCAAGGACCAGTAGAAGTACTTGCGCACAAGCCCGGTCACATGCTCCGGTGGTGGGTATCATCTGGACGCACAAGGCACGCGTCGTCGCGGGCCAACCGTTATCAAGCAAGCATCTAGGTCGACAGGAGGAAACGGATGACCTACGTCATCGCAGAGCCATGCATCGGGGTCAAAGACCGTGCGTGCGTCGACGAATGCCCGGTGGACTGCATCTACGAGGGCGAAGAGCAGCTCTTCATCCACCCCGAGGAATGCGTCGACTGCGACGCTTGCCTTCCTGCTTGCCCTGTGGACGCCATCTTCCCGGCCGACAACGTTCCCGCGGAATGGGCGAATTTCACCCAGATCAATGCCCAGTTCTTCGTCGACCATCCAGACGCATCCGGAGGAGCCATGGAGAGCCCCTACGCTCCCTCCGAAGAGCGAGCCGAGTAGACAAGAGGCCCCTTCGGGGGCCTCTCTCGCGAGTACATGCCGACACCCGATCAACCCGGAACGCGGCTCGAGGGCGCAAGTGAGGCAACCTTCAAGGCCCTGATAGGCCGCAAGATCTCAGTTCGTTATCGATTGCACGACGATCCCGAGCATCCATCCTCTGAGGCCGTCGGGATGGTCGCATCGGTTGCCGACGGAGTGGTCAGTGTGGTGAACCGCCGGGGCGAGATGTCCCTATTCGCGATCGACGATGTGATCGCGGGGAAAGCCTGGCCGATATCCGGGTAGCAGGTCGTATCATCGGTATCCACGAGCGGCGGCGATCGTCGTTTCTTGGAACCAAGAGAGGGTGGGCCACACATTGAGCACCCGGATGGCTCCGGATGGCTCCAGCAAGATCGAGCGCACAGAGGTTGACCGCGTAGTCATCCGGTTCGCCGGAGATTCGGGTGACGGGATGCAGCTCACCGGCGAGCGATTCACGAGCGCCAGCGCGTTCTTCGGCAACGACCTGTCGACCCTTCCCGATTTCCCTGCCGAGATCCGTGCTCCGGCCGGAACCCTGCCCGGCGTTTCGGCCTTCCAGATCCACTTCTCGGATCACGACATCCTCACCCCGGGTGACCAGCCGGGTGTGTTGGTAGCCATGAACCCTGCGGCCCTGAAGGCAAACCTCAAGGACCTCATTTCGGGTGGACTCCTGATCCTCAACTCCGACGCATTCGAGCGCAAGAACCTCGACAAGGCCGGATACGCGACCGACCCACTCGAAGACGGAAGCCTGGACAGCTATCAGGTCTACAAGATCCCGATGACGAAGATGACGATCGAGGCGGTCAAGGACTTCGACGTCAACAAGAAGGAAGCCGAACGTTCGAAGAACATGTTCGCCCTCGGCGTCATCTGCTGGATGTACTCCCGTCCCCTCGAATCGACCATCGCGTGGCTCGAGAAGAAGTTCGCCAAGAAGCCGAACATCGCGCAGGCGAATATCGCGTGCCTCAAGGCCGGGCACGCTTTCGGTGAGACGGCAGAGCTCGTAGCGTTCGAGGTGAAGCCTGCGGTTCTGGCGCCGGGTAGGTACCGTCGCGTCACCGGGAACCAAGCGCTTGCTTTCGGGCTGATCGCAGCGAGCGTGCAGTCGAAGTTGCCCCTGTTCCTTGGTAGCTACCCCATCACCCCTGCATCCGACATCCTCCACGAGCTGTCACGTCACAAGAACTTCGGCGTAAGGACGGTCCAGGCCGAGGACGAGATCGCGGCAGTGACGATGGCGATCGGAGCATCCTTCGGCGGGCATCTCGGTGTGACCACAACGTCGGGCCCCGGTCTCGACCTGAAGTCAGAGGCGATCGGGCTCGCTCTTCAGCTCGAGTTGCCACTCGTTGTCGTGAACATCCAGCGTGGTGGTCCTTCGACGGGACTCCCCACCAAGACCGAACAGAGTGACCTCATGCACGCCATGTATGGACGTCACGGTGAGTCACCGCTGCCGATCGTTGCCGCCTACTCGCCTCCGTCGTGCTTCTGGGCGGCGATCGAAGCTGCGCGGCTGGCCATCAAGTACATGACACCGGTCATCTTGCTTTCCGACGGTTACCTGGCGAACGGGGCCGAGCCGTGGCGCATCCCCAGCGTCGAGAAGCTGCCCGACATCTCGACCCGATTCGCCAGCCAACCGAACGTGGGCGACGATTTCTGGCCCTACCTGCGAGACGACGACACCCTGGCCCGGCCCTGGGCGATCCCCGGAACCGCGGGGCTCCAGCACCGGATCGGCGGGCTCGAGCACGCCGACGGCACCGGAAACATCTCCTATGACCCCGACAACCACCACTACATGACCTTGCTGCGTCAAGCCAAAGTGAAAGCGATCGAGGAAGACATCGATCCACTCGAGTTCGATGCCGACGAAGGCGCAAAGGTGTTGGTGCTGGGCTGGGGATCGACCTACGGTGCGATCGGTGCCGCTTGCCGGCGGCTCCGGCTCCGCGGGAAGAAGATCGCGCGAGCACATCTCAAGCACTTGAACCCGTTCCCGAAGAACACCGAGCAGGTCCTACGGCGCTTCGACACGATCGTCATACCCGAGATGAACATGGGCCAGTTGTCCAAGTTGATCCGCAGTGAGTTCATGATCGATTCGATCTCGATCAACAAGATGAAGGGCCTTCCCTTCAGAGCCGGGGAACTCGAAGAACACCTACTGGAGTTGGTCTAGATGAGCGATGAGGTCATGAACGAAAGAGGCGTTACCGAAGGGTCGGGTCCCGTCACGACCTTGACCCGTGCCGACTTCGCGTCGGACCAAGAGGTTCGTTGGTGCCCGGGCTGCGGTGACTACGCCATCCTCAGTGCGGTCCAGGGCATCATGCCCGAGCTCGGCATCCCCCGCGAGAAGATGGTTTTCATATCGGGGATCGGGTGTTCGTCGCGTTTTCCCTACTACATGAACACCTACGGGATGCACAGCATCCACGGGCGCGCCCCGGCCATCGCGACGGGCTTGGCGACGGCTCGGCCCGACCTGACGGTCTGGGTCGTCACGGGGGACGGCGATGGTCTCTCGATCGGTGGGAACCATCTGATCCACGCTCTCAGGCGCAACGTGAACATCAAGATCCTGATGTTCAACAACCAGATCTACGGCCTCACCAAGGGGCAGTACTCACCGACCTCCGAGCAAGGGAAGGTAACGAAGTCGACGCCTTTCGGGTCCTTGGAGCGGCCTTTCAACCCCGTTTCGCTGGCGCTGGGCGCCGAAGCAGCTTTCGTCGCTCGCACGATGGACATCGAGCGCAAGCAACTCCCGGCAATCCTGAGGCGTGCGGCGGCACATCGGGGCTCCGCATTCGTCGAGATCTATCAGAACTGCAACATCTTCAACGACGGAGCGTTCATAGCTCTCACGAGTAAGGGCGGCGCGGGTGCCAACCGCATCTACCTCGAGCATGGGAAGCCGATCCGATTCGGCGATGACGCCGAACGCGGTGTGATGATGAAGCCAGACGGAAGTCTTGCGATAGTCGACATCAAGGATGTCGGCGAGCCGGCCCTGTTGGTCCACGACGAGCACCGCGACGATCCCGGTCTTGCATTCGCTCTGTCTCGTTTGGCGAACGGACCCACCACGCCGACCCCCCTCGGCATCTTCAGAGACGTCGAGCGTCCGGTGTACGGGGACGGGATGGAGGCGCAGCTACGCCGAGCGGCCAGCGAGCAAGGTCCCGGAGACCTCACGCGGCTTCTGGAGTCCGGTGACACCTGGCAGGTCGGTGCGTCCAGCAACTGAGATCGGGCATCTCAACCCATAGGAGGACCCTTGAGCGCGGACCGCGTCGAAGCACTCGCACAGAAGCTGTTGCGCAACCACGATGAGAACGGGCTGGAGCCCGGGGACATCGAAGGCGCTCGCCGGATGGCTGCAGGCCAGTTGGAGGCATCGGATCAGCGTCAGAACGATCCCGCCGCTTTCGACCACGAGCATGATGATGCCATCCGAAGGACTTCCTCCGAGACCTCATCGATCGGCGATACCCAGACGCGCCGCCAGAACGTGGGGGAGTAAGCCGACCCTGTAATCTCCCTTGATGAGCGAACAGGGACATGGTGGTCAAGCCGTTTCGGGAGCCCTGAAGGCTCTCGGGGTTTCCAAGGTGTTCACCCTCTCGGGTGGTCACATCTTTCCTATCTTCGATGGCTGCGTGAAAGACGAGATCGAGCTCGTCGACGTTCGCCACGAACAGAACGCGGTGTTCGCGGCCGAGGCCTGGGCCAGACTCAAGCGCGAGCTCGGCGTCGCAGCGGTGACTGCCGGACCAGGTGTCACCAACGCGATGAGCCCACTCGCGCAGGCAGCATTCAACGATGCGTCGGTGTTGGTGTTAGCCGGAAGGGCCCCGATGTTCCGCTGGGGTCAAGGCAGTCTCCAGGAGATGGATCACGTCCCATTCGTCGATCCCATAGCGCCTGCAAAGACGATCACTTCAACCGAAGAGGTCGCTGCCGGGGTGCTCGCCGCTGCAGCCGACGCGCTCAGTGCCCCCGCCGGTCCCCGGTTCCTGGATTTCCCGCTCGATGTTCTTTTCAATCAAGCCGAGATCGTGATCCCTGCTCCGCAGGAAGTGACGCACAAGCTGGACGGCGAGGCCGAGTCGTCGGCTCAAGAGATCGCGAAGATGATCGAAGCAGCCGAGCGCCCGATCATCATCGCCGGATCCAACGTCTGGAGCGAGCGAGGCGAAGAGGCTCTGCGCTCGCTGGCCGAGCACGCGGGTGTTCCCGTTTACATGAACGGACAAGGGCGCGGCTGTCTGGCAGCGGACCATCCGCTGGCCTTCTCGCGAAGCCGCGGTAAGGCGATGGCAGGTGCGGATCTCGTGATCGTGGCCGGTACGCCCTTGGATTTCAGGCTCGGCTTCGGCCAGAACTTCGCCTTCGGAGCGAAGGTCGTGCACATCTACTCTGCCGGCCCTGCTCAACACGTCGACCTGGCCGCAGGCATGAAAGCGGCTGCCGGCGTCGCACTCAGGGCGATCGACGATGCTTTCGAGGGCAAGCCGCAAACCGACGACTGGGTCTCGTTGCTGCGTGAAGAAGAAGTCGCCAAGGCTGGCAAAGTGGCCACCGATCTAGCGAACGATTCCAAACCCATCCACCCGATGCGCATCTACGGCGAGCTCGTTCCCTTGTTGGACAGAGATGCGATCGTGATCGGAGACGGTGGGGACTTCGTCAGCTATGCCGGCAAGGAGGTGCCCAGCTTCGAGCCTGGATGCTGGCTGGATCCCGGCCCCTACGGATGTCTGGGAATCGGCCCGGGCTATGCCCTGGCCGCGCGCCACGCCTACCCCGACCGGCAAGTGGTGATCATGTACGGCGACGGAGCCATCGGTTTCTCGGCGAGCGAGCTCGAGACGTTGTGTCGCTACAAGCTGCCGGTCGTGTGCGTGGTGGGCAACAACGGGATCTGGGCACTGGAGAAGCATCCGATGCGAGGTCTGTACGGCTATGACGTGGTGGCGGATCTGGCACCGGGGATCCGATATGACGAGATGATGAGGTCGTTCGGCGGCCAGGGCGAGCTGGTCGAAGACCCTGCCGAGATCGGACCTGCGATCAAGCGGGCCTTCGATTCGGGAGAGCCGTACCTGGTCAACGTCCTTACGGACCCGGACATCGCTTACCCCCGGTCGGCGAACCTCGCCTAGTGAGGGCAACTTAGATGGAAGGGCACGATCTGTGGCACCTCATCGTCCTGGGCACCACGCTTTTCGGAGCCGCCGGACTGGCCATACTGGCGTTGGTTCCGCTGGTGTTCGACGAGACGCCGCCCGGCTTGGTCCGCTTCCGGCCCGTGATCTGGTGGCTCGTAGGCATGGCCACGGCACTTCTTATCGGGGAATGGCTTGGCGTTCACTGATGTTTTCCTATAATCAGAAGTAGCACCAAAGGTGCCACTTAAGGAGGGAATCCAAGTGTCAGTAGCAGAAGCCACCACGATCTCCATCACGCAGTCCGCAGCCGAGAAGGTCGCCGAACTCTTAGAGCGCGAGATCTCCGCTAACCCGCAAGAGCACGAGGGCAAGTCCTACTCCTTGCGTGTTGCCGTGCAGCCGGGTGGTTGCGCCGGACTCCGGTACGCCCTTTACTTCGACGACCGCCAGCTTGATGACGACGACATCTCCTCGGTCCGTGGGGTCGAGATCCGAACCGACAAGATGAGCGCTCCGTACCTGCGGGGGGCCGAGATCGACTACGTCGACTCCCTCGCCCAGTCCGGATTCACCATCAACAACCCCAACGCGAAGGGCACCTGCGCCTGCGGCGACTCCGCCCAGTTCTAGCGGCTGCGCTCTACAAGCACCGGATGGAGCCGCCCTTCGGGGCGGCTTTTTCGTGGTCCACGGTCCCGGATTGACCCCCCGGTCATCTGCATAGCCTTAGTATCTGAACCAGCTCATCAAGAGCGGGGGAGGGTCCGGCCCGTCGATCCCGCCGCAACCACCGGGGTGATCCGGCAGGTGCGAACCCCGGGTGGATGAGCGAAGGCAAAAGGTCTCAGCGATGAGCCCCTCCTTTCCCGGGAGGGGCCTTTTCTATGCAGGGAGGTTGCGCGACAGATGACGATCAGAAGCACGGTGGTCGGTTCGTACCCCAAGCCACCCGATGAAGGGCAGCGTTTCGACGTCCGCAAGACGATCCAAGGGATCGATCGTGGAGAAACGACGGTAGAGGATCTGAAGCGCGCCCAGGACGAGTTGGTCACAGCGATCGTCGGCGAGCACGAGGCTGCGGGGATCGACGTCATCACAGACGGACACGCCCGGTGGGAGGACATCCTCACCCCGTTCGCCCGGAACTGGGCCGGGTTCGAGATCGGTGGACTGCTGCGTTGGTTCGACAACAACACCTACTACCGGCGACCGGTCTGCACGGGTCCGATCGAATGGCGCGGCCCCTCGTCGGTCGAAGCGTTCCGCTTCGCCGTCTCGGTGGCCAAAACCTCGACCGTGAAAGCGGTCATCCCGGGTCCGGTCACATTTGCGAGGCTGTCGGTAGACGAGTACTACGCGAACCACGAGAACTTCGTCGCCGGGATCGCCGACGTGCTCGCCCAGGAGGCGGCCGAGCTTGAAGCAGCGGGGGCAACCATCATCCAGATCGACGAGCCGGCATTGCTCGACGCACCGGAGGACCTTGCTCTCGCCAAAGCAGGCATCGCAATGATCACTGATGGGTTGAGCGGGGTCGAGACGGTTCTCGGGACCTATTTCGGCGACGCCAAGCGGATCGGCACCGATCTGTTCGATCTGCCCGTGGATGGGTTCGCCTTCGACCTCGTGTCGGCTCCCGAGAACATCGAACTCATCAAACGGGCTCCTGCCGATCGGAACATCCAGGCAGGCATCCTCGACGCACGCAACACGATGTTGGAGCGGTCCGACGATCTGAAGGTGCAGATCGAGAAGCTTCTCGAGGTGGTTGATGCCGGGCGCCTCTCGGTCGCTCCATCGTCGGGGCTCGAGTACCTGCCTCGTGAAAAGGCCCGGGCCAAGTTGGAACTGCTCGGTTCCGTGACCAAGGAAGTGGGTGCCTAGATGAGCAAAGTCGATCTGAAAGGGCCGGGGCTCTGGACGACCTCGGTCGGTAGTTTCCCTAAGCCCGACTACATCCTCTCAGCGCGTGGCAAGTTCGCCCGCGGCGAGATCACCAAAGACGAGTTGACCGACCTCGAACGACGCGCTACCCGGGAGTGGATCGAGTTCCAAGACTCGATCGGAACCGACCTGCTCGTTGATGGCGAGATGTATCGCGGTGACATGGTCGCTTACTTCGCCGAAGAGATGCCGGGTCTAGAGATCGGTGGGCTGGTGCGCTCTTACGGGAACCGCTACTACCGCAAGCCCATCGCCACCGGACCTGTCGGACGCGACGCTCCGATCACCGTCGACTGGTGGCGCTACGCGCAGTCGCTCACCGACAAACCGGTGAAGGGGATGCTTACGGGCCCGTACACGATCTGTGACTGGTCCTTCAACGAGCACTACGCGACCCGCCGTGACTTCGTTCTGGATCTGGCGAAAGTCATCCGGGATGAGGCGCTCGACCTCGAGAAGGCAGGGGCGCGCTACATCCAGATCGACGAGCCGGCGGCATCAACGCGGATGGACGAGTTGGACCTCGTTATCGAGGCGATGGCGATCGTCACCGAGCCACTCTCTGCTCACACGATCACCCACATCTGCTACGGCGATTTCCACAATGCCTATCCGAAGATGCTGGAGATCCCGGTGGATCAGATCGATCTCGAGTTCGCCAACTCGGACTACTCGCTATTGGAGGAGTTCTCGGACCATCCCTTCACCAAGTACGTCGGGTTGGGGATATCGGACGTCCACACCCACGAGCTCGAGTCGGTTGAGGAGATGGTCGAAGGCATCAAGCGCTCACTCAAGCACATCCCGCCCGAACGGATGTTCGTAGACCCCGACTGTGGCCTCAAGACGCGTACCGTCGAGGAAGCCAAGCAGAAACTGAGCAACATCCGCCAAGCCGTAGACGCAGCCCTAACAGAACTCTAGGTTTTTACCGAAGAATCAAGCGCTCATCCAACGCGCCATGCGCGCGGAAATCCCCAGGAAACCCGGGCCGGACCAATCGGCCCGGGTTTTCAGACTTTCGGCCTAGCGAAAAACGGGTCATGCCAGCCGATATGGATAGAGCCATGACATACCTCAGACTCGATTCAGACAGGCTCCTCAGCATCGTGGACGGCTTGAACGCCGTCGCTGCTGCGTCACTTGACCCCGACGAAGTGGCCGAGGTCGCCGCCAAGGTGGCCAAGGTTGTCACATGCGCCGACGGGGCCTCGATAGAGATCAACACTCCGGATGTCCAGAAGATGGTGGTGTACGGGGTGATGGACGGGGCAAGCTCCCGGCACTCGGTAGTGCTCAAGCACGACGTGGAGATCGGTGTCCTCACAGTAGCCAAGAGTCAAACCGACGGTTTCAGCGAGCCCGATTTCGAGGCGCTACGCCTGGTCGCTGAAGGCATCGGGGCCCACATCAGTCACGCGCTCGCCTATGCAAGTGTTGCTTTCGAGAGCCGTGTCGATCAACTAACGGGTCTCGGTAACCGGCTCGCTTTCGATGAGAGGTTGGGCTGGGAGTTATCCCGGGCTACTCGCTACGACGAGCCGATAAGCCTGGTTGTTTTCGATGTGGACGACTTCGGCCGAATGAATGATCGCTATGGCCCCGAAGCGTGCGATGAGATCCTGGCCGAGATCGGGCACGTCCTTGGACAAGCTCGAGCCGCAGACTCAACCTTTCGCATCGGTGGCGATGAGTTCGCAGTGATCATGCCGAACACTTCCTGTGAAGGAGCCGAGATCGCAGCGATCCGTTTGGGATGGGCGATCGCGAACCTGCGTGATGACGACTCTGCGGTGACGGTTTCAGCGGGCGTCTCACAGGCTGATATCCCCGACCCCCGGGTGTTCTTCGCCGATGCCGAGGCAGCTCTTCGTGAGGTCAAGAACAACACCCTTAAGCAGCACGCCGCGTCGGCCTAAGGGGCCCTAAGCGAGTCTCAAACCCACCGATGGCCCCGAAAGGGGCCTTCGTCGCGTGCGGAGTGGGTGTCCGTCGTAGGATGCTCTTAGTAAGCCGGGGGAGCCCAAAGGGCTGAGAGGCAGCTAGCTCGAGAGAGCGGCCAAGCGACCCTTCTAGACCGCTATGGCGGTTCACCTGATCAGGTTAAGACCTGCGGAGGGAGGCGTTCATGAGGAACATCGCCGACGAGATCTCGACGGCCGCGTGGGGCATCGAACCCGTACCAAGTGACAAGCGCGCTCTAGGCGCGTTCGACTTCGCCGTTCTTTGGGGCGATCTGGGCATCGGGATCCTCGTTCTGGTCGTGGGCGCGTTGCTGGTCCCAGGGCTTGGTTTCGCCTCGGCCATGATCGCCATCGTGATCGGCAGCATCATCGGAGTGGCCCTGTTGGCTCTAGGTTCGGCCGCGGGAGCCCGCCATGGCGTACCCACGATGGTCCTTTTTCGCCCCAGTCTCGGTATCCGGGGGTCTTGGTTCCCAAGTGTTCTCAACGTCGTGCAACTCGTTGGCTGGACGGCGGTCGAATTCTGGGCGATGAGTTTCGTTGCAGATCTGATCACCAAGGAGGTGTTCGATCTATCGGCACGGTGGCTGTGGCTTTCGATCGCATCCGTGTCCTGTACCGCTCTTGCTCTGTGGGGGCCGGTCGGGGTGACCCGTGTCTGGATGGAACGGTTCGGCGCTTGGGTAGTCGTGGCGATCTCAGCGGCCGTGACCGTGCTGTTACTGACCCAGGATGGGTTGCAAGATGCCCTGGCGGCACCGGGGGTAGGAGGCTTTCCGACGTTCGGCATCGCCATCGACCTGGTGATCGCCATGCCGATCTCTTGGCTGCCTCTGGTGGCCGACTACTCACGGTTCGCTCGCAGCGAGAAAGCAGCCTTCACCGGCACGATGATCGGTTATCTGATCGCGAATATCTGGCTCTACACCCTCGGAGTCTTGCTCATTCTGGGGGCCGGGGCTAGCGCTTCGCCCGAAGGTATCGCGGTGGGCATCCTGGCGGTAGCGGGCGGTTCCGTCGCAGGCATCGCGTTCCTGGCGGGCCTGCTCGTGGTCGAGACTGACGAGGCGTTCGCAGACATCTATTCGGGAGCGATAAGCCTGCGAAACGTCTTTCCCCGCGTATCCCAGCCTGTGGCCATAGTCGGCATCGGTGTGCTTGGAACCGTGCTGGCGGCGGCGTTCACGATGGAGCTCTATGAGTCCTTCTTGTTGTGGATCGGATCGGTGTTCATCCCACTATTCGGAATCCTCGCGGCCGATCAGCTGCGGGGCCGTCGAGCTCGGATAGATGCCACAGAGCTCGACAAGCGAGGAGGGAAGTATTGGTACACGGGCGGAGTGAACCTTCGAGCCATTGCCCCATGGGCGGCAGGTTTCATCGTCTACCACTGGATCACTCCGACAGCGCTCGGGTGGTGGACCGATCTCGTCACGGAAGTCGTAGGGACTCCGTTGAGCGCGAGATACTCCTGGCTGGGTGGTTCGGTACCCGCATTCTTGGTGGCGTTCGTCCTCGCCTGGGTCGTCGGACGCCGGATATCATCCGAGGGCCGGACGGACTAGAAAGGCTCAGATGAAGATCCAAGCGAAGTGCGATACCTGTCAGCGTGACTTCCTGCTAGGACAGATCGGTCCGGAGTCGGACGCTCCCGGTCGTTGCCCCTTCTGCGGGGCAAGATTCTCCCGTCACTACAATTCCCAACTCATCGAGGCTGTGGAGAACGCAGAGAAGGCGTCTGCCTACTTCCTGAATGCACTTGAGAAGGTTCGCTCCATGGAAACCGGCTTCCAGATCGATGAGGAGAAGCTCGCTGGGGCAGTGATGAAGCACATAAAGGCACCTTCCTAAAGGTGGAAGGGGTGAAGGTGCTCGTCGTCAGTGATGACGAGCAGATCCGCAACGAGGCCGAGTTTGGTTTTCCAACCGGCGTGGAGATCTCTACCGCTTCGGACTCTCGTGAAGCATCTCTGCGCATGAAGACCGAAGTTCCGAACGTGTTGATCGTAGATATCCGAACGGGAAGTGCCGGAGGATTCGGTTTGCTGCGCGACATGTCGCAGCGTGCCACTCAACACGGCATCCCAGTGCTGATGCTCGTCGAGCGCGCGCAGGACGAGTGGTTGGCGCGTCAAGCAGGCGCGTCACGCGTACGGATACAGCCGATCGAATCGAGCGAGCTCGTAGCCGAAACGCTTTCACTCATCTCTTAGAGCGGACATCTAGCGCTCCAGATCCGGGGATCCGCGCAACTTTCCTGATATGGGGGGTTGCCTGATCCTGAATTACATGCTTAGGATTACAAGAATGTGATTAGACCGTGCCCCTTATCCACAAGGGTTTCCACAGGGGGCGCGCAAGAAGAGAAGGGCCGGGGGAGATGCAGAGGATCACGACCAAGTTGTTGCAGCCTGTCGAATGGCAGAGCGACGCGCGATGCCATGAGGTGGATCCCGAGATCTTCTTTCCAGAGCGCGGCGGTTCGTCGAAGGCCGCGCGCGCCGTTTGTAATGACTGTCCCGTTCGCAATCAATGTCTCGAGTACGCGCTGAACAACAAGGAACAGTTCGGTATCTGGGGAGGAACATCCGAACGCGAACGTCGTCGTTTGCGACGCGAACGCACTCGTCGAACGTTACGCGCGGTTTCCTAGCTGCTCACTCTGCGTAGTGCGTTTGCGAAAAAACTTCCCGCAATGCTTGCACCACGCGGTTTATTCGTGCCTAATTACCAGTTGAATGCGCGTTTGTGCGAAGCGCGTTCGCGGTAACAGGGGAATGAGATCTAGAAGAGGGATCTCACCGAGAACGTTGATTGGAGGTGTGGGGAGTGGCTGCGAAGAAGACAACGGGTAGGAAGTCCTCCGCTCGGAAGACAACCAGAAAGCCCGCGGCTCGGAAGACTGCGGCACGTAAGTCCACAGCTCGCAAGTCGACGGCACGCAAGTCGACGGCACGTAAGAAGAGCACCGGTCGTAGGAAGACCACCGCTCGGAAGACTGCTGCGAGGAAGACCACCGGTCGCAAGAAGACCACCGGTCGCAAGAAGACGACGGCTCGCAAGCCGGCAGCTCGTAAGACTGCTGCACGCAAGTCGACGGGTCGGAAGAAGACCACGGCTCGTAAGCCGGCAGCTCGTAAGAAGACTGCTGCACGCAAGTCGACGGGTCGGAAGAAGACCACGGCTCGTAAGAAGACCACGGCTCGCAAGCCGGCAGCTCGTAAGACTGCAGCACGCAAGCCAGCGGCGCGCAGGAAGACCACGGCTCGCAAGCCGGCAGCTCGACGCAAGAGCACGGCACGTAAGACGACTCGCCGGCGCTAAAGCGCCAGCAACGTTTCGAGGGAGCGGCCCGGTGACATCAGTCGCCGGGCCGCTTCTTTCGAAGGGTCGGGCAGGAATCTCTGCGGTGGCGCTCCCACGATCTCGGATGCTTGTACCTCGACCCCGCGGTCCCGGGCCAACCTCGTGACCTCGTCGTAGACATCATCGATCCCACAGTCAGCAGGTTTCGTGATGTTGGTTGATACCTGACATCGGTCCGGCGATATCTCGAGCCCTAGGGCGCGCACCCCCGTTAGACCCCCGTTACGTTCTCGGATGGTGGCGGCGATGTCTCGTGCTGTTGCGATGTCACATCTAAGCCAGACGTTGAATGCGATGAGCACCTGCCTCGCTCCGACACAAACGGCTCCACTTCGCGCCGAAGGCGGAGATCCAAGATCTGGGGCCTCCCCCTGAGCTATCGCCTTTCGCACATCCACCAGATCGAAGCGGTTCTCCGATCGAGCTGCCGCGCCATACAGGTAGACCGCGATGCCTGCCCGGCTGGCGATCCGGTCGGCCGTCCGTACGGCAGCATCTGTAGCCTCATCCATCCGATCCCCTTCCTCGAGAGGTACGAACGGGCATACGTCGAAGACGCCGAAACGTGGGTGGACGCCCCGATGGACCCGCAGGTCGATGAGCTCGGCGGCTCTTATCGCCAGTGCCTCCATCGCGTCGATGAGGTGATCCGTGGTCCCGGTTACCGTCAGCACCGACCTTTCGTGCACCGGGTCGGAATGAACGTCGAGAACCCGGGCATGGCTGTTTCGTACCGTTTCCGCTAGTTGTTGCACCAGCAGAGGGTTCTTTGCAGCCGAGACGTTCGGTATCACGAGGACAGACATCTAAAGGCCCTCCCTAAGCGTTACCGTATTGGGCGATGACCGACTATGGATACACGGTCGAAGTGCCGGCCGGCTATGACGAGGCAGTCGTGCAAGCACGACTTGCCTTCAGAGGTGAAGGTTTCTCCATCCTCTCCGAGATGCACGTAGGCGGGCTTCTCGGCGCGGAGGCTGGAGCCGATCGCCAGTACCTGATCATGGGCGTTTTCAACGCGGCCCTCAGCGATAAGCAGATCGATCCGGATACCCGTGTGGCCGTTCATCTCCCGTGCAACCTGGTGGTTCAAGAGACCGGAGAGTCGGCGATAGTTGCTGCACTGGATCCCATAGACGTTCTGGAGCCTTCGGATGAAGCATCGATCCAAGCGACCGAATCTGCGCGCTCAGCCCTTACCAAGGTTCTGACGAGGATCGCGGCCAAAGCATGAGGGAGAAGACCCCGCTCGAGCGCATCGTCGATCGGTTCGTCGGCCGCTTGGACCAGGTCGTAGAACGGTCCGCCGAGGCGATCTGGGATTCCGTCCCCTCCTACGGGCGCGTGGGTGATCCCCTCCTTGAAGACGTTCAAGCGGCGGTTCGCGACAACGCGTCGACCCTCGCGAGGGTGCTCACCGAGGGACGGGAGATCCGCAAAGATGAACTCGAGCCCATAGAGAAGGTCGGTGCACGGCGGGCTGAGGCATCCATCCCCCTAGACGACGTCCTGCACGCGTACAGGACGGTGTTCAGGGTTTGCTGGGACGTGTTGGCCGAGGAATGCCGTGCCTTCGAGGGCGAAGGTGCCCTCGAAGCATCGCTCGACCTAGCCGAAGCGGTCCTCAAGTACTCCGATCAGCTATCGCGGTCCGTGGCCGAGGCATACTCACGTGCACAACGGATGATCGTGCGGGAACAGGAGGGGGCTCGTCGTGAGTTCCTTTCGGACCTGCTCTACGGGGCGTCGGACACGCCAGCGGAGGACCTGCTTAGCAGGGCTCACACGTTTGGATACGACCTGTCTCTGAGCTATGTCGCGCTGGTGGGGACCGGGCCCGGTAAAGACAATCGGAAAGAAGCACTGGTAGCGACTGCAGCTTCGAACGTTTCACTGGGTGTCGCTGATCCGATCGTTCTCCAGCGAGCGGATCAAACTATCGCTCTCTTGCCGGTGGATGTCGAGCAAGACCTCGTACCCGAGAAGCTGGTCGCCGAACTCGGTAGCGGGTGGAGGTTCGGGATGGGTGGGCCTGCGCTGGGCCTGGAGGGCATCAGGCGGGCCTATCTGGAAGCGCGCGAGGCTCTTGAGATCGGAACCGCGCTGGGGTCAGAGGAGGTCGTCAGCCGTTTCGAGGATCTGCTGCTGTATCACTTCTTGCGCGCCGAACCCGGCCTGATCGATCGATTCGTGAGCCAGATGCTGGGCCCGCTCTTGGAGTACGACGACCGGCGAAAGGGCGAACTCGTGCGGACGCTAGAAGCGTTCTTCGATGCCGATGGCAGCGTCAAGCTTGCCGGCGAGGCGCTGTTCGCTCACCCTCACACGGTTAGCTACAGGCTGAAGCAGATCGAGAAGCTGACCGGTTGGTCGCTACGAGAAGCCGAGGACAAGCTGCGCTTGCACCTCGCGCTGCGCGCCCACCGGCTGGCCCAAGCCCGGCAAGACTGACTTCGGATAGGTCCGACACACCGAGTCACCAGGCGCCTCCACCACCGCCACCTCCACCACCGCCACCTCCACCGGAGAAACCTCCACCCCCGCCGCCCGACGAAGGCGCGGCCGCGCTCGCAACCGAGTGGGAGATGTCGGCGATAGCGAAAGCCGACCGGCCTGAGCCCAAGGCACCGTTGGAATCGATCCAATACAAAGAGCTGTGTTTCTCGAGTTCGGCAGGCGCGTATAGCTGCGCCGCTTCAAGGACGCGATCGGCGACACCGAACGCGATCCCGTAGACGAGGAACTGCTCCCAGATCGTTATGGACCCCGGCACGGCCTCAGGGATGCCTTTGAACTCCGAGAGGAATCTCTTGAATGCCGCCCAACGAGCAGCATCGGCCGCCGCCTGCGGCGTGCGGCTCTCCCATCCTCGGCGTATCAAGGCGAATCCGATCAACAGGAAGGTATTGAAGGCCATGACCGCAGCCATGAACCCCCAGAGCAAGGTCGACCACGGGAAGCCCGTGACCGGATCAAAGGTGACGATCGCTAGAGCTATGGCGGCCGCAGTGAGCAGGATGAAGACACCGATCGCTATCCCGGTCGCTTTGAACCCCTTGGTGGACCACCAGCCTTTCTCGCGCACAGCGTCGGACACCTTCTCTTTGAAACCCTTGAAACGTTTCGAGTAGTACGTGGGGTCTTTCTTGATGATGTCTTTCAGGTCACTAAGTAGCAGTTGCTCCTTGCCTTCTGCCGCCCTCTTTATGGCTTTCATCACTTCGTTCTCGTACGGGGTCAGGGCTTCTTCCGGTGCGTTCTCGCGGAGCTTCACGGCTAGGTCACTGACATCTTCGGATCGCAGACCGGCCCAGGTGTCTTTGACGGAGCTGGTCGGGAACGCGTCGAGATGCTTGCGACGGATCAGATCGAAAAGCGTTGCGGCGAAAGCATCGCCCGTGGTCTTCGTGTGGCCCTCGGCGAGCAGAGCGGCTATCAGTGCAGGTGCCTCGGTTCCTGGCGGCTCGAAGATGTGCTGAGGAGGTTGGGGCACCTTCGGTTCCTTGCCCCACCGCATCCAGATGAAGAAGCCGATAAGCACGGCTGGGAGAGCGGTCAGCAGAAGAGCGAGCGGGATCAACCACCCGAGGTTCCGCTTCAACCACTCGACCCGCTCCCTGTCTCGCTGTGCGTTGCGTTCGAATGCGCGTTCCTCAGCCAGGATCTTGTCAAGACCGTTGCCTTCGACGACCGTCGCGCCCCGGAGGTATCAGAGAGCAAAGAGCGCGGGAAGACCATGCGCATCTCGGCGAAGTAACCGGGCCGGATCGCGTTCGCCCACAACTCGGCCCCCGTGCCGTCAGGGTTCAGTACCGTGATCCCTTCCACGGTAGCGGGATGGCCCCACACGCGGATCTCTCCCGGTGCGGCACCGGGAACCCTCATGGTTGCGCGGAGGCTCGAGAGCTCGACCTTCCATTCGTCCCCCCATACCTGAAGGTTCACATCGACCACATCGTCGTAGGCAACGGCGAGACCTCGGAAGGTGTAGCCGATCTCGAAGGTCCGCGATTCGTTCGCGGCCGAGTAGTGCCACACGACACGGACGACATCGTCGAGGTAGGCCACTCCGAAGGTGTCGGGAGAGCCCGAAGATCCGAGCTCTGCCGACGCTCCGGGTGAGTACTCGCGGTCATCCTCGGTGACCGTGATGTCGGTGATCTGTTCGCCGTCCCGCACGGGGATGTCCCGGTAGGCGCCCGAGAAATCCCCGGAGAACGAGAACTGGATCTGCTCGGTCACCCTCAGGGAGCCGTCGGGCCGAACCTCGACCAGCACCTCCGCAGTAGGCAGGTAGAAGCTCTTGTCCTGCGCCATCGCTGCGGGCTGCAGCGCCATCGAGACGACCCCAAAGACACCCAGCGTGACCAAGAGCCTCCGCATGCGTTTATCCTCCCGACGTGCCTGAACGAGTACTGATTATCGGTTGGGATGGGGTCGACTGGAAGGTCCTCCAACCGATGCTCGACAACGGCGAGCTTCCTAACCTCGCCGCCCTCATAGACAGGGGAGCCTACGGCGACTGCCTGTCCACAGTGCCGAGCCACTCTTGGTGTGCTTGGCCTTCGTTCATGACGGGTCTGAATCCAGCCGGACACGGCGTCTTCGACATCTTGGAGTACAAGCCCGGTGCTAACCGGCGGCTGCCCATCACGTACCACTCGGTCAAGGCTCGGACGACTTTCGCCGACCTAACCGACGCCGGCAAGACTTCGGTGGTTGCCAACATCCCTCTGACGTTCCCGGCCCCCGCTATCAAGGGGAAGATCGTTGCCGGGGGAGTGCTTCCGGCGGCTCGCAGCTACACGTATCCGTTGGAGCTCCAGCAGGAGCTGGATGCCAATGCCCCTTTCCCGATAAACGGGATGAGCTGGACCACCTTCCGCAACCGGCCCGAAGCGTTCCTGCAAGAGTGCGCTCGCGTAACGGAGAAGCGTCAGACGGCATTCGAGTACCTGCTCGACACGACCGAGTGGGACGTGGCCGTGTTGGGATTCATGTCCACCGACAGGATCCAGCACTGTCTGATCGAGTACATCCACCCCGAGCATCCGGACTATCCGAAGCTGAAGGACACACCGGTAGCTGCCCAAACGCGTGCCGTTTACCGGCAGCTCGATGAAGGATTGGCCCGGCTTCTCGAGCGGACAACCGATAACGACCTCGTGATGTTCATGAGTGATCACGGTCATCAGCCATGCACGCGCACGTGCACGATGGACCGCATCCTCGAGAGCCTGGGATGGGCTCAATTCAGCAAAGGCAGTTTCGCGACCAACCTGATCCGCTGGGGGCCGGGACGCCGTATCGCTCGCCGGGTCTACGACCTGCTCAAGCTGCACGGGAAGGTGGCGTTGCCTGCATCGCCGCTCGATTGGGACAAGTCGCGTGCCTACACCAGCGTCACCTCGACCGGTGAAGGCGTGTCGCTGAACCTCAAGGGACGTGAACCGCAGGGCATCGTCGACCCGAAGGACTACGAGCGTTTGCGAGATGAACTGGCCGCCGCTCTTCAAAGCTTCATCGATCCCAAGACCGGGCGAAGCCCGATCAAGAAGATCTATCGGAAGGAAGAGGTGCTCAGCGGCAAATACCTCGACTGGGGACCCGACCTCGTGCTCGTCCCGGCACCTTTCTATTCGCTGACACACGCTCGGACGGCAGTAGAGGATGCCGACTGGTTGTCTGGCGATCATCGTCTCGAAGGTGTTCTGGTCGCTACCGGGCCGGAAGTCACACCGGGGCCGCTCAAAGAGACCGTCGAGTTGGTCGACCTCATGCCCACGGCGCTAGCGGCCCTCAACGTGACTACTGCCGTGCCCCGAGACGGCAAGGTCTTGTCACAGTTGGTCGGCCCCGACGCCCGGCTAGAGGTCGGTGAGGGTGTCGAGGACGGCGATCGGTCCGATGAGGGGCTCACCTCGCAGGAAGAGACCGAGATCGAGACCCACCTGAGAGGCCTCGGCTACGTCGAGTAAGCATGCCCGTCGCGGTGGGCGCGGAGGGTGGGCTGGGAAAGTTAGGCTAGTGCGCCGTCTCGCAAGTAACGACTTTGTCCAGAGCGGCACTGCGCGGCGAGGGCAAGGCGCGACGAGTCGTTCGTACCGGGGAGTACGGGCGCGAGGAGCAACGCAGTCAACGTCGATGCAGGGCCGCTCTGGCATGGGGATTATTTGCGGGATGGTGCACCAGGCCCACTTCATTCTCAAAGGCAAGTCCCCAAGGAGGCCCCAAGTTGCGCGCACGCAGGTCGTGTCTGTCCGTCCCAGGTTCGTCCCCCAAGATGCTCGGCAAGGCCCCGGGCCTTCCGGCCGACCAGGTCTTCATGGACCTCGAGGACTCGGTTGCTCCGCTGGCCAAGGAAGAGGCCCGCGGGAACGTGATCGATGCCTTGAAGAACAACGACTGGGGCGACAAAACGGTCGTCGTCCGCATCAACTCGATCGACACCCAGTGGGCCGCAGACGACATCAAGACGATCATCGAAGGTGCCCACGAGCACATCGATTGTCTGATGATCCCCAAGGTGCAGCATGCGCACGAGGTGATGTTCGTGGATCACATGCTTCGCATGATCGAGACCAATCTCGGCCTCGATAAGAGGATCGGCCTCGAGATCCAGATCGAGACGGCCACGGGCCTCCGCAACATCAACGAGATCGCACATGCCTCGGATCGCGCCGAGACCTTGATCTTTGGCCCTGCCGATATGAGCGCTTCGCTGGGTCTGCCGACGGTGACCGCAGGGATGCCGATGCCCGGTTACCCCGGCGATCATTTCCACTGGGTCCTCGAGACCATCCTCGTGGCTGCTCGTGATGCCGGTCTGCAGGCTATCGATGGCCCCTATCTGCTGATCAAGGACCTCGACGGCTTCCGCGAGATGTCCATGCGGTCGCGTGCACTCGGTTACGACGGCAAGTGGGCGTTGCACCCCGGTCAGATCGACGTCCTCAACGAAGTGTTCACGCCCTCTCAGGAGGAGTACGACAAGGCCGAAGCACTGCTTGACGCGTACAAGCACGCCACCGATGTGGACCGGACCGGGGCCGTCATGTTCGGCAACGAGATGATCGATGAGGCATCGCGCAAGATGGCGATCCAGTTCGCAGACCGCGGTCGCGCCGCCGGTATGCAGGTGTCCAAGAAACTCGAGGACTTCCAAGCCGAATGGGCCGAGAAGGCAGGTAAGTAAAGGGATGCTCGAGCTAACTGATATCCAGAAGGAGATCGTCTCTACCGTCCGCGACTTCGTTCAGAGCGAAGTGATCCCCGTAGCGGACGAGATGGAGCACAACGACGAGTATCCCGAGAAGATCGTCGAGCAGATGAAGGAGATGGGCCTCTTCGGCATCACCGTGCCAGAGGAGTTCGGGGGCATCGGCGAATCCTTGACGACCTACGCCTTGACCGTCGTGGAGCTTGCCCGTGGATGGATGAGCCTTTCCGGTGTGCTCAACACCCACTTCATGGGCTGCTACCTGATCAACCGTTTCGGGACCGACGAGCAGAAGCAGCACTACTTGCCCAAGATGGCAACCGGGGAGTGGCGGGCTGCCCTGGCCATGTCCGAGCCCGAGGCAGGTTCGGATGTCCAAGCGATCACGACCAAAGCGATAGCGGACGGCGACGACTATGTGGTGAACGGTCAGAAGATGTGGCTGACGAATGGCCTGAGGTCGAGCATCGTGATGACCCTCGTCAAGACCGACCCTTCGGCAGATCCCCCGCACAAGGGGATGAGCATGCTGATCGTCGAGAAGGAAGGCGGTAACCCCACCCCGGCCGAAGGCCTCGACGTTGGAAAGAACATCCCCAAGCTCGGCTACAAGGGCGTCGAGACCACCGAGATGGTCTTCAACGACTATCGCATCGCCCGCAGCCAGTTGCTCGGCACCGAAGAGGGCAAGGGCTTCCAGCAGGTGCTGGACGGCATCGAGTTGGGGCGGGTGAACGTCGCCGCCCGTGCCGTGGGTGTTGCAACCCGTGCTTTCGAAGAGGCGATCCGTTACGCCCAAGAGCGAAAGGCTTTCGGAAAGGCGATCTCGGGTCATCAGGCGATCCAGATCCACCTGGCCGAGATGGGAACCACCCTCGAAGCCGCCAAGCTGATGCTCTACCAAGCAGCCGAGAAGAAATCGGCCGGCGAACGCAGCGACCTAGAGGCGGGGATGGCCAAGCTCTTCGCGTCGGAGGCATGTAACGAGATCGTGCTGAAGTCGCTGCGGGTACACGGTGGATATGGCTATTCCAAGGAGTTCACCGTCGAGCGGCTCTACCGGGACGCTCCCTTCCTGCTGATCGGGGAAGGCACGTCGGAGATCCAAAAGACCGTCATCGCCCGGCGGCTGCTGGAGAAGTACAAGATCTAAGGCGAATGGCCCCGCAAGGCCCTCTGGCGACCCCGACCCTGGTCGAGCGCGCTCCGGAACCGGTCGACCCCTCAGGGCTCTCGATACGTATTACGGGCTAGTCCTCCCTTCGCCAGAAAGTTAGGGACCAAGGGGTTATAGACAGGTAATTCATGGGAATGTACTCTAGCGCGTAGTCAGGTAACTACTCACAGTTACCTAGTCTCCTAACCGGGAGAGGCCGATGGCGATGAGCGAGCGACACGAACCACATAGCGAATCGTTCTCGCCTTTCGTTGCCCGTCGCCGCGAGATCGCCGCTCGAAAACTCCGCTCAGCCCTGGCCAGCAACAAAGACGCGATCGCGGCGCAGTGGATGGAACTGATCCCCGAAGCCGAGCGCCACGAGCAACCCGATCTGGAGCGCCAACTGCGCTCGCTGCTGTCGGGGCTGTGCGAGATCTTCGATGACGGTGACTGGACGCTCACACAGACGATCATCGACGGGCTGGCCGAGCGACGAGGGAGGAGGCCGGGCTCGGCGGACAACGGTTTCCAACGAGCCCTGACCTCCGGACGCTTCGTGATGAGCCGGGTGATCGGCCCTTCTCCCAACGAGCGTGAACTGCTTTTCGAAACACTGCACGAATGCGTCTGCCGGTACTACGAGAGTTACCAGGATTTCAAGCTCGCCTCAGAGCACGATCGTCTGCACAATCGGATCATCAGATCGCTCGTCATGGCGCTCGAAGCGCGCGATCAATACACCAAGGGCCACTCCGTTTCCGTGGCGTTACTTTGCGAGAAGATCGCAGGTGAGATGGATGTAGATCCCTACCGCGCGTACCTAGCAGGGCTGCTCCACGATGTTGGCAAGGTGGGGGTGCCGGACAACATCCTTTCCAAGGACGCCCCCCTAACCGACAACGAGTGGGTGATCATGCGTGCACATCCGATCATCGGAGCGAACATCCTGGCCCCGATCAAGCTCTACGCAGACGTGGTCGATGGTGTGCTCGCTCACCACGAGAACTGGGATGGGACCGGGTACCCGACCGGCCTGGAGGCTGGCGATATCCCCGTGCTCGGCCGCATCATCAGGGTTGCCGACAGTCTCGATGCAATGACCTCCACCCGGGCATTCAGGTCGAGTCGGGGGATCGAGGAAGCGCTCAACGAACTCGACGAGCTATCCGGGATCAGCTACGACGGGGATGTCGTGAAAGCCCTTAAGCAGGTGCTGGACGCGCCGGGCTCGATGAGAGAACTGAGCCTAGCGTCCTTACAGATCGATCTGGTCTCTAACCGTTAGTTGCGGCGAGCCGGTCTTAGGGCCCTCCGCAGGATCCTTAGTCGAGATCTCCGGCTTCGATCCGCTCGATCCTGATGTCGCGCGCCAGCTTGTGCCCGGTCAGTGCCTGAAGGTTCTGCGGCTCGGCCATCCCTGCCGACACCATGCGGAGCAAGTCTCGGGTCGAGATGATCCCAACGAGGTCTCCGCTGGTGTCCACGACCGGAAGGTGACGGAACCAGTGCTTGAACATCAGATCCGCAGCGTCTTTGAGGCTGGTATCCGGCTCGATGGTGACTGGATCGCGGGTCATCTCATCACCGATCGTTGCGGTTTTCGGATCCTTGCCCTCTGCGACCACACGCAGAACGTCTCGCTCGGTGATGATCCCGAGGAGCTTGGATCCTTCGGTGATCAGGAGTGAACCGGTTTGTTGCTGACGCATCTTCGCCGCCGCGTCGCCCACCGAATCGCTCGGAGAGTCGGTTGCGGCCGCCGAAGTCATGATGTCTGAGACCTTCATGTCGAGCATCCTACCGGGACAGACCGGCGGCTCGTCACGCGTATCTACACTGGTGACATGCGATTCGGACTGGCGTTACCCCACTACGACACTTCGCTGTCAGGATCGCCGGCGTCGTTCAAGGGCGTGGCGGCGGTTGCGGCTAGAGCCGAGGCTGCGGGGTTCGACTCCCTGTGGATCTCCGATCATCTCTTCCTTGATTGGTCGAAGTACGGCGGTCCGCCGGACAAGCAAGGGTCTCTCGAAGCGTGGACGACGCTGGCGGCACTTGCGGGGGTGACTAGCCGGGTTCGCCTCGGGACCCTGACGCTCTGCAACGACCTTCGCAATCCCGCCCTGCTTGCGAAGATGGCAGCGACCCTCGACCTTCTTTGCGCGGGCCGCTTGGAGCTGGGACTGGGAGCGGGCTGGTACGCGCCCGAGTACACCGCTGCAGGCATCGAGCTTGACGAACCCGGGGTCCGTATCGCCCGAGTGGGTGAAGCTGCCTCGGTAGTGGCGCGTCTGCTAGACGGCGAGGAGCTGACCCACCACGGTCGCTTCTACGACATCGACGGCGCGATCTGCAGGCCCGGCCCCCATCAGACCCCACGCCCGGCCATCTGGATCGGTGGCAAGGGGGACTATCTCTTGAAGATGGTCGCCCGTCACGCCGATGGCTGGAACTTCTCCTGGCTCGGTGATACCGAGACCTACCGGCAGCGGTTGGAGGTGTGCGAGCACATCTGCGAGAGTGAAGGCCGGGAGCGTCCGCTGCGGCGAAGTGTCGGCGCTTACGTTCTAGCCGGCTCCGACGATGCCGACGTCGCGCGGCGCTTCGAACGCCTCGTGTCCGTGACGCCGCCGGGTGTTTTGTCGGAAGCTAGTGGAGCAGGGGCAGTATCCTTCGAGTCGTTCAGAGCTACCCGGGTCGCCGGGACAGTCGCCGAGGTGACCGACCGATTCGGAGAGCTGGCCGCGTTGGGGGTCGAAGAAGTGATCGTCACGCTGGGAGCTCTGCCCTTCCAGCTGAGCGATGTCGAAGACATCGATCTGCTGGGGGCCGAGGTGCTCCCCGCGCTACGGGGATAGGAGACAAGAGATGAACTTCAGCGCACCCGAGCTCCTGATCGTGCTGCTCGTGGTCTTGTTGCTGTTCGGCGCCTCGCGCTTGCCGAAGCTGGCCCGCTCCATGGGCCAAGCCTCCAAGGAATTCAAGTCGGGACTCAAGGAGGGCTACAAGGAAGAGCCCGTCGAGGGCCCTTGCCCCTTCTGTGCAGCCAACGTCCCGGCCGAGTCGAAGTTCTGTCCCGGTTGCGGCAAGAGCGCGGAAGACATCGTGGCCGAGAAGGCCAAGAAGAACCAAACCTCGTCCTAGCGCCACACGTGCGACCGTGCCGCAGCTAAGGAGTTAGCACCACCTTGGTTGCTTCTCTGGCAGCGAACGCGCGGTAGCCCTCGACCGCATCGTCAAGGCTGAGTCGATGGGTGATCAATCTCGTCGGATCGATACCGCCCTTCGCGACCGTCATCAGCGCCGTGTCCCAATGCGCGTGGATGTTGCCCATCCCCGAGAACCTGACCTGTAGTCCGCGCACCCATGCACGGCCCATGGACATCTCGACGCGCTCGGCTCCGTAAACGCCGATGACGACGACGGCGCCACCTTCACGCACGAGCTTGAGCGTGGACTTGAAGACATCAACCGATCCCACGGCGTCGATCGCAACGGATGCCAGCTCCCCGCCCGTCTCCCGCGCCACCACGGGGTGAGGATCTTCACCGACGAGGAAAGCGGTGTCTTGTCCGAGCAGCTCCTGCGCGAAGCTCACGCGGATTTCATCGCGGTCCAGCAAGATCACGCGTGCGCACCTGCCGCGCAGAGCCGCTGCGGTGAACAGGCCCACCGGACCAGCTCCCACGATGACTATGACGTCTTCGGGCTCGGGTTCCGCGAGCTCGGCCGCGTAGAAGCCGGTCGTGAGGATGTCGCCACCGAATAACGCTTCCTCGTCGCTCAATCCCGAAAGTGCGCCATCCAGGAGTTTGAGGTTCAGATCGGCTCCGGGTACCCGGACGTATTCGGCTTGGGCACCGTCAAGATCGCCGGTGAAGGTTCCCAGACCGAGCGCGCGCCGGTTAGAGCAGAAATTGAACCGACCCGCTGCGCAAGCGGTGCAGGATCCGCAGGCGATCAGGAAGCTTCCCAGCACGCGCGTCCCCTGTGCGTGACGGGTCACCTCGCTACCGAGATCCGTGATCACTCCGACGAATTCGTGCCCGATGACAGACCCCTCGCGCATCCCGGGCGTCTTGCCGTCGAGAAGGTGTAGGTCAGACCCGCAGATCGCCGTCCGCGCCACCTTGACGATCGCATCGGTGGATTCCTGTATCCGTGGATCGGTGACAGAGTCCACCTCGACCCGTCCGTCGCCGGCGTAAACGACCGCTTTCATCCTGCTCCTAGCGCTCTCGGTGCACGTTTGACGGACCCACCCGGGCGGGAATCGTCAGATGTAGGGGATGGTTATCTTCCTCGACAGAGCAGGGGAGTTAAAGGACCACATGCAAGCGGTGACGATCTTCACGACCACCTGGTGCGGCCATTGCCGGCGTCTCAAGCGGCAGTTCGATGAAGCAGGGATCTCGTATTCCGAGGTCGATATCGAGGCCGATCCTTCGAGGGCAGCGGATATCGAGGACGCGAGCGGCGGCTTCAGGACCGTTCCCACGGTCGAGGTTGGCGAGAGATTGCTGGTCAACCCCACCTTGGCCCACGTGAAAGAAGCGCTTTCCGTCTGACGGGCAGGGATGCGGCGACTTTGCACGTATAGTAAGGTACGAATATGGCTAATTTCAGGGACCTGCTCCGGCAGGTCAAGAGCGAGATCAAGGAGCTGTCCCCCGAGGAGCTCAAGCAGCGGCTGGATGCCGGCGACAGCCCGCGGCTGTTAGACGTGCGCGAGCAAGACGAGGTGGCGGCCGGGGTCATCCCATCGGCGGCCCATCTCACCCGGTCTTACCTCGAGTCGCGGATCGAGGATCTTTTCCCCGATAAGGACCAAGAGCTGATCGTCTACTGCCAGGGCGGGGTGCGTAGTGCTTTCGCCGCCAAGACACTCATGGAGCTCGGTTACAGCGATGTCGCCTCCATGTCTGGCGGCTTCACGCGCTGGAAGGACCTCGGCTATGACTTCTCGGTTCCCCGAACCCTCACCAGAGAGCAACGTGACCGCTATTCCCGTCACTTGATCCTCAAAGAGGTTGGCGAGGTAGGCCAGCAGAAGCTGCTCGACGCCAAGGTCCTGTCGATCGGGGCCGGCGGCCTCGGGTCACCTGCGCTGCTCTATCTCGCGGCTGCAGGTGTTGGCACCCTCGGAGTCGTTGACTCGGATGTGGTTGAAGAGTCGAACCTCCAGCGGCAGGTGATCCACAACTATGAAACCGTAGGCCAGCTAAAGGCCGAGTCCGCGCGCGACTTCATCGCGAACCTGAACCGCGATGTGAAGGTGAACGTGCACGCCGTGCGTCTCGATGCTTCCAACGTCCACGAGATCATCAAGGACTACGACGTGATCGTGGATGGTTCGGACAACTTCGAAACCCGCTATTTCATCAACGATGCTGCGGTGGAACTGCGCAAGCCGGTGGTCCACGGATCGATCTTCCGGTTCGAGGGCATGCTTTCGACGTTCGTCCCCTATGAGGGGCCTTGTTATCGATGCCTGTACCCGGAGGCTCCACCTCCAGAGCTTGCGCCTTCTTGCAGTGAGGCCGGCGTGCTAGGCGTTCTGCCGGGGATCATCGGCAGCCTCGAAGCCAACGAAGCTCTCAAGCTGATCGTCGGTTACGGCGAACCTCTTGTCGGGCGACTGCTTACTTTCGATGCTCAGGGGACGCGTTTCGGCGAGGTGAAGGTTCGTCGCGATCCTAAGTGCCCCGCGTGCGGGGAACGCGAGGTCCAAGAGCACACAGAGCGCGTCAGGGAGCTCCGTCTCGCTTAGACGAACCACCCAACAGGTCGCATCGTGAAGATCGCCGTCATCTCCGATACCCATACACGTGGCAACAGCCGGCCCGTACCGAAGGGTGCCTGGCCGTTTTTGGAGTCGGCCGATCACATCATCCATGCGGGTGACGTTCTGGAACCCGCACTCTTAGATGAACTTGCTGCGCTCGCGCCGTTGACGGTTGTGATGGGCAACTGCGATGCGTGGGATGTCCATGAATGGGGTGCCCGCGAGACGGCCGAGGTGGTTCTGGAAGGCATCCCGATAGCGGTGATCCACGATTCCGGACCCTCATCCGGGCGATGGCAACGGATGCGTGGCCGGTTTCCTCGAGCCCGGGTCGTGATCTTCGGTCACTCCCATCTCCCTTTCGTCGAAGATCGCGACTCACTGTTGCTGTTCAACCCCGGTAGCGCGACGTGGAAGCGCCAGGCTCCGACCACGTCGATGGGCTTGCTGTGGATCCAAGATGGTTCGGTCGAGGCCGAGATCGTGCCCGTCTGAATCGCACTCGACCCAAGCCCTACTGGCGGTTGAAAGCGAGCGGGTTCTCGACCAGAGCGATCGTGGCACCGGGACCCATCTCTAACTGAGCCATCGCGATTGCGTCGGTAACGGACGGGGCATAGTCGAACCCGAGGTGACGCGGCACGCTTTCATCATGGGCTCCTGCGACGATCACTTTGCCTGCGTGCCGTAGCCGTTTCAACGGATACAACGCCATGGAGGCGTGGACCGGATGGAACGCGTTTTGAAAGCGGTATAGCTCGATGTAGTCCCCGCGCCGGGCGAGCTCGGGTTCGATGTGGTGGCGGACGTGCTCGGGGTCGGTGTCGGCCGACAGAACTTCTTCCCAGACCTCACGGTAGGCAGGATGATGCGTCATGTTCCACCGAAGTGGGCATGGGGTCGCGAGGATGACCGTGCATCCAGGCTTTCCGAGAGCTTCGATCATCCCGCCCAGGTATCCGAGACCTGTAGAGATCAGATCCAGGATCGGGTTGGTGTGACTGAAAGCAGCGTAAGGACTCCAATCCGGGACCCCGTAGATGACGATGTCAACCGGCTCCTGTACGAGCGTGCGACGCGCGGGTTGCTTCGAACGAAGTGTTTCGATCGCCGCCTTTCGCGTTGCCCACACGCTTCCACCGAACATCTTGTGAACCCCCAGAGGGTTCGCCAGCACCGTCTCGAGTTTGAAGATCCGATCTTCCCCCAGCCGGTCTTCGGTCATCGTGCCCATCTCGTCGAGGATCGCGTGCATGCGGTTGCGATCGAGCGACATGCTCATGATGTCGGGGGTGTGGTGGTGGGCGATCGAGCGATAACCCGACAAACCGACGCACACGGACTTCCACCCTCCCGAGAAGCCACGCATGGTCGAGCAATTGATGTAGACGGTCAGGTCGGAATCGGTGACGGACCTGCCGAGCACCACGTCGTAACCGCTCTGGGTGGTGCCTAGATGGACCATCTGGTCGGGATCTTCTGCATCGTGGCACCGCAAGCGATCGCCATGGGTACGTACGAGATCATCCCCGATCGTTCGCGCGATCTCGTCGTGGGTGAATTGTCTATGAAGAGAGTTCGCGCAAACGAGTTGGATATCTCTTTGCTTCACACCGGCTTTTTGCAAACGATCGATGACGATCCGGATCGCGCTCGACCAGATCGGCGCGTAGCAGGGCACCGTCGGGTCGTCGAATGCAACGGTTACGCGCATCCCTGGACGAGCCAATCGATCCAGGGGTGGGCGGTCCAAAGGCACATCGACGGCCTCTGCAACCACAGCGTCGAGGTCATCGGCAGTGCTGAGGTCGACCGACAGGCCCGGCGAGATCACCTGGGTGTGGCCGGGTACTTCCGCCACCACCATCTCGGGTCCACACACGATCGACCTTTGCATCGGCGGACTTTAACCGTCGGCTACCCGCTCCATCCATGCGAAGGGATCTTTGATCTCGGCAACCGTCGGAAGGTTGTCCGGTGCCTCCCACACCAGGTTGAGCGTTGCGATGCCTCTCATCTTCACGACTGCTGCGCAGAAGGTGAGCCCTGCGGTGGTGATCGTTCTGTCGAGAGATATCCCGAGCACGCTCTCGAGAGCCTGCTGACCTTCACTGGAAGCCAGTGCCCGCCGAGCCAGACCTTCTTCGATGCGCGTGGCGGAGGGGATGATCTCGGACGCAACGGCCGAGGACGCCTGTCCCGCATAGCCCTCGAAGACGCTGAAGAAGGCACGCAGGCGATCCAATGCAGCACTGTGGCGTGGCGTCTGAACCACCGGCAGGCCGGGCGGTTGGGCCTCTGAGAGACCTTCGAATGCTCCGCTCTGCAGGTCCATCATCTTGCGCTCTAGATCCGACACGTCGATCTCGATGGATGAGATCAGTTCGGAGAGTGCGGAGCGGAAGTAGTTAGATACCCATGGGTTGGCACTGAGGATCAAGTGTCGTCCGGTGTCGCTGAGTGCGACCCATCCCACCAGATCGTCGAGTGCAAGGTCGTAGGCTTCGGCGGTCGATCGAAGGTTCGATTCCACGATGAAGAGCTTGTCGTCGCCGGCTCGAGGGATCGGAAGCTCGTAGCGATACATCGCATCCTTGGCGAGATTCCCGATCAACGAACCCACCTGGATGCCCATCATGAGTGGCATGATCTGGGCGATCGCGGCCTCGATCGAACGCGCTTCCTCGGCATCACCGGCGCGCTGTTCTGCTATCGCCTTGAATCGGGAGGAGAAGGCTTCGGCCAACCATCCCCAGCCGTCCAGGGTCTTGTCTACCCATGCGGTTCTGCTGATGACCTCCCCAACGGGGGGTTCGTCGGTCACCTGGCGGGTGTAGCCGCTCAGCATCCTGTAAGCGCTTTCGACAGAAGTCGCATACCGGGTCTTGATGGTGGAGTCGATGCCAGGTTCGGACATCCCCTGGGTAGCCAACGACACGGCGAACTGGCGGGCGATCTCGGTGTTGAACGGTCCTTGGTTGCTCGTCAGCAGACGTTGGAGCTCTCTGAACAGAGGGATGTCGCCGAATGGCTCTTGGCTCATGACCTCAGGTTACGCTCGATGCATGGGTAATGACCAAGGTCTCACCGTCGCGATCACCGGTGTATCCGGCTATGTCGGAGGCCGGTTGATCGAGCTGCTCGAGAGAGACGACCGGGTCTCTCGCATCCTTGGATTCGACATCCAGCCACCGGGTGACACTCGCAGCACCAAGTTGATCTTTGACTCTGTCGATGTGCGCAATCCCGCTCTCGGGACACGGTTATCGGGGGTGGACGTCTTGATCCACCTAGCGTTCGTGATGGATCCGATCAAAGACGAGGCGTCCATGCGTGATGTGAATGTGAACGGCACGCAGAACGTCTTCAAGAGTGCCGGCAAAGCCGGAGTGCCGAAGGTCGTCTACACCTCATCGGCGGTCGCATACGGGGCCCACCCCGACAACGATGTGCCTTTGACCGAAGAGTCTCCGCTGCGAGCCAACCTTGATTTCTCTTATTCGGCCCACAAGCTCGAGTGCGAATACGTCGTTAGGGAGTTCCTAGATGAGTTCCCGGAGACGAAAGTGGTCACTTTCAGACCTGCGATCGTTCTAGGACCTCATGCCGACAGCGCGTGGTCGCATCAACTCGAGGCACCGGTGCTGTTCTCGATCCAAGGGCACAGGCCTCCATTCCAGTTCGTGCATGAAGACGACGTCGCAGGTGCGCTCGCCTTCTCGGTGACCGCCGACATGAACGGTGCCTACAACCTGGCCCCCCGCGATTGGCTGGAGTATGACGAGATCTCTTCGATCATCGGACGCCGGCGGGTAGACATCCCCGAGCCGGTGGCCTTCTCGATGGCCGACCGCATGTGGGCCATGGGTCTGGGTGAGGCTCCGGCCGGGTATCTGCACTACGTCATGTACCCGTGGGTCATGTCGCCGGACCGTCTCGAAGCAGCTGGGTTCAAGTGCGAGCATTCGAGCTATGACTCTTTGATGGCAACCCTTGAGGTGACGCGTGGCCGGGTCCGCTTGGGCCGGGCGAAAGTCAACACGTCCGACCTCAAGCGGGCCGGATTGATCGGAGTAGCGGGGATCGCTGCCGTGGGGGTCTTCAAAGGCCTCAGGCGCCGAGCTGCCTAGAAGAACGGCGTATCAACCCGTCCCGGTGCTTCAAAGAGAGCCTTTAGAGGGGGCCGGACCGGGGCTCTGGTAACCTCCTGCAGGACACAGAGCGGGAGCAGCGAAACAAGCTGTTTTTCCTCTAGGGCCCTTCGCCCCCAGTAGACACAGGGAGTATCTGACTTGATCTATCTCGCAATCATGGTCGCAGTAGCGGCAGCCGGGATCACAAGGCTCTGGCTGCAGCAACACCGGGAGAACGCCCGGCTCAATTCTGTCGACGGCTTCCGTGACAGCCTCCAGAAGATCTCGCCCCCCCAAACCCGCCGTCGCCCACCGGGCGTCCGCTCGCAGCGTCCGGCACCGATCGCGCATGCTCCGAGGACGCAACTTGACCCCGCTCGGCGCGAGGCTGCCAAACGCCGGATCGAAGCTCGACGTCGTGCTCGTCAGCGCGTCGCCTGAAACGGCGTTACCTCCAGCCATCGTTGGGATGATCTAGATGGCCCGCGACCTAGCGATCGACCTGGGGACCGCGAACACCCTCGTCTACCAGAAGCAGAAGGGCATCTTGTTCGCCGAGCCCACAGTGCTCGCGTTGAACAAGGAAACCGGCGCGGTCCTAGCCATGGGTGAAGAGGCCTGGCAGATGATCGGCCGGACACCCGGCTACATCGTTGCCGTGCGGCCGCTGCGCTCGGGCGCGATCTCGGACTTTGAGATCACCGAGAAATTGCTCAGACTGATCCTCCAACGTGCCGGTGTTTCACGCATGTCTCGCCCACGCACTTTGATCAGCGTCGCCAGTGCCTTGACCGAGATCGAACGTCGTGCGGTCGAAGAAGCTGCCTTATCCGCCGGTGCGCGGTCGTGTCACCTGATCGAAGAGCCGGTGGCCGCCGCGATCGGCGCCGGACTTCCGATCCATGAGCCCTTGGGCAACATGGTCGTCGACGTCGGTGGTGGCACCAGCGAGGTCGCCCTCATCTCGATGGGCGGGATCGTCACGAACACCGCCACCAGGGTAGGCGGGTTCGACCTCGATGCTGCCATCCAGAACTACGTTCGCCGCGAGTACACGATCGCCATCGGTGAACGCACCGCCGAACGTATCAAGATGACCATCGGAAGTGCATTCCCGCTGGCGCACGAAGAGAAGGCAGAGCTGCGCGGTCGTGATCTTGCTACCGGTCTGCCGAAGAATGTCTTGATCACTTCCGAGGAGATCCGCGAAGCGATCAACGAGCAAGTTCGGGCGATCATCACGGCTGTGGTGGAATGTCTCGGTCAGTCGCCTCCCGATCTTGTCCAAGACGTGCTTACCAATGGCATCGCTTTGACCGGCGGCGGAGCCATGCTCAAGGGCCTCGACATGCTGATCTCGCAAGAGGCTGAGGTGCCGGTTCACGTCACCCCACAACCTCTCGAAGCAGTGGTCATGGGGGCCGGGCGGTGTCTGGAAGCGTTCGACAGCATCAAGTCGGTCCTGCTCGACACCGGGCGCTGATGCTGGATAGCCACGGGCCGCACGTAACCTTCTCTGATGGATCCTGAACTCGAGCGGCAGCGTCCGCTCGCAGAACCTCCCCGGCGGCGCTCACGTTGGGCCAAGCGCCTCGCGGCCCTCGTGGTTCTGGTCGCGCTCTATTTCGCCTCCACCCGGATCTCTCTTCCGATGTACTACGCGTATCTGCCCGGCCCCGTTCGTGGCGTTGAACAGATGGTCGAGGTCGAGGGAGCAGAGACGTACTCGTCGGAAGGTGAGCTCTACATGGTCACGGTTTCCGTCGACACCGAGGTCTCGCTTGTCGATTTCGTCATGACGCTGATCGATCCCAACTCAGTGGTCATCGACAAAGATTCCTTGATCCCACGCGGGACCAGCCTGGATCAGCTTGAGCGCGAGCAAGAGGCCGAGATGGACGAATCCAAGCAACACGCTATCGAGGTGGCCTTCGCCGCCTTGGGACTCGCCGAGCCAGATGCCGACGGTGTGCGCATCGTGCGACCGGCGGATGGGTCGCCATCCGATGGCAAGCTCCGCAAGGACGATGTGATCCTTAGCGTGGGTGGGAACCGGGTCGAAACCACTTGCGACGTTGGGCGCTTCGTCGATCAGAACGAGCCGGGTGACGTGGTTGAGGTTCAGGTTCGCCGAAACGGCGAGAAGGTGACCGTCCAGATCGAGACGGTTCAGAACCCGCAGGACCCCGATCTCCCCTTCCTCGGGATCTTCATGGAAGACATCAACTACTCCTTCGACCCCGAGGCCGAGGTCACCATCGATACCGGTGAGGTGGCAGGGCCGAGCGCCGGGTTGATGTTCTCGCTCGCGATCTATGACTTGCTGACACCTGAGGATCTGACGGGTGGGCGCAGTATCGCCGGGACCGGAACGATCGCTTGTGATGGCGGGGTCGGGCCGATCGGAGGGGTCCAGCAGAAGGTGGCGGGGGCCGAGGAAGAGGGGGCCGAGGTGTTTTTGGCTCCGGCTGCGAACTACGAAGCAGCCCTGGCTGCTGCCGACGAGATCGAGGTCGTCAGGGTCTCGAACTTCACCGATGCCTTGGAGTATCTGGAGGGCAGCAGGTAAGGGCTCAGAAAGGGCCTCTGGGTTCGCGACGCCCGGCATGCGAGACTATTTGCCGTGTTCGAGAGCTTTCTTGCGGTCCCACTCCATTTCACCGTTGAGTTCCTCGGCTTCCTGGTAGCCGCGGGGGCGGCTTTGCTCGCGGCCAGCCGCCCCGCCTTGGTCCCCGGTCCCCGTTCGAACCGACTTTCGGTGGCCATGGGTTTCGGGGCTATAGCGATCGCTCAGGTGCTGCATGGAGGGTCGTTCGATCTGGGGGCGGATTCGGGTGCAACCGACGGTGCCGACCTGGTCGTTGGGATGCGGGCTCTCGGCCTTGCCCTGATCTTCATCGGAGTGGTGGGGACCGTCCGCCCCGCCGGCGCGGCCGCCTTCCTGGGCCTGGACACCGAGAAGCCTCTTCTACTGGCACCGGCGGGCGTCGCCTTGCTTGTCGCGCTCGCTGCCTACTCGACCTCCAAGCGTGCGGACATGCGAGGCTATCGCCGGCTGACCGCGGCCATGCTGCTCTTGGCACTGTCCGATGTCGCTACGTCGTCGGTCCCCGATGCCCTGTTCGGAACGGATTCGGTCGAGGGGTTGGCGTATGCCGCCCACGGCCTGAAGGCACTCGGCTTCCTTCTTATTGCTGCGTGGTTCTGGAGCGCGATCGTCACTTCGATCCGCATCAGATTCGTCGCTTCGTTCGGTGCCTTGCTGATCTCGGTCATCCTCACGCTGTCAACGGCTTTGACGGGCGTTATCTCCAACAACGTCGAAGGTGAAGAGCTCGATCGTGTCCAGTCGCAGGCGGTGGGTGCGGTGGACTCCATCGAGTCATTGATCAGTGGTGATCTGTCAGATCGTGCACGATCCATCACGGGCTTCGTAGACGTGGCACCGCGGTTACGTGCGGGGAACGACCCGAGCGGCCTTGCGGAGATCATCTCGAAAAGGAACGTGTTCAACGCCGACTTCGTCATCGCCGATCCGCAGTCGGGTAATGCGGGCTTCTTCGGTGAGGGGCCCGAGGTTGCGCGCCGCGGCGAGGACGGGGGGCGAACCGAGTTCATCCAGACCAAGCTCACCGACCAACAGCGTCTTGCTCTGATCGGCTCGCCTGTCTACTTGGCTGTGGTCGAAGGCCGCACCTCATCATCAGCAGGCACGGTGCGATTGACCATGTCGAACGGGCGCACGTTCGTTGCAGCTATCGCTTCACAAGGATTGCGTTTGGACTCCAAGCGCGTGGGCTCGATAACCTTGGGACGTTGGATCGATGACCGCGAGATGCAGGGACTTGCCAGTCAGGTGTCTGCGGATGTCTCGCTGATCGACAACGACGCCGTCATCGCATCGAGCTTTATCGGTCCGATCAAGCGCGATATCTCCATCCCCGAGGAGCAACGCGCAGAAGTCTTCGTCGCCGGATCGTCGTCTGCGCAGGCAACCTTCGATGGCCGGTCTTTCTTCAACGGTTATGCAGTCTTAGAGGAGAACGGAAAGCCCGTAGCCACCCTGGTGATCTCTTCGCGGGCGACCGTCGTGGCGTCGACCCGCTCCCAGGTGAACCGGTTGCTGTTCTTGGCGGCGATGCTGGTAGGGGCCGTGGCCCTGGTCCTAGCTTGGTTCTCAGGCCGCCGGATCACTAGGCCGATCCAAGAGTTGACAGCGACGGCTACCCGAGTGCGGGAAGGGGACCTGTCGGCTCAGGCTCCCGTCTCTGGTCTCGATGAGGTTGGCGAGCTTGGCGAGACCTTCAACGAGATGACCGCATCGCTGCTCAAGATGACTACCGATCTGCGCGCCGCTGCGCGTGAAGAACATTCCCTGCGTTCACGTATCGAGACGATCATCCAGTCGATGGCCGACGGTCTTGTAGCTGTCGACGCAAATGGCAACGTCCTCGCGTTCAACCGTGAGGCCGAGCACCTGACCGGTGTTCCCGCGGCGGAAGCGGTCGGTAGCCCGATCACGTCGATCCTTTCTGCTCGTGATGGACAAGGAGCGCCCGTGCCTCTGCCCATCCACCAGCTGACCGAGGGATCATTGGGTGGCATCTTCTTGGACAACCGTGATGGAGATTCGGTTCCCGTGGCCATCACGAGCGCAGTCTTGCGCAGCGAAGACGAAGAGGTATCCGGTGCGGTTGCCGTCCTTCGCGACATGACACGTGAGCGTGAGGTCGAACGGATGAAGACGGAGTTCCTTTCCAACATCTCACACGAGCTGCGTACCCCCTTAACGCCGATCAAGGGCTATGCAGAGATACTTCAGCGCAAGGATGTGCCTCCCGACAAGGTCAAGCAGTTCGTAAGAGGCATCCTGGACTCGACCGGTCGCCTGGAACGCATCGTCGAGCTTCTCGTTGACTTCGCCGCGATGGAAGCCGGACGCATGTCGCCGAAGAGTACCCGGATCGATGCTAAGGAGATGCTCGAGGAACTGGCTGAGAAATGGCGCGCGAGGACGACCCAACACGAGTTCGTTACCCACGTTGCCGCGGACATGGCTCCGGTGATGGGCGACGAACGACTGATCCGCCGCAGTCTGGACGAGCTTCTGGATAACGCTGTGAAGTTCTCGCCCCATGGTGGTCGCATCACGCTCGAGGCAACAGTCGTCGACGACGGCAGAGACTCTGCCGGGACCGTCGAGCTCACGATCGGTGATGAAGGGATCGGGATCTTGCCCGAGGACCTACCGCGCGTCTTCTCTGACTTCCAGCAACTCGATGGCTCCGAAACGAGGTCCTACGGAGGCCTTGGTCTCGGTCTGGCCTACGCGCGCCGGATCGCCCAAGCGCACGATGGGGATATCCGGGTAGAGAGCGAACCCGACAGAGGGGCGCGGTTCACACTCGAGCTACCTGCCGGCACCCCCGAGCCTCCGGCATCTCCGGAGGCCGACGAGACGGCCGCAACCCCTTCGCTAGAAGCGGAAGCGGCGCCTGAGAGCAGTAGGTGACTAGTCCTATCGTGCTATTCACGACTAGGGGCGGAGTCGGACAAAATATGGGATATGAGTTCAACCAGGCTGGTCCAGGACCGGCCTCGACTGACTACCGATAGCCTCGACGGGGTTCTTCTAAAACGTATCGCCGTCGTGGTCACAGGCGCGCTCGTCGCTGCCGGCTTGGTGTTCCTTCCCTCCTGGGGCAGTGACGAGATCGGTCAGATGCAGGTTCAGGAGCAGGTCGGAGATGTGGTGATCCTGCGCGGTGGCGACACCATCACCGTGGATGGAGATACCTCGATCAAACCTGGGGACGTGATCAAGACGGTCGACCGTGCTTCTGCCCTCTTGCGCCTTTCCGGGCTGCGCCTCGCTTTCTTGGCACCTTTCACCGAAGTCATTGTGAGCGACGAGGAAAGCCTCGAGGTGCGCCAGGGCAAAGTGAAGGCCGAGATCACCGACGGTGACACGATGACGCTGAGCATCGACAAGGCCGAGCTCACCCCGCTTTCCAACAGTGCCTCGTTCCGAGTCGACACGGGCCCGGGGTTCGTGACCGCGACCGTGTACCAAGGAGAGGCGCAACTAACCAGCCCAGGCCAAGAGTCGTTGACGTTGGAACCTCTGTTCCAGGCCTCGATCGCAGGTGGCGAGCTTCCCGTCCGCACGTCTCCTTACACTTACTCAGAGCGTGACTCTTGGGACCAAGAAGAGCTCCAAGCGGTCATCGATCTCGACGATCAGCTGCAACAGAAGGCCGACGGGCTCACCGCTCAGCTAGATGGGCGACGGCCGTCGCTCGCGTTCTACCGGGAACTGCGCGGCGGCGATGTGTCGACGATGCGCCCCTATATGAAGCGCGCGACGGGGGACGTCCTGATCGGTTTCACCATCGCTCGCAACACCTCGGCGAGCTTCGACCGATCGTTCCGCCAGGCGTTCTCGTATCACGATGAAGGCGGGCAATGGGGTGTTGTGGCCACCATCCTCGAAGCCCGTTCCAAGCCCTTGTTGGCACAACTCACCGACATCGTTCTCGCAACAGGGGTGGCAGACGGCGGCGGCTCCGAGGGCTCGCAGCCGCTCCTTAGCGTTGCTGCGGCTCAGGAAGCCAACGACCCTGGGAGCAGAGACCCCGGTGACAACGGCAACCCATCTGACCCGGGTGACGAGGCTCCCACCGACCCCGGCGAAGATCCAGGTGACGGCGGTGGAGACCCGGGCGGCGGCGACGGCGACCCGGATGATTGCCAGGATGGGACCGACTGCGACACCCAAGAGGCGGTAGACGAGATCTTGGGTTGCGACGAACCCGATCCACCCCCCGGTGTTTGCCCTCCTGAAACCAGCGGGGGCGAGGGAGGCGACGGGCCCTTCAACGTCTTCGGCGGTGGTGGGAACCGCGCGAGCAGCGTCTCTGTGGCCCGCGTGGGAGTGTCCGTTCCGCTAGTTTTGGGGGTATGGCTCCCCGGATCCTCGTAGCAGAGGACGATCCCAGCGTTCGGTTGACGATCGGATTCGTCTTGGAGGACGAAGGGTTCGAGGTCCTCATGGCACCCGATGGGCAAGCCGCGCTCCAGATGGCGCTCGAATCACTCCCCGATGTGATCCTGCTGGATCAGATGATGCCGAAGATGGACGGGAAAGAGGTTTTGAAGGCGCTGCGCGCCGACGAATCAACCAAGAACATCCCGGTCCTGGTGCTGTCGGGCATGTCCCGAGGCTCGGACGAGGAATGGCCGGGGGCGGTGTTCGTTGGAAAGCCCTTCGCTCCGGACGCTTTGATCGAGCACATCCGTGCCGCCGTCGGGTGACCGGGACGGCGCACTAGCTTGCGTTCCGGGCCCGTTACTCTGAGCCGATGATCTCCCCCAGCCGTCCTCCCATCAACAAGCGGACCATCGCTGCGATCGTAGTGATCGCGATTCTCCTGTTACTCATCGCCAGCACCCGCTTCTATACCGACATCCTCTGGTTCAAGGAGGTCGGCCTCTCGTCGGTTCTGTGGAAGAGCTTGCGAACGCAGTTCGGGGTAGGGCTCGCCGTTGGGTTCGTAACCGCAACCATCGTGCTGCTGAATCTCTGGATCGCCGGCCGTCTCGCCCCGACCTACGTGAGGCCGAGTATCGAGGGACGACCCGATCCCTTCGATCGTTATCGCGAGGCGATCCGCCCCTTCATCGTGTGGGTCAGGCTCGCCGTCGCCGCTTTCATCGGCCTCAGTGCCGGAGTGGCGGCTAGCACCGCATGGCAAACCTTCTTGCTGTGGGCCAATCGGGTGGACTTCGGGACCAAGGATCCACAGTTCGGCAAGGACCTCGGCTTCTACGTCTTCGAGCTCCCTTTCCTCGACACCATCTCGAACTGGGTGTGGTTCGCCTTGATGGCTTCGGTCCTGGTGACGTTTGCCGCCCACTACTTCTACGGGTCGATACGGCCCGAGATGGGATGGAGAGGGATCCTTCCCGGCGCTCTCGCTCACGTTTCGGTCCTACTGGGCCTGCTGGCGGTGGTGAAAGCGTTCCAGTACTGGCTCGGAACCTTCCAATTGAACTTCTCCGAGCGGGGGACCGTCGTGGGAGCGAGCTACACGGACGTGAACGCGCATCTCCCTGCTCTGAAACTCCTTGCGATCATCTCGCTCATCTCTGCCGTGCTCTTCCTGGTGAACATCCAGGTCCGGCGTCTGTCTCTGCCGCTAGCAGCCGTGGGGATCTGGGTGTTGACGGCTTTCCTTGCGGGGGCCGTGTGGCCCTTCGTGGTGCAGCGCTTCTCGGTCGAGCCGCAAGAGCCGCAACGTGAGGCGCCTTACATCGACCGGAACCTGGCAGCCACGCGCGAGGGCTTCGGACTGACCGACGTCGAGACGCAGCCTTACGCTGCTGCCTCGTCTCTGACAGAGGAACAGCTTGCCGAGAACGAGACCTCGATCCAGAACATCCGGTTGTGGGATCCGGCCGTTCTTCAAAGGGCCTACGAGCAACTGCAAACGATCCGCACCTATTACGAGTTCACCGATGTTGACGTTGATCGCTACGAGATCGACGGCGAACTCCGGCAAGTGTTGTTGTCGGCACGCGAGTTGTCCATCTCGCAGATCCCCGAACGCTCGAAGACGTGGCAGAACCTGCATCTTCAGTACACGCACGGCTTCGGTTTGGTTGCGAGCCTCGCCAACGCCAGCACCACGGCCGGTCAGCCGAGCTTCTTGATCAGCCGCATCCCCGGCACCGCGGTCGCGGGGGCCGAGTCCCTGGTGGCCGAACAACCACGCATCTACTACGGCGAGAGTTTCAAGGATTCCGAGTACTCGATCGTGAACTCAGGGCAAGCCGAACTCGACTATCCGATCGATGGTGGAGAGGTCGAACGCACCAACTACAGCGGCGAGGGCGGCGTCCAGATCAACAACATCTTCAAGCGGCTAGCGTTCGCCATCCGAGAGCGCGATCCCAATCTCGTCCTGTCGTCGCTGATAACCGGAGAATCCAAGATCCTGATCTATCGCAATGTGCGAGACCGGGTGCGGCGCGCGGCTCCCTTCTTGTCGCTGGACTCCGATCCTTACCCCGTGGTTGCCGATGACCGCATCAAGTGGGTGATCGACGCTTACACCACGACCAGCAACTATCCATACTCCGAACGTTTCGACGCGAGTGATGGGGTAGCCGAGCCCAGTGCTACGGGCACGCTGGATGGCAACATCAACTACATCCGCAACTCGGTCAAGGTCGTCGTGGATGCCTACGACGGCACGATGGATTTCTACATCGTGGATGAGTCAGATCCATTGATCCAGGCTTGGGACAACGCCTTCCCCGATCTGTTCACCGAGGAGGAGCCGTCGGACGAGCTGCGTGAGCACTTCCGTTACCCGGAGGACCTCTTCCGGTTGCAGACCGAGGTCTATCGCACGTACCACATGACCGACGCGCAGGTCTTCTACGCCAAGGAAGACGAGTGGAACATCCCCACGACGCCGCAGGTGGGCAACTTCAGCACCACCACGGATGCCGATTCGTCGATCGATCCGATCTACGTGCTCTACCGGCCACCAGGCGAGACCGACGAACGGTTCGTCATCACGCGACCCTTCGTGCCTCGCAACAGGCCCAATATGATCTCGTTGCTCGTGGCTAGCTCTGACCCCGATAGCTATGGCGAGATCACCACGCTGCAGTTCCCCCGCAACCTTGCGGTGCTCGGCCCCCAGCAGGTCGACAACCTCATCAACCAAGATGTCGAGATCTCTCAGACGTTGTCGTTGCTGCGCCAGCGTGGATCGGACGTGCAGTTCGGTTCGCTGGTCATCCTTCCCATCGACGATGCGCTTCTGTACGTGCAGCCCATCTTCGTAACCGCCGGTGGTACCGGAACCACCACGCCGACCGGCGGCATCCCCGAATTGAAGTTCGTTGCCATGGTCCTGGGCGAGGACGTGGTCATGGAGTCAAACTTCGGTGCCGCCCTGACCTCTCTCTTCGGTTCCGATGTCGAACAACCCGACGACGGTGAGCCCACCCCGGGTCCGAGTCCTACCGGTGGCGAGACCGAGCCTCCTGCCGAGGTCGAAGACCTGATCGCGCAAGCCGCCCAGCTCTACGAAGACGCCCAGGCAGCGCTTTCCGCAGGTGACTTCGAGGAGTACGGCCGCCTCATCGAGGAGCTGGGCGACGTCCTGAGCCAGCTCGAAGAGCTAACCGGAGTGTCTCTGCCATCGCAGAATGCCAAACAAGACAACGACAACGGTGGGTCCAACGGAGACAACAACAACTGATCTGATCGTGAACTATCTCCTGTGACCGACACCGAGGACCGGAGCTTCCCGGAACCGCCGGCAGCCGGAGACGAGACCGCCACGATGCTGGGCTCGCTCGAGCGCCAGAGAGCAACCTTCGCCTGGAAGTGCGGAGGGCTCGATGCTGCCGGTCTTCAGGCGAAGGTCGGTGCGTCATCGATGACTCTGGGTGGGCTGCTCAAACACTTGGCCCTCGTCGAGGACTACTACTTCACCGAGAAGTTGCAGGGGGGCGAGATGGGTCCTCCTTGGGATGCCGTGGACTGGGATGCCGATCCAGATTGGGATTGGCATTCGGCCGCCGAGGATACCCCTGAGCAGTTGATGACCTTGTGGGAACGGGCGGTCGATCGCTCCCGGGCAGCCATAGAGCACGCTTTGGAACATGGGGGTCTAGATCAACCGGCGAAGTTCACCTGGCCCGACGGGCGCACGCCCAGTCTCAGGCGCATGCTCATCGACCTCATCGAGGAGTACGCCCGCCACGTCGGTCACGCCGACCTCATCCGCGAGTCGGTGGATGGTCTCGTAGGCGAGGACCCACCCCGCTAGCCCCGTGTTCACCCGACCAAGCCCCTTACGTTAGGGTTTCGGACGCAGGGTGGAGCAGTCTGGTAGCTCGCCGGGCTCATAACCCGGAGGTCGTGGGTTCAAATCCCACCCCTGCAACCACAAAAACAGCAGGTCAGAGGCTCTGAACACATGTTCGGGGCCTCTCTGCATTGCCTTCCTGCAACGTAGTTTGCAACGTTGAGGCGAAAGCTCGGTGTGAGAGTTCGGTCTAGAAATGACAGAGATGCTTGACACCTGAGGTCTCTTGAAATCAGTCAGTTGACCAAGGATTGTGGGTCCTCACTAGGATGGGAGGCGTAGTTGGCTTGGCAGGACGGTCTCTCACCAGAGCAAGAGAGCGCTGCGTCAGCGCCGGGGCCGCACACGCGTCTACTTTCAGGGCCCGGTACCGGCAAGACCAGAACGATCACCAATCGAATCGCCTTTCTGATCGAAGAGTTGTCTGTCGACGCCGAGGACATTCTTGTTCTCACGTTTGGACGAGCAGCCGCTCGGGAATTGCGGGAGAGACTCGATGAATTGAGCGTGCCGGTTCCGATGGTCTCAACCATTCATGCCTTCGCTCTCCGACAACTTCTGAAGAATGGTGGGGCTCCGGAACTTCCGACGCCCATTTTCATTGCGGATGACTTTGACGAGCGTTATGTCGTTGACGAAGATCTCAAGACCATTCTCAGACGATCGGTCCGCCAAGTTCAGAAGAGCTTTCAGAACCTAGCGAGTGACTGGGAAACACTCAACGTTGAGACGGAGGATTGGGAGTCCAATCATCCTGATCCTGCTTTCCTGGCCGCTTTTCGTGAGCACCGAACCGTCTACGGCTACACACTCCGGTCAGAGTTGGTCTATCGCGTAAAGAGAGCGTTACAGGAAAGGCCCGAGTTCGAGATCGAGCGAGAATTCAGGTACGTCATTGTCGATGAGTATCAAGACCTGAACAAATGTGAGTTGGCAGTAGTTCAAGCGTTAGAAGCAAGAGGTGCTGACCTCTTCGTTGCTGGAGACGATGATCAAAGCATCTACTCCTTCCGCCACGCGTTCCCGCAAGGAATCAGAGAGTTCTCCGAAACCTACCCGGGAGCGGCCGAAGAAGAGTTGGAGGTCTGTCACCGCTGCGCTAAGGACATTCTTGCTGTGGCACGCGCTGTGGCTGAACAGGATGTCAGGTCCGTTCCAAAAGCTCTCCGCCCGCGAGAGGACGCCCCTGATGGCGTTGCAGAGGTACTGGCGTTTCGCAATGGAAGTAGCGAAGCCGAAGGGGTCGCCGCATTGATCCATTACCTCGTCAACGTCGAAGGGGTTCCTGCGAACGAGGTTCTTGTCCTCCAGCGGATGGATCGTGCGAACGGCTTTTCCCAACCCATCATCGAGGCTCTGGACGACCTGGGGATACGCGGACTGCGAATTTCGAACCCTTTCGCGATCCTGGAAGAATCGGACGGCCGACAGGTCGTCTGCGCCCTGCGGCTCCTTGTAAACCGTGAGGACAGTCTCGCCTGGAGAGAACTGCTTGAGCTTCGAAAGAACGGAGTCGGGGGTGCGACGCTTAGGGCTGTTTACGACCTTGCACGGGAGCAGGGTGGCACATTCGCTGCAGCCCTCCAAACGGTCCGAGCCAACCCAGGGGTTCTTCAAGCAGCGAACCGAAGCCGCCTCGCCGCAGACCTCGAAGCAATCGAGGAAATCCTGGAGAAGGGTGAACCCCTGCTTGAAGAAGAGATGCCAGCTGCCTTGACTCAGCTGCTTCAGCTCGTCTTGGAGCGAGACGATGTAGCGGAGTATTTCGAGGTCTTGCTTCTCCTGGCGGGAGAGGACCCTAAATCGCTCCAGCAGGTCTTCAGCGGTCTTCAGGCTGTCCGTGACTACATCGATGAAGTCATGCGGCAGGGTGAGGAAGATGCTGTTCGCTTCATGTCTATGCACGCCGCCAAAGGCTTGACTGCTACGGCTGTAATCGTTCCCAATTGCGAAGATCAATTGATCCCGGGCAACGCTGAGGGCGAGGTTGAAGAAGGTGATGAGCGTCGCCTTCTCTATGTTTCCTTAACGCGTGCTCGGAGTCACCTGTACGTCACTTATGCCGCGAAGAGGTCCGGCCTGCAAGCGCGCGCTGGACGCGCTGATAGCTCCCATCAGCTGACGCGTTTTCTTCAGGGAATAGTTTCGCCAAGGCAGGGCGAGAAATTCGTCGCTGATTTGCCTGAATCTTGAACGAAACTCTGATCTCGTCACATGAGGTTGTCGAAGTTGTCTCCTTGTTCGTGACTCCATGCGTCGCCCTGGGCCTCTAAGAGCGTCGGGCGACCAGGACCGTCGAAGGAGCACAAGACGCAGTGCGCGTGGAAGTCATGTCCTCCTTCACCGTTGCTACGGCATTCAATGTTCGTTGCGTGTGGGACTTGTATTTCATCTTTCAAGAACCTTCAATCAGTGCGGCAAACACTTCTGCTGCTTCCTCCTGCATCGAAGGGATTGCATGACTGTAGACGTCCATCGTGAAAGCAACGCTCGCGTGACCAAGAGTTTCGCTAACGACCTTTGGATGCAAACCAGCCTGGAGGCCAAGAGTTGCGAACGTGTGCCGCAGATCGTGCAGGCGTATTCGATCCAAGCCCAGTCTGGATGCGTGCTTCTCGAAGCTATCAGAAAACAGGTCGGGATGCAGGGGCGTGCCGTCTTCTCGGGTGAAGACGAGGTCACTTGCCTCATAGGCCGGTCCGAGCCGGAGGCGTTCTCTAGCTTGCTGGCTCTTGTGGGACCTGAGGGTGGAGGCGGTTGCCTCGTCGAGAGCAACGGATCGGCACGATCTCTTGGTTTTTGGACTGCTGAACTCAATTCTGTAGTCGATGGAGATAAGTGTTTGACGAATCGCCAGCCTTCTATTCTCTAGGTCTAGGTCTTTCCAGCGAAGACCAAGGACTTCTCCGCGACGCATCCCGGTCATTGCTGCCAGACGATAGGCGGCGCAAAGGCGATCGTCTTTGACGCCTTCTAGAAAAGCGTTCAGCTGGGTTCGATCCCATGTCTTCAGCTCTTTTGATCCATGTAACGCGTGCTTAGGCGGGTCAGAGAGGGTTGCAACATTGCGCGAGAGGAGGCCCCAGCGCAAGGCATCACTCAATGCTTTTCGGATAACAACGTGAGTGTTGCGAACGGATTTCAACGAGAGACCTGCACCGTCCTTGCGACCATTGGTCAAGAGTTCGGCGTAGAGACGATTCAGGTCTGCGGCGTCGAGTTCTTCCAGCTTGTGATTGCCAATGCGAGGTACAAGTTGTTTCTCCACGATCTGCTCATAGCTGGACCGGGTCGAGGGTCGAACGCTCAATCCTGGAAGCCATTTCTCGATCAGGAACTCAGCCACCGTCATCTTGGACGGTCCTACATAGGTCTTGTGTTTGAGGGCGGTAAGGGTCTCATTGCGAGCGTCCCGAGCCTCCCCGGCCGTGCGGAACCCACCCTTCCAGAGGTCGCCCTTGGTGCCACCTCGTCGGGGAACCCCTGAGATCCGGAAACTAAAGGTTGCGCCCCGACGATAAACACCCGTGTACTTGGTTGATGCGAAATTGCTGGTCTTCATCTCTCGCTCTCCTTTCCCACATCTAGTCCCTGTGCCCCTCGCGCCTTGCCTGCCTGCGTGAGGGGGAGTAGCCCATACTTGTGGCGAGCCGTGTTGACCCAGCGTTTAGCTGTTTCGTAGTCCTCTTTCCAGTGTTCCTGGACCGCCTTAGTTGGCGGTTGTCTTGAGATGACCGCGGCGTTATAGACCTTGGCAACTTCTTGGTAGTGGTGAAGCCCCTTGTCCTTTACGCCCCTCCGACCCCTCGCGGCGATCTCCTCAGCCCGGGCTAAACGGCGCGAAAGAGCCGCAACGTTTGGGTGCTCCTGACTGAGTTGACGGAGTTCCTGAGCGTTTCGGCGGAGTGCTGTCTGCATCAGTTCAGCAACTCGAATCCCTCTCAGCACGTCTGAGGTAATGGCGATCGGACTCGATGAAGCGCCGAACGAGAAGTTCGATCCGATTTCAAGCTCAACGAGTTCTGGACGCCCTTCAATCAGGACGATCTTCGTTCTAATGATGATGCTCCGAGGAACGGAAGCCTTTGGTCGCTCGGTTCCCAGTAGGCGAGGACGGCCCGTTCGACCACCCACCACGCGGATGGCGAAGTACAGGTCTTGATCGAAGGGACTGACCCTCTTCGTCGGCGTCATGCCTTCACACTAGCGCAATTAACGCCAGGAACCGCGGGTCCTGGTTGAATAACCTGGATCTATTTCGGCTGGATCTCGCTCTAGGCGTTCTCGTTCCACCTTCGTACGGTGGAATCCATGAACGTTGATCTTGGCATTAACTCATCTGAGGATTGCGTGACGCGCCTTGAGGACCTCCCTGTTGCTCTAACTATTCCCGAGGCTGCTGAAGTGCTACGCGTGAAGAGGTCTGCGCTTTACGCGGCTGTGAAAGCGGGCCAGATTGAGGGAGCCTTCCGTGTGGGCCGGAAGCTTCGGATCGGACGAGCCTCGCTTGCGCGATTGATGGGGGGCAATGACGGACCCCTTGCTGAAGGGGACCCAGGACCGGAACGTCATGAGTGACTACCGCGGACTCCTGATTGCTGAACCACCGTTACAGGTTCTCCCGAGCTTGGCACTGATTGTTGGGCTCAACGAGGCGATCTTCCTGCAGCAGGTGCACTACTGGGTCCAGAAGAATGAAGAGCGCGGAAAGAACCGATGGGACGGGTACACCTGGACATACAACTCTTACAAGGGTTGGCAGACCAACTTCCCCTTCTGGTCACCACGGACCATAGAGCGCACAGTGACTTCTCTTGAGGACCAAGGAGTACTCATCTCGGCACAACGTCGTGGCCCCGATCGAAGAAAGTGGTACAGGCTCAACTACGAGCGGTTGCGCCAGCTGGAACAGGTGGCGGCATCAAGGCGCCAGATTGACGGCATGAGCGTTGATTGTCAGGTCTATGGCGCCGAAGCGGCGGGGTGGTAACTCCAAGATGGCGTCTCCATCCCACTGTTTTGGCGTGTTCTTAACAGAGACTTCGACAGAGACTTCTACAGAGATTCCGTCTTACAGACGGGGCGACTCCGTCGCCACCCCCTCTCTGAGGGCAAGCAAGAGCCAGTCTCCTACCCCCCCTCTTGCTAGGGGCTTCCTGTTTGGAAAAACGATGCGTGGTGCCGCCGGGGTGGCGGACCGAAGTGTTGCAACTGCGTTGCGGGGCACCCAAGTGCGCAGGTCAGGGGCCTGCCACCTGTTTCACAACCCGGAGGTTCAGCTGTCGGAAGTGGTGATCTAGGTGTCCAGATCCCCAGCCCGTAACTACTCTTGGCCCCCTTTTGAGAAGCGCAACACCGCAGCGCTCCGGCACGGGGCCAATTCCGAGCGCTCTATCGCGCCCCTAGCAGCTCAGATCGTCGCTGCCGCTGTGGAGCGCATCCCCTGGCTCGATGTCCCTGAGTTCGGCCCAGCTTTGACTGCATGGGGTCGCGCCGAGGCTCGCTGTGCTCTCGTTTCAGAGTGGTTGGACGAGCACGGACTCCTCGATCCCGAGACCGGCGCGCAACGACCTGCTGCGGACTTTGCAGTCAAGCTCGAAAGATTGGCGGCTGAGGCTCGCGCTCGTCTGGGACTTGACCCGTCCTCATCAGCGCGACTCCAGCGCGATCTCGGAGCTGCGGCAAGGGACCGGGGCTTGATGTCCAGGGAGATGGCTGAGGGACGGCGGTTGCGGCTCGCTGCTGAAGCCCGATCGGAGTTGGAAGCTGATGAGTAGCACCCCTTACAACATCCTTCTAGTAGACGGACCGTGTGTTGGGGCGGAGTGGCTGGAATCCATTGAGCCTCCACACCGTTTGGTACTGGAGCACTTGGATGGCGCAACCGTAGGGCGTGACCAGCAAGTGTTGCCATTCGAGCTAAAGAGCGTTGTTTACGAGCGCTTTGATTACATCGGGCTCACCTCCTATTTTCGATTTGTTGGTGAGGAGGAATGAAGACCACCGACGCTCTCGACCTGCTCGCGAGTTTCGTGATGCCAGACGACTGTCGCTTAGGACAGATGGCTGAGGCAGCACAGTGGGTCGATTTTGGTGCGGTCCTCGATACCGAGAGCGCAACCCCCTATCACTTCCTCACGCGAGCCCGAGGCCGGTCAAAGACAAGTGACCTTGCTGCCATCGTCCAAGTCGCGATTGTGGCTCAGCTTCGACCGGGCTCTCGCTGTTATGCGGTCGCCGCTGATCGAGACCAGGGGCGGCTCCTGCTAGATGCCTTTAGGGGCTTCGCTGAGCGGACGCCTTCACTCGAAGGACGGTTTGTGATTGGGGCATTCAAGGCCACGGATCTGGAAACTGGATCGACATTGGAGATACTCGCTGCGGACGCGTCAGGTTCGTGGGGCCTGAGACCGGACTTTGTTGTCATCGATGAGGTGGCGAACTGGCCTTCGACGTCACAACCGAAGGTCGTCTTCGAGGCAATCACATCCGCAGTTGCCAAAGTGCCTGGTTGCCGGTTGGTCTTGCTGACATCGGCGGGTGAGCCAGCTCATTGGTCGTACAAGGTCTTGGAGCACGCTAAGGCCGACCCGATGTGGCGAGTAAACGAGCTGTGGGGCCCTGCCCCTTGGATGAGTAAGGAGCGTCTCGAAGAGCAACGCCGTCGACTTCCTGAGAGTTCATTCCAGCGACTATTCCTGAACGAGTGGACGGCGTCAGAGGATCGGTTGACCTCGCTTGATGACCTTCGCGCCTGCGTGGTTCTCGATGGTCCTCTTGATCCGGAGAGGGGTGTGCGCTACGTCATTTCCCTTGACCTTGGCCTGAAGAGAGATCGAACCGTTGCCGTTGTCGCCCATGCCGAACATGATCAGCGCAAGCCTGGGCAGCGGAAGGTGATCCTTGATCGCATCGAGGTGTGGCAGGGCACGCGTACGAACCCGGTCAAGGTTGAAGCTGTCGAAAGATGGCTGCTTCAGGCGCACCGGCAGTTCAACGGAGCGCGGATCGTCCTCGATCCTTGGCAGGCCATCGGGCTTGCTCAACGACTACGGGATCGAGGTGTGCGTGTTGAAGAGTTCACTTTCAGCAGCGGAAGTGTCGGCCGACTTGCGAGCGGCCTTCATCTCGCGCTGAGGAATCAGGCACTAGCTCTTCCAGACGACAAAGAACTTCTCGACGAGCTGGCGAACGTTCGGCTTCGGGAGACGTCGCCGGGCGTATTGCGGATGGACCATGACCCCGATCAGCACGATGACCGCGCTGTCGCCGTCGCTTTGTGCGTGCAGGCTCTTTCTTCGGCACCCCCGCAGGTGCAAGCAGTTACTCCGATTGTGGTTCCCAAAGCGGATTCCTGGCTCATAGAACAGAACGAGATCGTTCCCGCTTCGCTCGGCTTAGCAGGTGATGACGGATGGGATTGGTGATCCGCGGGCTCCGTTCTATTAGAGATGAACAAGACCAACGAGACAGCAGAAAGGGGAAGTGATGCATTCACCTATTCGCAACGAGGTTCGACTTCAGCAGATGAGTGAGACGGCTCTTCTAGCCGAGCGCTCCGCGTTACTCGGAAAGGAACGCTCTACGTGGACGAGAGGAGACGAGGAGCTTTTCCGAGAGCTGAACCTGGAGATCGAACGCCATCAGCTAGTACGAGACGCCAAGAGCAGAACCGACAAGAGCACTCAACATTGTCGAGATATCGCTATTGAAGATCGAAAGCAAACAAGTAAGCGGAGCGAGTTCCATGAAGAGCGGAGACGAGGGCTCAAATCATCTCTCCGTCTCTTTGGTCGAGAACTCAGCGGGGCCGAACGGGCAGATCTCGCCCAGTTCATCGCTCAAGTGCTTGGAGACCAGTGATGGCAGTTAACAACCCAGCCTTTCTTCGGAACCTTCGCATTCGAAAGGTCGCGCTCGTCAAGCGAGGAGCTAACCCGGAGGCGGAGATCGTCTTCTTCAAGTCGTATGACGAAGGGGCAAAGTGTTCCGAGTGCAGGGCTTACCTTGATGGCTCCAAAGTATGTCCAGAGTGCGGACATCCCCTAGCCGAGCGAACCGAAAAGTCTGCCGTTGTAGACGATGAGAAGGCGAACGAGGTCGCTAACAGGCTGCATGAACGAGCGGAAGAGTTAGCGAGTCTCAAGGGTGTGACAATCAGCAAGGGCTACAGCCTCGTCTACGGCGATCCTGAGGGTCAGAAGCTCTTGTCTGAATACAAAGCGGCACAGGGAGATGCTGAGGCCTCAGACCTATACAAGAGCGCTGCGCAATGGGGAAGCTAGTTCCGGCCGTCGGCTTGGAGTTGCTTCAGTCTCCAAGAGAAAACGAGACCTCCCAGTTCATCTCTTCGAGTTGAGCCCGTGAATAGCTGAGTTCGCCGCGGTCACCAACCTCGATGACGTACCGATCGGCATCTTGGACAGATGGAAGGTCAAAGTCAAACTCACATACCTGGGCGGAGCCTTCCCCTTCCACAACGCCCCGACCCAGTGCGCCAGCAGACAGAACCGTTCCGTCTTGGTCGGCCACATCTACCGGAAGACCCTCTTGGATGTCGGAGTATCCGCCAGTCCCTTCACAAAGATCCGCTCCGCTTGCTGATGACCCGTAGATAAAGAAGCCTGACCGTTGAACCAAGGTGAAGGTGCCGGATACATCCCGTATTTCCGCAGATGCGCTCGCGGACGCTTCTGGTGGGATGTCCGGGCTGGATGAGCCATCCTTTCGAGTGGCGAGGACCACAATCAAGGCAGCGAGAATGATCGCCGCGCCAATGATGAGAGGGCCCTTGTTCTCTTGCGCAAACGAAGGACCAGGTCTCTGTTGAGGTGGTATCTCACTTCCCACTGCAACTCCTTCCACCAAGCTGTCCGTGACTGAAACCTTAACCCCACTCATAGTGGGTGGACCATCTATGAGTGGGGTCATTTCCTTCTGTGTCATGGCGCGCAAGCGGGAAACAACCCTTCGAAAGTTCGGCCGTTCTCTCGCCGAGCTTCGACTCGAAGCCGATCTCACCCAGGAACAGCTTGCTGAACGCTCGGGACTCCACCCCAACTACATTGGAGATCTGGAGCGCGGCGAACGGAACCCGACGCTGATGACTCTGCTGGCCTTGTCAGACGGTTTTCGATGCCCGCTCAGCGAACTCATCAAGCGATCGTTTACATAGCCCCAGAAGGGCCGTTAGACGTTCAGTACACTCACTTCATGGATATCTCGGAATGGGCTAGGCGACGGGACGAGCTGCTTGACGGTGAGTGCTGGTGCGGCAAGTCTTACGAGCCCGACGATTCATTTTGTTCGATCTGCGGGTGCCGACTCATTGCCTTGGTGGATCAATTGCACGCGAGGGATGTAGCCATGGATTGCTACCGGGAGGGACGTCGGAACGACGTATTTTTATTAGCTGCCTTTGTTCTGAGGCACATCCTTCATGGACCGTCCAGGCGTCAGAATGGGCCCTTCCCGTCGCGAGAGATGGTTGAGGATGTCATCCTTGGATTGGCTAGGCACGACAACTCAGGAAAGGTGCCGAACCTTGCTGGAGACGCTCGCCAATACCTCTTCGAAGCCCTAGAGGCACTTTGGGGAGCTGATCACGTCCGCCCACGACCGAGCCCATGAGCGATCTCAATCTCCCTCCAACCATCCAAACGTAGATACTCCTCCTGCGACATCGGAAGGCGAGGCTGAACTAGCTCACCGTCTGAATTGAAGAAGTCGATGTCGGTTGGCAACCAGACAAAGCGCAACCATCCGCACGGAAGATCGCTGCCCCGAAATCTCCCTTCGGGCAATGCCACGCCTAGCCCGCCCCATGTGGTCGAAGATTGAACCGCCAAGAGTTGTCTGGGTTCACTACATTGCGTACCACGGACCGCGTCCAGCCTTCTACATACATGTCGTCACGCAACACTTCCCAGGCGGGGGAAAAGGGGAACCGATCGTGCCGCCATAGCATTTGACAAGCTCCGCAGATGAAGTCTGGATCGTAGTCGCTCGGACAACATCCGCCACCGATCTGTTGGGGTTCCAGCCAACCATGTAGCCCGTGGACGATTTCCCGTACGTCCTCGCTGCCGCACATCGGGCAGCCTTCCTCGGATAACACAAAACTCGGAAGCGGCGTTCTTTGCTCCGGCATTGAGCGGAATGAGGTGGACACGAACGGGAGCGCCCCGACCGCCTTAAGAAAGGACCTTCTGGAGACGTGCATTTTCCCCCATCGTTCAGGCATTGGCACCTACCGATCTGACGACCGGGGTTGCCGGGGAGGTTGCAGGGCCTGTCCCTCGCTCCCACTCTTGATGAGCTGTCCCGCTCACAGTACACGCGTCGTACCGGAACGCGATGGTTTCCGAGTGAAGGGCGCGTGTGACAAGTCATGCGGTCCATGAAGATTTTTGTTTGCCGGTTCAGATGAAGGAGACTTAGTGCAACAACTGCCAAGCGCTCGGAACTAGTTGGACAAGACAGTCGACCGGGAGTGCATTAGTGAACGAACAATGGATACAGAACCTCGCAAGCGTTGCCGTAGGTGGAATCTTTGCCCTCGGTGGTGCGTGGATCGCAGCGGCCAGACAAGAACAACGAGAAGAACGAGCAGCTTTGAGGAGGTCGTCAAGAGAGGCGGCAGAGCGTCTACTCGCACTAATCGACAAGGCAAACGAGATTTTCGAGGGCCTGTATGAGCATGGAACGTCGCCGCCTCAGTCCGCCATTCGAGATGTCGTCCGCGAAATCGAGCGCGAGGCTCTGCTGCTGCAAGGGGAAGACGCTCGAACGAATATGGCGCGCGTCGCGAACGCTTTTTTCCAGGTCGACACCCTGGATCGAATGGGCCATGGCTCTCCGTTCAAGGTCGGGTACGTCATCCGCCGTGAGGCTCACCTGACCCTCGGTGCGATTCTTCGCAATCAGCAGCCAGAGCCCTCTGAAGACCTACTCGCTTTTGAGTCGGACATCAGCGCCTACTACGCCGACGAGTGAGGATTACCCCTCGTACAGGCGGATGAGCGCTTCTACTGCCTCGTTCTGGAATTCGGCGACAATGTGAGCCGCGAAATCCCCTCGTTGTTTAAGCGTTGGCACTTTCCAGGCGAGGCAGGTTGTGTCGCACGTCACATGTACGCTTACGACTGAAGTTGGTCGGATTCCGGCCAAGTCTGTCCCAAGCCCATAGGATGTGTTTGTGAACCGAGCGGACCTACCGCTTCTGCTTGCTGCTGACGAGCTTGCTCCAGCGCAAGAGCCAGAAGCTCTTGACCGTCTACGCCTGCAGAAGGGCGTCTTCATCCTCCAGATGGCGGGGGACGAGCGTTGGCGTAATCTATTCGATTTTGAGCCCTGGGACTGGGGCCCCTTCTCCCGCGAATTGACCAGAGAGATTGCCCAACTGGTCAACGACAACCTCCTGGAGATTGAGTCGGTCCCCGGGCGTCGGTATCCGCGTTATCGAACCACTTACGAGGGGGACGCGCGAGTCGCCAAACTTCTTGAGGAGATGGATTCCAAACACGTCGAGTTCGTGTCGAAGGTCCGAGCCTACGTGACGTCCCGCTCGTTCAGTCAGCTGCTTCGGGAGGTCTACGGACGCTTTCCCGATTACGCGGTGAACTCGCGGTTCCAGAGCTGAGTCTCCTACATGACTGTCGCCATTGGCCTTGTCTGTAGCGATGGCGTCGTCGTCGCGTCGGACAGCATGGCCTCGACAATCTCGAATACGGCGCACCCTGCTCAAAAGGTTCGGGCATGTCCCGAACTGAATGCTGTGTGGACGGCAGCAGGGTCCGTCTACATCATCGAAGAGGTTGACCAGGCGCTCAAGGATTTGGAGGTCACTGCGGCCTCGCAACCCATAACAAAGGCGGCATTCGCAAAGCCTGATCTGCCAGTCATCAGACAAAATCTCCAGTCGTTCGTTTGCGACGCTATGAAGAGGGCCTATGGGAGTGCAATGCCCGGAGTGAACGCGATCCCCACGCCCTTCGGGGGGACACAGCACCCTTGGCATAGCGACTTTCTCGTTCTCGGTTATTCATCAGGGACCCCATACGCTCTGGAGATTGCGGGTGATGGTCAACTCAACTGGCACACGGCGGCTAAGTTTTGCGCCGTAGGAAGTGGCGGACCATTCGCTGACGTGACCAATGGATTGATGGCCCACTACGTTGAAGGTGACGACTTGCCGGTCAAGTTGGGCTTGTGGGTTGCCTATCGAGCTATCGAGACTACGTGCAGGGTTTCCTCATCCCTTGTCGGCCCTCCCGTTCAACTCGCCGTCGTTGATGAGGGCGGCGCCCGAGTGCTTTCAAGCGAAGAGATCGACGAAGTCGACGCCGGGGTTCAAGGTTGGCTCACGGCCGAAAAAGCTTCACTGAGGGAACCCAATAAGGCAATCGATAACGACGATGTGGAGGAGCCACCAACCCTCGAAGCCTCTAGCTAACGGAGCTGATCTTTTAGCCTTTCTGCAACGCGTTTGCAACGTAACGACCCCGAACTTGGTCGGACGGAGCCGAACAGAAAATTGACCAGACACGACATAAGTGCAGATCAAAGCTATGTAGGCGGATGAGCCCGGATGTGGCTGGACCGTACGAATAGGCTCATAACCCGGAGGTCGCAGGTTCAAATCCTGCCCCTGCAACCAAAGAAACAAAGAAAAGCCCCTGGTCACAGGGGCTTTTCTCTTTTTCAGGGCCAATCGATCAACAGAGTGCCGGAGCCGATTTGCTAACGATTTGCTAACGGCGGAAAGACGCTTCGGTCTTAAAGTGGTTTCTCTGTCCGCAGGGCAAGGGCGAAGAGGGCGCTACAGGTGGTTGTAAATCTGACGAATGTCCTGACCTAGTCCGAACATCGCTCTCTCGATGTCGTCCGATCGATGTCCCATCACCCTGGCCTGCTCCTCACACCATGTCACGTAGCGAGAGTAGGGGACAGGCCCGGCGGCGCTTCCCTCTTCACGCGTGAATAGCCAATATGCCCACGCGGTGTTTGTGTCGGCGATGAGCGGCCCGCTTCCAGACCTCCGGTTGTAGCAAGCGAAGTGGGCGAGCTTACTGGCGTACGAAGGGCCAAGCCGAGCAACTTTGGCGATCCCTGACCATGCGCGGAACGTCGCCTCTGGGCCCTCAACCGCGGCTGCCTGGAGGGAGCGGACGATGTTCGATACACCCTTGTTGCGAGCGTCTTTGGCAGCCATCGGTCCGTTTCCGAAACGATCATTGGTCGCCCCGTATCCCCAAGCCAGGACCGCAAGTAGGAACATGTCGTCGTGTGCTGTAGTCGCCCGGGCGAAAACGTCCGCTCTCGAGATGAGACGCCAAGCGGAATCGGGGGAGGCCACGTGTCTGGACGCTAGCCACGTTGCTAGCGTCTGTATGTTTGTTCGGTCCTGTCGAGACCATCCGCCTGCCTTCAGCCAGCCGCCGCTATCCCACCAGACGCCGTGATCGTCCGTCGATGTTCGAAAACAACGGATCTCTTCAGCGAGCAGCACTCTGAAAGCCCGTGCCGGGACCGAAGGCCCGTTCTTGTATTTGGAAACGATTTGAACTGCGAGGCGATCAGCCACGGGCTAATGCCTTAGCCGATGACGTACGCATCGCCCGACACCGTGATTCGCAGTACCTCGTCAGGCTGCACCGCCGCAGCCAGATCCTGACGGCCAACGCTGATGACTCCGGACCTCTCGGGCGGACCCGTTCTGGGATCCCAGGACACATCCTTGATCTTTCCTCGGAGATTAATCGTGATCCGTCCCTTGCCCGTTGGCAGAAGCCGCTTGGTTTCTTTCGGGACTCGGATTCGGCCACCAGACACGTCGGCAGCGGTCACGCGCTGACTATGACCACGTTTGCCTATTGCCGAAGTGCGCACCTGCGACTCCGGAGCAGCTGAAGGGGGCACTTTGGCGGCGGGAGCCGCAGACGGGCTTGTGGCCTTGGCTTGACGACGCGTCGCTGATTCGGTGCCGGGCGCCCTGACGCGTGGCGCTTTCGCACCACTGATGCCATGACGTTTACGAGTTCCAGGGGGCCACTCCAGATTGGCGAATGGGAAGGGCCGTTCCGGATCACGGAGACGCGTCCGGGAAGCCTCCGAAACGTTCGCGACGAACGTCCCGATCGCCGATCCTTCGGCGACGACTCTGTCGTAGGTCCGGCTCCAGTGAACGAACACCTTGTCGAGGTCCTTCAGTGTCTTGAGGAACCAGCCGCCAGCGTGAGGTCGACGGGCCCCAAGCGGAGTGCCGTAGTACTGGTTGACTCGATCGTGCAGATCCGTTGCGAGGCCTATGTAGACGATGTGTTCGTCCGGGAGCCAGAACTCTTTCACCCTGGTCGCGAGCTCGTCGGACGTCGGACGTCTGTCATCTAGCTTGAGCTCGGGCCGAACCCGCAGAAGGGTTTCAATACTGGAGATGTCTATCGGGGCGTCTTGTGAATCGCCTCCAACTGCATCGGGGTCGTCGGTCACGGAGACGATGTAGATGCCGGGCTCATCGCAATTGATCAATTCACCCCAGCGGACCACGCCGTCGCGCTTCACTCCAGCGGCTGTTAGAACGCTTCCGACAGAAGAGGGCATCGAGTGCTTAGGCCGGCACTAGGCCTTCGGCCTCAGAGAAGCGGTAGCGCTCCACGGCTTCCACGTGGTCAGTCGAAAGAATCTCAGAGGGGTCCTCGTCCTGCAGATAGAGGGAAATCGCTTCCTTCAGCGACTCCTCGAGCTCCTCGCGGGTGTGCCCGGCCGCGAAGCAACCAGGTAGCTGGACGACTTCGGCCCAGAAGCCTTTGGTCTCAGAGTCGTGGTGAACGATCACTTCGAGTTCCATCATCTTCATTCTAGCTGTCGTCCTCGATTCCGGCCTGCTTGAGGATCGCCTGCGAGAGGCCAACTGGCAGGGTCTCGCCCTTGAATTCGGGGATGGTCACGGGTCGATGGCCCTCCCAGACCATCTTCACCTGGCGCTTGCCGCCGATCGATTGCTCCCATCCATGCTCTTTGAGCGTCTTGATCAGCTGCTTCTGGGTGTAACGCTTGCGCTTCGCCATCATGGTCCTGAGCCCCTTACGAGGCTGGCGATCGTTTCGGCGGCTTCGGCTTCCATCGAAGGGATCGCGTGGCTATAGACGTCCATGGTGAACGCGACCGTCGAGTGACCGAGGCGTTCGCTCATGACCTTCGGGTGGATCCCGGCGGCGAGGGCGAGCGTGGCGTGTGTGTGTCTCAGGTCGTGGAGCCGGATGCGAGGAAGTCCGCTGGCCTTGACGTGCTTGTCGAACATCTGCGTGAAGCGATCGGGGTGGACAGGTGTGCCGTCTTCCCGGCAGAAGACCAGGCCCTGGTCCTGGTATGCCTCACCGAGGCTCAGCTTCTGCTGATTCTGGGCCGCGCGATGGGCCCGCAGAGCGGTCACGGTCCCGCTATCGAGGGCAACGCTCCGGCGACCACGGGCGGTCTTGGGTTCGCCGATCTCCACCCGGTAGTCGATCGAGATGATCGTCTGGCGATCGAAAGTCGCCGACGGTCGAGATCGATGTCTTGCCACCGGACGCCGAGAACCTCTCCTCGTCGCATGCCGGTGCTAGCCGCAAGCACGAAAGCTGCGTAGTAGGGATCAACCGTCACGTGCTCGAAAAGGCTCCGGAGCTCCTCGGGTGTCCAGGTCCGCATGGCTTTACCTGACGAGGTCTGCTTGGGAGGGTCAGAGAACTCGGCCACGTTCCGGGGGAGGTGTCCCCAGCGAACGGCGTCGTGAAGCGCCTTGTGGAGCATCACGTGGACGTTGTGGACCGTCTTGGGACTCAGCCCGCTCTTGCCATCCCGCCGACCCTCCCGCAGGCGCTCGCCGTAGAACGCGTTCAGCTGGTCGGGGGTCAGCGCTTGTAGGCGTGTCTCACCGAGCCGGGGGATCACATAGATCCTGATCGCGGAGCGATAACCCCGCAGCGTGCTCTCTCGCAGGCTTGAGGCGATCGCCGGGAGCCAGTGGTCGACTAAGAACGTCTTGACCGACAGCTTCGACGGCTCCACGTACAGACCCCGCTGGAGGGCACCCTGCGCCTCGTTGAGTGCGGCGAGAGCATCCCGCTTCGTCCGGTAGCCGCCCTTGGACTTCTGGCGCCGCCGCTGACCCGGGAGCGAGATATCGAGGACGTAGGTCCAGGCGTCTCCCCGCTTGTAGACGTGGCCGCGCCTGCTCACGACGCCTCCCCGTGGAGTTTCTCGGCTTTCGCCTGGAGGTGCGCGATCAGGCTGGCTCGGGGGATCCTGATGTGGCGGCCGAGCCGGATGGAGGGGATGCGGCCCTCGGCCACCAGGGCGTAGGCCATGTCTCGTCCAATGCGCATGAGTTTCGCCGCCTCCTTGACCGTGAGCAGGAGTGCCTGGCTCGGTTCCTCACCGTAGCCACTACCTGCGTCAGGAAGCTCTAGCTGACCATCAGATATTCGGGGTTTTGTGGTCCGGGCCATACCTGAGAAGTACCAGTTGGGCCGGGCCTGTTCAATTGAAGAAAACTTTGAGAAGAATTGGCGAGTCAGAATTGGCTCCAATCTTTCTCGCTAGAGCCATTTCGTCGCCCCCAGTTTTCGATCTCCCTGCGCGGAGCGCTGGAGTAACAAACACTTGCACCCGCCCTCCGGGGAGTCTTCAAGCGAAGCAAGCATATCGGTCCTCCAGCACAAGGGTGCAGGCGTATGAATCTCTACGGGATTCAGAGCCGGAACAGACAGGAGCTTGCGACCTCGGGAATCGTCCTTCGCGTATACGCACCGGGACCGGTGCAACTGTGTGCTTCATCATGCTCCGAACGGAGCAGGTGGACCGCTGGACCACGGTCCCGTGGAATCACCTGATAAGTGGTTGTGTCGCACCTAGACTTCAAGATGCCCAAGTCAGACCAGCGGAGCAAGCAATGAGAGTGGAGCCTTACAAGCCAACGCTGTTGGAAGCGAGCTTCCCCTTCCGGGAGGTTTCGCTGGTCCTCCGCGCCGACCGAAGAATCAACGATCCTGCCTACCGAGTCCACCGCTGGTGGGCCCGCCGCCCGCCCGGACTCATGAGAGCGCTTCTCATTGCTGCGGCAAGTGATGCCGGAGCGAGCTCAGATGAGTTCTGGCAAGACTTCGCCTCGGATACCCCTCTCCTGAGCGACCTCAAGGTCCTAGATCCGTTCGCGGGCGGTGGGACCACTTTGGTCGAAGCGAGGCGGTTGGGCGCCAAAGTCTGGGGAGGGGATGTGGACCCCCTGGCGGTGGCGATCACGAAATACGAGCTGAACCCAGCGAACCGGAATGATGTTGAGGTAGCCGGTGCGGCACTACTTGAGCACCTTTCATCCCAACTGGGTCGTTACTATCCGGCCCCGTCGAAGACGCCCCTTCATTACTTCACGCTTCGCCTGGTTACGTGCCCTGGGTGCGATTACGAAAATCTCCTCTATCGATCGCTGGCACTTGCTCGATACACAGGGGCAAGAGGCAGTGTCGTCCGCGACGCAGGGTTAACCGTGTTCTGTCCCACATGCCGAGACATCCATCGCTTGGCAGATCCTGACCGCCAGCGCCTCCATTGCTGCGGGGAGTACCACTCCATCTGGGAGGGGACCTATACGGCTGGCCGTTACTCATGCCCCTCCTGCGGTTCCCGGTCCTCGCATCAAGACCTGAAGACGGGAGGCGCTCCCAGCATCCTCATTGCGGTGGAGGAAACCGCTGACGACGCATACAGGGAAGTCCGAGCGCCCAAAGCGCATGATCATGACGCGATCCGTCGAGCAGGGAACTACTGGAGCGAGAAACGAGAAGCGTTCAGCTGGTCGTCTCGGAAGATCGGAACCACAAGGGATGGCCGCCCGCAAAGTTTCGGAATCGTCGATCTGGATCAGTTATTTACGCCCCGCCAGTTGCTGCTCTTCGCACTGGCAAAGCAATGGATAGCCGAGGCTGACACGGATCAGCCGGTACGCGCCGCGCTTTCTCTAGCGGTTTCCAATGCAGTCACCACAAACAATCGGCTCTGTGGGTACGCGACTGACTACGGTCGAATCTCACCGCTCTTTTCGGTGCGCGGATATGCCCTGCCCTCAATGTCAGTGGAGCTAAACCCGCTCCATCCTTCTGCAGGGCGCGGGACGCTGCCTGCGTGTCTACAGCGCGTTGCGAAAGCTAGCGAAGCGCGCGTTCTTCGGCATGTTTGGAACCCTAAGAGAAGACGTGTCGAAAGACATGTGTTCGGGTTTGAGGAGAATCGAAAAGGTATTGACTTTGGCTTGAGATCAGCCACTCGATCTATCCCTGAGGCAAGGCTTCACTCGGCGCAGCTTTGCGTTTTCGACCCGCCGTACTTCGACTTCATCGATTATGACGAGCTGTCACATCTGCAGCGCGTCATGATGGGTCTATCCCGGCGAGGCGGCGTACCTCTCTTCCCAGAGGGTGACAACGACCACCAGTTTCAAGAGAGCTTGGCCCTGGCCTTTCGTCGCTGCGTGGAAGCGACACAAGATGGGATGCCGCTGGTTTTTACCTATCACGCGAGCTCGAAGCAAGCTTGGGATGTCGTTGGTGAGGCTCTAGACGAAGCCAAGCTGCGAGTCACGGCCGCGTGGCCAGTACTGAGTGACGTCCACATGGGACATCATTCCTTCCCGGGCAACTGCGAGTGGGACGTTGCCATTACGTGCCGTTCGGTCGAGGCTGTAATCCCGATGCGGACGGAGGCGACGGCTGCTGAGTGGGTCTCCCGAGTTGCGCCACTCAAGGTGAGCAAGACTGATCAACTGAACTTTCAATACGCGATCGAAATTTGCAAGGAGCGGTTCGGCGTCGCAACTGGGGGGACAGAAAATGAAGACAGCCGAGGAACGTAAACAACTCATCGCTGAACGTCGTCAACCGGCGGATCGGGGCCCAGAGCGACTCTGGGTCAGGAATGAATGGATGGATTTCGAGGTGTGGAGTGTTCCAGTGGATGCTCTCGTCCTCAACGTCGATAACAGGCGCTTTCGGGCTGAGCGAATGTGGGCGGAGGAGCAGCTGGGTCACGACCTCGATCCAGAGAACAACCCCGACGATGAGCGGTCGGTTGAGTCGCTTCTTCTCGATAGTTCGCACCGAGTAGATGGAGCCCGCATAGTCGGTAATCCCACTGATGACTTCGACGCCCTGAAGAACGACTGGCTGGTGCGAAAGCAAGAGACCGCGATTTGGATCCGCCCTGATGGCACCGTCCGGAATGGGAATCGTCGCCTCGCGATGGTGAAGCGACTTCAACGCGAGAGCGGAGATGCCGGCCACCAGTGGATCGAGGCAATCATCCTCGAAGAGGATGAAATTGACGAAGCAACACTGCTCGAGATGGAACAGCGTGAACAGCTCACCGCTAACTTCAAGGTCCGCTACAACGATATTGATTACCTGCTTGCCCTACGGGAGGCGGCCCAACTAAGAGGCATCGATTGGCATGAGTCAGATTCAATCGACGACGTGGCAGGGCAACTCCAAGCGATGGTCGAGAAGTCCAAGGGCGAGGTGATCAGAGACCTCTTCGCCATCAAGTACATGGACATCTTCCTTGATGACCAAGGGCAGCCCGGCCAATATCACCGGCTCCTTCGCACCCTTGAACGGTTCCGTGACATCGGCCGGATGATGATGCAAGTTGAAACCGATTACGCGGACGACGCAGATCAAGTGTTGCAAGTTCTCTTCGCTGCTGTGCGGGCGAATCGTCCGCACGGGGACATTCGACAGATCCGACAGATGTTCAGGAAGGACCGGGTCCGATTCGACTCCTTGAGCGAAGAAATCGCCCAAGCGGAGGATGATTTTGGAGCGACCTCTCCGGTCTTGGAATCGCCGACCGAGACTCCGCCAGAATCTAGCGACGATGACGATGACGATTTTGATGAAGACCTGCCAGGCCCTCAGGTATCGAACTATCCGAAGGATGAAATCGCCACCGCAATTCAGGTAGCGATCGATGGGTTCACGTCATCTCGCCAGGAGGACCTCCTTCGAATCTTGAAGGAAATATCCAACCGCATTGAGGCGATTGGAGAGCGGCTGATTCAGAAACTTCAAAGCGGCGACGTTGACCAGGGAATCCTTGATGAAGTAGCCAAACTTGTCGCTTGGTTTGAGACGTACGACTCGCAAGTTCGCAAGTCGTCATAGCAATGGATCGCGTTGCCCTAAGAATCGATGCGGAGGACGTCCTCGTCGAAGGTGGACAGTCCCTCTTCACGCGCCGTCCCCGCCTGTTCTTTAGGAGCATTCTTGGCGCGACCCAGACCGAAAGCGGGTGGCGATGCCCATCTCGTCGGTCCTCGGTCCAATACTTGGCGCTTCGCGTCTATGACTGGCTCACCTCCCGCGGCTATGAAGTCGATCCTGACCACCAAATTCGATCGCAGGTTTCGGCAGAGTTAGAACGGCGCAAGAGCTTTGCCCGTACTCGCGATGCGGCGTCGGCTTTGAAGGATGGGGCTACGGCGTTCGAGTGGGATGACGTGGCCTTGTCGATGGACAACTACGGCTGGAAGGACGATCGCGAGCTAGCGCCTCATCAGAAGACCGCGGTTGCCCACGCGCTTACGGCAATCAACGCGGCGAATTTCTCAGTGCCTGGCTCTGGAAAGACCTTGACGACCCTAGCCACAGCTTCGGCACACCTCGCGTCGGAAACGATCGATGTCGTCATCGTTATCGGTCCACTCGCCTGTTTCGATCCGTGGGAGCGCGAGTCGGCGCGGGCACTTCCTGAGGGACTCCGAGTGCGAAGAGTGCGGGGGGATGCGTCGCGAAGGGCAGACCTCTATCGGAGTGCTCGACGAGGGGACTGCATTCTCATCAGCTATGCGACGGCGGCTTCAGATCAACGGCTGTTGCTGGATCTCTTCTCCGCGTGGCGAGTGATGCTGGTTGTCGACGAGTCTCATCGAATAAAGCGGTTTCGTGGTGGACTCTGGGCACCTGCGATCCTTGAACTCTCGCGCCGCGCCCGTGTTCGCACCATTCTGTCGGGCACTCCTATGCCGCAGTCGGGTCGTGATCTCTTTACGCAGTTCAACGTTCTTTGGCCCGATGGTCAGGTGACCGGGACTCGTGACGCGTTCGCGGCCCGGGTGGACAACGATCTTGATGGCGTACTTCGAACAATCCATCCATTCATCTCGAGAACACCTAAGGAGGCCCTAGGGCTACCGCCGTACGAAATCGAACGTCATGAAATCGAAATGACGGGGACCCAGGCAGAGATTTACGAGCTGATTGAGGGAAGGTTTCGCCGCCGGCTGGAGGATGCGGACACTTGGCGGGACAAGTTGGACGCTCTTCGTCGAGGGAGACCAATCCGCCTCTTGCAGGCAGCTACCAACCCCTCGGTCTTTAGTCGTACTGATTCATATTTCGGCCTACCGGCCCTTCGAACTGAACCGGCGACCCTCATGGAGCGACTCGCCGCCTATCAGGAGCGAGAGGTGCCAGCCAAATTCGGAATGCTCTTGGACCTTGTAAGCGACCTAGCCAACCGCGGAGAAAAGGCAGTCTGCTGGAGCAACTTTGTTCCGAACCTGGATGCCATCGCTCACTTCTTGCGTGCCAAGATAGCGGCGCCCGTCTATCAGATCGATGGACGCGTGCCTGCAGGCGACGATGCTCTGCGAGATGATCCGGTAGCCCTGAAGGAGGAACCTGGTGAAAGTGACACACGCGAACAAATAATTCGCCGATTCCTCGACCTAGAGGGAGCCGCCTTCCTAGTTACGAACCCGGCATCATGCTCCGAGTCCATATCTCTTCATTCAACGTGCCACACCGCGATCTATCTCGATCGAACGTACGACGCGGCACTGTTTCTCCAGTCAATCGATCGCATCCACCGCATGGGAATGCCCCTTGATCGTCAGGTCAAGATTCACATCTTCTGTTCAGTGAACTCTGGCAATGAAACGATCGACCATCTTGTGGATCAATCGCTACTCCGAAAAGAAACGACGATGCGCCGCTTGCTTGAAGGCGCGGATTTGGCGCCACTCAATCTTGCCGCTGACCCACTCGATGATTCCGACGGCAATCGTGATGACCTAAGCGATCTCCTTCGATACTTACTGGGCGAAGACGATCGGGCATCGTGAAATGCGCGACGGTGAGCTAACCGGTTCAAGAGCTCAACGGATGCACGCGATTACACGTGCGGTGTCGAAGTTCCCTCCTGCTGGTCTCGCGCTTGATAAGGCCATCCGAGTCATATGGACCAGCTGTGGGGGCCCTTTGGAAGAGGTTGCTGCTCTCCTCGAAACCTTGGCTGGATGCGACTTGGTCACGCTCAGGGACGGTCGCGTTCGAATCACTAAGAGCGGCCGATTGGTAGCCACCCAAGATCACCAGCAAGGTGGCCGGCTTCTAGGGCTTTCCTTGATTCGATCAGGACATTTTGCAGAGCAAGCTCGTCTGCTAACGGAGGCGGGTTCGCTGGACTCTGACGGATCACTTCGGTGTCCTCGTGGCCAGGCACTGAAACTGGCGCCTCAGCTTGTTGGAATCTTGCGAAGATGGCCGGCGACCATTGTCGCAAGCGACGTGCTTGTTCCAGCTGATATTGCCAAAGAACTTGGCGACGTCTGGGTCTTCGAGCCAAGCAGGTCACGAGAAGAATCGCTCCGGCTCAAGGTCGGCGATAGAGCGGAGTTGTACACGTACCAACTAGAAAGACTTCGGAGGGGAGATGCCTCCTCAATTCGATGGGTTTCGCGTGAGAACCAGAACTTGGGTTACGACGTTGAGGATGTCAGTGAAAGCCCGTCACGTCTGATCGAGGTCAAGGGTAGCGGTGGCGCTCCGGTGAGATTCTTTCTTTCAGTGAATGAATGGCGCGTTGCCCACCTGGAAGCGCGTCGCTTCGAGATTCACTACTGGGGTGAGATCGATCTGAACCTCACTCCCCAGAAGGACTTCGACCGATTGCGAGGGCGAGGGTTCCCACTTGTGTTCAGGAATCTCGAAAGGCTGGTTGGGCTCGGTCACCTCGCCGTCGAGATCGAGTCGTTCGATGTCACGGCTCCAGATCAGACGACGTCTACAACATGACCGCGCTAACGGCTTGCTAACGCCGGAGACGGATCGACCCGGATGAGTCCGGATGGAAGTTCGAACCACAAGCGTCTGACCTACGGAAACGCACCAGCCAGAAAGAGCCCTGACCACTCAGAACTAGCTGATAGCGGCTCATAACCCGGAGGTCGCGGGTTCAAATCCCGCCCCAGCAACCACAAAGGCCCTGGTAACAGGGCCTTTACCTTTCCGGGGAACGAGGGCCGAGTTCCCGATCTGCTAACCCGGGACAGCATTCGTAATTAGCCGTGACCGAGTCGAAGGTGTAACGAGTCATAGCGTCCCGATCCGGCTTTCAGGGTTGCCAAGACATGTTCCAAGCGTGCATTACGCAGTCGACGGACCCTTTCCCTGGAATGTTCCACTCGCCCATGGAGCTAGTTCGAGAGATGTCCGCTCAAGGTTGAAACGAAAGCCCCAGACGTGGTCAGGAATGGATTCTCTGCTTTGGCGTGTTTCCGCGAGCAGTATTTTCGTTCGTCGGGCTTCTCCAAGGCTGAAGCTTGGGCAGCCGTGACCAGCACCACCGCAGTCACGAGAGCCGAGATTCGCTGGGCCATAAAGACTATTTCGCCGAGCGAAGCCCACCTTCCTTTCGACTGCAGTCAGGGCCGCTACCTTTTCTGAGGGGCAGGTTACTCACCGCGGATGATCGCCTCGACGGCACGCTCCTCGCTCCATATGACTGCTTCGTCTCGGCTGATCCCTCTCGGTCCCTGTGCATCGAACATTGGACGACCGCGGACCGACACCTGCCAGATCACCGAATGAGTGCCATTTTCCTCGGAGATGACGAGGGCATGACCGAGCTTGCGAGGCTCAACGGGTCCGTGCCATCGGAAGGTCTCATCGGGGATCGTTTCGTCGAGATACAGCTCTTTGAAGCCGAGGTAGAAGTTGTCCGTTCGCATGCACAGGATCACTCCTGAATCGGCATCGAAAACGAGTTCGTGAGGTGCCTTCCCCGCCATCGTCGGCGTGACCGAGAAGATCCATGCTTCTCTACCTATGTGTGTCCTGGCTGATACCGGCCCCATCTCCCAGCCCTCGAAGTCATATCCACTCGGTCGAAGAAGGTTTAGCAACAGATGCGTTGTTCCCACTCTGCCCTCTGTTGTTACCAGCACGGCAACACCGTCCTCGACGATCACGTTTGTCGTTCCGTCTGTCATCGCGCCGGCCAGTGGCTCCGCGTGATGCATCCACACCCACCTGTCCGGGGCTGCCCAGACGAATCGCATATGGACGTCTGCGCGTCCCTGCCGTCGGTCGAGATAGACGCCCCGAGCTGCTATGGGAGGACGTAGGAACTTCTCTGCGACTAGGTCTTGGGCCTCGGGAACGGACATGGTGCAGCCCTACAGGCCGAGCTCATGGCCGTAGAAGATCTCGACTTGAAGCGTTGGCATCTAACCCGCTGCCTGGGCAGCCTCTGTCGGTGGCTTCCACCGAGGCTCAGGGATATCCCACCCGCGATCGCGAACGGCCTTAAGCCAAAGATCCTTGGCGATCTGGATCTCCCGGAGGGCATCTTCCGGCCTACCCCCAGAGGCGGAGCAGCCTTTGAGATCGGGCACGACCGCTATGTTGTCACCGTCCTCCTCGTCCGGGAAGATCGCGATGGCATACCTTGGGAACTCGTCACCCATCAGATCCGGCCCCTCTACGCGGTCTCGGCGTACTCCCATACCGACACGGTTTCGTGCCGGGTCGGTGGTTCCGCTATCAGCCGTTGAACCTCGACGACGACCTCGTGCAGGAAGTACTTCTCGCCGCATTGGTCGCACACCCCGGCGGGCACACCATCGATGACCCGGACCTTGGTCGGAGCCTCCTTGTTTGGATACGTGAGCGTGACTCTTTCCCGCCGAACGGAACCGCCACAAAGGGTGCAGTCGGGGGGATAGTCCTCGCGCTTCTCCGGTGGCGGAAACTCCATACCGTCAATCATCGCATCCCCCTAGTCCGTTCGTCGATCCACTTCGGAAGTCTCGGTTCATACACAGTTACGACCACCAGCCGAGCCTCGAAGTTGCTCTCGAACCTTTGGACGTTCACCACGACGTGAATCGGCACGTCTCCCGCCAAGTACGCGAGCAATAGCTTTGTCCGACCCTCACGTCGGCGGTTGTACTCCTCGAGCACTTCGCAGTCGCAGGCTTCGACTATCCGTTCAGCCGCAACCTCCTCGTCGGCCATCTCCAACAGCGCGTGAATCAGATACATGACCCGCTCCTCGCTGAAGGCCCAACGCAGTGCCGCTTCCTGATCCGCTCTTTCCACTAGGCGGGCCCTCCCGCACCTTTTGAGCCTCGGACGAGGTTGGCGATCGTTTCGGCGGCTTCGGCTTCCATAGATGGGATCGCGTGGCTGTAGACGTCCATCGTGAAAGCGACTGTCGAGTGACCGAAGGGCTTACTCACGACTCTCGTGTGGACGTTGATGTTTGAGCTTTGCTCGGCGTCTGGGTCGTGCCCGCGGAGGGTCTTTGCCGGGGTGGTTGCCGAACTTGCCTGCCTTGCGGTCGTCGTCGGTCTTGTCGACGTGACAGGGCCAGCACTTGTGCTCGTTGTTGCCGACGCTGGTAGGGCC
>CALMBW010000002.1 GCA_937863385.1 uncultured Actinomycetes bacterium | reverse complement strand
AGCGCGTTGTTTGCCACCGAAAGCTCGGTGATCGCACGCTCGATCTCGTCCACGGGCACCCGTGGGGTTAGCTCGGTCGCTGTCGCTGTTGCCATACCCCCATCCAATCAGGGGCATACGACAGTTTTCCCATCTTGTCCCGAAATGGCCGAAATCCGTTAGAACTTCCTTCCGAAACGGCCCGGCGAACGAAGCCCCTTGCGACTCGCCTACCGAGAGCTGCCGGATGACTGCTCAGGGATCTCACCTGTCACACGAGCGCGCAAGAGTGACGTCACGGATACGGCTTCGACGCGATCTGCAAGAAGTGCGGTACTCACTTTGAGGTCAACCAAGGTGCCGGGATGAGCGCGGTGCCACTTCACTGCGATGGATGCGGCAAGGAGTGGTGGTGGGAGTTCCGTCCCGGCGGCCCGGACGTCGAACTAGGCGAACCGGGATGGCCGAGCTGTAGTTGCGACGGAAGATTCTCATTGGAAGCACCGGCTCACTGCCCCCAGTGCCGCTCAGCCGATCTTGAGCAAGACCCCAACGGCGCGTCGATCCTCTACGACTGAATCCTCAGTGCCACAACGTTTAGGCTCGGCCCCCACATGGGGCTTTTCATCGGCACTTCGGGGTGGGCTTACAAGGAGTGGAAGCCCGACTTCTATCCGCAGGACGTTCCTCAGCGTGCTTTCCTCGAGTACTACGGCAGCCAGCTCTCCGCCTGTGAGATCAACGCCACCTTCCGGCGGATGCAGTCGCCGGAGACGATCGTCAAGTGGCGCGACACGGTCCCCGACGGGTTCCGCTTCTCCACGAAGGCACATCAAGGTCTGACGCATTCACGACAGATGGTGCCCGACGAGGACAAGCGCAGCTTCTTCGACGCCTTCTTGACGTCGGTGAAGGGACTAGGAGACAAGCTCGGAGTCGTACTGTGGCAGTACCCGCCCTATCGAAAGCGCGACGACGAAGCGTTGTCCGGGCTGCTCGGTCTACTCAAGGACGGGCCGCGCTTCGCTCTGGAGTTCCGCGACGATTCCTGGAACCACCCAGAGGTGTACGCATCCATCGCCGAGGCCGGGGGCACCGTCTGCGTTTCGGAAACGAAGGGTGAGGTACTCGATGAGTTCCCGCCCGGCCCCATCGCATACGTGCGACTTCGCTCCGAGCGATACACCGACGCGGCTCGCCAGGGGTGGTTGGAGCTGCTCAAGGAAACCTCGCTGACGCGCGACACCTTCGCATTCACCAAACACGAAGGCATCCCAGCAGGCGATCCGCTAGGGGGCATAGGGATGGCTCGCTGGCTGGTCGAAAACAGCTAGCTGTGGTGTACGGCTCCGGGCACTAACCTGGGAGCGTGCGCAAGGACTACGCGGGAAAGAGAGATTTCGACAAGACGCCGGAACCTTCGTCTGAGGTCGATGGCAACGTAGATCCGGCGACGGCACGGCCCGGCAAGACGTTCATGGTCCATCAGCATCATGCGACGCGCTTGCACTTCGACCTGCGCCTGGAGATGTTCAACGGCAACACGCCCGTGCTGGTGTCGTGGGCGGTACCGAAGAACCTTCCGCAGCGAAAGGGCGAGCGCCATCTTGCGGTGCACGTCGAGGACCACCCCTTCGAATACGGGAGCTTCTCCGGCAGCATCCCCAAGGGCGAGTACGGCGGTGGCGAGGTGCGCATCTTCGATTCGGGGACCTACGAGGTCCTCGAGCAGGAACCTCGGAAGCTGACCATCGACCTGCACGGGAGCCGTCTAGACGGGATCTGGCACATGGTCCAGTTCGACGGCAAAGAGAAGGGGGGATCCAAGGACAACTGGTTGGTGTTCTTGCGCGAGAACCGGCGACAGATCGAACCCCTGCCCGAGATCGCTCCGATGATGGCGACGCTCACAGAAGATGCCTTCGATCGCGAGGGTTGGCTGTTCGAGCCGAAATGGGACGGCGTCAGAGCACTGGCGACCTGCACCGACCAGACCGTGTTGATCTCTCGAAACCTCAACGACATAACGGCCAGCTATCCAGAGCTAGCGAAGCTGCACGAACAGGTGGTTGGTGTCGAGGCGGTGATCGACGGTGAGATCGTCGCGATGCACCAGGGCCGACCATCGTTCGAGAGACTTCAGAGCCGGATCAACCTCCGTAACGAACGTGACATCGCTCAAGCGATGAAGTCATGTCCGGTCACCTTCGTTGCGTTCGACCTGCTCTACCTCGATGGCAAGAACCTGCTCGACGTTCCACTGCTCGAGCGGAAAGCATCGCTAGACGAGCTGTTCGTTCCCGCACCCTTCGTTGAGGTCTCGCCGGTCATCGAGAACGAGGGCAAGCTGTTGTTCGCGGCTGCCAAAGCTCAGGAGCTAGAAGGCATCGTCGCCAAGCGAGCAGCCTCTGTTTACCGGCCCGGACGGCGCAGCAAGGACTGGCTGAAGATCAAGACCACACACACCGCCGATCTGGTCGTGGGTGGATGGACCCCGGGTGAAGGAGCGCGTTCGAAAAGCTTCGGAGCACTGCTACTGGGTGCCTACGAAGAAGACGAACTCCGTTTCGTTGGATCGGTTGGGACCGGCTTCACCGACTCTCTGCTGCAGCAACTGATGCCTCTGCTGGATTCGCTTGCGACCGACGAGAATCCCTTCGATTCAGATCCGGTAAAAGACAAGCCGCGGTGGGGCAAACCCATCCGGGATCCGCGCTGGGTCGACCCACTGCTCGTGGCCATCGTTGAGTTCAGAGAACTCACCAGCTCGGGACGGCTCCGAGCACCCTCGTTCAAGGGCTTCCGCAACGACAAAGATCCCAGCGACTGTCTCTTCGAGGATCTGCGGAGCGAGGAAGCCGAGGTGACTGGATGAGTGGGCGTGCGCAGAACCTCATCACCAAGATCTACTCCTACACCGCCGACAAGCTCTACGAACCGATCGTCGTCCGGCGCGCGTTCCCACTCCTCGGCGGCGACCTGCACGATGTCGTGGAAGAGCAAGGGCGGCGTGCCGTCGCCGCAGCCGATGGCCGGCCGATCCTCGATGTTCCGATCGGGACTGCCTTCTATACGGTGAGCATGGCCGCCGACCACGACGGTCTGATCGTCGGCGCCGACATCGCGGAAGGGATGGTCCGTCGCGCCAAGAAGGTGGCCACCGACGCTGCTGCCGATGGTCTCGTGAACGTCCTCGCAGACGTCCACGAATTGCCTTTCGCCACCGACAGCTTCGGGGCCGTCATGTGCACGAACGGACTACAGGTGATCCCCGGCCTCCACGGCTCGGCCGACGAGATCGCGCGAGTCCTCGCTCCCGGCGGGATGCTCTACTGCACCGTCATCACGTTGCCGGCCTCCCGGCTGGTTGGTGCGGCGGGCAGGAGGTTGCCGACCATGCTGCGCTCGGGACTGGACGTGGCAGAAGCATTCATGGGAGCCGGACTGCACGTCACCGCCATCGACCGCCAACGATTGGCTACTTCGATCGAGGCCCTGAAACCACCTACTTGATCAAGCGGACCCGGACGTTGCAGTCGATCAAGAAGTCTCGGACCGTGCCCCACTCGTCGTAGGGATCACCGGTCGCAACCACTTCTGTGATCCCGGAGTTGGCGATCAGCTTCGCGCAGCCGAAACACGGAACCCCAGTGATGTAGATCGTCGCGCCCTCTCGTTCCGTGGGCGACGAGTAGAGGATCGCGTTGGCCTCGGCATGGATCGCGATACAGGTGTCATACGCCCAACCACTTGGTGTGTCGGAGTTCGCTCGCGGACAGGCCCCCTCATCGCAATGTGCATGTCCAGACGGCGGGCCGTTATATCCGGTCGAACAGATCCGTCTTTGGCGAACGATCACGGCACCGTGTTGCCGGCGAACGCAGTTCGAGCGGCGCGCCGTCTCGCGAGCGATATTGAGGAAGTAGCGGTCCCAGTCCGTCAGCCGGGTCGTCTCCTGGGTAGCCACGCCCGCAGTTTATCTTGGCTGCCATGACGCAAACCGATCTCGCTTCTGAGGTGATCCGCGACCTGCTGCGATCGGGGTGGATCATCGAGCGAGCTCGCCACGATGTCTACATCTCCTGGGGCGGTCACGACCGCGAGGCAGCTTGGGCTGCTGAGCGCGCCGGCCTGATAGCCACCGCGCTCGAAGCCAACGGCCGGCCGCCCGACAACGAGTTGGTCGCGCCACATGCCCGGTGGATGCTCTCGGTCGGGGGGGGCTCCCCCGACGAGTTCCCGCTGGCACCGATGTTCATGGTGCGGATGGCCGACTGGGTTGACGGACACGTAGGTCCCTTCCTCGACGATGACGAGCCCCGGCTTCGTGAGATCGGAGCAGCCCAGCGCGAGGCTCTGCGATTCCCTGGTTCGCTCCCGGCCCCCCCGCCCTACCGCCGTCTCGACATCCCCGAGCTAAAGCCCCCCGGCAAGGTCAGATTCACCTTCGGCATCCTGGGCGATCTGCACGTCGGCTCCCCCAACGCGACCGATCGCGTGAGAGCGGCTATCGCCGATCTGAACGCCTCGGGAGCGGAGCTGGTGATCCAACTTGGGGACATCACCGATCACGGGAACAAAGACGAGTTCGAAACCGCGATGCAGCTCCTGGCGAAACTCGAGATGCCCCACGCGACCATGATGGGCAACCACGACGTCTATTCGATCGGCGAAGGCCGGCTCTCGGGCAAGGAGTACTACTCGTCGTACTTCGGCCGGGAACCCGACGGGGTCGTGCTGCACCACAAAGGGATCAGCTTCGCCGTGCTCGATTCGATCGAGCACGCTGCCTCGCCGTTCAGTCCCTTCGATCTCGTCACCGGCCGCTTCATCGAAGGCGCCGATGCCGGAGCCGTCGTGCGGGGGACCCTCACCCACCCACAGCACGACATCCTCGCCGACATCGCCGGACCGGAGGGTGGCCCCGCGTTCATCTTCCTTCACCACCCCACCCAGCCCTATACGGGCTTCCCGCCCGTGCTGTTCGGGCTGCGCGACGAAGACGCTGGACGCATCCATGCCGTCTGCGATTCGGGCAACGTTTGGGGAGTGTTCGCAGGCCACACCCACCGCAACGCCCGCACGCGCGACTACGACGGCGTTCCCGTTCACGAGGTAGCGATCCCGCGCGACTACCCCAACGGATATGCCCTGGTCGATGTGTGCGAGGACGGATACCGCTACCGCTTCGTCCAGATCTCCGACGAGAAGCTCCTTCGCGCCGCTTCAGAGTCCACCGGACCGTTCCAACAACGCTACGGCCGTGGAACCGACGAGGAGCTTTCTTTCGTTTGGACCAGACCGAGCATCTAACTCAGCTCGTCGCGGTCACGTTCGGTTTCGGTTCGCTCACGCGGGGTACATCTCCCACGAGGGGAAAGAAGAGAACCGTAAGGAGTGAGGACATGGGTGAACTACTGGTTTTCATAGTCGTTGGACTCGTGGTGGGCATCATCGCTCGTGCCCTGATGCCGGGACGTGACCCGATCGGTGTGCTCGGCACTATCGTCGTCGGGATCGTCGGTGCAGTGCTAGGTGGATACCTCTGGCGAGCCGCATTCGGTAACTCCGAGGGCGTCGAGTGGATCGGTGCCATCCTCATGGCGATGGGTCTGCTGTGGCTCTACCGTCGCATGGCGGTTGGGCGCACCACGCTATAGATACACGCTTCTAACCAAGCCCACCGGCCGGACCCGCGACCGTCCCGGTGGGAAGCTAGAAAGGCCCCCTATGCCGGGGGCCTTTCTGATTCCCGGGAATCCGACCCGCTCCGTTCCGACAGGGCCCGAGCCTGAGCTTCGAAGTGATTGTCGTCGTAGTGGTGCCCGCCGGAAACCGCCGCGCCCGCCGAGGCCAGTGGGTAGGCGATCAACATGAGCGGCCCCCAACGCTCGAACTGGCGCACGTGCACCATCTCGTGCGCCATCAGTTCGGGGTCGATCTCGTCCACGCACAACACACAGTGCCCGAGGGTGATCGCCCGATAACGCCACCCGAGGCGGCGGGGCCATCTAGCTCCCTCGGCGACGATCACTCCCCGAAGAACGAAGCGCCGATCGAACCCCAGGGATAGGCACAAACCCAATAACGTCGCGGGCGACGCCCACAGGTAGCGAAGCAGTCTCACAGGTCAACGTTCGAAAGCACCAGCACCTTGGGTTCGGTCATCTCCTCCATCGCCCAGCGAAGTCCCTCTCGCCCGGTACCCGAGTCTTTGGTGCCTCCATACGGCATCTGGTCTGCGCGGAAAGCCGATACATCGTTGACCACCACTCCCCCGGCCTGTATCTCGCGGTGGGCGTAGAAGATGCGCTGCATGTCATTGGTGAACACACCGGCCTGCAAGCCATAGTTGGTCTCGTTCACACGATCGATCGCCTCGGAGAAATCGGAGTAGGTGTCCAAAGTGGTGACGGGCCCAAAGATCTCGTCACGGCGCACCTTCATGCCGCTGGTGGTGTTGGTCAGGATCGTAGGAAGATAGAAGGGGTCTTCACGCTTCCCGCCCGTCACTATCTCGGCCCCAGCCTGCACGGCTTCATCGACCCACAACGACACCTTGTCGAGAGCCTCTTTGTCGATCAGGGGGCCGACATCGGTGGCCTCATCCATAGGGTTACCCGTAGTCAGTCCTTCGACGGCAGCTCTCAGATGCTCCTTGAAGGCACCGGCCACATCCGAATGCACGAACACGCGCTGGACCGAGACACACGATTGGCCGGCTTGGTAGTAGCCACCGAAAGCGATGCGCTCGGCTGCATGCTCCAGATCCGCGTCGGAGTGGACGATGACTCCGGCGTTGCCGCCCAGCTCCAATGTGACCTTCTTCTTCGGGTCGGCTTTCGCAAGCTCCCAACCGACCTGGGACGAACCGGTGAATGAAATCTTCTTGAATCGTTCGTCGCGCGCCAACTCCCCTGCCCTCCCGCCCGAGATCGGGAGCACCGACAGCATCTCTTTCGGGAACTCGGTCTCCAAGAAGATCTCTCCAAGTACGAGGGCCCCCAAGGGCGTCTTGGTTGCAGGTTTGATGACGACCGGCGCACCAACGGCAAGGGCGGGCGCCATCTTGTGAGCAACCAGGTTGACGGGGAAATTGAACGGTGCGATAGCGAGAACCGGGCCTCGTGGGAACCTCCTGATGATGGCAGCGCGGGGGCCGAGCGACTCGTCGGTATCCAGCCTCATCAGCTCCCCCGGCTCTCTTCGGATCTCTTCCGCCGCCCACCTGAACGTAGCGACGGCACGATCGGCTTCCACCCGCGCCCACTTGATCGGCTTTCCTCCCTCTCTCGCTATCAGCTCTGCGATCTCATCCGCGCGCTCTTTGAGTCGTCGCGAGATGTGCATCAGTCCTTCCGCACGCACATGGATCGGGAGCTTGCGGGACTCGTCGAAACATCCATGTGCCGCTCCGAGTGCATTCTCGACATCGGTGTCCGAAGGGCTGCAAACTTCGGCAACGACTTCAGCGTTGTACGGGTCGGCCACCTCGAAGGTGTCGGTCGAAGTCGTTGGGATCCCTGCAACCAGAAAGCTCTTTGCCATGCCAGGCTCCTTGTCTTTCTACAAGTGTTAGCCCTGAGCAGTCCTACGTAAACGCCCACCCTGCGGAGTAAGGTGTCTCGATGCTTCAGGCTGCTTGCCACTCTAAAGACCGATGGATGAAGGTCGATGACCTCGACACCTTGTCCGACCTTCGTGCCATAGAGGGCACAGTCCTGTGGGCAGAAGCCGACGTCGCGGATCTCGATCTCGAGGACATCGCCGTCATCGCCGAGGAGTTTGACCTCGACGAGCTGGCCGTTGAAGACGCTTCGGCGCCCAGGCAGCGTCCAAAGCTCGAACCCTATAGCGGGCATCTGTTCATGACCCTTCATCAACTGGACGAAGTAGATGGTCAGCTCGAACCGGTCCAACTGAGCTTCTTCATCGGACGTGGCTATGTCCTGACGATCCACCACGGGGCGCGCCGCACCATCGACGCAGCCAAGGCTCGGTGGCGCGACGCGGGGGACACGATCGACGGCGAGGGCCCTGCCCACCTGCTCCACACGATCTTGGATGTCGTCGTCGATGAGTACCAGGCCTACGCCGACGGGCTCGAAGATGAAGTGGAAGACCTCGAAGACATCGCCTTGAGAACTCCGCAGGTTCACGTCCAACGTCAGCTCTATTCCGTGAAGCAACGCGCTTCACGCCTGCGCCGGTACGCACTTCCGGTCGAGCGTGTCATCGGTGATCTTCTGGTGGCCGACCAGCTACAACTACCCGATCTGACTCGCAATCTCTTCCGCGATGTCCAGGATCACGTGATCCGCATGACGGCGCAGCTTCGCAACATCGATGACCTCAGCCAGGCCGTCTTGGATCTGGTGCGTGGAAGTCAGGCCGAGCAACTTGCTGTCCAGGGACGAAAGCTCAGCGCGTGGGCCGCGATCTTCGCCGCGGGAACCCTGATCGCCGGGATCTACGGCATGAACTTCGAGCTCGTCCCCGAAGATGGATCGCTCTTCGGATTCTGGTTCGCCATCGGGCTCATGCTGGGTATATGTATCGGGCTATACGTCTGGTTCAAGAGGAGACGCTGGCTCTGAGGCTTTGGCTCACGCTGGGACTCACGATCTTGGTGGGCGGTTGCGGCATCCCGAAGGCACCCTCGATCGAGTAGCGGGTCTGTATCGCGCGTCGGCCTGCTCTGGATCGAGCTTGCATGTCTCGCTGGTACGCTCTAGCAACTATGGCTGAAGGAAAGCAGAAGAAAGTCACTCAGAAGGTCACCCTCGACGTGTACCTCAACGGGCCGGATGGCAAGCTCCGCAAGTCCTATGCGGGCGAGGTGAAGCGCCTCCAGAAGCTCGGGTTCCGTGAGGTCGATCGCCGGCTGGCGAGCCGCGAGGACCACTACAAGATCACATTCGAGCGCGAGATCGATCGTTACCCCGGGGTTCCTCTTCCCGCGGTCCCGCCCTACATCTCCTAGGTCACTCGGAAGTCGCGCGCCACGGGCGCGTCCTCTAAGCACGCTCGCCGACGAACGGGTTCAGAACCTTCTCGCGTCCGATGGTCGTCGACGGGCCGTGACCCGGGTAGACCGCGACCTCATCGGGCAGTGCGAAGAGCTTGGAGCGGATCTCGCTAAGGAGCCGGGCGCCGTCCCCGCCGGGAAGATCTGAACGTCCGATGGACCCTGCGAACAGGGTGTCACCCGAGAACACAGCACCGGGCGCGACCAGTGAGATGGAGCCCGGCGAGTGCCCCGGGGTGTGCAGTACCTGCAGCTCTAGCTCCCCGGCCTTTAGTAACTCGCCCTCGTCTGGGGTCGAGTCCACGTCTGGTGGTGGTGGCAGATCGATGCCCAAGAACAGCCGACCCGACTCCTGCAGCCACGACAGCACAACTTTGTCCTCCTGGTGGAGCAGGAATGGCGCGCCGGTGAGTTCCCTGATGCGCTCTGCGGCCAGTACGTGGTCAAAGTGCGCGTGGGTGGCGACGATGGATCGCACGACCAACCCCTGCTCATGGATCACCGCCGCGAGATCATCGGCGTCTCCACCTGGATCGATGACGACCGCTTCCTTGGTAACTGGATCCCCCACGATGTAGCAGTTGCACCCCAACGGACCAACAGCGCGATGCTCGAAGATGGTAAAGCTCAAAGGTCTGGCTCGGGGTTGGCGGCGTTGCGTTGCGGATCGCTCAGCTTCCAGCCGATGAATCCTGCTACGACCGCCCATGCGAAGGCGAGCAAGAGCAAGATCCCGGCCTCGGGAGCGATCCGCCCGAAGCCCCGGGCGCGGATCAACCCGGCCCCCAGCCGCGCCTCGGCGAGCGCCGCGAGCTCGAAGAGGATCAGCGCGTAGACACCGGCGGCGATAGCCAACACCTGTACGACGTCCCCCGGCTCGCGTGCATTCCGACGAGCCGAATACCCGCCTAGCAGACAGGCCGATACCGGGATGGCAAGCAAGGCGTACGCGAACCAGGGGGCTCCCTGTTCCCCCCAAGAGAACAGCGAGATCTCTTGTAGCGATCCGATGATCCGGCCTGCAGAGGTGATCTGCGCACCAACCTCGATCGGAGCGCCGTGCGCCACCGTCGCTATCGCGACCAGCACATTGGGACCGAACGCGATCAGGTAGATCAGAGCCGCTCCGGCTTCCCGCAGACCGAAGCTTCCAGATGGATGACCCTCGAGCAACCCCACGATGATCCACACGAGTCCGGCGGCAAGCGTTAGCAGGAACGTCGCCACCAGCATCACACCGGCTGCTGCGATGCCCTCGTACACGAATCGATACTTGGCGCGAAAGGTACCGGCTACATCCCCGAGATGGTTCTTGAGCGGCTTTGCGGACCGCAGTCCACCTAGCGCCCCGAACAGAGCCCCCCACACCAAGGCGAGGATCAGAGTGCCCCAGGCACTCGAGCCAACCGGGGTGGGTTCGGTCCTGATCCGAAAGACGAGGGCCGAGAGCCAACAGATGAAAGCGAACGGGATGGCCACCTGCATGCCTTCGAGGACCCGGTCCCGTTGGGAAGCCGCATGACCCTTTCCGACGACTCTGCTGCTAGACCACATCAGTGCGTAGCCCACGATCGCGAGCATCCCAAGCGGAAGGGCCGATAGCGAAAGCTCACCGATGTTCACCGGGACCTTCATCACGCCGAGGCCGGCCATGACGATCGCGCTCAACAGGTTCCAAGCGGCGGCGCCTTCTCCCAGGAACCCATATTGCAGCTTGGCTGCCAGAACCAAGACTGCACCGCACCCGATCGCTACCAACCACGAGAAGGAAGCCGCCGCCATGAGATCCACCCAACCGTCGCGCCTCAAGACACGGGGAACCGACCGTGCCAGCTCGGATGCCAGCTTTGGGGCATTGGCGCGCAGGTCTGCGATCACCCCGCCGCCGCTCGACGAGACGTCCGCTCTAGCGCTCCCAGGCGGCCTTTCGTCACCGCCGGTCGCCGCCGCGTCCGAGGTCTCGGCATCTAGATCGATGGCGGGCGGCCCATCTGTTGCGGTATCCGCAACATCCGTGCCGGAGGTGGCCGCGCTCGATCCTTGAGTGTTTGGGGCTTCGGTACCCTGCCCCCCTGCGACCCCAACCGGCGTATCCCGGATATCGGGATCTTGCACCGCAGTGTCCGCCACGTTCTCACCGTCGGTTACGTCCGTGACACCTGGGGCGTCGAGCTCGATCGTTGCATCTCCAGCGGTTGACATGGGTGCCCCACAACGGGGGCAGAACGCAGGATCTCGTTCGCTGATCTCGGCCGCACAACGTGGACACTTCACCGGCGGCATCCTATTGCGCCACTAGTGCACCCTTAAACTCACGCGATGTCTCAACTCGGTTGGGGATTCAAGGTCGGCCACTACACCGACCTGGATGGTCGCACTGGTTGCACGGTCATCTTGCCGCCACCGGGCAACGTTTCGTCGTGCGACATCCCCGGGTCATCCCCCGGGTCACGTGAGATCGAATCTCTGCATCCAGACAAGCGGCTGACCGAGATCCACGGGTTGCTCTTAACCGGGGGCAGCGCCTTCGGACTTGCTGCAGCCGAAGGAGTGGTGCAGTGGCTTGCAGAGCGCGACATCGGTTACAGGACCCCGGTGGCTACCATCCCGATCGTCCCGGCAGCCGTCGTGTTCGATCTGGGGTACGGCGATGCGGACGCCCGCCCCGGGCCCGAACACGGTCGAGCTGCTTGCGAGGACGCTCGCGCCGACGACATCCCCACGGGTCTGGTGGGCGCCGGAACAGGTTGCACGGTGGGCAAGTGGGCCGGGCGAGATCACTCGGTGCCGGGGGGACTCGGTATCGCAACCGTTGAGGAGCGAGGCCACACGGTGACGGCGTTGGCGGTTGTGAACGCCGTGGGCGACGTCGTGTCCGAAGATGGGACCGTTCTCGCCGGCACGACCGATCCCAACCCTGCGTACATCGCGCCGGGATCGCAGGAATTCACGTCGAATACCGTCCTGGTCGCGGTGATGACTCAGGCTCGGTTAGACAAGCGCGACGTCCGCTTCCTCGCCGCGCGGGGCTCAGACGGCATCACCGTGTCCGTCAAGCCCGCTCATACCCGCTACGACGGAGATGCCGTCTTCGTGATCGCTGCACCTGCTCCGGACGATGCTCCGCCAGCGGACCTCGATGTACTCGGGTTCCTTGCCACCGAGGCGGTCGCTCGGGCCGTGCGGGCCGGAGTCACGCGATCCTGACGACGACCTTGCCGAAACGATCCCCTGCCGCCATGGCAGCAAGACCATCGGGTGCGTCTTGCAGGTCCACGATCCGGTCGATGACCGGTTCGATCCTTGCCCCCGCAACCATCCGCAGCATGTCCGAGACATCCGAAGCCGACCCCATCGTCGATCCGATGACCTCGATCTGATTCCAGAACAAGCGGCGAACATCGATCGTTGACTTCGAACCCGCGGTCGCGCCCGCTATGACGATCCTCCCACCAGGCCGCAGCGCCCGCATCGATCCATCGAGTGTGTCACCACCTGCCGAATCGCACACCAGATCGACGCCACGCTTGGACGTCAGACGTCTGACCTCTTTGCCGACATCAACTTTCTTGTAGTCGATCCCATCGGTTGCACCCATCTGCAGGGCGCGTTCGATCTTCTCGGGCGACGAAGAAGTCACGAAGATCCTGCCGGCCACACCCACCGACAGTTGTAGCAACGAGAGGGCGAGCCCGCCGCCGATACCGGTGATCAGAACCCATTCGCCCGGGCGGAACCGGCCGCGCGTGAACAGCATCCGGTAGGCGGTTATCGATGTGACGCCTAGGGCGGCCGCCTGCTCGAAACCGAGGTGGTCCGGGAAGGGGTAGACGTTGGTTGCAGGGACACACACCCGCTGCGCCATCGTGCCGTTGCGATGCTCGCCGAGCATCTCGAAACTTACGCAGTTCGACTGTTCACCTGCGCGGCAACGTTCGCATCTTCCACAGCTCAAAGCCGGATCCACGATGACCCGGGCACCCGGCTTGATCCCCCTCACCCTCTCGCCGGTCACCTCGACCTCGCCCGCACCGTCGGCACCAAGGACGAAGGGGTAATCGATCTCGAACGGCAACTCTCCGTTGACCGTCCATAGGTCGAGATGATTGAACGCCGCGGCACGAACCCTAACGACAACATCTTCCGGGCCACAGACCGGTTCTGCGACATCCATGACCCGAGCGGCCTCGATACCGGTCTTGCTTTCGATCGCTAAGGCTTGCATCTGCAATCGATAGCACAAGAAACGTCGCAGGGTGTCGCTACGGTGGCACGACCGCACACCGGGCCGGGTTGGAGGCAACATGGCCCCGAAAGAAAGAAAGGCCAAGACGCCCAGGTGCAAGACCTGCGGCAAGTTGATCCGCTCCCCCAAGGATTGGGGGATCGGCGCACGCGTCAGGCGCCATTACTGGCGCGAGCACCCCGAAGCGATGCGGGGTGAGCGCTAGATGGCCCGCGGTTGTCCCCCCGAGACCGTTCCCGCCGATCTCGGCGACCTCGTGGTCCTGCTTCTCGCCGGAACGCTCAGCGGGTTGCGGGACCGGCTGCACTCCGATGGCTACGAGCGGGCGGCAGACCTCGTTGCCGACCTGGTCGACATCGCCGACGACTACGTCACGCGGCTGAAGTGAGCGCGTTCGGCGAACCCGGCAACCACTCGTTGCGTTCTGCTCCTACAGCCTGTTGGCGATCTCGAATGGCTCCGGGCTGCTGTGATCAACGGGGAGCTCATGGGGGCCGGGGCCTGTGTCTCCGTCCCCTATGCGCTCTAGCCGATCACGCACCCGGTCGAGCTTGCGGGCGCCGTCCTCATAACGGCCACGAGCATTGGTCAGATGACGGCCGAGCGTGTCGTAGTCCTCGGCGAACCGAGTTAGATCCTGCTCCAACCGGCCGCACAGGCCGAGGATCGTTTCAGCATGTTCTTCGATCCGCATGCATCGCAAACCATAGAGGACGGTTTGCAGGTAGCCAAAGAGTGTCAATGGTGACATCGGCACCACCCTCGATTCGAGTGCGGTTTCGAAAACAGAGCCCCGGCGAGAGCTGCTTCGCAGGACTTCCGCGTAAACGCCTTCGGCGGGGACATACATCACTGCGAAATCCAGCGTCTTCTCATCGGGAACGATGTAGCGGGTCTGTATCGCTTTGATGTGCTGGGCTACATCGGCAGCGAAGGCGCGCTCGGCTTCCGCCCGTGCGATGTCATCGGTTGCGTCGCAGATCCGCTGATAGTTCGCCATCGGGAACTTCGAATCGACGCACACGAGCTGGCCACCCGCCTTTACGACGGCATCGACGATCACTCCGTTCGAGAACCGGTGCTGCATCTCGAAAGACTCAGGGGGAAGAACCTGACCGAGCAGCTGCTCGAGCATGGCCTCCCCCAGGCCGCCGCGCGCTTTGGGCGCGCGCAAGAGTTGCTGCAACGTCGTGAACTCCTTGGCTTGGGCGGCAACGGCTTGGGTGCTGGCCCGAAGATCACCGAGGGTGTCGAAGATGTCCACCGCCAGCCCCTGGTTGGCAGCCTGGCCCTGAGCCAACCGGCTGTCTAGCCCCTCTAGGCGGCCCGCCAACAGCGAGTTGTCGGTCCCGATCCGTTCGTTGAGCCGGTCGAACTCACGTCGAAGAGCAGCCACATCTGGAGACGGACGGCGCACGGCGACGGCAACCCCGGCAAGAGCCAGCGCGATGACGATGACGCAGACGACCACGAGAACAGCGATAGAAGTGCCCATGGAGGCACCATAGGAGCCCTATACGACAGGTTTGCGGATTAGCATGCTTGGCGTGGTGCGGGTCCGGATAGTCCTTATCGTCCTGGTTGCTTCCCTTGTCGGCGGTGTCGGCGTGAACGGCGCGTCCTCGCAGACTTCCGCGGACTGTTTGGCTTCTGGTGGAGACGCTCAGGAACCCTACGGACCCACAGACATCACCGCGGTCTCCGGGAACCAGACCCTGACCGCCGCCTTGAATCCCGATGCAACCGTGACCGTGTTCCGGTGGCCCTCGGCGGGCTACTACGACCAGATCAAATACCGCACCACCGATCGAGCTGAACCACGCATGGGAGCGCAGGTGAACGAAGGTGCGTTGATCGGGGTCGCCTGGAGATCGGATGGCGACCCCGACTGGGAATTCTCGTGGTTGCGGCGATGGCCTTCGCGTCAGAGGTTCATCGACGATGATGGCGACGAAGTAGCGACGAGATTCGCTGATCGGGCATCCGGACTAACGGTCACGGTGCGAGACGTTGTCGACCCTCATAGACCCGTCCTCTTGCGTCGGGTGAGGGTGCAGCGGGCAAAGACCTCCGGGGTGCGACAGGTTCGCATCTTCGCGTTCGCCAACTTCAATCCGGTCATCTCCAAGACCCAGAGAGCACCCGTCGATGATTGGTGTACCGAGGAACGCAACGACGACGGTGCAACGTATCTCGAAGAGCTCGATGCCATCGTGTCTTCCCTATCAGGTGTGGATTCTTCGACCGGAGAAGAGTCGTCGGTTTCCCTAGGGATCGGCTTCGCCGAGACCTCCAAGGGGCACGAGGTTGGTGAGGACACCTATCAGAGCTCGGTCGGGGGCACCAGCGCATATGACGATGCCGCCGACGGGAAACTGTCGGGCTCCGATCAGGCTAGTGGTCAGGCCGATGCTGCGCTGTTCGTGCAGAAGAACCTAGGAAGATCTCGCCGCGCTGCCGCCACCATCCTGATGGCTGCCGCTGCCACCGAGCCACTGCTGCAAACGGTCCTGGCCCGGGTGCGGGCCGATACGTACGGGGAGCGAGCCGCTGCGAAGTCGCGATGGTGGCGGACGTGGCTCTCTACAGCCTCACTGCCGAGGTCGGCTCCACGCGTCGTAACACGCCTGGCGAAGCGCGCTCTCATCTCGATCCGCCAGGCCACCGACCGCGCAACCGGCGCGGTGGCAACGTCGGTCTCTACCCAATCCCCGGTCGCTACGGACAGACCACTGCATGCCGCCTACATCAACGAAGCTCTAGAGGCAGCGGGTCACCCGGAGATCGTCGAGGTGCACAACTTCACGCTCGCTAGATGGCAAGCCTCCAGCGTGTCCAAACCACCCGGAGGAGAAACCACACCACCGGGGAATTGGGCCCAGAGCTACTACACCGACGGCGTGGTGGCCAGCGCGGTCCCATACGAGATCGATGCCACCGGTTACGGGATCTGGACCCTATGGGAGCACTATCGGAGGCACCCGAACTCCCCATACCTAACCGGGGTGTACTCGGCGATCCAGCGGGCAGCCCACTATCTAACCGACGATCCACCGGTCGGTTGCCGCGACCCGGCCACCGGCTTGCACTGCACCGCGTACGAAGAGGATTCCGAGAGTCCTGAGCGCACCTTGATCGGAGCACAGGGCGCGTGGCTGGGCCTCAAGGCGGCCGCAGCCGCCGCTCGTGCGAGGGGGACCGAAGAGGCGTTGGTCAACGCACAGAGGTGGGATGAGCGCAGAGCGGAGTTGGATGCGGCGATCCGCGCTACGTATCTCGACGAGGGGTGTGATTGCTTCACCCGCGATCACGAAACCGGCGGGTCACTCTTGTGGCCCGTTCGATTCGTCACCGGCGACGAGGCTACGGCCCAGGCGGAGCAGAACCTCAGGCACATCGAGCGGGCGATGGCAGGCAAAGAAACCAGTGGCTCCAACGAAGCCCGGGCGATCCTGGGCAGCGCCTACATCTTCGAAGGCGACGCCGCCCGCGTGGAGCGGCTCGAAGATGCTCTCGTGTGGATCGCATCCGAGCTCACGACCCCCTCCACAGGGTTGCTCGGCGAGCATTGGGAGCTCGGTCCCGAGGGGGCGAACGATCCGGACTTCATCACCAAGGGCTCCCAACCTCACAACTTCCACCAGGCGATGTTCTACCTGGCTGCACTCAAGGTCTATGGCTCTACGAGTTGGAGCGACTAGTTCCGCACCGTGAAGGTTTCGAATGGAACTCCAGACCGAGGCACGGCACGCACCTTCAACCGGTCGTCGAAGACCTTGACGTAGATGAAGTGGTAGCGGGATACGCAGGAGACGATCGCCACCGATGACCTGCAACCGTTCGAGCCCGCTCCCCCACCGCCCGTAACGACATAGCGGACACCGGCCACAACCCTGCTGGCCGAGTACACATGGTCGTGTCCCGAGAAAACGAGATCGACCCCTCGACGGCTGAACAGCTCGCCGACCCGCTCGGCCAACCCGGGCGTCGGGCCATGGCTATCTCCGCCCGAGAACACCGGGTGATGCATGAGGACGACGGTGAACCTGTCTCCGGATCGGGTCCGGGTCTGTTTGCGAAGGAACCGCATATTGAGGTCGTTGGAATCGACCACGACGAAACGAACACCGAACTTGCGCACGACGTAGTTGCGTGCTTTCAATCCGAATGCCGGCTCGTTTAGCTCGGCCGCACCGTTCTCGAGCACCACATCGTGATTCCCAAGTGCAGCGTGCCACCGCACCCCAGCATCGAAGAGGCACCCATAAACATCGAAGAAGAATGGCTCGAAGTTCGACCCTCTCCCGTCCGGATAGATGTTGTCACCGGTCGTGAACACATGGTCGAAGCTGCGGCGTTGCCGCCACCGGCACATGCGATCGGCCACATCTTGTTGCTGCTCGGTACCGGCTCCCCAATCTCCGATCACCGCGAAGGCGGCAGCATCACGCCCGCCGGGCGAAGGGGTTGGAGAGGGGGTGGGTTCCGGGTTAGGAGAAGCGTCTGCCGTTGACGAAGGGTCTGCAGGGGCCGGGCTCGCTGTGCCACTAAGCACCGGAGTGTTGTCGGCACATGCGCTCAAAACCATGGCCGACGCGATCACGACCAGCACCCACCTCATCCTTGACCCTTTACGAGCGGGACGAATCGGGCGGGTGTCACGAGATGGTCGAGCTCGACTCGGCCATCACGCTTCACGAACACCAACACATCATCAGAGTGCTGCGTTGCTATCGGGATGACGATCCGGCCCCCTTCTCGTAGTTGCTCCTGCAAAGCATCTGGGAGAGTGCTCGCCGCTGCCGAGACGACGATCACGTCGTAAGGCGCAGCGGCTCCATACCCTTCCCAGCCATCACCATGGATGACACTCACCGGCGCCGGATGGTTCCCCCCGATCCGCTCGCGAGCCAGGTCGGCCAGGGCCAAAGACCTCTCGATCGAATACACCTCGGTCGCAAGGTGGGCCAGCAGCGCTGTTTGGAAACCACACCCGGTCCCGACTTCGAGGACCTTGCTGCCGGCGGTAACGCCGGCGTGGTCGATCATCTGTGCGATCAAACTGGGTTGCGAGGTGGTCTGCCCCTCTGGGATCCCCAAGGGCCGGTCCGAGTATGCCGTCCCGCCGTAGTCGGACGAGACGAAGGCCGCCCTATCGACCACCCTGAAAGCCGCCTCGATGCGAGGATCAGAAAGACCCAACGAGGCAACGAGATCGGCGAGCGCCTGCTGGCTGCGGGGCATGGGCCCACGCTATCCCGCTTACCATTACAAACATGTCCAAGTTCGAGCGGTTGACGGTCCTAGACGAGATGTGGCTGCACCTAGAAGGTCCCGATACCCACATGCATGTGGGCGCCGTCGTGGTGTTCGAGGGGCCGGCACCGGACTACGAAGAGTTCAAGGACATGGTCGGCCGCCGGCTGCAGTTGGTGCCCCGGTTCAGGCAGAAGATCCACACCGTGCCATTCGGTTTGGGCCGCCCCATCTGGGCCGACGACACCCACTTCAACCTCGAGTATCACGTGCGCCAGACCGCGCTCCCGGCGCCCGGGGACGAGACCAAGCTGAAGCGACTGGCCGGTCGCATCATGTCGCAGCAGCTCGATCGCACCAAGCCTCTGTGGGAGATCTGGTTCGTCGAGGGCCTGCAGGACGACCGTTGGGCTCTGATCTCCAAGACGCACCACGCCGTCGTCGACGGCGTGTCGGGAGCCGACCTGATGACGGTCATGCTGGATCTTTCCGAGGAACCGAGTGAGATCGAATACGAGCCGTGGCGTCCGATCCCCGAACCATCTGCAGATCAGCTCTTGATGGAAGCGCTCGGCGAGCGCATCACTTCGCCAGCCGAGCTCTTGCGCATCGTGCAGTCGGCGATGCTCGACCCCGCCAAGCTCCCCAACCGCGTCGTGGAGGCAGCGAAGGCCGTTGGTTCTTTCGTCGGCGGCACTTTGGATCTTGCGCCGCCGTCCACTCTTAACGTCAGGATCGGCCCGCATCGTCGGTTCGAGATGGTTCATCTCGATCTCGAAGACGTAAAACGCGTGAAGAACGCCTACGGCACCACCGTCAACGACGTCGTACTTGCCGTCGTGACCGGTGCCCTTCGACGGATGCTGAGCGAACGTGGCGAGCGAGTCGACGACATCGAGCTGCGCGCGATGATCCCGGTCTCGGTGCGGGCGGACGCAGACCGCGGAGCTCTGGGCAATCAGATCGCCACGATGTGGGCCACCTTGCCGGTGCGCATCGCCGACCCCGTCGAGCGCCTCAAAGCCGTGAACGAGCACATGGGTCATCTGAAGGGCTCCGGGCAGGCCGTGGGGGCCCAGATCCTCACCTCGCTCGGCGAGTACGCGCCGCCCACGATCCTGGCACAGGCCTCCAGATTGGTGCAGCGGCAACGGGCCTACAACCTGACCATCACCAACGTGCCCGGCCCCCAGATCCCGCTATATGCAACCGGGCGCAAGATGCTCGATGTCTACCCGGTGCTTCCTCTGGCCGGAAACACGACCCTAGGCGTGGCGTTGTTCTCCTACAACGGAGGGATCGGCTTCGGTTTGCTTGGCGACTACGACGCGGTGCCGGACCTGGCAGTGCTGGCCGAAGGCATAGAGAAGTCCATAGCCGAACTCCTAACCACCCTCTAGTTCTTACCGAAGAATCGCGCGCCTATCCCACGCGTTCTTTACACGGAGATCGCAGGGCGGTAGTCACTCGGAGAGGGCCGTGGCCCAGGTCATCGCTTGAGGCGAACCGTGGAAGAGGTCGCCGACGAGCACAACAGATCGCCGGCGTAGGTATCGGTGACGCTCGCACGGAAGCGACCGGCGCGGGCATCAACCCTCACCGAATAAGAGCCATCGTCCTTTGTCACCGTGCGCCTCAACTCTTGCCACTCGCCGTCCTTCTTCTTGAGCAACGAGACCTCGGCCCCGTTCTCGCACGCCGGCCATCCCGCAGCATCGAGCACGCCCTTCAAGCGGGTCCCGGCCCCCAGGGACTTGGCCTCCAAGGTCAGCGATCGTGTCACCAGCGTGGGTTCCTCGTCGGCCGGAGGACTGACCGGAGGGATCGCCGCGTTGCCGACGCTGAAAGTCGTCGAGTAAGCCACTCCAGCGTTGGTCACCGTTACCGTGTACGTCTTGCCGACCTCCAGTGGAGCCTTTGGCAGGATGATCACGGCCGAGCGACTCCCCATGACGTTGCGCACGATATCTACAGAGCCTTGATGTGGATTGGTGTAGTTGCCCGCGTAGATCATGCAGTGCGGCAACGGCACCCCATCGCTCGTCATGGAAGAGGCCGTGGGCGCCACCTGGCCCGGCAAGAACATGTAGACGGGCGCTCCGGTCGGAGGCGCATAGCCGGGACAGGAGGTGAAGGGATCGGGGCTCTCCCCACCGCCGAAGGTCCAGTTCGGGATCGTCGCATCATTGGCAGGCCACGACCAGGCCCTGGTGAGCGCAGACCCCTGGTACCCCCGCCACACGTCGAGCGTTGCTGCGCTCCCCTTGGCCACTCCTCCGTCATAGATGCCGAACCCACTTTGGGTCAGGCGGGGATCCATCATCAACAATCCGTGGAACGGAGCCAGAAGGAGAGTCTCGAGGTGCTCGCGCGCCGTCATGCCGCTGCCACCAAAAGAGACATTGCTGCTCTGAGCCGCCGCGAGCCCCTCCGGTGAATAGAACGGGAGCCCCGGGTCCTCGGAATGACCGATCGTGTTGTTCTCGACCATGTAGCGAGAGTGCTTGTAGGCCCCATCACTCCACTCCGCGACCTCCGACACCGCGCCCAACCCACCCAGCGCCCGATAGCCGTTGAGCACACTCGTCCAGGTTTCCGCCTGCGCACCGGCCGGCGCCACGAGCGCAACCGAAGTCAAAGAAGCGATGGCGCCCGCGAGGACGCGACCAAGCAACCGGCTCATGCGGTCACGATGGCTCAGCCCGGTCCGAGGCGCAAGGGGGTTCGTGACAGACGCGCAAGACCCCGGCCGGTCCTAACCCCGGCCGGGGTCTGTTGCCTTGTAGTTGTTCCGGTACCTATACGACCGGAGGGGCTTCCTCTACCGGCGTCTCCACCGGCACGGGGGTTGCATCGTTGACGGGGCACTCTTCGACCACGTCGGTCGTCGCAGGGTCATCGCAGTTCTCGGGCTCCGGCTCGGGTTCGGGATGAGGAACCTTCACCTTGAGCTTGTAGATGACGCCGTCTTCGGACTTGAAGTTCAAGACGCGATACCCGGTAACCAGGTCTGCGGTCGTCGCATCCATGTTTCCGCAGGTCTTGACCTCAGTATCGCCGTCGGTGACATCTTCGTCATCGGTATCGTCTTCGCAAGGAACGACTTTGGTCAGAAGCGCGTCGGCGGCGACGGTAAAGGTCTGCTCGTAGCCCTTCTTGTTGGTAAGAACCAAGGTCCGGGTCGTCTCGTCCCACGACAAGATCGTGGCCTTCTTGCCCTTGCCCTTGCCGTGCCCTTCACCTTTGCCGCCCTTTGCAACAGCCGGGATAGCGAATGCAGCTGCTACCAAACACAGTGCTGCAACCGATGCGGAGATGGCCCTACGGGAAGTCGTGCCCAACTTTCCTCCTGCGTGCTCGTGGACGGGGTGACCGTCCGGGTTCACTAGGAGCACAGCCCGCCGCTGATCGGGCCCCCACTGCTCCATCCCATCTATCGGCATCCGGGACTAGTTCTTTAGGCCCAGGGCGCCGACGACGAGACCCTGGCCCTGGATCTTCCGGCGGCCCCCTCAAGCGGCGTGCGCCGCCTCACGACCGCGCGTCGAGAATGACCCTTCGATCCACTTCGATCTGAACCGAAACCTCGCTCCGCGCTCAGTCGCGCTTGGAGGATTCCCAGACGTCGTAGCGGCGCCAGACTTCGATCGCCCGGCGTTCCAGCTCTGGATAGTCTCCGTCGGCGGCGATGTCGGGGTCGAAGACGGAATCTGCGAATCCGACGAGCTCTACTCCGGCGTCGAAGTAGCCGAGGTAGTTCTCGGCCGTGATGCCGCCCGTGACGAGGATCTTGGTGTCGTTGAGGGGGCCGAGCAGCGAACGGATGTAGTCCGGCCCGCCCAGGGACTCGGCGGGAAAGACCTTGACCCAATCGGCACCGGCCTGAACCGCCCGGAAGATCTCGGTCGGGGTCGAGGCACCCATGCAGACGGGGATTGACAACTCGTGCGCGGCGTCCACGATCTCGGGGATGGTTACGGGGGTGACGATGAACTCGGCCCCCGCGTCGTAGGCCTCTTTGACCTGTTCGGGAGCCGTGATCGTGCCGGCCCCCACGATGGCGTCGATCCGGCCGGCAACGTCCGCGATGGCATCGGTGGCGCCGGGGGTGTTCATGGTGACCTCGACGGCCTCGAACCCACCCCGGACCGCGGCGTTCATGCCTTCGACGGCGTGCTCGGGGGCCCGCGTTCGGAAGATCGCCACCAAGGTTGCGTCCCGAAGCCTCTTCGCGCGCTGTTCATAGAGCTTCTGATTCATTGCGGCCACGATAACCGAGCGTCTGCGCAATCTGACCCCGTCCGGCCCACCAGAGCGACCACATCGGTCTTCGCGCTCCCGTCGGATGGCCGACTTTTCGTCGCAGCGCGGCGATAGGTTGGGACCGTGACGGAGATACCCATCCCATCAGACCCTGAGGTTTCGGACGCTTCTGATACCTCAACGCAGAGCCGCGAGGTGGTCGGGCGCGTGCTCGGCACCGAGGATTCCACCCCGCTGGAGTTCTGGGTCGGCCTGGCCCCCGATCAATACCTCCAGCTCGACGACGTGGTGGCAACCGAGCGCACCCCACCGGGCGGCGATCCGGTGAAGATATTCGGCATCGTGTCCCAGATCCGGGCCCGGCACGAGGGGGCACGGTTCGACTCGGACGTCTTCCTTATCTCCGATGGAGTGCTGCCGGGTGAAGTGACCGAGGCGGCCAAGATCAGCGCGACGCGGGTCGAACCCGAGATCTTCGTGCCCCCTCTCCCGGGCGCAGGCGTACGCAAGGCCGAGGGTAAAGAGCGTGACATGGCGCTGTTCTTCGATTCGATGGAGAAGCGCCTGCCGGCAGGACTGACGCGCGATGGGGAACCGATCTTCATCAACGTCGAGTTCATCGATGGCACCCGCGGTGCTCACATCAACATCTCGGGCATCTCGGGTGTGGCGACCAAGACCTCGTATGCGATGTTCCTCCTCTACAGCTTGTTCAACTCGGGGGCACTGGGAAGCGACGCTCACAACACGAAGGCACTGATCTTCAACGTCAAGGGCGAGGACCTGATGTTCCTCGATCATCCGAACATCCAGCTCACCGACGAGGATCGCGATCGCTACCGCCAGCTGGGACTGCCCGCCGGTCCGTTCTCAAGTGCGACCTTCTACGCTCCCCCACGGCCCGGTGATATCAACGGCGCTCCGGACGTAGCCAGCCGCTCGCACGGCGTCATGCCATATTTCTGGACCATCGAGGAGTTCTGCAGCGAAGAGCTCTTGCCGTTCGTGTTCTCGGACGTCGAGGACGAACGCCAGCACTACACGATGGTCGTTCACAACGTCACCGCAAAGCTCAAGACCGAAGCCGTCCCGCTCGGCGACGGCGGCGTCATGATCGAAGACACCGAGATACGCACCTTCCGCGACCTCGTTGCTCTCATCGAGGCGCAGGTCCAAGAGATGGGTGACTGGGCGGGACCGGTCATCGGGGCCGGGACGATCAACGCTTTCGTACGCCGGTTGCACGGCGCGATCCGTCCGCTGGAACGTCTGATCCGCGGCGACATCCCCAACCCCGGCAAACATCGCGTCCAGACCGAGAAGCAAGTCACCGTTGTCGACATCCACAACCTGCCCGACCGCGCCAAGCGCTTCGTCGTAGGGGTCGTGCTTCGCCGGACCTTCGAACAGAAGGAGAGTTCTGGAACCGCCCGGCCCTTGCTCTTCGTGGTGCTGGACGAGTTGAACAAGTACGCGCCGGCGGACGGCAACAGCCCCATCAAGGAGACATTGCTTGACGTGGCCGAGCGCGGCCGCTCGCTGGGGACCATCCTGGTGGGCGCCCAACAGACCGCCAGCGAGGTCGAGGGTCGCATCGTCGGTCAATCATCGATCAGGGTGGTCGGCCGGCTCGACTCGGCCGAAGCATCCCGTGGCCAGTACGGGTTCTTGAAGGGACCCAACCGGGACCGCGCCACGATTATGAAGCCGGGAACGATGATGGTCTCTCAGCCCGAGATCCCGGTTCCCTTGGTGCTCGAGTTCCCCTTCCCGGCATGGGCGACCCGGCCCAGCGAAGCCGGCAAGAACCCCGAGTCACCCGGCCGTGGGGACGACCCGTTCGAAGGACTGCCGCGCGCGTGAGGTTGCTTCACACTGCCGATTGGCATGTCGGAAGATCGCTACAGGGCCGCAACCGTCTCGACGAACAGCAAGCGGTGCTTGCCGAGATCGCCTCGATCGCCCGCGAGCAGGAAGCAGAGCTGATCCTCATCACGGGTGACCTGTTCGATTCTGCGTCCCCCTCCCCCGAAGCGGAAAGCGTCGTATACGGCGCACTCTTGGAGCTGTCGAAGATCGGCAAGGTGGTCGTGACGCCCGGCAACCACGACAGCGACCGGCGACTCCAGGCTGTGACCGCGGTGTTCGGACTTGCCGACGTAACGATCCGCCCTTTCGTGGATCCTCGGCCGCTGCGTTTCGACTCGAAAGATGGCGAGCCGGTAATGCTTGCGACGCTGCCGTGGATCTCGCAGCGCTACATCGTCAAAGCGGCCCAGCTCATGGACCTGGACGCGTTCGAACTCGGCAGCGAGTTCAAGGATCGCGTAGGTCACATGATCGAACGGGTATGCGAACCGTTCTCGAAAGATTCGATCAACCTGTTCGCCGGGCATCTCTCTCTGTTCAACGCAACCTTGGGCGGAGGCGAGCGAACCGCTCAAACGATCTTCGAATATTGCGTCGATGCGACCGCCTTTCCGGGCTCGGCTCACTACGTCGCACTCGGACACATCCACAAAGCACAGAAGATGCCCGGCCCCTGTCCGATCCACTATTGCGGCGCACCTCTTCACCTTGACTTCTCCGATGACGAGGGACCCCGCCAAGTCAACCTCGTGGATGTGCGGCCCGGCCTGCCCGCGGAGGTGCAAGAGATCGAACTGACCTCTGGACGGCGTCTGCGAACCATCACCGGCACCCTCAAACAATTAGAGAAAGTGGCGGGATCCTGTGGTGACGATCACCTGCGCGTCGTAGTCACCAGCAAGGCCCATACCGGCCTCGGCGACGAGATCCGCGAGCTCTTCCCCAATGCCGTGAAGGTGATCGCGGCGGCGCCGGATGAGACGAGGCCGAGCGAGACGTTGGATCGGCAAACGCTCAGCCCGCAAGACCTGTTCATCCGCTACCTAGACGAACGCGACATCGAGGACCCGGCCCTGGTGTCGCTCTTCTCCGAGCTCTACGAGGAGTGCGTATGAGACCTCTTCGTTTGGAGCTATCCGGCTTCGGATCGTTCCGCGCGCCCACCGTCATCGACTTCGAGGGGGCCGACTACTTCGTCCTCGTCGGTGCTACCGGGTCGGGCAAGTCGACCATCATCGACGGGATCTGTTTCGCCCTGTACGGCTCCGTACCTCGCTACGAACACAAGGGCTTGGTTGCACCGGTCGTGACGCAAGGCCAGGTCGAGGCCCGGGTCTCCTTGGAATTCGAGGTCGAGGGCCGCCGCTACCGAGCGGTTCGAGTGGTCAGCAAGCGCGGCCGCAACGCAACGACGAAGGCACGGCTCGAACTCGGCGAAGATGTCCTCGCCGGCACCGCGGACGAGCTGACCGCAAAGGTAAGTGAGCTGCTCGGGCTCAGCTTCGAACACTTCATCCAGTGCGTCGTGCTCCCTCAGGGCGAGTTCGCGAGGTTCCTGAAGGAGGACCCGAGCAAGCGGCAGGCGATGCTGCGCGACCTGCTCGGCATCGGGGTTTACCGACAGATGATGGAGTCGGCGAACTCTCTGGCGTCCGAGTGCAAGGGCGAAGCCGCCGGGATCGAGAACCGTCTTGAAGAAGACGACCTGATGACGGCCACGCCCGAGGCTTTGGCCGAAGCGAAAGCTCAGGTCAAAGCGCTCGAAGGCCTAGACGAAGAGGTACGCAAAGCCCAGCCCGAGCTCGACAGGTTGCGCACCGACAACGAAGGCGCCTTGACGGAGCTGACTCGAACACGAGAACGCCTAGATGCCCTGACCCGCCTCTCGGTCCCAACGTCCGTCTCCGAACTCGGTCCGCGCCTGCAAGAAGCGCGTGACGCGGTCGCCACTGCCACGATGCGAGCGGATGCCGCATCCGAAGCGGCGGTGACGGCCACCGAGGTGCTAGTAGCGCTCGGCGACAAGACGGCGGCCGAGTTGACCGCTCGGGCATATGCCCACCGGGAAACTTCGGTGGAGCGTCTCGAGACGGCGCTCAAAGCGCAGGCCGCCGCTACCGAGGCGCAGATCGCAGCGCAGGCTTCGGCCGAAGCGGCCCGGGCCGCTCTAGCCGAAGCCGAGAGTGCCAACGAGGCGGCACGGGCAGAGCATCAGGCGCAGCACCTCGCCTCGGGCCTTGAGTTGGGGCAACCATGTCCGGTGTGCCTGCAAGAGGTTGCTCGGCTCCCCCGTCATCCAAAGGCAACCGCACTGGACAAATCAGCGGCTGCAGTTGCCAAGGCGGTCACGGCCAGAGACAAGGCAGATGCCGTTCTCGCTGAAAGGGACCGGGCCGTCACCCAAGCCGAGACCACAGTGAAGATGGCCGAGGAACAACTCGCCGAGATCGAGGCAGCGCTCACCGGCCAGCCAGACCTGAAAGCCATCGAGACCTCGCTCAGTGAGATCGCAGCGGCCGAGGCTTCGCTGGCCCAAGCACGGGCAGCGGACAAGCAAGCGCGCGAAGCGCAGGCTCTCGCACAGAAAACATTCATCTCACTGAGCGAGAGCGAGACGAACGAGAGGCATCGATTCGAAGAGACGCGCGACGCATTGACCCAACTGGGACCGCCCACCCCAAGACGGTCCTCGCTGCTCGCGGACTGGCAAGAGCTTGTTGAATGGTCCAAGGGCAAGCTTCCGGAACTACAGCACGACGCGCAACAGCTCGAAGAGGCAGCCGGCGCGGCTCGAGCCGCTCAGATGGCTGTGATCGAGAAGCTGGCGCAACGATGTGTCGAGTGCGACCTCGAGCCGGACGACGACGATCTGACTCTGCTCGTTACGAGATCCCTGGACGAGGCTCGCGCTGAAGTCAAGGCGGTCTCCGCCGGCATGGCCAAGGCGAAAGCCTTGCGGGCAAAGCTCGACGAGGTGACCAAGCGGCAGCAGCTGGCCGCGGCACTGGGCCGCCATCTGAACGCCACCGGATTCGAGCGGTGGCTGATCGGCGAGGCTCTCCATCGACTGGTCGCCGGAGCAACGAAGATCCTGCGGGAGCTCTCCCAGGGGCAGTACTCGCTGACGGTTGACGGCACCAACAACTTCTTGGTCACGGACCACCACAACGCGAACGAGACCCGCCCGGCAAAGACGTTGTCCGGGGGCGAGACCTTCCTCGCATCGCTCTCGCTGGCGCTCGCTCTATCGGACCAGCTGATCGAACTCCAATCTCAGGGCTCGGCTCGATTGGATGCGATCTTCCTCGATGAAGGCTTCGGCACGCTCGACCCCGAGGCATTGGACATGGTCGCTGCGACCGTAGAGAACCTCTCTTCGGCGGGGCGGATGGTTGGCATCGTCACTCACGTGCGCGATCTTGCCGACCGTGTGCCGCTTCAGTTCAGGGTCAGCAAGGACTCACGCACCTCGAAGGTCGAAAGGACCGGCGGATGAGGTTCGCGATCGAGGCTTGGGCAACCGACTATGGCAGCCCTATGGAGATGGACGACCGGTTCGGCGCAGACACGAAGGTCGATGTCAACGTCGAACTGCCGGCCGCGAGATGGAAGCCCTTGACCCCCGGCACTTCCACCGAAGTGCCCTCCTCGGTCCTCTTCACCGATGGGGTCCGCAGGATCGACGCCCGAGTGTGGATAGAAACCCCGACGGGGAGCAGACCGGGGGTCTGCGCTTCGTACGCGGCGGGCGCGATCCGTTGCGATGGATCGGCCCAGGTCGTTGCAGCGACCGTTGAGCGGGGGCTGTTCAGTGCAGCGACCGAAGCTGCATCCATCACCAGCCGTCATGCGCACTACGGCGTCCGCCGCGCGAAAGGCGACTCCTCCGAAGAGCTTTGGCTCGCGATCCAAGATCGCATGGGCGAGCTCGAGTCGGCGATCGCCGACGATCACAACACCGACCTCACACTCGTTGACGGTCCCTTGCGGGGCAACCTGGGCGGACCGCAACGGGTGGGCTACGTCAAGACACACCACGTGAACTACCTGCCCGAGGAGCTAGGGATGGTGGTGTCACAACTCGATGCCGGCCAAAGAACACCGGTCTTCCTAACGCTCGGGAGATGGGGGCGGTTCTGTTGGTACGTGCGCCTTCCAGGTGCAAAGGGGCATCAGTGGGCCGGGGTCGTCAGATGCGAAACCTCGGCGGACGCCCCCATCGAAGAAGCGATCAAGCTTGCCTCGACGGTGACCAAGACACTGCCCCGCTTCGCATCGGCCAGTCACAAGGACCCACGGGCACCCCAGAACCTGTACCCGATAGCGGGGCTCGAGCGCGAGCTGCGGCGACGCTTGGGCGATCCACAGTTGCTGTACCGGGACCTGCGTGTTGCCGCATCCCTAGAGGTGCAGTCGCAAACCTGACCGATAGCGAAAAGGCTAGGCGAGCGCCTCGCCGATCAACTTCAGCACCCGGTCGACGTGTTCCTCGGTAGCCGTGCGACCCATCAAGCCGATGCGTATCGCTTTACCGGCAGTGGGGGTGAGCCCGCCCGAGATCATCACGCCGTTGTCGAGAAGGTGTGCTTGGATCGCGGCGGGATCATCCGCCCATGCAGCAACGACCAGATTGGCCCCCGCCCCCTCCTCGGGAACGAGATCGAGCCCAAGTTCGGTCAACCCTGCGCGTACCTTCTGAGCAAGCGCAGCGCGACGCTCGATCCAGGCATCAAGGCCGTGATCGAGGATGCGGCGGATGCTCGAATACATGGCCATCACGAGGGCGGTCGGCATGGTGACTGGATGGGGGTGCCAGGAACCCCATTCGGTCCTGTACTTGTCCCAGATCTTGAGATCGAGATACCAGGAGTCGGGGCGCTCGCTTCTTGCTTCAACGCGGGCTCGGCCCCCAGCGCTCAATGCCAAGATCCCCAACCCCGGTGGAGATTCGAGTCCCTTCTGGGTACCCGTTACCAAGCAATCGAGCTCCATCTCATCAACGTTCACCTTCTCGCCGCCGACGGACGCGATCCCGTCCACCATGTAGACGGCACCAGAGCCATGAGCGACCCGCGCGATCTCTTCGATGGGGTGACGCACACCGGTCGCGGTCTCTACGTGGACGGTCACGACACCGTGTGCTCCGTCGATCACGTCGGCGATCCGGGCAGGATCGATCGGTGCCCCAACCTCGACCGGGACCTCGACGACCTCTAGTCGATGGGCAAGAGCCAGCTCCTTGCTGCGTTGCCCGAAGTAGCCCGTGTCGCAGACGACCACTTTCTGTCCGGCTTCGAAGAGGTTGAAATAAGCAGCGTCGAGACACGTCGTCCCTGTGCCCGGGATCACGTAAGGAATATCGGCCGCGCCCAAGAATCTGCCCAAAGCGGCGAGCGCGTCGGCGTGCAGTTGCGTCCAGACGTCCCCGTAATGGGCCATGAGCTGGGAGCCCAGGATGCTTAGGTCTTCTTCATGCAGCTCGCCAGGCCCTGCGATCATCAGCTCGGGCATGTCTGGGAGCCGGTTCGGATCTAGGGACAACGTCGTCCTCCGTATCTCGTGGCCGTCGAAGTTGACGTTAGCAGAGGCACCGGGCATCGGACTCTTGCCGTGCAGAGCTATGTGCATCGGCGGAGAAATGGTCCCTATTAGCCATTTTGTACGGCACGCCTGTCGGAGAACATCTCGTGTAAGCGGCGCTCTAGGGCGCTCGGGCAGATGGGGGTGTTATTGGTGATCAGGGTCAAGGCGTTCGTTGCAACGTTGGTTATCGCCGCATCCGCGCTCCCTGCATCGACTTCGGTGGCGCAGGTTCCCAGCGACCCCACCGGTTTGCTCGCGTCCGAGAACGTGACTCTGCTCACCTCTCTGCCGAATCCCGGGATCATCGGGGCCCGATTCCGAGACGGCTTTATGTACACAACCTCAGTAGCGGGTCTCACCGTCTACGACGTAAGTGATCCTGCAGCTCCCGCTGAGGTGTCGCGGTTACCGCTGCCCCATTTCGAGAACGAAGACGTCGATCTCGGCGGGAACATCTTGCTGATCAGCAACGACGCCGCGGAAAGCACCGGCATCTTGCACGTGATCGACATCTCCGATCCTGGCGCACCCGCGCTTCTGACGAGTTTCCAGATGGGTGGCAACCCCATCTCCGGGGGGCCGGGCCACACCGTTTCGTGCATGCTCGACTGCAGGTTCGCATGGGTTACCGACATCAGCGGGATCCGCGTTATCGACCTAGCCGATCCTTCCCAACCGGTAGACAAGGGAATCTTCGAATCGCCCGCATACGGCGAGGCGGCCACGCACGACGTTCAGGTGGACGGCAACGGGCTGGCCTGGGTAGTTGGTTTCGGTGGCGCGGTCGCCTACAAGCTGCCCAAGGGCTACACGGGTGACGGTTTGGGCAAGATCGTCGCCCAAACCGATGAACGCGGCCTTTCCACATACTTCGAAGAACTCGGCATCGGAGACGGTTCGAACCCGAACGACTTCATCTTGCACAACTCGTATCGGACGAGGAACTCGGGCGTTGTCTACATCACCGAGGAGGACTACACCCGTCCGGGATGTAAGGGCGCCGGCTCGTTCGAAACATGGAAGGTACCGGTTTACAAGAAAGGGCCGAAGAAGGGGATGCCCACCGGCGAACAAGTGACGTTGCTGGACCAGTGGGCGACGGAGCTGAACGTCGCAGGCGCTGCGTCACCCGCCGCTATGTGCAGCGCCCATTACTTCGACGTTCGCGGCAAGGTCGTCGCGCAAGGTTGGTACGAGCAGGGAACGAGGTTCCTGGACGTTAGCAACCCCGCGGATGTTCGCCAGATCGGCTATTTCGTCCCACCGAACTCACTGAACTGGGCCGCCTACTTCCCCCCGACGGATCCGACGGGCTCGATCGTTTACTCGTTCGACGCGTCCCACGGGATCGATGTCTTGAAGCTGTCGCTGCCGGGAGGAAAAGTGCGCAATGCCCCCACGGTCAAAGCTGCTATCAGGCCGGAGTGGTTCGCGGAGTCAACGGTTGGGACACCGACCGACCTCTATGGGTTCGCTTGCAGGCTAGGCCTGGCCGGTGACCTCGGCTTGGACGAGGACACCGACCCAGACCTGCCCCCGCTCCCGTTGCCTTAGGGCCTCTGTCTGCTCAGTCGGCATCGTCGAGGATCTCGACGATGTGGTTCTCCGAGCCTCGGTTCTGCCATGGGATGTCGTCAACAGAGCCGGCGCTGGCTGAGTTCGCATTGTCCGTGAACGAGATGTTCTCGGCCGGCATCGTCCATGCACTCATGTCTTCGCCTTGTTCCTCGATGAGCAGTGCCAACGCCGCCTTCAGCGCCGCCGCGGCCAGATCTCGACACGTCTCAGACTCCTCGGTGGTGATGTTGTCGCAACGGTCCGTCGAGAAAGCTCTTGCAGAGAGTTTCGGTTTGAAAAGGTTGTAGAGGTAGGACGAGAAGTCGAACCAGAAACCGCCTCCGTTGGCCGGGTTGTAGTTGGTGACCGGTGCGTCGGCCATGAGTGCATAGCCGTCCTCGCCGATCTCGTCGTCAAAGGTCAGATGAACGAGCTGGTCGTACCAGGCATCGAAGATGGCAAGGGCCGGTCCGTTATCCATCTCGTCGTCACCATCGATGTTGGCCCGGTGTGAGCCGGCAGCGATCCACTCTTCGACGATGCCGAGTGCTTGTTCGTAGGCTTCGTCCTTATCTGCAGCAGGGAGTTTCGCTGCCGCCTTCGTCATGAGGGGGCCGAGGTAAGCGCCCCGAGCGTCTCGCGTCGCCGCGTCGCGGATCACGTCCACGATGTCGGAAACCTCCGCTCTGCCCGACCCATCCAGCAACTCGCGCATGCGATCGATCAGTAAACGCACCCGATGAACGGGCCCCCACTTGAACCCATCTTGGTTGTCCCAGCCCAAGGCGGGCTTGTTGTTCCAGTTCGCCACCCAGCCTTGCTCGGGATCGATGATCTTTGGCTGCAGCTTGTAGCTGCGCCGCTTCTTTCCCCACTCCCACTTGCCCGTTCCCCACACCGGCAGAGAGGGATGCACGCCCTTGGCACGCACCGGGTACATACCGACATGGAAGTAAGCGATGTGCTCGCTGTCCGCGTAGAAAGAGTTGAAGGACATAGTGAACCGTTTGGCTGCGGCTGCGAAATCTTCCAGAGACTCCACCCCCGTGTTCCATTCGTAGAAGGAAGGCAACGACTCCGTCTCTTTCATCCAGAAGTAGCGCTGTTTGACGAAAGCGACGGGCTTCCCTTTCACCTGGGCCCGCTGGAACACGGGACCGTGAACCGTCCTGTAGAAGGTGCGAGTTTCGGTGCGAGGTGGCTGTGGGCTCTGGTCGGTGGGGGTCGAGCGAACCTCGAACGATTCCTCGCGCGACTCCATCTCGATGCATTCGCCCTTGAACATGTACGCGTTGGAATCCTGCTTCGGCTCGGAACCATCCGGCTCGCACAGCAATTCCGCTCTCACGTCCACGGCGTCCGAGTACCCGGTCGTCAAGGACCAGGCGTAGTCGGCACCACGTCCCAGTGGGATCAGGGCCGAGGTTCCCGGCACTGCGGGCCCACGGAAATCAACACCCGGAGCGTGAACCGAGATGTCCATGAAGAAGGATGGGAGTGCGTGGCCCACCTGGGGACCGCCAAGCAGAAGCGGATTGCCCGTTGCCGATTCCTCGGCGGACACCAGTAATGCATTCGAGGCCTGCTTCTTGAACCCGAGCGACTCGAGCACGCCGGTTTGCATGCTCGTTAGACGAGCCTGTCGTCTCGACACCTCCGCTGCATTGTCTGGGATAGCAACCGAGCGCCAGTTCACCTTTCGCAGACGCTGGGTTTTGAAGTTCGCCTCAGCGGCAGGGATCGACGTCGCCGAGTTGCGATCGTTCTGGAACAGGAGCTCGTTATAAAGCTTGCGCCCCTTCTTCTTCCCGTGCTTCTCCACCAGGTATGCGTAGAACCCCGAGTTCAGAAGCTCGCCTCCTGCGGTCTCTCCGAACACCCGCAGTTGGAGGATCGCTATGTACATCGTGTCGAGAGCCGTCCACGGCTGTGGGTGCTCTGGAGCCGTGTTCCCTGTAGCGTCGTACTCGAAAGGTCGCGTCATCGGGTCCGAACCCGATTCATCGATGTAAGCGTTCACACCGTCGGCGTACGCTTGGATACCCGTCTGCAGTGCGACCCCGGTCTCGCCGAACCGGTCATCGAGCGAGTCGAACATCGCTTGCACCTCGGCTTCGGTGTAACCCTCGCGGCGAGTGGCGATGTCGAAATCGAGCAAGCTGTCGCCCGCGAAGCCGGCCAATTGTCCTCGGGCTGCCTTGCGGAAAACATCCATCTGGAACAACCGGTCCTCGGCAGTAACGTAGCCAGCAGCGAAGCTCGCTAGGTCTTGGGTTTCTGCATAGATGTGCGGCGTTCCGAAGCTGTCGCGGTAGACGGTTACTCCCTCGGCAGGCGAGTAGCTGTCCTCGATCTCGCCCTCGGGGGCCATCTGGAACGCCTTGAAATAGGTGAGCAACTCCTCCTCGGTCACGTCGTCATCGGTGACGAGGTTGGCGTACATCTCGAGCTGGTCGTCGAAGTGGGAACCATAGTTCCCGCTGGCGAACTCAGCAGCGGTGATGGTCCCATCCTGGCCGGGAGGCATGACGGCATATCCCCGGATCGTGTCGGGCACGGGTGGGGGACCTTCGTCCTGGGCGACAGCAGAGACCGGGGCGAGTGCGGCAACTAGCAACGAGCAGAGCAAGAGACTTACGTGGCGTCGCATCTTCTGGAAGAACCTCCCTGAATGGTCCGATATGTGCAGGATTGGCGAGAGCCGCCCCAACTCCTTTTCGTTTGCCTGTTCGGCTAGGCGGGCAAGTAGGGGTCGTGGAACAAGGAACCTTGATCCAGGACCGCTACGAGCTCACCGCTCCCATCGGCTCTGGCGGCATGGCCGAGGTGTGGCGAGCCAGGGACACCAGACTAGATCGCGATGTCGCGATCAAGTTCCTCGCGCCCCGCCTGGCTCAAGACCCTGAGTTCCTCGTACGGTTCTTCGCCGAGGCTCAGTCGGTGGCTCGGATCTCGCATCCGGGTGTGGTTTCGGTGCTCGATTTCGGCCAGGACTCTGACCGTCCCTACCTGGTGATGGAGTACCTCACAGGCGGAGCCCTAGCGGACCTGGGAGAATCCCTTACGGTCGAGCGAGCGCTCGAGCTCGTGGAGCAGGCGTCACGGGGGGCCGGCGCTGCTCACGAGGCTGGTCTCGTCCACAGGGACATCAAGCCTGGGAACATCCTTCTGGATGAGGACCTGAACGCCAAGATCGCCGACTTCGGGATCTCGGCTGGGATGGGGGCCGAACGCCTGACTGCCACGGGCACGGCGATCGGTTCGCCTCACTACATCTCCCCCGAGCAGGTATCGGGGCAGGATGCGACCCCCGCCTCCGACGTCTATTCGCTCGGCGTAGTCCTCTATGAGTTGATCTGCGGCCGGCGCCCGTTCGAAGCCGACAACGTCACGGCGATTGCGATCGCTCAGGTCGACAAGGATCCCGAACCACCGAGCAGTCACGTCGAAAATCTCGACCCCAACATCGATGCCCTCGTGATGACATGTCTCGCGAAAGATCCGATGGTGCGCTATGCGAACGGAAACGTGCTCGCCGACGCGATCGCCGGGACACTCGCGGGGCGCAACGAAGCGACAGCAGCTTTCGCGGCAGTCGTATCCGAGCAGGCCGAGATCGAAGATGTAGACGTTTCACGAAAGCCACGAGTTCTGGTCGCCACCTTAGTGGTCCTGGCCCTGCTAGGGCTGACCTCCGCGGCGCTCATCGCCCGCTCATCAGACGATACTCCTGCCGCTGCTACGACCGAGGAGGGAACTGCTCCACCGGTCAAGCGCAAGAAGCCGTCGCCCTCTCCCAGTGAGACCTCACCTGCCACCACTGCAGTTGCGACCCCCTCCGCCTCCGCGTCGCCGGCAGCGACTGCGGACGACAAGGCTGATGGCTCCAACGCTAAGGCGAACGAGAAGAAGCCGAAAGAGGAAAAGGATCCGGCACCCGTCGAGCCTTCTCCTACTCCCGCTCCGGACGAACCCTCTCCCGCGTCATCACCCGCAGATGCCGGCACCGGTGAGCAAGAACCATCCTCGACACAGAGCGGCGAGGGCGATCCCGCCGGCTCGTAGTGCACCACTAGTTCTCGGCCAGCGGCAGTTCGTGGTCTTGCTGGTAGGGATATCCCCCGATCGCTTGTTTCAAGCGGAACCTGAGTCTCGCTCTGTCTATCTCGATCCCGAAAGGTTCTAGCTGTCCTTCGCAATCATCGATGAACTTAGTGACCTTTCGGGCGCTCGGCTTGTCCGCCCATCCGACATCGATAGCGCCCGTCCAGGCCCGGACCCGGTCGATCAAAGCGGACAGAACGAACCCTTCACGACCGACCTCATAAGCTAGGTCGGCGGTTTCGTCGCTCTCGGGGAACCATCCCAAGTCTTCGGGAACGATGCTGCAGGGCGGACCGGCTTCGGTCGGAATGAAATTGAGAGGGCTGCGAGCGAGCTGGTCTCCGATGGGATCGAGCTTATTGAACGCTTCGAGCACCGTCAGGCCGCCGACGTCGATCCCGGCCACCTTGACCCCTCTATGGATCCTTCCGGCACTAACACCCAGATCCACGATCACGAGGTACGTCATCATCACCAGAGCGACGGCGATCCCCGCCACTACCCTTGTGCCCGTAGAGAGATTCACGCGTCAGATGCTACGGCCGTGCTAGCGGAACCGAAGGTCATCGATGCTCGGGGTTAGGGAAGTCCCAGCGACAACCGGCGTCCCACTGTGACCTTTGGTTGCCGAAAGCGGGAAACCCGCCTCTCTCCTTCAGCATCGCAGCCACATGCATCAGGTTGTAGGTCATGAACGTCATGTTGCGATTGGTGAAGTCATTGTCGAACCCCGCCCCGTCGTCCCCGTAGGAAGGACCGGGGCCCGCTTCACCGATCCATCCTGCATCAGCTTGGGGCGGGATCGTGAAGCCGAGATGCTGGAGCGCGTACAGGATGCCCATCGAGCAGTGCTTGATGCCGTCTTCGTTGCCGGTGATCAGGCAGCCGCCTGCACGCCCGTAGTACGCGTATTGCCCCTGCTCGTTCAGCTGGCTCGAGTTGCCGTAAAGCCGTTCGATCACGTGCGTGCATACCGACGACTTCTCTCCTAGCCAGATCGGAGAGCCCAGCACGAGGATGTTCGCATCCAGCACCTTGGCGAACAGCGCCGGCCACGCATCTGTGGCCCATCCGTGTTCGGTCATGTCCGGCCACACGCCGACGGCCAGATCCTGGTCCACAGCGCGGATCGACTCAACCTCCACCCCGCGCGAACGCATGATCTCGATCGAACGGTCCATCAGGAGTTGCGTATGAGAATCCTCGGGCGAGCGCTTGAGGGTGCAATTGATGAACACCGCTTTGAGGCCACTGAAGTCGGGGTCTGTCATGACTCGTCATCCTTTCCGAGGGACTCGCCCTCGGTTCGCGTGAGTCCATGGTGAAGGTCACGGAGCTTGCGCGTGAGTGGACCCATGGCGTTGTCGCCGATGATGCGGCCATCTACCTCGATCACGGGAACCAACTCACCCATCGTCCCGGAGGTAAAGACCTCGTCGGCAGAGTAGACCTCGGACAGCGAGATGTTCCTCTCGATCACCTCTACCCCCGATCCTCTTGCAAGCTCTATGACGATCCCGCGTGTGATCCCCGGAGTGCACGCATCCGCATACGGCGTCAGAAGAGTTCCGTCGCGTATGACGAAGATGTTCGTGGCATTGGTCTCTGCAACGAATCCATGGACATCGAGCATCAAGGCATCGTCCACACCCGCGACATCGGCCTCGATCTTCGCCAGGATGTTGTTCAACAGATTGTTGTGATGGATCTTCGAATCCAAGGTGGCCGGTGAACTGCGTCGAACCGAAGATGTGATCAAACGCATGCCGCCATCCCCGAATACCGGCGGTTTCCACTCTGCAAGAACGATGAGGCAGCAGCCCGCCTTGTTGTGGGCAGGCGACATCCCCGAAGTGACCTTGGGGCCGCGGGTCAGGGTCAGGCGAACATGAGCCCCGTCGTACATCCCGTTGGCTCTCAAGGTATCGAGCACGGCACTCTTGACTTCATCACGACTGGGAACACCATCGAACCGCAGCGCCTTCGCCGACGCGAAGAGTCTGTCTAGGTGCCTGTCGAGAGCGAATACCTTGCCGTCATAGACCCGCAACCCCTCCCAGACCGAGTCGCCCCCCTGAACCGCGGAATCGAACACGGAGATACGCGCCTCTTCACGTGGCACCAATCGACCATCGACGTGGATCAGGATGTCGGCGTTCCTCGGATCGGGAAGATCATCGGGACCGTATGACCGCGTGGGCATCGAGCAGCCTCCTCTGGCTTATGCCGTGATGGCGTGGGGGATCAATCTGTCGTATTGCATGCGGCATTCGGACAACAGCTCTGCGCAAGATGCCGGAACGACTTTGCTACTGGGTCGGTAGGTCTGGAATCCTGTGGAGGTCTGCACGTTGTCGTACCAATAGCGATCCCACGGCCCATCCTCCGGGATGCGACCCGCAGGCCACGACAGCATGCCGGCGTCCCAAGTCAATCCGATCCGGTCACAGAGCTTTCGTAGTACCGGTTCGGGGTCAAGCAGCAACAAACGCGCGTCGATCACCGGTGGGTCTTGACCCCTGGAACGTAGTTCTTCGAAGAGACGGACTTGGCGTTGCAGCCCCACGTCACGCATCCTCGGCTCCGGCAGCTGATTGACCAACGAAGCGATCACTTCAGCAGGATCCCTGATCAGCAAGATGTTGACACACGGGTCCAAGAACTCCAGGTCCAGCTCTGGGGTCAGGTGATGGACCATCTGCTTCATGAACAAGACATCACGGTCGCACGGTCCCAGGATGGTCTGTTCAACGATGGTTCGGACATCTGTTTCGAGGATCTGCACCAACTCGTCGCGCCCGGGGTGAGGGGCACCCGTCGCAGCTAGGTAATAGCCATAGAGCGGCTCGTCGACGACTCGGGTATCGGGACGTTGGTTGAAGCTTCGCATGAGGGCCGTCGAAACATTCCTCGGCCCGGACCAGGAGTTGATGCGAAGGGTCATGGGCTGCGAGCCTACAGGTCATCCCAACCCTAGGAGCGGCCCATAAAACAGGCACAACCCCGCCAAAGGCTCTGTTCGAGAAGTTAACGAGTCCGCAGCGCTACTCGATAAGGGATCACAGCAAACCGTGGACCTAGGGACGTCCGACCAGATACCAGATCGTCAAAGAAGGTAACCCGATGCCGAACACGACGAACAACAAGGCCCTCATCCCGTCAGCATCCCACAGGTGCGGTTGAACCTTTGGTTAGGTTTCACACGCAACGGCGGCCGACAATGCTCGGCATATCTCGTGCATACGTTCGTGGCTCAAACGCCCTAGACGTTCGACCAGGGTTCGAATCGAAACGCTCTCAACCGAATCGAGGTTGACGGCGGATCGGAGCGGAACCGGATCTGCATCTGGCTCGAGCAACACTTCACTTGGGAGGCCGCGGATAGTCGTCGTGCACGGGCCGATCAGCGCCCGACCGAGCCGGGGTATAGCGACATCACGAGAAAGCACAACCACAGGTCTCCGCCCGACCTCGGGAAGCTCGCACCACCAGACCTCCCCTCGCGCAGGGATCGCTCTCATGAACCCGCTGCCGCCTCGCGGAAGGAAGCCAGGTCGCCCCATTCGTCGCCCGCTTCGAGCGGAACCGCGTCGTAGGCGGCGTATGCCGCATCGATCTTCTCGGCCCGGTGGCGAGCGACCAGCGCCTCAAGTGCTTCTTCGACCAGTACAGAGTCCGGAACGCCGGCGCGTAGCCGGCGCACCGTCTTCAGCAACTCCTCGTCGACGGTGGTGCTGATACGCGCTCTAGCCATGCCACAATCGTAGCATATGCATGCCACATCCACTAAAGGAGGTAGCGAACCCGCAGAAACGAGGGATCAGCGAAACGGGTTTAAGTGCAGGGCAGCAGTGTGCGGGATCAGCCTCCCCTCTGCCCTCGTGTCCCACCGCTGCATGCTCCGGATTCCCACAACCCGCGGTTGCTCAAGCCCAGCTAGGCCCGCATCATCGTTACTTCCCGCGATGAGAGAAGACGAGCGTCCCGAGTAACCAGCACCAGGTCATATTCAAGTGCGGTAGACGTGATGAACCGGTCGGCGGGATCGTCATGGGGCAGGTCTATCGTCCGGCTCCGAAGGGCCACGGCGCGATTCAGTGGCGCGTCCCGGACGGGCCAAGCGTCCAGAGCTTCCGTCACCCATTGGGCTGGGGCGCGGTCGAGTTCCACTCTCCCGCGCTCTGCCAGCATCAACAACTCCCACACGCTCACCGGTGAAAGCCACAGTTCGTTCTTTGCGTCCTCAAGGACCCCCGCCGTGCCGCTAGCGATCTGATCCGGTTGAAGGAGTGCCCATATCCACACATGCGTGTCGAGTAGGAGTTTCAAAGGTTAGGAGGTCTCCCACTCCTCAGAGCCGACAACCGGCTCGACGACATCGCCCAACACGGCCCCGCGCCCAACGAGAACACCCAGCCGACGTGGCTCGTCACCCGCTCGAGAGACGGGCACAACCTCGGCGATGGGCACCCCTCGCTTGGTCACCAGAACGGGCTCGCGTGTCGTCCGCACCTTCTCGAGAACCGCCAAGCAGGTCGCTTTGAATCGAGAGACCGAAAGCTCTTCCACCCCACCTATTTGACCATAGCCCTTGACCATGGTCAATGTCGCTCGGTTCACCACATAGTCGCTCGATGCAGTCGGCCCGAAACGGGGTACGAGTTGCGGCCGCGACATCGCTGGACGAAGTAAGAGCCCGGGATGGACGGGGATAAGGACGGCGGGGTCGCCGCCCTCAACCCTCAGAAGCCTTCTTGAACCTGGTAGATCTCATCTGCCACGAGACCGTGGGCCTCTTGATGTACACGCGCGGCCGTCTGAGCATCCGGTGCATCGACGAGACAGAAGATCTTTCCCGCGCTCTCATCGACCCAGTACCTTAGGTAGTTCACCCCGTACTCGCTCTGGACCTCGAGATCCTTCTGATGCGCCCCCGCAACGTCCGACGCAGACACGTTTCCCTCCATGTGATGCACATCCATGAACAACGGCACGAACCGCTCCTTTCCTTCAGGCCTACGGAGCCTCCATAGTGCGGCGGCACCGTGTGAGAGAACGTGTGAAGACGCGAACTGAGATGAACTTGTCTAGAAAAGCGCCGCCAGCGACGGATTGTCGACCTCGCGTGAGATCATCCGCGCCACCATCAGGGCGTCCTGATCACCGGCCCGCCCTCGGTAGAGGTATGAGCGAGCCAAGAACTCGGTCATCCCCGAACGCGCCGAGAGATTCTGGAGGTCCGTGATCCATCGGTCGGGATCACCGCCAGGGTAGCGAGTAGCCAGATCGCAAAGAGCATCTAACACATAGGCCTTCATCCAGAGGTAGCTGTCGGGGAAGCGGGTGCAGACGGTGCTTGCATCCGCTAGGCAAGCTGCAGCCGTATCCGGCCGTCCTGCAGCGGCCTCCACTAGACCGAGTCCATGCATCGCGGCCCCTTCCCAGCAAGGATCTCCGATCTGGCGTGCAAGAGAAAGGGCATGGTCGAGGCGCGCGCGAACACCAGGAAGCGGGGCGCCTTGCAACAGCTCCACCTCTGCCAAGAGAGCTCGCGGCCAAGGCAGCAGGGCCGTCCATCCACATCCCGTCGCCAACGAGATGGACTTCTCGAGTGAGCTTCGGGCCTCCTGCAGTTGGCCGCGCAGCATCTGGATGCGCCCTAGCAGGCACAACGCATACGCCTTCTGCCTCACCACCTCGCCTGCTTCGGAGGCAAGACAGGCCTCCAGGCACGCAACCGCTTTTTCGTAACGGCCGGTGTCCGAGTACGAGAGAGCCTGGTAGGCGATGGTCCAAGCTCGACCGCCTTCATCCATAGCTTCCATCGCAAGAGCCCGGTCGAATGACGCCATCGCTCGGTCGTAGCTTCCGACCAGCATCTCGACGTAACCGAGCTCTCGTAAACACTCGGCAGCAACACGCGACATGCTGTTCGCTTGTGCCAGTCCCAAAGCATGATGGAGCAAAGCGCTCGCCTCGCCATCGCGCCCGCGAACCGAGTGGATCAACGAGTAGGCAAGCGCCAGCAGGCATTCCGCGAGCAAAGCTTCATCCGATCCTTGCTCGGCAGCCCAAACGGCCCCCCTGAGACTCTCGATGCCCGTTTCGATGGCTCCGGCATTGATGGCGGAGCGCCCCAGCTCGAGCTGTGCCGAAGCTGAGCGTCCCTGCGAACCAGATGCGACCCGAGGAGCGGCGTCCTCGTTGACGGCGGCTTTCAGGGTCGGACTGAGCTCGACTTGGAGGTCTTCCTTGAACAACTGTGTGCATCTATCCAACGCGAGCTGCGCCTTTTCGCGCAGCCCTGCCACGGCCAGCGATCGGATCAGCAGCTCATGCGCTCCCTCGTCGAACCGATCGATCGCCAATGCTCGCGACGCTAAGTCGGTGGCCATGTCCGGTCTTCCGGTTCCTAGACATGCAGCCGCGGCCCCGCGCAGAACGCTCATCTCGATGGATCGGATCCGGCTGCGTTCCATACTCAGCCATGCGTCGAACACAGGATCGGACGGGAAGGACATGCCTTCGAGCAGCTCACTTCCCAATCCGCGGACGCGGATGCTCTCAGTCCACGTCCCTCTCGTTAGGACCTCGATATCAACGACGGTCCTCGGTTGGAGCTGGATGGCGATCTCAGAGCCACGAAGCGCTTCCCGCATTCCGAGAGCGCCTCGAAGCTGGGACAGGTTCCAACGAAGCGCGCCAAGGGGGTCATCGGCGCTGGCAAAGAGCAACTCTGCTAGATGGGCGCGCGAGCGAGGTCTATCACTCAGCAAGAGGTATGCGAGAAGGGCCCAGCCTTTCTTCCCCTTCAACTCAGGGGTCCTGCCGTTAGCATCCTCGATGCGAGGCACGCCCAGTAAAGAGATCGTCAGGTTGGCCATTGCACAATCGTCACCTCTGCGAGCCGGGGAAGCAATCGCCCACACACCGGCACCTCAGAGCAACCGGGAAGGCTCTTGCATCCGCATAGCGAACTCTCGGTAAAAGAGCGCGATCCGCCTGTTAGCAGTTTGCAGACCAAGGCCTCCGCCAGAGCGGTGTAGACAGCGTCCTACGGACCTCGCGAGCTGCATGATCGCGCAGCCGATGGAGGACCTAAAGGCTCACCGCTGCATGTGTCCGGCCACCACAGTCCTCGACCCCTTTGGCGCGCCTCGCGTTCCAACTGGGCGAAGAAATCTGCGTGGCGGACGTTCGTCAATGATCGATCGATCGGTTTGTCCCCAGAGTGGGCCAAGTTGGATGCGGTCACGAGCAAAGATGGCGAGGATCGTGGCTAGCGCCGCGCCGAGGGGAACGACCAAACGTAGCCGTGCCAGTCAGGCGAAGGTATGTACCGAAACGCCGATCCTTTCGGCTGCTCTGACTACCCGTTGGTCAAACGAAGCCACCGCCACACCAAGCAGGTCCGCGAGCGCCAGATACTCGGCGTCATACGTCTTGGCCCACCCGAGCTCATCCGCGATCGACCAGGTTCTCTCCCCCAGATGCCGATGCCGACGTTCGCGGAACGCCCCCGATTCGAGCAAGCTCCTCGCCGATCTCGCATCCTCCTCTTCGAGCAAGCCCCTCCAGCGGGCAACGTGAAGGGCCGACCTCACCTCAGGCCACATGAGAGGTGGAGCCAATGCTTGGTGTTTCTTGAGTCGCTCGATCGCGCCCGGAGCATTGACGAACTCGAATGCGACGTTGGCGTCGACGACGAAGGACGTCATCGAGTAGCTCGAAGCTCCCTGATGAGGCCGACAGAGTCTGGCATCGGCCGGCCGCTGTGGGTCGTGCGCAGCCACTTAGGGCGTTCGGTGGCCCGGACCTGCGCGACGGCAGCGAGGTCCTCCTCGTCGATGAGGTGCTGCGTACCCACCTTTTGCGACCGTAAGCGGCCACTACGTATCCAACGCCGTACCGTTTCCGGGTCGCGACCGACCTTCCGGGCAGCTTCTGGGACCGTGAGCATCGTCGTATACTACTACAAGGATTCGCCGTTCGGCCGGGGTTCTAGCGGGTGAGAAAGCTATGGGTTGCCGCTACACGTCTCGGCGGACCATAGCCCCCTGTCTCCCTCTCTGGCCTCGCGTTGGAGTTGCACGAATAGCTCGGACCAGCGGATGTTTGGCGGGTAGGTGTATGCGGTGGCGTAGCCGTTGGCTACTAGACGGGCATTGGCCATCTCGTCGCCGATGTAGACGTATCGAAGGAGCCGGTCGTATGTATCGGTTTCCTCGACGTCCTTGACGAGGCGGACATCCCGACCTTCCAACAACGCTTTCGCCGCGGCCGACGCTTCGCGTCCGAAACACTCGACGGGAGTTCCGGGCTTCACCGATTCCGGGGTATCGATCCCGATGAGACGGACGCGAGCCTCTCGATCGATAGCGGCCTTCCCCGCGCCGGGGCCTTCACTTCGTCCCGAGACGATCACGACGATCGTGTCACCGTCTACGACCCGAACCACCTCTGCCTCCTCATAACCGCCGGGCTCATCCGCGAACGTAGCCGGAGACTGCACCGTGAGGACGACCCGTGGCGCGCAGGCGACAAACATGAGCGCCAAGGACACGATCGTTCTACGCATCCACACACGATAGTGGCGCGCTGAGACAACCCCGTGAAGCCGCTCACTTGACCGCTCGGTCAATCGGGCAGCCAAAACCTGACCTGAAGGTCAAGTTGCGATTCGCTATCTTGCAACGAGGTGGAGGGAAGCAAAGAAGTACAAGGAAGGGTGATCGGATGAATTCGATCTTGATGGGTGACCTACGCGACGCGGACCTCGTCCTCGACGTGGAGTCTCAGCTCAGCGACATGGGCCGCGCCTGGCTCGCACAGCTGGAGCACATGGAGGCAAAGGAAGCTGCGCAGGAGCTGGCAGCGGACTTCGTGCTTTCCACCAACGCGATCTCGCGCTAAAGCAGAGTTTCCTCAGAAGGAACCGGGACCCGGGGGGCCCGGTTCCTTCTCTTTTGGTGGTGGGACTCGGCTCCAGCAGCGATGAGGGGGCAGGAGTTCGCCCCGGCACGGAGAAATCCGTCCGAAATCACCCTTTTCAACCTCTGGAGCCGTCTGTGAACAAGCTGTACGCCTTGCTAGCGAGCCTGACCCTGGTGACCCTCGTGCCGGCCTCGACCGCCGCATCTCCCACCGACGCGCCGAGCCGCTCGGTCGAGCCCATCGTGCTGACCGGTGCCCAGTTGCCGGGATGGAGCGGACCGGCGTCCGACGGGGCCTCTAAGCCCTATCCAAGCGGGGCCTTGGACGGAGTCCGGGACGCCCACAACGGCACCACCATCGTTCCGCCGAAGGAGACCTGGAGCACGATCAACCCAGACGAGGTTGTTGCCTTCAGCTTCGTGGACGGCGAGTGGAGTGAGATCCCCGTCCAGGTCGACGAGCGCTTCCACTACTTCCTGGCGAACGCCAACTCAGATTTCGGTGCCTATTCGGGCACCGACAAGGAGCTCACCTACGAGTGGGACGTCGAGTCGTGGAAGAAGACCGCCGGAGAGTGCTTCACCGAGTACGAGCCGGGGGATGGACCCACCCAGGACCCTGTGCTCACCTTGGATGACGACGACGAGGTCGTGTTCATGGCGTCCGACGCCGGAGCACGCGCTCCCGCTGCATCGGCCCCACAAGGGGTAAGCGCGAGTCGTCAAGAGGTCAAGATCACCGACCCTGCCGATCCGACCTCCGAGCGTTACGTATATCTCTTCACCCGGGAGGGCGGACCCGACTTCGACCCAGACGACTACTACGTCAACTACGAGCGCGCTGAGAATGCCGACCAATGGGTCGATCGCAGTTTCTGGGCGGAAGACGACCCCGAGAAGCTCGGGACCTCCAACACCGGTTACGGACCCAACCTCTCCGGCCCGGTCTGCGAGGAGCAGACCGACCCGGAGACGGGAGAGGTCACCTACACCCCCAAGACCAATCCCGACGGGACTCTGTATGTCTCGGAAGACCGGTTCCCGCGCGACGGCCTGACCGTCACCACCGGCGCCTATCGCTGGGTGGCGTCCGGACGCTGGATGATCCGCGAGATCCACGTCGCCAAACCCGGAAGCGGAACACTTCAGCCCCCGGGTAACAGCGGACAGCACGACAACCCCGGGCAAGGATTCGGCCCGAACGGACATGCATCCCCCAACGCGCTCAAGACGAGGGTCGAGTACGGCCCCGATCTGATCGACCGCTGGAAAGGTCGCGCGTTCCAGCAGAGTCCCGACTCATCCATCTCGTTGGTCGGATTCGAGGACGAGCAGGTGAACTGGGAGGCCAACTCGGCGCTGCTGGGCGAACTGTCTGGTCCGGTCCGTGCCATCCGCGAGGTGTGGGGAGCAGACTCCGGCACCAACGTGACGAAGACCGAGACCTTCTACCGCGATGCGATCACCTACCGCTATCGGATCCGTGTCCACCCCATCCCACCAGATGGTCTCTACACCTCGTGGGACTACAACGACGGAGCGGTAGCCACCTACTACAACGAACTGACCACGGATGGTGTGCCTATCGACGGTGTCAACGATGAAGTCGAATACAGCAACGTCGACACCCTCCCGAACGGTGACCCCTTCTTCGTCGATGTCCCCGATCCAACCTTCACCAAGCCCCTGGCCTTCTTCAACTGGGAACAGGTTTCTGGTGCAGGTGATAACGGAACCCTCGTCTACATGTTCGAGTTCAAGAATGCCCAGGCGTTCGAGAATCCGGCGGTCGTCCCCTACTACCGCGACGACGCCTGCCTCGACGACGGAACCGGCGACAACCCGTCACCTCGTGCCTACCCCGGAGAGAGCTACGAATGGATGCGGTCCAACAACAAAGGCACCGCTTACCTGGAGCTCCCGTGCAAGACCGAGGCACCGGAGGGCTATACCGGTCCCTACCGCCAGGGTGCCTTCGGCAGCCATGGGATCCATTACTTCCTGGCCGGAGATAGCGACAACGCCTTCACTGGAGCTTCCACCACCGAGATCGATGGCCAGCAGTGGCAATGGATGGTCCCGACGCAGGCACCCGCTCCGGTGGGCGACACCTACGCCAACACCGTGAAGATGCCCCTGGTTGCAGTAGCGACCCCTCAGGGGTAAGACCCCGGAGACCAAGACAACACCGCCGGAGCAAACCCCTCCGGCGGTGGCGCGTTGTGAGGCGTCTGGTGGCGGCTAAGCTTTGCTTCCCCACCAGATAAGGAGGCATCTCTATGCCCGACGCAGTCATCGTTGCCACAGCTCGCACCCCCATAGGGCGTGCGCAGAAGGGTTCGCTCGCCGATGTTCGTCCCGACGACCTAGCGGCCTTTGCCATCAAGTCCGCACTTGCCAAGGTCCCCGAGGTCGACCCCGGCGAGGTGGTCGACGTCATGATGGGTTGCGGGTTCCCGCAAGAGAAGCAGGGGATGAACCTGGGTCGCAGGGCCGTGCTGCTCGCCGGGCTGCCAGATCATGTGCCCGGTTGCACCGTGAACCGCTTCTGTGCGTCTTCGACACAAACGATGCGGATGGCCTTCCACGCCATCAGAGCCGGTGAAGGCGATGTTTACGTGGCTGCCGGTGTCGAATCGATCTCGCAGGTCGAGGGTTACCCCAAGGACATGGAGGAGCTTCACCCGAAACTGTTCGGTGACGACGCCGAGATCGCCAACGTCTATATCCCGATGGGCATGACGGCCGAGAACGTCGCCGACCAGTACGACGTTAGCCGTGAGGACATGGACCGATTCGCTCAGAACTCCCAGGAGCGCGCCGTTGCAGCGCAGAACGATGGGTTCTTCGCACGAGAGATCGTCGCCTTCACCAAGGATGACGGGACGGTAGTCGAGACCGATGATGGGCCCCGGCCCTCGTCAACCCTCGAGAAGCTGTCGTCGCTCCAACCGGCTTTCAAGCCAGACGGCAAGGTCACGGCCGGCAACTCATGCCCCCTCAACGATGGGGCCGCTGCTGTCGTGATCATGAGCGACGAGCGTGCCAAGCAGCTTGGGGTCACGCCGCTTGCCCGCATCGTGGCGACCGCCGTATCCGGAGTCGCGCCGGAGATCATGGGCGTCGGCCCCATCGAAGCCAGCCGCAAGGTGCTCAAGCAGGCCGGGATGTCTATCGACGACATCGACCTGATGGAACTGAACGAGGCATTCGCTGCCCAGGTGATCGCATCGGTTCGGGAGATCGGCGTAGACCCATTCGATCCGAAGCTGAACGCTCACGGCGGAGCGATCGCCCTCGGACATCCCTACGGCATGACCGGAGCCCGCATCATGGGGACCTTGCTGAATGGGTTGCAGACCGCCGACAAGACGATCGGCTTAGAAACCATGTGTGTCGGTGGCGGGCAGGGCATGGCGATCATCGTCGAGCGCCTCTAGTCAGGATCAACGCCTAGACCGCCTGCAGCATCTCTTCCACGAGGGGCAGCAGGCGGTCTATGTCGTTCTTGACCAGGAATTTGTCGGCCCAGGCTGGCGGCTCGGCAAGGACAGCCGAGAACGCGATGATCTTCGAGGCCGGTGAGTGCTGCCGCATGAACTCCGCAGCCTTCGCCCCGTCCCAGCGAGGCATGAAGTAGTCCAGCACCACGATGTCGGGCTGGACGTCGGCACAGAGCATGGCCCCCTCGAACCCGTCCTGGGCTACTCCTCCGATCCGGAAACCACCGTGGGTGTGGAAGATGGTTTCGAGGAGGTCTCGCATCCCAGGATCGTCGTCCACCACGAGTACCACCGGTCGATGTGCCATCTGAACAGTCTGGCCCCCAATGACCGCGGTCTCAAGGGCTTTCGGCGCTTGAAGATTTGCAGGAGGGTGGCGTCCGAGGGCGAAAGCAAGGGGGAGAAAGAATCCAACTCGGGGAGGAATCAACCAGATGACACTGTCCAAGGCGCGCCGACCCGTGGCCGTCGCCGCCCTCCTAGGCCTGTTGGCACTGGCACTTTCTGTCAGCACTCCTACGATGGCCGATGCGAAGTCCAAGCCCACGGACGGCTCTGGGGGCCCGGCCATCGCTCACAAGGCCGGCGGCAAGAAGGTCGACTACTCCGGGCCCCGTCCCGACGCCAAGCTTTCCCGGCTTGGGGTCGATTCCGGCGAGCCCACGATCGGGGTCGGAAACAATGGCTGGGTCTACACCTCGGCGATCCAGACGAACACAAGGGTCATCGTCTTGCGCAGCAAGGACCAGGGCAAGACCTGGGAGGACGTGTCGCCCAACATCGGAGGAAAGAACACCCACCTGTTGACGCTCGATCCTTATACCTACGTAGATAACCGGCTGTCTGACAAGGACGCAAGCAGGATCTACACGATCGATCTGACGGTGGACTGCTCGATCATGTCCTACAGCGATGACAACGGCGAGAGCTGGATCACGAACCCGCTGGCCTGTGGCCGGCCGGTCAACGACCACCAGACACTTTTCGGCGGTCCGCCAAAGACTTCAGCCCCCGTAGGTTTCGAGAATCTCGTCTACTACTGCTGGAACGACGTCGCCACTTCGTCATGCTCTAAGTCCACGACCGGGGGCGTGACCTGGACGCCAACGGGCAGTCCGGCCTTCGCCGGAGTGGACAGCTCTGAGGGTGGAGGTTTCTGCGGAGGTCTGCATGGTCACGGCTTCGTAGACACCAAGGGAAACGTCTATCTCCCTCGTAGCTACTGCGGACGTCCGTTCCTTGCCATCAGTAAGGACGAAGGTCTGACTTGGGAGACGGTTCAGATCAACAACAAGGCCGGTGAAGGCGATTCCGACCCGAACGTGGCCGTGGACGAGAAGGGCAACATCTACTACATGTGGACCGGCTTCGACCGGCTCCCCTACCTCGCGACTTCGACCGATGGCGGCAAGACTTGGTCAAAGCCGATGATGGTGGGTGCTCCAGGCGTGAACGAATCCAACCTCCCTGCGCTTGATGTCGGCAAGCCCGGGCACATCGCACTGACTTACATGGGCACCGATAACGGTCCCAACAAGCCCAAGTACGGGCGCAGCTGCTCCGAGGATGACTCTTGTCCCGCGGACGCCGACTACCAGGACACCACTTGGAACGGCTACATCACCGTTAGCTACAACGCACTGGACAAGGATCCGACGTTCCTGACCACCACTGCGAACGACCCCAAGGACCCGCTGCTGAAGGGCCCATGTGGTCCAGGGCGTTGCACGGCATCAGGGATCTTCGACTTCATCGACATCGTGATCGGTCCGGACGGCAGCGTATGGGCACCTTACGTGGATGAATGCATGCTGATCTGCGTCGAGGGTGGCCCGCGCATGGGTAAAGAGGGCGTGGTTGCCACTCTCACCAATCTGAAGTCGATGCGCTAGAACAACCCACCACGAACCAAAGAAGGGCGCAACGGATGATCCGTTGCGCCCTTCTTGCTGGTGACGCCGGGGAGCGAAAGCTAGTGAATGGTTAGCTGAGCCCTCGCGAGTCTTGCTTTAGGGCAGTGTCGATACCTGCAGCCGACGCCAGCACGATCATCCGCAGATCGCCCTGAACCTGGGGAGAGATCTCGAGCATGTAGTTGTCTGCAGTCGTGAACACGTTGCGCAGGACGCCTTCCCACTTCTTACTGATGCGCCCGATCTCTTGGTCGTTCGTGTCCACGATGGCGAAATCCCAAGCGCGCCAGTTCTCGGCCTTGATCTGGCCAAGAGATTCCCCCGAGGCACCTTGGAGCCCGAAGCGGATCTTTCCGATCATGTTCTCTTGGATGATGCGTCCCACCTCGCGCCCGTTGCCGTCCTTGACCAATACCTTCGACTTGAAGATCTTCCGAGGACGGATCAACTCCACGGTCTTGGAGCCGTTGATGTCGTAGACGGCAAGGGTGTGCGTGAAGAACTGGTCGTAGTTGCCCAGGACACGAAGGACCTTCTTCAAAAACGATTGCCCTTCTTGCCTGATCGCCCCGATCTCAGAGCCTGCCTCATCGAAGATCTTGAACTCTTGATTGATCTCGATGATCTTCACTTTCTGGTTGATGATGAGGCGGTCGCGCGTTAGCAGATCTGACATCGATAGCCTTTCGGTTGGGATCTCGGTGGGTTGTGTTTCTAACCTATTGCGTGTCGCGGACTGATGTCATCAACCTCAGCGGTCGAACATCAGTGCCGAGACCCGCTCCGGGTCGATCTCATACTTGACGATGGCGTCCGCTACCGCCTCGGGCTTAACATCACCGAACTCCGCCAGAGCCGCCAATGTAGCCACGACGATGTGCTCGGCATCGACCTCGAAATGTCGGCGCAGCTGAGCGCGGTCGTCACTTCTGCCGAAACCATCGGTCCCCAACGGGACGAAGGGTGCCGGCACCCAGCGGGCGACCTGATCGGGTACGGCTTTGATCGAGTCGCTGGCAGCTATCACGGGCCCATCGTGCGGCTCGAGACACCTCGTCACGTAAGGCTGTTTGCGCTTCTGCCCGGGGTGCAAACGGTTCCAGCGCTCAACCTCAAGACCGTCGGTTCGAAGGAGTTGGTACGAGGTAGCGCTCCACACATCGGCGGAAACGTCATGGTCTGCGGCCAGCATCTCTTGGGCCCTGAGCACCTCGCCCAGGATCGCTCCCGACCCCAACAGCTGAGCACGATGCTTCAGTTGCCCGGGGCCCTCTTTGAAGCGATAAAGACCGTTCAAGATCCCCTCATCCGACACGTGGTCGGGACGCACGGGCATCACATAATTCTCGTTGTACAGAGTGAGGTAGTAGAAGACATCCTCGCTCTCGTCGTACATGCGGCGGAGGCCGTCCTTCACGATCGTGGCAACCTCGAACGCGAACGCCGGGTCGTAGGCGAGGCACGCAGGGTTCGTCGCCGCCATCAGCAGCGTATGTCCATCCTGATGTTGAAGCCCTTCACCGAGAAGCGTGGTCCTGCCGTAGGTTGCCCCGAGCAGGAATCCCCTGCCCCGCTGATCGGCGAACGACCAGATCGAGTCCGCGATCCTCTGGAAACCGAACATCGAATAGAAGATGAAGAACGGCACCATCGTCTCGCCGTGCGTCGCATACGACGTGCCTGCAGCGGTGAACGACCCCATCGAACCTGCTTCGGTGATCCCCTCCTCGAGGATCTGGCCCTCTTGCGATTCTCTGTAGGCGAGGAGGTGCGCAGAGTCAACCGGGTCGTACAGCTGGCCGCGGGCCGCGTAGATCTTGAAGTCTGGGAACAGAGACTCCATCCCGAAGGTGCGAGCCTCGTCCGGGATGATCGGCACCACGCGCTTACCCAACTTCTTGTCTCGCATGAGCTTGCGCAAGAGACGAACGAACGCCATCGTCGTAGAGACTGCCTGCTTGCTACCTTGGGCGAACTCCTCGTACAGGTCCTCTTTGGGCATCGGGATCGGCGCTGCTGTGACCTGGCGCTTTGGAAGGACCCCGCCCAGCGCGTGCCGCCTGGCAAGCAGATACTGCACCTCTTTGGAATTGGGCCCGGGGTGGTAGTAGGGAGGCCGTCCTTCCTTGATCTCGTTGTCGCTGATCGGCAACTCGAGAGTGTCCCGGAACGCCTTCAGCTCTTCTTCGGTCAGCTTCTTGGTCTGGTGGGTCACGTTGCGTGAGGCGATCTTCTCGCCCAGGGTCCATCCCTTGACCGTCTTGGCCAGGATGACGACGGGTGCGCCCTTCAGTTCTACGGCCGATGCATAGGCGGCATAGAGCTTCCGGTAGTCGTGCCCGCCACGCCGGAGCTTCTTCAGATCCGGGTCTTGCAGGTGCTCGACAAGCTTCGCCAAGCGCTGGTCGGGACCGAAGAAGTTCTCGCGGATATAGGCACCGTCTTCCACGGCGAATTTCTGGAACTGTCCGTCCAGCGTCGAGTTCATCTGATGGACCAAAACACCATCGGTGTCACGCGCAAGCAGGTCATCCCACTCGCGGCCCCAGACGACCTTGATCACATGCCACCCCGCGCCCCGGAAGTTCGATTCGAGCTCCTGGATGATCTTGCCGTTGCCCCGTACCGGACCGTCCAGTCTCTGAAGGTTGCAGTTCACGACGAAGATCAGATTGTCGAGGGACTCGCGGGTGGCAAGCGAAAGTGCAGCCATCGACTCCGGTTCGTCCATCTCGCCATCACCGAAGAATCCCCAGACGCGTTGCTGAGACGTGTCCTTGATCCCACCGTGCTCCAGGTAGCGGTTGAACCGTGCTTGATAGATGGCGTTCAACGGCGAGAGGCCCATCGACACCGTTGGGAACTCCCAGAAACCAGGCATCAGGCGAGGGTGCGGATAGCTAGAAAGGCCCTTGCCGGCGACCTCTTGACGGAAGTTCTCTAACTGCTCCTCGTCGAGCCTGCCCTCCAGGAAGGCGCGGGCGTAGATGCCCGGGGCGCCGTGGCCCTGGATGAACACCTGATCGCCACCACCGGGCGCGTCCTTGCCCCTGAAGAAATGATTGAAGCCAACCTCGTACAGAGACGCCGATGATGCATAGGTCGAAAGGTGCCCGCCGATGCCTTCGTGATCCTTGTTGGCACGAGACACCATGGCCATCGCGTTCCAGCGGATGATCCTGCGGATCCGCTTCTCGAGGTCCTCATCGCCCGGGAAATATGGCTCTTGTTCGGGGGGGATCGTGTTGATGTAGTCGGTCGAAACCATGGGAGGCACGCCCACCTGGCGGCTTCGCGCGTGCCAGATGATCCTGTGCAACAAGAACCGGGCGCGCGCTGGCGAAGCATCGATCAGAGAATCGAGGGACTCGATCCACTCAGACGTTTCCTCTGGATCGATGTCGGGCAGTTGGTCCTTGAACGGGTCGTACATGTCACCCCGCAACCTCTAGACGTCGTTGTCCATCCAGAGTAACGCCCGAGCCGGACATACGGCCCCTGGCCAAAACCAGTCCCGGACCAGGAGTAACACAGTGTTCACACGCCTGCGATGCCCTCGTAACCCGGGTTCTATAGCTTGGATCCCAGAGTCGCCGTTCGCTAGGAACGGTTCCGACGGAAGGCAAGCAGATGAAGATGTGGGACACGCTCGGCGGCGGTGTCTCAGTCCTCGCCGCAGCAACTGGAACGGCCATCGACGTTGCCCTGTTGCCATTGAAGCAGGTAGATCTGCTGATGGCCTCTCGATCGATCGAGAAGGCTCGCGACGAGGTGCTGGTCGGCAGTCAGCGAAGAGAGATGCTTGCGGCGCTGCACGCATCCTGGGATCAGCTGAACCTGGGACGAACTGCTTAGATCGCCTTCGGCGTCAGGTCGTGTTGAGCCAGCTCGACCAGATCCAAGATGGCGATAACGTGGCCGTCCTTGACCACAGGCAGGTTGCGGATATGGAACTGCGCCATCCTGCGTTGCACCTCGATCGCATCCGCATCTGCCCGGGCGTAGACCGGCGTACCCCTCACCATGGACCCATCTTCTGCCGTCAAGATGTCGTGACCTTCTTCGGTCAGTAGCTTCTCCAACCAACCGAAACCATCCGTGTCGCCGATATCGCGGAGATCCGCGATCACATCTTCGAGTGTCACTATCGATCGTCCTTGGTAGTGGTTGAGATTGCCGTTGCGGTTCGCTTCGTTAGAACTCGATCGCCGGGGCCACTCGCCGCAGGTTGGCAAGCTGGGCACCAGTAGGTGACGCGGCGCATCGACTGCCATTCATGTTCGGCGCGCTGGATACGAGTCCTGCACCTCCTGCAAGACTGTCCCCCGCGCCCATATACCCAACGCGACCGTCCCGGCCGGGGGTCCCCGGTCGTCACTTGAGACCCGGTCGCACGATTGGCCTCCATGGTTCGCTTGGTTAGCGAAACGACGGCCGCAACGTCGATATCCCCAACCCGGGACAAGGGATGCAGGCCGGCGAGGAAACAGATCTCGCTCTTGTAGACGTTGCCGGGACCGGCCATGAGGCTTTGATCCAACAACGCCTCGGCGATCGTTGCGTCGGGGTGGTCCTGCATCCTTCGGATCGCTTCGGCTTCGTCCCAGTCATCGCCCAACACATCGGGACCCAAGTGCGCCAGGGTCGCGACCGCATCATGCGGGCCCAGCAGCTCGACGACCGGCAGGCGATAACCGACCGCGTTCCATCCGTGGGTCGCCAGGACAGCCCGTACCTCGAATGCCGGTCCGCGCCAGCGGCTTCCCGGGCGATAGAGGTGCCAGGATCCTTCCATCTTGAAGTGCGTGTGAAGCACGAGGTCGTCGTCCAGATGGAACAGGATGTGCTTGCCCCGAGCCTCTACCGACGTGACGCGACGTCCCGGGAGATGAGAGGTAGCGAAAGCCGGGACACGCAACTCGGAGCCGGCCATCAGCTGCCGGCCCGCGAGCGCCGAATGAAGCCGGCGAGCAGCGAGATAAACGGTGTCACCCTCAGGCACGTAAACGCAGTCCCTTCGACGACGGTCTGAAGCCTGCCGCTACTAGAGCCTTGGCGAAAGGAGTGTCGTAAACACCCTCCCCGTCTGCTGTCTCTACATGGAGTTTCCCCAGCACACCTTCACGAGCAGCTAGCGCCAAAGCGTCGACCGCCGGCTGAAGTTTCGCCTCGTCGTCGGTATACCCCAGAAGGCTTCGGCCCCCACGTTCGACATACAGAACGAGTTCGCCGTCAACGAGGACCACGATTGCGCCGGCCTTGCGCCCCGCACGATGCCCTGATTCACGTTGAGGCCAAGCAAGCGCGGCACCATAGGGGTTAGCCGGGTCGGTAGCGGCCAGAACGTCGGTGCGCGAAGCGACCTTGTCGATCTCGATCAAGGTGCGCATGCGATCGACGGCTCCCGGCAATGCGAATTGGGCACCACCCAGCCCTTCGACGAAGTATCCGCGGCGACAGGCTCCGCGCTCTTCCATCGCCTTCAGCACTGGATAAACCGTGGAGAAACCACCAGCTACTCGTTCGGAGTTGACGATCCCGTTGGTCACTATCCCGTAGCGAGACAACAACTGTTCGGACAATGCGAGAGTACGGCGCGTCGCGTCGGCATGGCGTTGCGGCGTCAATGCCCACCTGCCCGCGCCGGCCGGGGGTCCAAGACGCGAGGGCAAACTCGGCCCCCGCTGTCGGCGCTGGGCATGTTGTCTGGTCGTCTTCTTTCGTCCCAGCAGAGCGCGCAGCGGCACTATCGTGTCGTTCGTTATCCATCCCTTCCAGACGAGGTCCCACAACGTCAGCAGCAACTGCTGATCGTCGGTGGATCTGGTTTCCTCCGAGAGCTGCCTGAAGAACAATGCGCCTCGATCGCGCAGCGCATCGAGAAGAGCGGCGCCCTGGTCGTCGGCGCCGGCCATGGGTTCGGGCAACAGCAGCGGGGCCGCATCGGCAACCGACAAGACGACCCATCCATCATCGCTGCCGATAGCGCCGGCCCCGGCCCACACGATCTCTCCGGCAGCAGCAAGCTCGTCGAGAAGCGCCGGTGAATAGCCGCGCACCCGGGCCGGGAGGATCTGGGTCTCTAACGAAGACGCGGGCAAAGGGATCCCCTGGAGCTGCTCGACCACCCTGTAGAGACTCTCGGTATCGGCGTAGGGGGCGGCCGAACCAAGCCCTTGCCATGCGAGGTAGAAGCGCGCCATCGCCTCGACGGGCGCCGGCTCGATCTCTTTGCGCAACGCAGCAAGGGAACGGCGCCGCAGCCTGCGAAGGACCTCAACATCGATCCACTCGGTGCCGGTACCCCCCGGCCTGAACTCACCATCGACCACCCGTCCCGATGAGCTAAGGCGGCCGAGGACCTCGTGCACGACCGACACTCCCAGACCTAGCCTTCGAGCAACCTCCTCCGGCTTGAACGGACCGTGCGTTCGTGCATATCGCGCGACCAGGTCGCCCAGCGGGTCGGCCACGGGTTCAAGGAAAGCGTACGGAACACCGGGTGGCATCGGGGTTCCCAGTGCATCGCGGAACCGGGCGGCATCCTCTACCGCTACGTAGCGCGGCACGCCGGCCACCGGGAGCGTCATGATCCGCCGATCCAATGCGTCGACCCACGCCTGCGCGTCGGCTGGGTCGGCGATCCGGGCTCTGATCTCGGTCAGGTCGAGGTCGCCTAGGTCGCGCAACATGTCGTGAAGATGGTCGATCGAGCGCGCCTTGCGCTCGTCGGTGAGTCGCTGCAACTCGAGTTCAAGTTCCGCAAGTGCGCCCGCGTCGATGAGCTCGCGCAGCTCCTCACGTCCGAGCAATTCCGCCAGCAGTGACCGGTCGAGACTCAGTGCCTGAGCCCGGCGCTCGGCTAGGGGCGCGTCGCCTTCGTACATGAAAGCGCTGATGTACCCGAACAAGAGGCTGGACGCGAAGGGCGAGGGGGAGGGGGTTTCCACCTCCACCACCCTGACCTCACGGCGGGCGATCGAGGCAAGGAGATCTTTCAACGCGGGCAGATCGAAAACATCCTGGAGGCACTCGCGGAAGGTCTCGAGGATGATCGGGAAGGTCCCGTACTTGGAAGCTACGGACAGAAGTCCGGCACTTCGTTGCCGTTGTTGCCACAGCGGGGTGCGGGTGCCCGGTCGCCTCCTTGGCAGCAGGAGTGCGCGGGCGGCAGCCTCACGGAAGCGGCTTGCGAACAGCGCCGAACCGCCGACCTCTCCAACGACCAGGTCGGTGACCTCCTCGGGGTCGATGACGATCGAACTTGCCTGAGGAGCATCCAGTGCCTCGGGAAGCCGGATGACGATGCCGTCATCGGAGTAGATGGTCTGCACCTCGGAATCGAAGGAGTCGCGCAAGCGCGCCTCGATCGCCTGGGCCCACGGCGCATGAACGCGAGCCCCGAAGAACGAGTGGATGCAGATCCGCCAATCACCAAGCTCGTCGCGGAAACGCTCGACCACGATCGTGCGGTCATCCGGTACGACACCAGTGGCCATCTTCTGCTGAGAGACGTACTCGATGAGATTCGCTACCGCGTTGGCGTCCAATCCGGGGAAACGGCTTCTCACGACGTCGGCTTCGTTCTCGGCCAAGGCACCGGACAGTTCCCGTACCACCTGTCCGATCGCGGCCCCCAGCTCCACCGGACGACCGGGAGCATCCCCATGCCAGAAGGGCATCTTGCCGGGTTGCCCCGGAGCCGGCGTCACCAGCACCCGGTCGTGGGTTATCTCTTGGATCTGCCAGCTGCTCGACCCGAGCAAGAAGACGTCCCCCGGACGGCTCTCGTACACCATCTCCTCGTCGAGCTCGCCAACGCGACCGCCCTTCTCTCCGGCGATGAAGACGCCGAACAGCCCGCGATCTGGGATCGTCCCGCCCGAAGTCACCGCGAGACGCTGAGCATTGCTGCGCCCCGACAACGTCTGCTTGACGCGATCCCAGTTCAGCCGCGGTCGCAGTTCGGCGAACTCATCGGATGGGTAGCGGCCCGAGAGCATGTCGAGCACGCTCTCGAAGGCGCTCCGGGGAAGTTCGGAGAATGGCGCGGCCCTGCGCACGAGATCGAACATGCCGTCGACCTCGTGGTCGTCCATCGCGACCATCGCGACGACCTGTTGGGCGAGGACGTCGAGGGGGTTGGCCGGGATCTGCGTTGCTTCGATCTCGCCCCGGGCCATCCGTTCGACCACGACGGCCGACTCGAGGAGATCGGCCCTGAAGCGTGGAAAGAAGAGGCCGCGGCTGATGGCCCCCACCTGGTGACCGGCTCGGCCAACGCGTTGCAGCCCCGAAGCCACGCTGTCGGGGGCCCCAACCTGCACGACAAGATCGACCGCCCCCATGTCGATGCCGAGCTCTAAAGAGCTGGTCGCAACCACTGCCGGCAACCGGCCCGCCTTCAGGTCGTCTTCGATCAACGATCGCTGCTCACGCGCTACCGAGCCGTGATGGGCACGCGCTATCTCTCGGCCGGCCAGCTCGTTGAGGCGAGAGCAGAGGCGTTCGGCCAGCCTGCGGCTATTGACGAAAACGATCGTCGACGTATGCGCCTCGATAACGCTGAGAAGCTGGGCTTCGACATGCGGCCACACGCTGTTCTGCGCCTCGGCCCCCGCAGCAGAACCCTCGTAGATCCCGAGTTCGTCTTCCACTGGAGGGACCACGTCCGATGACGGGTTCTCCATGTCTTCGACCGGAACGACCACCCGCAGATCGAACTCCTTCTGCGACACGGGAGCCACGATCTCGACCGGACGACTCCCCCCGAGGAACCGAGCGACCTCGTCCAGTGGCCGAACCGTTGCGCTTAGTCCGATCCGGCGCGCCGGTTCGCCGAGAGACGCGTCGAGACGTTCGAGGCTGAGCGCAAGGTGAGCGCCACGTTTCGTGCCTGCTACGGCATGCACCTCATCGATGATCACGGTGTCGATGTTCGAGAGCGCTTCACGCGCCGCCGATGTCAGCAACAGGAACAGCGACTCGGGCGTGGTGATGAGGATGTCGGGGGGTTGGGTCGCGAAACGGCGTCGTTCTTCGGCGGGAGTGTCGCCGGTCCTGACCCCAACGGTGAGTTCGGGCACCTGGGTACCCAGGCGCCGGGCCGCGTGCTCGATCCCCCGCAAGGGTGAGCGAAGGTTCTTATCCACGTCCACCGCCAACGCCTTCAATGGGGACACGTACAAGACGCGGAGTCGCTGCTTCTTTGGCGGAAGTGGCGTGCTCATCAGCTGATCGATGGACCAGAGGAAGGCAGCAAGCGTCTTGCCCGATCCGGTCGGAGCCACCACCAACGCATCTTTGTTTTCGGCGATGGCCGCCCACGCGGCGTCTTGGGCCTTGGTTGGTTTCGAGAACGAGCTCGAGAACCACTCTCGGGTGGGAGCACTGAAACGGGATAGGACCTCGTTCACCGCTCCATCATGCCCGGGTTGCGGCCTTAAGCGGCCGGCTCACCTTTCCCAGAGCCGGGTCAGTGGCTCTTCTCCGTCCAGGTACAGGTAAGTAAGGCGAACGGACTTGCTCTCATCCAGGAGACCGTTGGCAGCGAGCGCCGTGGCGTAAACGTGAAGCTGGTCGTGGGGCTCGGTTACCAGTGGACGGCGGCCGGTCTTGAAATCGACGATCTCCACCCCACCCTCGTCCATCGTGTACACGGCGTCGATCCGTCCCCGCACCACCCGATCGTCCACACGCAATGTGAAGGGGAACTCGACCATGGGCTCGCCCGAAGGCGCCGTTACGACCGTCCGTTCGCCGTAACCAGACGCTTCGAAGTGAGCCAACGCTTCGGAAACCCGGTCCGCAACATCGGCTGGCGACGGTTCGTCAAGCTCTTCCTCGTCGGCGTAGGAAGAGATGCCCAGGCTCTTCTCTTCGATCAGCCGGTGAACCTCTGTCCCCACGTTGCGCTCGATAGTCGGTCGATCGGGCAGTGGACGCATCAGGTCCCATGCCCCGATCTGGCCCTTGGTCAATCGCACGAGGCTGGTCGCCGAAACGATGTCGGGAACGGCCAGTGGTACGGGTTCCTGAAGGTCGGCCGCCGATGCGATAACCGAGAGATCTTCGAGATGCGACGCGATGACAGCTCGTGCAGCATCAGCTTCAGATGGATCGATCCTCGACAGCAGATCGTCCAGATCGGTCGCGCCGAGGATGGCCGCCTCGGCTGCAGCCCCCCACCCTTCGGGGAAGAGATCGTCCTCGATGCCCGTGCGCGGGATCGGAGGCCAGTTGCGCCCGTCCTCCATCGCGTCGAACAACGGGTTCTCGTCTGGAGGATCGGCTCGTTGCACCAGCTCTATCAAGCCCTCTGCCGTCAGAGCTTCGAGGTCTTCGAAGAACTCCGACGGCCCCTTCATCGACTTGTCCCGTCCGTACCACCACGCCGCGGTCACCGCCAACCTCTGCTTGGCGCGGGTCAAGGCAACATAGAAGAGGCGGCGTTCGTCCTCGATAACACGCGCCTTGACGGCATCTTTGAACCTGTTGAGGTTGCCCTCGAAGGAAGGGAGATGCTCGGAGTCCTCGCGCACCTCGTAAGGAAGCTCCGAATAGCTGGTAAGCGGATTGCTCGCCCGGGTGTTGGGGAAGATCGAATAGGTCTTGCCGTACTTCCCATCCTTGGCGGCAACCGATGGCACGAACACACACTCGAACTCCAACCCCTTGGCAGAGTGCACGGTCATCAACTTCACCGAATCTTGCTCTGCGGGCTGGGTGGCATCGAGTGTTTCCTCCGCCGCCTCGGCTGCATCGAGATAGGCGATGAAGGACCGCAAACCAGCCTCGCCCTCGACCGGCGCGAAGCTCGCAACCTGGTCCAGGAAGTTCGAGATGTTCTGTAAGGCCGCCGGCGCGGCACGCGAACCCGACGCCTCGAGCGCGGTCCATATCCCAGCTTGCGAGATGACCTCCTGGACGAGTTCCAGGAGCGGCGCATTGGCCTTGGACCGGATGACCGCTAGGAGTTCGGAGAACCTTCCGAGGCGCTCGCGCGCCTGTGGTCCGAGGTCTTCGATCTGGTCTAGATGGCCAAGCGCTTCGGTCAGCGAGTAGGCAACCTCGCCGGGCTCCATATCGCGCGCCCGCTCCTCGTCTCCTCCGGCCAGGCGAAGCCGCAGATCCCAGTTCTGGGACGTAGCCCATCGCGCCAGCAGTGACAGGTCGCGGTAGTGGATGCGCCAGCGGGGGCCGAGCAGGATGCGAGCGAGCCAGCGGTTGGCGCCGGGTTTCGTCTCGATCGCCCGCAACCAAGCCACGATCTCGGTCACTTCCGGGGTCTTGAGCAGGCCGCCGAGACCGACCACCTCGACCGGGATCTCGTGCTCTTCCAGTGCTTGGAGCAAAGCGTCCATCGCCGCCTTGCGGCGTACCAGGATGGCGATGTCCTTCCATTGAACCGGATCCCTGCCCGCGGCGGTCGGCTCACCATGAAGCGCCTCGCACCGCTGCGCGATCCATCTGGCCTCGGCTCGCTCATCTGAGAAGAGCCCCAGGGACACTTCCCCCGTCCCGTTCCCCGGCTGAGCGCGCAGAGGGTCACCCGGACGCCGCGATTCATCGATGCGCTCGACCACTCGGTTGGCGACTTCAAGGATGCGTGCGCCGGAGCGGAAGTTCTCCGAGAGAGACACGGGAGCGTAGTGAGCCCCGTCTGCGCGCGGGAAGTCTGCGGGGAAGCCGATCAGGTTGTACATGGTCGCCCCGCGCCAAGCGAAGATGGCCTGGCGCGCATCGCCGACCGCCGTCACCGCACCGTTGTCGCCAACCAGTGCCTGGAGCATCTTGCGCTGGGCCACGTTGGTGTCCTGGTACTCGTCCAAGAGCACGAACGGGAATCGCTGGCGGTACGCATCTCGGACCTCGGGGTCACCCTCGAGGATCTCGACCGCTTTCGAGATCTGGTCCCCGAAGTCGATGCGTCCGGACTTGCGCTTCGCGTCGCTGTAGGCAGCGACCGCACGAACGAGCTCCTTGCGCTTCTCGGCAGCTTTGATCATGTCGTCGTCGATGCCCTTCATCGACAACACCCGGTCGGCCGCAGCGTCGATCGCATCGAGGTCGGCCATGTGGTCGGCGACAGACGATGCGAGCCTCAGAGCCGAGCCCACGACATAAGCGGAGCGGATCTCGATCGCCTCGAACGGTGGCAGGTCGTCCAAACACGAAAGCAAGAGTTGCCACTGCTGCGCATCGGAAAGCAGCCCGGCCTCCGGTTCGATCCCGACGAGCAATCCGTAGTCGTGAACGATCCCAGCCGCGAACGCGTTGTAGGTGCTGACGGTTACGTCTTCGCCGGAACTGTCGTGCACCTCGGCCAGCGCCAGATGGATGCGCTCGGTCAACTCTTGAGCAGCCTTGTTGGTGAATGTGAGGCCAAGGATCTGTGACGGCGTGAACGGCTGCGTTTCGAGAGCCCACGCGATGCGAGCTGCCATCACTGCCGTCTTGCCCGAACCCGCGCCGGCGATCAGATACAACGGCTCGAGTGGGTGCGCGATCGCTTTCCATTGCTCGGCAGTGGGTTCGTAGCCTTTGAGGGCCGCTCGGATGGCTGCTGAACTACGGGGATCGCTCATGCCGGCAGTTCCTTGCCCTCGGACCACAAGGGACACAACGGTTTGAACTTGCACCACATGCAGTCGGCCTCGGGGTTGGGTCTGAAATCTTCCGCGAGCACCCCCTCCATCAGGCCGGGCAAGCGTTTGATCGCCTCCTGTGCTTGCTCGGGGGTCTGGGCACGGGTCGCCACCTGACCGCGCGACATCGACGCCGGATAGACCAGACGCATCTCGTACGGCTCGCCGAGAGCTTTGAGCTCGGGGTCGGTGGTCACTGCCAGGTGGTAGATCGCAAGTTGCAGCGATTCCTTGGCGTCGTTCCAATGCAGCGGATTCCGAGACGTTTTGTAGTCCGTCACCACCACCTTGCCCTTGCTGCCCACTGGATCGATACGGTCGATCCGGCCGGTGATCCGATGACCTTCGAGCTCGACCTTGAAGGCAACCTCGGCTTTGAGAGATCCGTTCGGCTTCAGATGGTCGATGTAGCGCTGCAACATGATCTGCCCGTCCCGCCAGAACTGGCGAGCCATCGCGCGGTTGGGAAAGATCGTCGGATCGAACAACTCGCGGTAGCGAGCGTTCAGGGCGTCGAAGTCCCCCTTGGGGATGTCACCGATCTCGATCTCTTCGAAGATCTTGTGGATCCACGATCCGAACGCCATGTTGTGAGAACTCTCGGGGTCCAATCCCAGGACGATCGAGAACAGGTACTGCAACCCACAGTTGTCATAGGTGGAGATCCGCGAATAGCTGGTGCGGAGCTTGTCGTGAGGGAGGTCGTCGTTCGCGTCTGCTTGTTGCGTTCGGATCGGCACCGAGCCCTCGGTCCAGTCCCAGCGCCACCACCACTCCTCGGGCCGCGCTGCCGCGCAGCTGGGATCCAACCGCACGATCTCGGCCAGTCCCGCGATGGCTGCGATCCGCTCCGGCGCAGCAGCTTTCGTGTCCGCCAGCACCCTTCGGTAGCGAGCGGCCGCCTCGGTGAAGGTCAGCGGCTGGGTGACCTCGCGTACCTCTACCTCTAAGGGTTCGCCGGTCAGCTCGGTAAGGAAACGACTTGGCTCACCACGACGGGTCGGTCCCGGCGAAGTGGTAACGATGCACAGCCGCGAGGCCCTCGTGGTGGCAACGTAGAAGACCCGGCGATCCTCCTGCTCGTTCTTACGGGATCGCTGGACGGGGTCGGTCTCGTCAAGAAAGTAGGGATCGAACAGCCCGGTGGCGCGCCGCCCCTTGGGGATTGATCCTTCGATGGCCCCGCACACGGCAACGAGCTGCCACTGCTTGCCTTTCGCGCCGTGGAACGACAGCACCTGGACGCCGCCCTTCGAGCGCTCGGGCGGCAACCACGGGTCCGAACCGAAATCGGCCCGCCCCATCGAATCCAGATAGTCCTCGAAGGTCCCTTTGCCGTTGCGGCGCTCTACGAAGCGCCCCAAAGCGCGGCTGAATGCCACCAGAGCATCGAGATCACGGTTCGACGGATCCTGGATGTCGGCGCGAGCACTCTCCCGCAAGCGAGCGCAAACGGTGGAGCGATCCCACACGGTCCAGAAGGCATGATCCGCAGGCTCCGAGCGTGCCGACCGAAGAGCTTCCGTGAGATGCGAGAGCTCGCCGATCTTTTCCCTGGCACTATCGGAGATCTCGGCGCTGCTGTGATCGGCGAGAAGTTGAGCCAGAGTGACCTTGGCCACGCGAGCGTGGCGTTCCAACTCGCGCACGTCGAGATCGGCAAGATCGATCAGCGGAGATCGCAGCAGTTGCTGCAGCGCCTCGGGATCGGGGTCGTCGGAGAACGCGAACTTCGCAAGGTCGGTGAAAGCACGAACGATGGGTTCCCGGCCCAGCGGCCGGTCGGGTGCACTAACCGAGAACGGCACCTGGAACGTATCCAGTGCGCGTTCGAATGCCGGAAGCATCGACCGCGCCGATGTCAGCAAGATCGCCATCTCATCGAAGGGGATCTTCTCGGTCAGGTGCGCCAGGCGCAATGCACGTGCGACAGCCTCGGCTTCGGCGGCGAGGTTCGCGTAGCGCTTGACCTCGATCGTCGAGCCACCGTCGTATGACGTGGGGCGATGCGTGGCCTCTCCGTTGTTGGAGATGAGCGCTGAGGCCATCGCGCCTGCCTGCGGTCCGAGCCGGTACGAGGTGTTGAGCACGATGCTTTCGTGGGTCCCGAACTCCTTCTCGAGCGAATCCATCCAGCGCGGCTCGGCCCCCCTGAACGTTTCGATCGCGGAATCGGGATCCCCCGCCACGACCAACGACCGGGTGTCGTCCGACGTGACCTCCGGTGGCATCGACAAGAAGAAAAGCAATCGCTGCTGGATCAGCGCCAGCTCTTGCCCATCGTCCACGAGCAGGTGCATGAAACGTCTCTGCAAACCGTCACGCACCTCGCGCCAGTTGGCGATCAGTTCCACCGCGTCGCGCATCAACGTCGGGTAATCGACGCGATTGCGCTGTCGCATCGTGTTGTGATGACGCCGGTAGAAAGAGATCAGTGATCTCCACTGCGGGCGCAGCTCGCCCAGAGGTTCCAGCTCCGATGGCTCCATCCCCCGCTGCCCCACCCGGATGAAGAAGTCCACGACCTCGTCGACGAAGCCGCGGTTGCGCAGCAGGTGCCGGTGATGCGGCCAGTTCGCCGGGTCCTCTTTCGCGAGCGCCTCACGCACGGAACCCCACTGCTCGGGACTGGTCAGCAGCACCGGCGGTTCCTGGTACCCGAGCTTGTCGTAGTTGCGAGAGACGAGGTGGTACGCCAGCCCATGCCACGTGTAGACCGGGATGTCGATCACCGCGGCCAGGCCCTCGTCAAAGAGCAACCGCCGCGCCAGGCTCCGCTGCAGTTCCATCTTCTCAGTGCGATTGGGCACCAACAGCAAGATGCGATCGGCGGTGCAGCCCTCGGAAGTGGCGAGGGTCACGAAGCGCTCGAGCAGCGCGGTCGTCTTTCCCGTCCCCGGCCCCCCCGAGACCGCAAGCACACCCGAGCCGTGATCGATCACGCTCCGCTGAGCTGCATCGGGAGTCACAAGGTCTGAGGCATCCACCATGGTCCCACCATAGCTAGGCCCTGCGACGGTTTCCGCGGAGAGCGCGAAGAACGCTGCCAAACCGAGGCGGCGTCGGCGATCCCGCCCCGATCCCCCCGGCCGTCGCCGATACTGATCGAGATGGATCTTCGTCGTGGTCCTTTGGATGCCCACTCCCCCGGAGGGTTCAGAACCGTTTGGCTGAACATCTACGGTTGGGGTGCCTTGGTCGGAGTCGGCCTTGCCATCGGTGCGGCGACTGCTCTGCTGACTCCCTTGCCGCTCCCGGTAGCACTCGGATTGGGCGTACTGAGCACCTGGGCTCTGTTGTTCGTCCTCGACCGGCGCCGCTACCTCAACTCCTCCGTTCATCTCAGTGACAGCCGCCTTGAGGCCGAAACCTACGAAGCGATCGTGCACCGCCTTGTTGCCAGCGGAACCGCGGCCTTGTATCAAGAGTCCACTTACGAAGAGGGTGAGGACACGTATATCCAGAAGGGCATCGTGTGCCGCCAGCGCGATGTACCAGTAGTTCGACAGATGATCGCTGAGTCTGTGCAAGCAACCCAAAGTGGTCAGTGACATACCCGTAACTGAAGAACCTCGACTTGCCGTCCATGGCTGGCTTTCTAACGGACCGCGACTTGGGAGGGCGGGCCGCGGACGCGACCTTCGACGCAGGAGCCGTGACAGTGTTCGCTTCAATGTTCCGTTGCTTACGAAGCAGCCGTTGCCGTTGCCGCAATGACCGAACGTCTCCCATCTCCCTGCACCCTTCTTGTAGGCTCGAGACATGGACACGGTCACTCAGGTGTTATTTGGAACAGTTGTGTTCATCTGCCTCATCGCTGTGGCCGGAGCCGTCGTCGGACTGACCCTTCGCACTCTCAAAGACCATCTGAAGCACTAGCGCTTTCCTCGACCAAGGGGTCCGAGGACACCGTCCCCCACAATGCAGGCGTCAGCCTTCGGCCGTCGAGCGGCACACCGCGTTCAGATCTTGCGGTCGATTGGCTCTCTCGCGTCGCCAAGCTATTCATCTATGCAGGAGCCGGCACCTCTCGCGCCGAGAACTTAGACTTCACAATCTCCCGCGTCTTCCACATTGATACATTCGTCTGTCCCGGCGCCTCCACCTGCGGTGTCCGAGCCATCCCCGCCATCGATGAAGTCATCACCGGATCCCGCGTTCGCGAAATCGTCGCCAGCGCCCAGGTCGAAGATATCGTCGTCGTCCTCGCCCACGGGGGGATAAATAAAGTCATTTCCCCCCGAGAGGATTAGTTCATCTGCCCCTCCGAAGTCGCGGATGTTCTCCTTGCCGTTTGTGCCCTTGACGAGATCGTCGTGGATCGAAAGCTGAAGGAAGTGAATGTTGATGAGGGTGTCACTCCCCTCGCCGGTAGCGGTGCCTTGCTCAAGATCGATCGACACAGGCCCTGGAGCGTTCTTGTAGATGGCGGAGTCGTTTCTCCAGAATTTTCTGCTACCGATCTTGTCGTCCCCTGGACCTCCTTCGAGGAAATCGAACATCCGCCCTCCACGGAGTCGGTCATGCCCACGTCCACCACGAAGGGTGTCTGACTTGTCTCCGCCAGCGAGCTTGTCCTTGCCTCTACCGCCATTGATCGTGTCCAACCCACCTCGTCCACAGATCAGATCGTTGCCTCCCAACCCTCGGATCTCATCTGAGTCGCCGCTGCCGACGATCACGTCATCGCCTGAGGTGCCCTCCACCTCACCGCTTCCCACGATCGTGGCATCTTGCCCGAAGCATCGTGGTTGCTTCGCTAGCGCGCCGACCCTCGAAAAGCATGAGGCCAATAGCACGGGGGCGACTAGAAGGGACGTCTTGCCTGTCAGCATCATCATTCTCCCCAATCCTGAGAGAGTGGCTTCTCCCGCAGGTTCGATCGCTCTACAACACCAACACTCTGCCCACGGAGTGATCGATCGCTGCCTTGGAGGATATCGAGACCGACAAGGTCCAGGCCTGCATCGACCAGCGGCAAATAGTCCCGGCGGGTCCCGCAACCGATGTAGAGCCCTCTCGGCGCGGCATCTTTGGCGACCACAGCATCAGGATGTCCTTCACGAACGCGACGGGAGCCTTACCGAATGTTCCGTCACCACACCCCGATCCAAGATCCTCAAGTCCTCCGTTTGACGCGGGTTACGGCGAGGGGTTAACCGGCGGCCACCGCAGCGGGGATGGCTCACTGACGCTCGCATAGCGACCTGGCTAGGATTCAGAGATGAAGACAAGATACGGAGCGCCGGTCGTGGCTGATGAAAAGACGACTCTCGAAGGCATGCTCGACCACTACCGCGCCACCCTGCTGGAGATCTGTTCGGGCCTCTCGGACGAGGAGCTTCGGCGTTCCTCAGTTCCCTCCGGAACTTCGCTTCTTGGAATCATCAAGCACCTGTCTTTCGTCGAGAGGGGCTGGTTCCAAGAAAACGTCGGCAACGAGCCATACGAACTTCCATTCGATCCGGAAACAGACCCGGATGGAGACTGGCGCATCGAGGATGACGAGACGGCAGAGGAAGTGTTCGCGATGTATCGAGCCGCCATCGAGAAATCTCGCCAAGTCATGTCTGACAGATCCCTTGACGACCTGGTGGAGTTTCCACGACGCCGGGGCTACAGCGTTCGTTGGATTCTCGCCCACATGCTTGAAGAAACGGCGCGCCATGCAGGCCACGCAGACATCCTCAGAGAGCTTAGCGACGGAAAGACGGGCACCGGGTACTGAGCCCGAAACAGAGCAGTCCTCCTTGAGCAGAGCATCTGTTCCTGATTGCTACTCGACGTAGCCACTGGCGCGAAAGGACCGCCCGAAAGCGAGAGGTGAGAGAACGCATCGCTTCGGGCGCCTACCATCACAAGATGCACGAAGAGCCACTTACGGGCGGCAACACCCATGCGGCCATTTCGAGGGTGGGCGACACGGTTCGCCGTCCGACCGGCCCGTGGACGCCGGGAACACATGCTCTCCTCCGCCACCTCGAACGTAAGGGCTTTGACGGCTCACCTCGTGTCCTCGGCATCGACGACGAGAACCGAGAGGTGCTCACGTTCATCCCTGGGGAGATGGTCTATCCCGATCACGTTCATCTTGTGACGACGAATGAGGGCTTAACGGAAGTCGCTCGATTGGTCCGCAGATTCCACGACGCAGTCTCTGATTTCGACCCATCCCCTTACCAGTGGTCCGATCGAGGCAGCAGCGGTGATCCGTCAGGCGAAATCATCTGCCACAACGATCTAGCACCGTGGAATCTCTTACACACACCGGAAGACCGGTTCGTATTCATCGATTGGGATCTCGCGGCTCCCGGTTCCCGGGCATGGGACCTTGCCTGGGCGCTTCTGACGTTCATCCCACTGATGCCGGGCGAGGAAGTAGACGACCCAGCCGTCGGTCATCGCCTCGCCATGTTCAGGGATGCCTACGGCCCAGCGTTCATCGATCCGCGCGTCATCGATGTAGCTGGAGCCCGATGCAGAAGGGAAGCTCACCTGATAGCAACCCTTGGCGAGAGGGGGGAGCCACCTTACGACCGACTATTGGCCGAGGGCCATCTCGATATCTGGTCCCGCGCCGCAGACCATGTTCAGCGCCATGGTGATCGCTGGAAGAACGCCCTCACCTAGCTGATTCGATTCCGCCGACTGAGGTCACAGCAAGAGCGACCGAGCGATTGCCCGGCTGCCATACAGGAATGGCTACGGCACCCGCAGGTCCCACGCCAGCACGATCGGGAGCCCCCCGAGCGCCTTCCGAACCAGATCGGGGAAGCGCTCCAAGTCCAGCAGACTTTGGTCTCCTCGTGGGTCCACACCGTCTCGAGCCGTAAAGCCCGGATGCGGCGGCCCAGTTTCACTCGATCTCCCATCTTGACCGCCCGGGTCTCGGAACTTCTCCCGGGCGGCGACCGTCCAAGTCCAATGATGGTGAAGCGGCTCGGGGTCCTTCTACTGCCCCTACTACTGCTCGCCTGCGGATCTGCCGGCACGGAAGCGGTTGAAGCTAAGCATCCACCTGCCCTCGCGGAGCCGTCGGAAGGAGCAACTGGACTCGACCAACTAACCATCAGCATCGAGCTGAAGGAAGACACGGTGAAGTCCGGTGCCCGCACCGCATTCAGTGTCACCGTGCGAAACGACTCCGACCAGACAGTGACCGATCCCGGTTGCTACCTGGCCCAGACGCGTGCAGCGATCATCCCGGAAGACGACCCCGACGCCGAGCTGTGGCTGCAGGTCGTCACAGACTGCGGTGGTCCGTTTGAGATGGAGCCAGGCTACGAAAGCACATGGACGACGACCCTGATCGCTCGCACCAAGACGGGCGAAGCGCTCTCACCGGGTCGCCACATCGCCGCTCTTGAGATACGGGGGGTAGCCCACAGGTTCGAACTCCCGATCGAGGTAACCGAGTAAAAGATCTGACCACTGCTTCGCGATCTATCGATGATCCGAGTATCTACCTTCGACCAGGAAGGGGCCTACGACGTTGAACGAACCCCCCTAGGGGCTCGACCTCAGTGACGTGGACCAACGGTGGATGTTTCATGGCAATGGCTCGATCCTATCGAGAAGCTGGTCGTTGCGGGCCGAGCGCGCTCAGGACTTGCCTTCCGATGTTGCGTCCCTGATCGAAGCGGACGCCCGAAATGGATCTCGTGATTCTCCGGCGGGTGAACTCCGTCAAGAGGCAGTTCCGACCGCCAAGCAGATGAGAGGTGGAGATGTGGCCTATCGTCGAGGACAGCGGCGGTCGAAGGGGACCGAGTAGTCGTCGAACAGGACCCAGTCGCCGTTGCTGGAGATCCACACCTCGAACCCTCTGTAGTCACCTTGTTCTTGCCATCTATTCACCAGCTTCTTGTTGCCTGGGAACACGCGCCGAATGGCTTGCCAGTCATCAGATGTGGCGGATCCGGAGGTGGCGCTGGGCCACTTGTACAGCTCCTCACCAAAGCCAGCCTGTAGCAGCTCTTCCGACGTCTCCTCTACGACGAAGGGAACCGACAGAACAGAGATCATGTAGTTCAGGCTGAGCTCGCAGCGATCGGCGCGCTGCCAGAATGGCCCCGGGCCCGGTTCTCTCAGCGCCGCCTGGTAGACGAACCAATCCGACCCCTGAAGCGCCAACTCGCCGAGCGATCGATAGTTACAAGCCCACGCCGCTTGGGCGATCTCGGCGCGAGTCTCTGCGACGGCCTCCGGAAGTGCCTGCCCGGGAAGGGCTCCCGGCGCGCCTCGCGAAGAACACTTATCGGATCGCTTATCTGGCTCGATGGGTGCGCCCGTCTCAAGCGGAGATGATCTTTCGCTGGACGGACTTTCGGAGTTGCCCATCTCCGGGGAAACAGAGCCAGCGCCTTCCCTGTCGGACGGATCGCTTGTGCATGAGGCGCTTCCCACGAGCACGAGAACAAGAATCACCAAAGCCAGCCGCCTGCCCACATCAGTCAACCGTATCCACCCAACGCTGTCAGCCGATAGCGCCACAAGAACAAGGCGCACGCCCTCACGAAAGAGGCGTGAACGAAGGGCCTAGACCGAAGCGGCTTGGCGCTGTTGCTTGGGGCGGCGGATGTGTTTGGTATCGAAGGGTGCTTCGATGAGGAGTTCGACGTTGCGATCGTCGGCTTCGCCGCGGCCCGCGGAGTTGAACCCGGCCTGGAAGTCGTTGGCGGCCAGTTCACGAGAGATCGACGCCAGGCGCAAGACATCATCGGGCTCGGCCCCCGGAACCGCCGGCGCGGCATGATCGAACATGGTGCAGAAGATGCTCAGGGTGCCGTCCTTGTTATCGACTACCTCGACCAGACGGCTTTGACAGCTCCAGTCGACGTGAGCAGCCGTGCCGATGTCCCAGAAGCCTCCGTTGGGTCCGGGCCGGGGCTCGACCTTGTTCTCGTGGGTGTGGCCGTTGACCCAAGCGATCACGTTCGGGAACCTCTGGACGACAGCCTCGACCTCGTCCGCCATCTTGCGAGGCAGGTCGTTGGAACCGCTCTCCAATGGGTCCGGTGCCTGGATGGGGTTGTTGAGCGAGCGCAGACCGTGGTGACTGAAGAGGATCACGAGCCTGTCCTGCGCGTTGGAAGTGACCACTTCGCCATCTGCGTCGGTGTAGCGCGATGACACTTCGATCAGACGTTGTTCCAACCATGCAAGCTGCTTGGCGCCGATGCTTCCGTCCGCGTAACCGCCGGGGTTGACGGTGTCCAGTCCGATGAAACGGAACCCGGGATGGTCATCGGTGTGCCAGTAGGCGGTGCCGTCTTGCTTGTTGCGGTCGGTGAATCCATGGCCGTGCGGAGCGCCGGTGGTGTCGAACATCTCTTCGATGTACTCCGCCCGGCTCACGATCTTGCGCTTCGTGTCTGCAGTAACCAGGTGCGTGGGTGCTCCAAGGATCGCAGCGGGGTTGTCGTTGAAGGTCGCGAAACTGTCACACGGGTTGATACCCGCCGGCAGCCCCGAAGGCTTGGAGGCCCCTACCGCGATCGCATCGAAGACCGGGTTCCGAGCGACGTTGCCCTGCATCAAGCCATCGTGGTTGCCGAAGGTCTGGTACCACGGAACGCCTACCCCGGTTCCCGAGAATGGGACCAAGACATCCTCCAAAAGACCCGGGTATTCGGGGAAACCCCACTGCTGCTTGTACTTGTCGGCAATGCCTGCGTCCGGATGCCAGTACTCGGGGTCGGCCCACTGTTTGCTTTGAACACCCTCGTAGACATCACCCCCGGAGTTCGCCGAAACCCGCTTGTGACCATCCATCAGGTCGATGAACCAGCGCAACTCGTTCAACTGCTCGTTGTCGATGTTGTCACCGGTGCAGACGACGCTCTGGATCGGGGCACCGGTAAGAGGGCTGACCGAGATCTCTCGCAGCCTGCGGATCATCGCTTCGAGTGTGTGCAGGGTGAGCATCTCTTGGGGACGGAACGCCGACGAGAAGGGGATGCTTTGACATCCCTGGCCCGGATCGGCGTAGCGGTCCAGGAACTCGACCCGGGCGGGCGACTGCCCGTCGATGATGTGGATGTCGGTGAAGTGACCGATGTTCAGCAGAGAGTCACGACCGCGAGGGTTGCGCTGGGAACCGGGCCGCGGGCTGGCCAGTTCCGTTCGCCTGATGTGCTTCTCGCCCGCCCCCCAGGCCAACCGGAAGTAGGCCCCCTTGGAGCCTTCCGATAGCTTGCCGCCCTTCACGATGGTCTGGCCCATCGTGGTGAGGTCTACGGCCCGGGCCACCCGGTGCGGTCTGGACGCAGCGAGGCTGACCCATCTGGGCATGAGAGTTGCGGCTCCGGTGATGCCGGCAGCCTTCAGGAAATCTCTGCGACCAAGCTCCAAAGGACACCTCGAAGGAAGATGTGAACGCTAGATGAACGGATTTCTCCGTCCGGCGGTCTCTTCCTGCTTGCCTTGGATGCCGGCGAGCGAGGCTCTAGGGGGCGACGTGGATGGTGCCGCACATGCCGTTGCAGTCGCCGTTGGTGACGGTGGAATGGATCGTGCAGCGGTAACGGAAGGTGCCCTCCTTGCGGAACTTCTTAGAGGTCCTGCTCCCGGCGGCCACGGTCGCGTTCTTGCTCCAGCCGCCACCGTAGGCCGTGACGGTGTGGGTGCTGTCGGTGGGGTTACGCCAGATGACCTTGGTTCCGGGGACCACGTGTTTGAAGTCGGGGCTCCAGGTGCGGTCATCCGTCGCCTTGATCCTGGTCCGAGCCGCCATCGTGGGAGCGGACAACGCCAGGAGCGCCATCGCCGCAACGGCTACCGCCACGATCTTGCGGGCGGTGCTCTTAGGTCGTTGATCCATCGTGGTCCCCCCTCTAGGCGTCTCGGCTGTCACGTTTCCTCTACGTTACCCGTGTCAGCGCTCTTATCGGCCGGAAATCCGAAAGTCTTGCGCTGCTGTGGCTGATACTGCTCGTCCCCCCATGTGGGATTGGGGCTACCAGCAGGGAGGCTGGATGGACCAGGAGCGTTTGGCTCGATGGGATCTTCTGGTTGACGATGCCATCAGAGAGGCCGAGCGGAGGCTCGCGGACGAGAACGAGCGTGCGCAGAAGCGGGCCGTTCAGCTTGCTAGAGAGCAGGCCTACCACCGCCTGGCGGTTGCCATCGACCGGCCTCAGCGGCCCAAGAAGAGTGCCGCCGGGCCCGGACAGCTCTCGTTCTTCCCCACCGTCGATCCGAACCTGTTCGATATCTGAAACCGGGATCGAGAACCAAGCCAACCTCACGGCGCCCGGGCTCGTTCTCCTAATGTCCGTATCGAAGTTGCTTCAGATCTAGGAGACCATCTCTTGATGCGCCGGTTCGTTCCGACAGTCCTTCTTGTCTGTGTCTTGATATCACTCGCATCCCCTGCGGGTGCTCGCTCCGCGTGGAAGAGACGCATCGATCGCTACACCTCGGGCAGATCGATATCGGTGGCGCTGATGGATGGCAAGGAGATGCTGTACCAACACTTCTCGTCCACCCGCCGAGTGCCGGCGTCGGGCCAGAAGCTCCTGTTGTCACTAGCGCTGCTGGATGTCGTCGAGTCCGGCCTGCGGATCAACACCTTCGCTTCGGCCACATCGGTCGACGCGGGCGTGGTGCGAGGCAACCTCTGGCTCCTCGGTCGTGGCGATCCCACCGTTACCGGAGGTGGAAGGTACGGCAAGGAGCTCCCATTCCGTCCGACCCGCCTAGGGGTGCTTGCAAAGAAGATCGCAGCAGCAGGGATCACCAAGATCCGCGGAAGCGTGATGGGAGCCACCTCCTACTTCGTGCGCGACTGGTGGGCGACGGGGTGGAAGAGCGACTTCCCCTCCAAGGAGGTTCCGATCCCGACCGCATTGTCGTTCGAAGGAAACCGCAGGGATGGGCGTCACATCGCCGACCCCGAGAAGCGAGCGGCTACCAACCTCACGAAACGGCTTCGAGATGAGGGGGTCGTGGTGCGCAAGGCTCCGGGCGCCGGAACCCCACCATCGGGATTGAACTCGATAGCCGGTGTCTCGTCGGTCCCGCTCGAAGCGATGATGCGGTTCATGAACCGCCGATCGTCGAACTTCTTCGCAGAGATGTTCGGTAAGCGTCTCGCCGTCGAGACCGGCAGAAGTGGCTCTATCGCTCATGGCGCAGACACGATCGAGGCGTGGGCCGCCAAGCGGTCTGTCGACGTCGACGCCTACGACGCTTCCGGGTTGTCTTACTCGAACCGAGTCTCACCTAAAGGCTTCGTCCGCTTGCTCGAGTACGCAGAAGAGCAACCGTGGTGGGCAACGTTGCGATCGACGCTTGCCGGAGCCGACCAAGGCACGCTTGAGGACCGGCTTAGAGGGGTCAAATTGAGGGCCAAGACGGGAACCCTCACGGCAGTCTCTTCCTTGACCGGATGGGTGTGGCTCACAGAGACGAAATCGTGGGCAGCTTTCTCCATCATGGACAGCGGCATGTACAAGGCGACCGCGGCACCGATCGAAGACAAGATCGTCAGAGAGATCTACCGCAACGCCCGCTAGCGCCCGCGTCCGAATTACCCCGAAAGGGGGAAAACGTCCCTCGGCAGCGAAGTCCTAGGGACCAGATCTAGGTCTCAGCTGAAGGGGTGTTCATCAGGATGCGTCGCACGATCTCCATCACCACCGTTCTTACTCTCCTTGCCACCGTGGCATTGGTACTTGGGCCCAGCCCGGCGGCTTTCTCGTCTCCGGTAGCGGGTTCTGAGGAGGAGTACCAGGTCTACGGCCGGGTATTCCCCGACCCCCATGGTTGCAACCCCGCCGGTTCGCCCTTCGCCAAAGGAACCGTGTGCGCCGCGGATTTCATGCAGTTCTCCGAGTTGCAGGCCGGGATGACGCTGCTCGAGGAACTCTTCCCGGACTACGTCGAGTGGTACACGCTGTCGGAAGACTTCGACTGCAACGGCAAACCTGCCCCGGGTGAGAACGACGGCTGTGAGGCTTTCAGGTCTGCCGGCTTGCCGGTGACCGCCAGCACCGACGGACAAGGCAACGGGGTCGTCACCAGGGATAGGCAACCCCTTCACATGGTCCGCATCACCGACGAATCCGTCCCCGATAAGAACAAGAAGTATTTCGTCTTCCCCTTGTCTATCCATGGGATCGAGCGTGCGGGGGTTGAAGGAGGGACAAGGGCCGCCGAAGACCTGGCGACGTGGGCCGCGTGCGAGAACGGCGACGCTCCCGACATCGTCAACTGTGACGCCGAAGGCGAGATGCCCCACCCTCTCCTCGAAGCCACTCCGGATAAGTCTGTGACGGCGGGCGACGCGCTCAAGAGGTCGGTCGTCTACATGATCTACCCGAACCCGGACGGTTGGATGCGCGGTGAGCGGTCAACGGGTGCGCAGTTCTATCAGCGCTACAACGGAAACGGTGTCGATCTCAACCGTGACTGGCCGGCACAGGGATACACCTTCCGCCCCTACACACCATGGTCCGAGCCCGAATCGCGTGGCTTCGGCAAGGTGCTGCAAGCGATCGGCCCCAAGGATCGCTCGGGTAACCCCAAGTGGGCGGGTGGGATCGACCTTCACGGACAACTCGTCGACCGTGCCTTTTCGTTCACCTTGATCGGAGGTTCCGAGCGGCCTTACGACAAGAACCAGCGCGTGCTGCAAACCGTCAAGGGGGCTTGGCGCGACGCCGAAGCACGGCTCGCTTGGTCGCCGTTGATCAAGCCGAACGATGCTGCCGCCGATGACCCCCGCGTGTACGGCGTGCAATGGGGAACGATCTGGGACACCATCAATTACACCGTCACCGGTGCCTTGGGCGACTGGATCGATTCCCCGATCGGCTTGAACGCCGACGGGATCGACAACGAGATGTCGCTCTCGCACCTCGGCAACTGTGGGATCGGTTCCTGTTGGTCCTCAGACGTCGAGCAACTCCACGTTGACGGCAACAAATCGTTGATCTACTCGATGATCAACTACTCCCTCAAGCCCGAGAAGAAGACCTTCAAGACCAAGGGCAAGGTCGGGTATGTCTTCAACCGGGGCGCGCTCAAGAAGAAGACGAACTTGAACGAACCTCCACCCGAGTTCACCAAATACCCGACACAAGACGACATCACCGGGGGCACTTTGGACCCCAGCAACGGATACATCCAAGAGTTCGATGTCAAAGGGCCCGAGAACAAGATCTACAACGGTGGGATACAGGTCACGATCACATGCGCCAACGCTCAGGGGGTTGGCTCATGCGCGCTAGACACTGCCTTGCTGGAACGCAAGAAGTCAGAGGAACCGAACGTCCAGGGCGAAGAGTGGGAGGTGGTCAACTCCTACTTCAACCAATCCCCCATCTACGTTCAGGCCGGGCAGGCTCTCCAGGCCAACTTCCCCACCGCCGGCAAGTGGCGCGTGCGCTTGGAGGGTGACTCGACGAGCGGCGTGTTCACCACTTCGATCGACTTCACCAAGGAGCGCGGCTGGGAAGACCCCGGGCAGATCGGCTACCGCGTCTCGAGCATGAAGTTCTACAAGATGCTCGGGAAGTTCACCCGGCCGGGGCTGGGCAAACTGACGACGAACGAGATCGCAAAGACCAACGGATGGCAGCGCCGTTACGACACCATCGTCATCACCAATCGCGTCTATCCGAAGCTCGCGAAGAAGCTCCGCAACTGGGTCGCTAAGCACGACGGCAACCTGGTGCTGACCGATGCTGCGCTGGGGATGCTGAAAGCGATGGGTATCGCGGGCGAAGCGGGTTCGTCCAAGCACTACGCGGGATACATAAACTTCGCCACGGCCAAGAAGGAATCGACCTACAAAGACCCCTTGGCCAAGAAGATCAACCAGCCAGGAGCAGCAGAGGGCCAGTCCGGAGACGAGGTAAGACGGCGCCAGACCTACGAACCGGTGCCACTTGGCTACGCGATCCAGGACGCGGACGGTGACGATTCCGACACCTCACCGGTGTGGTGGATCCCACGCGCCGACTTCGCCAAGGCGAAGGGGAAACAGCGCGCCGCGGGAACCACGGGCAACTTCGATCAGATCTCGCTGGGAGAGATCAAGTACCGCGGGGGGCGGATCCGGTTCGCCGGCGCTCTATTGCCCGACCCCACCGACGAGTTCGATCACCCCTTCGGACTCGGCAACTATTCGCTGACCTACTCCGGCTACCAGATCATGAAGAACATGCTGACCTGGGTGAAGTAGGGCCACTGGAAAAAGGCCGGATCGAGACCTGGTCTGCGACGTGGAAAGGGCCCGCCAAGCGGGCCCTTTCCACGTACGGAGCAGGTACGTCGTTGCTGGTGTTGCAAGAAACCTGTTGCTAGATGACCTCGCGGTCACGAACGATCACGCGGTCGCCATCACGACGCTCACGCCAGCTGCCGAAGACCAGCATCGACAACACCAGGCCGATGATCCCGACGACCATGAGGATCACTCCGACCGTGTTGAGGTTGATGCCCTCTGCACTCGCCTCAAGAGCGAAGGTCAAGATGGCTCCGACTGCTATCAGGAAAACACTTACTCCGATACCCATAAGTAGCTAACCTCCTGCCGCATCGCTGCGACTGAGTCGTGGTTCTCGGTCGATAACTAGTTACCCCCGGACCACGTCCTCTAAACGGCAAAGAGTAGTGCTGCAGATGCACAGCGCAGCTTTTTCACCCTTTATGGGCGATATCGGATATCAGAGCGCGCGCGGCATTGCGGCCCGGAGCCCCACACACCCCACCACCTGGATGCGCGCCCGAGCCGCACAGGTACATCCCGGCCAGCGGCAATCGGTGCCGGTGCCATTTCGAAGACGGCCGCGTGTCGAAGAGCCATTCCGGCAAGATCTCTCCGTGGAAGATGTTGCCGCCGGTAAGACCGAACCGCTCCTCCAGGCGTTGGGGATCCAGCACGAAACGATCCTCGATCAGGTCGCTCAATCCCGGCGCGTACTCCTCGAGCGTTGCGATCACTCTGTCCGCAACCTCGTCCCTTCTTTCGTCCCAGCTTCCGGAAGCCAACGTGTAGGGCGCGTACTGGCTGAAGATCGACAGAGTGTGCTTACCCTCGGGCGCGAGCTCGGGTTCCGAGGCGGTCTGGATCCATGCCTCGATGAAGAACCTCTCGGCCGGCTCTCCTTGCCCTGCGAGACGGCAGGCGTCTTCCAGATAGTCGATCGACGGTGAGACCGTGATAGTCCCCAGGTGCTCGGGGCCGGGTGAGGCTGCATCGGACATGCCCTTGAAGCGCGGTAGGCCCGACAGCGCGCAGTTCACCTTCACCACCGTGCCCTCGGTCGGCAACAGTTCGACATCTTCGATGTAGTCGGGCGCCAGATGTGCCGCGTCGATCAGTGATCTGGTTCGCTTCGGGTCCGCGTTCGAGAGCACCGCCGGTGCATCGATCTCCTCGCCGGAAACGAGAACAACACCGGCGGCACGCCGAGCGCCATCAACCTTGACGCTGGCCACCTCTGCCTCGGTGCGGATCTCACCACCCAAGCCTCGAACGATCTCCGCTAGCTGGCGAGTGATCTCGCCCATGCCACCCCGCACGAATCCCCAGACGCCCGGCTCCCCAGTTGCTTCGCCAAAGGCATGGTGCAGGTAGATGTAGGAGGTCCCGGGGGTTCGGGGTCCCGCCGCCGTGCCGATGATGCCCTGGCTGGCCATGAGCCCTTGCATGAGCTCGGACTCGAAGTGCTCCTCACAGATCTCAGAGATCGGCGCATCGACGGTCTTGTAGAAGAGCTTCTCGATCTGGCTGCGCTTGAAGGACCTGATCGCCTGTTTGCGCGTAGCTGGATAGTTCAAGAGCGGCCGTAGGTAGCGAGAGGCCTCCTCGAACAGGCCCACGAATCCGGGATATGCATCGGCATCCTTGCGCGAGATCCTGGCGATCTCTTCGTGCCGCTTGCCTTCATCACGCCACATCACCAGTCCTCCCCCACCCTCCAGCGGATGGAAAGACTCTGGATCCTTGGCTCGGATGTCCAGCTTGAGGCCTAGTTCACCGATGATGTCGGGCAACATCAGTGACAAGGAATAGGACGCCGTCGAGATATGGAACCCGGGGAACAGCTCTTCGGTGACGGCCGCCCCGCCGACACGGTCGCTCCGCTCGACAACGCATACCTTGAGGCCCGCCTTCAGCAGATACGCAGCACAGACGAGGCCGTTATGGCCCGCACCGACAACGATGGCGTCGAAGCCGCTCACGCTTGTTCCCGTTGGATCACCTCGTACTCGAGCACTTCAGAGCCCGTTCCCACCGGTTTCTTGGGTGCCTCTCCTGGCTCAGCCGGCTTGCCGGCGTGGCCCTTCTGGAATGCTTGGCTCTGCAACCACGCTTCGAAGTCCGACTTACTGGACCAGCGCGTGTACACGAAGTAGCGGTCCGCGGCCCCCTCGTTGGCGGGCCGCAGTAACTCGAACGCTTCGAATCCCGGCGACTTTCCAACCTCCCCCGCTCGGGCCGCGAATCGTTCCTCGAACATCTGACGCCCCTCATCTGGGACGGTGATGGCGTTTATCACGACGTAAGACAAAGAAAAGACCTCCGAGCATCTAGCGTTGGACTGTCAGGCAGGCTACCTTTTCGCCATGGCCCTCAAGGCGTACTGTCCCATCTGCCAGCGCAACGTATACGTGCAAGCCGAGGACACGCCCGTGTGCCCGGTGTGCTCGACCCCCTTGGTGGACACCCTTCAACCGGTGGAGCCGGCAGAAGAAGACATAGAAGGAGCGAAGTAGGAGGCCGACAGAACCCGGCCTTCGTCGAGCTCCAGGGTACTGACCGATCCCGTGACGCACGGAGCGAAGCCCAACCACGGCGGGACGTTGCGACGAGCCAAGGCCAGCCGTGCCACCTGGACCGGCGTCTGGTGCGAGACCACGACCACCTCACGGCCATCTGCCTCTTGCAGCGCTTCAGCAACGACCTCGAGCATCCTCGCCCTTATCTCAGAGAACGATTCGCCCCAGGACGGCTTGAACGGATTGCGCAGATGCCACCAGTGTCGCGGCGAGGTGAGGAAAGAAGCCAGCGTTCTTCCGATCCCCTCGAGTGAGGTACCCGATTCAAGCAATCGTTCGTCGGTGATGATCGAAAGGCTATGGGGGGCAGCGATCATCTCGGCTGTTTCTTGGGCACGTTCCAAGGGGCTCGACCACACCGCTCCGATGTCGGCCTGCGCCAATCTGTCGGCCGCCGCTTGCGCTTGCTGCTTGCCCAGCTCCGATAGGTGATAGCCCGGCAAGCGGCCGTAGATGACCCCCTTGGGGTTCTCGACCTTGCCGTGGCGAACGAGGTGGATCTTGCCTTTCATCGAGCGGAGCCTACCGGCCCCGGTAGTCTCGCGGCATGGCATCGATCGTTCTCTTTGGCGCGACAGGATTCACCGGTCGCTTAACCGCGAAGGTTCTGGCTCGCAGAGGTGCCCACTTCACGATCGTGGGGCGCGACCCCGAAAAGCTCAAAGCACTGGCAGCCGAGGTCGAGCCGGCAGACCTAGCCGTGGCAGACGTATCCGACCTAGACGCGCTGCAGGCCACACTCCGCGGGGCCGACGTACTCATCAGCTGCGTGGGGCCCTTCGAGCGATACGGAAGGACCGCGCTCGAAGCCGCCCTGAGGGAAGGCGTCCACTACGTCGACTCCACCGGTGAGGGAACCTTCATCGACAAGATGATCCAGGGATACGACGAGCGGGCGCGCGAGTCGGGGATCGCCCTCGCACCGGCACTGGGCTTCGATGAAACGCCAGGTGACCTCGCCGTCGAACTTGCATCCCAGGGTCTCGATAAGCCGAGCGTCGTCGTGACCTACGCTCTGCCTCGCACGGGGTCGCGCGGGACGGTGCGTTCCGCCACCAGCATCCTGACCTCGAAGGGCCCGTTCCTCCGAGAGGGCGAGGCCCGATGGACGCGGGCCGGAGAACTGCAGCGATGGGCACCGATGCCTCCGCCGCTCGGCCCCCGCCGCAGCGTCTCTTTCCCACTTGCGCTCCTTCGCTTAGCAACACGAGGACGAGGGTTGTCGAGCTTCGAGACCTACGTCACCGTCGGCCACATCGAGCACACCGGGCTGCGTTACGCCTTTCCGCTCTTGAAGCTCGCGGTCGACAAAACGCCTGATGCGCTTATGGAACGGTTCCTTGCGCGACTACCCGAGGGTCCCGAGGGGGCTCAGCGGAACCAACGCTGGACCATCCTGGCGGAAGCACGCTCCGGAGACGATTGGCGCAATGTTTCCATCGCGGGAAAGGATGTCTACGGCGTCACTGCAGAAACGCTCACCCTGGCAGCCTTGAACATGGCACAACCTAGCTTCAGCCTTTCCGGAGTGGTCTCCCCCGTGCAAGCAGCAGGTCGCGATGCTTTGATAGATACCCTGACCCAACTCTCAACCGTGATCGAGACCTACGAACCAACCCAGGAAGGGGCCAGATGACCGCCAAACTGCAATACGCGAAGGTGATCGATCGAGAGCTCTTCCACGAACGAGGGAGCAAGATCCACCCCGGGCTCGATAACAAGGTGCTGCTCAAGGACGACCCCGGCGTGTCCATGGCTTTCTTGGTGTTACGGGGATGGTCCAACGATCACGGCACTTTCACCGAGCAGTGGCGCATCCAGGGCGCCGGTGGAGGGCTGGTTTACGAAAGCCTGCCTCGAGAGCTGCATCTCGCAACGAAGACCCACGTAGAAAAGCTTGAAGACGAGGTCATCGACATCGACTTCCCTTACACCTCAGACGACTACGTATGTGTCTTTCTGCTCGACGGGGACGAGGTGGCGAGGACCAGATTCTCAGTCACCGTCGACGGCAACCACTCCGGCTAGCGCCGATGCTTAGAACGCGCGCGCAGGGCTTCAGGGGGGCGAGAAGCGCAGGATGTCGAAGCCTCGGTTGTAGTCCACCACGTAGACGAGTTCGTCGGTGATCCAGTAGGAGGCACTTGCTTGTCCCCCGTAACTCATGAAGAAGCCAGCTTCCGAGATCTTGCCCGTATCGGACACCTCGAAGAAGCGCGTCCCGTGATCGTAGAAAGCAGCCGCGACGTAGCCACCGTTTCGGAACTTCGGGTGTTGCTCGAACCAGTGGTTGGTGCAGTTGCGCTGCGCCACGGGGTTCCCGTCGATATAGGTCCCGTTCGTCACACGGTATTCGTCGATCATCTTGAATCCGTCTTTTCGCCACCCCTTCGTGTCCCAGGTCATGAACGACCCCGAAGAAGCCGAGCAGCGACCGTTGAAAGTGGTTTCGTCCCCAGCTAGAAGGAACCGGTCCTTCATCTGACGCGGCCACCTCGTCCCGTGCATGTACCGGCCATCCTCATTGCGGTCGGCGACCGCGATCAGCTTGGGACGGGTCGGGTCCTTGCGAACGTCGAGCAGCTGGAGCGGCTGAGTCGCCGTCATCACGAAGCCACGCTTCACCTCTTCGACATCGTGACCGCTCTGCGCCGGCAGTCCGGTCCCCCACCTCTCTTCCACCAGCTTGGGGTTGGCAGGGTCGCGGAGATCGATGATCGCTCCCCCGGAACCGTAGGCCCACTTGCAATCGAGCACACACGAGTAGGTGTGCTGGGCGGGGCCGTTGACCTTGGAGAGGATCTGTGGGTTCGTCTTGTCCTCGACATCGATGATGTACACCGCGTTCGTCGCGCCACCTGGCCCGTTGGTAGGAGCGGTTCCATCGTTGATCCCGCTGGCGGTATTCGGCACGACCAGGATGTTGTCGTTCCCATCGATGTCCTCACGCGAGAACTGCCATTCCTGCGGCATCGGGACGAAACCCGTCATCTGTGGGTCCTCTGGATCTGAGATGTCGAAGATCATGATCTTGTTCTGATCGTTCATGTAGAAGTAGTCGCCGATCAAACGCCCGCCGACGCCATTCTGGGCAAGCGGGATGTGACGAACATGCTCGACGTTGCCAGAGCTGATCCCCTGCGCAGTGGGTTCTTGCGCTCCTGCGCTGCCCACGCCGGCAACCACCGCGATGGTCAGAACCATCAAACGCATCGACTTGAAACCGAAACGACCGCTAGTCACATCCCACTCCCTATAGCTGGATAACGAGGCAGACGGCCGCGCCGATCGGGCGCGGCACACCGTAGAGATTCGTTATGGGGCTGGCTCCTCCTGCCATCGCAGGGGTCCCTTCCGGGTGAGATCCTCACCAGCGAAACGGCGAGGGGCAGGAACACCGTTGCGGCGCCCCTGCCCCCACGCTCAGAGATGGGCGGGAGTCTCCGACGCGCGGGCAGTGCGTCGGATCTGGCTGCGGCGGCGAATGCGACTGAACCCCCGCCCTTGATAGATTGTGGGACTAGGGCACCGGGCCGGTACATAGCCCGACGGACCTATCTTGGCGACCACCCTGCAAGGAGATTCTCGCCATCTCATCCGTGTAACCACCTCTTCGGTGCCGGCGTCCAAACACCCGCTGAGGGCGGAATGGCCGCCCACGGTAGGAGGAGGACAAACGTGTACGAGTTCGCGATCGTGGTGCTGCTGGGAATCGGAACCTTCAAGGTCGTCGACATGCTCAACGAGTACGTCGACCTCAGCAAGATCCAGTCGATCCTGACGATCGGTCTTGGAGCGCTTGTTGCTTGGGCACTTGAGTTCTCGCTGTTCGCCCAGTGGAACATCGCAGTACGTAGCGAGACGATCGGTTACGTCGGCACCGGGCTGATGCTCGCCGCCGCTGGCTACGCCGCACCGCAGGTCTTCGAGCACGTGGCCGAGGTCATCGGCCACCGTCGCGAAGCCACCAAGGTGCGAGCCGCCTAACCGGATAGTCCGGATCATCCGAAAAGCCCCCGCAAGCGGGGGCTTTTCTTTTCCCTCTTTCCTTCATTACGTAGGGCTATCGCCCGATACTTACCCGAGATGACTTCGGGGTTGGGAAGGTTGCGTCGCATCGAACAGCGGATGACCTACGTCCGCTGGTTCGGCGTTGCCTTCGGCGTGCTCACCGTGGCGATCCAGCCCCATTTCCCCAGTGGCTCGACCGAGATGCAAGCCTGGACGCTGCTCACCCTCATGGCGATAGGAAGTCTCGTCATCTGGGGGTCGAGCGCCCGTATCGAAACGGAAGAACAGAATGAGCGCCTGGCGCTGATCGGTTTCCTCTTCGACACTTTCGTCATCATGGGACTCGTCTGGGTCTTCGCTTACGAGGAGCCCTATGTGACGTGGGCTCTATTGTTCCTTCTCCCTCTTGAGGGCGCGCTGCGCTACCGGATGAAAGGTGCGGCTGGCGCGGTCGCAGCGATCGCCCTCTTCTTCGCGTTCCAGAGCTACCACCGGGCAGACCTGTTGGGGGCAGACTTCGATCTGGTCACCTATGTGTTCGTCGTGGGCCTCTCTGCACTGGTAGCCGGTATCACCGGCGCCATGGCCAACCAGTGGTTCACCCAAAGCCGTGCGTTCGAGCAGCAATCACTGATGCTTGCAGAGGTCGACGAGCTGAAGGACCGCTTCCTGGCGATCACCTCGCACGAGATCCGCGGCCCCCTCACGGCGATCATCGCCGGGGTAGACACGGTTCGCACCAAACGCGGCCGCTTGACTCCCGAGCAGCACGATCGCCTGCTAGAGATGGTCTCGCTACAGGGACACCAGCTGGCCCGCATCGTCGACGACCTCCAGATCACGTCCCAGATACAGTCGGGACAGCTCGCATTGCACGTGCAGTGGACCGATCTGGAGAAGACGATCGAGCAGAGCCTCCAGGCTGCGGCGAGCAAACGGCGTCAGCACCAACTCGAGAAGTTCATCGAACCCCTTGAATGCGAGATGGACGCCTCGCGCGTCGGCCAGATAATCCGCAACCTGGTCGAGAACGCCTACAAGTACACGCCCGACCGCTCCCGGGTCTCGGTCACGGCAAAGGGAACGGCTTCGGGGCTATCGATCGCGATCGAAGATGACGGCAAGGGCATCCCGGCCGACAAACGTGATCAGCTCTTCGAAGCTTTCTCAAGGATCGAGGAGACATCGGCCGGCCAGGAAGGGGTTGGGCTTGGCCTCTACGTGGTGAGTCAACTCGTGTCTGCGATGGGCGGCCGCATCGACCTCAGCTCCTCTCCTCGGGGCACGACCTTCGTCATCGACATCCCCTGCAAGACCAGGCGCTCGTCGAGTGCCCACCGCTTCGATGTGATCGAGGGCCAAGCCGAAGGCTGAAATCCGCGCCCGGCAAGGTCCGGCCTCATAGGTTGGGTCTATGGCTGAGACCCTCCTCAAACTTTCGCCTTCGAGCGCGACGGACTTCAAGAGCTGTCCGCAGTTATTCAAGTTCCGCGCCCTCGAGCGGATCCCCGAACCCATCTCGTCTGCTGCCGCACGGGGGTCCCTGATCCACGCGGTCCTCGAGCGCCTGTTCCAAGAAGACCCTCAGCGCAGGACCCCCGATCGCGCCGGCCAGCTGCTCTCCGCGTTGTGGGCCGAGGTTCGAAAGGACCCCGAGATCCGGCCCAGCGGATTGATCGATGACGAAGAAGAGGCATGGCTGGATCAGGGTAGGTCGCTGCTCACCAACTACTTCCGGCTGGAGGACCCTCGCCAACTCGAAGCCTCACAGTTGGAGTGGTGGGTCGAATACGAGCTTCCCGATATCCATCTCCGCGGGATCATCGACCGGCTCGAGGTCTTAGACGATGGTGGGTGGATCCTGACCGACTACAAGACCGGGCGCATCCCAGGAGAGAACCGCGAACTTGCCGCCTTCTTCGGGTTGCGCTTCTACGCCCTGGTCTGCTGGCGCGCTTTCGGAGTCATCCCGAAAGAGATCAGGCTGGTCTACCTAAGCGACCCCGCAGTCCTCACCTTGAATCCACACGAACGCATGCTGTTGTCGTTCGAGAAGCAGATGCAGGCGCTTGGCAAAGCGATCACACGGGCCATCGATACCGACGATTGGAGATCCCGCCCGTCGCCCTACTGCATGCACTGCAGCTTCCACGACCGCTGCCCCGCGTGGATCTCGGCCAACGACGCTGCTCCCGACCCGAACTAGCGGGGCACTAAGGACTCTTGATCGCCTTTCTCAGAAGCTCGACCGTCTGACGACCGATGTCATCGTCATAGGTCTTCTCACAGATCGCGATGGCCTGCTCCAGCGCGCTGCGATCCCCGCCCGCCAGCATCAACAACTCCCCCAGTACCGGGTCCGAGTCGATGTCACCGTTGATCAGCCGGGCCAAGCGTTCCCAGTGATCAGGGTGATAGATCGTCGTCAGTGGGGTCGACACCGCGATGTCCTTGCCGTTCGCAAGCAGCACGAAATCACGCGCCTGGCGCACCAAGCGGGTCAGGTACCGATCGTCGAGGCTCATCGGCTCAAAGCCTTCTTGACTGCCGCCTTGAACTCATCGGAGGTGAAGCGACCGGGCTGGACCTCTCGGGCGTGGTCGAGTGCCGCCGTGACGCCGTCCTCGCTGGCCATCACCAGGGCCCGTTTGTTGGCCACCACGCCATCGCGGGGGTGGCGGAGTATCCGCTCCGCCATCGCTCGTGCTTCTTGCATCAGGGACGCGGGTGCGACCACGTCGTTCACGACCCCGGCCTCGTGGGCTTGCGCGGCGGTGATCAGGTCGCCGGTCAGTAGCAGCTCCGCGGCTTTGGTCGGTCCGGCAAGGAACGGCGTGAGGAAAGCACCGCCGGTACCTGGGATCACCCCGAGCCTCACCCACACCTGACCAAACCTGGCGTCCTCGGAGGCCAGGCGCAGGTCACAAGCCAGGGCTAGATCCATCCCTGCCCCGACGGCGGGGCCTCCTACCGCAGCGATAACCACTGCGTCGGTTGCCCGGATGTTGCGGATCATGGCCTGGAAGCTCGAGTACAGGGTGGTGGCGATCGCCTCAGGCGGGCCTTGGCTCCAGGCGGCCAGCTCGTCCAGATCCCCTCCGGCACAGAAAGATCCCTGTGAGCCGGTGAGGATGACGACGCGGGCCGAAGCACCGGCCTGAGCGACCGCGTCTGCGATGGCCTGAGCGATCTCTGCGTTCAGGGCATTGCGCCGCTCAGGCCGGTCGATGACGATCTCGGCGACGTCGCCGTCATGGGTGACGCGGACGTGCTCACTCATGCGCCGCAGGATATGCGAACGGGCCGCCCGAGGCGGCCCGCTGCGGGTCTGAAACGAGAAGCGTTACTTGTTCTTGGGCAGCATGCGGGTCATCTTGGTGCCGCATACCGGACATTGGCCTTGAGCGGCCCGAGAGCCGTTAGCCAGCTCTTTCTCCTCACCCTCGAAATCACGCTTCTCGCGGCACTTGACGCAGTAGCCGTTGTAGGTCTCCGCCATCCGCGCACACGCTCCTTTCCGGGAATCTTCCCCCGGGCCCAATCGTCCCATCCCAAGCGGTCCAAGCCGGGATTTCCGACTACGGAGAGTGGTCGTCGCGGGGGGTCCCGGGTGTCTCTTGCTCGGGTTCGGATGCCGGGCCCGGTCCCCCTACGGGCGCCTCAGCGCGTTCCGAAGGCGCTGAAGAGGCCTCGAGGGCGCTCGGGTCCTCGCCGGTCGATCCTTGCGGCTCGGGTGAGCGTTGCCAGCCGGCCGGCGCCCCCCGGTAGCGGACCAGCAGATAGGCACAGACGATCACCAGCGTCGCGGCCCACAACTGGCTGCCGGTGAGACCGAAGTAGCGCCGGTCGTTCCGAAGGAAGTCGAACACGATGCGGGCACTGCCGTACCAGAGCACGTAGGTAAGCGCCATGAAGCCGGGCTTTCGTACCTTGCGGCCCACGTAAAGAAGCAGCCCCAACAGCATGAGCGTCGAAACGAAATCGTAGAGGGCCGTCTGGTGCAGGGTGATGTCGTAACAACCGAGCGATGGCGGGTCGCCCGCCTGGAAACGCTCCATGTACTGCGCCGCCGGCAGTGGCGGCTCGCCATCGCTGCCCAGGCAGCGCCACCCGAACGGCAAGGTGGTCGGATCGCCCAGGTGGTCGCCGATGATGAGGTCGCCTATCCGCCCGATAACGATCCCCAACGCCAGTCCGGGGGCCGCAAGGTCCACCATCCGCCAGAAACCCATCTGATGCTTGCGGATGTAGGGGACGGCGAACACCACCGCTCCGGTGATCCCCCCAAGGAGGCTGATCCCGCCCTCCCACACCTTGAAGATGCCCAGCAGGTCGTTGCCGTCGTTGGTGACCTCTGGCAGGTGGCCGAGCACGTAGCCGAGACGCGCCCCCACCATCGCACCGAGCAACGCCCAGAACAGAGCGTTCCAGATATCGGCCTCGTCCGGTCCCCCGAACCGCCGCGACCGCCGCACCATCAGCTGTGCGCCAAGCAGGTACCCCACCGCGATCCCGATACCGTGTGGCGAGATCGCCAACGGCCCTAAGCGCAGCCGCGGGATGATCTCCCAAGCGAACGGATCCCAGAGACTCCAACCTTCCACTGTGCCAAGCTACCTTTCCTAAGGAGCGGTTCGCCCGAAGTCGATGAAGCACTCGTAGGTTACGGGCATCTTCTGTTTAAAGAACTCCTCTACGGCCTGGGCATAAACCCGGATCTCGTACTGTGCCGCTTCGGCGTTTCGCAGTGACAAGAAGTTCATCAAAGCTCGTGCATTGATCGTCCAGTAGAACTGCGTGTAGATCCCAACGGGCAGCACGGAACGTGCAACCTCCTTGGCGATCCCCTTATCGACGAGACGTTGATAGGTGGCGTAGGCATCCTTGTACTGAGTTCGCAGAACATCTTGCGTCTCAAGCGCCACAGCCTCATCCACGGGCTCGAATGTGTACGCACCGGGTTTGCCGACCTGACTGCGAACCGCGCCCACATCCGGAACGTAGAAATCGTCGGACATCTTGTGATATCTCGCCGATTCTTCATTGAAAGATCCGACCCGATGCCGGAACCATTCTCGAGCAACGAACATCGGGCATCTGATGTGGAACCGGAACGAATTGTGCTCGGTGGGGGTTCCGTGTCGCTCTCGCATCAGGAAACGGATCAATCCCTCATCGCGCTCATCCATCTCGTCCTTGCGTACTGCGAAACTCACCCGCGCCGAATTGACAACGGATAGGTCATCGGCCATCGCGGCGTCTAGGCGGACGAAGCCGTGGTCGAAGACCAGCAGCTCGTTGGGGTTCTCGCCGGGTCTGATCGGATCGGTCAAAGCACTCTCCTGGGTCGGATCTGGGATTGGCATCCCACCATAACCACGCCGAGCGACGTTCCCTTGGAACCAACGAGGGCGTTTCCCCGGGCAGCCGATCGACGAGCGACCGGGTCGTTAGGGCGGCGGTCCTGCGTCTCTAGAGGTAGCCGGGGGCGGGGGGAGGAGGGATCGCCTGGCCGGGCTTCTCGACGTAGAGGCGGCCCCCGAAGCGCTCCTTGATCTCGTTATCCACCCGGTCGGCGGTCTGGGCCACCGCAGCTAACGACGCCTCCAGCTCTTCGGGGGCGGTGTGGTCGCCCAGGAGGTTGTGGACGAACCAGATGGCCCCGGCTTCGGGGTCGAGAGCGAAACAACCGAAGACGAACTCTAGGTTGGCAGCCAGCAGGTATTTGGTCAGTTCGGCCGTGACCGGGACGTCGAGGTTGGTGATGGCGAACAACCTGATAACCGTGGGGCCATCCCCACCATCTTCATCCAGCCAGGTAGGGACCACGAAGATGCGAGCTGAATCCATACCCAGCACGTAGTTCGAGTGCTCGTCGCAGACGTAAGCATCGAACATCTTGCTGAGCCGGTCCTCGATCAGCTCGCGTACCTTCGTGACCGAGGGTGGCTCCCCCTTGGGGCGCGGTTTCGGGTATCGGGTGGGTTGCTGCTCTGTCTCCGCCATCGCAGCCGCAGTATAAGGAGGACATGGAAACGGTAAAAGCCCCCCGGGGCAACGAGCTGTCGTGCAAGGGCTGGCCCCAAGAGGCTGCGCTGCGGATGCTGATGAACAACCTCGATCCAGAGGTGGCCGAGCGGCCGGGAGATCTGGTGGTCTACGGAGGCTCTGGGAAGGCGGCTCGAAACGAGGAATGCTTCCACGCCATCGTGGCCGCACTGCGAAACCTAGAGAGCGACGAGACGTTGCTGGTGCAATCCGGAAAGCCCGTTGGGGTTTTCAGGACCCACGAACGCGCTCCCCGGGTTCTGATCACGAATTCGATGCTCGTGCCCGCATGGGCGAACTGGGATGAGTTCCATCGCCTCGAGAAGCTGGGTCTGACGATGTATGGGCAGATGACCGCGGGCTCGTGGATCTACATCGGCACGCAAGGGATCCTGCAAGGGACCTTCGAGACGTTCGCAGAGATGGCGAACCAGCACTTCGGTGGCTCGCTGAAGGGCCGGATCGTGCTGACCGCAGGCTTGGGGGGCATGGGGGGCGCGCAGCCACTCGCAGTGACGATGAACGAAGGAGTGGCTTTGTGCGTCGAGGTCGACCCGACGCGCATCGAACGCAGGCTCCAGACCCGTTACCTCGACCGGACCACAGATTCGATCGACGAAGCGATCGCTTGGGCGCGCGACTCTGCAAAGCAAGGCCGCGCCGAAAGCATCGGCCTGCTCGGCAACGCCAGTGAAACGATGCCGGCATTCGTGCAGCGCGACTTCGTCCCGGACGCGATCACCGACCAGACCTCGGCTCACGACCTACTCGATGGATACGTGCCCGGACAGATGTCATTGGAAGAGGCCGCGGAGCTTCGCGCCGGCGACCCGGGGACCTACGAGAAGCAGGCGATCGCCTCCATCGCGCGTCACGTGGAGGCCTGGTTAGAGCTGAAGGATCGCGGCGCCATATGCGTGGATTACGGCAACAACATCCGCGCCCAAGCCGTCAAGGGGGGCGTGGAGCGAGCGTTCGAGATCCCCGGTTTCGTCCCCGAATACGTACGGCCGCTCTTCTGCGAGGGCCGCGGCCCGTTCCGGTGGGCCGCTTTGTCCGGAGACCCGGCCGACATAGCTCGCACCGATCGCGCGATCCTTGAACTGTTCCCCGGCGACGAGCGCCTGCATCGCTGGGTCCAGATGGCATCCGAGAAGGTCGCGTTCCAAGGTCTGCCGGCTCGCATCTGCTGGCTTGGCTACGGCGAACGAGCGAAAGCAGGTCTCGCCTTCAACGAACTCGTTGCGTCAGGTGAGGTCTCGGCCCCCATCGTGATCGGGCGCGACCACCTGGATTCAGGTTCGGTCGCCTCTCCTTACCGCGAGACGGAAGCGATGATCGACGGCTCCGACGCGATCGGCGACTGGCCGATCCTCAACGCCTTGCTCAACACTGCGGCGGGAGCGCACTGGGTGTCGGTTCACCACGGTGGTGGGGTGGGTATCGGCTACTCGCTGCACGCCGGCATGGTGGTCGTTGCCGACGGCAGCACCGACGCGGCCCAGCGGTTGCAGACCGTGCTGACCACCGACCCAGGCACCGGCGTAATGCGCCATGCCGACGCAGGCTACGGGCGTGCCATCGAGGTTGCCGCGCAACGGGGGGTCGAGCTACCGATGCAGCCGAAGCAACGAGACTGAACGCTCGGATCTAGGAACCGATCGGGATGCGGACCCGAACGGTCACCGTGCCGTCGTCTTCGAACGAGTAGGAGCGACCGGGGCCGGCCACGAAGGCTCCCCAGTGAAGAATCCTCGCGCTCATGTTCCTCGTCTGCCTCCGGAATCAAAACGCGCTTACAAAAGCATCGCGTGGCCCCAACAGCATCGACTGGAAAGCGTTCCGGATAGGGAAATCGGAACTTGAGGTCTCACCAGTAGCGGCAAACCCACCATTCCAGGCCGATATTGCTGCGACCGAATCGAAATCCGACCCACCTAGATATGAAAGAGTCTGAACCCGGCCTCCCGAGTCTATTCGCGCGACAAATCCGTCGTAACAGGCAGGGGAATCCTCGCATCCAAAGGATCCGGGGTCACTCTGAGCGGCGTCCCTCGTCTGGAGATCACTCGAGTTTGTTCGACCACCCACCGCGATGTGACCTGTTGCTCGACTAAGTGATACGGAGAAGACCTGGTCCTCGGAAGAACCTCCCACCCGTCGGACCCACGAGTATTCTTGCTTTCTTAGGTTAACTTTCATTAGGAAGCCATCGCAGCAACCCTCGTCGAATGCCGACGCGCCAGAGATCTGGTGAGTCCAAGGCCCGCTTGTGCTACCACCAAGGTACAAACGCCCATCATGAGCCGCCAAAGAAAACGCGGCAACGTTTCCCGACGCACCGATGAGGAACGATTGTTTGATCGATCCGAGTGAGGAACCGAGCCGGGAGACTACCCCCCGGGAGTATCCTGTCGCCGAGCTTTTGCCCTTCCACGTCGAGGGGTATGCCTTGGACGTAGAGGTTCCGACGAGTACTGGGGATCCCAACACCATGTCGATTTGGGGAAAGGTCTCGGCTCCGTACCCTCCCAGGTAGGTGCCTCGACTCGTTCGCCCAGTTTCATCCAGCCTCAACACGAAAAAGTCAGACTTCCCGCGTCGCTCCATTTGAAGACCCTTTCGAACGGGAAAGTCATCCGAGAAGGTGTGGCCTGCGACCAGCACGCTACTCCTCCCCCCGTAGACGCTCGTGAATTGGTCATCTCGAGAGCCACCGACCACCTTCGCCCAAAGAATGCTCTCAAGCGATCGGTTCATCGCGATCACAAAGCCATTGAGCGAACAGCCCTCTTCTGGGCACTTGGGGCTTGGATCGCTCGGAAAATCGCTCGAGGAGGTGGCGCCTACCACAACTACTTGATCGCTGGTGACCGAAATGTCGGCCAAAGACTCGAAGTCCGACCCTCCGATCACCGCAACTTCCCGCAATGAGCCGTCACTATCTATCCGGGCAATGAATAGGTTCGATTGACTTCCTTGCGGATCGCCGATGTAACTTACCGACGAGGCGGACGGGAAAAAGGACGAAGATGTGTCCCCCGCCACATATAGCGATCCGTCGGATGCACCCGCAAGGGCTGTTCCGCTGTCGCCCAATTCGCCACCAAGGTAGCTCGTGAGTGCTCTCTCTGAATCAGGAACCCCAGCCGCTGACGAAACGGAGCCAAGACCGGCAACTATTTGTAATCCAGCAAGGATCGCTATTACAACCTCGCCCAACCTTCTATCCATACACCATCATAGTTCAGGGCGGAGGCTGGAACTTCATAGCCGCTATAGGCGATCTAACGCATGAACCGAATGGACTAGGTACAGATGAGGAGTGCGGCTGGGCGCGCTATCGATGTCGCGACAGAGCGCGGGGTGGATCTACCGATGCAACCGAAGCGAAGAGACTGACCGCTTGGGGTTAGGAACCGATCGGGATGCGGACCCGAACGGTCACCGTGCCGTCGTCGGTGAACGTATAGGAGCGACCGGGGCCGGCCACGAATACGCCAACGACTTCGTAGAGGTCGCTGAACACCGGGCTGCGCTTGGAGATCTTCTCGCCCCACATCGTGCCCTCGATCGACGCGTGCCGAACAGCACCGGCAGCGGCAGCCCCATAGACCCCTCCGGCATCGGCACCCGCACCTGGGCTCACGTCACCCTTGCCGGTCCAGTAGAGCTCTGCAGTGTCTTTGCGTTCGTCGAGCTTCATGTAGGCCGAGCCCAATGCAGGGTCGAATTCGAAGTTGCCGGTTGCAAGGGGATAGATCCGTCCCGAGGCCGAGCACATGATCATTTGCTTTCCCTCGAAGCAGTTGCCTTTTCCGATACCACCCCAGCCTTCGATACTGCGCTGGTTCTCAAAGTAGCCGGGTGCCGCGTAGGCGGCGGCAGAACGAAAGGCCATGGCGAAATAGAAGTTCAGGTCGTCACCCTTGCGCGCCAGCCACGAGGAGTCCGCGAACTGTCCCACTTCGGTGTAAGCGAACTGAGCCCGGACCGGCGGAGCCACTGCCATCAGGAGCCCTGCGATACCTGCGATCAATCCTCTGCGCATCTGCCAACCCCCCATCCCCGTCCGATAAGGGGTATTTCGGCCGATGTGCCCAGACTCCTTCTGTGGACCGGTTGGCCGTGGGCCTAGTTGCCCAGGCAGGTGTCGACCACGGCGGCTATGACCTCGGCTTCAGAGTCCGTCTTGCGCAAGACCTTGTTGATAGCCTTGCGGTCCTCGGACACGAGCCCCAGGACGTAGACCCCTTGGCTGGTATCCGAAGGCCCGCCGCCTTCCTCACCGGGGATCTCCATCTGGGTATCGAGGCCCTCGAAACACGTCGCCGGAGCGACGACAAGCAGTTTGCCTGCCGGCCTGATCAGCTCCTTGGTCTCGTTATCGAAGAGGTTGGGGTCGTCCGCTACCCCCAGGACCGCCAGCCACACGCCACCTTCCGGCAGGCTGCGGGCCTTGCCCGATGCATCGTTCTGCTCGGACTTCGACTTCTTGTCGTCGCGACCCGCGGTCTTGTCCTTGCCCTTGTCGTCCGAGCACGCGCCCAGGATCAAGGCGAGCACCGAAAACGCCGCTACGAACCTTAGCGATCTCACCTTCCCAGCTTAGCTACCGGGGCCAAGAACGTACGGTCTTTGAAAGCGGGAACCGTGCGCCTGACCTCGGCGAGGGCAGCAGAAGGATCGCCATCGATCCTGACCGCAACCACGAACGCGCCCGGTCTGACGGCAGCCGGAGCCGCTCTGTGGTTCAAGACACTCGAATCCCTTACGAGCTCGGCAACAACAGCGGCGCGTTCGCGGCTGGTGAAATCGCCGATCACGACAGCCAGCGGAGCGTCGCTACCCGGTGCTGCCGACGTTGACTCCCCTGCGGGGGCCGCGTGCTGCTCGACCTCCATGTCGGCGTCGCCGAGGTTGACGGGGTCGACCATCACCGCGCCACACCCAACGTGCCGCAGGCCCTGGTCGGGGTCCTCGACGAGGATCTCCCAGTCACCGCATGTACGGCTATAGACGTTCCACAGCAACCTGCCTTGGCGAAAGCCCGCTAGATACATCTCCGTAGGAAGCCGGCGGATCATCCGCGCCTCACCACCCGAGACCATCCACAGTTCGAACTTAGGGACGCGCGTCTCGGTGTAGTTGCCATGGATGCGCACGAACAGAAGGTCGCCGGCCGGGGTTGTGACGGGTGTACGGATGGCCGACCACCCATCCCCGGTCACCTCGAAGTCCGTGAGGCGTTCCCAGTTGCCCGAAGCGTCGGCCGAATAAAGGTTGTTGAGGACGTCGTCTTCCGTAAGGACGTTTCGCGTCACCGGCTCCTGTGCGACCGCGACCAGCCGCCGGCCCACGAACACCGGTGAGAACATCCCCGTCGCGCTTCGAGGCGCCTCGAGCTCGGCCACCCTCGTCTCCCCAGGAACGGCCAGCTTCATCGTCTTGAAGTCCTCGACCCAAGCGAGGCGGCCGTCGGAGGACCAGGCAGGATGCGTAGCTTCGCCTTCGGCCGCGAAGCGGGTGGTCCCGGCCGCCGTTATGGCGACCACCGAGTCACTCGAAGCGCGGTCTTCGATATAGGCCGTTCCCTGGCCTGGACTAACGCTTACGTGACGAAGGAGCGAGCCGCGAGCCGCGGTCCTCTGATACATGCATCCATCGCGTTTGCTGCCGATCACGACGATCTCTTCGTTCGATACGGCGACGGTCCCCTCGCCCGAGGCGAGGTCTTCCTTCTGGGGATCGCCTGCACACCCGCTCTGGGGGGCATCGGCTTGCCCGCGCGAAGGCATCACGGTCCACAAGGTAGCCGCGCAGACGACTACAGCCGATAACAGATACACGTTCTTTCGAGACAGCAACATCTACATCAACCTCATCTAGTAGCCGGACACGTATTGGAAATGCATGGGATCACTGAAGTTGATCCCCCAGTAGAAGTCTTGAGCCATGTAGGCGTTCGGTATCGCGCGGCCGAAACGCTGACCGGTCGAGCCCTTTCCGTTCCACCATGTTTGGCCGAATGGATTGCGCAACGTATTGGTGTCGATCGCAGCGCCCCATGAGTGCACCGACCAAGACGTGCCACCGGTCTTCAAGCGACACGCATAGCCCCAGATGCCGTAATCGAAGGCGAGATCGTTCCCGTCATCTAGCAGTGGCGCAAGAACGTCGTTGGCGACCTTCGGCGCAAGCAACGAGTGGTAGTAGACGTAACCAGCATCGCCCCTGCCCCACGCACTCGGCATGTAGGTACGCGCGTCGTTGGCTTTGCGATTGCATCGCTTCCCGAACAACGTCTTCAATCCAGCAAGCCCGTAAGGCCTCGATCCGATATCTCCGTCTGGGACCGGCGTCGGACTTGGACACGGCAACGGTGTCGGCGATGGATCCACCGATGGCGTGGCAGCCGGAGTAACGGGGGTGGCGCACCCTCGGGGGCTGGCGGTGGGCGACGGAGTCGGAGTTGCCTGAACTGCGCCCGGTGGGCTCTGGTCTTGAGCCAGAGCGGCAGCGGGCGCTATCGCCGACATCGCGCAAAGCGCGACAACCACTAGCGTTGATCGATGCAAGCTTCGGCGCCTCCCCAGCTCGAAGCGGATCCCCCTCTTGAGACCCATCACCTTAGTAGTTACGGAGGCTTAGGGCCAGACCTTAAGCAACGCGGGCAAAGACCTGTGGTGTGTGCCTCTAGTGCTTGGTGGTGCCGGTCTGGTTCCCCAGATCGTCGTCACGAGCAAGCGCCGTCGCTTCCGAAGTTGCCATCTGGCTTGCTAGAACCTTCTCTATAAGGGGGCCGCGCCGCACCAGACGCAAAGCAAGCTCTTGGAACTCGCGTCTGCGCCGCCACAGCACCGACAACGTGCGCCATCTGAACCTTTTCCGGAGCGGTAGATAACCCAACTCGTAGACCGACAGCAAACCCCAGAACAGGAAATCCGAACGCGTTCCTCCCGATGCGATGTGCACTCGAAGTCGCATCGAGATGTTCACGAAGTCCACGATCCTCTTTTCCATCGAATCGGCTAGCAACGCATCGGGCATGCGGATGACGTTCGCGTAAGTGACAGGGCGATGTTGACCGCGAGAGACCCTTCGCTTTCGAAGATCCACCGACCAGAATGGTTCGGATGTCGCCTGGGTCTCGAACACGATCGGAGCTTTGAAGAGCCACCTCACTCCGGGTGGCAGCGATCGAGCGAAGTCCATGAAGTAGTCGTGGAAGTCGGCGAAGCGGAGAACGGTGGCTGCTTCGATCTCGCGCTGCTTCTCGATCGTCGGTCTGACCTCTTCGGCCATGGCTTCGATCTGTGCCGGCACATCCGACCAAGGATCCTCGTCGGACCTAGCGAACCCCGTTTCGCTGTGCCAGGTATCGCCTGGGACCATGATCTCGAAACCGGTGTTGGGGTTCGTCGATGCTGCGGCGAAAGCTTTGCCGATCTGGAGCGGTGTGATCATCGACGAGTTGAACCTCAACGTCTCCGGATGAAGGAAACACACCATCGAAGCGAAGGGCACCGCGTAGCGCGGACGCAGATCATTGGCGGTGACGATGAAGTCCTCGGCATAGTCCTCGGCCGACAGATACTCGAGATCTTTCGGGTCGTCGGCGGTGTAGCAGTTGGGGTACGCCTGAGCCCAAGAATGGTTCTTGAAGAGGAAGGTCGGGTTCCCGAATTCTTTGAGGATCGGCGCCAAAGGCCTCCCCCGAATCTTGCAGTCGTTGAAATCGGCGAGGGTGACGTCGCCATGCTGAAGCATGAAAGCGCTGTCGTCGAACCCGTATTGGTAGGACGCGATCTTCGTTCCGCCCGGCAAGATCATCGGCTCGCCGTGTGGCAGCTCGATCAGATCGTGGAAACCCAGCTGTTGGAGCTCCCGGGGCATGACATCGACGCCGAAGCGCGCCATCAGGATCTTCGTACGACGGTCGATCCGTCTCATGGATGGATAGTGGAAATGATCGAAGTGGTGATGGGTCAGATACACGTAGTCGGGAGCTAGATGTTCAGGCTCGTAGCGGGCGGGCGGGTAGTTCCACCACGAACGCCAGTAGGCAGAGCCGACCACCCAAGGGTCCACCAGGATGGAGATCTCATCCGTCACGATGTAGAGACCGGCATGGCCGACAACCGTGAATCCGAGGCTCATCCACACCCTCTGGAGAGTTGGCTCATGGTGAGTGCAGCTTCCGGGCGGTCCTGGCGATCCGCTCGTTCAGCTCGGATCCGTCGATCTGCACCGGCTTCCCGTCGATCACCGTCCACCTGCCCCCCACCATCACTTTTGAAACGGCTCGCTCGGTCATGGAGTTGACGATGTGCTTGTGCAGATATCCCGGCGGTTGAAGGCTGAGCTCGCTGAGGTCGAGGACCACCATGTCTGCGGGGCATCCCTCTTGGATCCGGCCTGCGCGTGAACGCAACAGCTCGGCCCCCACACGCGTTCCCATCGCCAGAGCGGTGTCTGCCGTCAGCACCGAGCCGTCGGTCAAGCGCGCCTTTGCGAGCAGACACGCCATGCGCATCTCTTGGAAGACGCTCTGTCTGTTGTTCGCGCAGCCGCCGTCCGGGCCCAGCCCGACATTGACGCCCTTGGCCAGCATCTCGGGGACGCGCGCTATCCCATCGCCCAAAAAGGCATTCGCGCCGGGACAATGCACGACGGCCGTGCCGGCCTCGGCCAGCATGTCGATCTCTTCGTCATCGATCCAAACGGAGTGGATCGTAAGTAGGTCCGGACCCAACAGGCCCTCGCGTTCCAGCAGGCGCACGGGGGTCGTGCCATATCTCTGTTTGACCTGCTCGACCTCGTAGCTCGCTTCCGCCAGATGAAGATGGCAGGCAACTCGAAGATCTCTCGCGACCTCGAGTGCGATGCCGATCGTCTCGGGAGTGGCCGCGTGCAACGAATGTGGCGCCGGATGCACCGATATCAGTTCGTCGCCTGCAGATTCTTCTGCGAGTTCCCGCGTACGACGGGCCGAAGTCACAGCATCTTCCCGATAGCGAGCCGGTGCCTTGGTGGGTGCATCGAGATCGTAGAAGGTCCTTGCAAGCACCAGCCTGATCCCTGCATCTTTCGCGGCCCGGATCACTTCGCGTGCGTTCGCATTGCCGTCATCGTGCAGGTAGAAGAAGTCAACCGTCGTCGTGATGCCCGCGCGCAGGGCCTCGGTGAAAGCGAACAGTGCGGACGTATAGATGTCTTCGGCATCGAGCTTCTCGGAAGCGGGATACAAGACGTCGTCTCGCCACGACGCGAAGGTCCGGTCATCGGCTAGTCCCTTGAGCACGTTCTGGAAAGCATGTCCGTGCGCATTGACCGTTCCCGGGAACAGGGCAACGTCCCCGAGGTCCTCTAAGGGCCCGGCCACCTCAGATGAGGGCCCAACGTTTGTGAATGCGCCGTCGGAGACCGCCACGGCCAAGTCCTCGGCGAACCCATAGCCGGTCCACGTAAGCCGTGCTTTGTAGGTCTGGCTCATCACTGCAACGTACTTGCCTTTAGGCTCCGGCCATGACCGTAACGATCGGACAAGCCCTCACCTTTGACGACGTGATGGCCGTTGCTACCACCGATACGGAGGTGAACATCGCCCCCAGCGTCGCCGATGCCATGGCACCGGCGCGCCGCATCGTGGAAGATGCAGTGTCCTCTGGCCGCACGGTCTACGGCGTGACCACGGGGTTCGGGGGCCTTTCCAACATCCGGATCCCCGCAGATGAAGCGATCCGGCTTCAACACGACATCGTTCGGTCCCACGCGACCGCCGTGGGGGATCCTCTCCAGCAGGAGATCGTCCGGGCGATGATGTTGCTGCGGGCCAGGACCTTCGCCTTTGGGATCTCGGGTGTGCGTTTCGACTTGGTCGAAAAGATCGTTGCGCTACTCAACGCTCGCATCCATCCGGTCGTCCCGTGCCAGGGATCATTAGGCGCCTCCGGGGACCTGGCGCTGCTGGCGCACCTGGCGATGCCGCTGATCGGTGAAGGGCGGGTCGAGTACAAGGGCGAGATAACCGGCGCAGCCGTGGCCTTGGCCGATGCCGGGATCGCTCCGCTACAGCTCTCCTACAAAGAAGGCCTTTCGCTCGTCAATGGAACCGAGGCCATGCTGGCGATGGGGATCCTCGCCTACGTGCGGTCGGTCCGGCTTGCCCACTATGCAGACATCGCCGGAGCGATGACCCTTGAAGCTTGCTTGGGCACCGACCAAGCGTTCCTGGACGAGATCGTCACTCTTCGCAAACACCCCGGCCCCCTCGCCGTCGCAGCCAATCTGCGCAACCTCTTGGCCGGAAGTGACATCGTCGCTTCGCACAAGCACAGCGATCACCTGGTGCAGGACGCGTACTCGCTTCGCTGCATGCCCCAGGTGCACGGGGCGTATCGAGATGCTTTGGAGTACATCGGGCGGACCCTGGAAGCCGAACTCGGATCGGCCATCGACAACCCTTCTGTCATCGTTTCCTCGGGGGAGCTCCGTTCGGGCGGGAACTTCCATGGCGAAGCACTCGGCCTCGCGTTGGATCATCTGACGTTGCTGCTGACGGGGTTCTCGGCCATCTCGGAGCGTCGTGTCGCTCGCCTGGTTGATCCGGAGCTCAACAACGGGCTCCCGGCGTTCCTCACTCGGGATCCCGGCAGGCGCTCGGGTTTCATGCTGGGTCAGTACACGGCGGCCTCCTTGGTGTCCGAGAGCCGCAGCCTCTGCTTCCCCGCCTCGTCCGATTCGATCTCGACTTCGGCGGGACAAGAAGATCACGTCAGCATGGGGGCGACCTCGGCCCGCAAGGCGATCTCGGTGCTGGCCAACAGCGAGCACGCGATAGCGATCGAGTTGCTGGCCGCTGCTCAAGGTTTGGATCTGAGGGCTCCTTTGAAGCCGGCCCCCGGAACGGGGGCCGCGCTGAAAAGCCTGCGAAGCGTTTCTGCCACCCTCGAAGAAGACCGATCGCTCAGCGACGACTTCGCCGCGGTACGCGATCTGATGGCTACCGGCGAGCTTCTGAGCGCAGTCGAGAACGTGATGGGTTCGCTGCGCTAGCCGCCCTCAGTTGGAAAGCCGGTCCTTGAAGTCATCGCGCACGTAGACGAACTCGCCGCCGCAAACTACGGCCCCGATCAGATCTGCGTCTGGGCGATAGACGAGATGATCGAAGGAGGCGTCGACGATCACTAGATCTGCCCGGTACCCCGGCGCGATCCGGCCCACCCGATCTTCCAGCCCGAGCACGTAGGCAGAGTTGGCGGTAGCGGCAACCAGGGCTTCGGCAGGGCGCAACCCATAGGTCCGGCAAGCCAGCGCCATCACGAACGGCATCGAATGAAGGGGCGATGTCCCCGGATTCAGGTCGGTGCCGAGGGCCACGATCGCTCCTGCCTGGATCAGGTCACGCGCCGGCGGCTTCTTGTTCTGGCGCAGGGTGAAAGTCGCTCCGGGCAGCAGGACGGCCGCGGTATCGCTGGCGGCCAGGTCATCTACCGCGTCGAGCGAAGTGTGATTCAAGTGGTCGGCCGAACGGAATCCCCATCGGGCGGCGAAGGCAGCCGATTGACCGTTCTCGAGCTGATCGGCATGGATACGCATCGCCAGCCCGAGGCTCTTAGCCGTCTCTGCTAACCGGGCGGCATGTTCCAGCGCGAAGGCGATCGTCTCGACGTAGATATCGACCGCCGAGCACAACCCTTGCTCCGCGGCTTGAGGGATAAGCGATCCCGCAACCTCGCCGGTCCACTGGCCTTCGGTGTAGCCGGGGGGAACCGCATGTGCTGCGAGGCAGGTGCTTACGACCGACTGCGGCACCAACTCTGTGACGCGTGCTGCCAAGCGCAACTGCCGGAGTTCCGCTTCGACCGATAGCCCATAGCCACTCTTGGTCTCGAACGTCGTGGTCCCCGCCCGAAGCATCGCGGCGGCTTGGTACAGCCCGAAGTCGATGATCTCTTGGTCGGTAGCTTCTTCGAGCAGCTTCTTCGATCGGAAGATCCCGCCCTCTTGACGATGGATCGTCTCGTAACGAACACCGCTAAGCCGCGCCATGTCCTCATCGGCGCGCCACCCGTAGAAGGGAAGGTGCGTGTGGCAATCGACGAATCCCGGCAGAACGGTGCATCCAGAAGCATCGAGCGTCACCTCTGCAGGTGCATGCGTCCCCAGTGAAGCGATCGTCGTCTCCTCGCAGACCACATCGATATCGTGGGAGATGTCGAGCTCGGCCATGCGCTCACCTCGAACCGCCCCCGTGCCTCCTGCAGTGATCACCGAGTCCGCCCCCTTGATCGAGGCACTCACTCGGGGACCTCTTGGACCGGACGACGTGATGCTTTGCGATACAACCGGGTGCCGTCCGGAGCGTCCGTGCGCTCGATCTCGCCCCTAACACGCAGATAGTGGATATGAGCAAGTGCTTCACCCAGGCCGAGACGTTTCTCGAAATGCAACAGCGTGCGTCCGAAGATCTCTTTGGTGATCCGATCGGCGCTGCAGGCCTGGCGGCGAACCACTTGGATGATGGCACCCAATCGCCGTTCGTGATGACGAAGGGTTGCTCTAGCCCTCTCTGCTCCGTCGAAGAAAGGCCGTCCGTGGCCGGGCAGCACCATCTCGGGAGCGAGACGTTCGACCTTGCCTAACGACTCGAGGAAATCGCCGAGTGGGTCGCCCACGCCACGGTGGAAGTCGATATGGGGCGTGATGCTGCCCAGCAGATGGTCACCCGAGATCAGCAGCGAAGCCTGCCTCTCGAACAGACAGATGTGCGATCGAGCGTGGCCGGGTGTGTGCACCAGTTCCCAACTGCGGCCCCCAACGTCAAAGGACTCCGTTCCCGTCACCCACGTGTCGGCCTCGACGACACCGGTAACGAACCTGCGCCAATCCTCGTAACTGGTGAGATCGTCGAGCTCATCGCCTTTGATCCCGTGATCTGCATAGGTCTCTCGCAACCGCTGCGAGATCTTCTCCGGGTCGCGCAAGACATCTAGCTCCTCATTGCCTGCCTCATGGATAACGATCTCGCATCCACTTTCAGCCTTCAGCCGCGCGGCAAGGCCGTAGTGGTCGATGTGCGTGTGCGTACAGATCAGACGGCTGATGTCTTTGGGTGTGTGATCGCATGCAGCCAGAGCCTCGACGAGTTGGCTCCATCCGTCGTCGCCATCCTCGGCATCCGGCAACAGCATGCCGCAGTCGATGATCGTGGACCCAGAATCATCAGCCAGGAGGTACGCGTTGACCTCGCGCAGACCGGGGAACGGAAGCGGCAGCACAAGCCGGAACACTCCCGGCGCGGGCTCACGGCGTTTTTGTTCGGTCAAGTTTCTATTCGTGGATGCGTTCTTTGATCTCGAACGACACTCGAACGAGCACCTTGTAGCTGATCTCGCCGTCGTTCACCAGGCCCTCGATCCGCTCGACCTCGAACGAGGTGACCCCCTGCAGGGTGAGGCTCGCGCGGTCGACCGCTTCGGCGATGGCTTGATCGATCGTCGGCCCTGTGGCCGTTAGGTCGATCGACTTCTCGATCATCTGGGATGCCCCCCTCTTGTTAGGCGCGGGCAGCCATCTTATGAGCGAGAAAGAGAGACGCCGGCTCCTTGGTCGGAGGGGGTTGACCAAGGAGCCGGCGAGGAGGTGACGCTGTTGTTGCGGGTGAGGCGGTGGTGCGGGGTTGGTGCGGGGGTGGGAGGGTGGAGCGGGTGGAGAGCCAACTACTGCGGGGTGCGGAGCGGTGAGACGAATGTTGGTGTGCGGTGGCACAGGGCCGGGCGACGAACGCCTGCGCTCTGCTGCCGGTAGGTCTTCGCAAGCATGTCCCGGGAGATGGCGAACCACCACTTCGCGGCCGGGATGTTGATCTCGGCATCGGCCGGGCCCGACATGAAAGCGCATCTGCTACGGCCGAACGCTGCCATCCCTGTCGCCTTTCGTGAGGATCACTTGCTGACAAGCTGAGGTTTCTTTCTCTTGGGTTCTCCTCCTGCTCCCCCCTCAAACAATCCTTGCTGGGGCGCGCCGTAACGCAACGAATGTCCGTTTATGAGAAGAAAAAAAAATCCCTCCACTCCTCTGGGGAAGAATGGTCGGCGGGTCCCGATGGCCGAAGTATCGGATGACAGCGATTGTTCGCTCGGTCGTGATCGGTCATGGGCGCGGGTAGCTAAGGGCCCTCCGCAGGACCCTAGGGGCTCGGCCCCGGCTCGGGCAGGGCGTGTCCGGGGGCAAGCCAGATGCGCTCTCCGGGTTTCCCGGCCAGCACATAGCCCCTGTGGGTCTTGAGGTAATGATGATGGGGGCAGAGCCAGTCGAGATTGTCGAGCTTCGTCAGCCCCTGGTTCCGTCGCTCTTGCGTGTGATCGATCTGGAGGCCTGAATCAGGAGTCCTATGCAACCATCCCGTGCGTCAGTCCGTCAGATGGTCCAGGAGGCGCTTTGCGGCCGCTACCAGCCGAGGTAGGTCGTCGTCTATCGTCGCCTGCACGATGGTATGAGCAGTGTCGAAGTACCGGTGCGTGAGATGGTCACGCATGCCAGCGACATCAACCCACGAGATGTCTGGCTCACGCGCTAGTAGGTCGGGGTCGATCGCCTTGACGGCTTCACCGATCTCGATGAGGCGGACACGCACAGCATCGAACACCAACCCATCCTCGATGTCACCGCGCTGGACGTGCTCGCAGATGGCAGTTGCGGCAGCAAGGATGTCAGCGAGCCTTTGAGCGTCGTAGCGGCTCACAGTGCGATGGCTTCGTTCAGGACATCGTCTCGGATCGTCGCCTTGAGCGACCCGGCCGGCACAACGTCGACCTCAACACCCACTACCTCAGAGAGTTCCCTGGTGAGTTTGGCCAACGATAGGAGCCCGATGTTTGCATCGAGTTCGACAAGCAAGTCGACGTCGCTTGATTCCGTGTCCTCACCTCGGGCGACGCTACCGAATACGCGGACATCGTGGACCCCGTACCGGGCAGCCGTATCGAGCAGGGCCCGCCGACGATGCCGCAACCGCTTGCCGAGCGGGGTGTCGGGAAGCCCGAGCCGTTCCCGTGGACCTGTGGTTGTGAGTTCCAAGCTGAGAGCGTGACCTGTGGCTTCCACTAGTTTAGTCAAGGTGCGAAGTCCCGGTTCACGGCGGTCTGCCTCGTAGGCGCTGATCACCGACTGTGCCACTCCACAACGTCGTGCGAGATCGGTCTGTGACAGCCCGGCGCGCAACCGTGCCTCACGGATGATGGCTCCAGAACTCTTCTCCACCCCCTTACCCTATCACGGATTGTCTATTGGGTGGAGCTTCTGCATCGTGGAACCCCGAGTTGCAAGAAGACCCCGGGGGGTGTGGGACTCGGCGTTCTTACCGGCTCTAGAGGCTGGAACTGGAGGCGGGGTCGACGGGGGGTTCGCTCTGGGGCGATATCGGAGCTACTGCTCGAGCAGGGCTCGATGCGTCGAGGAAGGCGGCGGCGTTGTCGTAGCCGAGTCTGATGAGGGTGTCGGTGTGGGCTAAAGACGTGAACGGGATGGTGAAGTCGACGACGGGAACGGGAAGCACGATGACCTCGGCCCTCTGCTGGTAGGACGCCATCTCGAGACCGACGCGCTGGGCGCGTGAAAGTTGGAACGCGTGCAACAGGTAGTCGATGGGCCGTAGCAGCGGGCGGGGCTTCTGATGCCCAGACGAGGCATCGATAACGTAGATCCTGCTGGCACCTAGTTCGATGGCGGGCGCGATCGGCACCTGGTTGGCGACTCCCCCATCGATGTAAGTGCGGGCACCGATGACCACGGGCGGGTAGATGCCCGGCATGGCACACGACGCCAGCAAGGGATCGGTGAGATCGCCGGACGAGAAAAGGACCTCGGCCCCCGTCTCGAGGTCGGTGGCCACGACGGCTAGGGGAACCCGGGCGTCCTCGAAGCGAGCGGTCCCCAGGCGGGTCTCGATCACCCTTCGCATCCCGACGTTGTCGAAGACCTTGTTGCCCTTCATCATGAAGCGAGCCCACGAAGTCTTGAACCGCACGCCGGGAAACAGGTCCTCGTCTTCGAGCGCTCGCCAGATCGACTCCAATCTGTCCACGCCATGGATCGATGGATCGAACGCGACGAAGGTTGCGTTCATCGATCCTGCGGAAGTCCCGATCACAAGGTCGGGTTGGATGCCGCGCTCGATCAGGGCACGAAGGGCTCCGACCTGGAGGGCCCCGTAGGGGCCGCCACCGGAAAGGACGAAGGCAACCTTGTCGCGCTTGCGCGAGGCAAGACGGCGGAGCCACTGCGAGCGAGAGACCGTCCTCTTCGGATCACCCATAAGGGCATTATCGGCCCGCTCGAACCGCTTTATTAGGTTTACGAAGCCTTATCTCTAGCGGGACTTCTTGGCCTTCTTGACGGTCTTGGAGGCCTGCTTGCGGGCCTTAGCGATCGAGTCACCGGCCTGCTTGCGGGCCGTCTTGGTGGTCGTGGAAGCAGCTTTGCGCGTCGCCTGAGCGGCTTTGCGAGCGGTCTCCTTAGCCGTCTTCATCTCCTTGGACCCGGCTACGCCTTTGGCGTTCTTGCGACCCGTCTCGACCGCGGTCTTGGCCAGCTTGAGACCCGCCGAAGCGGCCACCTTGACGGCGCCAGAAGCAGCCTTCGCCTGCTTGCGAGCGGTCTTGGCGTCACGGGTCTTGGCGACTTCCTTGGCGGTCTTGCGCGCTGCTTCCGTTGCCTTGCGCCCCAGCGTCTTAGCGCTGTCCGTGGCCTTGCCGATCTGCTTACGGGCCTCGGCGGTCTGCTTGCTTACCGCTGTCTTTCTCGCCATGTTCGGATCCCTCCAGTACGCGTGTCGGTTCGTAGAGGCTACCTGCTCAGGTGGACCTTCATCCATGTCCGTTCCCCGCACGCCGGACACTTGAACCACGAGCTGTGATAGCGCAGCAATGGAAGATGGAAATGGATGGGGAACATGAGGGCCGCGAGCTCGATATAGGAGACCCTCGTTTCCTCCCGGCAAGCAGAGCATTCAACGGTGCACGAGAGCCCCTTGGGCTCGGACGCGCTGTACAAGGCATAGCGGTCCGGCATCTCTTCGGTCACGACGGTGCCTCCATCTGGTCGATGCGCCTGGCGATCACGCGATACGCGTCGGCAGCAGGATGAGTAGGAGCGAAACTGAGTATCGAACGGCCGGCCTGCGCAGCCTCCGCGAACTTGATGGTCTTGCGAACGGGAGGCTCGAAGACATCGATGCCGTAGCGGTGTCCGACGTCTGCGAGAACCTCCTGGGCGTGCTTGGTGCGACCGTCGAACATCGTCGCGATCACACCGGTGATCCTTAGATCGGGATTGGTGAAGTGGCGGATGTCACCCATCGTCTCGACCAATTGCCCCACTCCCCTGTGCGATAGAGCTTCACATTGCAGGGGAACGACTACCTCTTGGGCTGCGGTCAAAGAGTTGATGGTCAAGATCCCCAGTGAAGGCGGGCAGTCGATCAAGACGTAGTCGTACCGGCCGTCGATCTCGCGCAGAGCACGCTGAAGTGCGTACTCGCGGCCCGTCTTTGCAAGAAGGATGGCTTCGGTGCCCGCTAGATCGATGTTGGCTGGGACCACATCCACTTCGCGGGTGATAACAACATCTGCTATCGGGGCCCTGCGCACCAACACATCGTTGACGGTGATGTCGAGGTTGTCCGGGTCGATCCCAAGCGAGTAACTGAGCGCGCCCTGAGGATCCATATCGACGACCAGCACCTTGCGACCGATCTCGGCCAGCGCGACCGCAACACTGACCGTGCTTGTGGTCTTTGCAACCCCACCCTTCTGGTTGGCGAACGCGATGGTTCGCGTCATGTGCCGGCGCCACCACCGTCGGGCCGGATGGCACCGTCGAGACCAACCCTCGCCAAGAAACCTTTGACGTCGCTCGTTTTCCAACCGGCAGCCCCGAGGTCACTTGCGATACGACCCGCAAGCTCGGCGAGCTCCTCGGACTCGTACGAGGTGTATCCATCGAGATAGCCGCGTGCGTAATCCCAGCCGACGTACTCGTCCGGGTCGGGCTCGAACGCCGGCTCGTGGATAGGCGATTCGCCCTGAGAGAGAAGTTCCGCCAGGTTGCTGGTCAACAGGTCCCAGGTTAGATAGTGGTCCTCACTGCAATCGGGGCAGTAGAAGACGGTCCCCTTGATCCCCCTGGGGCTGAGCAGCGACTTCAGGGTTTGGACGTCGACGAGATCCTGCTGAAGGAGCTCCCGCTCGTCGTTGTCAAGCTCTTGGTCGTCCTCAAATGGCTCCATCTCGTCTTCCATCGCGCCCATGTTAGTCGGGGATCGTTCCGCAGGGAACGACCCTTTGATGTTCTTGGAGAACTAGCCCATCTCTGCTATCCGAGTTAGCTCCAACGGTTCATACAAAAGCCCACCGGGGTCGGAAAGACTTATGAGGACGGGAGAGGAGAGATCCAATCGGTTCGAATCAGAAGCCGGTCGTACTTGTCGTCGATGACGACGAGGATCTGAGGGCGCTCGCCGAGATCCAACTGCGGCACAGGTTCCACGTAAGAACGGTAGGTAGCGGCCCCGAAGCCCTCGAAGAGGTCCGGCGCGACGCGCCCGACGTGATCCTCCTGGACATGATGATGCCGGAGATGGACGGAGCCACCGTGCTCGAACGGCTCTCCAGTGACCCTGGCTCCCGCGACATCCCGGTCATCTTCCTTTCGGCACTCGGATCCCCTAACGACAAAGCGAAAGGTATCGAGGGCGGTGCGATCGACTACATAAGCAAACCTGCGGACACCGATGAATTCATCGCCCGGGTCGCCGCCGCCGCTCGCTCCAAGGCGAAACATGACGACGCGCAAAGTAAACGGGACGACCCGGTGACGGGCTTGCCCGATCGATCAGCTTTCGAGAAGCGCCTTGCTCAAGAGGTTGCGCGCGCTCGGCGGATAGGTTCCGAGCTCTCTATCCTTTTGGTCGACCTAGATGGGATGACGGGGTTCAACGCAGCTCACGGTCAGGTGGCCGGTGACATGCTGCTGAAGCGTGTCGCCCAGGCGCTAACCGACAGCTTGCGCGTTTCAGACGTGGTGTTCCGCTACTCGGGTGACGAGTTCGCTGTGATCCTCCCCGATGCTGAGGTCGGAACGGCATATCTCGCGGCCGAGAGATGCCGTCGAGAGATCGCCGCGTCGATGCCCGCCGCCGCTCCACTCACCTGCTCCATCGCAGTGGCGGAGCTGACCTCGGGGCGCACCCCCGAGGAGGTAGTTGCGAAGGCTGAGATCGCGCTGTTCAGGGCCAAGGAGTCAGGCGGCGATCAAGTGTGGCGTTCCGACGACCCACGTCGTCATGGGCTCTCTGCGGATGCGCTGGCCGGTGATCTGACCGAGCGCGAATGGATGGTGCTCGCGCTTCTTGCCGACCGTCGAACCGAACAAGACATCGCCGCCCGGATGGGGATCAGGCCGGGCACGGTTCGAAGCCACAAGGCACGCATCCGGCGAAAGCTGAACGTCTCACCTGAGCTGCGTTTGGGCGATTACGTACGCAGCAATTTCCGTGATCTCGCCGGTCGCATCGGCGAGATGCAAGACGTTTCACCCCCGGGGGACCCATGAGCGACGTTCGGAACCCCCGCGTGCTCGTCTGTGACGACGATGCCGATATCCGGACCGTCGTCGGCCTGAACCTGGGCTTGGTAGGTATCGACTTCGGCGAAGCGTCCTCCGGGGAAGAAGCCCTGAACCTTCTGTCCGATCAGGAGTGGCATGCCATCGTCTTGGATCTGATCATGCCCGGAGGTGACGGCATGGAGGTCCTCAAACAGCTTCGCGACAGGTCGACCAAGGACCTCGCCATCGTCGTCCTCTCCGCTCGCAACAGCCCACAAGCCGCGCTGCGCGCATTCAAACTGGGCGCCCACGCCCATGTAACCAAGCCCTTCTCCCCCGTCGCTCTGGCTCACCTGTTGGAGGAATTGATAGCCATGACTCACTCGGAACGCGAGGCGCGACGGCTCGGGTCGGTCGAGCGCGCGTCACGACTAGAACGCATGGGGATGCCGACGATCTGATGGATGACAAGACACTTCGACTGGTGCTGATAGGCGGCGATAGCGCCGCCTGGCTGGAGATATCCGAAGCGCTCGCGGATCGCTCTTCTCAGATCTTCGTGCCCCGCGACGTTTCGCCCTCTGCTCTTGGTGAGATCGGTTCGGAGATCGACGTCGTCATAGTCATCACATCGCCCAGTGAACCCGACCCATGCTCGCCCCTGCGCATGATCAGGGCCATCGGACTGCAGCGGCGAACCTTGGTTATCGCGGACGCCGACGATCAGCGAACGGCGGCCGAGGCCCTCGACATCGGGGTCGCCGGATACGTCCGCCGCAGCGCTGCCACCGAGCATCTGGCAACCTCGATAGTTCACGTTGCCCGAGGCGGGGTCTTCTACGATGCTCCAGCTGCTGCTGTTGTGCACGGCCGCTCGATCGACCCTCTTGCCGGTGGTGGACACATGGGGGCAGCCCGAGCGTTAGCCGCTGCCCTCGAGCTGAAAGACACCTACACCGGCGGGCACGCCGAACGAGTTACAGCGTTGGCCATCAAGCTTGCCAGGGTGGCGCTACTTCCAGGGGCCCTCCCGTCGGAATCGCTCGAAGCGGCTTTCCTTCTCCACGACGTGGGCAAGATCGGGATACCGGAATCGATCCTCAACAAACCGGCCGGGCTTACCGACACCGAGCGCCGCGTCCTGAACACGCACCCGATCCTGGGTGAGCGGATCATCGCTCCCCTCGGGTTCCCCGACGTGGTGAGCCAAGTCGTGCGGCACCATCACGAGCGCTGGGATGGGTCGGGCTATCCGGACGCCCTAACAGGTACCGAGATCCCGGCTGCAGCCCGCATCTTCTCCATCGCCGATGTGATCGACGCCATGACGTCGATCCGGCCCTACCGACGACCCGTCTCGTTCGAAACAGCCGTGCGCGAAGTGATCCGGTACTCCGGCTCACACTTCGACCCCCAACTCGCCGCTCTGGCACAAGAGATCTTCTTGGACACCCCCGTCCCTGTGCTCGAGGGCCCGCCCAGAACAGACGACCTGTAGTCCCGCTTACTGCTAGATCATCCCTATGTAGAGATCGCTGAGGCTTTCGCCGGCGAAGACCGCGATCGTTGTACCCAAAGCGAGGTACGGCCCGAACGGGATCTGCGTCTTGCGTCCGGCTTTCGAGAAGGCGATGAGGAGCACTCCGATCAGGCCGCCCGATAAGAAGCTTAGGAACATCCCGACCAGCACCGCCCCGGCGCCCCCCACATACCCCAAGAAGGTTCCAAGCACGAAGGCCAACTTCAGGTCTCCCCCACCCATGCCGGCGGGCACCAGGACCGCAAGCAGATAGAAGAAGCCTCCGAAGATCGCGGCACCGATGGCTGCTTGCGTCAGATCGCCCGGTTGCCCGCGAACGAGAGCGTCGATGATCAAGCCGGCCCATCCCGCGATGAATAGCGGGAAGACGATGCGGTCCGGCAGCAACTTGTGTTCGAGGTCGATAACGGTAAGCACAACGAGCGCCCAGAAGAAGCCCGCATAGACGAACGCTGCCACGCTGAGACCGAACTTCCACGCTGCAAGCAAGAACAACACCGAGGTGGCGAGTTCAGTCAAGGGATACCGGATCGATATCCGTTGGCCGCAACCGGGGCATCGCCCGCGTAGCGCCAGCCAGCTGAGCACCGGGATGTTCTCGTGGGCCTTTATCTGTCGCTTGCAGCTCGGACACATGCTGCGACCCGTCGCGATGTTCTCGCGCAATGGCACACGATGGGAGACGACGGTGCCGAAACTTCCGAACAACAGCCCCATCAGGGCTGCCGCAACCTCAAACAAGTTTCAGTCCGGGTCGCCGATATGGTCACGGATCCGATCGAGCAGGGCATCTGCTTCGAACGGCTTCATGACGACATTCTTCTGACCGATCTGGTCATCGAAGATCTCGTGCGCGTCCGGCTTGCCTGTGACGACGATGATCGGGATACCCGCGGTCGCCGGATGTTCCTGCATCTCATCGAACATCCGCCCACCGGAGACGTCCGGCATCATGAGGTCCAGAAGGATCAGATCGGGCTTCTTGAACTCGGCCTTGGCCAGCCCCTCGAGACCATCTCTGGCCTCCATGACCTCATAGCCCTCGGCCTCGAGGATGAACTTCTCGAGCTCCCTGACGGCTTCTTCGTCTTCGACGATCAGAACTGTCTTAGGCATCAGCGAGACGCTACCAGGCTCGCCGAACCGTGGCGGGGCATTCTCAAGCACTTCCCCCTAATCCCACAGGCCCCGGACCGGGCTCAGCGGCAGAGCCCTGCCCGCAACCGCTTCCGCCATCCGTACCGCCCGGGCGGTCGACGCCACGTCGTGCACCCTGACCATCGCCGCTCCGGCCGATGCCGCGAGGACCGCTAGGGCCAGGGAGCCTTCGAGACGTTCACCGACCGGAAGGTCCAAGGTCTCACCGATCACGTCCTTGCGTGAGGCGGCGATCAGTACGGGAAGTCCGGTGTCGACCAACACCGGAAGCTCTCGCATCAAAGCAAGCGAATGGAAGGTGTTCTTGCCGAAGTCGAGTCCGGGGTCGATCATCACGGCATCCGTGGGAACGCCTGTTGCCACCGCTCGTTCCACCATCTCCAGCAACGAGTCCCGAACCTCGGCCGAAACGTCCGCGTAGGTCTGCGAGCGGGGGCGGCCTCTAAGCTGGCCTCCGTTGTGCATCAAGATCAGTGCAGCTCCGGTTTGTGCACACGCTTGGGCGAGCCCGGCATCGGCGAGGGCGCTCACGTCATTGACGATGGATGCCCCGGCCGCGACGGCAGCGGCTGCCACTTCGGGGCGGGATGTCTCGACGGAAAGCGGGGTCTCGGTGACTTCGGCAAGAGCTTGCACCAGCGGCAAGAGCCTCTCCATCTCCTGCTCTAGCGAAACCGCAGCGCCCGGCCCCGCCTTCACGGCCCCCAGGTCGAGCACCGCGGCACCTTGTTCGACCAATGCAAGAGCGTGAGCCACCGAGGCATCGAGCCCCATACGCCCACCGTCGTAGAACGAATCGGGAGTCCGGTTCACGATCCCCATCACGACGCAGGCATCCGAGCTGAGTACGCCGCGAGCGTGCTTGAGATTCATTCCGGGAACGGCTCGATAGCCTTGCGCGCAACGGTCACGATGTAAACACCCACCAGGATGAGGGCACCACCCGGATAAAGCAGCCACGTCGGCACTTCGTCGAATAGCACTACCGCGAGTGCGATGGCGATGATGGGCTCGGCCATGATCGTGACCGCTACGCTCGTGGCGTCGATGTCTGAGAGCACCAGATTGATAACCGTATGGCCAAGAAGCTGTGGACCGATCACCAATCCCGCTATCGCCCACCACATCTTGGGCTCGTACCCCCACAGGTCGACCCCGACGATCATGCACGTGATGAAAAGGACCACCCCGGCAACCGAGTAGGCCACGACCGCGTACTCGAGGATGCCCAGGTGGCGTCGCGATATCTGCCCGGCGAGCACGTAGTACCCCGCCGTCGCTCCACCGACGATCGCAAGAACGTTGCCCGACATCGACGTGCCGGCGAAATCTCCCCCACTGATGATCACCGTGCCGAGAAGTGACAAGCCGATGCCGACCCACCCGATAGGACTCAGCTTCTCGTTGAGGACGCGTGGGGCGATCGCTGCAACGAAGATCGGAGCCAGCGACACCAGCAGCACGGAAGCTGCTACAGAGGTCATGTTCACAGACGCGATCCACGACGCGAAGTGAGCCGCCAAGAAGAGGCCGGCGACGCTCGAAGGGACAAGCTCTCGCTTCGTACGCTTACGCAGGCTCGGCCAGGCGAAGGGGGCCAGGATGGCAGCACCCGCGAAGCACCGCCAGAAGGAAACCGCAAGCGCCGAGTCTTCAGCGGTGTAGCGGATCAGAGGCGCCGCGAAAGACGCTGCCGCCATCCCCATCCACAGCAACGCCCACGGAGCCCAGGAAGGGAGAGTGTCCGTGATCTTGGCAGCGGTTCGGTCTTCGGTGTGCATGTTCGTTACCCTACGTTTTGATGAGTGACAACAAGCCGCGTGTAGCGGTCGGTGCGATCGTCCTCCACGAAGGCTCGCTCTTGATGGTCAAACGCGGAACGGATCCTGGCAAAGGCCTGTGGACCGTACCGGGGGGCTCTCTCGAGCCGGGCGAGTACATCAAAGATGCCGTCGTTAGGGAGGTCCGCGAAGAAACCGGTCTGGAGGTTCGATCGGATGAGCTTCTGGGCATCTTCGAGGTCGTGGGGGACGACCACTACGTGATCCTCGATCACCTGGCGACCTTGAGCGAGTCCGGTGAGCCGATCGCGGGGGACGATGTCGAGGAGGCCGCTTGGGTGCCTCTGGACGAGATCGTCACACTCGAGTGCACGCCACGTTTCGTCGAGACCCTCACCGCTTGGGGCATCCTGACTTCCACCTGATGTCAGAGATCGACGATGACTTCCCCCTCTGCGGTGATCCGAACTGGGGCTCGGCGCGTGCGCCCGTCATTGAACTCGATGGCACAAACGATCCGCTCCGGTCGTCCCTCCCGCAGTAGTTGCGACGGACAATCGGCTCGAACCGCCGCATCGAGTTGTTCTCCCGCGACGTCTCCCACCTCTCGCTCGAGATCTTCGATGTTGTAAAGACCAAGGTTCCATCGCACCTGTCCTTCATCGGTCACCACCTCCGCCTCAACGGGAACGATGGTGCCCCCCTCATCTCTCGCTTCGCAAACGAAGGTGGTCCCTGCAACAAGCTCGACGTTCTTGGGGCAGTCAACGTCGGTTTCTACGCCCACCTGCGCCAGGATGTCCTGACGGACACCTTGTTCAACATCCGGTGCATCTACGGTTCCCTTCTCACAGGCGGACAAGGAAGCGGCGATGCCGACGGCAAGAGCGATAGAGCGTCTCGCGCCCCAAACTTTCATGTCGCTAGCAAACGAACAGGCGCACGACGTCACCCTCGCGCACCGTCGAGCCCGGGATCGGATCGGTCTCGATCACCGTTGACCCGGGACAACTCTGGTTCACCTGCACCACGAGCCCCATGCCTTCGAGTTTCGTACGCGCTGCATCGACGTTCATGTTGCGAACGTCGGGCATCGTCAGCTCTTTGAACTCGGGGCCTTTAGACACGGCGATCTCGATCTCGCTTGCCTCGGGAGCATCTGCGGTCGCCGATGGCGTCGTCGAGACTACGAAACCAGGTTGCACATCTTCGGAGAACACCTCTACGGGCACCGCCACGAAGCCGGCCCCTTCGATCGCTTGGATCGCCTTCTCGAGCTTCATCCCCACAACGTCGGGGACCACCAGAGAGCGCGGCCCTTTCGATACGAGCAGGTAGACGGCGGTGCCTTCTTCGACCTTCTTGTTGGGCGCGACGACCCGGATCACATCGCCTTCTTCTTGCTCGACGGAGAACTCGTAGCGCGGCGTCTCGACGACCAGACCCATCCCCGTCAGCTTCTCCGAGGCAGTGGCCTCACTCTCGCCTGCAAGGTCGGGAACCTTGACGAGTGGCGGGCCCTTGGACACGACGACGTCTATGAATTCACCTTGCATCAACACCCCGTCGGCGGGAGTCTGCGAGATGATGTCGCCTTCGTCCACGGTCTCATCGCGTTTGCTGTCGACGACGCGGATCTCGAAACCGGCCTCCTCGGCGGCTGACGTGGCCGCCTGCAGGCTCATGCCCGCCAGCTTGGGAACGTCGACCTCCTTAGCACCGAAGATCGCCGTAGCCCCTCGCCACGCTCCTAGTGCCACCAGGAGAACCGCCAGAGCGGCGACGAGCAGCCGCCTCCTGCGCACCTGACTTCCGCCTGTGAAAGCACGTTTGATCGGAGACAGATCGAAGCTGCCGGTGGTGGCCATGTCTGGCAACGCCACCTCGGAGGTGAGATCACGGAAAAGATCTGCCACCGCCGGCTTTGACTTGGGAACGATCGCAGGTCGTGCTGCTCTAAGCGCACCGGCCATGGAAGCCGCATCGATGAATCGCTGACCGGGGTCCACCGCGCACGCCCGAACGACGATGTCGTCCAACTCGGCCGGGATGTCCGGTTCGAGACTCGAAGGTGGAACGATCGGTTCTTGCGCTCGACGCCGAAGCAACTCGGCCCCCGTGCCCCCCTGAGGCGAAGAGCCCGTCAAGAGTTCGAACAGCAATGCTCCCGCTGCCCATATGTCGGAGGCCTCGCTCGCCTTCGCGCCGGCAGCTTGCTCTGGAGAGAGGTAACGCAGCGTGCCCATGATCCCGCCGCCGGGCATCGTTCGTTCGGCATCGGCGATGGCCGCGATGCCGAGATCCGCAACCTTCACCGTGCCATCCCGCGCGATCAACACGTTCTCAGGCTTGATGTCGCGATGGATCAAGCCCGACGTGTGGGCGGCCTGCAATGCGTCGCACACGGACGCGACGATGTCGGCCGCGTGCGCAGGATCCATCGGACCTCTGCCTACCAATAGCTCTCGCAGATCCGTTCCCGATACGTACTCCATGACCATGTAATAGGTACGCTCGTCGTCCGTACCCCAGTCATGAACCGCCACCACGTTCGGATGGTTGAGCTTGGCTGCCGCACGCGCCTCGGCTTTGAATCGCGCTACAAGATCGGGGTCGTTCGCGAGCGACGGCATGAGTACCTTGACCGCCACCGTTCTTTCCAAGAGCAGGTCGTGCCCCCGATAGACCTCGCCCATCCCACCGCCGGCGATCCGGGAAACGATGCGGTATCTACCCGAGAGCGTTTCGCCGACCAGGTCGCGAAGCAGCCTCACCCGCCACCTCCGTGGTAGCGCTTGAGGTGGTAGTCGTAGCGGTCCTCCAGGACCGTGAGACGTCTCACGGCCGCTGAGACCTCCCCGGCGGCCGCCTGGGCCGCGAGTGATGCCTGACTCGTCGACACCTTCACGCGCTTGAGGGAAGCTTTGAGCTGATCCAGGTTCTCGGATAGGCCGGCGACCAGGTCGTCCGTGCTTCGGTCCTTGCGCTCGATCTCGGATTCGAGGCCATCGATCCGGCCCTCGAGCGACTCGATCGCATCGAGGGCTTCTTGGGTCTCCTGACGGGCGGCTTCGAGCTCGGCTTCCGTCGCCACGGCAGGCTTATCTTCGCCACAAGCAACTGCGGCGAGCGCGACTAGGACGAGGGCGGCTGCGGCCCGGAACATGGTACGCATCGTCACACGACCCTCCCCGGGGACCCCGGCTTTCGGCGAGAGCGCGAAAACCTCATTAACAACAATAATTAACAATAACAACAGTGGCGCGGAAAGAGAACCCTTAGAGGGTGACCTCGGCCACCAGCGGGCGGTGGTCGGACGCCCACGACCGCACCGTCCTCAGCGAGAGCACCGTGGCCCCCTTGCCGCCGAGGATGTGATCGATAGCGGCTCGCGGAAGGCGAGCGGGGACCGTGCGTTTCGGACGGGGGCCGCGGTTCAAACCCGCATCGAAGAGGGCGCCTAGATGACGGAGCGCCGTGTTCAGGTCCCCAGCGACGATCACGGGGCCGGCGGCGCTTCGCACTTCGGCCGCAAGGGCCTCGATCTGTGCCGGGCGGGCGGCCGGATCACGGGACAGATGGGCACACAACATCAAGGCCGGCCCCAGTGCCAGCACCGCCGCCGTGCGCGGCTCCTCGGAAAGATGACGAGGAAGGGGCAGGGCACGGACTACGGCTCGATCTTTGGTTGCGACGGCGATCCCGTACGCACCTCCGTCCGGCTTGTGGAAAGCCGGCACGAAAGTGACGGTCATACCGGTCAACTCCTGCAGCCGGGCACCTTGGTCCTCGGCCCCCGAACGTGCCCAGCCCTTATCAACCTCTTGAATGGCGACGACGTCGGCATCCAGATCGCGGATCGTCATAGCGGTCCGTGCCAGATCCAGCTCACCATCCACGCCGAGCCCGTGGCGGATGTTGAAGGTGGCAACCCTGAGATCCAGTGCAACCTCCTAGTGATCCACGGTATCGACACCGCGAAGATAGACGGCTCGCTATGGGAGCATTGACCGGATGGACGACACCCACCAACATCCGGCTCCGGCTGGGGGCATCGCTGAGCCGGAGGCCGAAGAAGAGGTCGTCTACTGCCATGGGCACCCTGACACGCCAACGAAGCTGCGGTGTTCTCGCTGCGACAAGCCCATCTGTGGGCGCTGCGCGGTCCCTGCAGCGGTAGGCCAGCACTGTGTCTGGTGCGTGGCCGAAGCCCGCAAGTCGGCTCCCAAGGTCCGCTCGGCGCTGCAGAAGAACTCCCCCGCCGTCATGGTCATCATCGGCCTCAGCGTGGCGGTCTATGCCCTGGAGATCATCTATGGCCTCAACCTGCGGCCGAACCAGATCAATCCCGTCCTCGAGCGTTTCGGCCAGATCCCCGCGAACATCGTCTTCAACGGTGAGTATTACCGCCTGATCACGCCCATGTTTCTACATGCTCCCTTGGGCGAGCCCTTCGGGCTGCTCCACATCCTGTTCAACATGTACATCCTGCGCATCTATGGACCCCAGGTTGAGGGGCGCTTCGGGACCTTGCGCTTCTCTCTGATGTATCTGTTGACTGGATTCGTCGCGGCTGCCGCCTCGATGGCTTTCGGTTCCTGTGGGCAGATCGGCATAGGTGCCTCGGGAGCCGTTTTCGGTGTTGTTGGCATCTTGCTGGTGGTGCTCTACAACCGCCGGCATCAGTCGTACGTCAACGACTATCTGCGTACGCTGCTCATGTTCGTCGCGATCAACCTGATGCTCGGCTTCTCGCTGGGCGGCATCGACAACTTCGCACACATGGGCGGTTTGGCCGCCGGCATCGCTGTGGGGATCGGCGTAGACAAGGGACGCCAGGGCGACGCATCGACCTACCAACAGGTGGCCACGATGATCGCCGTTGGTCTCGTCGGCCTGGCGCTGGTCGCCTGGCGCGTTTCCTCCATGCCCGCCATCTGCGAGGTCTTCGTCCGCTAATTCCCGGCCCTCGGTGTGATATCGGCCACACCAGGCTTCAGTCCGTCTTCCTAAGGTCGCGACCAAGTCCGACTAGATGGAGGTAGATGATGAAGCGGTTCGCGCCTTGGCTCACAGCACTTGCCCTGATGGCACCGACCGGAGCTCATGCTCAGGCACAGACCTGTCCTGCGGGAACGACCGGCAACGACTCGATCACCTGCAGCGATCAGGATGATGATCACTACGGGGACCCCGGGCACGATCTAGTGCGAGGTCTGCGCGGGAACGACCGGCTTTCTGGCGGAGAAGGCGATGACAGGGTCTTTGGGGATGAGGGGCTGGACGCGCTCTCGGGTGACGCGGGAAACGACCGGCTTCGAGGTGGTAGCGGCATGGACCGTCTGTACGGAGGCGACGGCAACGACCACATGCTCGGGGGGACGAACGGTGACGCTCTCGCAGGCGGGATGGACGATGACCGACTGTTGGGGGGGCCGGGGAACGATCAGATGAAAGGGCAAGGCGGGACCGACCTCTTGCGGGGTGCCGACGGTGACGACACTCTCAATGGCGGTGCCGGCGCAGACCGTCTCGAGGGGATGTGGAACAACGACCGCCTCTACGGCCGCGGCGGCGCCGACCGACTCTTCGGCAGCGATGGCGACGACCACCTCGATGGCGGCGCTGGTATCGACATCATGTACGGAGGCATCGGCAACGACACGATCGTTTCGAACGATGGAACCAAGGATCGGATCGTCTGCGGTGATGGCTACGACTCGGTAACGGCCGACCCTCTGGACAAAGTCGGCAAGGACTGCGAAGACGTCGTTCGGGTGTAGCAGATCCTGAGCTAACTATCGTTCGGGTTCTCGATGATCCCCGCATCCCGCTGTTTCGAGCGCACGAAAGCAACGATCAAGCTACTTCTTTAGCTTGTAGTCCTTGCCCACCTTTGTCGTGTCCGTGACCGGATAGGTGGTGCCGGCGGGAGGAGCACTCCCCAGATAGATGAAGGCGTGGGCTTGGAGACCGGTGAGAACCGACTTCTTACCCAGGGCATCGCTTGCGGCTCTAGGGACCACAAGCATCGGTCCGAGCACCTCGACCTCGGTGGTCTCACCGGTACAGGTATCGCGCAGCTGCCCGACCGCTGCATCCAAGGCGTTCCCTGCCCCAGGGTAGAAAGCCTCGAAATTCAGGCAGTACGAGCCACCCGCACCATCGGGATTCGCCCGGAGGCGGAAGCCGACCCCTTGCGTGGCCGGCGGAGCCGTCTCGGTCAAGAACGTGATGTAGAGGTTCTTGGCGTCGTTGGAGATGTCTATCTTCAGCAGGTCGGTGACAGACGAGGCATCCGCCGGTCCGACAACATCACCGTTCGAACCGTCACCATTCCCCTGATCGTTGAGGGCGTTCGCGTCTCCAGCCGGGTCCTCGATAACGGTCGTCGGTTTCGGCGCTGCTTTGGAGCCCGCCAACGGAAGCATCAAAGCCACGCACAGGGTGGCGATGGGCAAGGTCTTCCGATCCATTGGTCCTCCCGAGCTGCTGCGGGTACCTTCTGCACCCGCGCTTGCGGACTACTTCGAGGAACCCCCTCCGATTCCTTCCAAAAAGGGACGATGACGTTGCTCGGGCGTGATTTTCCGCGCGCAGAATCCGTTGGATAAGCGCGAGATTCTTCGGTAGAAACTAGGGGGTGATGTCTATCTGGCCGTGGCGGATCACTGCTTCGCCGCTCGGGTTGTAGGTCTCGAAGCCGTAGGTGGTGACACCGCCGCCGCTGGCTTGCTCCCACAGCTTGGTGGTGATCTCCTCGCCGGGGAACACCGGCTTGGAGAACCGCACCGACACCTTCTTGATGCGGGTGGGGTCGCCTCCGGCAAGACCATTGACAGCCGCCTTGGTAGCGATCGCCATCGTGCACATACCGTGATTGATCGTCCGAGGAAGGCCCGCCATCTTGGCAACGTTCTCGTCGAGGTGGATAGGGTTGTGATCGCCCGAGGCTTCGGCGTAGCGGTGCGTCTGGTCCTCGTCCACCTTCGTCGTCTCTTCGTAAACGATCTCGGGCTGAGGGGCGTCCTCCGATGGAGATGCAGCCGGCTTGGATCCGCCGCCGCCACGGATGAACATGGTTCCACGTACCTCGGCCACAAGCTCGCCCGACTCGTCTGTCATGTCGCCACGCACGGTAAAGGTTTCACCCGAGTCCTTGGACTCGATCGATTCAAGTGTGCTCTTGACCGTCAGCTTGTCACCGGGCCGGATCGGACGATGCAGGATGTGCTCCTCTTGACCGTGGACCAAACGGAGGACGTCTGCGTTCAGCTCGGCATCCATCGCCGCGTTCATGAATGACTGAAACACGGGAACGACCGGGAAGACCGGCGTCGCAACGGAATCATCACCCTTGAAGTAAGCAGGATTCTCGTCGTTGGTCGCCTTCGCGTACTTCTCGATGGCTTCTGCGGTCACCTCGTAGGTGGTCTCGCCGTAGTCCTTACCGACCAGTTCCTTGTTGAGTCCCATGTCTTCCTCCTAGCTCGGCAGCTCGACGTCTGCTTCGGCCTTGATGGCAACCTCTTCGTCCGCAAGTTCGAGCCCGTCGGGGCCGGGGCCGCGCCGATACGCCTCGATCGTCGTTTTCACGATGTTCCCGTCGATCTCGGTCACCTTCCCCCGGCAGACGATCTCGTCGCCGGGCCACACCCGGGTGGTGAAACGCACCTTGTAGCGACGGATGTTCTGAGGGCCTCCGAACCAACGACCGACCGCGCTGGCAAGGTATCCCGCCGGCAGCATCCCCATAGCGAAGACCGTCGGGGCGCCGGTGCTGCGCGCGTACTCCTCGTCCTGATGGATCGGGTTGTCGTCCCCGGAGACCTCCGCGTAGCGCTTGATGTCGACACGAGAGATCGGTCCGAAGACGATCTCGGTCAGGTCCTCGCCCGGCGTGAAAGCATCCAGGGAGGCCCTGTGCTGGCTGCCGGTCATGAGGCCGCATCCTTGCTCGTCTCGATCAGCGTGTAGTAGGCAGTGAGCACCTCGTCGCCGTTGGCGTCCGTGAACTTCGACTCGTAGGTCACGAAGCGCATCTTTCCTCCGCGCTTTCCTTCCTTCTCGAAGTCCTTACTGATCCGCATAACCCCTTTGAGCTCCTCGCCGGCAACGGGAAGACGCTTGTACACGAACTCCTGCTCGCCGTGAAGCACCCGCGCGTAGTTCAGGTTCGCGCCCAGGCGTGACTCCCGTTCGTCGCGAGGGACCTGGAAGATCTGCGTAACGTTGAAGGTCGGCGGTGCCAGCGCACCGGGGAAACCGGCAAGTCGCGCTGCCTCTGGGTCCGTGCAATAGGGGTCTTGCTCGTCCACGGCCTCGGCGAAACCCCGGACCGCATCCTCGGTTACCGGGAGCATGAACTCGATCTCGGATTCTGACACCGTGACGCCTAACCCTGGCCTGCGGCCTTGCCGAGCATCGGCATCATGCCCTCGGGGGCGATCCCGTTCGGGAAGGTCTCGGTGAGCTTGCCGAGCAGTTCCTTGGCATCCCAGAACTCGTCGCCCTTGCGGACGAGCGTCCCGGAATCCCACGGCTTGAGCACGTTGACGGCGCTGCCGTAGATGAAGAAGCACTGGCCCGTGATGCCCTGCGCTTCGTCGGCGCACAGAGCAACCACGACTGGAGAGATGTTTGCAGGATCGAGCGCGTCGTACTCGCCCTCTTTGGCTTCCATCCCGGCAAAGATGTTCTCGGTCATGCGCGTGCGGGCGTTGGGGGCGAGGCAGTTGACCGTCACTCCATAGCGACCCAGCTCTTGGGCACTGATGATCGTGAAGGCCGCGATACCGGCCTTGGCCGCGCCATAGTTGGTCTGTCCGACGTTACCGAAGACACCGGAAGGTGACGACGTGTTGATGACCCGGCCCTTGACCTCGTTGCCCGCCTTGCTCTGCTCGCGCCAGTAGTTGGCCGCGTGGTGGGTCGGCGCGAAGTGACCTTTGAGGTGTACCGCGATGACGGCGTCCCACTCCTCCTCGCTCATCGAGACGAGCATGCGGTCCCGAAGGATGCCCGCGTTGTTGATGAGGATGTCGAGGCGGCCGAACTCGTCGATCGCCTGTTGCACCATCTCCTTGGATTGACCGAAGTCGGCGACGTTGCCGTAGTTCGCAGCAGCTTCCCCACCCAGTGCCTTGATCTCGTCAACGACAGACTGAGCCGGCGTTGTGTCCTGACCCTCACCGGCGGCGGAGCCGCCGAGGTCGTTGACGATGATCTTGGCGCCTTCCTTCGCAAGTGCGAGCGAATGCTCACGCCCGATGCCACGTCCGGCCCCGGTGACTATCGCTACCTTCCCGTCGAGCAGTCCCATGCTTCCTCCGTTCTAGATGGTTCGGTTCTCTTCATGGTTTTCGGCTCCGCTACAGGGGCCGGTGGGGGGCACTTGACCGAACGGTCAAGGCCGCTTCGGAGTATAGCCGGGGGCAGATCGAGCCCCGCGACCCGGTCGCTTGACTACCCCTGGGCAGCCATGCGGCGTTCACCCGAAAGTCCAAAAAGTGTTCGCGAAAAACTGCGAGATAGCACACCGGGTGTGTTCTTATATCGATACGTGAGAAAGGAGGTGGTCCACACTTTGACGGGTGATAGTTCTTACGGACCTCACGAGGTGAGCGGCTGCTGAAGGTCTAGCTTCACCGAAGGATCCTGACCACCTCGAAGTTATGACCTGGGCAGAATCCAACCGTTGCACCAGCGTCTTCCGTCCCGGTTCGGTCCACCGGGCAAGAAAAGCGGAGGACGAACCATAGCTACAGATCGGAAACGGCCTCCGTCCGGGGGCCGTTTCTCGTTCGGGGTGAGTAAAGGTCAGGGGCCGGCCAGCAACTTCTTGAAGGCCGGTTCTTCGAGGATGGGAGTCTTCAGGTCCATCGCCTTGTCGAACTTGCTGGCGCCGGGGTTCTCGCCGACGACCACGTAGTCAGTTTTCTTCGAAACGCTGTTGACCACCTTGCCCCCACACTCCTCGATCGCAGCTTGAGCTTCGTTGCGGCTGAAATCCTTGAGGGTCCCCGTCACCACGAATGTCTTGCCGGTCAGATGACCTTGTTTCTTGGCCGGAGGTGGCTCGGGGCGAAGGCCACCCTCGACGAGACGATCCAGCACCACGCCGACCTTCGGTTCAGAGAAGTAGGAGTGGATCGCCTCGGCGACCACCGGTCCGATGTCTTCCAATGCCTCGAGCTCACGCGCTGACATCGTGCGCAGCTTGTCGAGCGACCCCACCTCGCGGGCAAGTGCCTGTGCCGTCGCTCCCCCGACATGCGGGATGCCAAGTGCGGAGAGCACATTGCTGAGAGGACGGGTGCGTGACGCTTGGATCGCCTTGAGCAAGTTGTCCACCGACTTCTCCCCGAAACCTTCCAGCTGGGAAAGCTGGTCGGCGGTTAGGAAGTAGATGTCTGCCACGTCCTCGAGCCAACCCTTCTCGATCAGCGCCGCGATCGTCTGATAACCGAGACCTTCGATGTCCATGCCCCCGCGGCTCGCGAAGTGAAAGATCCGCTCGCGTCGTTGAGCCGGGCACCCGAAGGTGTTGAGGCATCGCGTTGCGGCCTCGCCCTCGACGCGGACCAACTCCGAGTTGCATGCGGGACAGTGCTTGGGCATCTTCCAAGCCTTCAGGCCCTTGGGGCGTTTGGACAGCACCGGCCCGACCACCTCGGGGATGACGTCCCCGGCACGTCGCACTACCACCGTGTCCCCCGGACGGACGTCTTTGCGAGCTACCTCGTCTTCGTTGTGCAACGTCGCCGTAGTGATGTTGACGCCGCCAACGAACACGGTCTCCAGATTGGCGAAGGGAGTAACGACACCCGTGCGCCCGACGCTTGCGAAGATGTCCCGCAGCAAGGTGGTCCGCTCTTCGGGAGGGAACTTGTAGGCGATCGCCCATCGGGGTGCCTTGGAGGTCGAACCCAGCTCTTCCTGCTGCGCTATCGGATCCACTTTCACCACTACTCCATCGATGTCGTAAGGAACATCGTGGCGGTGGTCCTGCCAGTGGGTGCAGAAGGCGTGAACGGCTTCGAGCGACGCATGCACCTTGTTCTCTGGATTGGTGCGGAGACCAAGTTCGCGCAAGAACGCCAGAGACTCCGAGTGAGACGTGAATCGAACTCCCTCGACGTAGCCGATGCCATGGCAGACGAGCGATAGCGATCGATCGGCAGTCACACCAGGGTCCTTCTGGCGCAGGGATCCGGCAGCGGCATTACGGGGATTGGCAAAGGTCTTCGTCCCAGCCTCACCTAGGCGGATGTTCAGCTTCTCGAAGTCGTCGGTGCGCATATAGACCTCGCCGCGCACCTCGATCACCTTCGGTGACTTACCCCGGAGCCTGAGCGGCACGGCTGGGATGGTCTTGAGGTTCGCCGTGATGTCCTCGCCCTGAGTGCCATCGCCGCGTGTCGCACCCTTGACCAGTACCCCGTCCTCGTAGATCAGGTTGACGGCCACTCCGTCCATCTTCAATTCCGTGATGTACGCATCGACCGTACCGACACCCCGTTCGACCCGGCGGCCCCACGCCTCTAGCTCTTCGAGGCTGAAACAGTTGTCCAGCGACATCATCGGAGCCCGGTGTCTAACTGGAGCGAAGAGATCACTCGGTGGAGCGCCAACACGCTGCGTCGGGCTGTCCGGAGTGATCAGGTCAGGATGTTCGGTCTCCAGCTCGATGAGCTCTCCGACCAGAGAGTCGTATTCGACGTCGGCAACCTCTGGGTCATCGAGCACGTGATACCGATACGAGTGATAGTCGATCTGCTCGCGCAACTCTGCGATGCGCTTGCGCGCCTGAGCCTTCGTCATGCGCCTATCTTCCCAGTCCGCAGTGACAGGTACGCCTCAAGCTCGCCGCGCAAGGATCATCATCCGGCGCCGGGTGAACACCCAGTCGTCACCGTCTCGTTCCCAGTCCATGCCCGTCTCCGGACCGTGCTTCTCGATGAACCCGCGCACCTGCTCGATGCGCTCCTCGGGGAACTCGCCCGGCCACATCCACTGTGACAGCCGGTTTGTCCCCTCCCAGAGATGTTCGTCCACGATCTCCAACCCAGATGAGGTGATGATGATCCGAAAGGCAGATGGGGGCCGGGACACCGCGTGGCTGGGATCCCTGATGGCTTCCAGCTGATTCATGAATGAGGCTTGCTCGTAGCTCTCGGTCGTGTGCTGATCCACCACCATCACCCGCCCTTGCGGACCGGCCACCCGGCGCATCTCCATCACCACCGGGATCGGGTCCCAGATGTGATGCAGCGCCTGGGCCGAGGTAACGAGATCGACGGATGCGCTTGCGAATGGAAGCCGCCGCGCGTTTCCCTGCACCAGCCCTAGGTCGGGGTGTTGGGTCTTTGCTACGCCAAGCATCCCGGCGGTCAGATCGAGTCCGATGAGCCTCTGGGCATGCCCCCGGAACTGTCGCAGGAAGTTCCCGGTGCCGCACCCCACCTCGAGCACGGTCTCGTGACTCTCGACCCTAGAGAACCCGGTCGCAGGCAGATCGTCGAACCGCCCCCTGGTGCGCTCGGCGAAGGCCGGGGCCGCCCGCTCGAACTCCTCCTGTATCGCCCTCTCCTCAGACACCTGCTGTTTCCCGGACGGTGCTGGTGATGATCCCGCCGCCCAGGACTTCGATGTCGTCCATGGAATAGAGCACCGCGCTCTGACCGGGTGCGATGGCTTCGATCGGCTCTCGGTACGAGATCTCGAAGTTGTCACGGCCGCAAGAGACGACCTCTGCCGGTGACGCAGCGCCGTGCGAACGATGCTGAACGAGCACCTCGGTCCCAACCGCAGGCGGTTCGGCGACGAAAGTCGCCTCTTCACACGACAGGCCGCCGACCATCAGATCGGCGCGGTCGCCGACGACGACCGTGTTGGTTGACGCGTCGATGCCGGTCACGAAGACGGGCATGCCGAGCGACACTCCAAGGCCCTTGCGTTGGCCGATCGTGTAGTGGCCCAATCCCCTGTGCTCGCCAAGAAGCCTGCCCGCCGAGTCGACCAGGTGCCCCGGCCCTGTGCCTGTGGCACGGGCCACGTAGTCACCGATCTCGCCGGAGCGCACGAAACAGATCTCTTGACTGTCGGGCTTGTGCGCCGTTCGAAGCCCAAGTCGCTCTGCGATCTCGCGCGTTTCGGACTTGTTCTGGGCCCCGACGGGGAATCGAACGTGGGCCAGCTCGTCTTGCGTCAACATCCACAAGACGTAGCTCTGGTCCTTGGTCGCGTCGACGCCTCGTAGAAGGCGACGGCGGCCGCCGGTCTCGACGACCCGGGCGTAGTGCCCGGTTGCGAGGACCTCTGCTCCGAGTTGCTTGGCTCGGTCCAGCAGCATGTCGAACTTGACCCACTGATTGCACCGCACACAAGGGTTCGGGGTTTCGCCGCGCGCGTATGCACTTTGGAAATCGGCGATGACCGTTTGTTCGAAATGCTCGGCGAAGTTGAAGACGTAGAAGGGGATGCCCAGGACGTCGGCTACGCGCCGGGCGTCATCGGCGGCGCCCACGCTGCAGCACCCGGAGTCGTTGTTCTCTTCACCCCCGCGCCAGAGCTTGAGCATGATGCCGGTCACGTCGTAGCCCTGATCCTTCAAGAGCGCTGCGGCAACCGAGGAGTCCACGCCTCCACTCATCGCGACGACAGCCTTTGGCTTACTCATGCTGCTCTCCGGGCCGCATCGACCACCGCGGGCAGAGCTTCCAACACCGCATCGATATCCGCTTCGGTGGAGTCACGTCCAAGCGAGAACCGCAGCGAGCCACCGGCAACCGACTCGTCCACGCCGAGGGCCGCGAGCACGTGACTGGGGTCCAGCGCGCCGGATTGACATGCGCTGCCGGAAGAACACGCGATCCCCGCCCGGTCCAGCAACAAGATCAACGTCTCGCCGTGCGTCCCCGGGATAGAGATATTCAGATTGGAAGCAACACGCCGTTCCATCTCACCGTTGACGATCACATCCGGGACGTGGGATCGGACACCTGCGAGCAGGGCATCTCGCAGCCCACCTAGGCGGTCCCGGCGAGCCTCGATCTCTTTGGATGCGAACTCTGCTGCCAGTCCCATGCCGGCTACCCCGGCCACGTTCAGAGTTCCCGAACGCAGACCGCGCTCTTGGCCACCGCCGTGCAGCAGGGGTTCGACGGCCACCCCAGACCTGACGTAGAGAGCACCCACACCCTTGGGACCGCCGATCTTGTGCGCCGCGAAGGCTGCCAGGTCCACACCCCAACCACGCACATCGACCTCGATGTTGGGCAATGCCTGCACCGCGTCCGTATGGACCACCGCGTTGGGTGCCGCCTGCCTGACGGCACGAACGATCTCGGCGACGGGCTGGATCGTTCCGATCTCGTTGTTGACCGCCATGACCGACACCAGCAGGGTGTCTGGTCGTGTTGCCTCAACGATGGCCTGCGGATCGATCACCCCAGAGGGCGGTATCCGGACGACCGTCTGCTCGAAACCTTGGTGGACCATCCACGAGCAGGTATCGAGCACCGCATGATGCTCGAAGGCGGTGGTGACGAGATGGTTACCGTTGCCGCGCAACTTGCGCAGGGCACCCTTGATGGCGAGGTTGTCCGCTTCCGTCCCGCCACCGGTAAAGACGATCTCCGACGGTGCGGCCCCGATCGCCGTCGCCATGCGCTCTCTGGCCTCCTCCACTCCGGCCCGCGCCTCACGCCCGGCAGCGTGCACCGAGCTGGGGTTCCCAAAGCCTTCCCGCAGGAACGAGAGCATCAGCTCACGTACCTCTGGGATGACCGGTGTGGTGGCGGCGTGATCCAGATATCTCACGCTTCCAGGATAAAGGCCAGCCCGAAGGCAGACTCAAACGAGGAAAGCAGGCACCGATAGCCGGATCGACGCCTGCGTCTAGCGTCCTCGGGCGGGCGGCTCGTTCAACCCTCCCTTCCGGGACCAGATAAAGGTCTCGGGTTCGTCCCCTCGTGCAACCTCGGGGGCCTCTGAAGCGTATGGGAGATGAGGGTGCCAACACCCGATCGGCGGACCCGGGAGAAGATCGTGAAGAGACGGGCGGTCTCGTTAGTGCTGTTGCTGGTTGCAAGCGCTTGTGCGACGGATAGACAGGCTTCCCCCAGCAGCGGCGGAACCCACGCCCTTGCGACCGGGGGTGGGGGTGGGGGTAAGACGACCACCAGTCAATTCCTAACGGGTATCGACGGCGACCAGGTCGTGCGGTCCTTCAGTGGCCGGTCGGTTGCCTACGTGCCGGGAAGCGATGCCGGACTCTACGAAGCATCGGGCAGGAGATGGACCAAGATCACGGTCGCCCAGCCGGAGGAATCAGCGAGCCGAACCTACCGATTGAAGGGCGACTTCGAACCGGAAGCGTTCTCGACCGACGAAAGCAAGTTGTTCCTGATCGAGCACCTGAGCGACGTGCGCTACCGCGTGCGGATGCTGAAACTGCGCACAGGCAAGGTTGCTCCTATCGGGCGCCTCACCAAGTTCGCTCCGGACTCGATGCGCGGTGTCGGGCGGGTGCAGGTGTATGCCCCGACGGGCGACACCCTCTACACGCTTTACACCAGGCAGCCACCGAACACAGCCCATCGAACCCAAGATGAAGACCTCGACCCGAATCGGGTACACGCTTTCGTCCACGTCCTCTCTCTTGAGGGGGCCTGGGCCCACTGCATCGATCTGAAGATGCCGTTCGGCATGGACCCCGACGCGATCAACGACATCGCTGTCTCGAAGGACGGAACGTTCGTGTACGCGACGGACGGGGCACAGGTCGCGGTCATCGACGCTAACGGGCTGAAGGTGTGGGAGATGGTTACCGCCACCAGCATCTCGGAAGTGGCCAAGGGCGAGCTCATCCGTCCCGCCGACCAAGCCCACATGCGCGCTCAATAGAAACTTGCAGCAGCGGGCCATATCCCTCGCTTCCTTGCCGCGAAAGCGCGCAGGGCCGACCTCTAACGATCGTCGTCTGTAGGCGTCTGTTCGAGGAGCTTCTCCAGGGCAGCAACCTCGGCGTCGATATCGCCTCTGATCTCGGCTTCTTCGCGGCGCGGCCGGCCTTTCATGCGGTCCGGATACCCGAGGATGGCAGCGTCGTACACGGGAACCCCCATGGCCTTGCAGAAGGCTGCCGCTTCCTCAGGTTCTCCAACGGCGGCGCGGGCATAGGCACCCTCGCGGTCGACCATCAAGAGCGTCGTTGGATTGGTTGCGGTCCGCGGCTCGATGTAGCCCTCCAGGCCCTTTCGATCGCCCATCCACCCGGCGAGCTTGACGAGGTCGGGGTTGTTGCGCTTCGAGAAGAAGCCTCGGATACGGTCGGAGAAACCCATGGCCTAATACTAGGAGGCCCACCATGGTAGTGGTGGGCCTCCCGTCCAGTCCTTACCGGAAAAGGTTAGGACTTGCGCTTCTTAACCTCTTCGATCAGCTGAGGCAGGATCTTCAGGGCGTCACCAACTATGCCCAGGTCGGCCAGACCGAAGATCGGTGCCTCTTCGTCCTTATTGATGGCGATGATCTTCTTGCTGCCTTTCATACCGACGATGTGCTGAGTCGCTCCCGAGATCCCGAAGGCCAGATAGACACTCGGTTTGACCGTCTTACCGGTCTGACCGATCTGGTAGGCGTAGGGCACCCATCCCGAATCGACGACGGCCCGGGTTGCCCCAACAGCCGTGTTGCCTATCGCCGCGGCAAGCTCGTCGAGCAACTTGAAGTTGTCCGGTTCTTGCAGGCCACGGCCACCTGAGATGACGACGGGAGCCTCTTCCAACTTCGGCCCGGAAGCTTGCTCCTCGTGACGCTCCAGACGCTTGGAACGCTTGAGGTCATCTGAGATCTCGGCTTCGACCGGGATCACCGTCGCCTCTCCACCCGAGGGTTCGGGAGCGAAGGACTTCGGCCGCACGAGAACGATCGAGGTCGTTCCCTTCAACTCTGTGTCGACGAACATCGAACCGCCGAAGATCGCGGTGCGCGCGACGTTCGCAGCCGGAAGGTCAACGACGTTTCCAACCAAAGTTGCGTCGAGCTTCGCGGACAGACGACCCGCGATATCCCGCGAGTCGTAGTTCGTCGCGAAGATGATCAGGTCGGGTGGGTTGTCCCCTGCCAACTCGGCGATCGCATGAACGTGCGGTTGGGCGATGTAGTCGCTGTAGACCTCGTCGTCGGACGCGTACACGATCTCGGCGCCGAACTCGCCGAGTTTGGCTGCCGCCTCGGTGGCACCGGGGCCAAGTGCGATGGCTTCGACCTCGCCCAACTCCCGAGCCTTCGTGAGGATCTCGAGGGCCGCGTTATCGACCTTGCCGTTGTCAACCTCTGCATAAACCCAGATCTTCGACATCAATGGTCCTCTCGGTTACGGCGGTGATGATCAGACGAGTGAGAAACAAGCTCCGCTAGGCCGCAACGTAGGAGCGCACCCAGAGGGTGCGTGACGGAGTGAGAACGACGCGGAGCGCAGCTTTCTCGCCATCTGAGCGCGGCAGTTGTAGCCGAGAGGTCCATCAGATCACCTTCGCTTCGGCTAGGAAGTCGGCGATCTTGGCGGCGCCGGTTCCGTCGTCTTCGAACTTCTCGCCGGCCTTGCGCTCTTCGGCAGGCGTGAGCTCCGCGATCTCCTGCTGTACCGCTACGTCGCCGAGGTCGAGGTCGGCGAGACTCCACGTTTCTAGGGGCTTCTTCTTGGCCGCCATGATCCCCTTGAACGACGCGTAGCGCGGCTCGTTCGCACCTGCAGTGAGCGTTAGCAGAGCCGGGGTCGAGCACTCGACAACGTGATAGCCGTCGGCGGTCTGGCGCTGCACCTTGATCGAGGACTCACCACCCTCGATCTCCTTCGCGAAGGTCACCTGCGGGAGACCGAGCAACTCGGCAAGGGTGGCCGGCATGGTGCCGGTGTAGCCATCGGTCGACTCGACGCCAGCGATGACCAGGTCGAAGTCACCCGACTTGCGGATGGCGGCAGCCAGGACCTTGGCAGTCGTAAGAGCGTCCGAGCCCTGCAAAGCAGGATCGGTCACGAGAACACCCTTGTCCGCGCCCATCGACAGTCCTCTACGGATCGCCTCGGTGGCGGTTTCCGGACCCATCGAAACGAGGGTCACCTCTCCGCCATGGGCTTCTTTGAGCTGCAGAGCTTCTTCGACCCCGAATTCGTCGCCGGGGTCCAGCACTCCCTGTACGCCGTCACGCTTCAGACGCTTGCCGTCCATCTCCGGGGGGATGTTCGGGTCCGGGATGTGCTTCACACACACCACGATGTTCAAGGCTTGACCTCCTAGGTTGAGATGCTAGAGATTGTACCCAAATGCTTGCTATTGCAAGCACGCCTTGCCTTGCCCCCCCTGGACGGGCCGGGAAGCCTTCGGATAGTACTTGCAGAGCCGCTTTCTCACGTTGCCTGGTAGTAGGTAACCCCGTCACGCTCGGTGACCACAGCGTCGGAGTCGTCGACGATCAGGTCCAGGTGAGCGATCACCTCGGAGACCGAGAGGAACACGTCATAGCCCCCGGCGTTGGGGTACATCTGTTGGGCCAACTCGTACGGGCTGCGGGGTTGGTCAGACAACATCCCGGCGATCCTCACCTTGCGTTTGCTGTGATGTTCGATGGTCGACGTGATCAGCGCGCCCGGATCCTCGATCACGTCTCCGTGACCCGGGAAGGCCACCGTCGCGTCCAAAGCGGCCATCTTCTCCAAGCTCACGAGGTATTCCTTGAGCGATCGCCGCCGCTCGGACGGGTCGTCGAGGCTCGGCTCGAGAAGGGGGTTGGGTGACGTATCTGGGAGCAGCTGGTCGCCGGCGAAGAGACTTCGGGTTCGAGGCTCGAAGAAGACCATGTGTCCCCCGGTGTGACCGGGCATGTGGAGCGATTCAAGCGTGAAGTCGCCAAGCTCCGACTGAAGATGGAAGATCTTGCCCTCTTCGATCGGAACCACCTCGCTATCGCGCAGGGCGTTGCCGTGGGGATCGCGCCTGCGCTCTTGATCCATCTTGAACAAGAGGTCCAAAGGCATCCCGGCCCCCACGAGCAACTTGCCCACCTGGAACAGCATCTGTTTGTCGCGCACACGCTCGATCTCGCGTGCCGGGAAGTAGACGGTTGCCCCCGATACCTCTTGTATCTCCGCGATCAAGCCGTAGTGGTCGGGGTGACCATGAGTGACGATCACTTGCTCGATCGATTCGGGAAAGTACCCGGCCGCGTGCAGTTCGAGCCACATCGCATTGCGGGCCTGAGGGGTGTCGATACCCGCGTCGATAAGGGTGACGGGATCGGCCTCGATCAGGTATGCGTTCACCGGCCCCACCGCGTACGGCGTCGGCATGACTATCTGCCGAACCGGGAGGCGCTCCATCGGTGAATCCTAGTGCGTGCGTCCCCCACTCCCGCCCGGGCCGCTCTCGTGCTCTCGGGAGTAGATCACATGACATCTTCACGAAGGGGAACGTCCGGCTTGCCTCGCTTGCGAGAAAAGACAAAGTCTGGGGCGAAAGTCCTAGTCAGTCTGTCCTGGGCGAAATACACTGACCGGTCCACATACCTGTAAAAACCTGGGGAGGTCAAACAAAGTGGGGGTCATTCCGGCGAGGCGCGCCTACGCGCTCATAGTACTCATGGGGTTCCTGGCGAGCTTGCTCGTACTCGCAGCCCCTCCAGCAGCAGCCAACCATCCGTCGAACACCTGCCTCGACCTGGGACCCGAGACAGCCTCGGCCCCGAGTGGCACCAGCCAGGTCTTCACCGCCACCTTGCGGGCCAATGGCGGAACGACCTGTGAGGAGGGGGCAGCCACCAATGTCCCGCCTGGAAGCAACGCCGTACGGATCCACTTCGAGTTCGCGGGGCCGGGTGACACCGACGGTGGAAATACCCCCGATACGCCGGATGCCGAATGTCAGATCTCTGTGGGTTCTTCCAGCTGCACCACGGCTCGGGCGTCGGTCAACCAGGGCAACCTCACGGTGCGTGGGTGGATCGATCATGACGGTGGGAGCCCGACACCTCCGACGGGAGAACAGCCGGGCCTGACGGAAGCCGATCTCGCCGAGGGTCAGGACGCCAGCACCAACCCGGGTACCGGATGCTTGGTGCTCAGCGAGACCGCGGAGCCGGATTGCACCGATGTCGCACAGGTCACGTGGGGCGCCGCGACGCTCGACTGCGCCCCGGAAACTGCCACCGCGGCTCCCGGGACCGCGCACAAGATCACCTGCACCGCTCGGGACGCGGCGGGAGCCACCGTCGCCGGAGCGAACGTAGACGCGGAGGTCACCGGTGCCAACGATCCCGATGGGAACTCGCCGACCACTCCCGACCTCACCTGCACGACCGCGGCCGACGGCGCCTGCGAACTAACCCATGGTCCAACCGGGACCACGTCCACCGGCACGAGCACCTACCGTGCGTGGCTCGATGCCGATGGAAACGATGCCAATGCCGAAGCCGACACCGGCGAGAGGCGAGACGAGGCCGTTACACCAGGCGCAGGGTGCTCAGCTCCGTTCGCTCCATCCGGCGAACCCGACTGCACCGATGTGGTGGAGGCGACATGGCAGGCGAGGGCGGCTACGGGCCTGGATGCGGAGCCCGAAACCGCAACCGCCACCACGAACTCACCCCACACGATCACCGGGTACGTCTACGACCAGTATGGCGTCCTGTTCGAGGGCAACACTCAGGTGAAGTTCGAGTTCTTCCAAGGATCGGTTAGCGACACCGGGAACGGCAACTCGTCCGTCCCCGATCTCACCTGCACCACCGCCAACTCGTCATCGTGCACGGTCACGGTCAACTCCGGTTTCGAGGGCACCGACCGACTGTGTGTATGGGTGGGGGCCAACGACGTCGTCATGTCTGGCGATACCACCAACGGCACCTGCAGCGGTGAGGGTTTGACCGATGCCGACGATGCAGCAGGTACGGCCGATGCTCCGGAACCTGCCAGCGACCGGGTGGATGTAGTCGAGATCCGTTGGTCTGCGACCGCCAGCCGCTTGGACTGCTCCCCCGAAACGAGCAGCCGGACCTCCGGCACGCCCCATGAGATCGCCTGTACGGCCACCAACTCCGCAGGCGCCGGGGTCGGTGGTGTGAAGATCGATGTCGAGTTCACCGGAGCCGGCGACCCCGATAACGCCAATGGTGGAACACCGGACGGCGGGTGTACTACCGCCCCGGATGATCCGCTCACTCCCCTCGACGACGAGGCCGGGACCTGTTCTTTCGAGCACACCAGCAACGCGGCGGGGACCACCACATACCGAGCGTGGATCGATGACGACGGCAACGACGACAACACGAATGAAGCCGATGCGACCGAAGGCCAGGACGAGACGACGTCGCCTGGCAGTCGCGCGGAGCCGGATGACACCGATGTCGTGACCAACGTTTGGATAGCATCCAAGCTCGATTGCGCGCCGGACACAGATGCCGATGGAGCCAACGTTGGAACCAGCCACACGATCACGTGCACCGCACGCGATGCTGGAAACACGGTGCGCTCGGGTGTTGTCGTGGACTGGGAACTGACCGGTGCCAACGACCCCGACGATGCGAACGCCGGTCCGCCCGATCACACCTGCACGACGGGAGTGAGTGGAACCTGTTCGTTCACCCATACCGGCACGACCGAGGCGGGCAAGACCACTTACAGGGCCTGGATCGACGCCGACGGCAACAACGACAACGTCAACGAGGGTGATACCGCGGAACCCGTCACGCCAGACGACGAGGACAGCACCGACGTGATGGAGCAGGACTGGAAACCGCTCGCCCCCAACACGCTGGACTGCGATGACTCGAGTGGGGACGACCGCGAAACGAACCCTTCAGGGCAGGGCAACGCCAGCATCGAGAGCTACACCTGCGTCGTCAAGGACATCAATGGCAACGGTGTCCCCAACATCGACGTAAAGGGCGAGAACGAGAACGGCGTCAACGACCCCGATGCCACCGACGGGACGTCCTACGCATCGCCCGACTACACATGTAGAACCGACGCCGAGGGGGACTGCGCCCTTACCGTCTCGCAAGGCGAGGGCGAATCAGGGACGGCCGAGATCTGTTTCTGGGTCGGAACGACGACCCAGGGAACGACGTTTTGTTCCGACGAACCGACCGACGAAGCCGAGGCCAATGATCTTGCGGACCAAGTCGAACTCACCTGGAGTGCCACCGGGCTGCTGATCCTGGACTGCTCTCCCGAGGTATCCAGAGGTCAGGCAGCGGTCGCGCACACAGTGACGTGTTCTGCGACCAGTCCGACGGGCACACCGGCTTCCGGCGCACTGGTGGATGTGGAGGCCAGCGGGGCCAACGATCCCGACGCCGGGTTCACCCCCAACAGCCCCGACTTCGGCTGTACGACGGGGCCCACCGGTTCCTGCAGCTTCATCCACGGGACGGGGGGTACCGGAACGACCAACGGTGCAGGGACCACGACCTACAGGGCCTGGATCGACGCCGATGGGAACAACAACACCGTCGAAGCGGACCAGATCGAGGCACGTGACGAGACGGCAACGCCCGGCACCGGATGTCTTTCCCTGAGCGGGACGCCGGAGCCCGATTGCACCGATGTTGTCGAGAAGACCTGGACCGCAACCGACATCGACTGTGCGCCCGAGACCGCTACCACCCCGGCCGGCGAGCAACATTCGGTGACATGCATTGCCCGCGATGCCGCGGGTGCAACGGTCGCAGGCGAGGTCATCGACCTGGAGATCGCCGGTGAAGGTGACACGGACGGGAACACCCCGGACACACCGGACCGAACCTGTACGACCGATCCCGATGGTCGTTGTTCGTTCACACACACCAGCGATGGAGCCGGCACAAGCGAGTACCGCGCGTGGCTAGACACCGACACGAACCACCCACCCACCGGTCAGACCGAGGCCGACCGCACCGAGACCCAGCCGGCCGAGGACGGCGACAACACCGATGTCACCTCTAACACCTGGACGGCTTCGCGCCTCGATTGTGGGCCTGAGGAAGCGAACAACCCCACGGGGTCGTCGCACACCATCTCCTGTACAGCCTCCGACGAAGAGGGTGGGGGTGTCGCGGGCGTGAAGATCGATGCCGAGTTCTCGGGAGCCAACGACCCCGATAACGGCGCGGCGGGTAACCCCGACGCCACCTGCACCACGGATGCAGAGGGCACCTGCGACATCGTCCACGCTGGCGACACGAGCGACACGGGCGAGACCGTCTACCGGGCCTGGATCGACTCCGACGGCAACGACAACAATCTCGACGAGGCCGATCAGGAAGAGGGGGTCGACGAGGGAGCCGAGGCGGGGGATACAGCCGAACCCGACCGCACGGATGTCGTGAGGAAGAACTGGCAAGGTCCCGGTCTCGACTGCAACCCCGAGGACAGCAACAGCACCACCGGGACGACGCACACCGTGACCTGCACCTTGCGTGACTCGAACCTCGACCCGGTTGAAGGAGCCAACATCGATGTCGAGATCACCGGTGCCAACGACCCCGACAACACCAACGGTGGAAGCCCGGACCGCACCTGTACCACCGACGCCGAGGGACAGTGCTCGATAACCCATGGCCCGGGTGCCTCGACCGGGACAACTACCTACCGGGCATGGCACGACACGGACAACAACGACACGACCGACGAGTCAGACAGCTCGGAAACGATGGCGCACGAAGATCAGGATGGCACTGACGTGGTCCAGCACTCATGGACGGCCGGCCGGCTCGATTGCACTCCCGAGACGGGCAGCAAGTCCGCGGGCGTGTCCCACGACATCACCTGTACGGCTACGGCTGCCGACAACTCACCCATAGCGGGGGTAGCGATCGACATCGAAGCATCGGGCGCCAACGACACCGATGGAGGGCCGTCGAACCAGACCCCAGATTTCACGTGCACGACGGGCGCGAACGGTTCGTGCACCGTGACACACAGCGGTACCAACTCGGCCGGGAGTACCTCGTACCGCGCCTGGATAGACGCCGACAACAACGATGCCAACGTCGAAGCCGACCAGGGGGAAGGGCGCAACGAAGCCCAAGCACCGGGGTCGAGGGCTGAACCCGACAACACGGATGTCGTTGAGGTTGCGTGGACGGCTACTCGCCTGGACTGTTCGCCGGAGTCGGCGACCGTGGCGACCGGAGGCTCACATCGCCTGACCTGTACGGCGTCGGACGCTGCCGGTTCTCCTGTCAACGGCGTCAGTATCGACGTGGAGGTGACCGGAGCGAACGATCCTGATGGGAACGCCACCCTGACGAACCCCGACATGTCCTGCACGACGACCTCGAACGGAAGCTGTGCCGTTACACACGGTCCTGACGGACCTGGCACTACAGATCAGGCCGGCACCACGACCTATCGCGCATGGATCGACGCCGATTCATCCAACAGCACACCTGAAGCCGATAGCGCGGAGACAGCGTCTCCCGACGACACCGACAACACGGATGTAACAAGCGCGACGTGGCAGCAGCCCGCGCTGGACTGTTCCCCCGACCAAGATTCGAACCCGGCCGGTACCGCTCACACGATCACGTGTTCGGTCCCATCGGGCCTGTCAGGGGCCCAGATAGACGTCGAGGCGTCCGGGGCAAACGACCCTGATGGCAATACTTCCCGTACCAGCCCCGACTTCTCCTGCACGACGACGGGTGGATCTTGCAGCTTCATCCACGGTCCGGGTGGTAAGGGAACCACGACCCAACTCGGTACGACGACCTACCGAGCATGGGTCGACACTGACGGCTCGGACGCGACCAGCGAAGCCGACGCGAACGAGACGACCAGCCCCGACGACACGGACTCCACCGACGTCATGGAGAAGAACTGGACGGGTGAACCGGCAACGGTCGAGATGACGCCCGAAGCCGATAGCGCATCGGTGGGATCGTGCAACGCGTTCACGATCACGGTGAAAGACTCTGCCGGCCAACCGCTTCAGGGGGTTCTCGTAGACGTGGAGCAGGTCCACTCGACGGCCGAGACGCAGCCGTCCGGCGATGAGCCCGATGTCGGATTCTGCGTCCCAAGCGCTGCCGACGGACCAAACCCGTCCGACGTCAACGTGAGTGCGGGCGATCTCCGGCCCCCGGCAGAGAGCCCCGACAACGTGGGCACCGAGGGCGGAGAAACCACGACGGGTACCGACTCGCAAGGACGGGTGACGATCGGGATCGCCGTAACGTCCGCAAACGGTTCGAACGGTCAAGGCACGGTAAGGGTGACCGCTTTCGTCGAGCGTGTCGACGACGACGACCCGGGCTCCGGCGAACCGTCCGATTCTTCGGTGAAGACCTGGGTCGCCCCGGAGGCCCGCCGGATCGACTGTGCTCCCGACACCGCCATAACGAGCACGGGCGCCACCCACACAGTCACGTGCTCGGTCACCGATCGTTTCGGCCAGCCCGTACAAGGCGAAGGCGTCACATTCACCGAAAGCGGTCCTGGGGAACTCACCTCGGCGACCACTGCGTCCAGCGACTCTCAAGGCCGGGTGTCCGTCACGGCAGCATCGGAAAGTCCGGGAACGCAGCAGATAACGGGGACCCTCAGCGATGATCTAGAGGGAGCGGAGCCGGCGGAGGTGGATGATTGTGATCGCCCCGCAGCAGACCCGGTGGGGTCGGTCGATGGCCGGTGTTCCGAAACGGTTCAGAACACCTGGACCGCGCAGCCTGCGTGCTCGGATGGGGCCGACAACGATGGCGATGGGAAGATCGATCATCCCGACGACGCCGGATGCGAGTCACCGCAGGACGACGACGAGACGGATCCGGAAAGGTTCTGTCCCGGCTACGAGTCGGACCCACGTAACCAGATCGTGGGGACCGAAGACGGCGACGTCCTCACCGGCACCGAGGGTGACGACATCATCTGCGGCCTTGGCGGAGACGACCAGATCCAGGGTCTCGGCGGAAGCGACGTGATCCTGGGTGGCGGCGGAGCCGATCTCGTTTCCGGAGGAGAAGGAGCGGATCGTATCCAAGGCGGTGGCGGAGCCGACACTTTGGCCGGTGACGGGGGCCGAGACGTGATCTCCGGCGGGGGTGGCAACGACCGCCTGTCCGGGGGTGGCGGTAACGACCATGTTGTCGGGGACGGCGGCAATGACCGGATCTCCGGCAACGGGGGAGATGACGTACTCGCCGGCGGTCGCGGTAGCGACAACCTCTCAGGCGGTAAGGGCGATGACCGCCTGAACGGTGGCCCGGGACGGGACCGCGGCCGTGGTGGACCTGGCAGGGACCGCATCCGAAACTGCGAGAGCTAGGAACCTAAGCGCAGATAGGGCCCTTTGAAGAAGAGGGCCCTATCTGTTACCTAGCCTTTCGTCACAAGATCGGCACCAGCGCCCCTGCCCACCCGGGGCCTTGGTCATCGGCCGGTGAACTTGGCCTTGCCCGGCCCTTCCGCCACGAAAGAGTCCATACCGATCGTCTGATCCTCGGACGCGAACAGGGCCGCGAAGGCCTGCCTCTCCAGGAGCAACCCGGAGGTCTTGTCCAGATCGATCCCGCTATTGATCACGTCCTTCGCCGCTTGGAGAGCGACGGTAGGACCGGCGGCGAACCCTTCGGCCAATGCCACGGCGCGCGGGTAGACATCGGCGGCGGGGACCACTTCGTTCACGAGACCGATAGCAAGTGCCTCGGAAGCATCGATCATGCGACCCGTGTAGATCAGTTCCTTGGCACGGCCGACGCCCACCAGTCGTGGCAGCCGCTGCGTTCCCCCGGCCCCCGGGATAACGCCCAGAAGGATCTCGGGCTGGCCGAGCTTTGCGTCTTCGGCTGCGATGCGCATGTCGCATGCCAACGTCAACTCGCATCCGCCGCCCAGAGCGAAGCCATTGATCGCTGCGATGGTCACCTTCGGCAGCCTCTCGAGACGGGTGAACACATCCTGGAAACGCCCGATGTAGCGATACATCTGGACCGCATCCGTGGTGGACATCTCCTTGATGTCTGCCCCTGCCGCGAAGATGCGCTCGCCTCCCCAAACGACGACGGCTTTCACGTCGTCATTCTCGGCCGCCTCGTCCACGCACTGTCCGATCTCGGTCGCGACCTGCTCGTTGAGGGCGTTCACCTTGGGCCGGGCGAGCCTGATGGTTCCCACACCCACCTCAGACACCTCTAGGTTGACGAACTCACCCATGACTTGCCTCCTGATCTGATAGCGAAGCCCTGAGGCTACGATGCCAGCAGATGTCAGATTTCCTCACACGCCTCACCGCCGCCTTGGAGGCACACGAACCGAGTCGGGTACGCCAAGTGGGAGCCCGCGAGGCGGCCGTGCTCATCCCGATAGTTGCGCTCCCTACCCCCACGATGATCTTCACCAAGCGCACCGACAGCGTCGGCAGCCACAAGGGGCAGATCTCGTTCCCCGGCGGTTCACAGGATGACGGTGACGGTTCGATGAGGATCACCGCGCTTCGCGAGACCGAGGAAGAGATCGGGCTCGATCCATCTCACGTCAAGATCCTCGGTGAGCTCGATACGTTCCCCACCTTCGTTTCGGGTTACGTGGTGACTCCGTATGTTGGGTGGCTGGACAAAGAACCGTCGCTCGTCCCCAACCCCGCAGAGGTCGCCGAGCTACTGCACGTTCCCATCTCGGATCTAACCAACGAGATCCGCGCGGACGCGGGCTTCGTGCACGCCGACCGCACCTACCCGACCGAAGCTTGGGTCTGGAACGACAATGTCATCTGGGGCGTCACCGCGCGCATCTTGCGCCAGTTCCTCGACATCCTCGGAGAGGCCGGGCTCGCAGATACTCCCGACGGCAACTTCGATTGGGCGATCCCGCCTGCAGGTCACCCAAGCCGCGAGCCGTAGTCTTCCGCCATGCAAGGCAGCACGCTCCAGCCCTCTCCATCTCCCAGCCGGCTCATCATCGAGGCCCCGCCCCCCGATGGCCTCGCCTTGGTGGGCGCGATCTCGGCCATAGCCCTGGCGCTTGCAGCAGCCGTGGTTGGGTATCGCATCATCAGAGGAGGCAAGGGGCTATGAGCATGCGGCGACGGCTGGGCACAGGGGTACTGATGGCGCTGGTGCTGTCGGCCTGCTCGGGGGAAGGATCCGCGCCCACAGCAGGGGCCGTCCCCTCCCCGACGTTCGAACTGGGGGAAGACAGCGATCCTGTCTATCCGAGCGAGGAACCTTCCGTCCTGCCGGATGTCACGATCAGCCCCCCGAAGTTCGCCGGCAAAGACGATGAGGATGAGGATGCGGAGCCGGAAGTAGCTCCGGAGGCTGCGGGCGAGGTACCCGAACTGAAGACACAGTCAGGAGAGGGCAAGCGGTTCGCGCGCGGGGAGGTAACCGTGAACGAGCCGAGGCCGGACGCGGAAACCAGCGGGGTTTCCGAGCGCTACGCGGAGGCCACCAGTGTCACCGTCGCCGGACTGGGTGACAGTCTCTTGGTGCGCATTGTGTTCGATGCCGAGCTTCCGTCCAAGATGCCGAACAAGAACACCTACATGGTCGTCGGCTTCGGTCTCTCTGGCCGAAAGCAAGGCGACAACGATTCGTTCGGCGCTCGCGCAACCCGCGATGGTTGGCTCCCCTACTCCAGCAAGAAGGGAGAACCCACCGAGTTCCCCGGAACCTTCTTCGTCGATGGCAACACGATGGAGATCACCGTGCCGTGGGACGTCGTGGGGGGGCCGCGTCCGTTCGAGTGGTACGCGAGCTCGAGCTGGTTCTCCTACGTCTCCGGAGTATCGAGCTACAGCTTCGACGTCATCCCCGAATCCGCCGGCCGCTACCCCAACCCCTAGGGTCCGGGGCTGCGCGACCCAGGGACGATCTTTAGAACATGGGGGGTTCGGTGTAGACGCCCCACTCTTGTTTGAGGGTTTCGACCATCTCGCCCAGGGTTACGTGCGCCTTGGCGGCTTCGACCAGGACCGGAACGGAGTTCTGGGACTCGTCGTGGGCCATCTCCCGGATGGCTTGGATCGCGTCTTCGGCCGCTTGGGCGTCACGGTTGGCTCGCACCTCGGCAACGGACTTGCGCTGTCGCTCTTCGGTCTCCATGCCGATCAGCAGCACTTCGGGGCTCTCTTGCACGGACTGGGTGAATCGATTCACACCGACGATCACCTTCTGGTTGCGTTCGAGCAACTGTTGATAGTGGTACGCGGCGTCGGCCATCTCTCGCTGGAAGTAGCCCTCCTCGATCCCGGTCAGCATCCCTTGCAGGATCGAGCCTCCGCCCATCTCGTCGATCTTTGCGAAGTAGGCCTCGGCCTCTTCTTCGATCTTGTCCGTCAGGGCCTCCACGAACCATGACCCGCCGAGAGGATCTGCAACGTTGGTTACGCCGGTCTCGTAAGCGATGATCTGCTGGGTCCGCAGGGCGATCTCGACGGCCTCGTCGGACGGAAGTGCCAGTACCTCGTCAAGCGAGTTGGTGTGCAGGCTTTGTGTCCCACCCAAGACCGCGGCAAGCGCCTCCGTCGCGGTCCGGACCACGTTGTTATAGGGCTGTTGAGCAGTGAGGGAGCAGCCTGCGGTCTGCGTGTGGAACTTCAACATCATGGCGCGGTCGGTGGTTGCCCCGTAACGCTCCTTCATCCACCGTGCCCATATCCGCCGGGCCGCGCGGAACTTAGCGATCTCTTCGAAGAAGTCGATGTGACTGTTGAAGAAGAAGCTGAGCTTGGGAGCAACGTCGTCGATGCTCATCCCGCGCGAGACGCCCAGCTCTGCGTGGGCGAAGCCGGAGGCGACCGTGAAAGCCAGCTCTTGTGCCGCGGTGCTTCCCGCCTCGCGGATGTGATACCCGGAGATGGACAGGGGGTAGTACTTGGGCACGTTGTTGTGGCAGTACTCCATCATGTCGGCCGTCAAGCGAAGGTGTGGTTCGGGAGGGAACAGCCACTCCTTCTGGGCGATGTACTCCTTGAGGATGTCGGTTTGGCACGTGCCGCCCAACTTGGAGACATCGGCACCTTGCTCCTGCGCCGCAGCGATGTACATGGCGAAGAGCATGGGGGCCGGTCCCGAGATGGTCATCGAAGTCGTGATCGCCTCGAGGTCAAGCCCGTTGAACAACGTCTGCATGTCGGCGAGCGAATCGATCGCCACGCCGCATCGGCCCACTTCACCCAGGCTGTGAGGGTCGTCGGAATCCCGGCCCATCAAGGTCGGCATGTCGAAAGCCACACTGAGACCGGTCTGTCCGTTCTCGATCAGGAAGTGGTAGCGCTGGTTGGTCTCATCCGCCGTGCCGAACCCTGCGAACTGCCGCATGGTCCACAGACGGCCCCGGTAACCAGAGTTGTAGATACCCCGGGTGTACGGATACTCCCCCGGGACCCCGATCCGTTCATCGAGCTCGCCTTGGGGACCGTAGAGCGGGTCGAGCTCTACAGAAGAAAGGGTGTCGAAGTCGGCGTCCTCGCGCAGCTTCGCTTTGGCATACTTCTCTTCCCAGCGTCTTTGCAGGTCATCGGCCATCACCCGATTGTACCGGCGTCCCTTCCGACAGGCGCTTCACAGTGGGCTATTCGCAGGACGCGGTCGCCACGGCACTGGTGCATGTCCAGCTTGCATGCCCGGTGGAGCTGGCAGCCCAATAGTCGGTCGACAGCGTAAGCGTCATAGCCAAGTAGTAGTCGGCGCGTTCGATCGCTACGTGGTCGAAGGACAGCGCGAACTTGCACGGGCTCCGCTGACCGGTCTTACAAGCGCCACCGCTCCTTGCTTCCTCGGTGCCAAGGATGTCATCGCGGGTGCCCTCGATCTCGAGGACGAGCTTGGTCCCCTTCGGTAAGCAGTTCATGTCGAAGGAGAACCTGGCGGTGAACGCTTCGGGGGTGTACTTGACGGTTTGGGAGAAGAAATCCTCCGCGGTGCACTGTTTCCTGGCTGATGCCGGCGCGCTGAAGCCGGGCATGCCCACGACCATCAGGAAGCCCGCCACCCCCAGCGACAAGAACCGACGCATGAGTAACGATTCGGCGCAGCCACTCCCGTGACCTCCCGAGGATGCCCATCCCTGGGGTTAGGAACGAGATCGACAATCGCCGAGCCGGTGGCAACCCACCCCGAGCGTCCCGCGAACCCCGAAAAAACCCCGCCAGACATGGACTTTGGGGTTGACTATCGAACGTCTGTTCGAGTATGGTTAGAGGGACATACCGGGCCACAGGTAACCCTTCGAGGCGGACATGAGCGACACCTCCACCATGCAAAGACCAAGCAGCCACGGGCTCGATGAGCTGCCCAGCTCGGCATTGATCATGGGGCTTTATTACAGCTCGGCCGAGGTGGGAAGCGCCGAACGCCGTCGTCTGGCCCACATCCAGGCGCTGTCTCAGCGACGGGTGTGGCTAGAAGATGACTGCAGGGACATGACCCAGTGGGTATCTCAACACCTGGGCATCGGGACCTACAAGGCCCGCAAGCTCGTTGATTGTGCGGGCGCGATCGAGTCCCTGCCCAAGATCTCTGATGCCTTGGGATCAGGCGTGCTCAGCATCGACAAGGTCGTGGAGCTGAGTCGTTTCGCAACCCCTGGGACCGAAGCCAAGCTCATCACCTGGGCCAAGCGGGTATCGCCTGTGGCGATCCGCGCTCGGGCCCAGGAGCTGGCTGCAAGAGACCGTGACGAGACCAACGACAACCGCAACGACCGGTTCTTTCGCTGGAGCATCGACGAGGACAAGCTGTGGCTCGAGGGGCTCGTGCCTGCCGAGGTGGGCATGCCGATGGTCTCTGTGATCAAGGCGCATGCAGCAGGGCTATCTGTAGCTCCTGGCAAAGAGGTGCCCGGTTGCGAGACCAACCCCGAGGAGCAGCGCTACGCCGATGCCTTGGTCGAGCTCGTGCTCGGGCGCTCTTTGGAGACCGGGGAGCGCGCCGTGGTGCCCGAGGTCATCGTCCACACCCGCCTACACGAGTCGGGCTTCGGCAACGGGGTCAACTCCCAGGGCGTGGTGCTTCACCCAGACACCGTCGAGAGACTCACCTGTGATTGCCGCTTGCGCTTCGTTCTCACCGATGAGTCGGGCAACGCAGCGGGCATCGGCAGGGCGTCTCGGGATGTCCCTTCCTGGCTGCGCCAAGCGGTGCTAAAGGCTTACGACTTCTCTTGTGTGTTCCCGGGATGCGATTGCAGGCGCTATCTGGATGCCCATCACGTGGTTCATTGGAGCCGCGGGGGGCCCACCGACTTCGACAACCTCGTCCCGTTGTGCTCAAGACATCACGACCTGGTCCACGAACATGGATGGAGCGTGTTCCGCGGGACCAACGGAACGGTCATCTGGTATCGGCCTGACGGCCGTGAATATCTGCCGGGGCCGGAACCACCCGAGCACGGCGCAGTTACCCAGCACGAACTTCATCTCGCTAGCTAGAGATCCTAGGGTTGCAGGGACGCCAGGAGGCGGTCGGCTGCGGTGTAGGGGTCGATGTCCCGGGCTATCACCTGGGTGGCCAGGTCCTCTAGGAGCTGCGCGCACTCGGTCTCAAGACGCAGCCTCTGACGTTCGGCCACGATCTCTTTCAACTCGTGCACGATCCGGCGGCGGCGGCGTTGCTCTAGAAGTCCATGCTCTTGCTGATAGGACCGATGCTTCTCGACGGCGTCCCACAGCTCGTCGATGCCCTCGTTCTTGATCGCGACCGTTTCGACTATCGGGGGCTTCCACTCGGCATCACTCATCTGAAGCATGTGTCTAAGTTCCCGAACCATGTCCTTGGAGCCCGGGCGGTCGGCCTTGTTGACGACGTAGACATCGGCGATCTCCATGAGACCCGCTTTGGCGGCTTGAACCGCGTCACCCGTACCGGGGGTCAAGACGACGAGGGTGGTGTCACAGGCATCGGTGATCTCGACCTCGGCCTGGCCCACCCCTACCGTTTCGATGACGACGATGTCGTTGCCGACGGCATCGAGTACGCGTACGGCTTCTGGAGCCGCCAACGAAAGCCCCCCGAGGTGACCTCGGGTTGCCATGGACCTGATGAACACCCCTGGGTCGGTTGCATGTCCTTGCATCCGAACTCGATCACCTAGGAGCGCACCTCCCGAGAACGGGCTGGATGGATCGATCGCTAGCACCCCCACCTCGAGGTCGGCCGACCTGATCCGCGCCACCAGTCTGTCCGTCAAAGAAGACTTGCCCGCCCCCGGCGCGCCGGTTACACCGATCGAGTACGCGTTCCCGGTGAATGGATAGAGGTCGCGCATGGCGACTGCGAGGTCTGCCCCCCCATCTTCGACCAGCGATATGAGGCGGGCGATCGAGCGGCGTTCGCCGTTGCGGGCGCGCTCGATCAGATCTTCGACCTTCAATGGTTGCTAAGCCTCGATCGCTACTACTTCGGTGACCTCGGGAACCCGCTCCTTCAGGAGCCGCTCAACCCCGTGTCGAAGAGTCACCGGTGTTAGTGGGCAGGTCTCGCACGTGCCGAGAAGCGACACGGTGACCCGGCCGTCCCGAACGCTTTCGAGCCTGATATCGCCACCGTCCATCTGTATCGCCGGCCGGATCAACTCGAGCGCTTCGCGCACCCGATCCTCCAGCGATGGACCCCCCGTAACCGTTGCTTTCATCGTCTCATCGTAACTTTCAAAGCTCCCAAGATGACGGCGGCTCCCAGGACCCCGAGCAGCACGAGGATGTGACCGTTTCCAGGGCGAGGCATCTCGGCTGGAGGAACGTCCGGGGCCGTCTGGACCGCCTCGGCTACCGATATCCGGAACCTATCGGTTTCGACCTGCTTGCCTCTCGTTGCCGTCACCACGACGTTGTGGGTGCCCGCCCTTCGGGGGGCCCGCCACTTGAGGCGGCGGCGTCCCGCCCCCAGGACTTCGGCTTCCCCGGCTTCGTCTCCGAGCAGACCCACCGTGACGGAAGCCGGAGAAGCGAGGGCGATCTCTATAGCGAGCTTGTCGCCCGGGATCACCTGGTCGGGCGCCGACACCACCGCTACCCGAACGGGAAAGTCGTGACGCTTCGGCGGATCGATCGCAACCGCGCCCGGCCCGGCAGGGCGGAAGTGCCAGGTGCCCGCCGCGGCATCGACGATCACGTTGTTCTCGCCGTCGACGATGCGAAAGGCACCCGAGACCGTGACCTCCGGGCGTGCCCATGCGACGCCCACGTCGATGGGACCCGGGTCCGGGAACTCGTCTATCTCCACCCCCGAGTAGTAGTGATCGAGGATCTGCTCGGACGACGCACCTTGACGGGCCATGCCCTCGGCCCCCCACTGGGACATGCCTACCCCATGCCCCCAACCCCTTCCTCGCACGATCATCCGGCGCCCGCGGGACTCGGCGCGGAAACGGTTCGACGGCAACGTCTCTGGAAGTCGACCGGCCGATGTATCCGCCGGCGATGGGTAGAGCCTTGGGAACATGTCCGGCGCGAGCTCCCGCACTATGTCCCTGAACTCCTCCGTGCTCATCCGCCGGCTCTTGCGGCGTGCTTCGAACAGCAGATCGGGATAGTGAGCATCGGTGGCAGAGGGGATGGTTCTGACCGACCGCAAGCGGCCGACGGTCCACGACCCGGCCCGTTCGAGGATGCGTTGCGCGGCTTGTAGACGGAAGATGACCCTCCACCTGTATAGCGGTGAGCGCCGCTCGGAGATGCTCGTAACACCTTTGAGGTACGGATAGGCACCTTCGCTGGGGAAGATCTGCTCGTTGTCGAAGGTCCTGCCCCCCGAAGTCGAGTAGTAGCGCGCCAGGATCGGATCACCGCGATAGAGCACCGCTGTTCCTGTCGTGGAAGTGACAGCCTCCACCCATCGCTCTCCATCGGAGCTAAGGCGCAGCACGTCTGCCCCACTGAACACCTGACATTCGACGGAAGCACAGATATCGAATCCATAGACAGCAGCCGCGCCGCCACGCGGCTGAGAGAGGGTGTGCAGGGCGTACGTGCGTGCAGCGATCGCCTGCGCCCGCAGAGCCTCGATCGGCCAATCGAGAGGCACTTCGTTCAATCCCAGGAGGTAGGTCTCAAGCGGCAGACGGTTCACGACCACCAGCCCATCCGATGCGGACGAGAGCACCAGGTCGCCTGCATAGGCGTGAAGTCCGGCGACGGTGATCGTCGACCGGTCATCCGCGATGAGCCGCAGGGGAGCCACCACAACGGGGCGGCGGCGCTCCTTCGCCTCTACACCTTGTCCCGAGATCGAGGATCCCGCGATGAGGATGGCTACCCCCAGTGCCCGCCAGTGCATGGTCTCCCCTACTCGATCACTTGGATCTGAGCCCCGAGGCCCTCCAGCTTCACTTCGAAGTTCTCGTAACCCCTCTCGATATGCCACACCTCGTGAACCTGAGTCTCGCCTTCGGCACAGAGACCCCCGAGAACGAGCGCTGCCCCGGCGCGGATATCCGGAACACGAACCGGGGCGGCCGACAAACGCTCGATGCCTCTGATGACGGCGTGATGTCCCTCGACCCGGATGTGTGAGCCCATGCGGTTCAACTCGTCGACGAACAGAAAACGCGACTCGAAGACGTTCTCGGTCAGGATGGACGGGCCGGAAGCGTGGCTGAGGAGCACCATCATCATCGGTTGAAGATCGGTGGGAAAGCCCGGATAGGGAAGAGTCACGAGGTCGAGGGGATCTGGCCGGCGCGACATCTTCACCGTGACTTCGTCGTCCCTCCTGTTCACTTCGGCGCCGCAGTCGCTCAGCTTCTGCAATGGCAACTCGATGTGATCCGGTCGGCAATCGGTGATCGTCACCTCACCTTGGGTCGCTGCTGCAGCGATCGCATACGTACCGGTCTCGATGCGGTCGGGGATCACTTCGTGCGTGAGTCCATGGAGCTCTGGGACGCCTTGGACGACGATGGTTGGACTCCCCGCACCCTCGATCTCGGCCCCCGCCGCCACCAGGAACGCAGCTAGATCCTGGATGTCGGGCTCGCGGGCGGCGTTCTCGATCGTCGTCGTTCCCGAGGCGGTAGCTGCCGCCATGAGGATGTTCTCGGTCGCGCCCACGGACGGGAACTCCAAGAGAACCCGGGTGCCTTGCAGCCGGTCCGAAACGCCTTCGATATAGCCATGCTCTGACGTGAACTTGGCACCCATACGCTCGAGCCCTTGGAGATGAAGGTCGATCGGGCGCGACCCGATCGCGTCACCGCCCGGCATCGATACCCGCGCCCTGCCGAGTCGCGCGAGCAGTGGGCCGAGCACTTGGATCGAGGCCCGCATCTTGGTCACGAGCTCGTACGGAGCCTCTTCGCTGAGATCACCCGAGCTATCGATCACCATGACGCCATCGGAGAAGTCGATCGTCGCCCCCAAGCGTTCAAGGACCTCGGCCATGAGGAAGACGTCTGTGATAGCCGGAACGCGCCTGATCGTCACCTCTCCCGGAACCAGGAGAGAAGCGGCCATGATCTTCAGGACGGAGTTCTTGGCTCCGCCTACGGTGACCGTGCCTTGAAGCCGGCAAGGACCCGTGACTAGATAAGACTTCATCTATCGAGATTAGCCCCAGACGCGCGAACGGCCCCCAAAGGGGGCCGTTCGGTCCGATCGTGAGAGTTACCGCTTACGGGTTGACTTACGGGCCGTGGTCTTCTTACGAGCCGCAGGCTTACGAGCCGTTGTCTTCTTACGAGCCGCAGGCTTACGAGCGGCGGTCTTCCTGGTTGCCTTCCTTGCGGTCTTCTTCGCGGCAGACTTGGCGCGGCCCGTCGTCTTCTTGGCTGCGGTCTTGGCGCGGCGAGTGGTCTTCTTGGCGACCGACTTGGCCCGGCGAGTGGTCTTCTTGGCTGCGGTCTTTGCTCGCCGTACCGTGGTCTTCTTGCGACCGGTGGTCTTCTTGGCCGTGGCCTTCTTGCGTGCCGGCTTACGGGCGGTTGTCTTCTTGCGACCCGTGGTCTTCTTCGCCGCGGGCTTGCGCGCCGTGGTCTTCTTGCGTGCCGGCTTACGGGCGGTTGTCTTCTTGCGGGCGGTTGTCTTCTTGCGACCCGTGGTCTTCTTCGCCGCGGGCTTGCGCGCCGTGGTCTTCTTGCGGCCCGTCGACTTCTTGGCCGTCGACTTCTTGCGTGCGGGCTTCCGTGCCGGCTTCTTCGGCGATACCGCCTCGGCCCCGGCCTCTACAGCAGCGGCTACCGCCTTACGAACGCTCGCGGCTGGGCTCTGCTGACCGGCAGAAGGTGCAGCTAGGTCTGCCGCGGCTTCACCAACGTCAGCCAATGCCTCCCTCGCGCGATCAACCAGTCCCTTTTCATCGGCCATGTGGATCCTCCTCCTCTTCCGTCTTGTGAACGGATCAAGTGGTTGTGTTTCCCTCGATCAGAAAGTGTGAAACAGCAACACTTTTGGAAGCTTCAACTGTTTCCATCAGTAATGCAAATGGAAAGATAGGTGTTCAATCATCACGCAGGTTCCGTCACGAGGTACGAGCCTACGAAGGGGACCCATCGTGCGTCCTCTGCGGATCGAAGCAGAGAAGAGCTAGAACTCCCCGGCTGGGTCGATGTCCAGCCGGGCCTCGATCATCCAGAGGTTGCGACGAACGCACTCGGGGCACAAGGCAACCTTACGGTCGTTCGCGTCCGGCATCTCCTGCCACCCGAGCGGCACGATGCCGTTGCGTTTGGACTCGGCGCGCCCGCACGACGAGCAATACACCTTTCCCCTCAGATCCTGGTGTTCCGACACTGCCCCCCGATCCCGAGCCCCGGATGAAAGAACCGCCCCCAGTCTAGTGACTGGGGGCGGTTCCCAAACCACGTTTCACCAAGAGCTTTATCCGGGGGACGAGTACTCGCCGTGTTCGCGCTCGGCTCTGGCCATCGATGCGATCAACTCGGCCGAAGCCCTGTCGGAGTCGTCATCCGAGTCCTGCTGTTGACGCATCTCTTCGATCCGGCGCGCTGCCTCGGCCGGATCGAGCTCGCCGGTTTCCTCGGCATCGTCGGCAAGCACGATCACGTGATAGTCGTCCATCGAACCGGACGCCTCCAGGAACCCACCCGGTACCAGCCACGAGCGACGTTCGGCACCGTTGACCACCGTCACGACCCCAGGGATGAGCGCGGCGAGGAACGGGATATGACCCCGCATGATGCCGAACTCACCTTCGGGTGAACGGGCAACGACCATCTCGGCCTCGCCGCGCCAGACCTCGGCTTCAGCAGAGACGATCGATACGTCCATGGTTGCCATGACTAACCTTCCAGCTCTTTGGCCTTCGCCTCGGCCTCTTCGATGCCGCCGACCATGTAGAAGGCCTGCTCCGGCAGGTGGTCGTAATCACCTTCCGAAAGTGCTTTGAAGGACTGGATCGTCTCTTCGACACCCACGTACTTGCCGGGGATGCCGGTGAACTGCTCGGCCACGAAGAACGGCTGCGACAGGAACCGCTGGATCTTGCGGGCACGCTGAACGGTGACGCGGTCCTCTTCGGACAGCTCGTCGATACCCAGGATGGCGATGATGTCCTGCAGGTCCTTGTAACGCTGGAGGATCTGCTGCACCCGCATCGCAACGTTGTAGTGCTCATCACCCACGTAACGGGGGTCCAAGATCCGCGAGGTGGAGTCCAGCGGGTCCACGGCGGGGTAGATACCCAGCTCTGAGATCGCCCGGGACAACACCGTGGTGGCATCGAGGTGAGCGAACGTCGTGTGCGGCGCAGGGTCGGTGATGTCGTCGGCGGGCACGTAGATGGCCTGCAGCGAGGTGATCGAACGACCCTTGGTGGAGGTGATGCGCTCCTGCAGGTTGCCCATCTCCTCGGAGAGCGTCGGCTGGTAGCCCACGGCCGAAGGCATGCGGCCGAGCAGGGTCGAGACCTCAGAACCCGCCTGGACGAACCGGAAGATGTTGTCGATGAACAGCAGCACGTCCTGGTTCTCGACATCGCGGAAGTACTCGGCCATCGTGAGCGCCGTAAGAGCCACCCGGAGACGAACACCGGGGGGTTCGTCCATCTGCCCGTAGACAAGTGCGGTCTTCTCGATAACGCCGGTCTCGGTCATCTCGATCAGGAGGTCCGTGCCTTCACGGGTGCGCTCCCCGACCCCGGCGAACACCGACACACCACCGTGCTGCTCGGCGACGCGGTAGATCATCTCCTGGATGATGACGGTCTTGCCCACTCCGGCACCACCGAACATCCCGATCTTCCCACCCTGCACGTAAGGCTCGAGCAGGTCGATGACCTTGATACCCGTCTCGAACATCTGAGTCTTGGGCTCGAGGTCCTCGAACGCCGGCGGCTGACGGTGGATCGGCCAGCGCTCGACATCGGCCGGCACGTCCGAGCCATCGACGGGCTCACCGAGAACGTTGTAAACGTGACCCAGCGTGGCGGGGCCGACCGGAACAGTGATCGGAGCGCCCGTGTTGGTCACCTTCGCACCTCGAACCAAACCGTCGGTCATCTTCATGCAGATGGCGCGGACGGTATTGGCGCCGATGTGACCTGAGACCTCAGCCGTGATGGTGTCGGTCTCGCCACCTACGGTTCTTTCCACGGTCAGTGCGAAACCGATCTCGGGGAGCCCGCTCGGCGGGAACTCGACATCGATGACCGGGCCAGTGATCGAGAGGATGCGCCCCTCGCTGGTCTTCAGTTGTTCTTGAGCAAGTCGCTCTTGCGTGACTGCCATGCGCATTCCTCCTGGTTACTTCTCTTGCGCCAAAGCTTCGGCCCCACCGATGACTTCCATGATCTCGGTGGTGATCTCAGCCTGACGTGCCTGGTTGTAGACCCTGGTTAGATTCCCGATCAGTTCTTCTGCATTGTCGGTTGCGGCCTTCATCGCCCTGCGTCGAGCTGCAAGTTCGGACGCCGCCGATTCGAGCATGGCCTGCAAGATCGTGCCCTCGACGTATCGAGGCAGTAGCAGGTCCAAGATCTCTTCTGGGCTGGGCTCGAACTCGTAGCTCGCTCCGGCCCCCTCGCCGCTGTCGCCTTCGAATTCATCGCGCGGCATGGGTAACAGCTGGACGATCACGGGTCGCTGCGTTAGGGCCGACTCGTAGCGGGTGAACGCGAGGCGAACCTCGTCCACCTCACCCTCGAGATATGCCTTCGCCACCGCCTGGGCGACCTTGCGAGCATCAGAGATGCCCGGCCGTTCCGAAAAGCCTTGCCATGACTCAGAGATGTCATAGCCACGGAACTTGAAGTAGGAAAGCGCCTTCTTACCCGCAAGGTAGAGAGCTTTCTCCTTACCGTGGTCTTCCATGTCCCGTTCGGCGCTACGGATCACATTGCTGTTGTAAGCACCGGCCAGTCCACGGTCGGACGAGATGACAACGGTCGCGATCCGACGGATCTCGTCACGGGATCTCAACAGAGGTGAGTCGATCGATCCGGCACTCTTGCCGACCGAAGCCATCATCCTGCGAAGCTCCTCGGCATAAGGCCGGGCCGCTGCGACCGCTTGCTGAGCCTTGATGATCCGAGACGAAGCGATCAGCTCCATGGCGCGCGTGATCTTCTGGGTCGATTGGACCGAGGAGATCCGTCGCTTGATGATGCGGAGTTGACCGCCCACAGCTATTCGCCGTCCTCTTGGCCGTCGGCCGCTGCGGCGTCATCGCCCTGCTCGAAGGGGTCTCCCTCGATCTCGGCGGCAGCCGTCTCGACCGTGTCCACGGAAGAGGTGAACTGTTCCTTGAACTCGAGCACAGCCGCTTTCAGCTCTTCGATCTGATCGTCTTCCAGCTTGCCGGTGTCCCGGATCTGGTCACCGATACGACCGTGCGTCGAGCGCAGGTACTCCAGCATCTCCCGCTCGAAGCGTTGCGCTTTGTCGACGGGGATGTCGTCGAGATAGCCGTTGGTAACCGCCCAGATCGACATGACCTGATCCTCGACCAAGAACGGCGTGTATTGGGGCTGCTTGAGAGTCTCTACGACGCGGGCACCACGATCGAGCTGAGCCTGCGATGCCTTGTCTAGGTCCGAGCCGAACTCTGCGAAAGCCTCGAGCTCACGGAACTGGGCAAGGTCGAGCTTCATACGACCGGCCACCTTCTTCATGGCCTTGGTCTGGGCGTTACCCCCCACTCGGGAGACCGAGATACCGACGTTGATAGCCGGACGCACACCAGAGAAGAAGAGGTCCGTCTCCAGGAAGATCTGCCCGTCGGTGATGGAGATGACGTTGGTCGGGATGTACGCCGACACGTCTCCACCCTTGGTCTCGATGATCGGCAGCGCGGTAAGTGACCCGCCGCCGTTGGCGTCAGACAGCTTGGCTGCCCGCTCGAGGAGCCGGGAGTGAAGGTAGAAAACGTCGCCCGGGTAAGCCTCGCGGCCCGGCGGTCGGCGCAGGAGCAGCGACAGCTGCCGGTAGGCGATCGCCTGCTTGGAAAGGTCGTCGTAGATGATCAGCGCGTGCTCACCGTTCTCCATCCAGTGCTGACCCATCGCGCAACCGGCGTAAGGGGCTAGGTACTGGAAGGGGGCCGGGTCTGAAGCGGGAGAGTTGACCACGACGGTGTACTCCATCGCGCCCGCCTCTTCGAGTGCGCCCACGACCTCGGCAACGGTCGATGCCTTCTGGCCGATGGCGACGTAGATGCACTTGACCGCGTTCTTGGTGCCCCAGTTGCTCTTCTGGTTGATGATCGTGTCGATCGCGATCGCCGTCTTGCCGGTCTGGCGGTCACCGATGATCAGTTGTCGCTGACCTCGGCCGATCGGGGTCATCCCGTCGATCGCCTTGATACCGGTTTGAAGCGGTTCGCTCACCGGCTGGCGTGCGGTGACTCCGGGAGCCTGGACCTCCAGGGGCCGGGTGTGGGTCGTGGTGATCGGACCCTTTCCATCGATCGGCTCCCCGAGGGCATTGACGACTCGGCCCAGAAGGCCGTCGCCAACTCCGATCGAAAGGATGCGCCCGGTCGACTTGACCGCGTCACCCTCTTCGATCTCAGAAACGTCCCCCAGGACAACTGCACCGATCTGGTGTTCTTCGAGGTTCATGGCGAGACCGGTGATCCCGCCGGGGAACTCAAGCATCTCGTTCGCCATCACGCCGGGGAGACCCCCGATGCGAGCGATCCCGTCTCCAACCTCTTCGACGTGACCGACCTGCTCGCGCTCGACCGAGGGCTTGAAGTCCGTGACGTAACGCTCGAGTGCCGAGGAGATCTCCTTCGGATCGATCGTGATGTCCGACATCAGGCCTTCACCTGCTCTTTCAACTGTTCGAGACGGCGCTTAACGGTGCCGTCGATGATGGTGTCTCCGACTTTTGCGTAGATCCCGCCGATCACCGATTCATCGACGAGAACCTTGACCGTGACGTTCATGCCGGTCGCTTTCGAGAGTGCGTCAGCGAGCTGCGCACTTTGGTCATCGTCAAGCGGCACGGCACTACGCACCTCGGCAAGGACGGCCTTGCGGGACTCGGCCGCGATCCGGGAAAGCTCTTCCAAGATCTGCGGTAGCTGCCGCGCCCGGTCCTGAGCGACGATGAAGGTCACCAGACCCATGGTGTGGCGCGACACCTTGTCCGCAAGGAGCTCGTCCAGGACCTTTATGCGTTCGGCCCGCGGGGTGTTGCTGTCCGAAAGTGCCTGCTTCAGCTCGTGGTTGCTCTCTAGGAGCTTCCCTAAGCGGAACAGTTCGTCCTCGACCTTGTCGAGCGCACCTTCGGTCTGGGCGACCTTGAACAGGGCCTCGGCATATCCGTGAACGAGCTCATCCGCCATCAGTTATTACTCCCCCCGCTCATGCCGCCGACCTCACTGATGTAGGAGTCGACGAGCTGCTTGCGGCGGCTGGCATCGATCTCGCCCAACACAACCTTCTCCGCCAGTGAGACCGCCAGGGTCGCCACCTCACCACGGAGGCTGTCCATGGTGCGGCTGCGCTCGGCCTCGATCTGGTCTGAAGCGCGCGAGACGATCTGCTGTGCCTCGGCTTCGGCCTTGGCGATCAGGTCCTTGCGGACCTGCTCTGCCGACGAGCGGGCTTCTTCGATGATCTTGTTCGCCTCGGCGCGAGCCTCGGCGAGTTGTTTGCGGTACTCATCCAGCTGACCCTGAGCTTCGGTCTTTGACCGTTCTGCGCTCTCCAGGTTCCCCGCGATCTCCGACTCCCGTGCCTCTACTGCAGCACGGATCTTCGGGAAGGCGACCTTCATAAGGAAGAACGCCACGATCAGGAAGGCGATAGTGGCCCAGATCAGCTCGGCGGTATTGGGCAAGACGAGGTCGAGCCCGGTGGGCTCGGCCTCAGTCTCCTCCGCAAGGATGAGAAGTCCGTTCAGATAACCCATGACTTACTCAGCTCCTCCGAGAACTAGATGATGAAGGTAAGGACGAAACCGATCAGGGCGAGCGCCTCGATCAGGGCGAATCCAAGGAACATCGTCGTACGGGTGGTGCCTGCCTGCTCCGGCTGGCGAGCCATCGCCTGGATCGCGTTGGCGAAGATGTTTCCGATACCGATAGCTGCACCGATGGCAGCCAGGCCGTAAACGAGCCCCTTGCCGATAGCGATAAGACCCTCGTCGGTCATACCGGTGCCGGCCTCCTGAGCCAGTTGGATCAGATCCATGTCGTTACTCCTCCTCTGTTCTTTCGTGCGTTCTCTAAGCGGCGGACATCTCGGTCTCGTACTGCTGCGTTACATGCTCGCGGTGCGCGCCCTCGTGGGCTTCGTGACTGTCGTGATCCCCGTGACCCTCGAGCGCTTCACCGATGTAGAAGGCGCTAAGCGTCGTGAAGATGTAGGCCTGGATCAGGATGACCATCAGCTCGAAAATCATCAGCAGACAGATCACAACCAGCGTCAGGACACCAAGCGGAGTCCCTACGCCCGATCCGATGAGTTCCTCGGTGAACAAGACGAACACCGTTAGCAGCACATGGCCCGCCATCATGTTGGCGAAGAGACGGATGGCCAGAGTGAGCGGCCTGATGATGAAGACCGAGAAGAACTCGATCGGAGTGAGGATGAAATAGATCGGCCAGGGGACTCCGGGTGGGAACAACGTGTCCTTGAAGTAGCTGAAGCCGTGTTGCTTGATCCCAACGAAGTTGAAGATGATCCAGGTCATGAACGCCAGCACGGCGGGAAGTGCCATACGAGACGTCACCGGGAAGTAGACACCTGGGAAGATCTCGAGCAGGTTCGCGAAGAAGATGAAGAAGAACACCGTCGCCAGATACGGCGCGTACTTCGCCCCCTTGGGGCCGATCACATCGATCGCGATGTTGTTCCGCACGAAGAGGTAAGCCGTTTCGGCAAGCATCCCGATGCCCTTGGGCTTGGATGACGAGCGAGCTGCCCCCGCCATGAAGAAGGCCAAGCACAGAAAGGCTGCGAAGAACATCAGCAGCACCACCCTGTTGATGGCGAAGGGCGTTCCTTCTAGGGCGATCGGGTCCCAGAGGAACAGATGGAAAACATTAAGCTCCATGCACCAGCTCCTTGTTGTCGGATGCGGACTTAGGGGGGAGTTTCAGGAAAGTGTTGGCCGCCTCCCACGAGACGAGCACGACATGGAGGGCGACCAAAGTGATACCGGTTACTGCGAACTCCAGATAATCGATGCGCTTCAGACCGATAGCGATCCCGGTGAGGACCAACATCCCCCCGGCGAACGCGGCCATCCCGGCCACAAGCAGTGCGTGAGGTGCGTTCTCGGCGACCCCACCGATGATGCGTCCAGCGACCCACAGGTTGCCGAGAGTAAGGGCGATCCCGATGGCGGCTGAAACTCCCCAGGAGACATCGGACGCGAGCGTGAAAGCGAGCACGATCACCGGAGCAAGGATCAGCCCCCTCTTGATCATCCGATGCACCATCGCCAGCTCGATCACTGCGTCTTGGTCTCCCTCGTTGCGTAATAGACGTGCAAGAACCCACCGGCCCAGCCGATCAAGGCACCAACCAGCTGTGCCCACGGGTCCGTTTGTAGCCAGCTATCCACTAGGCGCCCCAGGAACCAGAAAAGGAACACGGCACCGGCGAACTCGAACGCCAGAGAGAGCCCTTTCGCTGCTTCTCCCGACGCTTTGCCGAATCCCTCGGGCCTTTTGCTCACCCGGTTCCTCCCTTGGACCACACCGTCCACGTGGCTTTTCGAACCCTCGGGGCTGGAAGCCGAAGCATCCTAACCCCACACCCTGCCGGCAGGTCTGGGCCGCCAGCGTGCAGCTTGTGAATTCTTTCACAAATCCCTATGCCCTGCAGAATACACTTTTGGTCCACCAAAACCTTTGTCTCTAGGCCCCGAAATCTAGCGCATCGGCACGGCACTCGGCACAACGGAAAGGAGGGGCCCGGATGGGCCCCTCCTTTCATGCAACGAGTGGGTTGTATCCCTAGGTCTCAGAGCGCTTACGGCGGCGAGTTGCCAAGAGTCCGCCTCCCGCTGCGGTCAGGCCAAGGCCTGCACCGAGCATGGTCAGGATCCCGGCACCCGTGAAGGGCAGCACCCCAGATCCGCGCTCCTCCACGGCACCCGCCACCTTGGTGTCTGCAGGTCGCTGCTGCGCGCCATCCGAGGTGGACGATCCCTGAGTGTCGCCTAGAACCTCTTGGTCGTCCGGCGTTCCGTCCCCGTCGTCGTCACCGTCTTGGTCATCCGGAGTGCCGTCATTGTCGTCGTCGAGGTCGTCCACGTCGGGGATGCCGTCGTTGTCCGAATCGATGACCTGAGGCTCCTCGACGTCGGGGATGCCGTCGTTGTCGTCGTCGGCGTCATCCGCGTCGGGGATGCCGTCGTTGTCGTCGTCGGCGTCGACCACATCGGGGATGCCGTCGCCATCAGAATCGATGGGGTTGCCGTCATCCGCGTCGATCACGTCGGGGATGCCGTCGTTGTCGTCGTCGGAGTCATCCACGTCGGGGATGCCGTCGTTGTCGTCGTCGGAGTCATCGTCGTTAGGCACTCCGTCGTCATCACCGTCACCATTTCCGGGATCGTCGTCGTCGGAGTCATCCACGTCGGGGATGCCGTCGTTGTCGTCGTCGGAGTCATCCGCGTCGGGGATGCCGTCGTTGTCGTCGTCATCATCCTTGCCGTCGGGGATGCCGTCGTCATCGATATCGCTGGTGTCGTCCTTGGAGTCGCCGGTGTCCTTTCCGTTGTCGTCCTTGGAGTCCTTGGAGTCCTTGGAGTCCTTTCCGTTGTCGTCCTTGGAGTCCTTGGAGTCCTTGGAGTCGCCGGTGTCCTTTCCGTTGTCGTCCTTGGAGTCGCCGGTGTCCTTTCCGTTGTCGTCCTTGGAGTCCTTGGAGTCGTTCGATCCGTTGGTCTCTCCGGTGTCCTTGGAGTCGCCGGAGTTCTTGACGGTGTCACCCTTGGTGTCTTTGGTTCCGGCGTCACCGGTGTCACCGGCGGAGTCCTTCGAGTCGCCGGAGTTCTTGACGGTGTCACCCTTGGTGTCTTTGGTTCCGGCGTCACCGGTGTCACCGGCGGAGTCCTTCGAGTCGCCGGAGTTCTTGACGGTGTCACCCTTGGTGTCTTTGGTTCCGGCGTCACCGGTGTCACCGGCGGAGTCCTTGGCGTCGCCGGAGTTCTTGACGGTGTCACCGCCGGTGTCTTTGGTTCCGGCGTCGCCGGAGTTCTTGACGGTGTCACCGCCGGTGTCTTTGGTTCCGGCGTCACCGGTGTCACCGCCGTTCTTGACGGTGTCACCACCCGTCTCGTTGCTTCCGGAGTTCACGTCCTGGGAGGCAGCAGATGCATCGGCAGGGTTCTCGGCGCTGTCGTTGCCGCCCGAACCCCCCGAACCGCCGCTGTTGCCATCGCCACTGTCGTCGTCGTCTACCCCTTCGGCCTCTGCATCATCGTCGTCATCTCGCAGCTTGGCGTAGCCGTCATCATCTGAACCGGTTGACAACTGCTTGGGATCATCCCCAGCCCATGCGACGGAGGGCGCGGCCACCAGAAGCAAGGCGGCCAAGAGCGCGGTGAGGAGGACGGGGAGGTTCAAACGGCGGGACATCGGTTTCTCCTTGATCCGGGCTTGCTGACAAGGAGCTACTTAGTCACCACACCCCGCGTTCACTTCATCCGAAGGTCGCTACCTGGGGTTGCGGAAAAGTTTGGACACACCCAGCAACGGTAGGACACACCTATCAGACGAAGGTCGCATCCCCCTATTGCGTCAAGTATCAGCGAGGACCTTTCAGCGACCGTTCCCGTTGCTCCAGGCGATATCTGTCCTTTGGATCCTTGGGCTCGAGATCGAAGTCGGGATGGTCGAGAGCGATGTGATCATTCATGTCTCTGTCGGTTGCGAACCTCAACTCGCAGACCGGGCACTGGAGGGCTGCCATGGCTCTACTGCAACCTCGATTGGATCGCCTTGGTTATCGCTGGGAACAGCGTGTAGAGAACGAGCGCCGTTACCGCGATCGGCAACGCGAAGACGACATCCGCGCTATCGAGATAGGTGAAGGCCAGGCCGGCGCCTCCAGCAAGGGCCGACCACACGTACATCACTATGACCGCCTGTCGATGGCCGTGGCCCAGATCCATCAGGCGGTGGTGAAGATGCTCCTTGTCGGCGTGGAAGACGCTGCGCCGGCCCCGGGCCCTGCGGATGATCGCAAGCAGAGCATCGACGAACGGCAGGGCGAGAACCATCAGCGGGATCAACAAAGGGAAGTAGGCAAGAAAGACGTCTGAGGTAGAGGGGATGGACACTCCGGCCTTACCGACACCGATCACCGTGGTGGCCCCCAACACCAGTCCGAGCAACATCGCTCCCGAGTCCCCCATGAAGATCTTGGCGGGAAAGAAGTTGTAGCGAAGGAACCCAAGCGTTACACCAACCAACATGATCGCCACCAAGGGTGCCGTATTGGTAAGGATGAACTCGTCGGCCTGGTTGTAGCTGTAGACGAAGAACGACGCCGAGGCGATGGAGACGATCCCGGCCGCTAGGCCGTCCAGCCCGTCCACCAGGTTGATCGCGTTCATCATGGCGACCAGCCACAGCACCGTTATCAGCACGCTCACGTCGTCACCTAGGAAGATCGTCTGATCGGGGGTGATGATGAACTGCATCTTGACGCCGCTCAGGAACAGGATCCCGGCTGCGAAGACCTGCCCGGCAAGTTTCACGGGGGCAGGGAGGTCACGGATGTCGTCCACGGCCCCAAGGATGAAGATCACGAGTCCTCCAGCAGCGATGCCCCATGCCTCTGACGATTGTTCGAAGACTCGTTCGAAGTCACCCGAGAAGAAGGCCACGGCTCCAGCAGCAAGGATGCCGAGGAACATCGCCAGTCCACCGAGCGTCGGTGTGGGCATGGCATGAACCTTGCGATCGTTCGGTTTGTCGATGGCACCCAAGCGGACTACCAACCAACGAACGAGTGGTGTGGTCAGGAAGGTCACGATGAACGCAACCGAACCAACCACAACGTAGGGCATCAACTAGAGCCTCCTCGCATACCTAGCGCCAGGACGACCCGCCCGCTCCCCGACATCGCCGGTCAACCTATCAGCGCACGTCCGGATAGGGCCGGAACCTCTCCGTAAGCTCGATCACCCGGGCCTGCACCTCATCTGCTGCAGCTTGAGAAGGGTCCTTCAGCGTGCGAGCGATCAATCGACCCACCTCCGCAGTTTCCGTCTCTTTCATCCCGCAGGTAGTGATCGCTGGGGTTCCCACACGGATACCGGAGGCTATGAAGGGCTTCTCGGGGTCGTATGGGATCGCGTTCTTGTTGACGGTGATCCCGACCTGGTCGAGACGTTCCTCGGCTTCCTTCCCCGTTATCCCCAGAGGTTGAAGGTCGACGAGCATGAGGTGATTGTCGGTGCCTCCGGAGACGATCCGACAGCCTTCTTCGGTGAGGGTCTGCGCCAGCGTCTGGGCGTTCTTGACGGTTTGGTGTGCGTACTCCTTGAAGGTGTCCCCCAGTGCTTCGGCGAAAGCGACTGCCTTGCCGGCGATCGAATGCATCAAGGGCCCGCCTTGCCATCCTGGGAAAACGCTCTTGTCGATCGCGGAGGCGTGCTCCTGCTTGCACATGATCATCGCCCCGCGCGGCCCCCGCATCGTCTTGTGGGTGGTCGCGGTAACAACATCAGCATAGGGAACAGGGTTCGGGTGAGCACCTCCGGCGATCAGACCTAAGAAGTGAGCGGCATCTACGAGGAACAACGCCCCGATCTCGTCGCATATCGACTTGAACGCCGGAAAGTCCCACAGCCGTGAGTACGCCGATGCGCCGGCCACGATCATCTTCGGTCGCTCCCTTAGGGCGATGTCACGGACCTCGTCCATGTCGATGCGCTCGGTCTCCTTGTCGACCGTGTAGGGCGCAACATCGAAGAGCTTTCCCGAGAACGAAGCGAAATGCCCGTGAGTCAGGTGGCCACCGTGCGCGAGTGATAGCCCCATGATCTTGTCGCCTGGCTCCAGGAACGCGAAGTAGGCGGCGGCATTCGCGGACGCTCCCGAATGTGGTTGCACGTTGACGTGCTCGGCGCCGAAGATCGTCTTCGCCCGATCGATCGCGAGTTGCTCAACCACATCGACGAACTCACAACCGCCGTAGTAACGCTTGCCTGGGTAGCCTTCCGCATACTTGTTGGTGAGCGGGGTTCCAAGGGCGGCAAGCACGGCTGTGGATGAGAAGTTCTCGGAGGCGATCAGTTCGATCTTGGTGTTCTCGCGATGCACTTCCTTCAGGATCGCTTCGGCTGCCTCGGGATCGACCTTCTCGACCGCTGCCCAATCTGCCCAACCGGGATTACTCACGCCCACACTCCTCTTGTTCGATCTGTGTGATCTGACCTACCCGCCGTTCATGTCGTCCGCCATCGAAGCTCTGGCCAAGGAACGTGTCCACGATCGAAAGCGCCAGATCCGAGCCGAGCACCCGGGCCCCCAATGCGAGCACGTTGGCATCGTTATGACTGCGCGCCATCCGCGCCATCCATTCGTTGACACAGAGAGCCGCTCTGATCCCATGGACCTTGTTGGCAGCGATCTGCTCGCCTTGCCCGCTGCCTCCGAAGACGATGGCAAGGTCGGCCTGCCCTGCGCTTACCGCCCGTGCCGCGGTCGCGCAGAACTCCGGGTAATCGACCGATTCCTCGGAATCGGTACCGACATCCAGAACGTCGTGACCGGCGTCCAGCAGGTGTTTGGCAACGAGGCTCTTTAAGGGGTAGCCCGCATGATCGGAGCCGAGAGCGATCCTCATCGACTCATCCTATGGCCCCTCAAAGGGGGTCGAAGAGGAGCCTTGCCAGCTCGGAGATGTGTTCGGACAGCATCTCTGCCGTCCGGTCATAGACATTGAGGGGCATCCCGTATGGGTCATCGAGATCCATCTCACGGCGCCACGGGGGCCGGGTTGCCGAAAGGATCGCTGCCAGCCGGGTCTCGGGGGAACCTTGGCCCAGGTCGGCGGGCTTCAGGGCGGAGAGCTCCTTAAGCAGCCGCACCCGCTCACCCACCGATGCGTTCAACGCGGTCACTTCCTTGGAGTGCACGCTGGTCATGACCACGATCAGGTCGGCGGCCGCCAAAGACGGGGCGGCTGCCGTCCGGCCGCGATGCTCTGACATGTCGATCCCACGAGCTCTCATCACCTCGACAGCGTGAGGGGTCGCAGGCGAATCGTCCTGACCCCAGGTCCCCACCGAAGCCGTTTCGACTCCAACCACACCCCTGCGTTGCACCTCATGGCGGAAAAGGGCTTCAGCCATGGGCGAACGACAGATGTTCCCGCTGCACACGAAAAGGATCAGCATCCGCACAGGCTATTGGAGTAGCGCCGCCACATGGATAGGGTGACCGGATGAATGAAAAGTGGGAGAAGTTCTCAGCGCGTTTATCCGAGCTCGAAGACCTGTCGCAGGCGATCCGCCTGATGCACTGGGACCAAGAGGTGATGATGCCGCCCGAAGGCGGTCCGGCCCGAGCCCGATCGCTTGCCACCTTGCAAGCGATGGCCCACGACCGCTTGACGAACACCGAGATGGGTGACCTGCTCGGGGAGCTCGGCACGGACGATTCGCTAGATCAGTGGCAGGCGGCCAACGTTCGCATCACCAAACGCGAATACGACAAGGCCACCAAGATCCCCGAGGCGCTCGTTCGCGAGCTCGCCGAACATGAGGCAACGGCTTACCAGGTCTGGACCAAGGCACGTCCTGCAGACGACTTCTCTATGCTCGAGCCCTATCTGAAGAAGATGATCGAGCTCAAGAAGCAGGTTGCCGACTCGATCGGTTGGACCAACGAGCGGTACGACGCTCTGCTAGATGACTTCGAGCCGGGGATGACCGCCAAAGAGGTCGAGGTCATGTTCGATGAGCTCGCTGATGACCTTCGTCCCTTGGTAGATCAGATCATCGACGTTGCCGGTGAGCGACCGGCGTTCATCGACCGCAGCTACGACAGCGCCAAGCAGCAGCAGATGTGCGACTGGTTGGTCCAGGCGATGCGGTTCGATGGTCAGGCAGGGCGGCTGGATACCTCGCCGCATCCGTTCACCATGGCGGTAAGCAAAGGTGACGTTCGCCAGACCACGAAGGCGGATCCCAACGCCATCATGATGTCCATCTACGCTGCCGCTCACGAAACGGGGCACGCTCTCTACGAACAGAACCTCCCTGAGGAACACAAGGGGACACCGGCGGGCCAGGTGCCCTCGTTGGGTATGCACGAGAGTCAGTCAAGGTTGTGGGAGAACCAGGTCGGGCGTTCAAGGGCGTACTGCGGATACTTGTACCCGAGGATCAAGGACTTCTTCCCCGAGCAGCTAGCAGACGTTGACGAGCAGACCTTCTACCGCGGCGCGAACCACCCGCAACGCACCTTGATACGCGTGATGGCCGATGAGGTGACCTACAACCTGCACGTGGCACTGCGGTTCGAGATCGAGCTAGCGCTGTTCCGGGATGAGCTACAAGTGGCCGATCTGCCACAAGCCTTCAATGAGGGGATGCAGAAGTGGGTCGGGATCACTCCGCCGAGCGATGCCGACGGTGTGATGCAAGACATGCACTGGAGCATCGGCGCTCTCGGCTACTTCCCCACGTACACGCTCGGCACGCTCTATGCGGCAGCCTTCTTCGAGAAGGCGGAGAAGGACCTTCCGAACCTTCACCAGGACATGGCACGTGGTGAGGTCGGCCCGCTACTTCAATGGCTAAAGACGAACGTCTACGACCACGGCTACCTCTATCCGGCCAAAGAACTTGGACAGATGGTCCTCGGAGAACAGATAACCGCCAGACCCTTCATCGACTACCTGCGCACGAAGTTCGGAGAGATGTTCTCGACGTCTTTCTAGGACGGGTCGCCGGCTCGGATGACTCGAACGACCGCCTCTTCGAGGGCTCCGGGTCGCAACACCGTAGGCCGCCCCACCAGTGACACCACCGTCGATGGTTGGCCCGCCCCCGGGCCCCCATCGAGGGTCAGAAGCTCGGGGAACTCGGCCGCGGCCGAGTGGGCGTCGGTGGCCGGAGGCTGGCCCGACCGGTTCGCGCTCGTGACGGCGAGCGGTCCGCACTCCCCGAGCAATCGCCTGGTCAATCGATGCTCGGGCACCCTCACCCCCACCGTGTCACGCTCGCCTGCCCCAAGATCTGCGTCGAACCCCTCCGCGCGTGGCAGGACCAAGGTGAGGGGACCGGGCCAGAACGAGGCCGCCAGCTCACTCGCAAGTGGGCCGAACATCGCGACGGCCGAGAGATCCGACATGGTCGATGCAAGCACGGGCAGTGGCTTGTCCGGGGGGCGCTGCTTGATCTCGAAGATGCGTCGAACCGCCTCAGTGCTATCGAAGCGGGCCGCCAAGCCGTAGACGGTGTCGGTGGGGATCACCACCACGTCGCCCCGATCCAGCGCGGCGACCAGCTCGGTTAGCTCCACCGGCATTCTGCGATGCGCGGTCTGCCGGCCAGATCGTCATGGACGGCAACATCGCCGAATCCAGCATCCTGCATCAGACGCATAACGGCATCGCGCTGAACCTCTCCGATCTCGAGCACGATCCAACCGGGCTTGTTGAGCCACCCCTTCGCGCGATCCAAGAGTTCCTCGATGATCCCCAGGCCCGACTCATCGGCGAACAATGCAACATGCGGTTCGTGGTCTACGACCTCAGATCCAAGGGAAAACCCAGCAGGCACATAGGGCGGATTCGAGACAACGACATCGATGCATCCCTTAAGCGCCTCATCGAGCCCATCGAACAGATCGGCCTGCAACAGCTGAACCTCGAGGCCCAAGGCTTCACGATTGCGCTCTGCCCAGCCCAACGCTTCCGCCGAGAGATCTGTGGCCCAGACTCGGGCATCGGGACGTTCGTCCGCGATGGACAGTGCCACCGCGCCCGAACCCGTACCGATATCGACCACGATGCCGCCATCGGGCAGCAATTCCATAGCGCGGCCCGCGAGACTCTCGCTCTCGGGTCTCGGGATGAACACGCCGGGCCCAACGGCGAGCTCCAAGCGCCTGAAACCCGCGACCCCGGTCACATACTGGAGCGGTTCCCCGTTCACGCGTCGTTCCATCAACCGCAGAGCCATGGACTCTTCGTCGGGCGTGGGGGTTCGTTGCGACGCTGCTAGGGAAGCCCTATCCAAGCCCGTTGCAGCCTCGACGATCCATTCAGCTTCTCGCTGAGCATTGTCGTTTCCCGCTCCGCTGAGACGTTCCTTAACGAGAACGACTAGCTCTTTCATCCTCCGTCCTCGCCTTGGACACGCTCTGCTCGCTCGTTAGCGAGGAGCGCGTCGATCAGATCGTCGAGGTCCCCTTCGAGAACCTCAGCCAGCCGGTGCGTCGTGTAACCGATCCGATGATCGGTGACACGGTTATCGGGAAAGTTGTAGGTGCGGATCTTCGCGGAGCGATCGGCACTAGAAACCTGCGCACGTTTCTCCGCTGCATGGGCTGCAGCCTGCTCTTCCTGAGCACGCTGGAGGAGGCGCGCTCGCAGGATCCGCATCGCCTTCTCTTTGTTCTGGAGTTGAGACTTCTCATCCTGACAGGCGACGACCTCGCCTGTCGGCAGGTGCGTGATCCGAACGGCCGAGTCCGTGGTGTTCACCGACTGCCCGCCGGGGCCGCTCGATCTATATACGTCGATCTTCAGGTCGTTCAGATCGATCTCGACCTCGACCTCATCGGCCTCCGGCAGAACATTGACTGCCACCGCCGAAGTATGGATGCGGCCACTTGACTCGGTAACGGGCACGCGCTGAACCCGGTGAACGCCTGCCTCGTGCTTCAGACGTGAGAACGCCCCTTTGCCCTTGACGGCGATCGTGACGTCCTTGATCCCGCCCACGCCCGACGAGTCCGACGACAAGACCTCGGCTTTGAACCGGTGGGTCTCCGCGTAACGCTGATACATCCGCATCAACTCCGCAGCGAACAACCCAGCTTCGTCACCGCCGGCCCCCGCACGGATCTCCAAGATCACGTCACGGTCGTCATTGGGGTCCTTCGGGATCAGTGCCTCGGTTATCTCCTTGTTGAGGCGATCAAGGGATCCTTCTTGCTCCTTGATCTCGCTCTCGAGGTAGTCACGCTCGTCGCCTTTGGAACCCGAAAGCATCTCCTTGGCCTCGGCTAGGTCGGAGGCCGCCTGCTTGTGGGCACGCCACATCTCGACGAGTTCCTTCAGCTCTGCGTGTTCCTTGCTGAGTCGTTTGATGTCGTCGGGTCGTGACGCGATATCTGGGTCTGCAAGCTCGGACTCGACCTGCACGAACCGTGCTTCGATCTCGTCCAACCTGCCCTCAGGAAGCTTCAACGCTCGCTCCTTGTCGTGGTCAGGAGATCGGAGCCTCGGGTGTGTCCTCGTGGGACTGCTCCTCGACCGCCGCCTTCGGGTCATCGATGTCTTGAGCCACCGCCGTCATCGCAGCGATAGCGACCTCGATCTGGTCCAGCGAAGGAGGCTTGGTGGTGATCCGTTGGAGAGCCAGCCCCGGCAGCATGAGCACATGGAAGATCTTCGAGTCCTCGTTACGCGATGCGAACTTGATCGCCTCGTACGAGATCCCGGCTAGGAAGGGCACCGCTGCCAGGCGGATGATCAAACGGGGGATCAGATCTGCGGTGATGAAGAGGTCCATCACGAAGTGCACCAGGATCGTCAAGAAAAGCACGATGAACAAGAAGTTCGTCCCGCATCGGACGTGAAGGGTTGGGTACTTGTCGTCGATCTCTTGTGCGTTTAGCGGGTCACCGTTCTCGTACGCGTAGATCGTCTTGTGCTCGGCTCCGTGGTACTGAAAGACCCTACGGACGTCCTTGAACATCCCGATGAAAGCCAGATAGCCCACGAACATCGCGAGCCGGATGCCACCCTCGATCAGGTTGAACCAGAACTGGTTGGACTCGGTCAACTCGAGGTCGAACATCGATTCAACGAGCTTCGTTCCGAAAACCGGAAGCAAGATGAACACCGCCGAGAAAACGGCCATAGCGGTGAACAGCGTTCCCGCCAGCTGCTTGTCCGAGAGCTGCTCTTCTTCCTCATCGATCGCGTGGTTGGCGGAGATCATCAGAGCCTTGATCCCGATCAGCAAGGATTCGACAAGGACCAGCATGCCTCTGAGGAGCGGCTGACGGAGGATCGGCCACCGCTCGTGATATGCGGGAAGTGGGTAGTGCTCGACCGAGATCGACAGATCGGGCTTTCTGCACGCCACCGACCACGTGTGGGGGCCGCGCATCATGACGCCCTCTAGAACGGCTTGTCCGCCGATCGAGGGCCGCTGAGCTGCCGGTTGGTTATCGGGCACCGAGTATCGGCTACGCCTCGGCCGGGGCGTCGGCCGCCTCGGCTGCAGGGGCAGGAGCCTGTGCGGGCTTCTTGTTCGCGTACTTGCGCTGGAACCGCTCTACCCGGCCACCAGTGTCGACCAGCTTCTGCTTACCCGTGTAGAAGGGATGGCACTGATTGCACAACTCCACGTGCATCTCTTGCGTCGTGGACCTGGTCGTGAACGTATTCCCGCACGAACACGAGACCTTCGTCTCGATGTACTCGGGGTGGATCCCTTGCTTCATGTTCCTTCTCCCTCTTGTTGAGGCTCTGGTTCTGCTGCGGCTAGAGCTTCACGCCGCTGTCTCGCCTTCTCGTATGCCACCGATGCCCGCGCCATGACCTTGAAGGTCAACAGCAGGGCCCCCACCAGCCCAATGATAGTCAGCCACTGAGGTACGCCCAAACCCAGGAACAACCAGGTGCCTCCCGTCTATTCCTCAGTCGCCTCCGCGGACGGGTGCCTTGGATATCTCGTGGAGGAACTGAGCGTTGCCCTGGGTCTGCTTCATCTTGTCGATCAGCAGCTCCAATGCCCCACCTTCCACCGCATGGAGGACCCGGCGGAGCCGCCACACCAGCTGCAGCTCCTCAGGCGTCAACAGAAGCTCTTCCTTGCGCGTCCCCGACGCCTGGATGTCGATAGCCGGGAAGATGCGCTTCTCGGACATGCGCCGATCGAGCTTCAACTCCCAGTTACCGGTTCCCTTGAACTCCTCGAAGATGACCTCGTCCATCCTGGATCCCGTTTCGACCAGGGCAGTGGCAAGGATCGTCAAGGAGCCGCCGAACTCGATGTTCCTAGCCGCCCCGAAGAAACGCTTGGGTGGATAGAGGGCCGTGGAGTCAACACCACCGGAGAGGATCCGCCCGGATGCCGGGGTGGCGAGGTTGTAGGCCCGCGAAAGACGAGTGATGCCGTCCAAGACGATGACGACGTCCTTGCCCATCTCGACCAGACGCTTGGCTCGTTCGAGCGTCAACTCGGTGACCTGGATGTGGTCGTCGGAGGGGCGATCGAACGTGGAATAGATGACTTCGCCATCGACCGAGCGCTGCATGTCCGTCACCTCTTCGGGGCGCTCATCGACAAGCAGAACGATCAGATGCGTTTCAGGGTTGTTGGTTCGGATCGAGTTGGCGATCTCTTTCAGGATCGTCGTCTTTCCCGCCTTTGGCGGTGAAACGATCATCCCGCGCTGGCCTTTCCCGATCGGAGCGATCAGGTCGATGATCCGTGCGGTGATGTTCTTGGGGTTCTCTGATTGCTCCAGCGTCAACCGCTCGTTGGGGTACAGGGGGGTCAGATCCGCGAAACGAGCACGCTTCTGCGCCTCTTCCGGAGCCATGCCATTGATCGTCTGGATCTTGAGCAAGGCCTGGTACTTCTCCGAATCCTTCGGAGAGCGAACCGAACCGGTGACTTCGTCCCCCTTGCGGAGGTGGAACCGACGGACCTGCGAAACGGATACGTAAACGTCCTTGTCTCCGGGCAGATACCCACTGGTGCGTAGGAAGCCGTAGCCCTCGGGAAGTAGATCCAGAACACCCGTGCGCACCTCGGCGTTCGGATCGTCCTCGGGCTCTTCCCACTGCTCTTCACGCATGTATTGCGGCATCCCGCCGCCACCGCCACCGCCGCCTCGCCCGCGACGCCGTCGTCTGCCACCTCGCGGGTCGGCCTTCTCGCGCCGGATCTGCTGCTGATTCTGACGGTTCTTGGGGTTCGGGCCGCGGCGACGGTTGTCGTCGCGTCTCTCGCGGTCATCGACGGCTCCGTCATCCCTGACGGCCGGCTGACCACCACCGTCTGGCGACGGAGAACTTTCACCCGTTGAGGCATCTGCGCCGGGAGGCGGCGCTGCCTTCTCTCGAACGCGCTCGGCGCGAGGTGCGGGTGCCGAAGGAGGGGGCGTGGTTCCGGAGGTGGCCCCTTTTCCTTGACCACCATTCGCCGAGCTCGGCTTGCCGTTACCGCCGCTGATCGCATCCACGATCTGCGCCTTCTTGAGGCCAGAGACCTTGATGTTCAGCTGCTTGGCGATCTCTTTGAGCTCGGTTACCGGCTTTGCTTCCAGTCCCGAGCGATCCATCGATGACATCTTCTACCTACGCTTCCTGCATCGAGGGAAGCAGTTCGCCTAGATGTGGCTTGGCTTCTTCCCAGTCGTCCGTGAATCTCTTGAACCCAGAGTCGGTTAGTGGATGCTTCACGAGCATCTCGAAGACCTTGAAAGGCATCGTCGCGATATCTGCGCCCATCTTGGCCGACTCGACAACGTGGATCGGGTGTCGGAGGCTTGCGGCCAGGACTTGGGTTTCGTACCCCTGAACCGCGTAGATCTCGCAGATGTCCGAAAGAGCGACGAGCCCATCGGTAGCGACATCGTCCAGTCTACCCAAGAACGGGCTCACTATGTAAGCCCCAGCTTCCGCTGCCAGGATCGCCTGAGTCGCCGTGAAACACAAGGTCATGTTGACCTTGATGCCCTCATCGGAAAGCCGGCGGGTTGCTGCGAGGCCGTTTGCCGTCGTGGCGATCTTGACCACGGCGTTGTCCGCGATCTGAGCGATCTCATGTCCTTGTCTAACCAGGAGCTCGGTGTCATCCCCAGCAGTCTCGATCGATACGTCACCGTCCACCACCGAGCAGATCTCCTTGACCAAGGGAAGAAAGTCCTGTTGCTCTTTGCCGATCAAGGTCGGGTTCGTGGTCACACCGCGCAGGACGCCCCATCGAACGCCCTCTCTGATCTCTTCTAGGTTGGCAGTATCAAGGAACAACTTCATGCTTGGTTTCAGCCTCCTCACGCTGTTGCTTCTGGCGATCGATGACTTCGACCGCTTTCTCGAGCAGGTTCTCGTTCTTTCCGGCTACGGCCACTCCACGGGATACGGCCTCGAGGGCCTTCTCTAGAACGTGATCGATGATCTTGGTAAGGGTGTTGTCCAGGTCGTAGTGCGTGATCGTAGGAACGCCTCGCATCAGAGCCGAGGACGTCATGTACTTCTGTATCTTGCGGATCTTCTTGAAGTTGTCTAGGTAACGTTCTGCCGGGCGCGCCCGCGACTCGCGGGTGCGGGCGTAGAAGTGACTGCGGTGCAGCTCCTCGTCCTCGATCGAGAGAAGGAGCGGAACGATCACCGCCTTCTCGCTCTCCATCTCTGACAAGAATCCCGGAACGAGATGGGTACCCTCCAAGATCATGTCGGTACCTTCGGCGATGGCCCTTTCGATCAAGGCCTGAGCGCCCACCGCAACGGTTGCAGCCTGTTCCCGGAAGCCGATAATAAGACGGTCGCCTGAGTGAGGGATCGGCTGGCGAACTGCAGCATCTGCCTCGAACGACGATGCATAGAGCGTGGGGAACATCTGCTTCGTGAGCGCACTGCGCAAGACCTCGCGCACCGCGTCCGTCGATACCACCCGTGTGATCCCGAGTCTCCCTGCCAATTGAGTAGCGATCGTCGATTTACCGACACCGGCACTACCCCCGATCAGAACGATCAAGGGGATATCGAGTTCAGCGACCGATTGCCATTTGATGAACGTCTCCGCGAACTCGTCCCCGGCATCGCGCCTGAGTACGTCAAGCGTCAGATCGCGCAGATCATCGGAAGTGATCGATTCCAAGCCACGTTCGAGCAACTCTTTCTCGACCTGGTTCGCGACCGAATAGGCGCGTCCTGGGGACAGTCCCGTGACCATCAGCGATGAGGCGGTTAAGCCCTTCGAGTACGGAAGGCCATGTTCCGCTTCGGCGATAAAGATGTGCTTGCGCCTCTTGTCCATCGGACCCTCTCAGTGGAACCGTTCGGACGCCAGTTGTGCCGCCCACAGCGATGCAGTCTCTGGGTCATCGCCATCCACCCCCACCGGGATGTTGTCCATGTAGACGACTTGCAGGCCCAGATCCAATCCCCACCTGGTTGCGACATCGACCGCCGCAGCCTTCACCTCACACAACAGAACTTCTGCTCGTCCTTCTGCCGCCTTCAGGTCCTCTGCCAACCTCTTGCGGTCAGAAAGAGAGTGGCTGATGCCGACAACCGTGCACCCGTGCTCCTTCGCGAGATGCTGCCCGATCGCCGGGCCAGCAACCTCCGGAGCCGTGGTTGCCACGAAAACGTTTGCGCCATCTATCGGACGCACGGGTTTCGGACGAAAGACTGTGCGAACCACACGGACCTCACTTCGGTTTTCCGCCCCTCGCCTGCGCCACTGTTCGTGGATCAAGGAGGTAAGAGAGGAGATCTTGGAAGGAGAACCGAACGGCTCTTCACACATAGTAACCATCACCACGTCGGCAAGCAACAATCGGTAGGGGCCGAAGTACCCCTTCAGGTATTCCTCGGGGATCGAGGCCGGAACGACCAGACAGTTGGCGTCGGTAGCAACCGGAGGCAGCGCGGCCCCAGACCCTTCCATGATCATCAGGTCGGCAGACATCTCATTCGCGATCTCAACGCCTCGGTGCACGTTCGAGAACGAAACCGCGCCGGCAAGTCCCCCGCCACACCGGCGGCATCCGACGGTCGGGACACGGCTGAGCAGGGCATCTTCGATGTAGTCCGATGCGGCGTGCCTGCCCTCTTCGGAAAAGGCAAGCAGATCCTCGGGAGTGAGACCGATCTCGTCGCCACGAAGCACCTCGGGTTCCTCAGGCCCTCCGCGACCCATGGCAACCACCACCGGCCGATACCCCGCTGCGACCATGGTTCTGGCAGCGAAGCCCGCTACGGCCGTCTTGCCCGTGCGCTTGCCCGTTCCGATGATCCCCAGCGATGGCTTGCGAGCCACTGCCGGACGCTCGGGCGGGGTGAACGAGAAGTCCGAACCCCGGTATCCCACCCCGGCTTCGAGCGCGATCGAGGCGAGCTCGAATCGCTTGCGGTAGTCCAGCACAGGTTCGTCAGACAGATCGAGCACTTCGTCCGGAGCTACCCTGTCTATCGCTTCAACCAGGGCGTCGCGTGCGTCGGCGGCGGTGACGATCCGGACATCTCCGTACGCCTCGATGCCCTCTGCTGGCAGCTTCTCGCGCCCCCCGACCATCACTGCGAGGGCGACCTGATGTCCGTCGGCCTGCAGGGCCGCAAGTGCCGACGAGACGACGGGCGGGTAGTGCTCGCCGTCGACCACGACAACGTACCGGATCTCGGGACCTCCTAGTTCGTGCCCGGTTTGGGCGAGATGGGCAGATCGCCACAGGAACGCCGCCAGGATAAGGGACGCGGGCTCCCGTTTCCCCCTTTCGGGGGCAGGAGCCACCCCGGGGGCGGAGAACCAACCAGGGGTGAGGGCAACAGCGACTTTCCTTATCGGGCTTCTGATGTCTGCCGGGATGCTGCCGGCAGGCGCCGCTGAGGTGCCCCCCGAGGTCTACCAAGCGATCCAAGCAACGTCCGAGGCGGCCCAGAGCTACCTGAGCAAAGAGATCAAGACGCCCGACGGCATGGTGGAGTTCAACTACATCTTCGCTGGAGGCGGAACCCCGGTATCCAACGGTGTTTTCTTCCCCGGAACGACAACCTGCGCGAACGGCAAATGCGAACCGGTCGGAGACGCTATCGAGATCAAGAAGGGCACGAACATCACCTTCGTCAATCTCGACGAATCCTTGGTTGCGAACTCGCACCGCATCGTGTGCATGGATGCCTACCGCAGCGGGCGCCCGAAGTGCGCCTCAGAGAATCTCGATTCGACCGGCGACACCGACGAGATGCTGACCTTCAAGCTGAAGCCCGGCACCTACTTCTACCAATGCTCGGTTCACTTCCCTATGTTCGGAGCCTTCCGGGTCATCAAGTAACGCCCTTCAGCGGGCCCCGGCCCCCTGGTTCTCCCATTCGCTGACGAAGACCCTCCAGCCCGCACTACGCGCACGGCAAACACGCCTGATCTGTTCCGCACGGGTCGCAGACTCGGGCCTCGGAACGACCGCAAGCAATGAAGGTCCCGCTCCGGCAAGCGCGACGGCCAGACCGGCGGCACGCAGCTCAGAATGCACGGCGGCGGTTTCCGGCATGAGTTTGAGCCGGTGCGGCTCGTGGAGTCTGTCGTTCATCGCTTCCGCAAGCACCTCCGTCCCGGCCCCCGACGACAACGCGGCTACCAACAGGGCCGCGCGAGACGCAGTGAACTGTGCATCGACGAAGGACACATCATCGGGCAGGGCGCGTCGCGCCTGCTCGGTAGAGAACCCTTGAGCCGGCACTGCAACTATCGGGACCAGACGATCGGAAGGCTCCATGCGGAAGTAGCGGACCTCCTCGGCCCTCTCGGTGCCGTAGCAAACCACCAAGCCACCTAGCAACGCGGGAAGGATGTTGTCGGGGTGACCTTCGATCGAGGCCGCCAGCTGAACCATCTCCGACTGGGGAACGTTGCGTCCCGTGACGGCGCGAGCGGCGAACAGACCACCGACCACCGCTGCTGCCGAGGAACCTAGGCCCGCTCCCAGCGGAATGGGATTGCGTACCTTCACCGAGTAACCGGACGGTCTGCGACCAACATGATCGAAGAACTCGTTCATCGACCGGATGACGAGGTTGCTCTCGTCCTTGGGAAGGGTTTCGGCCCCCTCGCCTTCGACGTGGATCTCGACCGAATCCCGCCGGGGCTCGATCTCGACCTCGAGATGCATCTTGATCGCGACCCCGAGGGCGTCGAAGCCCGGTCCGAGATTCGCAACAGTTGCAGGGATCTTCACTTTCACTGCTGCCGGCATCGCTAGTCCCTCACCCTCGGTTGTTCCGACGATCCACGTGGATAATGCACCATTTCACCGCCCGCGAACAGGTGCATCGAACACCGAGCGCGGCCGGCATCCGTCAATTGCGTAAGGGGTCACGACTTACGCCAGGTCAAGGTGCTCCAAGATCGGCCCTATGGATGCTTCAACCGTTAAAGGCCGTGGTGCTCCGGCGATGGCCCAATCTGGATCCTTCAGCCCGTGGCCGGTCAAGACGCAGACAACGGTGGCACCCGGAGGTATCCGTTTCTCGGCTGCCATCTGACGTAAGCCGGCAACGCTCGCGGCGGAAGCCAGCTCGACGAAGACCCCTTCGGCCGCTAGCGATCGATATGCCTCGAGGATCTCCTTGTCTCTGACCGAGGAGATCCGGCCCCCGGAGTCGTTGGCTGCATCCGTCGCCCCGGACCATGAGGCAGGGTTGCCGATCCTGATGGCGGTCGCGATCGTTTTCGGACTAGCGATAGGCGAACCGGTGACGATGGGGTTGGCTCCATCCGCTTGGAAACCAAACATCGCCGGAAGCGAATCACTCCACCCTAGATCGATCGCCTCGCGATAGCCCTTCCAATAAGCGGTGATATTCCCGGCGTTGCCCACCGGCATCACATGCAGGTCGGGCGCCCTGCCCAAGGCTTCAACGACTTCGAACGCTGCGGTCTTCTGACCTTCGATGCGGAACGGATTGACGGAGTTGACGAGGGTGATGGGTTGTTCATCGGCCATCTGTTTGGTCAGTTCGAGCGCTTGGTCGAAATTGCCCTTGACCTCAAGCACCCGGGCTCCGTGCACGAGCGCCTGAGCAAGTTTTCCAAGCGCAACATTTCCTTCAGGTATGAGCACGGCGCACACCATGCCGGCACGCCCTGCGTATGCGGCCGCCGAGGCACTGGTGTTGCCGGTAGATGCACACACGACGACCTTGCTGCCTTCTTCGAGAGCCTTGGAGATCGCCATCGTCATACCCCGGTCCTTGAAGGAGCCAGTCGGGTTGAGACCTTCGTACTTCAGCCACACCTCCGCTCCCGTCTCTTGCGAGAGACGCTCGGAGAAGATCAAGGGGGTGTCTCCCTCATCGAGGGTCACGATCGGAGTGGCCGCGCTGACCGGAAGCTGATCGAGGTAGCGCCGGATGATCCCCCTCTTGCCTGCAACGGTTAGGGGGCCGGTCATTCGGGTGCGCCTTCCACCCGCATACTCGACATGATGCTTCGCACGGTGGAAAGCTCACCAAGTTGCACGAAGGTCGCTCGGTGTGCCCCTTCGGTGGCCGTGTGTGTGATCAACATCAACGTTGCTTCATCACCGGCACCTTCCTGGCGCACGCTGGCGATCGACACCTCATTGCTGGCGAACACCCCTGCTACCGAAGCTAGGACGCCGGGCTGGTCGGTCACCGAAAGCACCACGTAGTACCGAACCTTGGCTTCGTCCATCGGGCGGATCCTCGCCGCGCTGTGGTAGCAGGTGCAGCCGATCCCTCGAGCACCATTGCGGATGTTGCGCGCGATCTCGACGATGTCGCCAACAACGGCTGAGCCCGTTGGCCCCCCGCCTGCTCCGCGGCCAAAGAACATCAGCTCGCCTGTTTGTTCACCTTCAACGAACACCGCGTTGTAGACGTCTCGGACGGAGGCAAGGGGGTGAGTCTTAGGAAGCATGGCGGGATGGACACGAGCCGACACGGCGCCGTCATCCATCTCGGCCACGGCAAGCAACTTCACCTCGTAACCAAGCTCGTGGGCAGCCGAGATATCTGCGGGCGTGACCCGAGAGATGCCCTCGCGCGCTACGTCACCGGCGATCACCCGAGCATTGAAGGCAAGGGAGGACAAGATCGCGAGCTTCGAGGCTGCGTCGAATCCTTCGATATCCGCCGACGGGTCCATCTCGGTATAGCCGAGAGAATCGGCTTCGGCCAAAGCCTCGGCGAACGTCATACCGGTATCGCTCATGCGCGTGAGGATGAAGTTGGTGGTGCCGTTGACGATCCCCATCACTCGGCGCACACGATCTCCGGCCAAAGACTCCTTCATCGGCCGGATGATCGGGATGCCACCCCCAACAGAAGCCTCGAACAAGAGGTCCTTGCCGGATGCCTCGGCAGCATCCATTACCTCCTTGCCGAGGTTGGCGAGCAATTCCTTATTGGCGGTAACGACGTGCTTCCCGTTGCTGAAGGCCTCGAGGATGAGATCCTTCGCCGGCTCGATCCCGCCGATCACTTCCACCACGACGTCGATCTCGGGATCCTTCACGACCTCCCAAGGGTCGGTGGTCCACATATCGGCAGGGAGATCGACCGGACGCGGCTTGCTCAGGCTTCGAACTGCAACCTTGCGCAACTCGATCGCCGTTCCCGCACGCTGCTGCAACTCGGCCGCGTGGACCTCGAGGATGCGCGCGGTGGCACCTCCGACGATGCCGCAACCGAGAAGGCCAATCCTGACCGACATAGCGACTCCCTGCTAGCTCATTTCCGACCAGCAACGCTACAGCGTGAAGGGGGGTTCCGGGCCCTAGCCCGGGGCCGGCATGAACCTATCCAGGCTTGGATCCGTCGAGCCGCCGATCCAGTTTCAAAAGATCGTCATTGGTCTCGCGCTCCACGATCACGGTAGAACGTCCTTCGTGCACCATCACTACGGGTGGACGGGCGACACGGTTGTAGTTGTTCGCCATCGAGTAGGTGTACGCGCCGGTCGCCGGAACGACGATGAGATCACCTTCGCAGATATCGGCGGGAAGGTGCACATCGCGGATCAGGACGTCGCCCGACTCGCAGTGCTTGCCCGAAAGGGTCACACGCGGCCCCTGCTTCGCGTTCATCCGATCTGCGACGAAAGCCTCGTAGCGCGCGTCGTAGAGGGCTGGGCGGATGTTGTCGCTCATCCCGCCATCCACCGATACATAGGTCCTCACCCCCGGGATCTGCTTCACGGTACCCGCCCGGTACAGGGTCACCGCAGCGGGACCGACTATCGATCTGCCGGGTTCGCAATAGAGCCGCGGTATCGCGAGTGACAAGGCCTCGAACTCCCGCTGGACTGCCGAACTGATCCGCTGCACCGATTCCTCGATATCCGGCGTTATCTCATCGTCGGTATGGGCGATCCCGAGACCACCACCAAGGTTCAGTTCTTCGGCGACGAATCCCAACTCCTTGCGAATATCGTTGGCGAACGCGGCTAGGCGGCGCACGGCGAGGTCGAACGCGGCCATCTCGAATATCTGTGACCCGATATGAGCGTGAAGGCCCACAAGAGTGCACCCAGGGACCGCCATCGCCCGTTTCACTGCCTCGAAAGCGACGCCATCGGCAAGGCCGAAACCGAACTTCGAGTCCTCCTGACCGGTTTGGACGAACTCATGTGTGTGTGCCTCGACCCCTGGTGTGATCCGAACCAGGAGTCGTGTCGTGAGCCCGACCTTGGCGATGCGCTCTAGCTCTTCGAAGGAATCAACGACGATGCGTCCCACGCCGGCTTCCTTGGCCATCTCAAGCTCGGAGATCGACTTGTTGTTGCCGTGAAACGCGATCCGGTCGGCTGGAAAGCTGGCTCGCAGGGCGGTCGCCAATTCCCCGCCGGTACAGACATCGAGGGACAGACCGAGCCGGTCGAGGAGTTCACAGACTGCCACGCAGCAGAACGACTTACCGGCGTAGAAAACTTGACGAGGGCCAAGCACGGCAGCGTAGGACTCGGCCCTCTTCTCGAAGGTTGCGCGGTCGAACACGATGACCGGCGTTCCGTGCTGTTCGGCGATCTCGATCGCGTTGCAGCCACCGATGGTCAAGTGACCATCGTCAGTGATCTTTGCCGTGGCCGGAAAAACTTCAAGCATGGTCGAAAGCGTAACGGCCACATCCCCGCACCGTTTTCAAGGCAGCGTGATCAGCTCGCCTTTGAAGATGAGGCAACAGTTGCCACCGACCTCGACGCGACCCGGTTCGGCTTTCACCATGAGTCGCGATGGGCGTCCCATCTCGACACCTTGACGAACATCTAACTCGATACTTCCCAGACGGTCGGCAAGGTAGACGCCCAGACATGCAGCTGCCGACCCCGTCGCAGGGTCCTCGGCGATGCCGAAACTGGGAAAGATGCCGCGAGCTCGGATGGCTCCGGCCGCCTCCCCGGTGAAGCAGTAGACGCCTCCCGTTGGATGTTCGGCCACTAGAGCGGTATCGACCCGAACGTCTCGCAAGGCTTCGAGGTCTCGCAGCGGCACCATCAGGTGCAGAAGCCCGGCATCGGAGTAAGCGGGGCGCAAACGGCCCGAGCGGCCGATCTCTCGCGCCTCCATCCCGATCTGCGACAACTGGAGGTTCAACATCCGAGCCATCTTCTGGTCGGAATCGATCGAGGTGGACGCGAGGTCTGCCTGAGCCGCACCGGTGCGCTCGAACCACAAGGAGTCACCTGCCGCCCACACCCTCGTGGGTCCAGCCGGGGAGTTCTGTGTGATGGTGTCGGCTCGCAGGAGTCCCAGGTGCTTGAGCACCCATGCCGTTCCAAGCGTGGGGTGTCCTGCGAAGGGCAGTTCCTCGGCCGGAGTGAAGATGCGCACCTCGTAAGAATCGTCACTGTGCGAAAGAACGAAGGCCGTTTCCGAGAGATTCATCTCGGTCGCGATAGCTTGCATCTGGGCCCCGCTCAGCCCGCCTGCGTCGGGAAAAACCGCTAGTTGGTTCCCGCGGTACGCGTCTTGTGCGAAGACGTCGACCTGCAAGAACTCGATCACATCGACTCCGGTGCAGACACTCCCAGCAACCCCAAGGCGCTGGCGACAACAGACTTCGTTGCCACACACAACGAGAGGCGCGCTGCGGTTAGTGCATCATCGTCGGTCACGACCTTGCAGTCCCGGTAGAAGGCGCTGAATGTCGAGGCCAGTTCCTCAACGAATCGCGTCATCCGCTGTGGTGCTCTAAGTGCTGCAGTTTCGGGGATCACTTCTTCGTACGTGGCCAGCTTTCGCATCAGATCATCTTCGCTTGGATGTACAAGCAGGCTAAGGTCCGCTGAGGCCACATCCACCTGATGCCCTTGCTCTTGCGCCTTGCGCAAGATCGAGCAGATCCTGGCGTGGGCGTACTGCACGTAGTAGACCGGGTTGTCGGGGGCTTGTTGCTTGACCGCTTCGATGTCGAACTCGATCGGGGCATCGATCGAGCGCGTCAGGAACGTGTAGCGGGCAGCGTCGACGCCCACCTCGTCCACCAATTCATCAAGCTCTACGAGGACGCCCCCACGTTTGGATGCCTTGACGGTTTCGCCGCCGCGCTTGAGCGTGACGATCTGCACGAGTTTCACCTCAACGGCTTCTCTGTCGTAGCCCAACGCCTCCGTTGCGGCTTTGAGGCGAGCCACGGTTCCGTGATGGTCGGCCCCCCACAGATAGATGAGCCGGTCGAAACCTCGGTCGAACTTCGCCGTTAAGTAAGCGACATCCGCCGCGAGGTACGTGGGCACACCGTTACCCCTGATCAAGACACGATCCTTGTCGTCTCCCAAGCGCTCCGACAGGAACCAGGTGGCTCCGTCTCGTTCCTCGACCAGGCCCTTCTGGCGAAGTCGTTCGACCCCCTCGGCGATCTTGCCGGTCTCGTGAAGCGTTCGTTCCGAGAACCACACGTCATACGTCGTACGGAATCTCTCTAGCGATCGCTCCATATCGACGCGCATCACTGCCAGGCCTATGCCGGTCAGTTCCTCGATGCGTTGCTCGGCAGGCACCGACACGAGACGGTCCCCGATGTCGGCAGCGATCTTCTCAGCCAGCTCCTTGACGTACTCACCTTGATAGCCGTCGTCTGGAACCGAGGCCTCCACTCCGTACCTACGGAGGTAGTGGGCCGCGATCGACTCCCCGAACAGAAGCAATTGGCGGCCGGCGTCGTTCAGGTAGAACTCACGGGTTACGTCGTATCCCGCTGCTTCGAGGATCGATGCCAAGGCCCCACCCACCGCAGCGTGACGTCCGCTCACGACGTTGATGGGACCCGTTGGATTCGCACTGACGAACTCGACATTCACCTTCTCTTTGGAGTGTCGTTTCGCCCAGCCGAATCGCTGGCTGGGATCGGAGGCTCGACGCACCACATCGTGCAACCACACCGGAGACAGGTAGAAGTTGAGGAATCCGGGTCCGGCAACTTCGACCTTCTCGATCACGTCGTTCGGCGGCAGTCGATCCACCAGGGCTGCCGCAACGTCGCGAGGCGCCCCCCTGCCCTTACCCGCCACCAGAGCAACGTTCGTTGCCCAGTCGCCGTGCTCGCGGCGCTTCGGTCGTTCGAAGCTGAGTATGGGGGCCGCGTCGATCACACCATCAGCAACCGCCGACTCGAGAGCCGTGGTGACGATCTGCGCGAGTGTTTCGGTGATCACCTACGTCGAGACCGTCAAACGTTCGACGACATCGATCAGGTCGGCTGGGTCAAAAGGCTTCGTCAGGTACTCGTCGACCCCGTACTCCTTGCCCTTCTCGATGTCCGATTGCTGAGCCTTCGCCGACAGGAACACCACGGGGATGTGCTTGGTCGATTCGTTCGCCTTCAGGTGCTGGCACGCCTGGTAGCCGTCCCAGCGGGGCATCATGATGTCGAGGATCACCAGGTCCGGCACCTCCCGCACCGCCACCTGGTAGGCCTCCTCCCCGTGGTGGGCAAGAAGGACGTCATAGCCTTCGAGTTCGAGGTTCACCTGCACCAGGCGCAGGATCACGGGATCGTCGTCACATATGAGGATGCGTTTGGTGGCCATCGGGGCGAGCCTATCGCCCCTGCCCGGCATCGACCCGTTCGTCCCTTAGCGAACGAGTCGATGGTGGCAGTTCTCGCACACTCACTCGACTTTCCGTGTATGGAATACGTTGGATAAGCGCGAGATTCTTCGGTAAAAACTTGGTGCCCCCGGCAGTGTGTGATTCCAGCGGATAGTGGACACGGCTGATCGGGCATGTCGCGGGCCATAGTGGACACCCCTAACCCGGAGG
>CALMBW010000001.1 GCA_937863385.1 uncultured Actinomycetes bacterium | reverse complement strand
TCCGGGTTAGGGGTGTCCACTATGGCCCGCGACATGCCCGATCAGCCGTGTCCACTATCCGCTGGAATCACACACGGCCGCCCCGACCATTAGGATTGACCCCAACCCTGCGGGCGTAGCTCAATGGCAGAGCCCTAGCCTTCCAAGCTAGTTATGCGCGTTCGATCCGCGTCGCCCGCTCTCGACAGAACGAAGCGCTGTTCCGCTCGCTTGAGCGACGGTGCCCCATGGTCTTTAGGCCTATGGCAGTTGACGCAGACCACCTCCGTCGGTGCGGGCACGGAGTAGGTCACACTGTTGCCTATCGGACCGGTGGAGAAAGGTGCGGCCTTGGCTAGTGTTGCGGACGTCGTTTCAAAGAACCGAGCGATGTACATCGGCTGGCTCGAAGAAGCTTGCTCGATACCTACGGTAGCCGAGGAGCCGGAGGCGTTGGCCGAGATGGCTGGGTGGCTGGAGGCCAAGTTCGAGTCGCTCGGTGCGGCCACAGAGCGGTTGACCTACGACGGCGCACCGGACGCGATCCTGGCCCGCATAGGCGCAGGCGACCGCACACTTCTCATCTACGACCACTACGACGTTCAGCCTGTGGATCCCATCGAGCTATGGGACTCCAAGCCCTTCGAGCCGACGACGCGAGACGGAAAGCTCTTCGCTCGCGGCTGCGCGGACAACAAGGGAGATCTGGTAGCACGGATCGCTGCGCTGCACGCACACATCGAGGCCCACTCCGCGATCCCCGTTTCGATCAAGTTCCTCGTCGAGGGGGAAGAGGAGACGGGATCGAAGTCATTCGACGAGATGTCCCTGCGTTATTCCGAACGGATCACAGCGGACGGATGCATCTGGGAAGGCCACGGGATCGATCATGCATCGCGGCCCGAGTTCGTCTTCGGGGCGAAAGGACTGGCGTACGTTGAGTTGACCCACAGGGGGCTGTCCGACGACCAACACTCGTCACTAGCAGTAGTTGCCCCGAGCCCCGCCTGGCACATGATCGAGGCACTCGCCACACTACGCGCGCCGGACGGAACGGTGACGATCGATGGGTTCTACGACGATGTCGTGAAACCCAACGAAAAGGACATCGAGATGTTGCGCAACTTCCCCTTCGAGGAGGAGGAAGAGCGTCTTCGTCTGGGAGTAGAGAGCTTCGTCGGAGGTGTGACCGGACTCGACTTCTTGCAGCGCTATTTCTTCGAGCCCACCTGCAACATCGCGGGGATCGTTTCTGGATTCACCGTTCCCAACGCTTCCAAGACCGTGTTGCCGAAAGAGGTCATGGCGAAACTCGACATGAGATTGGTCCCCAACCAAGACCCGAACGACATCGTCAAGAAGCTGCGGTCTCACCTGGACAAGCGTGGATTCCAAGACATCGAGATCAAGACTTTCTCGATGGAGCACCCGGTCCGGTCAGACGCGGAATCACTCGTCGCGCGCGCCAGCCTGGCGGCGGCTGGGGACGTGTTCGACCAGCCGGTCGCAGCGGCGCCGATGATGATCGGGACGGGTCCGATGTGGCCGATCGCCGGACGTCTGGGGATCCCCACGGTTTCCCCGGCCGGCGTATGCCGTCCCGACTCGAACATCCACGCCCCCAACGAGAACGTCCGCCTGGACGACTTCCTAAGGGTCATCGAGTACACCTCTGCATATCTGGTTCGATTCGCCACACTCGATGCCTGAGCTACGGGTCGAGCTCGATCCATCGGTAGATGCGCTGGCGGATGAGCTGATCGCCCTGTGGGTGGACGTGTCCAATGCAGGAGGAGCCGTCGGCTTCGTTCCACCGGTGACCGAGTCCGATGTTCGGCCCATCGCCGAGGAAGCATTCGCGAAAGCGGCCGGCGATTGGTCCCACCTGCTCGTAGCTTTCGAGCAAGGCCGCTCAGTGGGCTTCTGTTTCCTGGAGTTCCGACCGGGGCCACTGTTTCATCACTGGGCGACGATCAAGCGCTTGCAGATCCATCCTTCGTTCCACCGTCGCGGTTACGGCCGGGCCTTCCTCGCTCGGGTCGAAGAGATCGCCTCCAAGCAACTGGGACTCGAGCAGATCCACCTAACGGTTCGGGGCGGAACCGGAACAGAGGCCTTCTATCTGGGTGCGGGCTATGAAGAGGTTGCCCGGATACCGGGACTGATCCGGGTGGCGCCCGGAGATGACCGCGACGAGATCTACCTGATCAAATACCTCTCCAACTAGGCGCCCAACCCACCCTTCCAGGCCTACGGAAAGTGAGCCGCGGCGACCACCGGTTCAATCTCCGGTCAGCTTGTAGCCCATCCCTCGCACCGTCTTGATGCGATCGCTGCCGACCTTCTTTCTCAGATAACCCACGTAGACGTCCACGATGTTCGATCCGGGGTCGTAGTCGTAACCCCAGACCTGACTGAGCAACTGCTCGCGACTAAGCACCTGACCCGGATGACGGAAGAAGGTCTCGGCCAACGCAAACTCACGAGCGGAAAGCTCGAACACCTTTTCGCCTACCTTGATCGTTCGCGTGCGCAGATCCAATCTGACATCGCCGGCGGTCAGCATCGTCTTCTCGGGAGCGCGGTCGGCGCGCAGGCGTACACGAACACGAGCCAGCAACTCGTCGAACGAGAACGGCTTGGTCATGTAGTCATCAGCACCACCTTCGAGACCTCGGATCTTCTCCGGCACCCCGTCGCGGGCCGTCAGGATGATCACGGGCATGTCCGAGCCCTTGCGTCGAAGGTCATGGAGCACCTCGAACCCGTCTTTGATCGGTAGACCGAGGTCGAGGATCAAGAGATCGAACTCGCCCGTAGCAGCCATGAGCAGAGCCGTGCCCCCGTCTGCCGCGGTCGCGGTCGTGAAACCGTTTGCCTTCAAGCCCTTCTCCACGAAGGAAGAGATCCGCGGCTCGTCTTCCGCGATGAGGATCCGTTTCACGTTGTGGCTCCGTCGTGGTGCGGCTGATCGACCGGAAGGACCAGAGTGAAGGTCGATCCCTTCCCAACGACGGTATCGAGCTGAACGCTTCCGTGATGCCCCTCGGCGATAGCTTTCACTATCGACAGACCCAAGCCCGCGCCCTCGGATGACCTGAACGCTCCCCTAGCGCGCGCGAACCTGTCGAAGATGCGCTCTCGCTCTGCAGGTGGGATACCCGGACCCGAGTCCGACACCCAGAAGCGCGCCGCACCTCCCTCAACCGATGAACCGATCGAGATCGGCTGTCCATCGCGCGTGTGCTGCACGGCATTCTGGGCGAGCTGCATCATCGCCTGGGTGAGCTTCTGACGGTCCGCTTCGATCCGGCCCTTGCCGCTGCCTTCGAGTCGCCATCCCCTCGCAGCTAGCGCCGTTGCCTTCTCGAAAAGAGCCACCGTTAGGTCCGAGACCTCGACGGTATCGAAGTGCAGGAAGTCTGGCTTCTCGGACTTGGCCAACAGCAGCAGGTCATCCACCATGCGCGCCATGCGGTCGAGCTCGTCGAGCACGAGAGCTTTGGTTTCCTCTCGGTCTTTGGGATCGTCGCCCATCACTTCTAGGTGGCCTCGGATGATGGTGATGGGCGTTCTAAGTTCGTGACCGGCGTCATCGATGAATGCCCGCTGCATAGTGAAGGCCGTCTCCAACCTGTCGAGCATCCCGTTGAACGTTTCGGCCATCTGCGCAATCTCATCGCGACCTTCGACCTGGATGCGACGATGGAGGTCGGACTCCGAGATCCCATACGCAGCGTCAGAAACAGTACCCACACGTCGCAAGATCTTCTCGGCGAGCCGCCAGGCCAAGACCGACCCGATCAGCAACGTGATGAGACTAAGCAGTGCTGCCGTCTTGACGGCGTCATCAACCTCCCCGACCTGTACGTCACGGAATTGCCCGGTGACGAAGACGCCTGCGGCGGCGTCATCGACCAGGATGGGAACGGCTAGATAGTCGAATCCCCCAGCGGTGGTGTCGGCTCGGCCCCGAAGTGGTTCCGTGATGTTGCTCCAGGTCTCGATCAATCCCTGGTCATGGTCGATCCGGTACAGCGGTTCCTTACGGGGACGCAGGAAGGGGCGTCCGTCCATCAAGGTCAGCATGGTCTGGTCGTCCTGAGGGATGTTGCGCTGCAAGAACACCTCGAAGATGCGCTCGATATCACCGTTGAAGGGCCGCCCGGTGCTGGGATCACGCCCATTGGACAGTCGACGGAGCTCTTGAACCTCTTGCTGTAGCTCCTCTTCGATCCGGTCATCCACCCTGTCGATCAAGAGCTGGCGAAGCGCGAACATCGCTCCGGCCATCGTCAAGCTCAACAACAAGACGAACGTGATCAAGATCTCATATCGCAAGCTGCCGAACCTCGAACGCAATAGAGGTCTGGTGCGCGTGGAAGGAGGCGCGGGGCTTCTGCTCAGCGATGACGTGTCGAAGGTGGCCTGCTCGTCCGGCTCTATCACGGGAAGGTTGACCGTTTCGGCCGATGGCTCATCTACCGGAACGTCCAGGTCCGTCCCGGTCGGCACCTTGGACATCAGTCGTCGATCGAGTCGTCACCCGAGCCGGGACCGTCGTTTTCGTCCGGGCCATCGTCATCACGCGCGTCATCGTCAAGATGACCATCGGCATCCAAAGGTTCGGCGGGTTCAACGGGTTCGGCATCGTCATCATCATCGTCATCGGGGTGGCCATCTGCGTCTTCACCACGGTCGTCGGGGCGGCGACCTTCGCGGTCGTCACCCGATCGCTTCTCTCTGGTGCCGGGCTCGGGCCCGTCGTCGTCGATCTGGATCGCCTGGACCCCCGCGGGCCGGTCGGCCAGATCCGAGCGCGCTCCGAGGACGCCGAGAGCAAGGAGCGCTACCAGGGCACCGGCCAGGAATCCAACGGCAAGCTTCACGAAACCACTCATGGCTCTATCTGACCCCATCTTTCAACCCATGCCAATGAGATGAGCATGAGACTCCTCTCATCTTCCGCCCCGTGAACAGCTTGTGCTTAGGGGTCGGGCATGATGCTTCAATGACCAAACAGAGTTGGAAGCTCGGCAACGGCGACGAGATCTCGGATCGGCTTTTCGCCCTCAAGCACCTGGGGGGCGGGATCCGCTACCAGGCCTATCTCGCGTGGGATGCGCACCTATATGCAGTCGTGGTGGCCAAGCTGCTCCGGCCCGACCTGGTCGGCAGCGAATCCGACCTGAACGCCTTGCGTAAAGAGCACGACATGCTTGCGCGTGTCGCCCACCCCGTCTTACCCCGCACCTTCGGCGGGACCTTCGGCGGCGACAAGCCGCACCTGGTTCTCGAGCACCTAGAGGGGCCGCGCCTCTCCACTCTGGTCCGCCGCTACGGGGGCTTGCCTGCCGAGCAACTGCTACCCCTCGCGTTGCAGCTTTGCTCTGCCCTGCACTACCTGCATGAAGAAGGCATCGTCCACCTTGACGTCAAGCCCAGCAACATCATCATGAGCGGTCCGCCGCGCCTCATCGATCTAAGCGTTGCAAGAACGGTGGAGAAGGCCCTGAAGTTGAGCAGTGCTGTTGGCACCGATGACTACATGGCGCCCGAGCAGTGCCTTCCAGAGAACGGCGTAACGGTCGCGGCAGACGTATGGGGGCTTGGCGCCGCTCTATACAAGGCCGCCACCGGTGAACTGCCATTCAGCGAGGGATCCGACGACAAGGATCCCGATAGCCCGGAAAAGAGATGGCCCTGTCTCGTCGAAGACCCACGACCCTTCCCGGACCGATTCCCGCGTGCTATCGCCGAGCCCATCTTGAGCTGCCTGCGACGTGATCCCGCGGCCCGGCCCACCCCTGCGGAACTTCACGACACCCTCGAGCCACTGCTCAAGGAACTTCCCAAGCCCGTCCTGGGCCGTCTCAAGCCCAAGCTTCACTAGTGCGCCGTCCCGCCTCGCCCTGCCGCGCAGAGCCGCTCTGAGCCAAGACTCCGTTACGGGACAGCACTGCGCGGCGATCCTCCGGCCTATGCCCCTCTTGCAACCACACGATGAGAAGGGATTCACGGCCCCGCATCGAAGTCGTCAAGGACTAGATACGGAGGTTGACGATGAAGCGTTTGCTGATCCTCGCAGTTGTGACCACCCTCGCAGCTCCCCTCGCCGTTGCCCAAGGAAAGGCAGCAACCCAGAGCGAGCAGGGAACGGTGGCCCTGCCCGGACCCGGGCCCAACGGAGAAACCACGGGTGGGTGCTGGACCGGTTGGGCACGCCGGGCCTGGATCTTCAGCGGAGGAGCAACCTCTGGTCCCTTCGGCAGCATGATCGAGATCGACAAGAAGACCTGGGGTGGTTCGTTCGTGCTTGAGGTCACCGGCGGCATGACCGGCAGCGAAGACCTCGATGTCACCTTCTACGCAGACCCCGGTGAGGTCGACCCGAACGACCCTGCCCAACAGGGGGGCATCGTTGAGACGGGTGCTTATCTCACCCGCACCGCCGGTGGAGAGGACGGCACCGTCCCTCCGACCTCAACCCTCGCGCTCGTGTGCTTAGGGATCGGAACCGGAGCCAACGCGGAATGGTCCTACGAAGCCACCCCTCCCGCCAAGAAAAAGAAGAAGAAGTAGCCCTTCATCCATCGCACCAAAGACCGGCCCAGGAGCCGCGCGCCGTTACCCTGAATGGGTGTCACTGCGCCCGTAGCTCAGCCGGATAGAGCGTCGGACTTCTAATCCGAGGGTCGGGGGTTCGAATCCCTCCGGGCGCGCTGTGTGATGTCGCGGGGCATGGTGGACGGGTGTCGCGGAGCATAGTGGACACTCGTCAACCTTGCCCTCGCGGCTGA